>NZ_JAMBNR010000018.1 GCF_023715205.1 Mesobacillus maritimus
AGCTCTATGATAAGAGTCTGTGATAGATGAACCTACTAAAAAAAATTGTATTTAGGGGTTTTACTTAAGGTCGGTCTTTTTTAATCATATTTCTTTCTTGACATATTTCCCATTATACGCTGTGACTCTTTATGCAATTTTCTTTGCCTGCTTGCTCTTTGCCCCTTTTTTGTCTAGTGGTTTGCGGGACCAGATAGAGGCAAGGATGCTTCCGTTGATGACGTGCATGACGACGGCGACGGCTCCTGGTAGTGCGGTTAGTGGTGCGGCTGCGAAATGGGTGTTGGCGAGTGATACGCCTAAACCAGCATTTTGGATTCCGACTTCGATGGAAATTGCCCTTCTTGTATCCGCATCTAACTTCATTACTACTCCTACAAGATAACCTACGAACAAGCCTAATAGATTATGTAAAATGACGGTCACAAAGATAATCGCTCCAGCTGCTGCAATATTGTCACGGTTTAACGAGACAACTGCCGCACAAACGCAAGAGACAGCAATGACGGAAACCAATGGCAAAACGTCTTTTCCCTTCTCCACCATACTTGGGAGCATTTTTTGAATAATAATCCCTAAGATAATCGGGACGATAATGACTTGGATAATCGATAAAAACATCGCAAATGGATCAACAGGCATCCATTGTCCAGCTAACAAATACAATAAAGTTGGCGTTAAAATTGGCGCTAACATAGTTGATACCGACGTCATCGCAATCGATAACGCGACATTCCCTTTTGCCAGATAAACCATTACATTGGAAGAAGTTCCTCCAGGGACGCATCCAACTAAAATAATTCCGGCCGCTAATTCAGGCGGCAGGTTCAATAGCTTGGCAATCCCAAAAGCAAGAAGTGGCATGATGGTAAACTGCGCCAAAACACCGAATATCACTGCTTTAGGCTGAGTCAAAACGAGTTTAAAATCAACCGGCTTCATCGTCATTCCCATTCCAAACATGACAATCGCTAGCAAAATGCTAATATACGAGCCGAGCCAAATAAATTCACCTGGAAAACTAAAAGCGGCAACAGCGAATAAAATCGCAATCACACTAAAATACTTGTTCGCCAAGGTGCTGATTCCATTGATGTGTTTCATTGTTCAAACGCTCCAATCTTTGCTGGTTTAGTAGTTCTTTTTGTCTAGTTTTGTTCGGAATACACTCAAAATTCTGTTTATTAAAACAATAGCATTATAACGCGGTAAAGCAACAAAGTCTATATTCTTTTTAATAAACACTGGTTGAAATCAATTCATAAAAGGAAAAAAAATGAATACATATTGGAAGAGCTGTATATCCGTTGCAACCTGCATGTGGGAAGGGATTTCGCCCTATCTTCCTCCCCTATTAGCATACAAACCGTCTACCTCAGAATCATCCCTTTTTCAAGAATTAATGAAAATTAAATATTTTTTTAATAATTATACAAGAATATCTTTACAATTAAACAAGTTACTGAGTATAATCAAGTTTATAGTTCTAAAGATTCTATAAACCGGGAATTTTCTAAAATCATAGAGTTAAGAGGGGGAAAAACGTTGAAAAGGAAAAATTGGTTATTAGCGATCACCTTCGGCTTGCTTCTAGGTTTACTAGCAGCCTGCTCTGGTGACGAACCTGCGGGTTCAAATGAGAAAGGTGAAGGGACCAAAGAAGAGGCTTCTGGAGAAAAAGTTCTGAATTTTACAAATCTAGAAGCAATTCCATCTATGGATCCTGCCATCGCAACAGACGAATCTTCTTTCGTCTATCTAGCAGCAACAACGGAAGGGTTATACCGTCTTGATGAAGACACACAAGTAACAGACGGAATTGCCACAGACCACAAAGTAAGTGAAGACGGTCTTACTTGGACCTTTACTTTACGTGAAGATGCCGTTTGGTCAAATGGTGACCCTGTAACAGCGCATGACTTTGTGTTTGCTTGGCAGCGTGCCGTAAATCCTGATACAGGTTCTGAATACGGCCCATACATGATGAATGGCGTAATTAAAAACGCGACTGCAGTAAGCTCTGGCGAAAAGGCACCTGAAGAACTTGGTGTAAAAGCAGAAGATGATTACACATTTGTGGTTGAGTTAGAAAACCCAACACCATACTTTGAAACATTGACTACTTTCGGAACATTTTTACCGTTAAATCAAAAGTTTGTTGAAGAACAAGGCGACCAATTTGCACTAGGTGCTGACAAACTATTAGCAAACGGACCTTACAAAATGACAAACTGGGATAGCACAAGTGACTCTTGGGAACTTGTAAAAAATGAAGATTATTGGGATGCAGAAACAGTAAACATGGATAAACTATCATTCCAAGTAATTAAAGATCCACAAACGGCACTACGTTTATATGAAGAAGGCACAGTAGACCGTATTGACTTAACTTCTGACCTTGTTGACCAATATGTAACAGATGACGATTATACTGTTTCAGCTGATACATTCGTTTATTTCTTGAAGTTTAACCAAGAAAGTTCTGAAGCATTAGCGAATAAAAACATCCGTGCTGCCCTTAGCCGCGCGTTTGATAAAGAAGCGCTTGTGGGTGAAATTTTAAACAATGGTTCTATTGCAGCAAACGGATTAGTTCCTAAAGATTTCACGCCAATGCCTGAATCAGGTGAAGACTTCCGTGCTGTCAGTGGCGACCTTGTCACATATGACCTTGAAGTAGCGAAAGAGTTCTGGGCAAAAGGATTAGAAGAAATCGGTACAGATTCTGTTGAAATCGAATTTTTAGCAGATGACGATGAAACGACGAAAACACTAGTTGAATATGTAGCAAACCAGCTATCTACAAACCTAGAAGGATTAAAAGTGAACATTAAGCAAGTACCTAAGAAACAACGTCTTGACCTAGATGATAGCATGGAATATGAAATGCAATTAACTAGATGGGGTCCTGACTTCCTTGATCCATTCACTTATATGAACCTATTTACAACAGATAGTGGAAACAACTGGACTGGATATTCAAACGAAAAGTACGACACACTTGTATGGGATACAGCGTCTAAGCTTGCTTCAGACAACGTAGCTCGTTACAACAACTTCTTAGAAGCAGAAAAACTTCTCTTTGAAGATGCAGTTATCGCGCCAGTTTACCAAGCTTCTAGAGCACAATTAGTCTCTGAAAAAGTAGACGGCGTATTCGTGAATCCATTCGGTGCAACTTACGAGTACAAGTGGGCAAACGTAGCAGAGTAATAGCGTTGTAGATTACCACTATTCTTTTAAAAGAAAAGAGAGAGAATTCGCCATATGGCGGTGTTCTCTCTCTTTTTTGTGTTTTTACTTCCCTCGACAAAAAGCGGGGCGTCACTGTGACCTTTTCGACAAAATACATCATCTCTTACCCCTCGATTTACACTGGAGTTGGGGCGCTGTATAGGCTGATGGTGGTGCCGGCTGTGCCGTGTAGGGCGTTGCTTGCTTGGTCGAGTGAGGTGATGATGGTTTTTCGGTCTGGGTTGGTTTGGGCGAATTGGATGGCAGCTTGGACTTTTGGTAGCATGCTTCCTGCTGCAAACTGCCCGGATTCGATATAGGTTTGCATCTCCGCTACACTAACGTCTGCTAATTTTTTCTGCGTTGGTTGATTAAAATCGATGTACACATGGTCCACCGCGGTTAAGATCACGAGCGCATCCGCATCCACCAGTTCTGCTAGTTTTTGCGATGCAAAGTCCTTATCAATGACCGCTTCAATTCCCTCATAACCTGTTTCCCTCTCAACTACCGGGATCCCGCCCCCGCCAACAGAAATCACGATCTTTCCTGCATCCACAAGTGAACGAATCACTGGATGCTCAACAATATACACAGGTTGAGGCGACGGTACCATTCGCCGCCAGCCACGTCCGGCATCTTCCTTAAACGTCGCACCTTGTTGCGCGGCAGCAAACTCTTTCGCTTCTGTTTCACTATAAAACGGCCCAATGGGTTTCGTCGGATTTTCAAACGCTGGGTCTTTTTCTGAAACGACGACGCGAGTGATCACCGTCACCACGTCTTTCTTGATGCCTCGTTCTCGCAACACTCTTTCTATTGCATTTTGCATCCAGTAACCAATCATCCCTTGGCTCATCGCCCCACATGTATCGAGTGGCATCGCGGGATTTTTTTTACTATCAGCGGCTTTTTGCTGCAAAAGAATGTTCCCTACTTGTGGTCCGTTTCCATGCGAAATAATGATATCAATGCCATTTTCAATAAACGTCACAAGCTGTTCAGCTGTCTTTTCGAGTGCTTGTTGCTGAGCAGCTGCTGTTGCTGCTCCTGATTGAATCGCGTTACCGCCTAGTGCCACCACAACTTTTTTACGTAACATAGAATGACCCTCCATGATCTGCTAGATTGAGATATTGCCCATGATTAGTTGATAGATTGCAATAATCGCCAAGGTCACAAACGCAACCGCTGTGGCCAACTCCGGCTTATTAAAAACTTGCTTCATATTGGATTCTTTTTGGATGCTTCTAAACACAGAAATGCCTGGTGCGTACAACAGCATTGTTAACAACAGATAACTCATTCCCGCGGCATATACCATCCAGACGCTGTAAACACTTGCAATCAACCCGACCGCAATATTCTTCGTCCGATCAGCTGCCGTTGTTTGTAACGAATGCTTCAACTGATAAAAAGCAGAAAACGCATATGGAATTAAAATAGCGGATGATGCCAAGGAAAACGCAAAATTATAGGCTTGTTCGGTCACAAGAAAACTCAACAAAAATACTTGAATCAATCCGTTCGAAATCCATAATGAGTTAACAGGTGCACCGTTTTTATTTACTTTCGCAAACCATTTAGGGAACAGTCCGGTCTTCCCTGCAAGATAAGGTATTTCGGAAGCGAGCAATGTCCAACCAAGCCACGCTCCTAAAACGGAAACAATCAAGCCAAGATTGATTACCGCAGCTCCCCAAGGACCAACGACGCTTTCAAACACATAAGCCATCGATGGATTGTTTAGAGCCGCAACCTCTGGACGACTCATGATGCCAATGCTCATAATGCTGATTAAAATGTAAATAATCAATGTCCCAATCAACCCGATAATCGTTGCTCGGCCAACGTCTTTTTTATCCTTCGCACGGCTTGAAAGCACAACCGCACCTTCTACCCCAATGAACACCCAAAGCGTCACTAGCATCGTGCTTTTTACTTGAGCGGTGATATCGCCGAACGTAATGCTCGCGCTCTCGCCCCAAAAGTTTGCTGTAAACGTATCAAAATGAAAAGCAAAAATGCCGACGATGATAAACAAAAAGATTGGCACAAGTTTGGCAATCGTCGTAATTAAGTTGACTAGCGCCGCGGATTGAACTCCTCGTAAAATGAGCGTGTGAACGAGCCACAACATCACACTCGCGCCAATAATGGAGGCAATATTTTGCCCACCTTCAAATGCTGGAATAAAATACCCGATGGAAGAGAACACGAGTGTCGCATAAGCAACATTGCCAAGCCACGCTGAGAACCAATAGCCCCAAGCACTGTTAAATCCCATAAACCGACCAAATCCTTCGGTCGCATAACTAAAAATTCCACCATCCAGGTCTGGACGCTTGGTTGTCAGGTTCTGAAACGAAAGCGCCAGTGCAATAATTCCAAGACCCGTAATTACCCAGCCAATCAACATGGCTCCTGCTGAAGCACTGCCTGCCATATCGGTCGCTAAGTTGAAGGCCCCACCACCAATCATTGAACCAACCACGATCGCAATTAATGAAAACAGACCAAGTTTTTTCTCTTCACCCATTTCGTTTCCACTCCTTTAATTGATTGGAAAGCAAACACGGAGAAGAGGAATGTTCCTCCTCTCCGCCGGTGTTCCCTTATTGAAGGTTGCCTAAAGTCGCGGCCATCACCGCTTTAATCGTATGCATTCGATTTTCAGCTTGGTCAAACACTTTTGAATGTGAACTGCGGAAAACGGCATCGGTCACTTCCATTTCGGCTAAGCCATGGTTTTTATAGATCTCCATTCCATAAGAAGTTTCAAGATCATGGAAAGCAGGCAAGCAATGGAGGAAAATCATTTGGTCATTACCAGTCTTTTCAATCATCTCCATGTTGACCTGATAAGGAGCTAACAGCGCAATCCGTTCCGCAAATTGATCTTCTTCGCCCATCGACACCCATACATCGGTATAAATGACATCGGCACCAGCAACGGCTTTGTCAATCTCATCCGTCACTGTCACAATCGCGCCTGACTCTTTTGCGAGAGATTCAGCCAGTTCGATGACTTCTTGTTCTGGGAACAATTCTTTCGGCGCACAAATCCGAACGTCCATGCCGACAAGTGCTCCGCCGACTAACAGGCTATTGGCGACATTGTTGCGACCATCGCCAACATAGACAAATTTGATGCCTTCTAGTCTGCCAAAGTTTTCTTTTACCGTTAGAAAATCAGCTAAAGTCTGGGTTGGATGCCATTGTTCGGTTAGGCCGTTCCAAACCGGTACACCTGAATGTTCCGCAAGCATTTCGACTTTTTTATGTTCAAAGCCACGAAACTCAATGCCGTCAAACATCCGGCCAAGCACTTTTGCGGTATCTTCAATCGACTCTTTCTTGCCTAGTTGAATGTCGTCTTTTCCTAAATACTCTGGGTGCGCACCTAAATCAATGCATGCGACCGTAAACGCACATCGTGTTCGGGTCGATGGCTTTTCAAATAAAAGCGCAATGTTTTTTCCCTCTAGGTGGCGGTGAGGAATTCGTTGTTGCTTTTCATGCTTTAACTTTTCAGCCAAATCGATCAGATATACAAACTCTCCTTTTGTAAAATCTCGCTCTGCTAAAAAACTTCTTCCTTTTAAAATGGGTTTTGTGATCGTTGACATATGTTGGTCGCTCCTTTTTTATCTATTGAATTAACGTAAATTTTCACGAACAATTGGCATACTCATGCAGCGTGGACCCCCGCGGCCACGTGATAACTCGGAACTACCGATTTCAATTACTTCGATGCCGTACTGACGCAATAATTCATTCGAGATATAATTTCGGTCATAGGTGACAACGACGCCTGGCGCAATCGCCAATGTGTTTGAGCCATCATTCCACTGCTCACGAGAAGACGCAATCTCATCCCCGCCGCCACATGGAATCAACACCAGCTCACCGATCCCAAGCACTTCTTTTAATGCTTCTTGAAGGTTTGTTCGGTGAGTAATTTTCGGGTAATGTTCTTCTGGTCCTCTTTCAAGAATATAAACGTTCATATTGCCTTGTGGCCCGAGGATGGCTGGGTGGATCGTAAATTTATCATGGTCCACCATCGTAAAAACGGTATCTAGATGCATGAATGCCCGACATTTCGGGATTTCCACAGCGACCACTTTGGTGATTTTACTTTGCTTTTTAAACAGGTTTAACGCTAATCTTTCAATTGCTTTGGCTGAAGAGCGCTCGGACACGCCGATTGCGATCACATCCTCCCTTAAAACAAGCTCATCGCCGCCTTCAATTGGGAACTCATAAGCACGGTCCAACCAAACCGGAATATCATGTCCAGCAAACCGTGGATGATGATGGATAATGTATTCCATAAATAACGATTCGCGCTGCCTCGCCGGTTCTCTCATCCTATTAATTGATAAGCCATTGCCAATCGCCGCCGCAGGGTCACGGGTAAAATAAAGATTCGGCATCGGGTCCAAGTAAAACGGATAATGGTCTTCCATTAATTCATAAAGATGAAGTTTTTTACTTGGTTCAATTTCGTTTTTCCGCACACCGCCCATAATTTTGTCGACCATGTTTTTGGTTGAAAGCGAAAGGAGATATTCTTTTAACACTTGTCCGGCACCGTTTACATTCGCACGGCTCTCTGCTAAGACCCGGCTCACAAACTCTTGGCGGACTTCTTCTTTGCCTAACGATTCAACAATAAGCTTTTCGAGGTAGAGCACTTCGGTTCCGCGATTACGCAACGTTTCGGTAAAATAATCATGTTCACGCTGAATAATAGGTAAATAAGGGATATCATCAAACAAAAGTCTTTGGAGGTATTCTGGTACGAGGTTTTCCACCTCTGCACCCGGTCGTTTAACCAATACCGTTTTTAACTTGCCGATTTCAGAAGTAACGTGAATAGGATGCAAGGTTATATTGGTGGTTTCGGTTGTTTCTGCAATTCCTACCGTGTTCATCATGTCTGCCTCCCTCTTTATTTCCTTTACATCTTTATTGTAGAGTGAAGTTGATTTCTGTTTTGTAAGGTCCCTTACAATCCAAATGTGAAATTCATCACATTTTTCTCGCTTCGATATGAGCGCTGTTGTATTTTTATCAGCGATTTGGACAATGACAAACAAGATTCAGTTGATTTTCCGAATAAACTTTGTATATATTCATTTTTTTGCATATAAAGTCTTTATATTTAGAAAATTTTTATAAATAAAGGTAGAAGTCGTACCGTTGATAAAAATAAAAGCAATCGATTTTTTCTGCATCGATTGCTTTTACGTTTAATTTAGGTCTTTTATTCAGTACAAAAAAGCCCACAAACATTTGTGGGACTAACTTTTATTCAATGATAATTCAGGGGTTAACGTTGTTTCTGCTTTGAGGTTTTGGACAGTTTCGCTGTTGTTGATTGGGAACTCTACTTTCACCTGTTTCTCTTGCCGTTGTAGCAAGCGAACGGTCATTTCTTCGGATGTTGTCCACTGATCAAGTGATACATGGACATTGATTGTTTTAGACTGATGCTCATAATTTTTTAATGTTAATGTACATTGAACCATCCCGCATTGGTCGGCTGCTGTTGTGCACGTACTTTTATCCTCGATATATTCCACTGTGCCCTTGCCATTTGGATTGGAATAGGCAAACGTTTTGGATGTTGTTTCAAGCAAGTTTGCTCCTAAAATCGGAACCCCAATTAGGAAAAACGCAAGAATGAAAGGATAATATTTTTGATAGACGGTAAAAAGAGTTTCTCTTTCTTCTTTTAGCCATTTTAGATAGACGAGATTTCCCGCCGCTTGCAGCACCCCTGCAAGCATTAAGAGGACGGGAGGTTGTCCAAAAAATGGAGTGCTCTGTTCCTCCGATGGACTGAAAATGAGGATTGCTACTCCAATGAAGTAGACAGCCGCTCCAAGCGTATGATAATGAACTTTTGTCATGAAAAACCCATCCCCCATATTTTGAGTAAAATATTATTATCAGTATATTCAAAATAATTTTAGGGGACAAGAACTTTTTTGGAAATGTTTTTGCTGAGAGATTTGGATCAATCTTAGGGATCTTTTGGCCCCTAATGCAGGGCAAACAAATAGTTTTTTTCTTTTAATAAAGGGCTGTTTTTATAAAGTTTGTTGTTAGAATCCTAAAGCCGATTTTAACGATATAGCATCCATTTCGTATATTTAAAATTAGTATACAGACTCTTTTCTCATAAAATGTAGCTATTTTTTTTATAACCTAGCTAATAATTTAGACATATTTTAAAAATCAACAAAGATTAATTGAGAAAAGAGTTTCAACGAAAAAGGCTCGTCCAGTGTCGGCTTTATGTACATTCGAAATAGTCTGGTTGATGAACGCGAATTTTCTTTGACTCTACTGAAATGATTCGATCGCGCTTGAGTTGATTTAAGAGATGACTCACCGTTTCCCGAGTGGTCCCCGATAGTTTGGCCAGTTGAGCCGAAGTAAATGGACAAGGAATGATGATTTCTGGCGGCTCTTTTTCACCAAGACCTTCCATTAAATAGAGAAGCGAGTGAAGCACTCGTTCTTGCGCATTCGGCAAAAGCGTGGTTTGCATTCTTCTTTCTTGGTTGCGAATGATTTGTGATTGTTTAATAATCACATGAAGCAAACTCTTCGGGGTTGATTTTAGAAGCGTTTCAAGAATAGGCGTTTGCATGAAAATGACTTTAATATCTGTGGCGGCAATGGCTGTATACTGAAAACTATCGTCGGTAAACAGGCCATTATACGGAAACATTTCCTTCCTTTTTAGAAAATCAAGATACTGCATTGAGCCTTGTTCATTCGCATGCTCAAGCATAACGTAGCCTTCTAATAGAAAGAAGATTTTGTCACGAGGATCGCCTTCCATAAAAAGATATTGATTTTTCTTATAAGAACGGTAGTAAAGATGGGGAAGATATTTATCAAGTGTTTTCTCATTTAGTTTTGCGAAAACCTCAAACTGCCTGATTTCATCCACGTTCTCTTGCCGAATCATGCTGACCCCTCCTTGTGTGAGTTTTGGTCTTAATTTTTAACGAAGGCTTTCCAGCATTGCTCTCAATGACATTGCGTGTTCCGGAGTCCGGCAAATAATCAAGCATGTATCGTTGCCACAAATTGTGCCGGCTTTCCCGTCTATTTCCATTCCATCAAGAATCACCCCAAAGGATTGGGCATGGCCTGGAAAGGTTTTGATCAGCACAAAATAATGAATCTCCTCAATCGAAATCATCGCATCGCGCACTTTTCGCTGCAGTTTTTCTAGCGAATAATACTCATCCACCGCTTCCGTACTATATTTGAATCCCCCGTTTTTACAAGGAACTTTCATGAGCTTTAAGTTTTTAAAATCACGTGAAACCGTCGCTTGCGTCACATCATACCCTTTCTCCACAAGCAGAGAAACCAACTCATTCTGAGTCTTAATTTCATGACTAGCAATCAATTCCTTAATCAGCTTTATTCTCATCTCTTTCCTCATCGAGAAAACCCGCTTTCCCTTAAAATCCGCTCCCCTCCATCATAAAATAGCCTTCAAAAGAATCACATGTATAAAAAATGAATTTTTTTGGGTTCGACAAAAAGCGGGGCGTCACTGTGACCTTTTCGACTGAAAACGACTCCGTTCTACACTTACACAATACTGTGCTTTCTTTTGTTCGGTGGTTCCGTCGAATCTTTGGAGGATGGTGTTTATGTTTAGGTAGTCTGGTGGTGTGGTGGCTGGGTGGTTCTGTTGATAGAATCTGTAGCTACTCCATGGGTAGTGAGCTGGGGTTGGTACGATTTGGGCGGCGACTGGGTTTAAGTGAATATACCAACTCACTATGAGCATTCCGCCTAGCCCGAAGATGACTTTTGCATTGAAACGTTGTTCAAACACATGGCCAGTGAACGAATATTTCGCATTGTAATAGTTGGCATAGCGCTTATTCACCAGCGACATAATTTTGGATAACGGCACATGTGGAGAGCGAATTTGAAGGTGATAGTGGTTTGACATTAAACAATAAGAAGCAACTTCAAATGGATATTGCTCGTAGACTTTTGCGAGGATCTCCAGGAACACTTGATAATCAGACTTCGACTGAAAAAGGACTTCTTTGCGGTTCCCCCGGCTTGTGACATGATAATAACACTCAGGTAGCCAGATTCGTTTTTTATAGGGCATAGTTACTTCCTCCTTGTGGGGATGGGATGGGATTGGATGGGGTTTGATGAAAGTACAACGTAGTTCAGTAAAACCTTGGAAACTGGTTAACAGCTAGTGATTTAGACTCCAAAAAGGCTTTCTTGCTTATGAAAGAGACTGAGACACTTTATATTTACCTAGGAAGAAATCAAAAAAAAGATGAGAGGACATGAATAGAAGAATAAATGAAGAATTAAGGATTCTACACCTGGACAGAACCTACCCCATACTATTCTACAAAAACGACACCGTTCCTGCTGAATAGCATGGGGAAATTATTTTTCCGACAAAAAGCGGGGCGTCACTGTGACCTTTTCGACACCACTACTTATCTAGGGCGCGAAGGGTTTTGTCGCGGATGACAATGCGGTTGAGGTAGTCTTTGGCTACGAGTTCGGTGTAGAGGAGGTCGAAGAGGAGGAAGAATGGGAGGGTTGGGGAGATGTTTTGGCCCATGTACATATTGTGTTTGCTGGTTATTAGTAGGGTTAGGTCGGCTAATTGGGCTAATTGGGATGTTTTTTCGCTTGTGATGGCCAGAACAGTGGCACCATGATTCTTTGCAATTTTCCCGGCATTGATTACTTCCTCTGTTTCTCCTGATACCGAAATGCCAATCATTAGACTTTCTTTTGTCATCAACGCGGCCTCCATGACCGCTTGATGTGGGTCGGTAATCGCTTCAACATTGATCCCAATTCGAAAAAACTTCCATTTAAACTCTTGTGCAGCGATGCCGGAATTGCCAATCCCATAAACATGAACTTTCTTTGCTGAATTTAAATGCGAAACCGCGTCTTGCAAGCCAGAATAAGTGATATTCCGAAACGTCCCTTCAATAATCTCTAAATGGGTTTGATAGAGTTTCGAGAAATAATCAATTTCCTTAATGTCGGATGATGTCGCCGGCTTGTTTTTCAAATCGAGATACCGTTTTAATTCATGCTTAAATTCATTAAAACCGGAAAACGCAAGCTTTTGACAAAAACGCGTAATCGTTGCCGGCGAAATATGGGTCTTTTTCGCAATCTGACTAATCGAAAATTGACTAACCTCTTCAGGATGTTCAATGATGTAATTCGCTAACTCTGCTTCCGAACTCGTGAACTTTTCCATACTGCATAAAATCCCATGAAGCAGATTCTCACCTAGATATTCCATATATGTACTCCTCGTTATCAATTGGTCTATTCTTATCCGTGTCAAAACGGTGCTCTTTTGTTCTTACTGGGAGCACCCTACCATTATTCTTCGTTTAACAGCTTAAAACTATCACAACATGTGTTGCTTTTTAGAATAAAAGCACAAACGCCTACTCACCAAACAGCATTCCTCAAGCGAGATCCCTTCCCTTCTCAAGTTGAAACTTATCCTCCTCGATCAAAAAAAAGAACCCTAGGCTTCAGAAAGCCTAGAGTTATGTTCAAAGCCAAGTTTTTTATTTTTTCAAAGCATCCGCAAATTTCTTCGTAATTAATTGCGGCCTGGTAATCGCTCCGCCAACAACGACGGCATAAACCCCAATCTCCAAAACGGATTTGGCAATCTCCGGTGTTGACACATTGCCCTCCGCTAACACTTTTGCGTTTTTTACGGCTTTTACGATTTCGCTAATGACAGCATAATTGTGATCGTCAATTTTTAAACCGTTTGTTTCAGCTGTATAGCCATACAAAGTCGGCGCGATCAAATCGAATCCTAATTCATCAGCAACTTTCGCTTCTTCTACTGTGGAAACATCCGCCATTAATAAAAGATGAGGATATTTGGAACGGACTTCTTTATAAAATGTCTCCAAATCACTGCCGTCCGGACGAAGGCGATTGGTCGCATCGGTGGCAATGATTTCTGCCCCACTTTCAGCCAAAAGATCAATTTCTTTCATCGTAGGCGTGATAAACACTGGATGGTCATCGTACACTTGTTTAATAATGCCAATCACAGGTAAATCAACTTGCTGCTTAATTTCTATAATATCCGCAACAGAGTTAGCCCGAATCCCAACCGCACCACCTTCTTCTGCAGCAACCGCCATTCTTCCCATAATGAATGAGCTATGCAACGGCTCACCTTCTAAAGCTTGGCAGGAAACGATTAATCCCTTTTTAATCTGCTCTAACACTTGATGCAATGGAAACACGTCCTTTTATTGATTTTACGATTTAAAATTGTGGTGAATGTCTATAGAGCTGATTGAAATATATGAAAGGATGTAAATTCAATTTGGTGGCTCTTTCCTCATACTAAGATTCCATCATTATGTGGAAAGAGCCTGTTGATTAATGTCCTAAATACTCTTCGACTTCATTTTTCACAATCGTTACGGAAGGTCCATAGATGATTTGCACACCTGTCCCAGCTTTCACAATCCCTTTTGAACCGGTTTGCTTCAGCACATCGTCTTGAACCAAGTTTTCGTCCTTAATTGTAACACGAAGACGAGTGGCACAGCAGTCGACAATCTCGATATTGTCACTTCCACCTAAACCGGCAACAATTGTTTTCGCACGATCTGTTGCAGAAACTTGTACGGCATCAACTGTTTCAGACTTGTCTTCACGGCCTAATACCTTGAAGTTCTTTTTACGAATCAAGAACTTAAAGGTGAAATAGTAAAGGAAGAACCACGGAATCCCGACAAGAAGGACGAGTGGCCAGTTTGTTTTATCCACGCCTTGAAGAACGCCAAACAGAATAAAATCAATAAATCCACCAGAGAAGGTTTGCCCTACCGTAATATTGAAAATGTCCGCCATCATAAACGCCATTCCATCAAAAATCGCATGAACAAGATATAAAAGTGGCGCAACAAATAAGAAACTAAATTCTAATGGCTCGGTAATCCCTGTTAAGAACGATGTCAACGCTGCCGATAAAAGAATTCCGGCTACAACTTTGCGGTTTTCTTTCTTGGCACAATGGTAAATCGCCAATGCCGCACCTGGCAAACCGAACATCATCGTAATAAAGCGACCAGACATGAATCGTGAAACGCCTTCATAATACTGAGTTGTTGAAGGATCTGCTAACTGCGCAAAGAAGATATTTTGCGTTCCACTAACAAGTTTATCCCCGATTTCCAGCGTACCACCAAGGGCTGTTTGCCAGAATGGTAGATAGAAAATATGGTGCAAGCCCATCGGTCCAAGCATCCGTAAAATAAATCCATACAATAGTGTACCAATCTCACCTGTACCTGTAACAAGAGCACCTAATTGATTAATGAAAAGTTGGAAATAAGGCCAGATTACAAAAAGTGCCGCTCCGACAAAGATCGAAGCAAAGGAAACCACGATTGGAATAAAACGGGACCCTCCAAAGAATCCTAACACTTGAGGCAACTGAATTTTATTGTACTTATTATGAAGAGAAGCGGCGACAATCCCAATGATGATCCCGCCAAACACACCGGTTTCTAAGGTCTGAATGCCAACAGCCATTCCTTGCCCTGCTCCGGCTAAATTCTCTTCAGCCAGTTTTCCCGTAATGCCGAGCAGCGCACCAATCGCACTGTTCATTACAAAATAACCAATCATTGCGGCTAAGCCAGCTGTTCCTTTATCAGAACGAGCTAAACCAACGGCAACACCGACAGCGAAGATAATCGGTAAGTTGGCGAACACGATATTCCCTGCCGCACTCATGATGGTAAAAATCGCTTGCAGCCATGCTATATCTAAAAACGGATAAGCTGAAACCGTATTCGGGTTAGACAGCGCACCGCCAATTCCTAATAACAAACCAGCAGCCGGTAAAACCGCAATCGGAAGCATAAACGATTTTCCAAATTGCTGGGCTTTTTCAAAAGCCTTTTTCATAGATGAGAACCTCCCTTGTTGTTTAAACATTTTCATTTGTTATGGCTTACATTTGAATCATAATACCCAGGAGTGAGCTTTTCAATGGAGTTGGTACCGGTTTCAACCCTTTTCATTCATTTGAAGGTTTTACTGAAAATGTTTTCACTGTTCTTTTTCTATCGTTTGATTTTCAAACTTTGCTTTCCTACAGTCACAGTGCCGTTTGTTTTCATACATAAAAATCCGAGACCCTGTGATGGTTAGCGACATACTATTGTCTATACCAATTTTTATGGAATAAATAAAATAACAAGGATTATTCAAGGGTGTTAACTTTCATAACTGGTATAGACAACTAGATAACCCCATGCTATGATGAATTTGTCAACACAAAGGAGGAAGATTGATGACTCTGAATAAGACCATTCTGTTAAAAGGAATGCAACTATATACGGAAAACGAAAAAATTGAAAACAGCTACTTACTAATAAAGGATCAGAAAATCATTGATTATGGTTCCCTTAAGAACTTAAGTTCAACCGCTAAGTTTGATGAAGTGGTTGAGGTTCCTACTTCTTTTAAAGCGGTTCCTGGTTTTATCGACATTCATATTCACGGTGTTAATGGTGCCGATGTGATGGATGCAACTCCTGAAGCACTTGAAACCATGTCAACCGCCCTTCCGAAAGAAGGGACAACTAGTTTCTTAGCGACAACGATGACGCAAAGCAGCGATGCGATTGAAAACGCACTTAAAAATGTGGGCGAATTTTTAGCGAAAAACCAACCATCGGGGCAGGCAGAAATTCTTGGAGCTCACTTAGAAGGTCCGTTTGTGAATGCGAAACGAGCGGGAGCGCAACCTGTTCAACATATTGTTGATTCCAACCTTGAAGTGTTTCAAAAATGGAATGTTTTAACCGGTGACACGATTAGAGTGGTAACGCTCGCACCGGAACAACCAGGTGGATTGGAGTTTGTTAAACATCTAAAAGAAAACAACATCATCGCTTCGATCGGGCATTCGGACGCTACGTACGAAGAAGTAGTTGAAGCAATTGAAGCGGGTGCGAGTCATGTTACCCACCTTTTTAACCAAATGCGCGGCTTGCATCACCGCGAGCCAGGCGTGGTCGGAGCAGCATTTTTACATGATGAATTAACCGCCGAAATCATTGCCGATGGCGTCCATGTACGGCCGGAAATGGTGAAGCTTGCTTATAAAAATAAAGGCAAAGACCGTTTGATTTTGATTACCGACTCCATGCGGGCCAAATGTTTGAAAAACGGTGTGTATGACCTAGGTGGTCAAGACGTAACCGTCAAAGATGGAAAAGCACTTTTACAAGACGGAACGCTTGCCGGCAGCATTTTGCGGCTTGGCGATGGATTGAAAAATATGGTCGATTTCACTGAATGTGCATTGGAAGATGTGATTCAAATGACAAGCGTCAATCCTGCAAAACAATTGAACGTCTACGATCACAAAGGCAGCATCTCTGTGGGAAAAGATGCGGATATTGTGATTCTCGACGATGACTTGAACGTGTTTATGACATTTTGCCGTGGAAAACTTGCTTATCATCAAGGAGGAGAAGAAAGTTGAACATCATAAAAGTAAAGAATTATGAAGAAATGAGTCAGAAAGCAGCTGAAATTTTACTAGACAAAGTCCGTCAGAGTCCGAAAATGAACCTTGGATTGGCTACTGGGGGAACTCCGGTTGGTTTGTATCGTGAGTTGGTACAAGACCATCAACAAAACGGGACGAGTTACACACAAGTCAAAACGTTCAACTTGGATGAATACGTTGGTCTTTCCGGCGACGATCCGAACAGCTACCGTTCTTATATGAATGAAAAATTGTTTAACCATGTGGATCTTCCACGTGAGAGCACGTTTATTCCTCGCGGGGATACCAATAATCCAGGGCAGGAATGTACGGATTATGAGGCTTTATTGAAAAATCATGGAGGCGTTGACCTGCAAATTCTCGGCATTGGCTCAAATGGCCATATTGGGTTTAATGAGCCTGGTACTTCGTTTCAGTCCGAAACGCATGTGATTGAGTTAACAGCATCCACTCGTGAAGCGAATGCACGCTATTTCAACAGTTTGGATGAGGTTCCTACGCACGCAATTACGATGGGGATTGCAAGCATTATGCGCAGCAAAGAGATTCTCTTGCTTGTTTCTGGTGAAAGCAAGCGTGAGGCTTTGGCGCAATTGATGGAAGGAGAAGTTAACGAAAACTTCCCTGCCTCTATTTTAAAAACACACCCATGTGTTACAATTATTGCGGATGAAGCCGCTTTAGGAAAGTTGGCTATCTAGTCCGATTCTTTAACGTGAGAAGGGTAAAAAATGATCAATAAGAATTTACCAATTCCGATTTATTATCAATTGGCCGAATCCATTCAAAAACAAATCGACAACGGTGAGTTAAAACCGGGAGAATCCCTCCCTTCTGAACGTGAATATGCGGAAAAATACAATATTAGCCGGATGACGGCTAGGCAAGCGTTAAACCAACTCGTCAACAATGGCTACCTTTACCGAGTTCAAGGGAAAGGTACGTTTGTGGCGGAGAAGAAAATGGAGAAACCTTTGATTGGGATCACAAGTTTTACGGAGGATATGTTGGCGCGCGGGTTGAAACCTAGCAGTGAGCTGCTTCATTTTGAAATCATTCCCGCACCGCAACAGATCGCCAAACCATTGCAAATCAACGAATATGCTCCTGTTTATGAAATCACGCGCATTCGGTTAGCGGACGCTGTGCCGATGGCGATTGAAACCAACTACTTTTCGGCGAATTTGGTGAAAGGCTTGACGGAGAAGATTGTCAATCACTCGATTTATGCGTATATGGAAGAGCAGCTCCAGTTGACGATTGAGCAAGCAACGCAGACGATTGAATCCTCGATCGCCGAGCCAGTCGAAGCTGAGCATCTGCAAATACACTCAGGTGCACCTGTGATGCGAATTGAACGCATCGCTTTCCTTCAAGATGGCACCCCAGCCGAATACGTCAAATCCACCTACCGCGCCGACCGTTATAAATTTATGGTCCATATGCAGCGTAATCAATAAAGCTTAACGGCTTTAGGCTAAAATTAGTAAAGCTCAGTTCACTTTTTTTGTGGTGAACTGAGCTTTTTTTCGACATTTTCCGGGGCGTCCCTGTGACTTTTTTGAGGTTTTTCGACAAATCCCGGGGCGTCCCTGTGACTTTTTCGGGTACTTTCGACAGCGCTGTGACTTTATACGGTAAAACGCCACTTTGTTTTTGCTTGGTAGGTTTCTCCTTTGTTAAGGATGACTGATGGGAAGTTTGGTTGGTGGATGGCGTCCGGCATGCCTTGGGTTTCTAGGCATAAGCCTAAGTATTTTCGTGCTTTTACGCCGCGGATTTCGAAGTCCCCTTCTAACTGGTTGCCTGTATAAAGGACGACAGCTGGTTGATCGGTTTCCACAATAAGCGTACGACCGCTCGTCTCATCTTTTAAGACAATTTGTTCATGCTGATTTTCTCCCAATACAAATGGGTGATCATACCCTTTCCCTGCCAATACGTTTTGCGGGTGCTGAGATTCGACTCCGTCTTTGATCTTTCGTCCAGCAGTAAAATCAAACGGCGTTCCTTCCACAGCAAGTAGCTCCCCTGTTGGAATCAATTCAGAGTCAAGCTCGGCAAATTGGTTGCTGTTTACCGTTAATACATGGTCAAGAATCTCGCGTTTCAAATCACCAGATAAGTTAAAATAGGTATGGTTCGTGACATTCAGTAATGTTCGCTGATCGGATACTCCCTCGTAGGCGAGCTGAAACTCATTATCATTCGTCAGTGTATACGTCACTTTCATGTTCACATTCCCTGGATAGCCTTCTTCGCCATCCTTACTTAGATATGTAAACACAAGGGCAACAGAATCAGCTTTTTCCACTACCTCCGTCTTCCAAATGATCTTATCAAAGCCAATTTTTCCACCATGTAAATGGTTCTTGCCATCGTTTTGATCTAACTGATAAACCTGATTATCAAGTTCAAATTCAGCCCCGCTGATTCTTCCAGCTACCCTACCAATTACCGCACCGAAATACGGCGAATGGTTCACATAATCGTCTACGGTATCAAAACCTAGGATCACATTTTCCTTTGTTCCCTTCTGGTCAGGAACAATGATTCTTGAAATGATACAACCATAATCAAGACTGGTCACCTCCATTCCATGATCATTCACCAACGTATAAGCGGTCACGGTTTGACCATTCAACACGCCAAATCTTTCTTGGTATACTCTCATTTTAAGAAACTCCTATCTATTAAAAATAAATCCTTCTCTCCGTAAAACAGAGAAAAGGAATAATGGTCCATCCTTTAAGTGCGCGCAAGTAAATCAGTAAACCGCCGGAATGCCTCTTGTCCAGCCTCATTCCGTTTAAAAACACCGGCGTCTTCTAGCACACGCATGAACTTTTGACCAACTTCTTTACGAACAATTTCGGTAATATTCGCTTCAGTTAGTTCGGAGCGATAGTTCTCTTTCATTTCCTCCGCCCATGGTAGATGGTAACCAGCGATTTCATGATCTTTACCTAGTAAAAACCTTTCGACTTCAATCAACTCTGTCTTCAACCGTGCCGGCAAGACCGCGAGTCCCATAACCTCAATGAGTCCGATGTTTTCTTTTTTAATATGATGCACATCGGCATGCGGGTGAAAAATACCAAGTGGAAACTCCTCAGTGGTGCGATTATTCCGAAGCACAAGGTCGAGCTCAAAGTACCCGTCGCGCATGCGCGCAATTGGCGTGACCGTATTATGGCGTGTCTCACCTGTATACGCTTCAATCTCAACCGCAGGATCACGATAAGATTTCCATGTTTCAAAGATAAAATCCGCCGCTTCTACCAACTCGGTCTTGTTTTTACTGCGCAAACGAATAACGGACATCGGCCATTTAACAGTCGCACCATGAACCTCCGGAAAACCTTGTAGAGTAAAACCATACTCTTCTTCTGCCTTCGCCATGGCAAATTCATAGTTTCCACCTTGGTAATGGTCATGTGTCAAGATCGAACCGCCGACGATTGGTAAATCTGCATTCGAGCCGATAAAATAATGCGGAAACTGTTCGACAAACTCTAGCAAGCGCACAAAGCCTCCACGATCAATTTTCATGTCGCGATGCTCACCAGATAATAAAATGCAATGCTCATTATAATATACATATGGTGAATATTGAAAATACCAATCTTCATTTGCTAACTCCACTCGAATCATCCGGTGGTTTGAGCGGGCTGGATGTCCAATCCGACCAGCATAGCCTTCATTCTCCACACATAGAAGGCACTCTGGATAATGAGCTGCCGTTTTTTTCAGTTCCTTTTCTAACGCAATTTGCTTCGGATCTTTCTCCGGCTTAGAGAGGTTAATCGTAATGTCCAGCTCCCCATAAGCTGTATCGGCCTTGTAGTGGATGTTTTTCGAAATTCGCTGTATTTGTATATAATTGCTTTTTTGGCTTAATTGATAAAAATATTCTGTCGCTTCTTTAGGAGAATTCTCATAGCGCTGATAAAATTCACGGTTCACTTCGGATGGCCGAGCTAGAAAGACGTTCATGATTTGGCTTGCGAGAATTTCTTTTTTATCGAATAAATCTGGAATGACCTTTGCAGAAACTGCATATTCAACAAGCTCATCCAGCAGTTCAGGTATTTCCTTCTCGCTTTCTCCCTCTACCTCAGCCGGAAACGAATCTAGTCCTAAGTGCGACAAGACCTGGTTTCGAGCATAAATTTTATCTTCAGGCTGGATCAAACCAGCGTTCACTCCTTGCTGAACCAGCTCTTGTAAGGCTGAATAAATCCTCATTGAAGATCCCTCCTAATCGTTGTAGCCGTTGGGATTTGCTTGATGCCAGTTCCAAGCATCTCGAATAATTTGCTGAATATCGTTGCGTTTCGGCTCCCAACCAAGAACTTCCTTCGCTTTGGCTGAAGAAGCAATTAAGCTGCTTGGGTCCCCTGCTCTCCTGTCCGCGACTATCGCTGGAATGCTGTGTCCTGTTACTTCACGAGCAGTTTCAATGATTTCTTTTACCGAAAAGCCTTGGTTTGAGCCGAGATTGAACACATTGCTTTCGCCACCGTTCTGCAAATACGTTAACGCTAAAAGATGGGCATCAATTAAATCTTCCACATGGATATAATCGCGGATACACGTGCCGTCCGGTGTATCATAGTCATTGCCAAATACGGAAATAGATTCACGCTGACCAAGCGCAACCTGCAACACAACTGGAATCAGATGCGTTTCTGGATGATGGTCCTCACCAATTTCCCCTGTTGACCTTGCTCCAGCGACATTAAAATAGCGCAACGATACAAATTTGATTCCATAGGCGTGATCACACCATTTCATCATTTTTTCCATTGTCAACTTCGTTTCACCATATGCATTAGTTGGAATGGTTGGCATATCCTCAGTAATCGGCATCACTTCTTGCTCACCATAAGTCGCAGCCGTAGAAGAAAACACAATGTTTTTAACGCCATATTCATTCATAACCTCAAGTAAAACTTGAGTACCGTAGACATTATTATCATAGTACTTAATCGGGTTTGTCATCGATTCCCCCACTAATGAACTAGCCGCGAAATGAATCACACCCTCAATGTTCTCTTTTTGGAAAACATCTTGTAAAAATGCTTTATCGCGAATGTCTCCTTGGTAAAACTTCGCCTTCGGATGAAGAGCCTTCTCGTGGCCTGTAAGTAAATTATCAACGACAACCACATCATGATCTTGATCAATCAACTGATAGACAGCATGTGAACCAATATATCCGGCCCCACCTAAAACTAAAATACTCATCACTAGACCTCCGTCGTTATTTCCTTCGCTCCGTCTCCAATACTTGCCACATAAAATGTCGCTTCGTAGCCGACTTTCTCTTTATATTCCTTGGCTACTTCCTCAATAAATTCATCTATTTGTGCTGTTTTTACAATCGCGATTGCACAGCCGCCAAAGCCAGCTCCCGTCATGCGGGCACCAAGTGTTCCTGGTTGTTTCCACGAGGCCTCCGCCAATGTATCTAACTCAAGACCTGTGACTTCATAATCGTCACGTAACGAAAGATGGGAAGCATTCATTAAGGCGCCAAAATTCTCAAGCTCCCCTGCTTGAAGGGCTTTTAGCGCTTTTAACGTACGTTGGTTCTCATAAACCGCATGCTTCGCTCTCCGCTCCAGCACATCATCATTAATTAAATGTCTGTTATCTTCGAATTCTTGTTCCGATAAATCACCAAGCTCTTTGATAGGGAGCTTCGTTTGAAGCCTAGCAAGTGCTTCTTCACATTCGCTGCGACGCTCATTGTATTTTGAATCAGCAAGCTCTCGCCGCTTGTTCGTATTCATAATAATGATTTGGTAATCAGTTAAATTTAGTGGTGCATACTGATAATTCAACGTATGGCAATCGAGTAGAATTCCACAATCTTTCTTTCCCATGCCAACCGCAAATTGATCCATAATCCCACTATTAACGCCGATAAATTCGTTTTCTACCTTCTTACCAAGACGTACGAGCTCTAAGCGAGGGAACTCTAAACCAAACATTTCATTCACAATGACACCAATCAGCATTTCAAGCGAAGCGGATGAAGACAAACCTGCTCCGTTTGGGATATCCCCGTAAACAAGAACTTCAAACCCACTCGAAAGTTTCTCCCCTGCTTCCTGAATATAACGGACCATCCCTTTCGGATAGTTTGCCCAGCCGTGACTTTTCTCGTAATCTAGTTCATTAAGTGAAAACTCAATCGTTCCGTCTTCAGGAAAGTTTAGGGAGTACAAGCGAATCAGTTGATCCTCACGTTTTCGTGCGACTCCATAAGTTCCGAACGTAATCGCACTCGGAAATACATGTCCGCCATTGTAATCAGTATGCTCCCCAATCAAGTTGATTCTGCCTGGTGAAAAAAATAGCCGGATGTTCGCCTTGTCTTCATTCGGGAATATCTCATGAAATTTCGACGTAAGAAATTCCTTATTCATACCATAAATCCCCTCTCCACTAGATGTTCTTTCAAAAGGGAGCAGGACACCTCTACCCGCTCCTATTCGTTTTTAACGTTTAAATTGTTCTTGGATGATACATATCGTTGATCTTCTTAATTTTAGCTAAATCACATTTCGGTTTGCGGTCATAAGTCAGCAGTCCATTAATCTCTTGCTCCACATCTGTCAGCTGCGTATAGCAATAGCCGTATAAAATCTTTGAGCTATAAACAGCTTCCATAATGCGCTGATAATCTTCAAGAAATTCTTTTGCATCTGCAACCGACGTATATCCCCAACCAGCATCTTCACCCACTTTAAAACCAATGCCGCCAAACTCTGTTAAGAGGATCGGTTCTCCTTCATGCTTGAAGCCATTTGCATAAATCGATCTTGCTGCTGGTTTAGATGCAAGAATCGCATCTTTTGTTGCTAAATCTTCTTGATATTGAGCGTACTTCGCTTTTTCGTCTGCGCCGCCATGATTGTAGTTATGAATCGCGCAAATATCCGTTTTCGTTAGTTCCCATCCATCATTGGAAATCACAGGGCGTGTTGGATCAAGTGAATGAATCAAATGGTACATCGCCAACGAATGATTTTGCTGTTGGCGGTTGTCACGAACATTGGGAATGCCCCAGCTTTCATTCAACGGCACCCATGCGACAATGCTCGGATGATTATAATCGCGTTCAATGATTTCAATCCATTCTTTGGTTAGTCTTGCGGCTGCATCCTCATTGTAAGAAGGAGATGCTGCGCATTCACCCCACACAAGGAATCCTAACTTGTCGGACCAATATAAAAAGCGAGGGTCTTCAACTTTTTGGTGTTTTCGGCAGCCATTGAATCCCATTTCTTTCGCAAGCTCGATATCCTTTTTCAAGTCCTCATCCGTTGGTGCCGTTAACAATCCTTCTTTCCAATATCCTTGGTCAAGCACAAGCTTTTGGTAGTATGGACGGTTGTTTAAGTACACCATGCCGTTTTCGGTATGAACCTTTCTCATCCCAAAGTAAGTTTCCACAACATCGCATACTGTGTCTTGGTCACGAACAGTAATTTTAACATCAAATAAATTAGGATTTTCCGGAGTCCAGTTCCAGCCATCATGATGGAAGCTTGTACGGAAAATTTTATGATTATAAAGATCAAACGAACGTTTCGTATTTTTATATTGAGTGGTAATTCGGTCATTGATTACGAGCTCGCCTTTAAATGAAATCTCAAACTGTACGTCTTTATTGGCAAAATCACCATTAAGCTCAAATTCAACGTCTACAGCACCCTTGTCCACATCTGGTGTAAACCGAAGTTTTGAAAGATGTGTTGGATGAACAGCTTCCAGCCAAACAGTCTGCCAAATACCAGTTGTTCTTGTATACCAAATACTATCCGATTGCTCAATCCAAAACTGCTTTCCGCGCGGAATCGTTTCATCGGTGGAGGGATCTTCTACTTTCACGACGACCGTTTGCTTTCCATGAACAAGCTCATTGGTAATATCAAAGCTAAAACCAACATTTCCGCCCTCATGGAAGCCAACAAACTGTTCATTCACATATACCCAAGCACGGTAATCAACGGCACCAAAATGAAGAATGACACGATTGCCTTGCCAATCTGCCGGAATGTCGATTTCACGTTTATACCAAACAACATCATGAAAACTAGGATCATGGATGCCGCTTAACTCGGTTTGATAAGCAAATGGCACTTGGATTTCTTTATCAAACGCATTACTCGTGTTTTTGAACCATTTTTGCTCTGTGCCAATCTTGTCATCATCAAAGGCAAACTCCCATACTCCATTTAAATTTAGCCACTCTTTCCGAACCATTTGTGGTCTTGGATACTCTTGACGATAGGTCATTTGTTTCCTCTCCTTTTGTATATCAAAGTAAGTTTTTACTCTTCATTCACTGAAAGCGCTTTACACTCATTTTAGTCTAATGGTAAAAAACAGTCAATGGTTTTACTAAAATTACAACTAAATAATTTACTAAAAAGCTTGTGGTTTGATTCATTAGGCTATTTTGTTCGTTCCAAAGTCTTAAAGTTTGAGTGTATATTTTAAAGTGGCTACTCGTAATTAAGAGAATCTTTAAAGGAAGAAAAACATCTATTTTCACTAGCTCTAGCGGCCTGTAGAGATTTCCATCGTTCTGATTTTCATTTCTCTGGTGAGCAAGGAACGAAAAATCTGTAGTTTTTACTGTCTCCTATACCACTTCTATTTTGGACTTACATAGTTCTTCTTAGGCTTTCCTTCTTGCCCTTAAAAATGGGGCTTACACAGAAAAAAAGAGGCTAATCTCATGCATTGAGAGAAGCCTCTTTACTATTTACTACTTTCCCGTACTTCCAGCTTGGTTGACAGAACAACTTGCTTTGTAATTTTTCGCTCGTCAAGTCTTTCTAAAAGCAAATCAACCGCTGTTTCACCCATGTCTTCTGTATAAATTTTTACCGTGCTTAATGGGGGATGAAGGTATTTAGATACACTAATATCATTAACACCAATTACGCTCACTTGGTCAGGAACAGAAATTTGGGCTTCATGCAACGCTTTCAGGGCACCGATTGCGATTGAATCATTCCCTAAGAAAAACGCTGACGGCAACTGATTTTTATGTTCCTCAATTGCACGTTTCATCAACTCATAGCCATCCTGGACTGAAAAGCTTCCCATATAGACAAGCGATGGATCATAAAGGTCTTTCCTTACCATAAAGCGCTCAAAACTGACTCTACGCGGGTCTTCAATCTCCGCTGTCTGATTTTTATAGGTTTCTCTTCCACCGATAAAACCGATTCTTTTATGACCATGATCTAAAAAGTGCCGCAGGACGTTTTCTGTTGCTCGGTAAAAATTACTCAATACAGAATCAAATTGGTCTTCATCAGGAGAACAATCGACAAACACAATGTTTTCCGCTCGGCGCTGTAATTCTAAGGCCTGCTCCAGGCTGAATTTCCCGATGGCGATAATGCCTTGAATATCTTCGTTCGTTGTTAAATTTTCCATCATTAGTTTTGTTGTCTGAATGTTTAAAGCCTCACAGCGGTTCTCCACACCTAGTCGGATCGAGCGGTAATACATATCATCCAATTCTTCCTCTTCGGTGTACCATGTGACGATCGCTACCTTGTAGGAAGTGGGCTTTCGCCCTGCCTTTTTCCGATAGTTTAATTGTTCAGCCACTTCAAAAATTCGTTGTTTCGTATCTTCGCCTACCGATAATGTAGCATCATGATTAAGCACCCTTGAAACGGTTGCAATTGAGACGCCAACTTTTTCAGCAATATCTTTAATCGTCGCCATTGCACTCTCCTTGTTTATTGAAATTCCGAAACCTCTCTATATAGAGAGGTTACAATACACTATTATTTTTCGGCTATTTTTAATCCGTTCTCAACTTCTTCTACTTTTATAAAAAGTGGGCGTTCACTGCCATGCGGTGTGTCTGGATAATGCGTACAAATATAAAGCTGCCCATTTAAATCCCGAAATAGACTAGAATGTCCCGCATTTCGGTCTAGAAGCAACTTCTCATCATGCTCCCACTCGCCAGTGATGTTTCCATTCTTCGACCTTGCAACTGCAACTGTATAACCGCCAAGACCTGCGTCCCCGTAGTTTGGAACAGAGTAGCTGGACCATAGAAGAATGAGTTCACCATTCTTAGCTTTGTACAAAAACGGTGCATCCGTTAGATAGCCTGTTTTTTCAATCCGTGGGTCACCAAATTTCCGAATCCAAGGCATGTTAGCCGCATTTAGGATTTCAATAGGTTCGCCAACAGCCGTTTTCAGGTCTTTCGACAAGCGGATTGCTTTAATGCGACCTTCGAACAGTTGAGTCCATTCATGGCAAAAGACCATCCAGCGTTCGCCATTTTCGTCTTCATAATAAGTCCCATCTAAGCATTCCCATCCATCTGGGGTGATGCTCCCCTCACTATGCGGAATATATGGACCCGCCGGATGGTCGGCGACTAGGATCCCCGTTCCGCGATGTTCACCAATTCCACCTTTGAAAGATGCGAACATATAAAAGCGCTCATCGATTTCAAACACTTCTGGCGCCCAGTAATGCCTCACACCCCAAAACCCTTTCGGAGGATCAAATGCAACATACGGACCTTCCCAATCTTCAAGATTCTTTCCTATATAAACCTCAAAAATTGGGTCTTTGTCGCCACATCCATCCGCGAAGGTTGTGCCAAATAAATAGTACTTCTGTTCTTCATGAGACGTGAAGATAAAGGGATCTCTCATATGAATTTGTTCTCTTTTTACCTTTTTAACCGCTCTGAACCCTGTTTTCACCTTACTCACCTTCTATTTTATTCGCTAGTTAATGCTTCCGTCCAATTTCTATTTGATTCCTGTATTGGTTACGCTTTTCACAATATGTTTGTTTGCTAATAAGAAGATGACGATTGCTGGAATCGTCGCAATCACAGTGGAAGCCATCATTTTCGCCGGGTTGACGAAGTTTGAACCTTGAATCAAAGTCGCAATCCCAAGCGTAATCGTCTTCATCTCATTTGAGTTGGTAACAAGTGATGGCCAGAGATAGTCATTATAAATCGCAAGGAATGTAATAACAGCTAATGTCATGGCAACAGGTTTAATTGCTGGGAAAATAACATGATAAAGAATTTGCCACTGGGATGCACCGTCAAGATATGCCGCCTCCTCCAAATCCTTTGGAAATGCCAGCAAGAAATTATAAACCAAGAAAACACCCATTGTACTTGCTGTATAAGGCATAATCAGTGGAATATAGCTGTCTAAAAGCCCTACTTCTTTAAACATATAAAACGCTGGGAACAAAGTAACAATTCCCGGAATCGCCAAAGCTGCAAAAATCATTCCTAAAATCACTTTTTTACCTGGAACATTTAAGCGCGCTAATGAGTAGGCCGCTAGAATGTCGACGACAACAACGATAATTGTCCCAACGGCTGTAATGACGGTTGTATTAAATAACCAGCGGAAAATCGGCGCTTCGGATACAGATGTGAAAATGCCGGTATAATTTTCTAACGTCCAAACTTGTGGTAAAATGCTTGAACTTGCCATGGACTCACTCAAAGTTTTAAAAGAGGTGAACACCATCCAGATAAGCGGTAAGAGAAATAATATCGCAATGATTGTAGCTAAAATTAAGAGCGGAATTGCTTTACGCGTTGATCTTTTCATCTTCATTCACTTCCTTTTAGTCTGTCTTTCGATAGGACAACCAGTATTGAAGACCAAGAATGACGGTCATGATGATCCCCATTAACAGGGCCATAGCAGAACCAATACCAAGCTGATTCATTCCAAATACGGATGTTTGAATATTCATGATCAAAGAGTTCGTGGATTGTTCCGGACCACCATTGGTAATCAATCGGGTCTGTCCATAAAGGTTAAAGGAAGCAATCACGGTCATAATCACGATGAAGAAGCCAACATTTTTTATCTGAGGGAAGGTAACATACCAGAATTTCCCCCATGCACCAGCTCCATCTAAATCAGCTGCTTCATAAAGGGAGCTGTCCACTTCATTTAATGCGTTAATAAACAGCATCATGTTAAAACCAATCGTCCACCATACAGTCGCAATCAAAATCGTTAACCAGGCATATGGTTGCTCACCAAGCCAGTTTACCGCTTCCTTCATTCCAAGTGACATCAATACATTATTGATAAAGCCACCATTATTGTTAAAGAGCCATAGAAAAATGGCTGAAACAGCTGTTACGGAAATGGAATAAGAAATAAAGAAAATCGTTCGATAAATCGTTTTGAATTTATCAGGAAGATTGTCAATAATTAACGCTAATCCTAATGCAATCAGGACCAAGGGTGGAACACTAATCACAACAAAGTACAGCGTATTTTTTAAACCCGTCATAAATAAATCATTGTAAATCGTACCGGACGTGAGAATCATTTTATAGTTATCAAGGCCAACAAAACCTAAATTCCCCGCAGACACGTTCCAATTGTGGAAACTAATCCATATTCCTAAAACTAGCGGTAGAGCCCAAAATAACAAGAAGAAAATGATAAATGGGGAAACCATGAGTACCGACCAAATTTTATAGGAAGCTCCTTTATACATCGTTTGTCCTCCATTCGAAAGAACGCTTCGTCCTTTCCCGTTTGTTTCAATTGTTTATATATCTCTATTAGAAATAAAGAGTGGATCTCTCTGTTGTAGACACCACTCTTTCATAGTCTTCAAATTTATAAGGAAGGAATGGCCCATTTTCACAGAGCCATTCTTTCCTGTTTACTCTTACTGCTGTGGAGCAGTAGCAGCGATTTGCTTCGCCATTTCTGTAGCTTTCTCTAATTCTTTCATTAATGCATCTGTCGTTAACTTTTCAGTTGTAACCACTTTACTAAATACAGATTCATTCATATAACGGATTTGCTCTCCAAATTGGTAAACTTGTGGAGCACTTACATAATCGTCAAACTGTTGAGAGTTTTGGTACGCAATTTGATACTTCTCTTGTTCTGCAGTGACTTTTTCTAATGTCGGTAAATGGACTGGAGCTTGTCCACCATCTGCCCAGTTGATTAAGTTTTCAGGTGTATACATAAACTTTAAGTATTCTGCAATACCCGCTAATTTTTCTTCATCTTTCACATTTGCAGGAAGAGCAATTGTGTGAGAGTTACCATAGGCAGCAAGCTGTGATCCAATTTGTGGAATCGGTGCTACACCAAGGTTATCGCCATACTTTTCTTTCGCACCACCGTAGAACCAAGGTCCTGTAAGAGCTACTGCTGTTTGATACGCTTTTCCTTCTTGTGCTTCTTTCATAAATGTTTGGAACTCACCATCTAAGCCAAGACCTGCTGGTGAAACTTTATCTTTCCAAACCATATCATGGAATTGCATTAACGCTTCTGCATACTCCGGTTGAGCAAAATTCAAGTAACCATCTTTTTCTAAGTCAATCCCATTTTGTGCGGCAATCATTAGCATATAAAATTCAACCAAGCCACTTGAAGGTACGCCTAAAGCATACAGATCTTTGCTTTGAGCTTGAAGCTCATCGTTAATTTTTACTAAATCTTCATATGTTTTTGGTGCTTCTTGGACAAATTCTTTGTTGTAGAACATAGTTAGTGGATGGATATCTAGCGGAACCGCATACATGGTATCGTCTAGTTTGACCGTATCGATACCAGCTTGATGGAAATCAGTTTCAGCAATACCAGCCTTTTCAAGCACTGAAGACATGTCTTGAATTAGCCCATCTTGTTTATATGTCTCAAGGTTATTGCCATGGATAACAACAAGATCATATTCACCAGATTTAAACTTTGTATAATGATCTTTCTCTTGTAGTTCAACTACTTCGTACTTATCTTGTGAAGCATTAAAGGCGTCGGTAATCTTTTTCATATAAGCTCCGTCCCCACCAGTAAAACCATTGATGAAGGAAATTTGAACTTTCCCATTTTCGCCTTTTCCTGAATCAGCGGAATCGCCGCCTCCAGAACAACCAGCTAAAACTAAAAATACTGTTACAACTAGCGCGAGCCACTTTGATATCGTCTTCATGCTGTGGTTCCCCCTTTTATTTATCTTCCTTCTTTCAGAACACTTGAAAGCGCCTTCAACCATATAATAGTATATACAAGTAAGTCAGTCAATATTTTTTACTAAAATTTATCCTGAGTATTTTAGTAAATAAAAGAACGAAATCAACTTAGATACCTTTCAGGGGTCATATTTTTGTTCTTAAACATCTATTCCTCCATAAACTAGACCTTCCAGTTCATATCTAGATAAGGTTTAGCACTTATCATTCTTATTAGCAGAACTCTCAAAAATTCTGAGTTATCCAAAGCAGCTTAGTCTTGTTGCACCACCTAACTATTCATCCTTCCTTATTAGTAAAAAAAGGAGGTAAAACCAAACAAAAAAAACCTCATCTTACTGATGAGAAGCTTTGGCGAGGTTTTTCGACAAATCCCGGGGCGTCCCTGTGACTTTTTCGTGTAGTTTCGACAAACCCGGGAATGTTCTTGCGACTTTTCTCTAAGTGTACAGTCTTCCGGCGTCTAGGTAGCCGTTGCCTTGGTCGTTGGCTGGTTGTCCTAGGTCTTGGCAGGCGCGGATGAGTTGTTGTTTGATTTGGTCGGGGGTTTGGTTTGGGTTGTTTTGGAGCATTTGGGCGACGACGCCTGCGCAGATTGGGGTGGCCATTGAGGTTCCGGATAAGGAGAAATAGTTGGAATCAACACGCGCTGAACTGTTGATTTTATCTAAGAAGGAGTTTGGTGCTCGTAACGAAATAATATTGACGCCTGGGGTGATGAGATCCGGTTTTATGAGGCCATCAATGGTTGGACCACGGCTTGAAAAGTCAGCAACAGTGTCATCACTTCGGGTGATCGAATCATTGTCATTGGCAGCACCTACGGTAATGACTTTGGGACTGATTCCAGGACTAGCAATACTTGACGCACGCGGACCTGAGTTCCCAGCCGCCACACACACGACCATTCCACGATCCCACGCTCTCTCCACTGCCATCACAACCGGATCATCTGCTGCCGATTGAACAGCGTCGCTTCCAAGTGATAAGCTTAGAACCTGAATGCCTATGGACTCTTGATTTTGAATGCACCAATCGACGCCGGAAATCACGGTAGACAGCGAACCTGATCCTTTTTTATCAAGAACCTTGACGCCGACTAAAGTTGCTTCATAAGCTGGTCCTCTAAAGAGCCCACCGGATGCAGTCCCGTTTCCAGCAGCATCACCTGCACAGTGAGTGCCATGACCATTGTCATCATAAGGGTCGGTCCGATCATTGATAAAATCTTTAAATCCCTTGATTCTCCCCTGTAAATCTGGGTGTGGATAGATCCCAGTATCAATGATTGCGATTGTTACATCTTTCCCGGTTAATCCATTTTCTTGCAATTGATTGGCTCGGATGGCGGGTGTAGCCGTATCGAGGAGAGCAGTCACTTTTCGGTCATAATACACTTTCTTAATATGGCTACAGTTATCGAGTAAATGCTCCAATTTCTCAACACTTAAAGTCGTGGAACAACACGAAACTGTTGGATGCTGATGCAAAGTACGTGAAGTTTCCTTCTTCACATCATTTACACCTAGCTCAAAACACCCCTCATTAAACTCAATTACGAGCGGCAACTTCTTCCCTTTCTTACTAAAAAATTCAAGAGGCCGGTGCAAAAAACACGGAACATTGCGGAATGGCTGATAGACTTTAAGTAGTTCTTGACGTACACTGCGATCTAGTTTATGTCCATTTCGGCGAACCAGTTGAATCAGCGAATAACCAAACATGTCCATCTTCCTTTCATAAAATTTTTTGTACAAGATATTTTATGCCTCTTTTTACTAGTGGAAATAGTGAAAGAGTACAATCATAGAGAAAAAGAGCAAATCACCTATTAAAATAGTAGATGAATGTCTCTAGTTGGCTATCTGCTAGGTTTGGCTATGCAGTTAATCCTACTATTTCTACTGGTGAGTTGGTAAGGAGAACTAGGTTTTGCATCGTAAAAGGAGAGTTCATCGAGATAAAAGGGCTTTAATTTTAGAGCCGTATTTGCGACGTCAACGGGCAGTGGTGCGATAAAAACATGGTTTTTCATTTTTTAAAGAAGTGTTTACCCTGACAATGGACTTTGCTTTTAGAGAAGTATTTGAAGTGACAACGGGGCTTTATGTACCGAGCAGTGTACCGACGTCAATGGGGATTTCCGTTACGAGCAGTGTACCCGGACAACATGGAGATTTTCTTCGTTACGAGCAGAGGTAACGATTAGAACAGGGTTTTAATTTTAGAACAGTGATCGCTTGTAACAATAGGGATTTCCGTTACGAACAGTGTTTACGACATCAGCTCTGTCTTCACATCTGAAGATTGGACATACTTCTTTTAACCAAAAATAAAAAAACGCCGCAACTTACACGGCGTTTCCTCATCATTAATCCTATTTATTTAATGCCGGGACATCTTTCCGAACAACATCAAACAATCCAGAACCGATGACATCAAGGGCTGATTGCATTCTTTCTGGTGAAATATTGTCTTCAATCGTGTCTTGTGGTGTGTGATAAACTTTTTCAATATGATAGACAAGTGGACTCCAGCTATCGACTCCCATCCAGATAAATAGCGCAGCCGGGATGCCTGCTTGATGGAAAGGAACATGGTCACTAGAACCAAATGTGCCTGGAAGAATATCAGAGTTTCCGAGACGCGCTCCTGCAGCAGTCGTGGAATCAGTGACAATGTTTCTGCTGCCATCTGGTGTCATCGCGTAAAGATTTTTAGCTGGCTCGTAACTTGTTGCAACCATATCCGGAACAAAGACCGCTTCAATCTTATCTTTTTGTTCTTGGCTTAGTTGATTGACGTAATGTCTAGCTCCTAGCAGACCGCGTTCTTCAGAACCAAAAGCGATAAACTTCAGTTCTTTGTCGGTGTTATATCCTTTGTACACACGAGCTAGTTCTAGCATTAAGCCGACGCCAGATGCGTTATCATTCGCGCCCGGAGCACCAACGACACTATCATGATGCGCTCCTAAAATCACTTCTTTTGTATCTTTACTTTTCCCTTTCGGAGCTTTCGTTGCGATCACATTGACAGATTGTAGATTCGAGAATTGCTCAGCCGTTAGGCTCAGTTCAACAGGACCTTCAGCGAGCTGTTCTTTTAACCATTCGCCTTGAATAAATGCCGCTCCGAAGACGGGAATATCGACTTTTTTATCTAAGCTTGGGTTGAAGGTTTGGCCGTAGTTTCCGCGGCTGCCGACAAGACTTTGCAGGATTACACCTGCTGCTCCAGCTTCAACGGCATTGTTGACTTGAGTACGGTAACCAGCTGTTGTGGCCGCTCTTGGCATGACGACAATTTTACCTGCCGTATCTGCTGGGAAATCGTTTAGTGATGATCCTCCATCAACGAAAATTACTTCCCCTTTTACAGCGTCATCACTAACCTTTCCATTCGGTGCAGCCGCCATTTGCCAAGACGAGCCATCAGCAAACGCAACCTCAGCTATGTACTGGTCCGCCACTGGGAAGTATTGATATTCGACGTCGTATCCATAGCTTTTTAACGTATTATAAATATACTCTGCGGATTCTTTCTCTGCCGCTAGCCCACCAGGACGCGCGCCGATTTCTTCAGATAAATACCGAACATGCTCAATCGCTCGTTCCGCATCGACTCTTGCAACAATCTTTTGGTCCTGCGAGTAAGATGATTTGCCACTAGTAGGTCCAGTTGTGTTTGCCGTTGCAGCCACACCAACGGTACCAAAAGCCATTGATACCGCTAAAAGTGAAGCCGCTACTTTTAACCCTTTTTTCCTCATCGCCATCCTAATCCCCCTTTTCATACTGTTTACTGATTTCGTGGGGCTTCTGTTCGATCCCCATTTATCTAGTAAACTTGTTAATACCCTACATAGCTTAATTCAAGGGGAATGTTGGCAACAAGATACGTTCTAACTATTTTTCTGAATATTCTAAATTAAGTATATGGGTATTTATTACCAAAGGCTCTATTCCTCAACTGAGCAGGATAGAATAGACTTTCGTTCAAGCGATGATTCTAATGAGGATAGCTCTATTTCGCTAGGTTTAAAGGTTTTAGTGAAACCCATTTCGAAATATTACAGTTCAAGCGAATCGGTCCCTTGGTCTTACTGGTAGTACTGTATGTTTATGGTAAAATTAGGATAGTTTTTTAAATAAGGAGTTTACTTGTATGAAGGTTAAATCTAAAATGTTTATTGCTTCCGTTCTTGGTTCCCTAGGGGTTGTCACCATTGCGTTTTTAATTGCTTCCGAAGCATACTTTAATAGCAAAGAGGTTAGTCTTGCCACTGACAGATGTTTTGAAGACGGCGGCAGTCCAGTTGTCGAGCTTGCTGTGCTAAACCTGGGTTATACGTTTGAATGTAAGGGGAGTTAGAAGTTTTCAGCTAAGGTCTTATAAATATAAAATAAGACGACGAATCTATGTTTTCATCGAATCACCATTCTTTATTTTTTGATATAGAATTAAAATTGATTAAATTGGGAGGCCTCAGCATTGCATAAGCTGGGGCCTTCCTGTTATTTTAGCCGCTTTTAACTTCCCCTCTTCTACAATATGAATAAAATGTAAATTACTATTAATCTTCTATTAACACACTCTCGCCTCTTCCTATGAAAATTCTCCCAGAACATAACCCTCTTCCCTGCTCGTTTGATAGAATCCTGTTGTTTTTTCGACAAAAACCGGGGCGTCCCTGTGACTTTTTCGACATTTTCCGGGACGTCCCTGTGATTTTTTTGAGTCCTCCGCCCTATTTTTGCTAATTTACAAAATTCTCGAACTCTATTAACACCGTGTTAATGTTCTTTCTATAGAATTCCAAATGTAAGGTTGTTTTTACAAATTTCAACAAAAACATGCAAATGATTATAAAAAAGGGAGCGATTAATACATGGATCGTCGTAGTTTTTTAACGTATATGGGAACCGGTACTGCTGCTATTGTGGCGGCAACTTCAGGATTGGAGGCATTTGTTCCAAAGGCTAGTGCGGCAACAGCAAACCATTTAATGGATGGACAACCAAAGGGCGGGAAAGGAAAACCTCTTACTGTCCCATTTAAAGAAATCAACCGTTCATGGGAAAATGATCTTCTTCTCCCGAAAGGCTATAGCTACAATATCGTTGCATCATATGGCGATGTCATCAATTCAAAAGGTGAAAAGTTTGGAGATGCCGCTGACTTAACGGTTTACTTTCCAATCGATAGTTTAGAAGGCGGAACCAACTCTGAAGAAGGTCTGATCTGGGTGAACCATGAATTCCCTGAGCCAGACAATTACATGCAAATCCTTGGCATCAATCCAGATACATACAATAAAAAAGATCTTGCGAAATACCCTGAGTTTTTGAAAATGCAAAAAGAAGCGGTTGGCGGTTCCGTCATTCATGTTAAAAAAGAAAAAGGCAAATGGACCTTGGTTCAAGACGACAAGTATAACCGTCGTGTGGATGGAACTACTCCAATTCAATTAACTGGTCCGGCTGCAGGAAGTTCTGCGGTAAAAGGTGCAAAGACCGTTGAAGGTTCACTAGGAAACTGTAGCGGCGGACTTACGCTTTGGAACACGGCTCTCTCTTGTGAGGAAAATACAGAGTATGGCGATGATTATGGGTGGCCAAACTTTACGGACGAGCATTACGGCTGGGTAATGGAAGTTGACCCATTCGACGCGAAAGCACCAGTTCGTAAACACACGGCGCTTGGTCGTTTCGCACACGAAAACGCAGCAATGGGTCAAACAAAAGATGGCCGTGTTGTCGTATACATGGGCGATGACTCCCGCGGCGAATGCTTTTACAAGTTTGTCAGTAAAAAGAAATACAATCCAAACAACCGCAAGGCAAACTTCGATCTTTTAGAAGAAGGAACGCTATACGTTGCTGACCTTAGTGCACAAAAATGGATTGCGTTAGACTACGAAACAAATGAAGATCTGCAAAACTATGAAAAAGACGGCAAGAAGTTTTTTACAAGCCAAGCAGACGTGTTAACGTATGCACGTGAAGCAGCAGCTGCTGTTGGCGGAACCAAGCTCGATCGTCCAGAAGACGTAGAAATTCACCCAATTGACGGAAGTGTTTTCTTATCGTTAACCAACAACTCCAAACACGGAAACTTCCATGGCCAAATCTATCGTTTTGTTCCAGCAAACAGTGACCATGGTAGCGACAAGTTTACGTTTGAAGTCTTTATTGCTGGTGGTCAACAAAGCGGAATTACTTGCCCAGATAATCTTCATTTTGATAGCAAAGGAAACCTTTGGGTAGTTGAAGACTATAGTGCAACGGAAGATAACCAGTATGCTCAATATAAAAACTGTGGCGTGTTTATGGTGCCAACAGATGGCAAGAACTACGGCAAACCATTCCAATTCGCTTCAGGCCCTCAAGGGTGTGAAGTCACCGGACCATGGCTAACACCAGATGAGCGTACGTTGTTTGTGGATGTTCAGCATCCAAGCACATGGAACCAACACCCAGGTCAAAAGTTCGGTCGCTCTTGCTTAGTCGCGATTCAAGGTGGAAATTTTAGATAATAAAAACCAAGACATTTGGTAAAAGAAGGTGTAAACAAAACAAGGTTTACACCTTCCTTATAAGAGAGGAGTCTTGTCATGATTACCGTGTGCAAACAACATGTCAATCAGGGATTGAAAATGATCTTCCTCCCCCATATTCAGCCAATTCATAATGAGGAGAAATTGACTGGCGACGTGAAATGCCAAGTCTGCTCGCAAAACGCTGACTACAAATTATACAACTTCGAACGCCAGCGAAGACACAAACAAGCGATTTAAAAGGAGGAAATGTGATGCTACAAAATATCGGAATCCCGGGGTTGATTCTCATCCTTGTCATTGCGCTCGTGATTTTCGGGCCGAAAAAACTTCCGGAAATTGGCCGGGCCTTTGGAAGCACTTTGAAAGAGTTTAAAAAGTCCACTCGTGAGTTAGTTGGAGAGGATGATGAGAACTCTACAGGTAAAGATGCAACAGACGCGAAGGAAAAGAAAGCGAAAAAGTCTGAAGCGGTGTAACAGGGAAATTTTCTGATAAAGGACCTTGTGGAGAGCTAATGCTCAACTGTGGAAAACTAGAAGAGATAGGAGATGTAGGTAGTGTTCTTATACTTGCATCTTTTTTTATGAAAAGTAACTTCTTCAACTTTGTTGCGTATTTAAGCTGAGAATAATTGATAAGGTATCTTTTCCTGCTAAAAGCGGAAATGGCTTGCAAATGACGTAAAAAGTTACTTATCACCCGTTAAAATCGATTTTAACATTTTAACGACGACAATCTTTATGAAAAGTAGCCTTATGAAAAGAGGTGGAATGATGGAAAATCACGAAATGAATATCGTCGACCATTTAGGTGAACTGCGAAAGCGTTTGTTCGTTGTCTTGGGAAGCTTTATTTTGCTATTTATTGTTGCGTTTATCTATGTTGAAGAAATTTACCACTGGCTTTTGCAGGATTCTGAAATTCAGCTCGCCATTCTCGGGCCTAGTGACATCATTTGGGTTTATTTTATGCTTGCAGGAGTTGTCACACTCGCCGGCATCATCCCGATTGCTGCGCATCAGATCTGGCTGTTCGTCAAGCCCGCCTTGTCAGTGAGTGAACGAAAAGTAACATTAGCTTATATTCCGGCATTATTTATCTTATTTATCGGTGGAATCAGTTTTGGTTACTTTATCATTTTCCCGATTGTTTTTGACTTCTTGCTTAGTTTGGCCGGGGATTTGTTCATGAGCTTTTTTACCGCTGAAAAATACTTCCGGTTTATGATGAACATCGTTCTTCCGTTCGGCTGTTTGTTCGAGCTACCGGTCATTATTATGTTCCTAACTAGCATCGGCGTGCTAAACCCGTATCGTCTTGCGAAAATGAGAAAGTATTCGTACTTCGGCTTAATTGTCACCGCTGTTTTGATTACCCCACCGGACATTGTTTCCGATATTTTGGTCGTCATTCCGCTGCTGTTTTTGTACGAATGCAGCGTGATGTTATCTAAAATTGTGTATCGTAAAAAACAAAAGCAGGAACAGGAACTTGCACTGAACTAAAGGAAGCGGCTGTGCCCCGGTCGCTTACCACCCGTCTGGAGCACTCCAATTTAGGTATGGCGAGTGAAAACGACTTGTACAAACAGAAAACACCCCGAAATCGAGGGCATGGTTTGCCTCCCATTTCGGGGTGTTTTTTAAAAAAGATAAATGAATTTTTATGATAATTCTTTGATATACCAAGCATCCATCGCACCATGCTCTGAACCAGCTAATGGCTTTTCAAGGGCGCGGAAACCTAATTTGCTGTATAGGAGATTCGCGACTTGGAGTTTCGTTAATGTTTCTAAATAACAGTGTGTATAGTGGTTCTTGGCGAAGTTCAGTGCCACATTCATCAGTTCCCTCGAAAGGCCCAGCCCTTGAGCTTCAGGTGTGATGTAGAGCTTTTGCAACTCGCAAATCCCCTCTTTTTCTCCAAACGGTGCAATCCCTACACCGCCGACCACTTCATCTTTTTCATTGACGATAACCCAATACTTTGCATTCGTTTCTTGCTTATAGAATTGGTATAAACTGCTTAGTTGCGGGTCAAAGTAGGCTGTTCCTGGTATGTCTAAGCCAAAAGACTCCAATGACCGTTTAATAATCTGCTCCATTGCTTTATTGTCTTTTTCTTCAATTTCACGAATTCGCATGATCTCAACCCCTAGTTATCTAAACATTCTATTTTGGCATGATGTATTTTTTAATTATATACCAAATGATTAACCAAAAAGGAGATTGAGTTTTTTGGAGGAACCTTGCCATTTTGTTCGACAAAATCCGGGGCGTCCCTGTGACTTTTTCGACAAACAGCCTATCCTCTTTAAAGGTTTTGTAAATCTTTGTAAAGGCTTTATAAAATTTGTTAATCTAGGAATTTCTAAAACCTGATTCTATTGAACTGTTTGAAGGAATGGATTTGCTTTCTTTTTTCGTGTCAAGAAACGTTTTCCTTATCAATAGTCTGTTTCCCCTTCTTTTCACCTAAGACCTACTAATTGTTTTTTCTTCACTTTACACGTGTCCGTTCATATTCTTTACATCTCCTAAACAGTCTAAATGAAATCCTTACGTTAAAGTTATCCATTTTTTATGAATATCCACTAAACTGCATAGGAGATGCAAAATAGGAAGGGGAATGGATATGCTTCACCAACAAAAAAGAACACAGATCAAATTAAAATGTTTAACTGCTATGGCGGCTCTTGGGTTGGCTTTTACAGTCGGAAGTCCAGCTTCATCGGCCCTCGCGAAAGCGGAAGAAAAGCCGAAATTTGAATTCGGAATTATCCCAGATATACAGTATTGCGACTGCGAGATTAATGGTACGCGTCACTACCGTGTATCAGTGGACAAGCTGAAAGAGGCTGCACAAACACTGAATCAGGAAGATGTGGCGTTCACGGTTCAAACAGGTGATTTGATTGATCGCAATCTTTCAAGCTTCTCAACCATTCTGCCAGTCTTCAACACGATCGAAAGTCCGAAATACCATGTTCTTGGCAATCATGACTTTCCTGTACCTACAAACGAGGTGGTCGACATTCTTGAAATGCCAAATCAATACTATGATTTTAAATACAAGAACTGGCGCTTTATTGTCCTTGATACGAATGACCTTAGTCTTTATGCCAATCCGGTAGATTCTGAAAAATACAAAGAAGCTCAAAACATGTACGAATCGTTAAAAGCCAACAATGATATCAACGCACAAACTTGGAATGGCGGGATCAGCGAGGAACAGCTATCATGGCTTCGCGGGGTCCTTGATAAAGCCGCACAAAGACAGGAAAAAGTTGTTGTGTTCTCGCATATGCCTGTCGCGCCTGAAAACAATCACAATGTCTGGAACGATGAGGCTGTCGTGAAAGAATTAGAAGCACACGGAAACGTCGTTGCTTATTTTAACGGTCATAATCATGCTGGCAACTACGATTTAAAAAATGGTATTCACTACGTAAACCTTGAAGGCATGGTCGAAACCGCTGATACCACTTCCTACTCCATTGTCCGTGTGTTTAAGGATCATTTAGAAATCGATGGTTTTGGCCGTGAATCAGATCGTGTATTAAAAATTCAGTAAAGTTGGAAATGACCCTCTGTTCATGAACAGAGGCCCTTCCCACAAAATGATAAGGATCCCATTTTAATAATAGAAGGAGTAATCGAAATGAAGAAACTCGTAATCTTATTAACTGCCCTACTGTTGTTCATTGTTCCACTAGGCTCCGCTTTTGCAAGTGAACCGCTGGAGACATCCGACAAAGCTATTTCATTAAAAGTAATGTCTTATAATATCCATCATGCTGCAGGGATTGATGGTGTTTTGAGTTTAGAGCGCATCGCAAAGGTCATTGAAGATTCAGGGGCTGAAATCATTGGTCTTCAGGAAGTGGACAACCATTGGTCTGAAAGAAGTGAGTTTGAAGATCAAGCTAAGTGGTTAGCTGATCGTTTGGGTATGCATTATACTTATGCCGCAAACCTTGACCGTGAACCTACAAATCCAGGGGAACATCGCCGCCAATATGGAACAGCCGTTTTAAGTAAATATCCGATTATCCAAGCAGAGAATTACCCGTTAACGAAAATTGGGAACACCGAACAGCGCGGTTTATCTGAAACGATCATGAATGTAAAAGGACATCATCTAAAATTTTATAACACTCATTTGGCATTAACGTCTGCTGAGCGTGAAATCCAAATCCAAGAAATCATTGAAATCGCCGGTAAAACAGAAGGTCCTAAAGTGATCATGGGCGATCTGAATGCCAAGCCTGACAGCACGGAAATGCAGCCATTACTCGCACAATATAAGGATTCATTCGCCGATCAAAACGAAGCTTATACCATTCCAGTTGAGAATCCGAATAGAAGAATTGACTATATTTTCACCTCGAATGAAATGCAAACAGCTCATTCGGAAGTCATCTCAACCATTGCGTCCGACCATTTACCAATCGTAACGGAGATAACATTTGATCCGACTGTATTTAAAAAAGGCAACTAGTTTTGTCCGACAAATCCCGGGGCGTCCCTGTGACGTTTTCGGGTTGTTTCGACAAAAAACCGGGGCACCCTCACAAAGGCGCCCCGGTTTGCTCTTGTTTTTATGATGCTTTTCGTTGGGCTTTGCCGGCTTTTTTCCATAGGTCTTCCATTTGTTCGAGGGTTTTGCCTTTTGTTTCAGGTACCCATTTCCAAACGAAGATGGCGGATAGGACGCTCATTAGTCCGTAGAAGCCGTAGGTCATGCCGCCGCTGTATTCCATCATCATTGGGTATGTCGAAGAGATGAAATAGTTGGCAGCCCATTGTGCAGCTACGGCGATGGCAACGGCTTGGCCACGAATTTTGTTCGGGAAAATCTCGGAGATTAGTACCCAACAAATTGGTCCCCAAGACATCATGAATGATGCCGTATAGATGATAATAAACACCAATGTACTCATGCTGATAATGTTAGCAAACGCTAAGCCTGCTACACCAAACATTCCAATTGCCATCCCAATCGAACCAGTGATTAACAATGGCTTACGTCCCCAACGGTCGACAGTATAAATCGCAACCACTGTGAAAACGACGTTAACAAGGCCCATAACAATTGTCTGCAACATTGAAGCATCTTTCGCCGCACCCATGCTTTCAAAAATACGTGGCGCGTAGTACAAGGCAACGTTAATTCCAACGAATTGCTGGAACACAGACAATAAGATTCCGACAACAATCACTAATTTACCGTAAGCAAAGATTTTTTCCGTTTTTACATTTTTAGCAGATTGGACAGTTTGTTTGATTTCCCCTAAAACCAACTTCGCTTGCTGCGCTCCATTGATTTTCGTGAGCACCGCTAGTGCCTTGTCATCTTGCTTTTGCATCGCTAAATAACGTGGCGTTTCAGGTACAAACAATAATAATAATCCGAATAACAAGGCTGGAATGGCCTCAGAAGCAAACATGTATCTCCAACCAATTTCATCAATCCACTCAATTGGTTGCCCTTTTGCAATGCCCCAGTTAACAAAGTAAACGACAAGCATTCCGAAAATAATCATAAACTGGTTAAACGAAACCATTTTTCCGCGAATATCAGCTGGTGCAATTTCCCCAATATACATTGGCGTAATCGCTGAAGCCAACCCGACGCCAATTCCACCGATAATTCGGTACAGGTTAAATGTTAATAGTAAAGCAAGTGTTGGCTCTCCTGCTGTAAAAAACAAAAACTCTGGAAAAGCAGATCCTAGTGCGGATACGAAAAACAACACCGCAGCCACGATTAAAGACTTTTTCCGGCCAAACTTTGAAGCAAAATAACCGGAGATGAGTCCCCCGATAATACATCCAATAAGTGCACTCGAAGTTGTTGCTCCGTGAGCGAAGGATCCCAATCCTAAGCTATCAATCAAGTAAACTTGGATCGATTTTTCAGCACCAGAAATAACCGCAGTATCATAACCAAAAAGCAAACCGCCAATCGCAGCGACAAGAGTAAGCGAGAAAATATACAATGCATTTCGTTGTTGTTTCATAGCTTTTTAAGACGTTCACAAGTGAAGCGGTTCCATTTTACCTAAAGCGCTTTCTTATTAACTCCACCATGCGAAGTGTCTTTTCCTCCTTTATATGATAGTCTTGTTCCCATTAGAGAGTAATTGTTCAGCGTACATCCCCTACACTAGAAATCTGCGTAATAGGATCCTCTGAGCCTTTATGATACCTTTGAAACTCACATACTATTGTTTCCGTTTACATTTTATAAAGAAAACGTTTTCCTGTCTTTAAAAGATATTTTAGCATACCAATCTTAGTTTGTCTAATAGATAAACTATGTAAAAAGACACTTTTTTTCACAACATAGCTAATTTTTTTTAAGAGGCCTATTACTCTGGTGAAAACCGATTAAATGGTGATTCATTACGGAGACTTCCCATTTGATAAATGCACTAGAAACTAATTTTAAGAGGTTATAAAAAAATAGACATGAAACCCATGTCTATTTTTACAATCAGTATAATTAAATTTTAACCATCTTGCCTGTCTCAACAGCCTCGTAGCATGCTTCAATCACGCGCATGTTTTGAATCGAAGAAGCGCCCGTTTGCAAGGGTTGGCTGTCGTTTAAGATCGCTTGGGAGAAATGCTCAACTTCCAAACGATAAATATCGCCATTGACTTTTTCTTCACGAACCATTCCATTCACCTGTGTGATGACTAAGCCGACGCCGCCATTTAGGTCTGGCCGGAACGCGAACGGAACTCGGATGGTTCCTTTAGTCCCAACCACTTCATACTCATTGCGACCAGTCATGTCAAAGCTACAATCGATAGCCGCTGGAATGCCATTTTCCATTTCGAGATAAATGAAGGAAGACAAATCCACGTCATTGTTTGCATCTTGCTTAGCAATCCCTTTTGCTAATACCGGTTCTGCTTGAAGCACAGTGCGTAAAACATGAATCGAATAGCAGCCAATATCGTAAATCGCACCGCCACCCATTTCTTTTTTAATGCGAATGTCTCCTTCGCGATCATTTAAAAAGAAAGAATGACTAGATTTAAACAATTTCACTTCGCCAATTTCCCCTGAAGCGATAATGTCACGCACGCGCTGATGCTGCGGATGAAACTGGTACATAAACGCCTCCATATACTTCACGCCATGTTTCTCACAAGCAGCAACAATTTCTTCTGCCTCTTGAGCGGTTAACGCTAGCGGTTTTTCACAGAGCACATGCTTCCCTTTTTCAGCAGCCTTTAGGACCCATTCTTTATGTAAATGGTTCGGAAGCGGAATATAGACGGCATCGATTTCCTGATCTTCCAATAAAGCATCATAACTTTCATATGCTCTCGGAACTTGCAGCTCAGCCGCTACTTCATGAACTTGACTTCCGCGACTCGCGATCGCGACAACTTCAGCCAAATCCGCTCGCTTAATCGCGGGAATCAGCTGCGTTCTTCCAATATTTGCTGTACTTAAAATACCCCATTTAACTGTTGCCAATGGTTGTTCCTCCCTACAATCATTCAGATTTTTAATAAAAGAAAAGGGACGGATTAAGACGCCCCTATTTGTCATTTCTACTATATATGATTTTTACATGTAGATGGTAATAAAATCCTTTTTATTTTTTGGATTTTTTCTAAAACTTTGTTGCTCAGAATAAAAAATACGACTGAATATGCTTGGCTGTACTAAAAACAGCAGCTCTTTACGCGAAAAGAGTTTGTTAAGTATTTAAACATGATTGCGTTAAAATCGGCTTTAAGATATTAACAACAGCCTATTTTTTACTAGCAATATCAATCCAAACGGCGAAAATTAAGATCATTCCTTTGACAATGTACTGCCAGAAGGCTTCGATGTTCATCATACTCATTCCGTTATCAATGCTCGCCATAATCAACGCACCGATTAAGGCACCGATGATCTTCCCGCGGCCACCAACTAAGCTTGTTCCTCCAATCACGCAGGCTGCAATCGCATCAAGTTCATAGTTGGTACCCGCACTCACGGTCGCAGCATTCAAGCGACTCGTTAATAGCACGCCAGCAACACCGGCAAGACCGCCCATTAAAATAAACACCCAGAGCGTATTGCGCTTAATGTTGATTCCCGATAACGCGGCCGCCTCTGGATTGCCACCAAGTGCATAAATCGAGCGTCCGAATGCGGTTTTATTGGAGACAAAAATGAAGATCCCAGCTAAAAAGACAACAATTAAAATCGGGACCGGAATTCCTAAATAACGGTTCAACATATAAGTGATTAATAGAATAAAAAAGGAATAAAGACCAATTTTGCCATAATCCATTGTTGCAGTTGGAATGATCAATCCCATTTGCTTCCGTTTCTTGCGATTATTCAGGGTCCAAAACACTAGAATCCCGATACTCACAACCGCTAAAATATAACCAGGAATATAAGGAAAATAGCTGTTTCCAATTTGCTTAAAGCCGTCGTTCATCGGCGAAACGGTTTGCCCTTTGCTTAAACCAATTAAAATTCCGCGGAAAACGAGCATTCCACCAAGGGTGACGATGAAAGCTGGCACGGCACGGTAAGCCACCCACCAACCTTGCCATAATCCAAACAACATCCCGATGGCAATCGCGGCAATAATCACCGAGAATGTGCTCCAACCATGCCATACTTGTAAAATCGCCGCGATTCCTCCAGTTAACCCAACAAGTGAACCGACCGATAAATCAATATGACCAGCAACGATAATAAGGGTCATCCCGATCGCCAGTACTGCGATGATGGACATTTGTGTAAACAAGTTGGAGATATTTCTTGATGACAAAAACTCGCCGCCGGTAAACGCGGTGAAAATGACGGCAATTAAAACAAGTGCAATGATCAACGTGAACGATTGAAGGTCAAATTTAAAACTGACTCCTCGTTTCGCTTGAGTGGTGACTCCATCTGCTGTTGGTAGCGGCTTACTCATGTTTATTCCCTCCCGTAGCACACATCATGATTTTCTCTTGTGTTGCTTCTGCTCGTAAAAACTCACCGGTAATGGTTCCTTCGGCCATGACCAGAACGCGGTCTGACATTCCTAACACCTCAGGAAGTTCCGAGGAGATGATGACGATGCCAACTCCTTCTTTGACAAGCTCGTTTATAATTTTATAAATTTCATATTTCGCTCCAACATCAATTCCTCTTGTTGGCTCATCTAGAATCAACACTTTCGGATTGGTCATCAGCCATTTGCTAAGCACCACTTTTTGCTGGTTGCCTCCACTTAACTGGCCAACCTTTGCTTCAAGGTTCGGTGCTTTTAACTTCATCTTCCCTGTCAGTTCAGCGGCATGTTTGACTTCGAGCGCATTGTCGATGACTTTTAATTTCATGACTTTATTTAAGGCAGCCAACGTCGTATTTTTCGTAATATCCATTCCAAGCACGAGCCCGTAACGTTTCCGGTCTTCTGACACATAAGCAAGACCTTCTTTAATCGCATCCGCTGGCGTTTTAATATAGGTTTCTTTGCCGGCAATTTTTACATAACCAGAGATTTTTCCTTTTAAGCCGCCGAACAAACTGATAAACAATTCAGAGCGCCCGGCCCCCATCAATCCGGAGATTCCAAGGATTTCGCCTTTTTTTAATGTAAACGACACATCGTTGATCACTTGCTTTCCTTTATCGTCAATAACGGAGTAATTTTGAACTTCCATTATGTTTTCTTCATTTATTGGGCGTGGTTCGTAAGGGAATAGCTCAGTGAGTTCCCGGCCAACCATTTTCGCGATGATTTTTTGCTCAGTTAGGTCATGAATGAAATCTGTACCAATTGTTTGACCATCACGTAAAATCGTGACAGAATCGGCAAGCGCCATGACTTCGCCTAGTTTATGAGAAATATAAATGCACGTAACTCCCTTATCACGGAGTTCATTTAATAGCCCCATCAACACTTCGACATCACTTTCTGTTAAAGCCGCTGTTGGTTCATCTAAAATGAGAATATCTGTTTTTTTCGTCAATGCTTTCGCAATCTCGACTAACTGTTGTTTCCCGACCGTTAAGTCGCCCACTTTTGTTTGCGGGTCAATTTTTAATCCAATATGGTCAAGTGATTTTTGAGCTTCGGCATAAATTTTATTCCAATTGATCACTTTCGCGCGCATCAGGTCATGACTTAAAAACAGGTTCTCGGCAACCGACATTTCTTCGACTAACGCGAGCTCTTGATAAATGATGCCTACACCTGCATCTTGTGACTCTTTGATTGACTTAAACTCTACTTTTTGACCGTTAATGAGAATTTCTCCTTCATATGTCCCGGAAGGATAAACACCACTTAACACTTTCATTAACGTTGATTTGCCCGCGCCATTTTCGCCACAAAGTGCATGAATTTCCCCTTTTCGCACCGAAAAAGTCACATTATCCAGAGCTTTCACTCCAGGGAATTCTTTTGTGATTCCCCTCATTTGTAGCGCATACTCCTCCATACTAGCTCGTCACCACCTAAAAAGGTTCTTTTGTTGTGATCCGTTTTATTATTAGCTTTCTAGATTGTTAGAGGGAGCAACATATTGTCTGCTCCCACCTTTCCTTACATTCGTGATTTTATGGACGAGCAGGGCGCTCGCTTTCAGGTACATTTTTATAAACATCGTCATACGAATGGAATCCATCCGCAATCACGGTGTCGATGATGTTTTCTTTGCCAACGCTGATTGGATCCAATTTGATGAATGGTACATCGATTTTTCCATTGTTTACAGTAGCATCCGCTGTTGGTGTTTCACCTTTTGCCAACTGAACGGCAACTTCAGCACTTTTTTCTGCAATCAGTTTGATTGGCTTGTAAACCGTCATCGTTTGTAGACCTTCCGCAATCCGCTGTACGCCTGCTAAGTCGGCATCTTGACCAGAAATAACCACTTTGCCTGCTAAACTTTGCGCTTCTAAAGCTTGGATCGCTCCACCTGCTGTGCTGTCGTTTGAAGCGACAACCGCATCAATATCATTTTTATTCGCTGTTAACGCGTTTTCCATAATTTTTAACGCTTCGTTCGCATCCCAGCCTTTTGCCCACTGGTCGCCGACGATTTCAATATCTCCACTATCCACAAGTGGTTGAATGATGTTCATTTGCCCTTCTCTAAACATTTTTGCGTTATTATCTGTTGGGGACCCACCCATTAAGAAGTACTTCCCTGAAGGAACTTGCTCAACTAAGTATTCTGCTTGCATTTCGCCGACACGTACATTGTCAAAAGAGACGTAGGCATCGATATCTGTCCCGTTAATCAAACGGTCATACGCTAATACAGGAATTCCTTCCGCTTTTGCTTGGTCAACAACGGTTGATAACGCATCGGAGTTGATTGCAATGATGACAAGTGCATCAATGTCTTGGGATAACATGTTTTGAATTTGTGATAATTGCTTTGCTTCATCGCCATTGGCAGATTGAACTAAAACTTCTGCTCCTAGTTCTTCTGCTTTTGAAACGAAAAAGTCACGGTCATGCTGCCAACGCTCTAATGTTAAATCAGATACAGACAACCCAATGCGAAGTGTATCCTCACTGCCGCCTTCATTTTCTGTTCCTGATGTTTTGTCAGCGCTTCCATTTCCAGCGTCTTGACCACAAGCTGCTAACATCATAACGAAGAACACAATCAGCAAAGCTAGTAAACTTTTACTTCTTTTCATATGAGTAAAGCCCCCTTTTGATATGAAATTCTACCTACATCAAGAGTGTACCACCGCCTATATTGTTTGTCTATTCTATAAACTAAGTGTTTTTAAAAATTTTTGAAAATTACTTATCCGTACTATTTTGTTCATAAATTAGCCTTAAAGTTTTTACACATTTATGAATTGTATTTGTGAAGGATTGAACAAAAGTTAAAAAAGACTAAAATTTACACTGTAGTTCATTTAGTCAATCAACATATTGGAGGTCTTTTGCGATGAAAGCTGCAGTTGTAAGTGCTACAAACCCAGGGAAAGTTGAGATTATTGAAAAGGAACTTCCGAAATTAGCATCTGGACAGGCTTTGGTAGATGTTGAATATTGTGGCGTGTGTCACACCGATTTGCATGTTGCCAAAGGGGATTTCGGTCCTGTTCCTGGGATCATTCCAGGGCATGAAGGCATTGGAATTGTCCGTGAAATTGCCGATGATGTGACAAGCTTAAAAGTGGGCGATCGCGTGAGTATTGCGTGGTTTTACCAAGGATGCGGAACATGTGAATATTGTTTAACCGGAAGAGAAACGTTCTGCCGCAATGTGAAAAATGCTGGGTTCACCGTTGATGGTGCGATGGCCGAGCAATGTATCGTCGTTGCGGACTACGCGGTGAAAGTTCCGGAAGGTCTTGATCCTGCGCAAGCAAGCAGCATTACATGTGCCGGTGTGACTTGTTATAAAGCGATTAAAGTTTCAGATATTAAACCTGGGCAGTGGATTGCAATCTATGGCTGCGGCGGCTTAGGCAACTTGGCGATCCAATATGCGAAAAATGTATTTAATGCGAAAGTCATTGCGGTTGATATTAATGATGATAAATTGCAATTGGCAAAAGAAGTGGGCGCGGATTTAGTTTGTAACCCACTAACGGATGGCGATGCTGGCGAGTGGATTCAAGCTCAAGTTGGCGGCGCACATGCAGCAGTGGTAACAGCAGTTTCGAAAGTGGCCTTTAACCAAGCGGTCAACTCTGTACGCGCAGCATCGAAAGTTGTTGCGGTTGGTCTCCCACCTGAAACAATGGATTTGGAGATTGTGAAAACGGTATTGGATGGGATCCAAATCGTCGGTTCTCTTGTTGGCACACGCAAAGACTTGGAAGAAGCGTTCCAATTTGGAGCCGAAGGCAAAGTCGTTCCAATCGTCCAAACAAGATGCTTGCATGAAATCAACGACATCTTCGAAGAAATGGAACAAGGCACCATCCAAGGTCGCATGGTACTTGATATGAAAAAACAAGAGCCAAAAGCTGTAGAGGCTCGAGCACGTGTAGAAGAACCAGTTGCAAAGTAAGACAGAATAGTACCTTTCCCCTACTGTAAGAATTTAAAAACCCTCCACTGACTGAGATCGTCGGTGGAAGGTTTTTTTGTTTGTTTCGACAAAATACGGGGCGTCCCTGTGACTTTTTCGACAAAACCCGGGGCGTCCCTGTGACTTTTTCGACAAAACCCGGGGCGTCCCTGTGACTTTTGCTTACTCCCCTGTTTCGATCATTCTTACAAAATCGTTTAATGTGTGGTTTTGAAGGATCATGATGCGTGGGAGTTCGTAGCGGTTGCTTTTGTCTGTGCTGAGGCCGCCGCCGACTTTGAAGGCGCCTTTGAAGCCTAATTGTTCTAGGACTGCGATGGTGTCAACGTTGTAACTTCCGTATGGATAAGCAAACACGTTTGTTGTTTTGCCTGTTAATTCTTTTAGTGCACTTGTTGCGTCATTGATTTCTGCGTATTGCGCATCCTTGCTTAAATCCGCTAACGCAGGATGAGTGACAGAATGATTTTGAATATCGATTCCTCGTTCCATAATCGAAAGAATCTCTTCTGATGTCATATTCCAGCTGCCATCTACCCAGTCAGAAACGGTAAACTGTGTAGCTTTCATACCGTGCTTTTCAAGAACCGGCATCACATAATCATCAAAATCATCCGAGTTATCATCAAAAGTTAACAAAATCGGTTTCTTCGGCATCGCTGCTTTTTTATCTAAAATGTTGAAATACTGCTTGATGGTTAACGTTCGATAGCCATTTTCTTTTAAATAACTCATATGCTTTTCAAATTCAGCAAGACTGAACTGATACGGGTTATAGGGATCTGGATTTGGTTTGACAACATGGTACAACAACACAGGAATTTCAATATTTGCTGGTTTTTTCGCTTCTGCTGGAGCAGTTTGACCGAAACTAGCAGCTACTGCTAATGCGAAAACCAACACCAAGCCAATGATTTTTTTCATTAGTACATCCCCTTTTTATTTTTAAAATGGTAAGTTTGCTAGACATGGTACACTTTGTTTGATTAGCAGACGAACAAAGTGTACCTAAACTAGTGTTCATTACGGATTAACCTTTGCTCCCCTGCTCAATGGCTTTTGGAAAATGGACAAGTCGAGATGGTCGGCCATTGCTTTTAAGCCTGCATCATTCGGATGCAAATGATCCCCACTATCATATTCCGGTAAAATTTTATCCAGCTGATTCGGGTCCGCTAGAATTTGATCAAAGTCAATGACGCCATCCACAATCGTGTTATTCCGGATCCACTCATTCACTTCCTGACGAGTCTGCTCGCCTTCTTCTGTAAAATAAACGCCAGGGTCGTAAGCATTAAATGGCGTCAGTGTTCCAACATAGATGCGGATCCCACGTTCATGAGCTTTCTCGGCAATCTCTTGGATTCCGGCAATGATTTTGTCTGCGTCAAAGACATGCGGCATATGTCCGATATCATTTATACCTTCTAAAAGAATTAAATCCGTAACTCCTGTTTGCGAAAATACATCTCGTTCAAGACGGTCAAGTGCCTTCACACCGAAAATTGGCGAGTCGGAAAGAATTCGATTTCCTGTTATCGCTGCATTAAGAACCGAAAACTGTTGGTTTTTTATCTCAGAATCAAGACGACTGTTTAAAACATCCGTCCAGCGGCGATTTTCATTCGGTGTTGATAAATATCCATCGGTAATCGAGTCTCCCAGCGCCACAATGACACGTGACTTTTTATTGGAATCTGTCAAAACATCGACTCCTGAAAGCCAGAACCATGAATCAACCGTTTGGTTGAATGCGCTTCCATTAGTGTTATCCGTAAAATCACCTTGTTCAGAAATATAGGTTGTTTGACTAGAGATCGGGTGCCATGTCGCTGGGCCACTTTCATTGGCTAGATATACACTAACCGTTAAATCCTTCCCGTCTTTTACCTCAAATTCAACGGGATCGCTGAAAAGTTCCTCCCCAGCAGGAATCGTAACCTCCTCGTTTCCGGAGAATGTTACGTTTTGAACAGTACCGGGAATGACTTCTGCTTCCGTTTTGGTGTCTGCTACGGTCACTTTCTCAAATGTCAGCGGCTGGGTACCAAAAACATTGGAAAAGCGGATTCGAACCATTGAACCAGTTGCATTGGGATGAACAATCATTCTGACGGTTTGATTTTCAAAACCTTCTTGTGATAAGCCACCTTCATGTGCTGCTAGCAGACTAGCAGACCAAGCTCCAACCCAATGACCAGACTTTCCAGCGCTCTGAGCTTCCACTGGTGAATCTTTCATCGCGGGATTGAGTCCAACGACAAACATCAAAACAGCCACAACAAAGAGGACGAACCTTTTCTTCCTCATAAAACCTCCTCCTTTATTCATTTTTGTAACTCTATTAACAAATGAATATTATCACAAGCCCCCACAACTCAACTATGTGAATATAAGACTATTTACTAGACATCAACCAACAAGATTCCCCTTCTCCCCTGGCTATTGTCCTATATGTCTCGACAAATTCCGGGGCGTCCCTGTGACTTTTTCGACAAAACCCAGTGTCATTGTGACTTTTCGGTAACTCTTGGGCTATAATTTAGCTATGAACTACAAAAGAGGTGGGCTTTATGGCATCGATGATTAAGGTTTCGAATTATTGTATGGAGAATGCTGAGGTTCTTGCGCAGAAAATTGTAGATTTGGTGATTGCGAGAATGGAGTTGGTTCTCCCAGATTCAGAGAAGGAGCAGACTGCTCAGATGTATGTGGATTTTCTGAAGTCGTTTGGGGAAATGCTCTTGAATCGGGATGTTCAGGATGTGCCGGATTCGTTGATTGAGTGGAGCAAACAGAACTCTGAGCGGGCATTATCGGTGGAGGGAAAGATTTCACGAATCCTCGTTCGGTATCCTCCGACGCGAGAAATTCTGACTGACCTTTTAACCGATCTGAGTGTAAAGTTTGAACTGACGCTTGAAGAAAATGCGTTCATGATTAAAGTCATTAATACTATGCTTGATATCAGTCTGAATGAAACGATTCTCGCATTTGAGCGCCTATCTGACCAACAGCAAGAAGAAACAGACAAAGAATTGGCGGAATTGTCTGCTCCAATCGTTCCCGTAAAAGATGGGATTGTTGTATTGCCATTAATCGGTGTGCTCAATCCATATCGTGCAACGTATATCAAGGAAAAAGTGATACCGAGAATTGCCGAGTTAAAAGTCGATTACGTCATTATGGACTTTTCTGGATTACTGTCGCTTGATGTCGAAGTTGTACACTATCTCCACCAAATCGAAGAGATGATCTGTCTTATGGGAATCAACATCCTGTCCACTGGCATTCGTCCAGATTTAGCGAAGGTTGCCGTTCATAACGGCATTAACCTAACTGGTACTAGCCACTACGGAAACGTGAAACAAGCGCTCGAGAGCATTTTGAGCAAAGATGTCGACGAAATAAATTCATAATGGACACGAGCGCACTGCTTATCGAACAAGCTAGTACACGCATGGCAGCTCCTATTTTATTTCATCAAAAAGACCACGGCTATTGCCGTGGTCTTTCGACATATCTCGGGGCGTCCCTGTGACTCTTTCGACATATCTCGGGGCGTCACAGGGACCTTTTCGACAAAACTCGGGGTGTCACAGGGACTTTTTCGACACCCCCAGGACACGTCCCCTTTAATCAACCAAGATATAAGTGGCTTTGATTGGGCCGTGGACGCCGACGATGAGGTTCATTTCGATGTCGGCGCTGTTGCTTGGGCCGGAGATGAAGCTGACGTAGGATGCGCAGTCTTCGCCTTGGGCTTGGGCTCGGTGTATTTGTTGGGCGGCTTGGGTCATTCGTGGCACGAGTGTGCTTTTTGGAATGACCGCAATAAATGTTTTCGGCAGCAAGCTGATGGAGCGGCCATTGTTTTTATTATTAAACAATGTTACCGTCCCAGACTCCGCCAACGTAATGTCACTGTACACAAGCCCAACATCCGCCTGTTCAGCAATTCGTTGATTTTCCTTGCCAGCCGCAGGATCCCACACATGAACATCCAACTGCTCACGAGCTTCCTCAAAAAACTCCGCTACGCCAAACTCCTGATGACGCGGGTCATTCGACGTAACGATTAACTTGCCTTCGTAGCCTTCAATCGTTTCTTGTAACACTTTGGTTAACCCCGCACGGTCAGTTCGTTTAAAAGTGGTATGAATCACTTGACAATGTTTTTCCAGCACTTCCGCCAACTCGTCCTGATTCATGCCTTTAAAAACTTCTTCTTGCGGAGTGACACTCCACTGCGGACGTTCTACTCCTTCGGTTCGGCGTTCCCGTCCAAGACGAGACGCCAACTTATTTAAAAACTCTTCACGATTTTCGATTGTCATGAAGTTTCACCATCTTTCTGTCTTTGCTTAAACCAAGCGCGGAACGATTGACCTTGAGGCGCATAAAAATCACGTGCATCCGTCCAATCTTTTAATGGTCCAGGACCATTTTCAATCATGCCGTCTTTTGTCCATGGTCCAAGCGCAGGCTTGGCCATTTTCGCGCTAAGATTATAGATGCCAGGACTAGAGGACCACTTGGCAAAACCTTTCATCATCAATTTTTCAGCCGTTGGAGCTTTCTTCTCTTGCTCGACAATAATTTGACGATGACGAATCAAATGTTCATGCAATGGAATTTTAACTGGGCAAGCTTCGGTACAGGCAGCACACAATGTCGATGCATACGGAAGCTCTTTATGATCATCGTATCCTTCCAACAATGGCGTGATGACTGCACCAATTGGACCAGGATAAATTGAGTTATACGCATGGCCACCAATATGGCGATATACTGGACAAGCGTTAATACAGGCTGCACACCGAATACAATGGAGCGCAGATTGAAACTCAGTTCCGAGAATCTTCGAGCGACCATTATCAACCACAACAAGGTGGAATTCTTCCGGTCCGTCGATTTCCCCTTCCAAACGAGCGCCCGTAATCGCCGTAATATAACTTGTTAGCTTCTGGCCTACCGCAGCACGCGTTAACAATCCGACGAGAACTTCCATCTCTTCCCAAGTCGGAACAATCCGCTCCATTCCCATTACAGAAATGACGGTATCCGGAAGACTCGTTACCATTTCAGCATTTCCTTCATTCGTAACCAATGTCACCGCACCAGACTCGGCAATCGCAAAGTTACAGCCGGTAACCCCAACATCGGCTGCTAAAAAGTCTTGGCGCAATTGCTCCCGCGCAAAAGCGGCCATTTCTTCTGGCGTGTCCGAACCGGTATAGCCTTTTTTCTTCGCAAACGTTTCGCGGATTTGTTGTCTGTTTTTATGCAAAGCAGGTGTAACAATATGGGATGGTGGGTCTTCGTCCAATTGCAAAATCCATTCCCCAAGGTCAGATTCGACAACTTCCGCACCGACTTCTTCAAGCGCTTTGTTTAAACCGATTTCCTCGGTCACCATCGATTTCGCTTTTACAACTTTCTTCGCTTGCTTCTTTTTAATGATGTTTTTCACATACTGGTTCGCTTCTTCTGCTGTTTCTGCAAAGAACACGTGACCGCCACGGCGAGCGACATTGTCACTCAACTGCTGCAAATAATAATCCAAGTTTTGTAGTGTATGTGTACGAATCTCAGACCCTAATTCGCGCCAATCTTCCCAGTTTCCAAGCTCTGCTGCCTGCGTTAAGCGGCCATTGCGGAATCTTCCTTGCGCGGACGAAACAGCTTGCCGCATAAAATCATCTTCAATTCCGGTTTGTACCCGGTCTTTATATGGCACTTCACCAAGTTTGATACTCATTTCTTCCCCTCCAGTCTTAGTGAGTGTTCAAAATTTCTGTAATATGAACAACCTTTACGTTTTTTCCTTCACGACGCATTCTGCCACCGATATTCATCAAACAGCCCATATCTGCGCCGACTAAATATTCGGCCTCTGTTTCTGCCACATGGCGCGACTTTTCACTCACCATCTCCTGCGAAATCACGGGGTTTTTCACCGAGAACGTCCCACCGAAACCACAGCAGTCTTCTTCCATTGGCAAGTCAACCAACTCTACACCTTTCACATTGCGCAACAACATCTTAGGCTGTTCTTTTACGCCAAGAATTCGTTTCATATGACAAGAGGAATGGAACGTCACTTTTCCTTTAAAAGTCGAGCCCACATCGGTAACCCCCATCACATCAACAAGGAACTCGGTAATCTCGTAACATTTCGCTGCAAAACGCTTTGCTTCTTCTGCCCACTCAGGGTCATCAGCAAAAATCTTCGGATATTCTTTCAACATCCCAACGCAAGACCCAGATGGACCAACGACATATTCAGAGTGCTTAAAAGCCTTCATCATTTGCTTCATCGATTGTTTCGCTTCTTGCAAATATCCACTGTTATAAGCAGGTTGTCCACAACAAGTTTGTTCCATCGGATAATCGACTTCACAACCAACTCGTTCTAAAATTTCCAGCGTATTTTTCGCCACATCGGCAAACAGAATATCGCTCAAACAGGTACTAAATAAGGAAACTTTCATGTTTGTTCACCTCTTTTTAAAAATGGCTCTTTTCTCAAGCTTTGTTGCTTTTGAACACAAAAAATCGACTGAAAGAGCGGTAAATTGCTTCATTTATGAGAAAAGAGCGTGCAAACTTTATTAAACATACGAAATGGGTACTATTGTGTTAAAATCGGCTTTGGGATTTTAACAACAACCTTTCCGAAAACAGCCTTACTCGACATATTTAAAAAGTCGGTCTTGAACATTTTGCAAATGATTCAACATCGCTTGCCGGGCTTCGTCCGGCTGTTTCTTTTTAATCGCTTCAAAAATTCGTCTATGCTCGATTTTTAAATCTTCGACTTGGTGCTCCGAATACAACAGCACTTTCCGCGTTTCTTGAATCGTCTCGGAAATTAGTGCTGACACACTGCTCATCAAATTCATCAGCAACTTATTATGTGTCGCATTGGCAATGGCCAGGTGAAAATCGAGGTCCGCTGTTGACGCCAGCTCTTCATTTCCATCTGCATGCTCCATCACAATCAGTGCTTTTTCAAGCGCAAGCAAATCTTCTTCTTCCCTGACACAAGCGGCTTGAGCCGCCGTGCCGATTTCTAAAATTTTACGAACTTCGTAAAGCTCTTTCACATCTTCAAGCTTCATTAAAAATGCACTCGTGACTGGCAACTGAAATTTGGACGGATCAAAGGTATTCACATAAGTCCCTTCACCTTGCCTCATTTCCACAAGCCCCATTGTCCGTAGTCCACTTAACGCCTCGCGAATCGTCGAGCTTCCGACTTCGAAGTTTTTCGCTAATTTTTCAACCGAATCTAATTTATCACCAGGTTTTAATTCACCATTTTTAATTAACTCAATTAAACTATCTGCAACTTGTTCATACACCTTTTTCACACGAACTCGTTTATATGGCATAACGTTTCAGCTCCCATCTACCTTCTCTATTATACAGAGATTTGCTATAGTCATAAGATGTTCGCTGCTTTTTCCAGTTTATAGAAGATTTAAAAAGATAAACCCAGCTACACCCGCAAGCAGTCCGTAAAGAATCGCCGGGATTAATGTTTTGCGGATAATTTCGCCTTCTTTCCCAGACAAGCCTACAACCGCACTCGCCGCAACAACATTATGCACACAAATCATATTACCCGCGGCAGCACCAATGAGTTGAACCGCTAACACAATGTTGGACTCTAATCCAACGGAATTCGCAACATTGTACTGAATCGGCGAGAATGTGAGTGTCGACACCGTTGCACTTCCGGTAATAAACGCTCCTAATTCCCCAAGGAATGGCGCAACGAAAATCCATACTGACCCGAGCGAACTAGCAAATGATTCCGCAATATGTTGCGGCATACTCACAAGCTCGTTCAAGTTAATCCCTGAATTTACAAATACCTGTACCATGGCAAGCGTAGCAATTAAGGAAATCGCTGTCATTTTCATCGTGGATAACGACTCTTTCGCTGCATTGACAAACGTTTGATGCGATTTACGTTGGAAGATAAACGCCAAAATTGCTGCAATCGTTAAAATCGTTCCTGGTGAATACAGAAATTCCCAAGAAGATGTTACCCCTTCAACTCCTAAAATATTGCGCCAAGTTAAATCGATGGCCTTCGTTGTGAACTCTTTGAGTGGTGCTACAATTCGTGTTAGCAACAATAAGAGAACGACCATGATGTATGGCGACCATGCTGTCACAATGCCCATGTTTGATTTTTCCGTTGCAATTTTAAAGTCTTTTCGCATCGCTTCTTTCCATTCTGTTTTTGGAAGTAAGAAGCCTTTCTTTGCCGTCAAAGTCGCGACAATCAGTGTAAACAGCGCCGCTAAAATCGAAACAAACTCATGTCCAAACAAACTTGCTGCCAAAAACGCACTTCCTGTATAGACGATCCCGATCATCAGTGTCCATGGCAGCATCGGCCATGCATCCTTGATACCGTTTCCAAAGAACACTGTTAAAATCACCATTAAAATAAATGGAATAAATGTACCCGCTAATAAATCAAGACTTGTCACTGTAACCGCAATATCTTGGAAAAAAGGTGTGTCGGCACCAGGGATATTGCTTAACCCAACGGCTACTGGCGTTCCAACCGCCCCAAACATCACCGACGTACTATCCGCGATCAAAGCAATCGTTGCCGCGGCAATCGGCTGAAATCCCAACGCAACCATTAATGGCCCCGTCACCATCGCTGGTGTTCCAAATCCTGCTGCGCCTTCAATTAACGCTCCAAATAAAAACGCAACAACAATGACTTGCACCCGCATGTCACCTGAAATGCTTTGAAAACCTTGATTAATGCGCACCACCGCTCCGGTATTTCGCAGCGTATTCAGTAGAACCAATGCCCCAAATAAGATCCATAGGATCGTGAATGTTTTATGTACTCCTTGAAAAACAGACGAAAGCACAACTTGTCCTTCCATCCCCCAAACCGTAAGCGCTAACAAAATCACAATAATAGAACTGATTGTCATTCCTTTTGCAGCTGGCATTCTTAACAGCACAAGGAACAGAAACGGAGCAATAATAGCACTTAATGCGACCAGCAATAACATCAATAAATTTCCCCCTAGTTGTCTGAGTGTTTAATAGTTTTTAAGCGTTTACAAATACAATAAGGTGTCAGGTCATCAGATGACCTTATCATTATATTGACATATTTATTAAAATTTCACAACGAAAAAATAGTTTAAAAGATTTCTACTCTTTCAAAGTTTAAATGGCTACATCCGTTTACACATCTCAATTTGTAGGAACATACAATATCTAAAAATATTTCTTTTAAAACTTTGGATAAAACTACATAGCACTTCCTCCCGTTCTTTTTTTATACTAAAGATATCGATAGATTGGGAGAGATGTTGAATGGGATTACATGACGTGAAAGATAAATTAATCGCAATTGTAGGCGCGGAAAACTATGAAGACTCAAAAGTGAGCCGTCTCGTTTATTCGTATGATGCGACCCCAGATATGCAAGCGTTACCAGATGCAGTGCTGAGCCCGCGCAACACAAAAGAAGTTTCGGAGATTGTGAAACTTTGCAACGAACACAAAATTCCGATTGTGCCAAGAGGCTCTGGTTCGAACCTTTGCGGGGGCACTTGTCCGATTGAAGGCGGAATCGTGTTGCTGTTTAAACATATGAACCAAATTCTTGAATTGGATGAAGAAAACCTCACGGTGACCGTCCAACCAGGAGCCATCACGCTCGATATCATCAACACCGTGGAAGCAAAAGGGTTATTTTACCCGCCAGATCCATCTTCTATGAAGATTTCCACGATTGGCGGCAATATTAACGAAAACTCTGGTGGCTTGCGCGGCTTGAAATACGGCGTTACCCGCGACTATGTGTTGGCGCTTGAAGTGGTCCTGCCGAACGGCGACATCGTCCGTACTGGCGGCAAACTGGCGAAAGATGTTGCCGGCTACGATTTAACGCGTTTGTACGTTGGTTCAGAAGGAACATTAGGAGTGATTACGGAAGCGACGTTAAAATTAGTGCCGAAACCAGAAACGAAAAAAGTGATGCTGGCGCATTATCAAGACCTCGAAGCCGCGGCACGCACGGTGTCATCGATTATTGCGCATAAAATCATACCGGCAACGATGGAATTTCTCGACCAGCCTACGTTGAAAGTGGTGGAAGACTTTGCGCAAATTGGCTTGCCAACCGATGTGCAAGCGGTGTTGTTGATCGAACAAGACGGTCCCCCTGAAGTCGTAGCTCGCGATATGCAGAAAATGGCGGAACTCTGTAAAGCGGAACAAGCTGTGTTTGTTCAGGTTGCGGAAACAGATGCCGAAGCAGAAGCGTTGATGACCGCTAGACGTGCGGCGTTATCTGCTTGTGCGCGCTTGAAACCGACAACGATTTTAGAAGATGCCACCGTGCCCCGGTCCGAAATTGCTCGGATGGTGCGCGGCATTAATAAAATTGCTGAAAAATATCAGTTGAACATTTGTACATTCGGTCATGCTGGCGATGGCAATCTTCATCCAACCGTTCCAACCGACGCACGTGATCATGAGGAAATGGAACGTGTTGAAGAAGCGTTCGCTGAAATCTTTGAACTGGCGATTGACCTTGGCGGTACGATTACCGGCGAACATGGTGTTGGCGTTATGAAAGCTCCATACTTGGAATGGAAACTTGGCAAAGAAGGCATCGGTGTAATGAAAGCAATTAAACAAAGCTTGGATCCGAACAATATTATGAACCCAGGCAAAGTGTTTGCGAAAGAAACGCGAAAAAGAGTGGTGGTTTCTCAATGACATCTGTGAAAGAACAACAAAGTATTCAAACAGAATTCCAAGCACGAATGGACCAAGATGAGCTGTTAAACTGCATGCGTTGCGGTTTCTGTCTGCCAACTTGTCCAACATATATCGAATCTGGTCACAAAGAAAGCCATTCCCCGCGCGGACGGATTGCTTTGATGAAGGCCGTAGTCGATGGCCTAATTGAACCAGATGAAGAAGTTGAACGCTCGCTGGATCTTTGTCTCGGCTGCCGTGCATGTGAACCGGTGTGTCCGTCTGGTGTAAAATATGGATTTTTACTAGAAGAAGCGCGCGACATTATTCAGCAAAACAAAAAGCATTCTGCGCCAGTAAAATTAGTGCGTAAAACGGTGTTTGAAGGGTTATTCCCCCACCAAGACCGAATGAGAATGGCGATGGGGCTTGTCGGCTTTTATCAACGTTCCGGTTTGCAAACCGTTACTCGGAAAACTGGAATAATGAAGCTATTCCCAGACAGTTTAGCTTCAATGGAGAAAGTCCTTCCGAAAGTGCCGACCTTGAAAGAAATGAAAAACCGTCCTGAACATTTGCCGGCAATCGGCACGCAAACGAAAAAAGTGGCGTTTTTTAGCGGCTGTTTAATGGATACGATGTTCTTGGAAACCAATAACGCGACGATGAAACTGCTGCAACATGCTGGCTGTGAAATTGTTACGCCGAAGAATCAAGCTTGCTGCGGCGCGCTTCACGGCCATAGTGGTGAAAAAGCTTCCGCGAAAGAACTCGCGAAACGCAATATCCAAGCGTTCGAAGATTTAGATGTGGATTATATTATTACCAATGCGGGTGGCTGTGGTGCGTTTCTCGTTGATTATGATCATTTATTGAAAGATGATCCGGCTTGGAGCGAACGTGCTGTTGCGTTTACCGCTAAAATCAAGGACATTTCGCAAATACTATATGAATTGGATTTTCATAAAAAGGTGAACATGCAGCTCCCTTACCAAGTGATCACGTATCAAGATTCTTGTCACTTGCGCAATGTGATGAAAACCGCGTCGGCTCCGCGTGCCTTGCTGGCGAGCATTCAAGGTGTGGAGTTCCGCGAGATGAAAGATGCCGACCGTTGCTGTGGTTCCGCGGGAATTTACAACATCGTCGAATCGGAAATGTCGATGCAAATTCTCGATTATAAAATGGCCCAAACAAAAGCCACCCACGCAACCACGATTGTCACCGCCAACCCAGGTTGCTTGTTGCAAATGAAACTCGGCATCGAGCGCGAAGGGTTGAGCGACAAAATGCGTGCGGTGCATATTGTTGATTTGTTGCTTGAGGCTGTGGAAAGTAGGCACTAAAGAAGTCTCAAAATTTCTTATACAATCTGTTTAAACCAATTCCATTTCCAACATAGGCTACTGTTGCTGGAAGTGGAGTTGGTCTTTTTTCGACAATTCCCGGGGCGTCCCTGTGACTTTTTCGGGGACTTTCGACATGGACAAGAACTTAAAATGTTGCTTCTAGGCTGACTGGGAAGTGGTCGGAGGGGTATTTTCGGTTGAATTGGTCGGTGATGATTTGGGTTCGGTTGATTTTGATGTGTGGGCTGGCGAAGATGTAGTCGGTTCGTTGGTAGTGGTCCCAGCTTCGTTCGTGGTCGAATCCGATCATGGTGCAGGTTACCATTGGGCCGATATGATGCGGGGATTTTTTGACCACATCGACGAACTTAGACCGAAGTTTGACATAGTACCGCTCCGCCTCTGTTCCATTTAAATCTCCCACGATAAATATCGGATTTTCTGATTCTCGCACCAAAGCGGTTTGTTCCAATAAGAGTTTAGCAGAATGATAGCGAGCTTCTTCACTTCTCCGATCAAAGTGGGTATTAAAGAGATAAAACTCTTCCCCCGTCGCTTTTACCTGAAAATGGCCCCACGTACAGATACGCGGGTGCTGAGCTTCCCAGCTTTTTTCTCCTTCTTCATATGAAAGAGACTCTGACAACCAAAACGTCCCCGCTTGTAACAAGTCCAACTTGTTTTTTTTATATAAAATTGGATTGTATTCATTGTTTTCATCAAAAGAACGTCCATTTCCAAAATAACTATACGCTGTTAATGTGCCCACATCCCGTAATTGATTTCCGCTCACTTCCTGCAGTCCGATTAGATCAAAATCATAGTCTTGCAAAACCTTAAAAACATTCTCTCGTCGGTCCTTCCAAAGCTCTCCGCTGTCCATTGGCGTTTCCATGTGAATATTGTACGAACCGATCATAACGCTGCTCATCTTCCACTATTCCTTTTCTGGTAAAACCTTATATTTCCATAGATTTATGGGATAAATTCTTCTCAGTGGCCACATTCCCTAGCGAGGTGTGCGATCCATCATTCCTGTAAGAGAAATTGTTCTTATGTTGATTTAGAATTGAATCCGCGAAAGCAACAGATTGGTTATCAATGAGGACAAGTATAGACAGTTTTTATGAATCTCATATAAATTGACTGTAAATCTATGTTAATATCGGTCAAAATTTTAAAAATATTCCCCGAGAAATAAAAAGACTGTAGAAGTTTGTCTACAGCCTTTCTGTCGAATAGATCGCTACCCGATATGCTAGAATTAGTATTTATAAGATTGTCCACCATCAATCGGAATAACAGTGGCGTTGATGAAGTTGGCTTGGTCAGAAAGTAAGAATGCGGCTAAATATCCGACTTCTTCTGGCTTTCCAAAGCGCTTCATTGGGTTAGGTTGCACAAATTGCTTGCCGACTTCTTCCCAATTGTCTGGATCCATTTGTTTTAATGAGCCTTCAACCATCGGCGTCATGATTGCACCTGGTGCAATCGCTTTGACGCTGACTCCGTATTGACCGTATTCAATTCCAGAGTTTCTCGTTAAGCCGACAACGCCGTGCTTACTTGCTGCATAACCAGACTGGTTCCCAACACCGCGGATTCCACCAACAGAAGCCGTATTAACAACAGAACCATATCCTTGTTCTTTCATGACTTTCAAGACGTATTTTAGACCATAAAATACACCGTTTAAGTTCACGTTCACCACTTTCTGGAACTCTTCAATGCCAAAGTCTTCTGTCAGGTTTTGCTTGCCTTCAATACCGGCATTGTTGAAGAAACTATCAATTTTCCCGAACGTTTTAACTGTTTGATTCACATAGTTTTCAACTGCTTTTTCATCCGCTACATTTGCCGTAATCAGCAACACTTCTGCGTTTGGAGCAACTTCCAATACTTTCTGTTTTGTTTCTTCTAATGAAGCCTCATTTAAATCAACAAGAACGAGCTTTGCTCCTTCTTTCGCTACTTGCAATGCAGCAGATTGGCCTAAACCAGAGCCTCCACCAGTAATTAAAACGACTTTATCATCAAAACGATTGTTCATGATGTTTTCCTCCTTTTGTTTACATGAAGAATATTATTTTTTACTATTTAAAGGCATTTACTTATTACGTGCTTTTACCAACCTGATATAGAATGCCCGATTATTGAGCCGTATATCCACCATCAACGGTCAAAGCATTTCCGGTCATGAACGACGAATCATCAGATGCCATAAACAGAACCGCTTTTGCCATTTCTTCCGCTTTTCCAAGACGTTTCATTGGAGTTGCTGCGGATAAGACTTGCTTGCTTTCCTCTGGAATAATCGGAGTATCAATAAATCCAGGGCAGAGTGCGTTAATGCGAATGTTTTGTTCTGCGTATTCAAGTGCCAGCGAACGTGTTAAATTGATGACGCCACCTTTTGCCGCATTATAGGCAGCCGATCCAGGTGACCCAACCCACCCGTACATCGAAGCTGTATTGACAATCGTACCGCCTCCAGTTTTTAACATTTCACGAATAGCTTCACGTGCAACTAAGAATACTCCATCCAAGTCAACGTTTACTGTATTGCGCCATTCAGAATACTCTAATTCATGCGAAGGTTGAACGCGGCCAATTCCAGCGTTGTTAAAGACGATATCGACTTTGCCGAATGCTTCAACCGTTTGCTTAAAAAGATCGGCAACGTCTTGTTCACTTGTAATATTGGCTTTGATAAACAGAGCTTCCGCATTAAGCGCTTTCAATTCTGCTTCAAAACTCTTTCCTTTTTCTTCATTTAAATCAACAAGAACCACTTTGGCTCCTTCAGATACGAATAAACGTGCGGTTGCTGCGCCAATTCCAGAGGCACCACCAGTAATGACTGCGACTTTGTTCTGCAATTTCTTCATATGCCAATCCCCCTGTATATGATGTCAGTGACTAAACACACATCCTAATCATCTACTAATTGTGCGTTTTTGTTCACAATTTAATTGTCACTCTTTCATTTTCTTTTCACAATCATTAAGTTATCATTAAGTGTCTACTTACTAGACACTTTTAAAAAATCTGTCTAATTACTGGGAGGTTTTTTTATGAAAATGGAGCAGAATACTCCTCGACAGAACCGAACAAAGGAACATTTCAAACTTGCCTTCATTGACCTTATAAAAGAAAACGGTTACCATTCCGTCACCGTGAAAGACATTGTGAATCGGGCCGCCTATAATCGCAGCACGTTTTACATTCATTACCTTGATAAAATAGAACTCGCGGAGGATTTGCTTTTTTCTATGCTTCAAGGCTTAGAAGATGCAGCCGGGGAACCTTACGCCCCTGGACAAAAAGTGTATACCACTAAGCTCCATCCGCCATCATTTAATATCATTGCCTACATATATAAGCATCGGAACTTTTTCGAACTAATCAATTACGATGACACTTTGCCTGGTTTACATTTAAAATTTCCACGGACGATTTTAAAGATTTACCAGGAGAAGTTTGAGTTTGAAACGATTAACCATGTCCCCGTTAACATGGATTATTTTAAGCGCTATACCGCTTATGGCTTTTACGGGCTCATTCAAAACTGGATAAGCAGCGGCTTCAAGGAAACTCAAGAAGAATTCATCCATGAAGTTATTGAGCTGTCGAAAACGCATATTTATTCAGTGAAGTATATTGGCGAATAGCAGGTTCCGGGTGGATACTGCCCAGGCCATTTGCTTTTAGATGGGAATCTAGTTTTGTTTTGCTGAAAATTTATTAAACTAAAGATATAGGCACCACCGAACGTAGAAAGGAACATATCATGTTGACTCCTGAATTGGCAGAGAAGATTATTAGTGAAGTGAGAAAGTATCTAGATGAAGATATTATTATGGTGAATACAGATGGAATCATCATTGCCAGCACCGATCGCGGGCGGATTGGGCAATTCCATGAGGGTGCCCAAATCGCTTCGCGGCAACGCGAGAAATTGGTCATTACCGCTGAAAGTCAGGTCCAGTTACAAGGAGTCAAGCCTGGCATCAATCTTCCGGTTTTCTTTCAGCAGGAAGTCATTGGCGTGATTGGGCTAACCGGCAATCCTGTTGACGTCTCCCCGTTTGGAGAAATCATCCGAAAAATGACCGAGCTTTTAATTAGCGAAAGTCATTTTGCCGAGCAGTATGACTGGCAGTTGCGGGCGCTCGAGGGGTTTCTGTTTGATTGGCTCCAGAAAAAAGACTGGGATGCGGCGTTTTTTGAGCGCGCGAAAATATTAAACATCTCTTTGGATGCGCCGCGGCAAATGGTGATTGTTGAATATAAACAGCCTCATGAATATGTCGGCAGAGAAATTTGGTCTCATTTATTTGCTTGGCCGCGAAAACAGGACCAAGATTTCATTTTACGGTGGGGAAATAACCGGATTGTTTTATTGCTTGATGCCTCAGACTGTATCGGGGCCGATATGAGGGGGAAGATTCAGCAGTTTTTTCAGTTTTTAGAGGCTAGTTTAGGAACGGCTTTGTCCGCAGGAGTTGGAAAAGCTGTCGCTCCAGACCACTTAATCGATAGCTATCGTCAAGCAGAGCGCGCTTTAAAAGTCGCAACATCTGAGGGTGAGCTTGTCTTTGATGAAGATTTAACATTGGAAATGATTCTTGACGACCTCTCGCCACAAACAAAAGCTGAATTTGTGAGCAAAACAATCGGACCACTGTTAGCTGAAGAAGAACTTACGCAAACCGTTAAGGAGTTGTTCCATCAAAACAACTCGTTGAAAAACACAGCCGAAGCTTTGCATATTCACATCAACACACTCCATTACCGATTGAAGAAAGTCAAAGACATCACCGGTCTCAGCACAACCAACCTTCAACAACTCCTCATCCTCTACCTCGCCCTCACCATTGCGGAAGAGAACACAAAATAAACCAAGGAACGGATCAGCATCGTTGTTTCCTTGGTTTTTTTGTTGTTCGACAAATTCCGGGGCGTCCCTGTGACTTTTTCGACATAACTCGGGGTGTCGCTGTGACTTTTTCGACATAACTCGGGGTGTCGCTGTGACTTTTTCTTTATCGTCTAAACCTATTTGGCTTTCTTTTTTCCTTGGCCACTGATGATTTGTTTTAAGGTTTTGTGGATTGCGGGTTCGTCTTTTTTGGTTAGGACGTAGAAAGTTGGAATGTTGATGGTTTGGCAGTCGTTTTTATGGAGAACGAAGGCTGGTGTTTTAATTCCTAATATACCGGTAGGAACGCTAGATTGTAATTCTACCTTTTTAATCTTTTTTATCTCAATTTCTTGTCCTGATACCTTGATTTTCTCGTCGTCGTAACTGAACATATGCGGATTCTTCATTAAGAGAATCAGCATTAAAAGCAGCAATCTTCCAAAGAAAACAATTCCCACTACGCCAACAACAACTGAGATGACTTTACGAAGAGATGATGCATCTAAAAATAAACCTGCTAAAATTAGACCAATCGCTGTGAGAACAAATCCGCCAGCAATGATCAAACGTCCAAAAATAACGATTTTGCGGTAATTTACTGTTTCCATTTTTTCACCCTATATCTGTTTAATGACTTGATTCAACGTTTGGTACCAATCCAAATCATTGATGGTTTTAATAACAATCTTTTTTTCTCCATCACCGATACTCTCAGTCATGGTCCACGTGCGCTCCTTGGCAATTAGCAGCAAACAAACCTCCATCAGCTGTGGTAGCTCCCCTGCTTCCATTTGAAGGAGAGAGAAGTTCACAACGTTCCCTTTCTGTTCCTGAAAATCATCAATAAACGGATTGACCTCTTCTTTCGAAATGTTGGATCCTGCTCAACGGCATAAATACGAAAGGCATCTAGAACCAGAGAACGAACGTAAAATCCCCTGCCTTTTAACATAGTAAACATATTCCACCTTACTATTTTACAGGAAAAAACCTAGTCCCGGAGCCCCATCCTTTCCCTTAAGATTACAACCATCTTTCAAGTTCTATGCAACTTACTATCTAGTTATCGACAAAAAGCGGAGCGTCCCTGTGACTTTTTCGACATAACTCGGGGTGTCCCAAGTGACATTTTTTAAAATTCCCCGCTGTCTTGATTGATGTTTTATAATAGAGACATTACCATGTTGAAAATCTATTAAATGATGGATGGAGAAGATGATGAAAGATTTTATTTTGTTTATAGCGGAAATAATTAATACGTTGCATGATTTGATCTTTGCTTTTTCAAGGTCAATGGGTTGGAACTTTACGGATAAAGATTTGCACTTATGGGTTTTTGGGATTGTGGGGATTCTTGCCTTTTTTGTAGTAAATAAAGTTTTTAAGTATTTAGCGCAATATAGCATAACAGCGATTTCCTTTATCTATACCTTCACGGTCGTTTTGGTTGTGGTGTTTGCCATAGAGATTCAACAAGGAATCACCGGTCGAGGCAACATGGAGTTTCACGACGCCGTGATTAGTATATGGGGATTCGTGTTGTTTTTCGCTATTTACTTAGGGCTACGAGGTGTACTCTATTTCATTAAGAAACTCTTTCGGAAAATACGGAGTTAGCGCCTAATAGAGGCATTTAACTTCACCGCCGACACACAAAATACTACACTTGCAAACACTCTTACAGATGCTTGCTACGGAAAAAGACCATACACTCATCCTAGTGTATGGCCTTCTTTGTTTTTATGGACGTCCATCACATAATCAGATAGACTCTTTTATTCTCGAAACACGCTAAAACCGCTCATAACAAATCGATGCCAGATACCCTGCAACTAGAATCGTAATCGCTGAATAGACAACACTTTGGAGACCTAATGTTTGGTAACCTAGCAACACGATGAATACATCCATAATCGCAATCAGGAGTCCAACATTTAGTAGCGTCGCCTTTGATATGAAATAGGCGATTAAATCGGTGCCACCGGTACTGGTTTTATAACGAAGCATTAAACCGACTCCAATTCCACAAATGGCTCCACCTAAAATCGCACTCAACCAAATCGGCAAGGAAAACTGATAAGGCGCGAAAAGATCAATAAAAATAGCGGTCACAATCATCCCATACACACTGCCATGAAACTGCGCCCGGTCCTTGACCCAGGCATAAAGGACTAACGGGATGCTCAACAACGCGGACAATAAACCTGCATGAAAATCAAAATAATAATGGAGAATGAGCGCGATCCCGATAATTCCGCCCTCAAGCAAATGATGAGGAACCAAAAATCCATTGATGCCAATCCCAAGCAGAATGCTCCCAATCACCATCGCTGCCACTCTAGCAAACAATCAACCACCCCATTTTCTCAACCAACACACCTTGTACATCCTTATGATGGTTGTCCGAGGAATATTCATGTTCGACAAAAACCGGGGTGTCCCTGTGACTCTTTCGACACAACCAATTACTACCATGCAAATAGGCTGCTCTCTATGATAAGATTTAGAGACTGATACTCTATTATTAATGGAGGGATTTGGGATGAAAAAAGTATTGGTGATTTTTCTATCCATTTGTTTGTATGCTATGTTTTCTTCGCCGGTTTAATTTTTTAGCTATTCTTCAAGGCCCGCTAATATCTTGTTTTTCCCCTACCACAAACCTCTCTACTAACTATATCCACCTTTCAACAGAAAAAAGCCCTTTCGTTTACGAGAACGAAAGAGCTTTTTGGTTTCGACATATCTCGGGGCGTCCCTGTGACTTTTTCGACAAATCCCAATCCACCCCTGCTATTTATACTGTTTGTTCTTCAGCCACAACTGTGTTTTCTGGTGTTTGTGTGGCTGGGGTGACGCGTTTGATGAAGAAGGCTAGGATTAATGCGACGACGGTGATGAACGTTGCGATGAGGAAGGCGAAGTTGATGCCTTCGAGCATGGCCTGGTTCATGAGTTGTGTCTGCATTTCGGCCATTGCTTGTTCGGACAGTCCCACTGGTGGGTTGGCCATCGCTTCTGCCGCTAGTTCTTCCGCTTTCGCCTCTGTTCGGTTGTTCATAACCGTAATCAATAACGCTGAGCCAATCGCACCAGAAACCTGCTGCAAGGTGTTGTTCAACGCCGTTCCGTGTGGGTTATCCATCATTGGCAACTGGTTTAATCCGTTCGTCATCACTGGCATCATCGTCATCGACATCCCGAAACTACGCACCGCAAATAAAAGCATAATGCTAAAATACGATGTCGTCATATCCAATTGCGTGAAATAGTAATTCGTCACTACGACAACCACTAACCCAATTATCGCCATCATTCGAGCACCGTACTTATCAAACAATCGGCCTGTAATCGGGGACATAAAGCCCATCACGAGTGCCCCTGGGAGCATTAACAAACCAGATTCAAACGGGGAAATCCCGCGAATGGTTTGGATATAAATCGGAATTAAAATCATTCCCGAGAACATCGCGATCGAAATGACAATCGAAATCGCCGAAGACAAAGCAAACATCGGATATTTAAAGATTTGGAACTTCAGCATCGGATCATCCATGCGCAACTGGCGCAAAATCAAAATCACTAAGCATACCGCGCCAACAACAATTGTTCCATAAACAATCGGATCGCTCCAGCCTTTATCTCCCGCTGAGCTAAATCCGTACAACAATCCACCGAACGCAAAACTTGATAATACGAGCGACAAGACATCAAGTTTGATCTCACGTTGTTGCGTAATATTTTTTAATTTAAAAATCGCTAATACAATCGTTAAAACGGAAAATGGCAGTACAATGTTAAACAACATTCTCCAGCCATAATGTTCAACAACCCAACCGGATAAAGTTGGTCCTAATGCTGGTGCAACGACCATAACAAGACCAAACATTCCCATCGCGGTTCCACGTTTTTCAATTGGAAACGCCGTTAACATGACATTCATCAACAACGGCATCATCACCGCAGAACCGGCAGCTTGAATCAAGCGCGCCACTAGTAGCACTTCAAAAACAGGCGCTAGACTTGCCACCAAGGTTCCGATTGTAAACATTGTCATCGCGGTCATAAACAAGCTTTTATTTTTAAACCGCTGAATAAAAAACGCACTGGCCGGGATCAAAATCCCGTTAATCAACATATATCCATTCGTTAACCACTGAACGGAAGTCGGGCTCACTTCAAACTCGTTCATGATCGATGGCAACGCTACATTCAATAAAGTTTCATTTAAAATTGCTACAAACGCTCCAATAAATAAAATCGCAATCATCCCATATGGAGGTTTATTTTGTGATGTTTCGACCATACGCACACTCCTATCCCCTTAAAATTTACTTTCCAATAATATACCCACAGTCTAAAAAAATCAACAGTTTCACACTTACCATTGAAATACATTTGAAATAAAGGGTTTTCACTAGTACAATTAAAATAGACTAACGTTCTACTTTGGAGGAGACATGAATAAAAAGAAGAAACAAATCATTGAAGTTGCCCATAAACTTTTTATCGAAAAAGGCTTTGCCAATACATCGATTCAAGACATTTTAGATGAAGCCAAAATCGCAAAAGGAACGTTTTACAACTATTTCACTTCGAAAAATGAATGCTTGATTAGCATTTTAGAAGTGGTAAAAGAAGAGGCAGAAGAAATCCGTAAAGAATTGTTAATCGGGAAAAGCTTGGCCGACGAGCAAGTCTTTGCCGAACAAGTCTCCGCACGACTGCATATTGATCAAAAACATAACATCATGGCCTTGTTTTCCACGACGACGATTATGAATGATAAAGAACTTCGCCAATTTATGATCAACATGCATGTAAATGAACTTCGCTGGATTGCTCAGCGTTTCATCCAGCTGTACGGCGAGGAGACGAAGGAAATTGCTTTTGACCAAGCGGTGACATTTTTAGGGATTCTGCAACATGTTTTACAAGTGAAAAGCATCCGGAACTCCACCTGCTTTTCACCCAACGAAGCCGTCCAATTTGCTTTAAAACAAGTCAGGACACTGATTCAGCAAAAGCCGCAACCTTCTGAGGTTTTGTTCACCGACTGGATCGCCACGGCGTCAGCGGACACATCAAGTGAAGAAAAATCACTAGCCATGCTTGCGGAGGAGGCAATTGAAGCGGTCGAAACCGTTCTTAAAGACGACCCGGCTAAAAAACAACTAGAACTATACGAATTTATCTATTCCGAACTAAAAAACGACTACCCCCGAGTGATGGTTCTCGAAAGCATTTGGATAACCTTATCGCAAGCAAAAGACACCCTATCTGAAAAACAAAAAGACCTGTTAACCGCTCTTTCTAGCTACCTGGAAAAACATAAACAGGAATCGACAAAACCCGGGGCGTCCCTGTGACTTTTTCGACAAAAAAAGCGTAAGGTTCCCACACATCAAGGGTTCCTTACGCTTTTTATTCTTTTACTTGTATGAGTTGTTTTAATACGAATTAACACAACGCGCGATGGCTAGTTCTTACTTCCGCTTTCGTGCATGCAATTCTGAGAGAATCTGCGAGTATTGTTGGTCTAGCTTGTACATCCACATTAGGATTGCTTGGAAAACAGCTAATGCTAATGGAAGGTAAATATTCAAGACTAGAATCATTGTGTTAGCAGAGTCGGTTTGTTCGGCAGCTCCGCCTACATACCCGCCAAATGCCAATAACCAACCGATTAGAGCCCCACCAAGACCTGCTCCTACTTTCATGCCAAAGCTTGCGGCACTGTTGATTAAACCTTGGGTACGGAAACCAAATTTCCATTCCCCATATTCTGCAGTGTCATTGATCATCGCATAAATAAAGATAATCGTCGGCACTAAACCGAAACCTTGAACAATCGTTCCGGTTAAGAATATTTGTAAACTTGTAGGGTCGATTAGCTTAATAATCGGACCAAAGATTCCAATGATTGAAACCAAGAAAGCGATGTTTCGCTTTCCATACTTTGCTGTTAATTTTGCCGCAAAGAAGAATCCGATAATCGAAGGAATAAACAGCAGTAAACTTGCGATGGAAAAATAAGCTGCATTTCCAAGAATGTACGTTGTATAATACAATCCTGCCCCAGTGACAAGGGCATTTAACGTATACGTAATCACACAATACAATGTCATAATCAGCCAATATTTATTCAGGAACAGTGATTTTAACCCAACGTTAAATTGCACCTTCTCCTTTGCCTGAACATTTGATTGCCCCACTCTTTCTTTCGTAGCACGGAATGCGAGGTAACTCGTGACAATAATGGTCCCGCCACTAATCGCTGCAACCACGGCCCACCCTGTTTTGCCTCCAATGGCACTTGCCACCGGTTGGGCGAGAATGGTAATGACAAGGGTTGCTAGCATCGTAAAAATACCAGTGTAAATATTTAAAACCGAACGCCCTTGCGGTTCTTGTGTCATATAGCCAAGCAAGGTTTTGTACGGAATCGACATCGCTGTATAGACAAAAATTAATAGAATATAAGTCGCGTATGCATAAACAATTTTTCCGCCAGTCCCCAACTCTGGAACGGTGAAAAGTAAAAAGGTCGTGACACCTAATGGAACCCCCATCCATAGAAGCCATGGTCGTGCCTTCCCATGTTTTGATTTCGTTCGGTCAACCAGCGTTCCCATTCCAATGTCCGTGACGCCATCGAATAATCGAGCAACGAGCATCAAGGTACCAACCACACCCGCAGAGATGCCGGCTACATCGGTATAATAATAGGTTAGAAACGTGCCAACCAACGTCCAGGTAAGGATGACCCCAAAGAACCCCACCCCGTAATTCAACATCTCCTTATGCCCCGGCTGGTCTTGCTGAACGGACTCAGACGGACTCACTTGCTGCTTGTTTACTAACATCCCCATCCCCCTCTAATCCTCCTAAAAAACTTTTAGATTAGTTCTTTATCCTTTATTACATACCAACCATTCAGTATTACGATAAGTATAGCCTGTGTTATTTGAAAATTCTATATCTTACGAGCAGAAAGATTGACAGGATTCTAGACTTTCGTTCGACATAACCCGGGGCGTCCCTGTGACTTTTTCGACAAGTGGTCAAACAAAAAGAACCCAAAAAGCAGATTATAGTAAGCTACTCTTGGGTTCTTCGATTATTTCTAATGATTCGACAAAAACCGAGGTGTGCCTGTGACTTTTAATAGGCTCTTTACTCACCCGTTATTTCTTTTGACACCAAAAACATCTGAATGAACTAGGTTATACAATAAAATAGTTTATATATGAGAAAAGAGCATGCAAACTTTATAAAACATACGAAATGGGTTCTATTTCGTTAAAATCGGCTTTTGGATTTTAACAACTATCTTTCCGAAAACAGCTTTTAATAATACCGGCTAGGATCAATCTGGTCGATTGCGTTTCGTTTGGGTTGTTCTTTTGAGGGGTCGACTTCGGCTATTTCTCGTTGTGAGGCGGTATGGTCTATGGTTGTATTTATTGGTTTTCCTGCTTTGTTGACCATCACAAGGATTTTCCCGTTTTGCATTTCCTCTTCATACCGATTGGCGTCTTCTTCAGAGATGCCTAAGCCAACGAGGGCTCCGGCAATGCCGCCAACACCAATTCCTGCTGCTCCGCCAACAAACGCCGCGGCAATCGGACCGGCTGCAAGAATCGGCCCGATTCCGGGAACGGTAAATGCGCCAAATCCAGCAAGCAGTCCTGCTAAACCGCCGACTAAACTTCCGGTAGCAGCACCTGTTTTGGCTCCTTCATTCATCCTTGAGCGAACAGGACCATCCCCACTGCCAACCCCTAATTTTTCAAGCATTTCCCGATTATTCGTAATCACCGAAATATCTTTCGGTGCATAACCTTGTTTCTTTAACTCCTCTACCGCCTCATCCGCCTCCGCTTCCCGGTCAAACACACCTACAATATGAAGGATTTCTTGGTTTGTCATTGGCCTGCCTCCTCTAAGAAGTACTTTTCATTAAATACCCTAAGAATGGATTGAGTAAACAAATGAGAATTAGTGAAGGGGTTGTTGTTTTTGAGGTTGTTGGGTTTGTGATTCTTCCATTCCTCACATTTTACTAAGGTATCTTGTTTTAGAAGTCCAGGAGGCAATTTTGCTCATTGCACCAATTTCGCTACTCCACATCTCCATTCACCCAATTCCCCGTATAGACCGATCCATCTGAATACCGCATGGTCCCTTGACCATGAGGCTTACCATTGTAAAAGTTCCCGGTATATGCTGACCCATCGATAAATTTTAGCGTACCATAGCCGGTCATTTGTCCTTGAAAAAAGTCACCGGTGTATGTTTGGCCGTTTGTCCAGATAATGGTTCCCTTCCCATGAGGCTGGCCACCTTTGAATTCCCCGGTATATTTCGTCCCATCCGGCCACTTGTAACTGCTTTGCCCGCTTAGAGTCTCGTTCTGATTGACTTGACCCGCTGGAGTAGCAACCTCTTTCTGCCCTACATCTGTTCCTCTATTAGTAAAAAAAGCAATCGCTAAAAGAACAATGATTGGGACCAATCCTTTTTTAAAATCAAAATTTTTCCTCTTGTTTCCCTTCATACTTTTGGAGGAAACTCTCTTCGTTTCATATTCCGTGCTAAACAAAATTCGCTCGCACTTTTTACAAGTGTTTCTCAGTGGTTCATTCGCTGTTTTACAAAATGGACAGATGTAAAAATTCTGTGATTTACGGATAGAAGAACCTTTTTGGGAAGTCGTTTGAAGCGGCCTCTTTTTTTGAAAAACCCGATTCGTTTGTTTACTTAATTTCTGATAACAAATCCCACATAAAACAATTTTTGTATAAATATTCCCTTTCTCCTCTGGATGGAGAACCTCAAAGGCCGTTCTTTCGCTCTCTGTGACTAGATTGTTGTTTTTATCCACATACATGGGGCGAAGCATACTATCAAAGCTATTACAATGATGACATTTCATAGTAAACCAACCTACTCTATTAAATTTGACCTCTTAATGAATAAAACCAAGCCTATATACCTCTTATTATAGCAAAATTTTACAAGTATCAGTTCAAAAGAATGATTAAAATTCACCTGTGGAACACTCCCGTGAAACAAGAAAATTCGGGGCGTCCCTGTGACTTTGTATGCAAAACGACCCACACATGTAAGCGCTTTATAGGTTGATGGATTCATTTTTTCGCAGGTGAAAGGTTTGTATCTCCCGGGAGCGAATATTCGAGGTAGCAAACATTAGGGGGTATTTAGTTTGAATAAAGGGAAAAAGCGTTCAGCTGCGGTTTTATCTACAATTCTTTTAGCTTCGTCTTTCTCAGTGGTGGCTCCACCACTCGCACAGCCTGTGGCGGCGGCCGAGAACAAGGTGGTCCATCCTAGCGCGAAAGCTCATGATCAAAAAGTGATTGCAAGAGTAAGCCAAGAGCGGATGTTTGCGGATGCAAGCTATTTGGCGGACACCATTGGTCCACGAGTCACTGGGACAGAAACCGAACAACAAGCGGCAGAATTTATTCGGGAGCGTCTAACTTCTCTCGGGTATGAAGTGGAAACACAGGAGTTCGGTATTCCCGATAAAGGGGGTGGACACCTGCATACGAGCGATGACAACGAGGTCCTGATTACCATTCCTGCTGGTTCTGGTGGGACGTCCGAGGAAGGAATGACGGCGCCATTGTTTGATGCAAAACTAGGGAAACCTGAGAATTTTACAGATGAAGCAAAAGGAAAGATCGCGCTGATTTCTCGTGGTGAGCTGACTTTTGTTGAAAAAGTTCAAAACGCCGTAGAAGCCGGTGCGATCGGTGTCATTATTTACAACAATGTTGATGCGTCGGCCCCGTTAAATCCATCGCTTGGCGGGACAAGCTTTGACATCCCAGTCGGCGGAATCACAAAAGCAAGCGGCGAAGCGTTATTACAAGATGTGGTCGCACAGAACGAAACGGTGAACTTCAATGTTCAACTGCTCAAAAACGTTACCTCGCAAAACATCATTGCCACACGAGCTCCACAGAAAGGTGACAACCATGAGATTGTCCACGTCTCCGCCCACTACGACAGCGTTCAATTTGCGCCAGGTGCGAGTGATAATGCTTCCGGAACAGCGGTGGCACTCGAATTGGCACGCGTCTTAAAGAGCTATCCAATCGACAAAGAAGTTCGGTTTGTCTTTGTTGGGGCTGAGGAAATTGGCTTGTTAGGGTCGAAATACTATGCGGAGAATTTAAGTGAGGATGAACTTAAGCGCAGCATCGCCAACTTTAATATGGACATGGTCGGGACATCTTGGGAAAATGCAAGCGCCATTTATATGAACACCCTTGATGGTCAAGCCAATATCGTGACTGATACGGCCTTAAAAACCGCTGAACGCATCGGAACACCTTCAGAGTTGATTTTATATCAACGTGGCGCTTCTGATCATGAAGCATTTCATGAAGCAGGCATTCCTGCGGTAAACTTTATCCGTCGTGAACCAGGTACAGCTGCACTCGAGCCATACTACCACACACCACAAGACACGATGGAATATTTAAGTGCCGAACGTCTAAAAGAAGCAGGCGATTTAGTAGGAGCTTCGATTTATAGCTTGATTCGGAAATAAAACCGATTGAAGAAGACTATTTTTTAAAATCGTTAAAATAACCAATGATCGATTATATAAAAACTCCATCCCTATGACTGAGTACTACTAATAATGCCCTATCCCCTAAGCCTTTTAAGTGGATAGGGCTTTGTTATGCTATAGCGAGTGGCCGGCATAAAGTTTCGTTCATCGTTCATTTACTTATTCCCAAATCACCCAGCGGCCTGCTTACTGGTAATCACTTTCAAACCTGCCTATCTATTAAATAAGCTTTTTAGTCCCCAGCGTTAACCGCTTTTTCTTTTTATTGATAGAGTAATTAATGATTTTTTGTAACTCCTCTAATTTTTCAATTGAATCAACATCCTGATGAATATAACGGATTGTTCGTTTGACTGACTTAGGTAATTGTTGAAATGCCACGAATGACCACTCCCGGATTAATTGAATTTAAGTTACCTTTTTAATCGTTCTCTCAGTCCCAACGCCTGTTTTCTGCTCAAATAGACCGGTACATTTTCGAAGAGTTACTGTTCTATATTAAGAACGTTACTATAAAAATACCAATCGCCAGCCTAACTGTCAATAGCTGTAAAACTTAACAATTGCTCTCCAAATATGTGTAGTGGAATATTAATAAGATTCTCTCATCCTTCTACTCATTTGTTACGAATGAAACAACTACTTGGCGACCTGCATCCCCTCCCCTCTACAATAAATCATTCTGGTTAGTATTGATCCAAATAAAAAAGGAAGACCATCCAACTTTTCAGTTAAAATGGTCTTCCTTTTATTAGTCCTATGTGTAATCAAGAAGGAAGATTCTCCCTTCTCAGCTCATTAAATTTAAAACTGTGTTGCTCAACTTTGTTGATGATTTCCTCTCTTAAGGTTGGACACATACATCCTCGTAAACATAATTGATGGTATTTGATGTTCAATTGATACCAAATGAGTAGGACGCTAGTCATCAACCCAAATCCGTTGTTTTGATTCATTTTCTCCATGGCTCCTCCTTGTTCACCGTACGGAGGGAAAAGTATTCGGTAACTGGCTGGCTTAGTCTACAGACCTTAGCCCCTATAGCTTTGCGTAGCCATCTTTCAACGGCGCTGCCTTTTCGTACGATATTTTTTAGTATACTCCTTTACCACAATCAAGCAAACGATAAACCTTTTTTTATCGACAAAACCCGGGGCGTCCCTGTGACTTTTTCGACAAAAGCCGACTTCACGCAAACAACTTCCTACCTAAACTTTCCGCTATTCTTTTTCATGGTTGCTGTGCTATGATTACTCATTGTGTTTAAGTTCTATATAGGAGATGGATTCGTTTGAATTGGATATCTTTATTTCAAAATAAATGGGGCGTTTTGGGAATCGCCGTGATTTGTACATTCTTATGGGGGAGTGCGTTCCCTGTTTTAAAATTAAGCAATACGGAGCTGCAGATTGCACCTAATGACCCGATTGCACAAATCGTTTTTGCGGGGATGCGGTTTTTATTAGCAGGGCTGATTCTTTTAGTCTTTTTGTTCTTCACAAACCGCCATCAATTAAAAGTGAAACGTTCGCATCTGTTGCTTTTAATTGTGTTCGGCATCATTCAAACAGCCGTGCAATATTACTTCTTTTATATTGGTTTATCGAATGTGTCTGGCATGCAAGGCGCGATTCTTTCATCAAGCGGAATCTTCCTTGCCGTGATTTTAGCGCATTTTTACTATAAAAATGACCATATGAATTGGAAGAAAACGATCGGGATTCTTGCGGGATTCGCGGGGATTATCATTGCCAACTGGGGCCAAGAATTTCAGTTTAGTTTTCAATTGACTGGTGAAGGCTATATGATTCTAGCAGGCTTGACCAGTGCCATCGCGACAATCATGACGAAAGAATTAGCGACCGATATTTCACCGGTTACTTTGACAGGCTGGCAGTTGACAATTGGCGCGATTCTCCTGCTTCTCATCGGCGTCCCGCAGCTAAGCGAGAACGCCATGACGTTTACAGGCTTTGGCTGGGGATTGTTAATTTACGCTGCCTTCCTCTCATCCATCGCGTTTGCTCTATGGACCACGGTCTTAAAATACAACAAAGCCGGCGAAGTGAGCATTTACAATTTTCTTACGCCAGTTTTCGGGACCATTCTTTCCGCGTGGCTCGTTCCAGGAGAGAGCTTGAATTTCATGATCATTGTTGCAATTGGATTTGTGGCATTTGGGATTATCATTATGAATTACTCTAAAAAGAAGCTGCCAGTTTCCGAAGCAGCTCTTAAACGAAAAGCTAGTTAATGAACGTGAAAACCAAACTCTAGCGAAAGAGTTTTGGCCAAAATTCTCAACGGATTGCGGCATCGCACATATAAATAAGCCCAGAGTTTTAAACTCTGGGCTTATCCTATGTACTCACGTTACAATCCTGTTTAAACCTTCCTAGTAGATTCGTAAAAATCTACCGACAAAAGCATCCTAGATTTAGGGGCAAAGGGATTGGACCCTTTCCCTAATAGCACCGGCTCCTCCTACGCCAAGTACCATGATAGCCACACATGCTATCCCCACTAGTTACTAGACTACCCTATAAATATAAACGATTAGCGTCATAGATGTTAACAAGTTGTTAAATAATACTAGATTTCCAATCAGCAGAAAAACTTTTTAATCTACATAAGAAGGCTCCACCGTTCAAAAAAAACAGAGGAAGAACCCTCTTCTTCCTCTGTTTGTGGAACATCCTGTGAAACAAGATTATTCGGGCCGTCCCTGTGACTTTTTCGACAAAACCCAGGCTTTCTTCGTAAAACCGGGGATTCCTTTCGACAAAATCCGGGGCGTCACTGTGACTTTATTTGATTGATTGCTGCCTGCGCCAACTTGGAGATGGTCATGTCGTCCATTGGTGGGTTGTGGAGTCCGGCGCGGACGTCGCGGTAGTGTCTTTGTAATGGATTAGACAGTTGTAGGCTTTTGGCGCCTACGATTCGCATGGCTTTGTCGACGATGGTGATGGCGGAGTTGGTGACGATGTGTTTGGCAACGCCGAGTTCGTTGGTGAGCAACGGACGGCGGGCTTCGTCATCATAGGCTTCCGCCACACTATAAAGGAAATGGCGCGCCTTCATTAATTCCAAGTCCATTTGACCGATTAAACTTTGCACATTCGGCAATTCACTGATCGTCCCTTGAATGCTATTCGGCGAATATTCGGTCGCGTAGTGAACGGCATAATCCCGTGCCGCTTGAGCAATCCCTAAATAACACGCTGGAATATGCAAGAGCCAGCCATTGATTTTGTTGCCTCGTGGTCCTTGGTTTAATTCCACAAACTGTTCTTCGGCTACTTCCACGTGATCGAGGATAAGGTCATGGCTTTCCGTACCCCGCATCGCAATCACGTCCCATGTTTCTTTAATGGATAAGCCTTTGCTGTCACGATCAATTAAAAAGAACCCAATCGCTTCTTTCTCTTCGACCCATGCGGAGACAAGAAAATGCGTTAACACTGGAGACATCGTCGTAAACGTTTTTTGCCCAGTAATCACCCATTTCCCATCTTTCTTCACTGCGCTTGTTCCTGGTCGTCCCCCGCGCGTTGGGCTGCCTGTTTGTGCCTCACTCGCCGCTCGGTTCACCAAAGCACCTTTTAAAATTTCCTTCGCAAACAGATCAAGCTTGCTTTCTTCCCAAAGCTTACTCTCATACAGTTCCCCAACAACACTTTGATGCCAGCCAATCGCCAAAGCGGTGGAGCTATCGTAGCTTGCAATCGTCTCCTGAAGCAGGACCATGTCCGTCACACGCAGCCCTTCACCGCCATATTCCTTCGGTACCGTCAGTTTCGTGTATCCTAGCTTAACAAGTGCTTCCACATTCTCTTTTGGAAAACGAGATTGTTCATCCACCTCTTTTGAATAACGTTGAAAAGAATCCTTATACTCCGCTAATCTTTCCAGCCATTCTTTTTGGGCATCGGTTTTCACAAACAATGACTTTGACACACCAAACACTTCCTTTTAATCCTATTCCAGGCATTGATTTCTAAAAATAGAATGCTTATTATTTTCTGTCTCTATATTATACCAGATGATGACACCCCAATTCACACTATACAACTAGGAATAATATTGGCCAGTGAACCTAGCAACATCCAAATGAATCAAGATAAATAAGAATGAATGAGGGCAAAAATTCCCCCGTCCGATTTAGCAGCACACTTGGAGCCGCTCTATGCGCTATTTATTGGAGGTTGCGGAAGCCACTTTTCCCTTTAGGCTATCTCTCCACAGGCAAATCCTGTACGGTACAGTCGACGCCTTTTCCCGCGATAAGCTTTAGCTCCGATCACCGATTCCCTCCCTACAAAAAAGGGACAGCTCATCATCCACACTGAGCTGTCCCTTTTTCGATTAAATATTTCGTAGTACCCTGCAAAAATGTGAATTTCTATCAATCTTTGATAACGCTTCTGCCCTAGTTGCCCTTCCTAGAGTGACATGCTATGTGACCATTGTTCACACCTCTTGCACTTCCATGGAAACATCAACGCTTCCTTGGTTACCGGTCTTAAACCTTTTTATGCTGCCATGGAAATGTAGACGCACTCTTTATCACTGGTCTAAACCCTTTTTCCTCCCACACGGAAAATAGACGCCCTCCATAGACCGGCCCTACTAACCATGTCCATTCCCACTGGAACGTAAGTGCTTCTAAACCAATCCCCCGCTGAAAAGCATAAGGTTAGCTGCACTCGGTTATCTAAATGAAGTTTGCTTAAGATGTTTTTTAGATGGCTTTTAACCGTATGTTCCGAGATGATTAGCGTCTCGGAAATTTCTCGATTTGACAAACCTTTGGCTACTAATTGGAGGACTTCTAATTCACGTGTAGACAAAGGAACGTTCTCTTCTGTTCTAGCCTTCCTTTGAGGGAATTCCTTTAAGATTTGAAAGGCAATTTCCTTGGACATCGGGACTTCATCTAGAGCAAATGCTCGTAAATGTTCACACCATGTTTCCGATTGAATGTTTTTTAATAAATAGCCTTGAGCTCCTTTTTTTAAGGCATCAAATAAATCGGTGATATCATCTGATACGGTGGTCATCACTATTTTTACATAAGGGAATTTGAGTTTGATTCTTTTCGTTGCTTCTAACCCGTCCATTACAGGCATGTCAATATCCATCAAAATAATATCCGGCATGTATTGTTCGGTAAGCTGAATCGCTTCTTCTCCATTCTTCGCTTCCCCGATGATTTGAAAGTCCTTATAGTCTTCTAAAATTTCTCGGATAGCTTCTCTTGCATGTGAGTGATCGTCGACAATAAGTATTCGAAAAGGCTGCATTACTTGCGCTCCTTTTTTATTGTAATAATGGTTTCATTCTCGATTCTCTTGATCGAGAATGCCCATTCCATATCCTTCGCTCGATCTCGAATGATTTGTAATCCATAGCCCTTACTCAACTGAATCTCGTCATCCGTAAAACCAATGCCTTGGTCTTTAATCTGACAAATCCATCCATTTTCTAGTTCTGTCGCGGCAATCCAGATTTGATTTGTTTTTGCATGTTTGATGACATTCACAACGGCTTCTTTTATACAGGCGAACAACTCCACTTTTTCCTTTGGGGATAACGTATCCTCTTGAATATTCCATTGCAGGTGTACATCCACCAAATGCTGATTCTTCAGTTCTGTAACATATTGAAAGATGCTTTCTGTCCAACTAAAAGGCTCTTCAATAGGTAAGTATTTTAAGTTTGTAATTGCTTGACGAGTATCTTCGTGAACATGCTGGAAGGTTTGTTTTATTTTTTGAAAGTCCGGATCATGTTCGAGTTGATTCTTTCTCCCAAACTTATTCATTTTGACAGATAAGAGAAAGAGGGTTTGGGCGATTCCGTCATGAAGTTCCCTTGCCAGCTTTTCTCGTTCAATCAACGCTGCTTTCTTCGCTTTTTCCGATCGAAGCTCTTCTTGCATTCTTTCTAAAACAGTAAACAAGCGTCGTAAGAAAACGAGTGTAACGATAAAGACGAAAATCGGAGACAGATAATTTCCCATCTCCATTGAAATATACGGAAGGAGGAACTCATGACGAATGTATTCCCATAAAGCGATGGTAATCGTTGGAAGGAGCAAAATGAGCCATTTAATTTGTTTGTATTTCAAGCTTTCACCTTTTTCTCAATCGAAAATGTGTCTATATTTTAACATCTATTCAAATATTGTTAACCATTTTTAGATGAAATCACTCTTTCGAGGTATTATTTAATATTTTCATTGTAATTATAATGTTTTAAAGGCAGAGCAATCATGTTCATTCCTATCAATAGGGCAGCCTATCATTTTTAGGAAAAGGTAACATAATGCTTGAGACTTTATCAAAAAAGAAGGTTGTTAAAATGGATAAGCAACCCGACTTGAAGGAGGAATTGATGTTGAAACGTATTTTTACCGCAACAGTCGCGTTTTTACTAGCCATGACGATTTCTACGAGCGCATCTGCTCACTCGCATTTATCAGGAACCCATCCCACAGATGGTGAGGTGGTCACGGAGCCTTTAAATGAAATTATTCTTGAATTTGATGGTGATATTGAACAAGGTAGTTTTATAGACGTTACAACGTCAGAGGGACAAGCTGTTGATGTACAAGATTTAATCATTGGTGAGGGGACATTAACAGGAACGCTCGCCGAAACACTTCCAAATGACGATTATCAAGTAAATTGGAGCATTATTAGCGCAGACGGTCATCCATTAGAGGGCGAGTTCTCGTTCACTGTCGATCGTGCAACTCCTGAATCTGTGGAAGAAACAGCGGATCCATCAGAAACAACAGAACCAGCTGAGCATTCAATAGAAGACCAAGAAGAAGCGGCTGCAGCAGATGAAACAGAGGAAGAATCATCTTCTATGTCTATCCTTTTCATTGTTCTTTTAGTGATCGTTGTAGCAGGTGGTGTCTTCTTTCTTACTAAAAGAAAGAAATAAAGAATGGATATCTTCGTCATCATTAGCCAAACGCTGTTATATTTATGCTTTTCTGTCTTAACAGGAAGTTTTATTCTTCTATTAGTCCCAAGCAACTATCGTCCAGATTTAAAAATTTCAAAAGTTTTATTACTGATTCCCAGCCTGGCACTGCCTGTTTTCGCCTTTTTCCCGGTGCTTGACCTTACGCTCTATATAGCCCCTCGACTGGGTCTATTTGAATCGTTAAAAATTGTTTTAACTACTTATACAGTTGGAACCGCGTGGGATTTCACTCTTCTTGGTTCTATTCTGTTAGTGCTGCTCATTGCCTTGGCGAAGTCTACTGAAAAGCGCACCTTCGCCTTCTTAGGGATTCTCTTAACATCCGGATTAATCATTACGGTTGCTTGGTCAAGCCATGCCAGCACAATGGATCCCATCTTAGGCATCATCAGTGACTTTATTCATTTAGCAGCGGTGAGTGTTTGGGTTGGAATTTTGCTGATTATCGGTTGGTGCTCGCTCAATCAAAAAAATTGGCTTGAATTTTTAAGCTGGTTTTCAACGGTTGCGATTGGCTGTTTAGTCGCTACTGCTCTTAGTGGTTTGTTTTTGATGGATATATTGGTGGAAGGATACATTGATTCTTGGATGGTTTCGTATGGACAAGGGCTATTGATCAAACATTTATTCCTGCTGCCACTTGTTTTTTATGCCTTGGTCAATGGATTTATTGTGAAATATAAACTTACTAAGGATGATTCCTTTAACCCCATCCCTTGGATACGTGGAGAAGGCTTCATTTTATTTGTGATTTTCGCGATTACAGCGTTTTTTTCCCAACAATCACCTCCACATGGCCATTATAAAACAAGTGAGGCTGTGTCACCATTATTCCGGTTCTTTCATAGCGACATCATTGATGCCGGGAGCACCATTGGCTTTGTTGTGAACTCAAGTACTGTAAGCTTTTTCTTTCTCTCCATTTTATGTCTGGGACTCATAGGCTTATCGTTTTTCAAAAAGGCACCTATCCTTCTAACCTTTCTTTTTAGTTGCCTCTTTGTCATGAGTCTTTACATCATGTTCATGGTTACCGTGGTGATTCGCTAGCACCCTGTGCAATCATATTCCTTCGTTCGACAAAATCCGGGGTGTCCCTGTGACGTTTCGACAATGTCTAACTAGGAATAATGAGCAAACCGTTTTGATCAGCATGTTGGAGGGCCTCGCTTTTTTCCATAACCAAGTGAAAATCTCCGCTAAAGATCCGGAATGTTACGACAATGTTTTGATAACCAAACAGCCCGCTAGATTAGCGGGCTGTTTGGTTATTTATCTTTAGTTGAGCTCGTCACCAAAAGCTTAGTAAGTTCTGCCTCCAAAAGTCCCTTGTCCCTTTTAAAGCTCCTGTCCATTGCTCTCAATCACTTTTTTATACCAATAGAAAGAATCCTTTTTGCTTCTTGCGAGAGTTCCGTTTCCTTCATTGTCACGGTCTACATAGATCATGCCGTAGCGTTTTTTCATTTCACCTGTTGTAAAGGACACGATGTCAATGATTCCCCATGGTGTATAACCGATTAAGTCGACACCGTCCTCATTCACCGCTTGTTCTAATGCTTCAATATGAGATTTTAAGTATTGAATTCTTTCTGAATCGTGAACAGAGCCGTCCTCTTCCAATGTATCGACCGCACCAAAGCCATTTTCGACGATAAATAATGGAATTTGATAGCGATCATAAAAACGATTTAATGTATAACGAAGTCCAGTTGGATCAATTGACCAACCCCAATCACTGGAACGAATGTACGGATTTTCGATGCTATTCGGCAATCCACCATTCACGATATCTCCTGTATATTTTGTCTCGACCTCGCTCTTGACCGTCGTAGACATATAATAGCTAAAACCTAGATAATCAACAGTTCCATTCCGTAAAATTTCTTCGTCGCCGTCTTCGAACTTGATGTTGTATCCTTCTTTCTCAAATTCCTTCAGAGCGTAACTTGGATAATACCCGCGCACTTGTACATCTGGGAAGAAGTAGCGTTCTCTCATTAATTTTTCCGCTAACATCACATCTTCAGGGTTCGATGAATAAGGATAAATCGGCACGTGTGACACCATCGCCCCGATTTGGAAATCAGGATTGATTTCCTTCCCCTTGGCAACCGCTAGGGCACTGGCAACTAATTCATGATGAGCGGTTTGGAACATCACTTCCCTTGCGTTTTCGTTTTCTTTAACCACAACACCAGAGTTTGTCCATAAAAAGATTGGATTGCTTACATCCATTTGGTTATTAATTTCATTGAACGTCATCCAGTATTTCACTTTATCTTTATATCGGTCGAAGCAAACCTCAGCAAATTTCACAAAAAAGTCAACAAGCTTTCTGTTTCGAAATCCACCATATTCTCTTGCTAAATGTAACGGCATTTCAAAGTGAGACAGTGTAATAACAGGTTCAATTCCATGCTTCAATAATTCATCAAATACATGATCATAAAATTGCAATCCTGCTTCATTCGGTTCCACTTCGTCGCCTTTTGGAAAAATCCGGCTCCAGCCGATTGAGGTTCTTAAACATTTCAAGCCCATCTCAGCAAATAGTGCAATATCTTCTTTATAGCGATGATAGAAATCAATGGCTTCATGGTTTGGATAAAATTTGTCGGATTCAATTGTTTCGGTAATTTGTCTTGGCACGCCATGGGCACCCGCTGTCATCACATCGACCACACTTGGCCCTTTCCCGCCAGCATTCCAACCGCCTTCAAATTGGTGTGCTGCTAACGCGCCACCCCATAAAAAGTCTTTTGGTAATTTTGCCATGATGAACTCCTCCTTATTTTAAGAGCAAGTAATTTCTTCAATGTAGGATTCCCTTGTTCCACATTCCTAACGTCAAGAATGATCCTATCCATTTTGTCTGAATAAGTTTTTATTTTGTACACTCATATTATAATTGTACCGGTACAATTAATCAATGACGTAATAATTTTTACCATTTGTGATTTTTCAGCCTAAAAATGCTATAATTCGGTTGATGTTTGGAATAAACAGTAAAGAGGAATGAGCATGTTAAAATATCAGCAAATTGCCAATGACATTGAAAAATATATTGAAGATCATGCACTTCAACAAGGAACAAAATTGCCCGTTTTAGAAACGTTAATAGCTCAATTTCAGGTAAGCAAAAGCACGATTACGAAGGCTTTGGACTTATTGGAAAGAAAAGGGGTTATTTTTCAAGTAAGAGGAAGTGGCATTTTCGTTCGACGCCATAAACGAAAAGGCTACATCAGTCTGCTATCAAACCAAGGCTTTGCCAGGGACCTTGAGGAATTTGATTTAACATCTGAAATCATTGAATTAGAGGTAAAAAAGCCAACAGAAGAGGTTGCCCTCAATTTGAATATGAACCTTGAAGAGGATGTTTATTATGTAAAAAGAGTTCGGTTTATGAACGGGAAAACGCTCTGTCTCGAAGAATCCTTTTACAATAAATCACTTATTCCCTACTTAAATCATGAAATCGTCAAAGATTCGATTTTTAACTATATTAGCGATGCGTTAGGGTTAAAGGTTGGATTTTCAGATATTTACTTACATGTTGGGACGCTAACCGAGGAAGAAGCTGGGTTTTTGCAACTGAAAACAGGGGCACCAAAGCTTTATGTGGAATCTATTTTCCACTTAACAAATGGTCAGCCTTTTGACTTTTCTAAAGTCTCGTATAACTATGAACAATCGCAGTTCTTTATCCAAGCGAATGGTCAGTTATTCTAGTAAAAGGAAGGCCATAAGCTTCATGCGAGCACCCTATTGGTATTCCATTGAATAGGAGATTTGTAGGGTTGCCACCGTGTATGACGAATAAAAACGAGTTGGGTATAGATACACCTAGATTTCTCATAACAGAAAAAAGAGGATTGCAGCAATGCGATCCTCTAAAAGTGTTTTCCCCAAAAAGTGCGCTCTACCAATCCTCTATCACCTAAAGTTTTTAAAGCACCAATAAATAAGGCGTTTCGATATACTTGCTCAGCTTGTTAAGAAACTCTGCTGCAGTGGCGCCGTCGACGATTTGGTGATCGAACGTAAGGCTGAATGGAATTTTCTTGATCATTTTCACTTGGCCTTCTTCATCCAAAGCCAATTCGTCTTGGAATGAACCTACGCCCAAAATGCCTGTTTCTGGTGTGTTTAAAATTGGCGTAAAGTATTCGATGCCACTTGCACCGAGGTTGGTAATCGTGAATGTGGAGCCTGTCAGCAAGTCGCCGCTTGCTTCGCCGTTTCTTGCTTTTACAGATACGTCTTTGATTTCTTTGGCAAGCGTGCCAATCGTTTTCTGATGCGCATTCTTGACCACAGGGACGACCAAGCCATCATCTAAAGCAGTCGCAATCCCGAGATGCACTTCATCAAATTCCGTTAACATGCCGTCCACATAGTGAGAATTCACTTGTTTCATCTCTTGTAAAGCGAGCACAGCCGCTCTTGCGACCAAAACTGTGATCGTCAGCTTAACGTCTAAATCAGCCGCCGCAACTTGCTTTTTCAAACTGTTTTGGAAGTCGATTAAGGCATTGGCATTCACCTTGCGATGGATCGTCAATTGAGCGGTTTGCCCTAAGCTTCTCCGCATGTTCCGCGCAATCGCTTTTCGCATCGGATTAAGCCCAGCACCAATGGTTTCATCGTTAACTGGTGAAACAGAAACGTGTGCCGGCGCAGCCTCAACTTTTGTTTCGACTGCCGCTTTCGCCGCCGTCCCCTCTTGCAATGCCCGCTCGATATCATGCTTCGTAATCCGACCGTTTCCACCTGTTCCTTCAATTAAAGCAATATCTAGTTGATGTTCTTTCGCCATTTTTCTCGCCAATGGGGTGATAAAAATACGTTCACCTTGCACCTTTGTTGCGGCCTCTCGCACAGGAGCCGGCGCCGCAACAGCTGTGTCAGCTTCGACCTTGTCAACAACGGCTACCGATGCCGCAGCCGCGACTTCTTGAACGGCTCCCCCTTCTTCCCCAATCACCGCAATCGCCGCGCCAACTTCTAACTGCTCATCTACTTCGGCATTTTTCACGAGCAAAATTCCCGAAACAGGCGCTTCGACTTCTTGCGTTAATTTTTCCGAGCTAATCGTTAAAACCGGTTCGCCTTCACTTACTGGTTCCCCGACTTCTTTATGCCACTCCACAATCGTTCCTTCTGTCATGGTCATTCCCAACTTCGGCATTACAATGACTTCACTCATCTAGTTCACCCCCTAAACTCTAACTGCTTTTTTCTGCAAATCAATAATTAATTCTTCTGCCACGGTTAACACTTTTTTCACATCCGGAATATACGCTTGCTCTAAATTGTGCGCAAATGGCACCGGTGTATTTGGTGCGCACACGGTTTTAATTGGACCATCCAAATAATCAAACGCTTTATCAGCGACAACAGAAGCAATATCGGTTGCCGTGTTGTTATGCGGATTCGATTCATCGATCACGATCAAACGACCCGTTTTCTTCACTGAATTCAATACTGTTTCTTGATCCCATGGCGCAACCGTTCTTAAATCAATCACTTCAACGGAAATGTCGTCTTTCTGTAAAGTTTCCGCTGTTTGTTGTGCCACTTGAACCATTTTCCCAATCGCAACAATCGTCAAGTCCGTTCCTTCACGAACAACATTCGCTTTGCCAATTTCAATGGTGTAATATTCTTCTGGCACATCCCCTTTCATGCCATAAAGCATTTTATCTTCAGAGAAAACAACCAAGTTATCATCTTCAATCGCCGCCAACATCAAACCTTTGGCATCATATGGGTTCGATGGAACGACCACTTTCACGCCTGGAATCGAGCCGAACCATCCATATAATGTTTGCGAATGCTGTGCCGCAGCTCCTGCGCCTGCGCCGTGGACCGTGCGAACAGTTAGTGGAATTTTCGCTTTGCCGCCAAACATATAACGCATTTTTGCGCCTTGGTTTAAAATTGGATCGAGCGCAAACCCGATGAAATCATTAAACATCAATTCCGAAATTGGGCGTAAGCCTGTCGCCGCTGCCCCAACAGCTGCGCCAAAATAACCATGCTCCGCAATTGGAGTATCAATCACGCGTCCGCGCCCGAACTCGGTCACCAATCCTTTTGATAATCCGAAAACTCCACCAAAAGCATCATCGTAGCGGCCATCGTCTTTGACTAAATGGTCGACTTCTGCTCCTCCAGCTACATCGGTTCCGATTAAAATAACGGTTTCATCTTTTCGCATCGCTTGTGCCATTGCTTCGGTAATAGCAGTCATAAAGGTTACTTCTCTTTTGGTCATTTTTCATTCCTCCTATTCTTATGCAAAAATATCGGTATATAAAGATGATAAGTCTGGTAATGGACTTGCCTCCGCAAACTCGACAGCGTCTTTAATCGTTGCTTTTGCCGCTGTTTCAATGTCATTTGCTTCTGTTTCCGTCATCCAGCCTTTTTGAATCGCTTTTGCACGAAGTTCGACAATCGGGTCGCGATCACGGTTTGGATCTTGATCGGTTTTGTATTTTTGTTCATCGCCTTCAAAGTGGCCAAACATCCGGTACGTATCACATTCAATTAAGGTTGGACCTTGCCCCGCTTTTGCTCTCACAATCGCTTCTTTGGTAGCGTTATAAACGGCTTCAACATCCATTCCATCGACACGAACGCCAGGCATATTATAAGCAGATGCTCGCTCCGCAACCGTTTCAGAAGCACTCGCGTATCTGAACGGCGTTCCTTCTCCAAATTGGTTGTTTTCACATACAAAAATAACCGGCAAGTTTAAAATTGACGCAAGGTTCAAGCCTTCATGGAAAGTGCCTTCGTTCGAAGCACCATCACCGAAGAAACAAACCGCAACATTGTCGCGTCCTAATGTTTTGATACTAAGCGCTGCCCCTGCCGCTAAACCGAAGCCACCGCCAACAATTCCATTGGCCCCAAGCATGCCTTTTTCCACGTCGGCCACGTGCATCGAGCCGCCTTTTCCACCGCCAAGGCCATCCTTTTTGCCCATGATTTCCGCCATCATGCCTCGAATATCACAGCCTTTTGCAATCGCATGACCATGACCACGGTGCGTACTGGTAATATAATCTTCATCGTCTAACAAAGCCATAACCCCTGTCGCCACCGCTTCTTCACCGGCATACAAGTGAACAAACCCTGGAATCAATCCCTTTCCAAACGTACGGTGAACTTCTTCTTCGAAAAAGCGGATTTCATTCATCTTCTGATAAATCCAAAGGACTTCTTTCTTTTCCATTGATAATTCCTCCCTTGATAAAATTGGATTGGCTTTCTAGTAAGCTACTTATTTATAAAAGCAGATTCGCTTTCTGGTAGAACACATGCTGATATAAAATCAGATTGGGTTTCTGGGTGGACACTAACTTAGAAGTCTGCCTATTTCAGGTATTTGCCGTTTTTATAAAACCAATCTTGCTTTCTGACAGGGCATTTCTTTTATAAAAAAGCAGATGGTGGGAAACTTCAACAACCTGTCTCCGTAAAACTTGTGACCTACGCATGGATCGCTTGTTTATATAAAGCATTTGCATTTTCACCGATTGCTTCGGATATCGCTGGATGGGCATGAACAAGGCTTGCGAGCTCACTCATTGTACCTTCCGCATGCTTCACAGCTAAAATTTCGCCGATCAGCTCTGTCGCTTTCGCCCCGACAATCACTGCGCCGAGAATTTCCTGGTAGCGCTGGTCCGAAATGATTTTCACAAAGCCATCCGTTTCTCCCTCGGCAATCGCTTTTGCATTTCCAGCTAGCGGCGTGACGGTAACTTGGACATCAGCATAGCTTTTTCTCGCTTGGTCTTCGCTCAGTCCGAACGAAGCAATTTCTGGATGGGTATAGACGCAGCGTGGAATTTCTGTTTGATTCAGCGGTTGCGGCGTTTCTCCATTCATCCTATGAACCGCAACGAGACCTTCCGCACTCGCCGCATGTGCCAACTGATAGCCACCGATTAAATCCCCAACGGCATATACATGCTTTTTGCTTGTTTCATAAAACTCATTCACTTCTACAAACTTGTTCGCACTATCTAGTTTCAGATTCAAATCAGTCGCCACTTCAAGGTTTGGCTGTCTGCCTGTCGCAACGAGCAGGGTATCAAAAGATATCTCTTGATCGGTTAACAGAACTTTTCCGTCTGTCACTTCCTGAATCTCCGCTAGTGTGATGGCCTTGATTTTTTTCTTCTTCAAATGCTTTTTAATTACTTTGCGCGCATCCTCATCCTCGGTTAAGAGAATGTCAGGAGCCACTTCGATGATGGTAACGTTGGTCCCCAGTGGAGCCATCGCAAAGGCGAGCTCTACGGAAATCACTCCGCCGCCGATGATGACCAACTGTTTCGGCAATTCTTTCAAATCAAAGAATGTATCAGTTGTTAAATAGTTAACTTGGTGCAAGCCTTTAATCGGCGGGATAAATGGTCTGCTCCCTGTTGCCAACAAAAGGTCCTTTCCCCGTAGTGTTTCGGCGCCAACAGTGACAATTAAATCACCTGTGACCGACGCCTCACCTTGGAAAATCTCGATGTTGTTCTTGTTTAAAAGATGTTCCACACCGCCGGCCAAAGTCCGGACCACTTGATCTTTTCGCTTCATTAATTTTTGAAAATCAATAGAAACTTCGCCGGTATGAATGCCCCAAGAGTTGGCTTTTTGAATTTCTTCCACAAGCTCACTATGTTTCAAAAGAGCTTTGGAAGGAACGCAGCCGACGTTCAAGCAAGTTCCACCGAGCTTCTTCCGTTCGACAATGGCCACCTTTTTACCCAGTTGGGCAGCACGAATCGCGGGAACATATCCCCCTGGTCCTGCTCCAATGACAATGAGGTCAAATTCCTTCATTTGGTTTCATCACCTTGCTTTCGTCTTAAAGTGAAAGTTGATTACACTGATTTAAGATGCAAGAAGCGTGCCAACTTTTTTAAAAAATAGAAATCCAGTTAATTCAACACTTGGCTCCTCCCATTTACATCCCTTCTCTTTGGCAAACTGTCTCATTGAGACGCAGATTGTCTCATGTGTCTCAAGTGTCTCAAGTGAGATAACGGTAAATAGAGTTAACTTGCTTTTCAAAACAGATGGCTAGTTTAATAGATTGAATGGTTGTGATAGCGGGAATTTTATTAATTGAGGCTTGGGAACCATTTTAAACACTAAAAAAGGCTATTTCCCTTAAAAAGATAAGTTACCTTCTGAAAAACGGGGACTTTTTTACTAAAAACACGAACAATTTTATTGTATCTTTAAAATAACGTTCGATATTTGGGTTGATTCCCGTTTCTATCTTTGTTATAGTAACAACGTATTCATTCTTCATATCATGACTCGTATATTCTCAGTAATATGGTCTGAGTGTTTCTACCTGGTTCCCATTGAAAGAACTAGACTACGAGTTGAAGTATAAAGATGGTAGTGAGCAACTAGCATCCCGGGATGATTTAGCATATTTCCGATGCTTAATTATGCTTATACTTTGACTTCGTAGGTCTGGAAGGTAGAAACATTCTACATTTTCCGGACCTTTTTATATTGAGAAAATAGAGAAACCTAAACAGCAGGAGGAGATCAGAATGAGAGAAACATTTTTAAAAAGAAAATCATCTTTTACTCTATTGATTATCGGACTACTATTATTTGCGGTCGTAGGGTGCAGTTCTTCTTCCGCGTCTGAAGGAACAGAAGAAGCTACAACAGATGAGACACAGCAAACAACAGAGGAAAAATCACAGAAACCAATTCTAATTCAAGCTCCAATGCCAATCGAAGGCGAAAAGCTTGTTGAAAAACTAGAAAACGTAACAGAAGAAACATCCGGAAACTTTGTGTTTTGGATTGGAACGCTTGAAGATTATCCAGTAATTGTAGCGAAAACTGGAAAAGGAATGGAAAATACAGCAGCCGCTACGATGCTTGCAATTGAAAAGTATGATCCAATCGCGATCATCAACCAAGGAACATCTGGCGGACACGACCCAAGTCTCAATGTGTTTGATATCGTTTTAGGAGAAAGAACCGTAAATATCGGGGCATTAAAAACACCTACTAAAGAAGAAGGCGAAGGAATTGTTCCTACCGAATGGATTCCGATGGATTTAATGGCTTCTGAAGGAAGCGCTGGCGAAGATCCAAATGCGGAGAAAGCTCGTTATTTCGAAGGCGATGAAAACTTACTAGCAGCTGCCAAAGCAGTGAAAGACACTTATACAAAAGGGAAAGTTGTGGAAGGAACAATTGGTTCCGCCGATTTCTGGAACAACGAAGTTGATCGCATCAACTGGTTCCACACCAACTTTGGCACAAGTGTAGAAGAAATGGAAGCGGCATCCGCTGCCCAAATCGCGGGCGCTTATGAGGTACCATTCCTTGGCATTCGTGTACTCTCTAATAACAAAACAAATGACGGGGAATACAATCCAAATACAGCAGCAGCGAACCAAGGCTATGTGTATGAAGTGGTGAAAGAATATATTTCTACGTTAACGAACGAAAAGTAAAACAATCGAAAGACGAACAAATCGACATCCGGTTTGTTCGTCTTTTTTGTTTATAGCTCTTTTCTCAGAGATTGTTGTTTTTTAAAGGAAATAAAGAATCATTTTGCTATGATTCTATTCCAAAGATTTATTATAAGATGAGAAAAGAGCTTCCAAACTAAGTAGTACGTAGAGAAAAGCTTATTTCGCGTTAAAATCGGCTTTAGGATTTTAACAACAAATTTTACGAAAACAGCCTTGATTATAAATTCAAGGCACTCAACCTTTATCCTGTACAGAGCACATACATGGAAATCCCGATGTTTACCCCTTCCAATCTTCCGACTTCAGATGATACTGGTTCATTTTCCGATACATCGTCGCTCGTGAAATCTTCAATCGCTTCGCTGCGCTTGTGACATTTCCTTTTTCTTGGCTGAGCGCTTCGATTAGCCTTTCCTTTTCACCCTTTCCTGAGTGGTTAATAACTTCCAAGGGAAGGTCGGAAGATGAAAGCTCATTTCCCTCCATATTAAAAAGAGCCTGCTGAATTACATTCCGGAGTTCGCGAATATTTCCAGGCCAAGGATATTGTGTAAGGCACTGCATTGCTTTTTCCTGAACGAAGATCTCTTGTTTCCCAAACTCACCGCCCATTTCTTGCAGAAAATGATGGACCAGTTCCGGAACATCGCTGCTTCGTTCACGCAATGCCGGGATTTCTAATTGAATCACCTGAAGGCGGTACATGAGGTCCTCGCGAAACTCACCTTTATCAACGAGTTGCGCCAAATTTTTATGGGTGGCGGCAATGACACGAACATCTAGTGGAATCGTCTTTTCGCTGCCTAGTCTGGTCACAACCCGTTCTTCGAGAATGCGAAGAAGATGAACTTGCAACTCTAACGGCATATCGGCAATTTCATCAAGAAAAATGGTTCCCCCCTGTGCCATTTCAAATTTCCCAGGTTGACCTTTTGATTTCGCACCGGTAAACGCGCCTGGTTCATAGCCGAATAATTCACTTTCAAGCAATCCGTGCGGAACCGCTCCACAGTTAATTGCGATAAATGGGTGTTGGCACCTATCGCTTGCTTGATGAATCGATTGAGCAAAGACTTCTTTCCCTGTCCCGGTTTCCCCGCAGAGAAACAGAGTCGAATCAATCCGCGCTGCTTTCTGCGCTTTCTTGACAACAGCGCCAAATTCGCTTGAAGAACCGATCATATCATCAAAACTATAGCGTGTTGTTTTTGATTTCGTTAGTCGAGACGATTTCGTTGTTTTCTTTGATAAAGCAGGGAGTTCGGTGTTTTTTCTAAAAAATACAACCGCTCCAAGTGGATTGGATTGGTAAGTGACGGGATAAATTGAGAAAATAAATGTTTGTTTTTGCTGATCGACCTTCGCTTCTTCCCTTATGATCGGTTGTCCTGTTTGTAGGACTTTTTCAACAAAGTGGTTTAAAGTTGGGATTGTTGCTGTGGTATCAAGTTTACTAAAGGTTGGATGGGACTTTGCGGCATGATTTTTTCCCACAACGTTTTTTCCACGATCGATGATTAAGACTTCATCTGTGATCCCTTCCAGCGCTGTGTTTAAAAATAAATGATTATGTAAAGCTTGTTTAGAAAAATATTGTTGGATGGTTTTCGAAATTTGATTTGCTTCTGAGAAGATGTACTGTATGGTGTTTGGATTCAGTTGATGATTGGCGCCGGCAATATTAATGACGCCTAGTAATTCATTCGTATAAGGGTATAGAATGGGAAATGCGGCACAAAACCAGTCATGGTTTTTCTCACAGAAATGCTCGGAATACAACACTTGGGCGTATTGCTTCGTTTTCAGAGCAAGCCCCACTGCATTTGTCCCCGCTGATTTCTCTGTCCAAATGCCCCCATCATAAATTTGAATTTTCTCTGCCTTTTTTAGCACATTCCGTTCCCCAGAAGATTGTAAAACGGTTCCTTGACGATCAGCAATGGAAATCATCGTTTTCGTTTCATTAAAAAATGGTGCTAAATGGTTGATTTGAGGCTTTACAAACGAAAGCAACTCCTCATTTCGTTCCAGCCGTTCTTCCAGGTCATTCCCATGGATAACCTCATGATTTCGATTTTGAAAAGGACAGACTCCAAGTTTTTTAGAATCCTCCCATGAATCAATAATACTCTCACGAATTCCACTCCCCGTATATTGCCCGAGCTCTTGATAACGCTTCCAGACTTGATGAACAGAAGCGTTATAATCTTCCGCCAAAACGATCTCTCGCGTCAGTGAATTCTCCATGCAATTCCTCCATTATTAAAATAGGAAATTATGAGAATATTATAACACAAATACAGTCAGACTGGGTGCTTGGGGGACACGGGGACAGGTTTTGTTGCTCAGACCTCCCTAATGAAGACTACTAAGGACGGCGGATTCTTGCTTCGTGGGGAAACCGAAATCCTTCCACGACGAAAAGGACAGTGCACATGCCTGCCCCTTTTAGAGATGGTATCTTATTGTACTTTCTGGCAGATTCCGGCTAACTCTGAACGATCTAGTTTTACCGACACCGCTTCCCTCTTAGATAAGGTTCCTTTAGCCCACCACAAGCAGCAGGGACATAGAAGGAAACCACCCCCGCCACTATACGACGCTGTTTTTGACGGAGTTGCTCTCGCTCACATCTGGGTCAATGACGGTTGCGGCTGGAACGGCTACTGGGGAGAGATCCCCGTTTAGTTCGCCAAAGGCTTGGTTTCGCTTATAGGTGACGAGTTGGTCAATGATTTGCAGTGTTCCCATATTGGCAACGGCACCATTATCAACTGTGTTCACCTTGATTCCAAGAGCATTGATTACCACTGGTGAAACAAAAAACATGTATATCCCCCTGTCTTTTTGTTCATTCGCACTGTTCGCCAACCATACCCTTCATTTGCGCTATAAGAGACTTGTTTTAACGGCATTACTATCTGACACATCCGGGTCATTGACCCAGGAAGTCGACAGGATCGTGGGGGAACGGTCCCCGTTTTGTTCACCTATCCCTTGATTCCGCTTATAGGAAACAAATTGATCCAAATGTTGACTTGGGCCGAGATTGACTACCCCTGCATGGTCAACCGCATTGATCTTTATTCCTAAAATATTTAGTGATACCGGTGCAAATGACATATGCTCTCTCCTTATGGCCGAGGAAGATTCGCTGTCTCAAAAGAAGAATTGGAATCAATTTGGTCGCGGTCATCGACAGCGCTTCTCGTCCCCATAAAATTGGTTCCATCCCCCATATTTTGGCCGAGACCCTGATTTTTTTTATCTGAATTATGCCACTCTGCTAAAAGGTTTTGACCGACATTGATCGCAGATGCATTCTCAAATGAATTCACCTTTATGATATTGATATTGATATTAATATATGGAACAGGACCAACCATTCACTTCCTCCTCATTTTTATTACTTAGGCTTTTACCCAAACAAGGTTGCTTGCGATCAGTAATGAGAAAAAAGCCTGCTAACTAGAAATAGCTGCTTTTCCGTTAAAATGAACCTTACGATTTTAACAACAAACTTTACGAAACTAGCCATCTTAAAAAGGCTTACCAATCCCCTTCTGCGCGTTTGCATCCTCGACGTCATCATCGAAAGTAGTGCCTTTTGTGTAGATTCTTAAACACTCATCCCCGAATTGCTGACCAAAAGCTTGATTTTTCTTTGCGGCTACATTCCTATTTTGTTTCAGTGTAGAACTAAGAGACAGCGAACTACCATGATCCAGATTATTAAGTTTGATATCGGCAATATTTATGTTGGTTGGGAGAAAGAACATAAATCACGACCCTTTCCTCGTTGGAGTTTTACCTGTTCCGAGACTATTTCACTATATGACTGATAACAAAGAAATATGATTTCTCAGAACCTGGACAAGACGGAAACGGTTTGAACCTTCCCATGTTGCCAGCATTTTATATGAATGATTTTTTTAATCATAAATATGATTAGTTATAGATGAAGACATGTACCGAGACGACAAGGGGGACGATCCACCATGGATATGAACAAGTTCTCACAATGGATGGATTTAGCAAAGAAATACCAAACCGGGGATTTTTGGGATGGGATCTTTGATCAATCCTCCTTTGATGAGTGGATGAAAACTCAATTTGATCCAAATCAGTCGAGTGATACCGCTAGAAAATCAGAGAAACGAAAAAATTTTCCTCCAACCGATATTATCGTCACAGATGGAGAAATTTTAGTCCTATTCGATTTAGCTGGCTACGTAAAGGAACATATTCACTTATCTGTATCCGGAACGAAGCTTTTAATCAAAGGAAACAATCACCAACTGATGGCCGGAGAGGTGATCCAACAAGAACGATATCACGGCCCCTTTGAACGGGTAATCCAGCTCCCGGAGCCTACGTTTCCTGATCAGATTCGAGCTAAATTTACGAATGGGCTTTTATATGTTTCCTACCAACGGCAGTTTTTGAAAGAAGAGCAGGTAAACATTGAGTAATCGTCTTTGAGGAACTCAGAAATGATTGAAGAAGTCTAATCAAGGACCGGGAATTATTAAGTAAGTTTTATGAAGGGACCATTTGATTTAATCTGGCAGACAGGATGTCGATAAAAAATGTTCAATCAAAAAGCTCAAAAGAAAAACCGAGCGGAATGGGAAAAGCACATTTTACGAATCAATTCGCTTGAAGTTCAAATGAGATCCTTATTGGAGTTTGAGAAAAAGGTTCGAAACACGATGTATCAAAACAACAGTGAGGAAAAAAGAACCCAACAGCGAGGAAAGCCGAAAGAAAAGGATTCTAACGTCGAAACTGCCCATAAGATTAAGATGCTCAACAACAAAATAACCGAACTGGGGCAAAGAGTGTCCCAATTGGAAGATGGTCTACAGCGCGATGATCAGACTACCGTCACCCCTCCTGCGCAGGAATTGGATGAACGGATGATCCAGTTTATCGAACAACTGATTTTAGAAAAAAGAGCGGTTGATCTTGAACGGGAAAAGCAGTTGGTTGAAAAAATTCACATTTTAGAACATCAGATTTCGGGCCTACATGAAAATCGATTCAGTCCCCCCGTAGCTTCCCCCAACATAGAATCTGAAGATTTTTCAACAGGTGAACATCCAAATGAAGAAAGGGCGGAGAAGGAAGACTTTTATCAGCAGATTGACATGAGGGTACAATTGTTAGAGCGTAATTTATTATTAATCAATGAAGTGCAGACCGATCTGCTAAAACGGTTAGACGACCTGCTCCAACAAAATCATAATGATCCGGACTCCACCGACGAAACGATAGAATCAATAAAGCAGGAAGAACCAATTTTACAAACGATCTATGTGGATAAGCTCTATTTAGAAAAATATGAGCAAAACAATAACTTTGCTCAGCTTGGAATTAAGAGTTTGAGTGGGGAGTTAAATATCGGAGCGACATATGGAAAAGGAGCCGTCCCAAAAGAAGTGACCGATCAAGTAAAAGAGGATATGGAAAAAATGAAGGATATGAAAGCGGATATGAAAAAGGACCAACCGGGTACAAGTCACTCAGAGGATTTTTTCGATGAAGAGTCCTCCTCAGATGTAGATTCGGGCCCTTCTGAGAAAAACACTCCATATACAGAGATTTTTATTGAGGATGAGGAAGACGAAGGTGCGGAAGGACAGGCCTAATCCCTCCGCCCTTGTCCCTAAATCGAGGTGTAAAAGGCCATTGTATTCTTCGGTGTTTCCCCTCCTAAACTGGGCGTGGTGCTGCCCTTGATCATAACCAATTGACATCGTTCTTCCCTCCACTCATTTTAATCACAAGTTCTTGGTAAAAATCAGGAGTGGACAGACACCCTAGTGTTTCTGCGGAAGTATGTTTTCATGGGGCCCAAAGATCGTTTACAAGGTGAGAAAAGAGCTTACAAACTAAGTAGTATTGCAGAGAAAAGCTTATTTCTCGTTAAATCGGTTTTCATTTTTTAACAACACCCTTTACGAAAAAAGCGTTGTCAAAAGGCATTCCTTCGCGGGGTGAGGGATAAATTTATGAGAAATTGAAAAAAATTATGATTCTAACCATTCACCTAATCGTCATCTAGCATACTATGTTAAATGTGATGGAGGTGATATTTATGAGCGGAGGAGTAGGCTACGGTGGCGGCTTTGCCTTGTTAGTCGTATTATTTATTCTACTGATCATCATTGGAGCATCTTGGTGGGGTTACTAATCATAAAATTCAGTTAGGAGAGTTGTCAATGGGCTTTGGAGGTTGTGGATATGGCGGCTATGGCTACGGTGGCGGCTTTGCAGGAGGATTTGCACTAATTGTCGTGTTGTTTATCCTCTTGATTATCATTGGTGCCGTTTGTTATCGCTAACCAAAAATAAGGAAAGGGTGTCGGGATTAACCGGCACCCTTTTTGAATGAGACAGAGGGACAGGTCCCTTGTCCCACCACCACCCGGGGTGTCACAACAAATGAATTTCTAAAAAATTACCAGGATCCCTGCTCAAATTTGCATTTTCAGCCTCAACTTGTCATTATGAGCTCCCTAAAAAAACCTCCCCCCCTATTTTCGCTTTAAAGCTGATTTTCCCTCGTTCGCTGCCAGCCTAGTTTCCCGGTATTTTAAAGGTACCCGGGAATATAACAAAAAAGCGCGCTTTCCGAAAGGAACCACAACCACATGGAAAGCTTTGAAGAATTGCAAACAACCTTTACCCCGATGATTCACCACATCATGCGCAAGTTATCGATTTATAAGAATAGAGATGAATTCTTTCAGGTTGGCCTCATCGCTCTTTGGCAGGCTCACCAACGCTTTAATCCAGCGAAAGGAAGCTTCTCTGCATTCGCATATGCCTACATCAGAGGGTCACTCATGCAAGAGTTAACCAAAGAGACCAAAGACACCGAGCACTATTTTTATGCCACTGATGAAGTTTTTGAACCATTTGAAGCAACAAACACCCCACCTTTATATGAGGAGGATACCATTCTCGCGTTATGCCAGAATCACAAGCTAACCGAGAATCAAACGAAGTGGGTTTTGTACTACAGCCATCATGGTCTAAAAAACAAAGAGATTGCTGCAATCGAAAACGTTAGCGTATCGACTGTCAAAGGCTGGCGAGTGGGAGCACTCGAAAAGCTCCGCAAAGACCCCCTGCTTTGCTTAAGTGAGTTAATAGACTAACAACTAACCGTTTAAACCCGCAATAGCCTTAAACAAACAACACTGGCTTATGAGTTCTGCCTTTAGGGGTAGCTGAGTTGACCTTTCTCTAGAAAAGCAATTTCAGTTCTTTCTTTGAAAAAAGTACGATCTACCCTGTCCTTTTTTCTCCTTTCCTTCTATATAGAAGGTGAAAGGAGGTGAGCAACATGGCCCAACAAGTAATCAAGAATACCCGCCTTACCCTCATGTATGAAACAGGATTGGACGAAAAAGGCGAACCGATTTTTAAAGGAAAATCATATTCATCCATCCGTATGAGTGTGACACCAGATCAACTTCATCAGGCGGCAGTTGCACTTAGTGGATTATGTGCCCATGTATTGTCATCCATCGAGCGTACCGACAACCACGACGTATTTTAATCTTTATCCAGCTTTAAAGTAGAAAGGAGGTGATTCTTTTGGCAAAAGTCCTTGAACTCCAGTTCGTTACAGACCTTGGGAAAACGACAAAAATCACGGTTGACAACCCAATTGAGCCGGTTGACCCAGCAGCTGTTAAGCTTGCGATGGAAACCATCATTGCATCAAATGCTTTCTATTCCAATGGCACTTTAATCGCAGTTGACCGTGCACGCGTCGTAGAACGAAATGTCACCGAATACGAAATTGTGTAATCAGCAAAGGCCGGTTCCTCTACACAGGAACCGGCCTTTCTCTAAATAAAAGAACCCCAAAAGGAGGAAAGAAAAATGGATGAGCTCATCCCCCTAATCAGTGAAGTAGGCTTTCCGATTGTCGTCACATTGTACTTGCTATATCGAATTGAAGCTAAGCTCGACAATGTCGTCCAATCCATCCAAGACCTACCCGAGCGAATGAAGGACCGAGCCTAAACTCATGGAACATTTTGCTTGTGAAACAAGAAAATTCGGGGGGTCGCTGTGACTCTTGCGCCCGTACAAAAAAGGAAGCCATTCTTTTTCTCTTAATTGAGAAAAGATGACTTCCCTTTTTGTTATGGTAAACGTAATGGTTCAAACGCGCCTTAGAGGATTCGAACCTCTGACACACGGCTTAGAAGGCCGTTGCTCTATCCTGCTGAGCTAAAGGCGCAAAAGTTCCTGGCGGAGAAGGAGGGATTTGAACCCTCGCGCCGGTTGCCCGACCTACACCCTTAGCAGGGGCGCCTCTTCAGCCTCTTGAGTACTTCCCCAGAAAACAAAAAAATGGCTCCGCAGGTAGGATTCGAACCTACGACCGTTCGGTTAACAGCCGAATGCTCTACCACTGAGCTACTGCGGAACAAAGAATATTCTATATATGGTGGGCCTAAGTGGACTCGAACCACCGACCTCACGCTTATCAGGCGTGCGCTCTAACCAGCTGAGCTATAGGCCCATTTTAAAATGGAGCGGGTGATGGGAATCGAACCCACTACATCAGCTTGGAAGGCTGAGGTTTTACCAGTAAACTACACCCGCATTTTATAAGATATGACTTAAAAGTTAACATACTGACAAACCATTCATTCCGCAACAAAGTCCTACAAATGAGTGGAGGCAGCAACCGGATTCGAACCGGTGAATAAAGGTTTTGCAGACCTTGGCCTTACCACTTGGCTATGCTGCCTAAAAAATGGCTGGGCTAGCAGGATTCGAACCTGCGCATGACGGAGTCAAAGTCCGGTGCCTTACCGCTTGGCTATAGCCCAATATTATGGGGCGATCGATGGGAATCGAACCCACGAGTGTCGGAGCCACAATCCGATGCGTTAACCACTTCGCCACGACCGCCATAATGGCACTAACGATTAAAAATAAAAATGGTGGAGGGGGACGGATTCGAACCGCCGAACCCTGAGGGAGCGGATTTACAGTCCGCCGCGTTTAGCCACTTCGCTACCCCTCCATAAAAATGGTGGCTCAGGACGGAATCGAACCGCCGACACATGGATTTTCAGTCCATTGCTCTACCGACTGAGCTACTGAGCCACACAGCATAATCTATATCAACAGCAAAAAAACCATGCTGAAGTTTTATTATGATGGCGGTCCGGACGGGACTCGAACCCGCGACCTCCTGCGTGACAGGCAGGCATTCTAACCAACTGAACTACCGGACCATATATAGTTTAAAAAATTTGGTTGCGGGGGCAGGATTTGAACCTGCGACCTTCGGGTTATGAGCCCGACGAGCTACCGAACTGCTCCACCCCGCGATAATATTATTTTACATAGATTTGATCATGCTCTATGTTAGCACTAACTGTCCCGGTCTCAGAAAGCTAAATCAAGTAGAAGCTCGACCGGTACAACTCGCAGTTGTTTCAATGAAGTAACGCTCGTTGCTCCACCCCGCGATAATCGTATTAAAATTTAATGGCGGAGGAAGAGGGATTCGAACCCCCGCGCGGTTTAACCCGCCTGTCGGTTTTCAAGACCGATCCCTTCAGCCAGACTTGGGTATTCCTCCATTAAATATATAGCGGCGGAGGGGATCGAACCCCCGACCTTACGGGTATGAACCGTACGCTCTAGCCAGCTGAGCTACACCGCCATTTTAAATATTGAAAAGTGGAGCCTAGCGGGATCGAACCGCTGACCTCCTGCGTGCAAAGCAGGCGCTCTCCCAGCTGAGCTAAGGCCCCATCATAAAAGGAATTCTTACAGATATCGGGAAGACAGGATTCGAACCTACGACCCCTTGGTCCCAAACCAAGTGCTCTACCAAGCTGAGCTACTTCCCGTAAGAAATGGCGCGCCCGAGAGGAGTCGAACCCCTAACCTTTTGATCCGTAGTCAAACGCTCTATCCAATTGAGCTACGGGCGCATAAATCTATTTGGAAAACACTCTATATTTTTTTCGCTTAAGTGAAAAAAATGATGGTGCCGAGGACCGGAATCGAACCGGTACGGTAGTCACCTACCGCAGGATTTTAAGTCCTGTGCGTCTGCCAGTTCCGCCACCCCGGCTTAGAACAAAGAGCGGAAGACGGGATTCGAACCCGCGACCCCAACCTTGGCAAGGTTGTATTCTACCACTGAACTACTTCCGCATATAGGATTAATTCTTTTATATTACAATGAAGGATGATTATTTTTGCTATCGCAATTTATAGGAAGATTATTTTCACTAACGTGAAAAAATCTTGGTGCGGGTGAAGGGAGTCGAACCCCCACGCCTTGCGGCGCTAGATCCTAAGTCTAGTGCGTCTGCCAATTCCGCCACACCCGCATAATAACAATCAATGGAAAGTTATTTTTGCTATCGAAAAATAGTGGTAAGTTATTTTCGCTATCGCGAATTAATGGATGATTATTTTCACTATCGTGAAAAAAGTGGTAAGTTATTTTCGCTACCGCGAAAAAACTTTGGTGAGCCATGAAGGACTCGAACCTTCGACCCTCTGATTAAAAGTCAGATGCTCTACCAACTGAGCTAATGGCTCAAAATAAGTGGTGCCGGCCAGAGGACTTGAACCCCCAACCTACTGATTACAAGTCAGTTGCTCTACCAATTGAGCTAGGCCGGCAATATTTTTTCACTTTGTGAAAAAATTATGGTGGAGGATGACGGGCTCGAACCGCCGACCCTCTGCTTGTAAGGCAGATGCTCTCCCAGCTGAGCTAATCCTCCACATTATGAGTTATTTTCGCTAGTGCGAAAAAACTTTGGTGACCCGTACGGGATTCGAACCCGTGTTACCGCCGTGAAAGGGCGGTGTCTTAACCGCTTGACCAACGGGCCAATTGAAATATTTACCAATGAGATAATCCAAAATAAATACCCCGTAAGGGGTAATGCCTGGCGACGTCCTACTCTCACAGGGGGAATCCCCCAACTACCATCGGCGCTGAGAAGCTTAACTACCGTGTTCGGCATGGGAACGGGTGTGACCTTCTCGCCATCGTCACCAGACTATTTAATTAAGGATAGATCTTTTACTTTCGCAAAAGTCTTTGTTCCCTCAAAACTAGATAATGTTTGTAAGAAGTAAAGTAAATACTGAGTATCTAAGTTTTTTCGCGTTAGCGAAATAACTATTTTGGTTAAGTCCTCGATCGATTAGTATCAGTCAGCTCCACACGTCACCGCGCTTCCACCTCTGACCTATCAACCTGATCATCTTTCAGGGATCTTACTTAGCTAATGCTAAAAGGAAATCTCATC
>NZ_JAMBNR010000019.1 GCF_023715205.1 Mesobacillus maritimus
GGAAGCGCGGTGACGTGTGGAGCTGACTGATACTAATCGATCGAGGACTTAACCAAAAATAAAAAGCGGAAGAAGCCCGTTTAAACCGCTAGGATGTTGGAGCTCTCGAGAAGAAGTCGCTTTTTGACTTCGCAGGAGAGAGCGAAACAGCCGTACGGTTTGGCTTCTGGAGCTAGATTGCGAAAAGCGAAGGCGACTGTTCAACTTCGACAGACGTTGGAGAGCCGGCCATGCAAATCCCGATTTTGGATTTGTTTGGACGGATTGAAACGGCCGAGAAGTTAGGAGCCGTAGCTAGACAACGATACTCAACTTACTTTTCTTCTTACAAACATTATCTAGTTTTGAGGGAACAAAGATTTCTGCGAAAGCAAAATCACTTTCCTTAAATGAATAGTCTGGTGACGATGGCGAGAAGGTCACACCCGTTCCCATGCCGAACACGGAAGTTAAGCTTCTCAGCGCCGATGGTAGTTGGGGGATTCCCCCTGTGAGAGTAGGACGTCGCCAGGCAAAGAAAAAGCAACCATGTCGGTTGCTTTTTCTTTATGTCCGTGAGGATAGTTGAAGGATTTCCCCTTATGAGAGTAGAACGTCGCCGCGCAAAGTAAAAACACAGATTATCTTGTTAACGGGTTCGTTTTGGAGAGAAAATTGCTAATAACAAAAATACATATCTATTAGCATAGAATTCAACAACGATTTAGCATTATAAATCGCAAGCAAAACGCTCAGAGTAATTCTGAGCGTTTTTTAGTGTCATTTTTATAATCATTAACCTTTATTTAATGCTATTCGATAATAGATTCTCAAAATTGTAAGAACCATTCCGATAATGAAAACAATTGCCAATAAGAACATTGCGGCTGGGAAAAGACCGAATGCATCAAGCGTGGTCGAACTGTTGTTTTGTAACGCTGGAACAATAAAAAACAACCAGCCAATTAATAATGTTGGAATCAATTGGGGAGTTAAACGAAGGATAAATCTCCAAGTAGGATGTTGTTTGCGTTTATCCGACCATTTTTTACTCCTCAGAAATCCTCTAATTCCTAAAATCAAATAAATGAGTGTGATAACGCCAAGAGAAAAATCAATTATTATAGATAATGGAGCTCTTATTTCTGGTTCTTTCCCTTCGGTCAATTGGATGATACCTGAACTAATCTCATAAGCGTGTTCAAATGTAGGGGTAAAGCTATTTAGTAACACTGCAACGGCATAGCCACTACTTGGTATAATGTCTTGTTGTGTTTGATACGTTGATACCACTCCGCTATGTGAAATTCGTGCTGGCTTCACATTAGGTGAACTTAACTCCCAACCAAGTCCGTATTTTTTGTTTTCAAGTTGTGGTGAATAAGATTCTTCTAATAATTTATTTGAAATTAATTGATCTCCTGTTCTAGTTTTTCCTGCGTTCGTTTGCATAGAAAGCCATTTCCCCATATCTGATGCTGTTGAAATGATACTTCCTGCCCCCATATTCATCGCTTCAAGCTCAGTCCAAGGTATTGCAGATCCATATGCTGTTACGTATCCTTTTGGTAATCCTGGTACAAAATCTCCAGAGTTCACAGTAGTGAGTGAGTCATTCATTCCTAGTGGAGAAAATACCTTTTGTTTAAGATATCGAGAGAATTCTATTCCGCTTACTCCCTCCACTAAAAGTGCTAGAACCCAATAATTTCCATTGCTATAATAGTATTTCTCTCCTGGGTTTGATTGAAGCTCCCAATCATTCAAACGTTCCACACCCGCTTTTAGGTTATTCGCTGGTGGAACAATAGTCGGGTTTGGAATACCTGATGTATGGCTTAGTAGTTGACGTATTGTAACATCTTTCCATCTTGAATCGTCAAGTTTTACCTCTGGCAAATAATTCATTACTGGGGCATCCAGTTGAATTTTCCCTTCATCAACAAGTTGTAAAACAGCAAATGCAGTAAATGATTTGGAGGCTGAACCAATTCTCATTAGCGACTTTTCAGTTATAGGTTTCCCTTCAGAATCGTGACCATATCCTTTCTCATAGACTAATTTACCGTCCTTTACAACTACAATCGATGCACCAGGTAGCCCATTTCGTTCTATATAGTTCGTGACAAATTTATCAATATCTTCCGTTTTAAAAGGTTGAGCAGCTTGGACACTTACAGAAAAGGGAAGATGAAACATCGGTGTTAAAAGGATTATTAACAGAAGAATAAAGCTTAATTCCTTGGTATTTAATATTGTTTTCAAAAAAATTTCCTCCATAAATTGTATATGTTTTAAATTCTTAATGTGTAAAGTAATCATACAAAATCGTCTTTATTAGGTTAACCTGCTTGAGGCTAATTATTTTCTAAGACTCTAGTCGTATTTTTATAAGTGATTGAGATGTAAATAATGATTTGTCTATGTGTTGTGAATGACTTTCTTGGTCGTCCATGCTTTGGGCACACTTCCAATCTATTTCATTTGGGCTCATTGTTTTGAATCAAATTTACATAATATTTTGACTAATATTGGAATGGGATCTAAGTACAGCCTAATATATTAGGAAGAAAGCATGACCAACCAAATTAAAGAATGGAAAGGGGCAAAAAAATGAATCGCAAATCGCTTCAAATTATTGACTTAAGTTCACCGTTGGATGATCGCGTGAAGGAGCCGTATCCTGCAGAAATTGTGTATGAAACACACAATCAAGGTGCGGAACAAGCTGCAGCGTTATTAGGATTAAAGGCGGGCGATTTTCCTGACAGTCAGGCATGGGCAGTAGAGACGGTAAAGCTCACAACCCATACGGGGACTCATGTTGATGCACCATGGCATTACGCAGCAAAAACGGCCGGAGAAAAATCACGAACCATTGATGAACTTCCACTTGAATGGTTTTACGGAAATGGAGTCCTCTTTGATTTTAGCGACAGAGCAGCAGGATATGAAATCACGGTGACAGACTTGGAAACTCAGTTATCAGAGATGAATTATGAATTGCAACCGTATGATATTGTCTTGGTTCGAACCGATGCAGATAAGCGTTTGTTCGAGAACGATTATGCTGTTTCTCATGCAGGTGTTTCTGCAGAAGCAACAAGATGGTTGATTCAACAAGGCATTAAAGTGATGGGGACAGATGGGTGGGGATGGGATATTCCACTTCCGATGCAAGCAGCGGATTATAAACAGAATCCTCGTGATGGGGTTCTCTGGGCAGCCCATTTCGTTGGAAAAGAAGCAGAGTACTGCCAGATTGAGAAATTAGCAAACTTAGAAAAACTTCCAAAACGAACGGGTTTTACGGTAGCGGTGTTTCCTGTGAAAATCACTGGTGCGAGCGCAGGGTGGGCAAGACCAGTTGCGATTTTCGAATAGGGAAGAGGGGAAGTATTCGATGTTCATGTGGTATTCATATTTAGTATCTTTATAGCGAGGGGTATTTAAGTCGGATTGGTTCCTTTGGACTGTGAGTAGATTAAGGGATTCGAATATTTTAATGGCTTTGGTTTCAGTTGCTTATAAAAATATTATGTAACTTTAGTGGAACAAAGAAAGGAATGTTTTCAATGAAACTTACAAGCTTTATCAATCCTAAAGGAGAAAAACGAGCTGGTTGGGTCGAGAACAATCTAATCTACGATCTATCAGAATCTAGTAACGGAGTGTTGCCAGACAATGTGCTCGATTTTATTAAACATCAAGAAAGATACTTCCCGATTTGGCAGCAATTAAAAGGAGACCGTGCTGGAGGATACGATTTAGAACAAGTTACCTTAACAGCGCCGTTGCCTAATCCACCTAGTGTTCGTGATTTCATTGCGTTCGAAGAACATATGGTTAATGCCGGCAAACGCGTTGGATTGCCGGTTGCCCCCGAGTGGTATGAGATTCCAGTGTTTTATTTTACTAATCATATGGCGATTCGTGGTCCTAATGAAGAAATAGAAAGACCACCACACTGTAAGTGGCTAGACTTTGAATTAGAGATTGCTTGTGTGATCGGGAAAGAAGGAAAGAATATTAAAGTGGATGAGGCAGAAGATTATATCTTTGGGTATACAGTTTTAAATGACTGGTCGGCAAGGGATTTGCAGGCTAAAGAAATGAAAGTTGGACTTGGGCCTGCGAAAGGAAAAGACTTTGCTAATTCGATCGGCCCTTATCTTGTAACAAAGGATGAACTTGAGCCTTACCGGGTCGGGAATCGTTATGATTTAACGATGTCAGCAAAAGTAAATGGGAAAATCCTTTCAGAAGGGAATAGTAAAAGGATCTATTATACGTTTGGCCAGATGATTGAACGAGCTTCGCAGGGTGTTACGTTATATCCAGGAGACATCATTGGTTCCGGTACGGTCGGCAAAGGCTGCTTGTTGGAACTAGGACCAGACGTTCATCGATGGTTAGAACCAGGGGATACGGTCGAGTTGGAAATTGAGGGGATAGGGAAGTTAGCAAATAGAATTATTTAAGAAATCAGATCATACTGTTTCGGTTTAACATAAAGGGTTCTATTCTCAGGGGACTTTTTTAAAATGACGTGTGAAATTGGCATACGTCATTTTTTATTTGGGGGCTTATGCAAAGAGAATAGCACAGATGTAAAAACTGAGGAAAAAGTTGAAGTACATGAAAGGCGAAAAAAATATTAGAAAAACAATTAATGCATCCTTTTTTATACAAACCAGAATGGAAAAGAAGGATTAAAATGAGAGTGTTCTCAGGTGTAATCCCTCTATTTCCTACTACTTTATTGATTGAACAAACTTTGGCGATTCTTCAATAATGTTTAGAAATAGTAACTTGGCTCCATCAAAATTATGTTATCCTTTGAAAGTAGATACATACAAGTATTAGGGGGGAGTAGATGGAAAACGAAAAGACAAAAAAGAATTTTAAGATTTTCCTAGCTGCAGTAGTAACGATTAGCTTAGTGATAAACCTTTTGTTGATCTCAAAAGTGAATGAGCTAAACAATCGAATCGATTATGTCTCATCTGAACAACAGAATCTCCATCATTCCGTCAATAACCAATCAGGCGAGGTCCAACAGCTTTTCAATCAATTCAAGGAAGAACTGAGTTGGCTTGGTCCAGTTGAAATGAATGTGAATACAAATGCATTGGGAGAAGGACAAGCACAAGCTGTTTTTAAGTGGCAAGTAAAAGAGAGGCAAAGGGATTCAAAGGTTTTCTTTCATTATGCAACTGGAACGAATACCGAGTTCAAAAAACTACAAGCGGAAGGGGGAGAACAAGGCCTCTTTCAGGCTAAGGTCCCCATTACGGTTAAGTTAGAACCATTATGGGATGTGAAGGTACTCGAATCTGGCTCAAATATGGAAGAGATGAGCGAAACAGTGAAGGAAGAGCAACTATACTCTTTGAAGTATTTCGTTTCAGTAGAATCTGAGGATAACGTCAAGAGTAGTGAGGTTCAGTCGGAATCGCTCGATTATTTGGGTACAAACCAATATGGCATTCTTCAAGGGGATATACATAGCCGTGGGAAGAAGGCTAGTGTGACCCTTATGCAACACAAAATAAGTGGCGAAACCTCTGTTATTGAAGAAGCTTCTCTTCTGAAATATCAGGATGGTACGTTCATAGGGGAGGAACTATTAAAATTGGAGGAAGACCAAGAAGACAATTTCCGGCTTTTTGAATTGCATGAAATCAGTCCATACGAAGAGGATATGCGATTTGTCATCAAAGTCGTCTATCGAGACGGAGCTGTTTTTGAGAGTGAAGTTATTCATTAATTTGGAGATTATGAGAGAAGGAAAATACAAGTGCCAAAGTGATTTATAAGAAAAAATAGGATGCCGCAGCATCCTATTTTACTTTTACACAGATTTCATTAAAAGTCTGCATTTCCAGGTGTACGAGGGAATGGGATGACATCGCGAATGTTCTTCATTCCCGTTAAATACATGACCAGACGTTCAAACCCAATTCCATAGCCTGAATGCTTTGTACGACCGTATTTTCTTAGCTCGAGGTACCACCAGTAATCTTCTTCAGCCATCCCAAGTTCTTTTATTCTATCTGCAAGAACTTCTTCTCTTTCCTCACGTTGGCTTCCCCCGATTAACTCGCCAATACCTGGAACCAAAAGGTCAGTCGCCGCTACTGTCTTGCCATCTTCGTTCGCTCTCATATAAAATGCCTTAATTTCTTTCGGATAGTCGGTTACAAAGACAGGTCGCTTGTAAATTTCCTCGCTTAGGTAACGTTCATGTTCCGTTTGCAAATCCGTTCCCCATTCAACAGGGTACTCAAATTTCTTAGCGGAGTTCTTTAATAATTCAACCGCTTCGGTATAAGTGACTCTTCCGAAATCGGATTCAGATGCAGTCTTCAATCTTTCAATTAGTGTCTTATCAATAAAGCTATTAAAGAAGTTCATTTCTTCAGGTGCTTGTTCAAGAACGTAATTGATCACATACTTGACCATTTCTTCCCCGAGGTCCATGATATCCGGTAATTCTGCAAAGGCAACTTCCGGCTCAATCATCCAGAATTCGGCCGCATGTCGTGCCGTATTCGAATTTTCTGCTCTAAAGGTAGGACCAAAGGTATACACATTACGGAAAGCAAGTGCAAAGCTTTCCGCGTTTAATTGACCGCTAACGGTTAAGTTGGTTTCTTTGCCGAAGAAGTCTGCATTGTCATCCACGTTTCCGTCTTCATTTTTTGGAAGCTGTTTCAGATCCATGGATGTCACACGGAACATTTCCCCAGCACCTTCTGTATCGCTTCCAGTAATAATCGGTGTATGGACATAAACAAAGCCTTTTTCCTGGAAGAATTTATGTATGGCATAAGATGCAAGAGATCTTATTCTGAAAACGGCTGAGAAGGTATTGGCTCTCGGACGTAAATGAGCGATGGTTCTTAAATATTCAAGAGAATGTCGCTTTTTTTGTAATGGATAATCTGTATTAGATAATCCTTCAACAACAATTCTTGTCGCTTTAATTTCAAAAGGCTGTTTCATTTCAGGAGTTGGGACAAATTCACCTTCTATTAAAACAGAAGAGCTAATCGGTAACTTCGTAATTTCTTTGAAGTTCTCTAGCGTATCCTCAAAAACCACTTGTACACTCTTAAAAAATGTTCCATCGTTTAACTCCATAAAGCCAATTGATTTGGAATCGCGAAGAGTACGGATCCATCCTGAAATTTGAATCGTTTTGTCTGTGAAATTTTCTTGATTTCTGTATAAATCTTTTACTACGGTCTTGATCATAGTAACCTCCATACGGTATTTTTCAATAAAAAAAGCCTTCTATCCCCAAAGAAAGGGACGAAAGACTAACTTCCGCGGTACCACCCAAATTGTCATAATATGACCAACTTCATACTGCTTATCCCAGTCAATAACGTTCTGGTAACGTCTAAGCCTACTTGAGAATATCTCTTTCGGTTAGAACTCAGAGGTGTTCTTCATTCTTGCTTCATCTTCAGGCTTCCACCGTCCCCGAATCGCTATAGAGTCTAGCAAAAACTACTCTCCTCTTCATCGCTTTAAGTATATAGAGTTTTTTTAATTATATTGTAATAATTTATCACAAAATATCATTATTTGTCTAGTTTCCCCAAAAAATAATGGGGAATTCTTAGGAATCACTGAAAAACAGGATTGAGCGATAGACAAAATAGTTAATTTAAAAGCAACTGATATCATTGGGTTAGAGATCGATTAAGAATAAATAGTGTTAAGAAATAGGAACAATGCCTGTAAGTAGGGACGCTTCATTCTCTATTTAAAATTTAGTTTTAACACAGAACAATGATTCGATAAGGTGTTGTTTGGGCGGGGATACTTTTGGTGGATGGACCATAAATCACAATTAAATCTCGGTTCGCTGGATTTCTTGAGAAGGGTTGCCCATTGGTTAATAAGACTTGCGTGTAGGAAGATAAATTTAATTTTAACTGTCCATCTTTACTCACGAACTGCTGATTAAAGAATTCAACTTTAACATTTTGAAAAGGGGAATCTTTTACCATTATGAGCGCACGATATTGTGGGGGATAAATAAGGGGAACAGGTGCATCTCCATCATAATATCCAGTTATTCGATCTCCGATTGCCACGATAACATGGTCTACAAAGTAAGTGGTGGGTGTAACGACGAAATTTACCACTGACCCCATTTCGTTTTCTACGGTGAATAATTTATAGCAACCTTCTCGATTTTGCCCGATGTTAAAGTCTCGAATACTCGTGACAATCCCTTGAAAAGAATAAAAATTAGTCATTCCCATACCTCCATTATGACAGGCTCTCTAGCATCCATCTTAAAATCAGAGTGATATCTTGTGTACACAATATGTAGGTGAAAACCTATGTGATTATTTGAATGCCTAGAAATGGATGTTTTCTTTTCATTGAACAAATGTACATGATGGCTCCAATTTTCCAAGGACATTTACTAGAAACCTACGATTTTAGGCTAAGGCACATTTCTGAAAGAACAAGCTACTAGGATAATGCCTAAAGAATAGGATGATGTGAACTTACTAAAGTTAGGAGTGCTTCCTATGTATCCAAGTCATGCTCATCTATATAATCAAGAACCATATCAATGGGACCCTTATTTATCCTCCAGCCCCTATCAAGAATATATCCATTACAGCCCAGGCGTTGATGAAAGACAATTTGGCCAAATGTTACCTCCAATCGGGTTGCCACCAGGACTATCAGGACCGCCAGGGTCTCAACCTCCGTTTGGACCGCCCGGTCAAGGCCAAGCGGGTGGACCACCAACCTCACCACCGCCGTCATTTGTTCCGGCACAAACACAACAAGTCGGAACCTTTGCTGTCGATCCAGGTGGCATCAGAAGATGTTTATTCAGGTATACGTACGTATGGCTAAGAGGCTTTGAACAATTTTGGTTCTATCCAATCTTTGTTGGTCGAAACTCTGTCGCCGGGTGGCGTTGGACTGGGTATCGATGGGTTTATTTCGGAATCAGCTTGAGGCAAATTCAATCGTTTACTTGCGTTTAACCATGAATATTCGTTGGTGTAAGATTTATAGAATGCAAAATTGCGATACTTTAAAAGGGTATCGTTTTTTCATTCATTGATAAAACTTATTGTGAACCAGTAACGTTGAAGTTACCGGTGAAATAAATGTTGGAGAAAAAGTGATTTTTGAATAAGGCATTTATTTGTTCAATTGAAGGGTGCTTCAGTTTAATTAGCTGCTAACGCAGCGTTTATTATTGTTTATTCGATTTAGGTGGCAGGTAAGCGACAGAAGAGGAATTGGGCACGTCAATGTAGAATTCTTAGAAATATTGTGTGCTGGTAATTATAATTGATAAATTGGGGAGTTCAAGAATGAAAACTGACCACTTGGTTGGGAAACTTTGACCACAAATCTAATTTTTAGAGGGGTTAGACGAATAAACATAGGGTGTGGCTAAAAGGCTCGACCAATCACATAACAAGATAGACAGTCAAATCTGATGGTTCTCTTAAACATCGGGTCAGGATAGTGGTAGTAGAAAGATAGAGTTAAAGATGCTGTTTCATTGTAAAGGAATAGAGTTTCTTATATTCAACTTTTTTTAAAAATGTGAGGTAACGATAACGATGAAATATAGTAAAACATATATTGATAACTTTTTTACTAACATTAATGATTATCATTCAATGGTTGAATTGTTAGTTATTGCCTATACAGAATTTAGGGAACGAGACACCTTGCCAGATTGGTATGTTGAATTAAGAGAGATGATGAATTGGCAAGCACAGTCCGAGAGATCAGGTGTTTGTACCTATTATGAAACACTAAATGATGTTTCAGCTACCATCGTTATTCGCAACCTAGAAACAAAAGAAGAAAATGAGATTCTCACTATGTTTAACATGGGGATAAACAAATATAATGATGAGACCATTATGGAACACATTGATCAATGGATTTTGGAGAATGAAGAAAAGATAGAAAAATATTTAATGAATCTATTAGTAATCAATAAAGACTGGTTTTATCGTATTTAACTTGGGTTCCTTACTAATGGCAAGTACTGCTAAAGGTTGTGGAGTATATATGGATAAACTGGACCAAAAGAATATGCTATGGAATCAACTCCATAAAAAGTTATCTGTTTTGGGTTATAGAAAAAATACATCAAGACAATCTTTTTGGAAGCCATTTGAATTTGGAAAAGTAGCGATTCATGTATCTTTTATAAACCACCATGATGACTTTGATTTAACTGTGGATGTCGGGATTCGGTTTGACGTACTGGAAGAAATCAAAAATAAACATCATACGTTATTAAGTGCAAAAGAGAAAAACCAAACTTTCAGTATTGGTGCAGAACTCGGTCATTTGTCTGAAGGGAAAATGAAAAGGTGGACAATAAACAAAGAAAGTGACATTGAGCTAATTTCAAACAATATTTATAAAACGATTGAAATAGTTGCATTTCCCTACATTGAAAAATACTCAATTATGGAAAATGCTTTTAAAGGGTGTCTGGACGATGGGAAAGAAAGTTGGTTTCTAACAAGTATTGATTGTAAAAGAGCCATGAACGCTGTTGGTTTCGCTAAAATTCTGAACAAAACAGATCAGATTGATGAAATCATTCGAGACAAGATTAAATTTCTTGAAGAGAAAAATGATTTTGGGCTTCCTTTATTTAAGACGTTTGCAAATGATGTTCGAGGAAGTATAAGTGCTAACGGGTAGCGGATCAATAACAAACAATCGCTTCCTCTTATTAAAGTACGGGAAGGATCCTTCAATAGGGAAGGGACCTTTATTTCTTTGTGTTTTTAGAACGTCTTGCTATAATAAATACTACAGTTGTAAAAGTAGGAGGGTTCTCATGAAGGGGATTCCACAAATATCAGAAGCAGAATTTGAAGTGATGAAGGTTATATGGGACTTTGAGCCGATTTCGACTCCTGAGGTAGTCGAGAAATTATCGAATAAAAATGATTGGAAGCCTAATACCATTCACACCATGCTGGCGCGCCTAGTTAAGAAAAAGGCCTTACAGGCAAGGAAAGATGGCCGCGTGTTTGTTTATACTACACTTGTTGAAAAGAACGAATATGTTGAGCATAAAAGTAAATCCTTTCTTCAGCAGTTCTTTGGCGGCACTTTAAATTCAATGGTATTAAATTTTATTGAAAATGATAAGTTATCGAAAGAAGATCTTTCGGAGTTAAAAGAAATACTTTCCAAGCGGGACAAGAAAGGGGAAAAATAGTGGATACCATCATGCTGCGGATTTTCGTTAGTACAATCGTGGTATCCTTCCTGATTTTTGTCATTTTACTCATCAAAAAACTATTAAACCCTCATATGACGGCGAAAGCCCATTATCAAATTTGGTATTTCCTTTGCATACCTATCCTTGCGGGGTTCTTACCTTGGAATACTTTTCGACTTGGAGAAGGAATTCGCTATTTTAAAAGCTTCCTTTTTATGCATAGTGACGAGCTTTCCAAGAGTGATAGGATGACTGGAGTGGATGCCACTCAAGCACCAAATAGTGATTTATTACATGATTTCACGGTATCGGTTAACAAGTCAACGCCCGATTTCATCTACCAAACCCTTTTTATCGTTTGGATGATTGGAGTGGTTCTTTTTGTTGTGGCTGCTGTTTATTCAAACTATCAAATCCATCAAATGAAAAAGTCAGCTGCGGCTGTACATAACCAAAAGTTAATGGAACTATTAGAAGCGTGCAAAGAGTTGGTTGGGGTGAAAAGAAACATTAGGCTGCGGGAGACCTTGCTTATTGCCTCGCCGATCACGGTGGGGATTTTTCGACCTTATATATTTTTATCAAGCAAAACACGAGAAGATACCTCATTAAGTGAATTAAAGTACGTGTTTTTGCACGAGCTGCAGCATCAGAAAAGCAAGGATTTGTTTGTGAATTACGTCATGTGGTTGTTTCGTATTCTTTATTGGTTTAATCCGATTGTTTGGTATGCCATAAAAAGGATTCAACTCGACCGGGAATTAGCCTGTGATGCTTCCGTTTTAAATCTCTTGGAGGAGCGTGAATATATCGAATATGGCCATACCATCATCCGATTTGCAGATAAGAAACATGATCAAACCCTTGGACAGTTTGCGCCAGGGATCGGGGGGACGAAAAGGCACATCAAACAAAGAATCCTGTCTATTGCAAGCTTCTCTAGCGAATCTCGATACTTAAAATGGAAAAGCAAGGTCATCTGTTCGATTTTAGGAATGGTCGTGCTAGTCATTACTCCAATGACCACTGTTATTGCTAGCCCAGATGATGTATATCATTTTAACGGGAAGAATGTAGTGTATGAGGATTTAAGCTCCTATTTTGAGGGGTACAAGGGCAGTTTTGTTTTATATGATTCTTCTAAAAATCACTATCAAATTTATAATCGTGAGCTGAGCCAGCAAAGGATTTCTCCTAATAGTACCTATAAAATCTATTCTGCCTTATTTGCATTGGAATCCAATGTGATTACCCCGAATAACAATGAACAGGTTTGGGATTGGAAACCTCACCCCATTCCAGAGTGGAATCAAAATCAAAATTTAGCGACCGCTTTGAGCCATTCCGTGAATTGGTATTTCCAGAATACCGATCGAGAGGTAGGGAGAAAGAAACTGCAAGAGTATTTTCACAAAATAGAATACGGGAATGAGGATCTTACAGGGAATTTGGACAGCTACTGGATGGAATCTTCCTTAAAAATATCACCGATTGAACAAGTTCTATTATTATCCAAATTAGGAGAAAATCAGTTGGGTTTTAAAACTGAAAATCTCCAAGCGGTAAAACAGGCGATATTCATAGAGGAGCAAAAGAATAGCATGTTGTATGGGAAAACGGGAACCGGTATGATTAATGATAAGAATGTAAATGGCTGGTTTATTGGCTTTGTTGATAAAGATGAAGATCGTTTTTATTTTGCAATTAATATTCAAAATAAGGATGGTCAGGCACAAGGAAGCAAGGCAGCGGAGATTGCCAAGCAGATTCTGCATCATAAAAAGATCTATGAATAAAGAACCTAGAGAGGCTGGTCCTTCCTTTTTAGGTTTTTCTGGCCCTACATACTACATTTGTAGTATGTAAGCTATAATATACTACTTTTTCTTACTAAAGGAAAAAGACAACAAAAGGAAGAATTGAATTGACACCTAATTATTACAAGTGTAGTATTAATCACGAAACTTAATACTACACTTGTAATATTAGGTGGTGCATAAATCAAAATTGGTGAAAGGAGGAAATTCAACCCCTGCATTTTGGGTAGAAAAGATCAAATGAGTTATAGATAGAAGATGTGCCGCATGAAGATTTCATGGTGCATGAAAAACAGGAGATTAGTAGAAAACGTGTCGCATGAAAAACAAGAGAATAATAGAAAACGTATCTTGTGATTGTCCAAATGCTTGCTCCTTCACTATCATTCACTCTGTCCTGGTATACGAAGTTCATACATCATTTTAAAAATACTGCTGGTCAATAGTCAATCTTGTTTGCCAAAACATAAACATTAAAATGAAACCCACTTAACCGATTACTAAAAGAAAGGGGTAAAGATTTTGAAGATAAAACATAATCATGACAGAATGTATCGTATTATAATTTCTCTGCTAGTGCTATTGGTTGCCATTGTATCCCTAGGCGGCTGGTCTATGAGTAACCATAGCCTTTTTGACAAGCCAGGAAAGGCGGTCAAGAAAACACCTAAATCCCCTATACACCGTGAGTTTGCAGAACTCGAGAGAAAATTTGACGCCCGGCTCGGGGTCTACGCGATTGATACAGGCACCAATCGGACCGTCTCCTATCGACCACATGAGCGTTTCGCTTACGCATCTACATACAAAGCTCTGGCCGCGGGTGCATTGCTGCAGCATTACTCAATAAGCCAACTCGACGAGTTAGTTACATATACCAGTGAGGACCTCGTTCCGTATTCACCTGTCACAGAAGTTAAAGTAGATACCGGGATGACTCTTCGAGAAGTGATAGAGGCTGCTGTTCGATTTAGCGACAACACCGCAGGGAACCTTTTATTAGAAAAACTAGGAGGTCCTGAAGGGTTTGAAACAGCACTGAGAAAGATTGGCGATAATGTTACCCAAGTGGATCGCTACGAAACGGATTTGAACTCAGCCGTTCCTGGGGATATTCGGGACACTAGCACACCAAAAGCACTTGCTACCAGCCTCCAGGCTTTTGCAGTAAGCGACTTGCTCTCTCCTGAAAAACGGATGCTCCTGATAGATTGGATGAGGGGAAATTCCACTGGTAATGAATTAATCCGTGCTGGTGCACCAATAGGTTGGGAAGTTGACGATAAAAGCGGGGCAGGGAGCTATGGAACACGTAATGACATTGCGATTGTTTGGCCACCGAATAGAGCTCCCATTGTGATTGCCGTTCTATCCAGCCGCAATACACAGAATGACGCCTATGATAATGCACTTATAGCAGAAGCTGCCAAGGTCGCACTTAATTCTCTGAGGTGAATTTAATTAACAAAATTCTCCATTGCATCAGTAAACAGACCGGTCATTTTGTCGTCTTATACACACATATCAGGAATACTAAAAGGGGGGGAATCATGAAGATTCCCCCTGTAGATCAGAAGACAATAGGGGACAAATCGATGAAATGCCCAATACTGCCCGTTTTGTCTAGAGTTTTAGATTGATAGAAAAAGGTTAGGTTACATCCCTTTTTGGGTTATCTTTATTTCCAAAGCTCAGGACCCAGATAGGTATGACCTAGAAAATGCTCATTTCTTCTGCTGCATTTTCGTTTGCCTGTTCCAGATACAATTCCGATACTTTTATATCTGCTGCAATTAACGGATGGTGACGAAGGGTGCGAACAATCTTTTCAACCTGATCGGTTAAGGAGTTGCTGCCTTCTAACCATTCTTTTAAACTCTGTTCAGGAAATTCAGGTTGGCAATGGTTCAATAGATAATCTAATGTTGTTCTTTTCTCTTGTAACTCTTTTTGACCGTATATTTTAGTAAGTGCGTCTTCTGAATCCTTTTGACTATCTTTTGAGGAAACGACAACGATTTCTTCAATGTTATGCTGATACACATTTATGATAATGTCTCTCATCAGGTCGCCAAAAGGTTGTAAAAAGACTGGCCCATCATTTTGTAGGATGATGATTTCATCTCTGTTAATCGAAGTCGATCTTTTTATAAAACCTTCACATTCGGACTCCGAACCGATCACAAAATATAATGTTTTTTTCTTTTTATCTCTATTCATCACATACACTCCATAAAAATTTGAGATTTGTTTGCCTCCTAGACAACGTTCATATTGAATCGTCTGAGTACTTAACTTGAACTACGAAGGATTATTGTAATTTACTTTCTAAGTCCTCTGACAGCTTGAAAACCATCACTCGTTCTCCGGTGTTTGTACTGATATCCGTGAAAAAACTCTTTACAGTGGAACCTGTTATATTGAAAATAATCTCCTTTAAATCTTCAATTCCTGATTCCACCAAACCGTTTCGGTTCTCTTTTATGGATAACAAACCTTCGATATTCTGACAGAGAGAATATTCAGCAGGCGTTAAGATCCCGCGTAAATCCACAATAATCATATCTCGTAAAATATCGGTTTTCACCGAAACGGACCCACGTCCAAGGTAACTTTTTTCCCACTGTGTTAAAGCTTGGCTGATTTCAGCTTCAAGCGTTCCTTTTGATTTTTTATCCATTTCTTTGTTCCCCCTAATACAAAACATATAACAATAATTGTCTTTCTTTTTAAGTAGGCTCTTTTCTTGAATTTGTTGCTTTTGAAGCAATTAAATGGGCTATGTAATATTAATGAGAAAAGAGCTTCCAAACTTTAAACTTTACTACCTTATGAACTTTTAAAATTGGTTCTAGAAAAATCATTTTATGAAAACAGCTTTTTACATAAATGCTTTTCCTAGTATGTACATCTATGAAAGATGATTATCTTCCTGATAGAACTTTTTATCATGCTATACGTGACGATCATTCAGTAGGGGATAGAGCAACCCTCCACTGAATGAAGTTTCACCATATTTTGACCATCATGTTGGTTCCCACTCCCGGCACCTCGCTTTCCTGAGGGCAGACCGGAAGTCTCCTTGTCATTTTTTATCCTAGTTTATGACCAGCTCTCCCAAACTCCTTCGTCATCAATCGAAGCAAGCCGAATCCAGCCATTTTGAATTTTTTGCTGAAAAGCAGGCTGCTGTTTTAATAACTTTTCAACAGATTCTTTTGGAGCTTGAATCACCACTAGCAATCGAAGGGGAGCATGATAAAGCTCTTCGTCAGATTTCATCACAGACTGCCAAGGAAGTCCGGATAATAAATCACTCGCATTTCCTTGCATAACACCGATTCCGGAAGTGACCGTTTGCGTCGCCTTATTTCCACTTCCATAAAAATGGGGTGCTACAGTTGACGCGTAATATTGTAGGTTAATCCATTGAGCAACCGTCACAGGGCCAGCGATGATGTTTTCTAGTGTACGCCCATTATGATCATTTTGCCAGTTATAGTTATGAAGGAATGCGCGGCCTTCTAAGTTGAGATCGCGGGTTAGCATGCGGTCTCCAATAATAAACGTGGCGTTTCGTGCGAGTCCCCATTCGGGGCGAACCTCGCTCCAATCTTCTGTTTTCGTTTGTGCTTCATCGCGACCATTCTTCCTGTTATTCCCGATCTTTGGCAGGTTTATGATTCTCTCAGAACTTGCTGCTTCACTGACTTTTGGCAACGCCTCAGTGATTTGGTCAAAGGCGTTTTTCGCTGCTTCTGAAAGTTCAGGAACATAAAGCCATTGTAGCTCATCAAGGGAGGTGATATGCTCCGCTGCCGCAAAAACGGTCTCTTTCGGAATTGTAATGCCCTCAGTCGCGAGACGTTGTCTCACTTTTGGTAGATTGCACAAAGTGGCCAGTACTCGAGCATTAAACCCACTAGACGCGCCACCACATGCACCACAGTCGAGGGCAGAAGCATAAGGATTGTTTGTGCTATGACTTCGATGGCCGCAAATGACCACCAAAGGTGAGAAGTGGTCCGTCAGTCCCATCATCGTTAGAGCTTGCTTTGCATAAAACACTTTTTCTTCATCTGTAAACCCAAGTGGCAACTCACTATCACATGTATGGACATGGTCAAGTGTTAATTCAGTAGTAGGTTTCCGAATCAAGGTGTTCCGAATTTTACCAAAAGCCTCTCCTGTTTTACGTGGCATCAAGCTTCTCGCCATCATTTGCAAGCTAAGCCAAGGGCCACTGATCTCTGGTAGCAACAAACTACTTAGTAAGTTCTGTTTCATTGTTTTAAAAGTAGTGCTAAGTGAATGGGAAACCTGCTGTTGTTGGTTATATTTTTCGAATTCACTATGAGATGAGGTTTCTTTCACTTTATATTTTGGTTTGAACATAACCGGTAAGGAGTTATGAGTATGGCTGCTGCCAAGTTCGTTTGTCTCAATTGGCAAACCGAAAAACCCAGCCGTGCCAAACGTTTCAAACTCTCCAGCTTGTTCTAGTTTGCGTCGAAAAGGCTCTGAGCGAACATCAATGCAAAAAACAAATTGCGCTAGGGGAGTCTGTTCTTCTTTTAAGGGTAATGGCTGTGCTGTCAGCATGGTTTTAACATGATCTTCGTAGGTTTGTTCCCATGCTTCAAGCCAAAGTCGATTGCGGGTCACCTGATCAAAACGGTAAGCAAGCGTCAAACGCGCTTTTATTTCACTAGAAGACATTTGTGACCACGCGTTGAACGACATTTCCCCCCAAGTTAGCCAGTCAGCAATCAAATCTTCGGTCATAATGATTTTCGCGATGCTTTGTTCAGGAATCGGAAGATAAGGTTCTATCAATGCATATTCCATCGAAACTCGAACAGCCAAATACTCCGTTAGCAGAGAAGAATTGTTGGACGATTGTTGGGAACGCCACAACATCATGCCGGCCCAGCCTGGTAATGCAAGTAAATGTGCTTCTAGATACTCTTGCACTTGAGAGTAGGGGACATTTAGTTTTAACAAAACTTCCTTCAATGCCTGCTCGGCGTCTTGAGGCAAATCCCTTAATTGTTTACGGATAGTTTGACGAAGCTCAGGGTCAAATTGGACCAGTTTCCGCCATGCTTGATAAAACCCTTCTTCACGATGTGGCATCGACCATACCGCCTGGGACTCATCTAAAAACAACTTGCACCACTTGATCATCTGGTGATCAAGCTCTTTCCCCAGACTTTCATCTCCCATTTGTTCGAAAAGCTGGCTATACGTTCTTACTGAATGTTTTTCCGTTAGCATAGGCCCAAAATGGCTTAGCTTGGTTGCCAGCTTTTTCAACTTAGCGACTGATACTGGTTTTGGTTTTCTGGTAGATTGTATAAGAGCATTTCGACAGAACCGTTCGGCCACCTTGCGATCGAGTTTAAGAGATTGCGAGTCAAGCCAGTGGTTCAATCCTCTTTCTAAAAGTTCATCTTTAATTTCTCCTTGCTTCTGTGCCAATTGAAAAGCGGAATATCCGGGATAAAGATCAAGGTCACCAAAGTCCTTGAATCGGCGTGCGACCTGTTCAAATGTTTGTTCCTCCAAGCCTACCCAAGGATTTCGGGCCGCAAACGTGTTAATCGGACCAAGCGGGGAGATTACGTTACTGGCTAATGTTACGAGTTCGCTTAGATCCGCACCAAGGTAATCAAATTCTTTTTCAAATTTTACATTTCTATCTAACGGTAATATGGCGTTCATCATCAAATCCCCCTTTAGACATTGATTTTTTTTAGGGCTCTTTTCTCAAACTTTGTAGTTTTTAGAGATAAAATAAAAAATATCAGCTTTGCTTTCTCTAACAAGCAACTTACATCACGAGAAAAGAGCCAGCAAACTTAGTATGAACGAACAAAATGGCTTATTCAGCGTTAAAATCGGCTTTAGGATTTTAACAACAATCTTTACGAGAGAAGCCTTTTAAGTGAATAGGATGGTTTTCTACCATTTTCGTTTGAGGCTCTCCTAGGCGAATGAGCCATAGATATAGGATGGCAAATGCTTTTGACGAAGGATTTCGAGCAAGCCAGACACTAACTAGCAGACCAGCTAACAAGATCACTAGGAATACAAGAGCAACAGGTAAAGATGGTTGCACACCGTTCGGTACAGCTGAATGTAACAAACTTTCAAAGACAAAATGGATGCCTGTGTACACCAATGCCACACCGACAAAAAGGATGATTCCAGCCATGCGTCCGATTAGTCCTTGCCCAGAAAGAACGAGTTGTGTCCAAGCAATATAAGCGGACCATCCTAAAATGAAAGCACTGACCAATAGATATCCGTTACCAGCTGAGGTGAACCAAAAAGTCATCCCGACAAGCACACCTAAAAGCATTCCAGAGATTCTTCTATTTAATGCAGGCAGTCCTAGTAACTGGAGTTTTGGATTTTTCTGTTGAATCGCCGAACCAGCTTGTAAAAAAAGAGTCGATTTAAATAATCCATGTAACACGGCGTGAATCATCGCGGCCAAATATGCACCCAACGCACACTGAATCAACATAAATCCCATTTGCGCAATCGTCGACCCAACCAACTGTCGCTTATAGTCCACTTGAACCAACATAATGCCTGTTCCCACTAAAACGGAGATACTCGAAAGCACAAGAAGAACAATCTGTGCCGCATCGCCGTTAAAAAGAGGGGAGAAGCGAGTTAAAAGAATTCCACCTGCATTCACGATCCCTGCATGCATGACAGCAGAAACAGGTGTAGGTGCGACAACAGAGTTTAATAACCATCCTTGGAACGGCCATTGTGCGGCTGGAATCATAATGGCCACGATTAACAATAGATTGATAGAGGTCTTCTCAAATGAATCTAGTTGGGTAAGACTATTTGGAGTTAAAGCAAGCGATAACTCCCAGTGGCCCGTGGCCTGCGTAAGCCAAATGACCGCTACCAACAATACAAGCCAACTCCCTGCAAACAATTGGCCAGCTTGCTTCGCAGCGTTTCTTGCCACTTGCCATTCTTTGTTTAATCGAATGAGATAGGTAAGTCCTAGAAGAGTTGCCCCCCAACAGATGACCATCAATCGAAGATCATCACTTAGCCAAGCGACGGAATCAGCAACCGTAGTGAATGTGAAAAAAGCGAAATATTTCCGATATGCATAATCTCCATGTAAATAACGAACACAATAGCGTTGTAGAATTAAACCGATGGTTAGGACAAACAACGCAATCAGCCAGGATAACGCATCAAGTCGCCAAGGACCAAGCGTCACACTCTCCTGATTGGAAACAAGTGCCAACAAGGCAATGAGTGGGGGGAGGGAGATGAGCTTAGTGTGAATCCGAACAAAATTCACCGGAACTCTTGGAAATAATAAGACTAATGCACTCCCAACAGAAACCCCGAGTGATAAACAAAATAAGATAAACATGTGCAAAGAATCGAACATTCTAATTTCCTCCCATTGACTTTCAAGGATGGAAGCAACCTTGATTGAACCTTTAACAATTGCTTCATATGTAAATTTCATTGATTTAATAAGCTTCAGAAAAAGGCTGTTTTCTCTCTTCAAAACAACCAAAGTTTGAGAGAAAAGCCGTAAAAAAATAAAAAACCGACAATTTTATAAGTCAATGGTCATACGACCCCATTAAACTTAAAAAATTGTCGGTTTACTATCAACGAACCAGTATAGGTTTTTTAACAGTCTACCTCTATATTTTATTTCTTTTCTAACAAACGGAAAACCGAATCAAATGAACCTCTATAGTAATAGATTTATTTTTTCATATAGCCAACTGGTCAACAATTAGATTATTAACTACATGCTAAAATATCTACATGATTATACAAGTTGTTCTTTGAATATACTACTCTTTTTAAAACAACTCGTCAAGGGACAAGGGGACAGGTACATTGTCCTGGTTTGGTGGGAGGTGGGGGAAGTGCATTGTCCTAATTGTTCATAAAGCACGTTCGAACTAGGTCTTATAGTTCATCGATTATAAGTGAAAAGGGATACGATCGAATTGGAGTTCGAGACTAGAGATAACCAGGAAGAGGGTTATAGAATAGTGATAGGAAGATTCGTCGCGGACTTTAGAGACTAAGTTGAATAAAAAAGGTTGGCCACAAAAAAAATAGTTCTTTTGGACCAACCTCTGGTTTTATTAACTTATTTCCGCTTCCCTTTCAGATCAACGCCAATCGCAGCGCCGTTTCTGCTCGAATCGGCCACGCCTTTAAACGTTCCATCAGGATTGATCTGGATGCTTTGGACGTTCCCGATCGTTGTCGGGCTTGTTGCAAACTGATGTCCCATGTCATTTAATTGGCTAATGACAGCGGCTGGGATTTCTTCTTCATAACGATAAGAAGAAGTGCTGTTCGTATAAATTCGTGGTTCTTCAATTGCTGCCTTTAATTCCATGTCATAGTCAATTGTATGAAGAATCGTTTGGAGCACAGAAGTAATAATGGTGGCTCCACCAGGAGAACCGACTGTCAATACAGGTCTGTCATCATCAAATACAATCGTTGGTGTCATACTGCTAAGCGGCCGCTTGTTTGGTTGAACCTCGTTTGCACCACCTGGAACAGCATCAAAATCCGTCAATTCATTGTTTAACATAAATCCATATTCAGGAACCATAATGCCTGTTCCGAAAACTTGTTCAATTGTGGTCGTATACGAAACGACGTTGCCCCATCTATCCGCAACCGTGAAGTGAGTGGTCTCACCATCCGTCCGATCGTTCGGCTGACTAGTAGGCTGATAGTTTGCCTGTGCATTTTCATATTTCCAAGGATCTCCAGCGGTTACGTTTGTGTTCATTTCTTCCAAACTAATCAATGCTTGCCGTTCTTTTATGTAATCTGGATGAAGCAAGCCTTTAAGCGGAACATTTACAAACTCAGGGTCGCCTGCATAAGCGGCACGATCGGCATAAGCTAAATGCATCGCTTCCGCAAGCAAATGATACTTTTCCGTTGAACGGACATCATATTGCGAGAGATCAAAATCATCCAACATCTTTAGCATTTGTAGCAAAAACACGCCGCCAGAGCTTGGAGGAGGCATGCTCGCAATTCTGTACCCTTTATAATCTCCCCAAATAGGCTCATCAATGGTGACATCATAGTTGCTCAAGTCTGACACTTCCATTGAACCGCCGAATTCTTGGACTGTCTCGGCGAGGGCTTCGGCAACTTCTCCTTCATAAAAAACATCTGGGCCATTTGAGCGAATTAACTTTAATGTTTTCGCAAGGTCCTTCTGAACGAGAAGATCTCCTTCTTGGAGAGGGGCGCCGTCATTGAAGAACACGTCCTTTGCCGCAGTCCTTGATAGTTTTTCTTCGTTAGACGCAATCGCATCTGCGAGGACCGATTCAATCGGGAAACCTTTATCTGCAAGTTTAACGGCCGGTCCAATTAATTGCTGAAGTGGACGAGTTCCCCACATGTCCAGTGCGGTTTCCAGTCCTTTTAAGGTCCCAGGTACTCCGACAGCGGTTCCTCCGGTCGCTCTTGTTCCAAAAGGAATCGCATCGCCGTTTTCATCTAAAAACATATCTGGCGTTGCTCCAGCAGGGGCCCGCTCGCGGCTATTTACAATGGTTGTTTCTTTTGTTTTTCCATCATACACCATCATAAAACCACCGCCACCGATGCCAGACATCATCGGTTCAACGACGGTTAACGCGAACTGAATCGCAACCGCGGCATCAATGGCATTTCCACCTTTTCTAAGGACCTCAGCCCCGATTTCAGAAGCCAGTGGATGTGCCGTTGCCACCATCCCATCTTTGCCAACGTCTACCTGGCTATATTTTTCATAATCCACGCCAGGTTTTTTCGCTTGGCCCGTTAAAGGGAGTGTTGCCACCAACAACAATGCACTCAATAAAAATGTAAAAGTAACGCGCAAAGTTCTCTTCATCTTTTCCATCCTAATCTAAAATCCTTACACCCCTAACGTTAAGGAGTACAGGGATAGGAGGCAAGTTTTTATTTTGATAATTCTGAATTTTAATTCCTTTATCCTAGTCATTGCAACTGGTATTGGCTCTTTTCTCCTATTGGTTTCCAGAATGTTTAAAAGAAACTATACTGATCGAAAGCGATAGAAGAAGGGATAGGATGGCCTTTGCGCTCTTTTTATCTTGCATGAACTGGAAGTAAGACCTCTACATCAAGACTTGAAGATGACCAATAAAGGATAAGTGGGGATGGAGAAAACCCCGACTGAATGAAGTTTCACTTTACAGAGGTTGATGAGAATTGGGTCCCTAGTTTTTACATTTAAATATGGTACAATTTTATTGGAATTTTCAGCAGGTCGTAATTAAGGGTTAAGGATGTTCAATAGGACGATGAAGAAAAAGGAAGTGATCTGAATAGTGAGAAATAACGCTAAGCAAAACCGAAGACGTACAAAAACCTTAAAGAAAACGCCATCCCCATCCGTTTTACGAACAACAAATGAAAAGCAATTTCTTAAACTAGTAGACGAGATTGGAACGAGGCGGGCCCTTCAGTTAATTTCTAATGACAGTTCACTTACTGAAGAAAATAATCAAAATGAAAGAATAAATGAGCTTGAAAAACGGGTCAAAGAAATCGAGGGTGTCCTACAAGAAATGCGAAATGAGAATAGATCAAAGAAAGCTTTTCAACCACCACAATCCTTGAGAAGGGGGTTAGAGGTCTTTCATTTTTGGAATCAAGTCCTCAGTGAAATTCAAACGGTGGTATCGAAGCCCTCTTATGATACATGGATCAAAGGCACACTTGCTAAAATAGTGGACGAGGATACAATTGTAGTTCTTTCAAAAAATGAATTTCAGTCAGATTGGCTAGAAGGGCGTTATAAGGATACAATCTTCCATGCAGTAAAATCAGTTGCGGGACGAACGTTTGAGCTTGAATTTGCTGTTAATGAAGGGGAATATTTTGAAGGGTGAACGACCGTTCGAAAAGGAAAAGTGGAAGAAAGTGCCCGGCTCTTATCTTCAACAAATCCCGAGTCGCAGCTTCCCAGTTGAAATGGTACGCCTCTTCAAGGAAAGGGTAGTTACAAGGTAGTCTAAACTAGGTATAATTTAAACATCAACTTCTTTTGATTATGGGGAGATATAAGATGGATAACACATTATTGTTAGATTTGATAAAAAAATATCAAGATACTGAAGGACATATCTTTTATCAATTTCATAATTCAGATTATTACCTTCAGAATGTAGTTACTTTTATAACAACAGGAGTTAAATTGGGTACCCATATTATTCTGATTGAAAATGATCGGAATTTCATCAGAATAAATAAAATGTTAAAAAGGGAACTAAGCCAAGAAGAATTCACTAAAGTTCATTTTATAAACAACTTTGACTTTTATTTTAAAAATAAATGTTTTGAACCTCAACGGGTCTTCGCTCATTATGAACAAAACATCTTGCCTTACTTAGAAAACAATGTCCCTGTATGGACTTGGGGACTAGTGGAATGGAGCGATGATCATGAAATTATAAAACAAATTGAGGAGTATGAAAAAAAGGTGGACCGGTTTGTTAACGATAATGGATTAATATCAGTTTGTGCTTACGATGGGAACCGAACACCTCATACCTTAAATGAAATGTTAATAAGGTGTCACAGTGTCATGCTTACGGATGATACCATTGCGTTTCCTACCAAAGTAACAGAATAGCTAATTTCAGGTTTTAGGGTGCAATTTGGTAGCCCCTTACTGTGAGAGATGTTGATTAGCACAAACTTTATAGGGAGAATGATGAGAATCGAAAGTAGGTCTTCTGGGACAGAGGGGCGGTTCACATGCACTATGGACCAGCGACAAGGCTGAACGGAACCGATGCCCTTGTCTATGATAATAATTATCGTAAGAAATCGACTAAGCTACTTCATGCTTAGTTTCCTTTTTATCTATTAATGGATTCCTTATTCTGTTATCAATAGAAACTTAAAGTCTGATACAGGATTTGGACAGCCTGTTTCGTTTCCGGTCCGAGGTATCCTTTGTCCCATGCCAGGGTCAAGGTTGAACTGAAACTAGGTCCTTGCTCATGTCCTTGTTCCTGAGAAATTATTGTAAAAAACCAGTAAGCTACTTTTGGGTAGCTTACTTTTTTATGTATTAATAGATTTCCTTGTTCTCGGTATAAGGGTAAACTCATGTCTGACACTAGATTTCTTCAAATTGGACAGCCTGATTTTCTAATAAGTGGTTAATAGTTTAAGCGTGTCCAAATTTTATACATATATTATCCTTGTAAGAATCGATTCTTCACTATTCTTTATAAGAAAGGGGGAGTGGCAATGGAACTAGGTCTAGTTACTTTCCTAGTAGTGGTATTGTTACTAGTTGCATGGCTCTTAGTATCGATTCTAAGTCCAGGTAGCGATGAAACTCAAAATGCCCTTCAAGCTGCAGTTTGTAGCATACTTGGATGTTAGTTTTTTAACGGCTGTATTTAATCATTGAATCAGCTAACAAAACAAAAGGACTCTAGGGTGATGAACCTAGAGTCCTTTTTGTAATAATGAAAAAGGGGAGTGGTAGTGTGCACAATCCTACGAAGTAGACTAGTGGAATGGATAGATTCTTAAAGGATGTTTTCGTTAAGAGTGTTGTTAAAATCCTAAAGCCGATTTTTAACGCAAGAATAGTGTTTTCTTATGTTGAATTCAGTTTGTAAAGTTCTTTTATAAAGTTATTCTTGCGTAAAACCTGGCTCATTCAGTCGTATTTTGTTCAAAAGCAACTAATTTTGAGAACTTCTTAAAAAATTCCGAAGAATTTTTTACTGGTGCGTTTTTGAATGTTCAAGACAGCTTCTTTTATTTCCTCATTTTGTTCTTTTATACGCTGTAGCTCTTCCTTCACCTGTGTTAACTCAGCTTGCATCTCTTCTATTTGTTTGCTTAATTGGGGCTGTTCGGATTTTTCATTTTCGACGGTTTGGAGAGGCTCTTGCTGACGAGGGGAAAGTTTTGCGAAATCAATCACAGATTTCATTACATTTTCATTCGCAACAAGGTTGGAAGCCAAACTAACGACTTGTCCGATATCAAAATTTTGATCCTTGAAAAGGGTGGACGCTACATTTTTTAGCTCGTCATTCGATATTGGTGTACGACTAGGATCATGTTGTTTATTGTCATTCTCTTTTTCCTGCAATCTAATCATCCTTTCTATAAGTTGTCTGTTTATAACTCCTTTACTAGTGTATGACTGCGGTTAAAGGTGGGGTGGACTTTAAACTAAAGAAAGGAAAAAAATGGACAAAAATGTTATTCCAATTTACTGGGGAATATATTGTGATTCTTTCCCATATTTGTTCACCTTTTGTGAATCATCCATCATTGTTTTAACTTTATAGTCAAATATAATGGTTTGGCCCACGCCAATTACCTGCTAGTTGCATAGGCATAAGGGAAAGGGAGGTAATGCTGAATGTACCATTATAGAAGTGCAAACCATGTAAATGATCAAAGATTTATCGGTTTATTTGGGTGGCCGCTGGCAGGTGCCTTTTTAGGTGGCTTAATAGGCGGAGGGATCGGAGGAGCCCTTGGAAGTCGTCCGTGGGGTTATCCTTACCCATATCCAGCCTATCCTGGCTACGGGTATCCTGGATTCTACGGTTATCCAGGATATGGATTTCCAGGCCCGCGACCATTTTAACGAAAACCTGATTGAATATTAATCGGTTTCTTAATTAGATCGTAAAATCTGGGTGATATAATCTGGATGGAACAATTTAATATGGAAATAATCTGGATGGTGCCTGGCACCATCCAGATTATTTCCAGTTCCTCTAAGCGTAGAGATTATTCGATCAATAAAAAAGGGGAGTTTCCTTTATTTCTAATGAAATAAAGGAACTCCCCTAATTAATTGTAGAAAATTCATCCCTCACCAAAAGCCTATTCCACATCAATCTCCTTAACCGTTTCCCCTTGTACTAATTCCGGCTGGTAATACGTCTCGTTTGGCAAGTCTTTCTTTCCTTGTAATTTCTTAATCACCCAATCGGCGGCATCCCGGCCCATTTGTTCTTGTGGGTGTGTTAATGTTGTTAGTTTGATATTGGCGTTTTGGGAAATATACGAATTATCTTGGCCAATAATGGACAAGTGGTTTGGAATCGAAATCCCAAGTTGTCTGCACACATTTGCGACTTCCAATCCTACCTCGTCGTTGTAGCAAACAATCGCAGTCAAGTCGTCTCTGTTTTCATTTAGAAAAGGCACCAGATTGGCAGACAAGTCGGCTTTTGTTTCAGTTGTGAATGAAAGCAAATGCTCTGGTTGAAAGCGCAATTTCGCTTCTCCAAGTGCCTTGATATAGCCTTTCATGCGGTATTTTCCTTGCAGGTCATCGCTTTTCGAGATAAGTCCAATTTGGGTATGTCCTTTTCTAATCAACTCTTTCGTTGCAAGATAACTAGACTGTACGTCATCTAGACAGAAGAAAGGCACTTCTAATTCCTCATAATAAGCATTGATCATAATGAAAGGAATCTCTTGCTCCTTAAACGATAGATAGTAAGCGATGTTGGGGTTGTATAGATTGCTTTTTGTCGGTTCAATAATCAACCCATCCACACCAAACGACATCATCATTTCCAAGGCCTTTTTTTCTTGTTCTACATCATTATTTGTACTTGCTAAAAGCAATGAATATTGATCTTCCTTTAATCTCTTTTCAATTCCGCGAATGATTGAGGGGAAGATGTAATCCGAGATGTAGGTGGTGATGACACCAATCGTCTTGTTTTTCGATTTGTTCCCAGACTTTGATTGGTATTGATTGCTTACATAGGTGCCAGATCCTTTTTCACTTCGTAAAAAACCCTCATTTGATAACTCTGTAATCGACTTTCGGACCGTATGGCGGCTTACATTGTATATCTCTTGCAGAGTGGATTCAGTCGGAATTTGTTCTCCTATTTTGTATTCACCTGTTAGGATTTTATTTTTTATATCATCAATGAGTATTTGATATTTCGGCTTCACAAATCTTTCACTTCTTTCATCGTTGTTCTATTCTATAATGTATTTCACTATATTTGTATGGACATATTTTAACATGTTTTGGAAGAAATAAAAACAAATGTGTTCGTTTTATTGAATGTCTGAAAAAATATATAAATTGTTTCACTAAAATTTTAAGTCTTTAAGATCACAAAAAAACCCTAAACCCAGTCATATCAAAGGATAGAAGCTTTATTTTAAAGATGTAAGCATAAATAATTAGTTTGTTGACAAATGTACGTACAAAAAATATACTTAGGTTGTAGTTAAATAAAGCGTTTACTTATCAGTCACGCTTTTGAAAACGCTATTAACCTAGTAATAATAAGTAGATTTACCCTTAAAAGGGAAGCATGCCTCCTTTTATGAAAACGCTGTTAAGAGAGGGGTTCAATAACATGAAAACGGAACGATTTAAGCGGAACCAAGCGATTATTAACGGGGAAACATCCCTTGGAATTGAATTTGGATCCACACGGATTAAAGCTGTACTGATTGATCAACACTATCAAACAATCGCATCGGGAAGTTATGAGTGGGAAAATCGCTTAGAAGATGGATTTTGGACGTACAACTTAGTTGATATCATCACTGGATTACAGACAGCTTACGGTGAAATGAAGAGAGAAGTGGAACGAACGTACGGAACGACGATTCGAAACGTAGGTTCGATTGGCTTTTCGGCGATGATGCATGGCTATATGGCTTTTGACCATACAGGAGAGTTGCTTGTTCCATTTCGAACTTGGCGAAACTCTACAACTGGTGAAGCTGCAAAAAAACTAACCGAGACGTTTCAATTTAATATCCCTGAACGGTGGAGCATCGCTCATCTTTATCAAGCGATTTTAAATGAAGAAAAACATTTGCCACGCATCGATTACCTAACAACTTTGGCTGGTTATATACACTGGTTACTTACTGGGAAGAAAGCACTTGGCATTGGGGATGCTTCCGGCATGTTCCCAATTGATGAAACTACGCAGAATTACAATGAAGCCATGATGAAGCAGTTTGATGAATTAATTGCCGACAAAGGGTATCCTTGGCAGTTAAAAGAGATTCTCCCTAAAGTCTATTCTGCAGGTGAGCAAGCAGGGGAATTAACCGAAGTGGGAGCGAAAATTCTGGATCGATCAGGCAATTTACAACCAGGCATTCCAATTTGTCCTCCAGAAGGGGATGCAGGAACGGGAATGGTTGCGACCAATAGTGTTAGAAAGCGAACTGGAAACGTCTCCGTAGGAACTTCCGTGTTTGCGATGATTGTCTTGGAAAAAGAACTTTCAAAAGTCTATCCGGAAATTGATTTAGTCACGACTCCAAGCGGAAGTCCAGTGGCCATGGTTCATGCGAATAATTGTTCAAGTGATCTGAATGCTTGGCTAGGATTGTTCCGTGAATTTTCTGAGGCAATGGGTCAAGAGGTTGATACCAATAAATTATTTGAAGTGATGTTAAACAAAGCGTTGGAAGCAGATCCAGATGGTGGCGGTTTGCTGAGCTATGGATACTTTTCAGGTGAAAATATTACAGGATTCGAAAAAGGTCGACCATTATTTGTCCGGTCCCCTGAGAGTCAATTTAATTTAGCCAACTTTATGAGAACCCATCTTTTCACTGCTTTTGGTGCGTTGAAAGTCGGCATGGATATTTTAACAAAAGAGGAAAATGTCGCGATTGACAGCATTTTAGCTCACGGTGGTTTGTTTAAAACGCCACTTGTTGGCCAGAAAATTGTAGCCGCTGCCATGAATACACCTGTTTCCGTGATGGCAACCGCTGGAGAGGGCGGGGCATGGGGAATGGCCATTCTTGCTTCTTATCTGATGAATAAAGAAGAGAATGAAAGTTTAGAAGACTTCCTTGACAAGAAGGTGTTTGCAGAGGTGAATGGACAAGAAATTTACCCTGATCAAGTGGATGTGGAAGGATTTGAAGCCTTTATTGAACGCTATAAAAAAGGGTTAATGATTGAACACGCCGCTGTCGAACATTTCAGTTAAGGATTGGAAAACCGGAGGGATTTACATGTTAGAACAATTAAAAGAAGAGGTATTTCAAGCCAATTTAGACTTACCTAAATATGGACTTGTGAAATATACATGGGGAAATGCCAGTGCGATTGACCGTGAAACAGGTTTAATGGTCATTAAGCCAAGTGGAGTAGACTATGAAACCATGAAAGCAAGTGACATGGTGGTGATGGACCTCGAGGGCAATGTTGTCGAAGGAGATTTGAGGCCTTCATCCGATACTGCAACACATGCCGTTCTTTATCAGCGTTATCCAGAAATCGGAGGCATCGTCCATACTCATTCCACTTGGGCAACGATTTGGGCTCAAGCAGGAATTGATCTTCCTGCAATGGGAACCACACATGCAGACACATTCTATGGTTCCGTTCCATGTGCCCGCTATTTATCACAACAAGAAATTGATCGTGGCTACGAAGTGGAAACGGGAAACGTCATCATCGAAACATTCGAAGAGCGAGGCATAGAGATTATGGAAATTCCAGGTGTGCTCTTGCATGGACATGGCCCATTTACTTGGGGAAAAGATGTCAAAACCGCTGTCATGAATAGTGTGGTGTTGGATGAAGTCGCCAAAATGAACTTATATACACGCCAGTTAAATTCGTTTGCGAAAGAATTGCCACAACGCATTTTGGATAAACACTATTTACGCAAACATGGCCAATATGCGTATTACGGACAAAAGTAACATTCATTCTAGTAATTTATCAAGCCATTAAATGAAGAAAAGAGGATGATGAAGATGTTCGCAACAGAGAAAAAAGAATTTTGGTTTGTCGTAGGTTCTCAACATTTATACGGGGAAGAGGCGTTAGCGGAAGTCAAAGCGAACGCACAAGCAATGACAGATAGCTTAAATGAAAGCGGTGTTTTACCTTATCCGCTTGTGTTGCAAGATTTAGCGGTAACAGCAGATAAAATCACCAGCATGATGAAAGAAGTCAACTATCGTGATGAAGTAGCTGGTGTGATGACTTGGATGCATACGTTCTCACCTGCAAAAATGTGGATTCGCGGCACAAAATTATTGCAAAAACCATTGCTTCATTTAGCAACCCAATACAATGAAAGCATTCCTTGGGCAACAATTGATATGGATTTTATGAACCTCAACCAATCTGCTCATGGTGACCGTGAATATGGGTTTATCAATGCTCGTCTGAACAAACAAAACAAAGTGGTTGTAGGATACTGGGAGCGTCCTGAAGTAAAGCAGCAAATCGCAGACTGGATGGATGTAGCGGTTGCCTATAATGAAAGCTTCAACATCAAGGTTGCTCGTTTTGGAGACAACATGCGGAACGTGGCTGTAACCGAAGGGGACAAGGTAGAAGCTCAAATCCAATTTGGCTGGACAGTGGACTATTTTGGAATCGGCGACCTTGTTCAATACGTGAACGCTGTAACAGAGGAAGAAATCAATGATCTATTTGCAGAATATGAAACTCTTTATGAGTTTGATTATGGTACATACAGTCGAGAAGATTGGGAGAAGAGTGTAAAAGTACAAGCAAGCTACGAAATCGCGATTCAAAAATTCCTCGATGATGGTGGATATACAGCATTCACATCGAACTTCGAAGATTTATATGGAATGAAACAACTTCCAGGTCTTGCTGTTCAACGTTTGATGGCAAAAGGCTATGGTTTTGCCGGTGAAGGGGATTGGAAGACAGCAGCACTCGATCGTTTATTGAAAGTGATGAGTCATAACCAATCAACAGGTTTTATGGAAGATTACACGTATGAATTAGCGGCTGGCCAAGAATCGATCCTTCAATCTCATATGCTTGAAGTCGATCCATCACTCGCAAGCAATCAACCAAAGATTATCGTCTCACCACTAGGAATTGGTGACCGGGAAGACCCTGCACGCTTGGTATTCGATGGGAAAGCAGGAGACGGTGTCGTAGTTTCCATGGCGGACTTTGGGACTCATTATAAACTATTAATTAATGAAGTAACGGCCTTTGAACCTACTGTAGCTGCACCAAATCTCCCAGTGGCCCGTGTTCTTTGGGAAGTGAAGCCAAACTTCCAAGATGGAGTGAAAGCTTGGATTGAAAATGGTGGCGGACATCATACCGTTGTATCATTAAACTTAACGACCGACCAAATCGTTGCTTATGCAAAACTAGTAAACTTGGATTATGTCGTAATTAAATAATGCCACTCCCTCCGAGGAAGTGTTGCTTCCTTGGAGGGGAGGTATGGCAAAAGTGGAGAATGGTGAGTATTCGCCAGTGAATAGGTTCCTTTTTCGTTTTTTACGTGTAACTGTGTTTTTTTAGGGGTTCGTGAAAGCGTTTAAGTGTTTTATTCTAGCAATCAAACCTTAAAGCAAAAGGTTTATAAAAGAACAACATGAATACTTAAGGAGGGAAAATAAATGGGGAAAGAAAAGAAAATCCCAAGTGGCTTTATTTATTTTTTCGGGGCTTTTGGAGGCATTCTCTTCGGTTATGATATCGGGGTTATGACGGGGGCTTTGCCATTTCTACAAGAAGATTGGAACCTTCAAAACAATCCGACTGCAATTGGTTGGATTACCTCTTCGTTAATGTTAGGTGCTATTTTTGGAGGAGCTTTGGCAGGTCAACTATCAGATAAGCTAGGACGACGCAAAATGATTTTAATTTCTTCAATCATTTTTGCGATTGGCTCCATTTTGGCAGGAGTTGCACCACATAATGGAATTTTATTTATGATTTTTTCTCGAGTTCTTTTAGGTTTGGCGGTTGGTGCTGCTTCTGCATTGGTCCCAGCTTATATGTCCGAAATGGCGCCTGCGCGTTTACGTGGACGATTGTCAGGAATTAACCAAACGATGATTGTTTCAGGAATGTTGCTTTCCTATATTGTTGCTTATTTTTTGAAAGATTTACCTGGAACAATGGCATGGAGGTTGATGCTTAGTTTAGCGGCTGTCCCTGCGTTGATTTTATTCTTTGGCGTATTAAAGTTACCAGAATCGCCACGATTCTTAATTAAAAACAATAAAATTAATGAAGCTCGTAAGGTGTTAAGCTATCTTCGTACGAACAAAGCAGACATTGATGCTGAAATCAAACAAATTCAAGAAAGTGCTACAATGGAAGCAAAGGCAAATCAAAAAGCTTCATGGGGCACCCTTTTAAGTGGGAAATACCGCTATTTAGTCCTTGCTGGTGTTGGGGTCGCAGCTTTTCAACAATTCCAAGGCGCAAACGCAATTTTCTATTATATTCCATTAATTGTTGAAAACGCTTCAGGACATGCAGCTAGTTCTGCGTTAATGTGGCCAATTATTCAAGGTGTTATTCTCGTTCTAGGTTCATTGGTTTTCTTATTGATTGCGGATAAATTTAATCGCCGTACGCTTTTAACAGTAGGCGGAACGATTATGGGGCTATCCTTTATTTTGCCAGCTATCTTGAATTTAATTATTCCTGATGCTAGCCCGATGATGATCGTTGTCTTTTTAAGTATCTATGTCGCATTGTATTCCTTTACATGGGCTCCATTGACTTGGGTGATCGTAGGAGAAATTTTCCCACTTGTCATTCGTGGTCGTGCGTCCGGATTGGCTTCCTCGTTTAACTGGATAGGATCTTTCTTAGTTGGTTTGCTATTCCCAATCATGGTTGCTTCGATGGCGCAAGAAGCAGTATTTGCCATCTTCGGTGGTATTTGTTTACTCGGTGTATTATTCATCCGTAAATGCGTGCCTGAAACGCGCGGTCGTACTTTAGAGGAAATTGAAAAAATTGGCGAAAATCGCGTTTCTAAAGAGAAAACTGCATAAATCGGTCTAATCGGTTTGGATGCACCTTTCGGGAGATGTTTAGATAAGAGTACGACTCACGATAAATGCACTGATATTATCAAGTATCATGGTGTAAGAGCTTCTTTTTAAAAAAGTTTGTAAAGGCTTTCTGAATAGGCTTTCACGCCTTGAAAAGATCGTGCATAATTAGCCAAATACTATAATGATTGAAAGATTCATAGGGAGAGATTGCTACGGCGATCTCTCTTATTTGTTGTACAGACACAATTAAGATTTTTTATCGCACATAGAACTTTCTACTCGGAAAATCATTGCACCTGGGCCTCTATTTACAACTCATTTAACAGAGAAAGAAAAATTGTTCTTGTTCGGCTAGCGAACAGGTTTATAAAATAGTTGTATTCGTGATATGGTTAAAAAAATCAATTAAAATGTGATAAAAATTGAAAGGGTTATAGGAGGAAAGTCATGGAAAATGAAAAATGTGACATTTTACAGCCGAACGGTGTGAAGGAAAAGAAATTGGAAGTGGTGGACGGATACACGATTAAATACCATGCGAACGGAAAAACAATCTGGTCAAAAGGGAAAATCATTGAAGATCAGCCAGACGGTTACTGGGAATGGTATCGTTCTGATGGAACAATCAAGCGTTCAGGATATTTTGAAATGGGGGAGCCTGTGGGTGAATGGATCACCTATGACAGCAAAGGTGAAAAATACAAAACCACCAATCGTGATAAAAAGTAAAAGAATGAGTTAGTTCTTTTATAGAAATCAATTTTTTAGAGTTTTGCTTGAACTAAGAAGAACTCATTGTATGAAACATAACAGACTCTGTTCTAGTTCTCTCAAGGAGTGAAATGCCTCTTTCGGAAATAAATATTTCCTCAGAAATCGCACGTTTCGCTAAAATCCCCGTTTCTTCCCAACAAAAGCGGTGTGCAGCTGCACACATACAATGAGCTTGTTTTTTAATAATGGACGCTGATATATGGGATGTATATTGGGCGATACACTTCCTATCTTTATGAAGTCAATCTATCAATAATTAGGCTTTAGCAACAGGACGCTTTTCTAGAAAGGCGTTTTTTTTTGTGTAAAAATACCTAGAAGTTCTGTTGTATGTTCCCTTCCAGCTCCTATTTTATCGGACCTTTCTATCATTTAATTGTAAATCCTAGATAATCTTCTTATTTTGGACTAGTTTGTCCTAAAGGTTAATAACTATATAAATTAAGAGAATGAAACCATTTTAGTAGCGTTTATTGAATGCGTTTTCACAAGGAGGGGATAAAGCGAATACATATTAGGTGAAATGTTTATTCAATTTGGACAAGCCTTTGTCCGTGGGGTCCTAAAAGCGATCAAAGAGGGACCATTAGATAAGAACTTTAGAAGAAAACTAGTTTTTAAAACAATTAGGTATTTTATGAATACCAGAGAGTGGTTTTTTACCGTTTTGAAATGAAAGTTCGTTAACTATGCTGCTGTATGTGATCAAGGAGGGGAGGAATTAAAAATGTGGAGTCTGGCCACCATTATTTTGTCTTTAATTTTATTAATTTTTCTAGCTTTTAGGGGATTTAGCATTATCATTATCGCACCAGTTGTCAGTTTATTCGTAATTGTTCTGAACAATATGCCGATATTAGAAACTTTTCAAAATGATTATATGGGTGGATTTGTAAACTACGCCAAAAACTATTATTTAATTTTCTTGTTCGCGGCGATGTTTGGGAAGTTCATGGATGATAGTGGGGCGGCGAGGACAATCGCCCAAGCTTTGCTGAAAATTTTAGGGAAAGACAGCAAATACAAAGTGTTAGTTTCCATCATGGTAATCTGTGCGTTTTTAACCTACGGCGGGATCACTTTATTCGTGGTCATTTTTGCGGTGTTGCCGATCGCCAAGCCTCTTTTTAGAGAAATGAATATCCCGTGGCATTTGTTTCTGGCCTCTTTTTTCATTGGAATCGGGACCTTCACCATGACGATGTTACCCGGGACACCTTCAATTCAAAATATCATTCCAATTAACTATTTGGGGACAGATGTCCAATCTGGAGCATGGATTGGGATTGTCGCAACGATTGTTGTTCTTGCCATCAACCTATGGTATTTAAAATTCGCCTTAAAACGATCTGAGAAGCGAGGCGAAACTTATGCGTCGATGAAAAATCTGGAGAAAGCAGATGGAGAGAACATCGATAAATATGCCGATAAAAAATTACCTGGTCTCATTTTAAGTTTGACACCCTCAATCCTTTTATTGGTGCTCTTAAACTTATTTAAAGTGGAAGTGCTCTATACCTTGATGATTGCTGTTTTTGTATGTAGCATCATCTTTTGGAAGTATATTGAAAAGAAAAAAGAGACGATTAACATCGGTGTGACGAATGCGGTGTTACCTGTTGTCAATACGAGTGCGGACGTTGGGTACGGAGCGGTGATTGCCGCGACATCAGGTTTTGCTATTTTTACAGACATTATGACGAACATTCCTGGTAGTCCGTTAATCTCCTTGTTTGTTGCCACAACCGCTTTAGCCGGGATTACAGGGTCAGCCTCTGGCGGTTTAGCCATCGCAATGGAAACGTTATCGCCTATCTATTTAGATTTAGGAGTGAATCCGGATGCAATGCATCGAATTGCTGCGATTGCCTCTGGAGGATTGGATTCCTTGCCTCACAATGGGGCGGTCATTACAAGCTTAGTGGTAGCTGGTTTAACACATAAGGATGCATACAAACATGTTTTTGTAACGTGTGTAATTGCTCCTCTTGTAGCTGCGATCCCAGCATTATTGGTGGCGATTATGATTTATTAAAAAGCCTTTTTCTGAAGATTTGTTGCTTATAGATATAAAGAGAATTGAATTAACTGTGTTTTCATTGGACAGCAATTTTAAAATCAGGAGAAAAGAGCTAGTAAACTTAATATGAACGTACAAAATGGCTTATCCCGAGTTAAAATCGGGACTAGGTTTTGAACAACATTCTTTACGAAAAAAGCCTATTAAAAAAAGTGCCTCGTCACTTCCGTGTTTTACGGCCGTGACGAGGCACTTTTTAAGCGAAGAAATGTCTCATAGAAGATAGACTCTAATGAGTGTTTTAAATATTGACCATAAAACGGTGACATTTATTTTTTTCCCTGGATGTTATGAATAAACCAACCGCAATCGTGATGGCCATTCTAGAGCTAGATTCATACACTCATCTCATCTCAAGTATAGAGTACTTCTCTATTTAATACGGCAAAATGATCAAAAAGTTACGTGTGACAAGTTACTCGGGAACTGTCCTTTTTGTTCCATATTGCACGACCGCATTACATGTCTGTTGCACGACACTTATGAATTGTTTCTAGCTGCTAGGCTGCCAAACACCTTTTCTAAAGGAAAATAATTGAGTTATAATGAATCTAAGAATTATTGGAGGTGGTGAATACATGTCTATTTCAGAAAAAATAATTAAGGAGCTTGAAAAGTTAGATGCAGAAGAGCGCCAAATGGTTCTCGAAAAAATCAAAGAAAAATTTATGTCAAAAGATGCAATTTTTCTAAATAAAAACTATTCTTGGTGGGATAACGAGGAGGATGATATCTATAATGAATAGAGAAATAAGACAGGGAGAGGTTTGGTTGGCTAATGTAATCTTTAAAGATACACGGGAATATAAACAACGTCCTGTATTAATCGTCGGAAACGAATTAGCTCTTGATATCGATGTAATCGTGGCCCCAATCACGAGTCAACAAGGAAGAAGTAAATTTGATGTAGTGCTTGAATACTGGCAGCACGCCGGTTTATACAAGCCATCTATAGTAAGAACTTCTAAAATTCTCTCAATCCATGAATCTGAACTTAAACGTAAGTTAGGTAGTTTAAAAAGTCATGATCTTGAAAGAGTACTACACACGTGTCGTAAATTATTCTAGGTTTTTCTATCCACATAAAATCAATCTATACATTTATGGATTCTTTATTTATTTTGATTTAATATATGAATCTTGTACCTCAATCATCATTCCACACTCTTTCAAAAGAACTCCGTTGCCCATCCAAATAATTACGAAATTAGATATTCTATACTGCGTGTAGGTCCCTAGCCTGTTTCTCATGCTCTATATAATGACTTAAACACTGTTTTTTTAAATCGAACATATTATAACTGACATTTACACCGAACAATTAAATGAGGAATCGCTAGGACCTGTCCTAGCGATTTTGTTCTGTCAAGGCAAAGAGCGTTAAACCTGGATGCAGCAACGCTTTATTGAGCTGGGAAACGGAGCAGGATGCTAACCAACTCATATTACACATTTCACAAGATAGAAATAATAAAAATGCACAAAAACTGCAAAACTTTGAGTTATCCTACTCCTAAAGAAAAGGAGGAGTGTTGAAAAAATGAAAAAAATGTACTTTTTAAGTTTGTCTCTATCGTTATTGCTCGTATTTGGGGCATGTAGTACGAACGAGGAAGCACAACCAACAAACGAAGAAACCGAAAATGCTGGTCAGGAACAGACGAATGATGCTACTTCAGAAGAGCACATGGATCATAGTCAAATGGACATGTCCAGTTCGGGTGAAGTTCCAGAAGGGTTAAAAGAAGCGGAAAATCCTAAATATCCAGTTGGAAGTAAGGCGGTCATTACGGATGCACATATGCCGGGCATGAAAGGCGCCGAGGCAACAATCGCTGGTACATATGATACAACGGTTTATACAATTTCCTATACGCCAACTACTGGCGGGGAAAGAGTGGAGGACCATAAATGGGTGATTCATGAAGAGCTGATTGATGCAGGGGAAGCGCCATTAGCACCTGGTACGGAAGTTAAAACCAATGCCGCTCACATGGAAGGAATGGAAGGGGCAACCGTTGAAATTGATTCAGCAGAACAAACCACAGTCTATATGGTTGATTTCACAACAACCGATGGGGAAGAAGTGAAAAATCATAAATGGGTAACAGAAGGTGAACTTTCACCTGTTGAATAAGAATAGTAAAAAAGAGGATGTCCTAAGGGGGAAGGACATCCTCTTTTTAGTGGTCTAACATGCTAGCTCACAGGCAAAGGACGGATTGAAATCCGTCCTCGAAGCCGCAAATTCGGTATTTCCATCGTCCAGGTTTTTCTTGCTTACAGACGATTCATCATGCCTGCAGGGGGAGTGTTCTCCATCATGCCTCCTTCACCATGGCAGGCGTTATACATGTTTTGCAATTCGTTCTCAGAAAAATCAGGATGCATCTGTTCCATGTACGGCTTCACTTGATCAAAACCTAAAATTCCATCCTCAGTTCCTTGAGCAAATGCATAAGATCCAGCTCCCAGGATAAAGGTTGCGCTTAATATTCCAACAATCAGTTTTTTCATATATAACCTCTCCTTTCTTACCTATAGGCTACAGTGAAAATATGCAGTTTTTATCAAGAACTTTTGAGAAACCTGTGAATTGTGATCAACTTCCAGAGAAATGCAAAATGTGAACAAACCTTATTTTTTATCCACCCATTTATAGCCAACACCCCAAACGGTCACCAAATACTCATCCGCAGGGAAGCCTGCTTTTCGAAGCTTGTCCCGCAAATTCCGCACATGGGAATCAATAGTCCGGTCCTCCGTCGAAACTTCATACCCCCAAATTGAAGTGATTAAATGCTCGCGGGAGAATACTTTATTCCGATTCTTTAAAAACAGCTCCATCATCGCAAATTCTTTCGGGGTTAACGAGATTCCTGTTTGATGATATTGAAGAACAAAGGAATTCAAATCCAGTTCAAGTCCTAAGAATTTGATTTTCTCAAGGTCACTTTGGGTTCTTCGTAAAACTGCTTCGATTCTAGCTAGCAATTCTTCTTCATCAAATGGTTTGGAAACATAGTCATCCGCCCCGATTTTCAACCCTTTGACAATATCGGGTTTTTCGCCCAAAGCCGTAAGCATAATTATCGGGATAGCCCAATGCTTTTTTATTTCACGACATGCTTCCCAGCCATCCATTTCAGGCATCATCACATCAAGTAAAATGAGATCGGCGTGGTTGGATTCTAAATAGGTGATCGCTTCAACTGCTGAAGTCATTTTTACACAATCATAACCAGCAGGAGCTAAATAAAGTGAAAGCAAATCAAGCATAAGTGGTTCGTCATCTACTAATAAAATGGTTTTCATTGTTTTTACTCCTTAAATGTTAATAGAAACTCTGTGCCTTTCCCGAGTTCACTTTTGACGGAAATTGCGCCGCCATGCTGATCAACAAGTTCTTTCACAATCGCTAGGCCAAGTCCGGTACCCCCTAATGATCGCGTACGGGATTTGTCGACGCGATAAAAACGATTGAAGAGATAGGGGAGGTCTTCAGCTGGAATTCCTTTTCCTTGATCTGTTACGGCAAGATGAACAGAATGTTTATTTTTTGAAACCTTGATTGTTGTTTCCGAACCTTCTTCGGAATACTTCATGGCATTATCTAAAAGATTTAAAATGATTTGTTCCAACCGGGCGGGATCTGCTCTTAAAAAAAGATTCGTAGGACATTGTATAGTGAAAATCATGTTTCTTTCGGAAAAAGCCGGAGCTAATTTTCTTTCGATTGATGTTAAAAATTCATGTAAGGGAATAGGTTGTTTTTCAATCATAAAAGTATTTTTATCAATCTTCGCTAACTCAAATAAATCCTTAATCAGTACCGAAAGACGATTGCTTTCTTCCCGGATAATGGTTAAATATTTTTGTTGCTCCTCGATAGGCAATTTCCGTTTCAGAAGGATATCTGTATAGCCTTTTAGATAGGTTAATGGCGTTCTGAGTTCATGGGAAATGCTGGCCAGGAACTCATTTCGCTCTTGCTTTAAATACTTCAAATCGTTCGCAAGCAATTGAATCGATTGAGATAAATCTGCTAACTCATCGTTTCCTTTTATGGCTAAAGTTACATCGAAGTTGCCTTTGCTGATTTGGGAAGTGGCGTCCTTCATTTTGATGAGCGGTTTTGTTAGTGCTTTTGATAAAAAGAAAATGATAATTACAGTTAAGCTAATAGAAATAATGGCGGCTAATAAAAAGTGTTCATTTAGACGGTCAATTAAAGCATGAACAGATTGAGTATCTTGAAACATAAAAACATAGCCAGACATTTCACCATTCTGTTCGATTGGACTGACAGTCGCAATGTATGGTTCCTTCTTCCAATGTTCCTCCACAACAAGCCCAGCTCTTGGGATCGAAGAGTCGATGACGTTTACGTATTTCTTAAAGTTGCTGATTTGATGCGAAGAATCGAGCACGTTCCCGGTAGCATCTGTAATTACCACCTCTGTGTTTGCTTCTGATTCCATCAAGGTAACATGGGAGATCGTTTCAGCGTCAAATTGCTTTTCGAGAATGTTTCGATGCGAATTTCCTCTTGCTTGTAAGGCCGAAAGTTCCTCTTCCACCCTCGAATCAACAATCGAAGTGTGTAAAAAGAAAAACATAAAGATTTCCAAACTAAAAATAATGAAGAAAAAGATGATTCCGATTTTGATTGAAAGTTTGTTCATATGATCACCTATTTATGGATTCAGATTATATGGTTCATTCTTACCTGATGGTTAAATTTTTGCAACATCGTGCTGTAGGAATGTTCTTAATGGTAGGGCATAGAGGAGGGCTCTCGGTGCCCGACCGGCAAAGATTTTAAAAGAGAACGGTAACTGAAGCCGGACTCTCGGTGCCCGCTGGCAAAGATTTTAAAAGAGAACGGTCATTGAGCTGGACTCTCGGTGCCCGCTGGCAAAGATTTTAAAAGAGAACGGTCATTGAGCTGGACTCTCGGTGCCCGCTGACAAAGATTTTAAAAGAAAACGGTAACTGAGCCGGACTCTCGGTGCCCGCTGACAAAGATTTTAAAAGAGAACGGTCATTGAGCTGGACTCTCGGTGCCCGCTGGCAAGGATTTTAAAAGAGAACGGTCATTGAGCTGGACTCTCGGTGCCCGCTGGCAAGGATTTTATAAGAGCGGTCATTGAGCTGGACTCTCGGTGCCCGCTGGCAAGAAATTTTAAGAGAACGGTAACTGAGCCGGACTCTCAGTGCCCGATTGGCAAGGAATTTTAAGAGTATGGTCATCGAGCCGTGCTCTCGGTGCCCGATCGCAAAAATTTTAAAGAGAACGGGCAATGAAACACTCACTGGTCACCTTATCCCCTTTTTGAACGCGCTTAATAAATTCTAGGAATACACAACCGACTACGTCCAAAAGGAAAAGATGATTTTAGTCCATAATTGTGCAGATTCTATGGACTTTTATGAAAAGATGAGAGGTTTTCAATAAATTGTAAAAATCACGAATGCATTCTTTTCTAATGTGAAGTTCATCACATGTTTTGTGAGATTTCCTCGTTACACTGTTTTTGAAATGAAAAATTCGAGGAGGAACTCTTAGTTATGAAGAAAGCAAAAAACAGTTTTTTTACCATTCTCTTTATCTTAGGATTGATTTTAACAGGATGCGGCAATTCCAATCCGGAGGCAACATCAAAAGAACAAAATGAAACACAGGAACAAACATCTGTAAAAGCATCTGAAAATGAACAAGAAGTTAAGTATTATTTTACAGCGGATGAAGGAGGAAGTATAACAAAAATCAATGCAGACACAAACGAAGTGGACTCTACGATTGAAGTGGACGGTATCGCCCATAATGTACAGGTTTCCCCAGATGGAAAATTGCTTGCTGCTACGATTGTTCCGGACATGGGCCATGCCCATGGGGAATCCATGGACATGCCAGGAATTGCCTTGTTTTTAGATACAGCAACAAATGAAGTGGTCAAAACGGTCGAAGTAGGGAATCATCCTGCACATATTGTTTATACAGAAGATGGTAAATATGTTCTTGTAACAAATAACGAAGATCACACAGTATCTGTTATTGATACGACTAGCTTCGATGTAATACAAACAATCTCGACCGGTAAAGGTCCGCATGGGTTTCGAATTTCGTCTGACAGTTCAATGGCCTATATTGCTAATATGGGGGAAGATACGGTCAGTGTTGTGAATCTTGAGACCATGAAAGAGGAGAAGAAAATAAAGGTTGGGCAGACACCTGTGACAACGGCTATTTCGTCTGATGGCAAAACGCTTATTGTCACGTTGAATTCGGAAAATGCATTAGCGATTGTCAATCTAGAAAATGACCAAGTTGATAAAGTTTCTGTGGGAAATGGTCCAGCTCAGGTTTACCTAGATGGGAATGACCAATACGCCTATGTAGCCAATCAAGGGACAGCAGAAAATCCATCCAATACCGTGACAGTTGTTGACGTTCAATCCAAAAAGGCAACCGCATCCATTGAGGTAGGAAAAGGGGCTCATGGGGTCGTCACAAGTCCAGATCATCAGCGTGTTTATGTGACAAATATGTTTGATCATACAGTCAGTGTTATTGATACCGAGCAAAATAAGGTAATTGAAACGATTGAAGTTGGCCATACACCAAATGGGATTAGTCTAATGAAATAAATTACCTAGATGTTAGGGAGATGTTGTTGCATACATTCTTGATATTTATCGATTAAAATGAAATGGATGATTTGTTCATATTAAAGGAGAAGAACGTATGTATGAATTTTTTAGCCAAATCAGCAATTTCTTTTCCCAGCCTTTGATCAATATCGGATTAAGTACGAAAGGGATCCCCATTTTATCGGCTTTTGTCTTAGGAATTGTTGGCGCCGTTGCTCCATGTCAGTTTACAGGCAATCTTGGCGCCATTACGGTTTATGGCAATCAATCGGTACAACAAAAGGTTGCTTGGAAGAACGTACTTTTTTTCACTTTAGGAAAAATCGTTGTCTTTGCTGGGCTAGGCCTGTTCGTTTGGATTGTGGGCAGTGAAATTCGAATCTCTTTAACGACGTATTTTCCATGGGTGAGAAGAATCGTCGGTCCGATGTTTATCATCATTGGGCTGTTTATGTTAGGCGTATTTAAAGTCTATAAAACGATTTCTCTTGGCAACTTCTTGGAGAAATTTCATACAAAAGGCAGTCTAGGGGCATTTTTATTAGGGGTTAGTTTTACCCTTGGATTTTGCCCGACAATGTTTACGTTATTCTTTATAACCCTCATGCCGATGGCTACAGCTGTTAGTTACGGAGCAATTCTCCCTGTGTTTTTCGCAATTGGAACTTCTCTGCCTTTGATTCTAGCCATCTTCTTAATTTGGTACCTCGATTTAGGAGGAGCCATTATTAAAAAGAAAGGAAGGAAACTAGGAAACGTCGTTCAGAAAGCAGCTGGTATGGTAATGCTGATTTTAGGGGTGCTTGATACTATTACATATTGGTGAATGGGACAGAGGGGGCCTCTGTCCCACCAAAAAAAACCAATTTGCCCATTTACATACCTTAGTAGGGTATGGTAACATATAATCAAGATAGGAGGGTAAGCTTATGGAAAACACGGGAAAAGAAGTTGCTTGCCATACGGAGGGTGCGACGTCTTGTCGAAAAAGTCATCATCCGGAGCGGGTGAAAAAGGATTTAACGACTCGTTTAAATCGGATTGAAGGTCAAATTCGCGGCATTAAGGGAATGATTGAGAAAGATGTATACTGTGATGATGTGATCACTCAACTTTCTGCCACACAATCAGCTTTAAATAGTGTAGCCAAAATTCTTTTGGAAGGTCATTTAAAAGGATGTGTCGTCGATCGCCTTTCCGAAGGGGACGATGAAGTTTTAGATGAATTACTGGTCACTATCCAAAAGTTGATGAAGAAATAAATTTTTTTCAGTTTTATATACCCCTGTGTAGTATGAAAACCAATTTTATTCTTAAAGGAGAGATAGATTTATGCAAACTGTAACATTAAACGTTCAAGGAATGTCATGTGGACATTGTGTAAAAGCGGTAGAAGGAAGCGTTGGTCAATTAGCAGGTGTGAACCAAGTAACTGTAAAATTAGATGAGGCTTTGGTTGAAGTAGCTTTTAACGAATCCCAAGTATCCCTTGATACCATTAAAGAAACGATTGAAGAGCAAGGGTATGATGTAGAATAAGAGTGCTAGCATAGCACTCTTTCATTTGCAATAAAATATACCCCTTATAGGTATAATAGAGGTGAGGAATGATGAGTACAGAAGCCGTATCATCAAAAAAAATGAAAGAAGCGAGTATTCAAATTACCGGAATGACCTGTGCCGCCTGTTCAACACGGATTGAAAAAGGGTTAAATAAAATGGAGGGTGTTGAGCAAGCATCCGTCAATTTAGCGCTGGAAAAATCAACGATACAATACGATCCAGCGAAACTGAGTGAAGCCGATTTTGAAAAGAAAATCGAAGCGCTTGGTTATGGAGTTGTGAAACAAAAAGCGGAGTTTGAGATTACGGGAATGACGTGTGCCGCTTGTTCAACGCGCATCGAAAAAGGATTAAATAAGATGGATGGTATTACAACTGCAAACGTCAATTTGGCGCTTGAAAAAGCAACCATTGAGTTTAATCCTTCCGAAGTATCGATTGGCGATATTATTGCGAAAGTAGAAAAGCTAGGTTACGGGGCGCACCAAAAGCAAGATGAACAAGAACAAGTCGATCACCGTGAACAGCATATTAAAGATCAACAACGGAAATTCATTCTTTCAGCGATTTTATCGTTGCCGTTATTATGGACGATGGTTGGTCACTTTTCGTTTACATCGTTTTTATATGTCCCAGACATTTTAATGAATCCGTGGTTCCAAATGATTTTAGCCACACCGGTACAATTTATTATTGGGAAACAGTTTTATGTAGGTGCGTATAAAGCCCTTCGCAATGGGAGTGCCAACATGGATGTCCTTGTTGCGATGGGTACGTCAGCCGCTTATTTTTACAGCGTTTATCAAGCGATTGTTACAGCCGGTACGCACCACGGGCCACATCTCTATTTTGAAACAAGTGCAGTATTGATTACCCTTATTCTTTTAGGGAAATTATTTGAAGCAAGAGCAAAAGGCCGTTCATCTGAAGCGATAAAAAAACTAATGGGCCTTCAAGCGAAAACAGCGATTGTTGTCCGTGATGGAGTCGAAAAAGAAGTTCCGTTAGAGGAAGTCGTGATTGGTGACACGATTTTAGTGAAACCTGGTGAAAAAATTCCTGTTGATGGGGAAGTAATCGAAGGAACAACAGCTGTTGATGAATCGATGTTAACCGGTGAAAGTTTACCAGTCGATAAAAATGCTGGGGACATTCTCTACGGCTCAACGATCAACAAAAATGGTTTTATCAAAATGAAAGCCACAAAAGTTGGCCGTGACACCGCTTTAGCCCAAATTATTAAAGTCGTGGAAGACGCCCAAGGTTCGAAAGCACCGATTCAACGGTTGGCGGATCAAATTTCCGGTATTTTCGTTCCAATCGTCGTGGGCATTGCCGTCCTTACCTTTTTAGTCTGGATCTTGTGGGTTCAACCTGGTGAGGTTACACCAGCACTTGAAGTATTAATTGCGGTCCTTGTGATTGCGTGTCCATGTGCATTAGGACTTGCGACTCCGACCTCGATTATGGCCGGTTCCGGTCGTGCCGCTGAATTTGGGATTTTATTCAAAGGCGGCGAGCATTTAGAACAAACGCAAGGAATTGACACTGTGGTTGTTGATAAAACAGGTACGGTCACACACGGGAAACCTGTGCTAACCGATGTTATAGTTGCAGATGGTCAAGACGAAGCGAAATTTTTATCTTTAATCGGCGCAGCAGAAAAACAATCTGAGCACCCATTGGCACAAGCGATTGTGGAAGGGATTCAAGAGAAAGGCATTGAACTAGCCAATGTTCAATTCTTCGAAAATATTCCAGGGTATGGTGTGCAAGCGACGGTTTCTGGTCAAGGAGTAGTGATTGGCACACGGAAACTGATGCAGCAATACGGAATTGAAATCCAATCCGTTCTCCCAGCTATGGAAGAATTAGAGCGAAACGGGAAAACGGCGATGTTGGCTGGAATTAATGGCCAATATGCAGGGTTAGTTGCCGTCGCTGATACGATTAAAGATACTTCTCGGGAAGCGGTACGCCGTTTACAACAAATGAACATCAAAGTTATCATGATGACAGGTGATAACGAGCGCACTGCTCAAGCGATTGGGAAAGAAGTCGGCGTGGATGATGTGATTGCGGAAGTGCTTCCTGAAGGGAAAGCAGAAGAAGTGAAAAAGCTGCAAAATCAAGGTAAAAAAGTGGCTATGGTCGGAGACGGAATTAATGACGCACCTGCACTAGCTACAGCGGATATTGGAATGGCCATTGGTACCGGGACAGATGTCGCGATGGAAGCAGCAGACATCACGTTGATTCGCGGGGACTTAAACAGTATTGCCGACGCGATTTTGATGAGTCGCAAAACAATGCGGAATATTAAGCAAAACTTATTCTGGGCATTTGCCTATAACACGATTGGCATTCCAATTGCGGCAGTCGGACTGCTTGCACCATGGGTTGCCGGAGCAGCGATGGCGTTTAGTTCGGTATCGGTTGTCTTGAATGCATTGCGGTTACAGAGGGTAAAATTACAAAAATAATATGTTGTTCTCTCTGATGAACCAGGTAGGTTGAGATCGCCTGTCGCTAGATAACAGCGGCAGGTACTTTTTTATTACCTTATATACCCTACTAGAGTATAGTAGAAGAATTAAAATAAAGGGATGGAGTGAACATGGAAAGCGTTGTAAAAAAAGTGAAGATGGCCATAAATGGGGGAATCGGGTTTGGAGCAAAGCTCAATGCAAAGCAACTTATGACCATAGCAAAATATATGGATGATAACGAGGAACTGGAGTTAACCACTTTCCAACAACTGTATATTGAAATCCCCGAAGATCGGAAAGAAGAAATCATTGAAGAGTTCCACCATGTTGGATTGGTTTGTTATCCTGTTGGCAATTTTGTTAAGAGCTTGAGAACCTGCAATTTTTGCAAAGGAGAAGAGGAGGAAGGGATGCCGATCGCAAAAGAGTTGAATCGTCGGATCGCAGGAAAACCTGTCCCTTTTACACTAAAAGTCGCTTATACCGGTTGCCCGGTTGGTTGTGGGGAACCGATGTTGAGCGATATCGGGGTTATGAAAATAAAAGACCAGTACAATCTTTATGTTGGAGGAAAAGCAAAAGGGAAAGACGCCGAGGTAGGTGCTTTGCTGAAGGAGAATCTAACGCCTGAAGAATTGTATGATATTGTTGAAAAAATCATCGCTGTTTATTCACAAATGGGGAAAAAGCGAGAGACGTTTCATAAATTTCTACAGCGAGTTGGCAGAGAGCAGTTCATAAGTTAATTCGTTGGCTTTGTCTGTTAAATCCGCTCACCAAATTGATTTGTCAAAAAAGGTGCTACTTTGGTTAACCAAGTAGCACCTTTTTACTAGGAAATTGGAGGTTTATGTTAAACTAGATTTATAGAGTTTATCCCGCATGAACGGCAGTAAAAAGGACATTTGATGGATAAAGAAAACTCCCATTGAATGAAGTTATCACTTTTTGAGTATATATACTCATACAATTGAGGTAGATATTTGCATTAGTAGATACTCATTTTTCGGAATTTTAAAAAGATAGAAAATCACAATAAAACTAAATAGATTTCTAGAAAGTTATTTTAGATCCTGGAAAGGAGGTAGGTATGTATGGATATTGTCATTTGGATCCTTTTGCTCTTTTTATTGTTTTATGAACCGATATTTGGGTATTTTGATTTTCAAAGATTCAAGCAAAAAGTGAAAACAGATCACAAAGCAAGATTGAACTATTACAACAACACCATAATTGGATTATGGGTACCAACGATAACGATTCTATTATTGACGATTTTCACTGAACTAACATTCGAAGAGATTGGAATTTCAATTCCAAATTTAAACACGGAACCACTTGGGAAAGCGGTAACCTATACGGGACTTGGAATTGGGCTCCTATATTTATTGTTTGTCTTATACTTTATCATTGGGTTCAATTTCAGTGATAAAATTAAAAAAGAGTTAACAAAAAAGAAAAAAGAGGACTGGGAAAAATCTGTTATTGCACCGTTATTACCTGTCACTGAATCCGAGAAAAAAAGATGGAATTATGTTTCTTTAACAGCAGGATTAACGGAAGAAGTGATCTACAGGGGATTTACACTATTTGCTTTAGCTTATTTATTTCCAAACTTATCAATATGGGTTATTATCGTACTTTCTTCCTTCATATTTGGTCTTGCCCATACTTATCAAGGCTTTTTAATGGGCTTTGTTCGAACTTCCGTTTTCGCCATTTTATTTTGTATTCTCTATATCGGATTAGGTTCCATTTTACCTCTCATTCTTCTTCATTTTTTATTAGATTATATTGCTAAATTAGGAGAATAAATTAGGCGTGTATTTTTTCAAAATTACAGGGGAGTTAGTTGGAAAATTAATGATAAAAACGCAGAGGGTGCTAAAAACCTCTGCGTCTTAACGTTCTACTTCACAACAGAACTACCTAGTCTCTTAAACTTTTGAATTTCATTATTTGTTCTGTTGCAGGAAGTCTTCCGTCGAAATAACATTCGCATACATGCCGTTAAGGGCGCTGACAAACGCGTAATGAACCTGTTCAGCTGGGACGGTCTTTTCTTGATAAGATAAGTCTCTTGTTGCACATGCATCTTCAATCAATGTCGTTTCAAAGCCTAAATCCCCTGCAGCCCGAACGGTGGCATCAATGCACATATGCGTCATCATCCCGACAACCACTACCTTTGTAACACCTTTTGCTTTTAATTGGCTTTCCAATTCAGTTTGTAAAAAGCTGTTCGGAAAATGTTTCTTGATCAGGCCTTCGTGTTCGAATGGCAGAACCGCTTCATTGATTTTCACACCCTCCGTGTCTGGAAGGAAGAAGCCTAGGCTTGGATTACTTGCGATATGTTGGATATGGAAAATCTGATCTTTGTGATTCTGTCTAAACCATTCAAGAACTTTCGCAGCATTCGCGGCCGCTTTTTCAGGGTTGGTTAACTCCATTTTTCCATTTGGAAAATAGTCATTTTGAATATCAACTAGAATTAAAGCTGTGCTCATTTGCTTTCACCTCATAAAAATATTTAGTACACTAAAAGCATAATGAATATCTTGTTTTATATCGATACTTTGATGAAACACTTTAAGGTGAAATGATTTCATGGTGAAAGGAATAGATGATGGAACTAGATCGCGTTGATTTTCAGATCCTTCGGTTATTATCCGAAAATTCCCGTATTCAATGGAAAGACTTAGGAAAACAAATACATATGACAGGTCAGGCAGTAGGGAATCGTATTAAAAAACTAGAAGATAGCGGTGTCATTAAAACTTATTCTCTTATCGTAGACGAAATGAAATTAGGATTAACTTTTACAGCGTTTGTTATTATTTATATGAAAACAGCAAACCATGATTCTTTTATCTCTTTTATTCAAGAACGAAGTGAGGTCGTTGAAGCACACCGAGTCTCAGGCGAAGCCTGTTATCATGTAAAAGTAAAGGTAGAATCGCAAGAACAATTGAATCTTTTTCTTGATAACATTTTAGAATATGGTAACTATGCTTTGTATTTATCCATACAAGAGATTAAAAAACGTAACCCGGTTACGACATCAATTCAATAAAATCACTTTCCTAGAAAATAGGTACAAGCCATTCTCAATTACAACTGGATGAATGGTGCTAAATTTTTATTTATGGTTAAAATCAAAGAAGAGCTTATTCAACGATCTGTTCAGCTTAGCTAAGGGCTTAAAATTAGTAAAAACGGAGGCGATCCTTTGCTTGCGTTAAAGGAGTTTGCATCGAGTTTTTTGTTTATAGTGAGTTGGTTTATATTTGCAATAAGTGCCTATCTATTCTATTGGGTCATGATTATGCCTTTACTCGCAATTATTCCTTTTCTTATTTTTTTAGGTTCTGGTTTATTATGTTTCTACTTGTCAAGAAAACTTGACGATAGAAAAAAGAACATGTTCAATAAAAGATTGTTCTAAAAAAGGCTTGGAGTCATTGTGCTCCAAGCCTTTTTCAATCTATTAAGAAGGGAAATAAGGTGGGATAAAAGGAAACATCGAGTTTGCTGAGAAATCTTTTTCCTTTTCTTTATGCACGCTGTTCCACTCCGTTCCTGGGATGAGGTACCTCTATCCCAGCTGCCGGTTTTTTAATCACGATGACAAATAAACTGGCAAAAACGCAGAAGAACCCCGCTAAAACGAACGCCCACGTGTAAGTGTTGAGGAATTTATAGATTAGGCCCCCTCCATAAGCAGCTGTGGCAGCACCCACCTGGTGTGCGGCAAATATCCACCCGTAAATAATGCCACTTTGTTGAATCCCAAAAATTTGTCTTGAGATGTTAATCGTTGGAGGAACAGTGGCAATCCAATCCAAACCGTAAAATACAGTAAAAATCGCGATCAAAGGAAACGAACCTTCAACCAATGCAAAAGGAAGGAATACCAGGGATGCTCCCCTTAAACTGTAGTACCAAAACAATAGCCAGCGATTGTCAAACCGGTCGGATAGCCAACCTGACAACGTTGTTCCAACTAGGTTAAACACGCCCATAAACGAAAGGAGTGAGGCTGCGGTCACCAACGGGATCCCAAAACTGATGCAGTAAGAAATAAAATGTGTCCCGATTAATCCACTCGTAGAAAGACCGCAAATAAAGAAACTCCCTGCTAACAACCAAAATTCCTTCACCTTCACAGCTTGGAATAAACCATTGAAAGCTAACACAATCGGATTGCCTTTCGAACTTTCGATGTTTTCTTGTGTTTCTTCCTCGCGGCCATATGGAAGAAGACCAATTTCTTTTGGTGAGTTTTTCATTAATAAGAAAATGATGATAAGCATAATGGAGCTCAGGGTGACAATAAGTCCAATCGCCGGGCGCCAGGAATAACGTTCGATAATGGAAGCTAAAATCGGAAGGAGAATTAATTGACCTGTGGCCGTACTGGCTGTTAAGATTCCGACCGCAAGTCCTCTTCGTTTCTCAAACCAATGATTCGAAACATATGGACTCACCACGGTTAAAAAAAGACTTGAGCCTAGGCCGATGAGAATGCCCCAAATAATCATCAGATGCCACGGTTCACTCATGATGAACGTCAGGAGGCAGCCAGTTAACAAAGTGGACATCGAAATGAGCATCATTTTTTTGATACCGATAACTTCTAATAATGCTGCCATAAAGGGTCCTGAGATTCCATACAAAAAGAGACTAATTGCAAAAGATAGGGCAATCATAGAGCGATCCCAACCAAATTCGGTTTCGAAGGAGTCAATGAAAACGCCTGATGAAGAGACGGCGATTCCCGCGACAATAATGGAGAAGAAAGTAATGGCAAGAATCATCCAGCTATAGTGAACCTTTTTCATTTTAAAATTTCACCCGCAGTCTTTATTTATTTTAAAAATATTCTGATACTTATTGGCGTTCTTCGAAGTGAAACAAAAAGGCATGTGGTTGCTCATATAAAGAAAGTTCATAAATAGGAGCAGGTCATGAAGAAACATATGTATATACATACATTAATCGTCGCTAAAAAAGACCTTTACTTTCGTAATTTATGTATTTACATGTATAATAGTATTAATAAAAGAATTTTCTGTCAATAATAAAATCAAACTCAACTTCTGTTTAAGATAATGGATTAAAAAGGTTCGAAAGGAGATGATCTTTTATGAATAGCAAACCGAATGAAATGGATGATATTCTTCAATTTTGTGTGTGCGCGAACCTGAGAAAAGTAGCAAGAGTGGTTACTCAACTATATGATAATCAACTGCAGCCTACTGGTTTAAAAGTGACTCAATACTCGATGTTAGCAAACATTGATCGCCATAAAGACATTTCAATCTCACAGTTAGGGGAGATTATGTTGCTGGACCAAACGACGGTTACTCGCAATCTCAATCTATTAAAAAAGAGTGGCTATGTTCGGATCACCAAAAGCAATCACGATTCGAGAGCAAAAAAAATTTCACTAACAGATATAGGTTATGCAAAGTTAGAGGAAGCAAAACCTATTTGGTACCAAATACAAGAAAAAGTGGTCCATGATATCGGAACGGATAAATATAAAGATTTGTTAGAGACACTAAAGAAACTACAGTAGGACCAGGCAAACTGAACGCCGATGGTGTATAACAGCGGAGAGAAGAGCATGGAAACGAATTGAAGAGCAGAAAACGTGCCACATGAAGATTTCATGGTGCATGAAAAATCGAAAAATAGTAGAAAATGTGTTTCATGGTTGTCAAAATTCTTTGTTCTTCACTAATTTTCACTCCGTACTAAAAAGGAGTCTTCTTATTTTACTAATTGAACGGTTGTCAGGGTAAACACAGTATTGAGCATTCTGTGGGAAGAGGTGCCTGTCCCTCTGTCCCGCCGTGGGACGAGGTGCAACTCTGTCCCAAATCTAATAATCGCAGCTCAAAAAATGAGCTGCGATTGTTTAAGTTATTTAGTTTTTTGTTCTAATAGTTTGGCAAGAACGTGCTTTTTGTAACGCTCAATTTTACGTTCTTCGTAGGTGCGTACGCCTGCTTGTTTAAGCTTTTCAACATACCAGCCTTTGCTTCCATAATGCATTGAAAACACCCTTTCTTTGCGTGAAGATTTAGGAATCTAGACTAATTTGTGAAATGGATTCTCTGTACACAAATTTCACAACAGGGCCATTGTAACATCTATAAAACGACTTACGAAAGGGGTAAATTGAAAAAAGTTATATGAATCTAACATTTATGTAACGATCGAAAAAGAAAACCCATTTTCTAACTAAGTTTTTGCTAATAAAAAGAATGTGCCAGTAGGCAAATAGGATAACAATTGAATATTACATAAAAACAAGCAGGACTATCCTTAAAGCAGAGCGAAAAAAGAAGATTGCGATGAAGGATATAAAAAGGACGTAGGGAGAGTTTGCGATGAAAGTGGATCAAAAGAATTTTTGTGTTCGTGGTATACCTTATCTCATCAGGTCTGTAAGAGTGGAGGATGCCAAACAATTGTCGGAAGTAAGGGTACAAATCGATGGGGAAACGGAAAATATGGATCGAGAAAAAGGTGAGAATTACATAGATGAAGCAGGGTTTGTTCAACTTATTCAACATGATACAGAAAGTGAAACCAACTTGTTTTTAGTCGCTGAAAGAAATGAAAGAATTGTAGGATTTTCAAGGTGTGAAGGGAACAACTTAAAAAGAACTGCGCATAAGGTAGAATTCGGAGTCTGTGTTTTACAGGATTATTGGGGATATGGGATCGGACAAAACCTCTTAAAGGAATCAATTCACTGGGCTGACACGAACGGTTTGAAGAAAATAACGTTAAGTGTACTTGAAACGAACGAAAAGGCGATAAAACTGTATAAAAAGTATGGGTTCGAAGTAGAAGGTATTTTAAAAAAGGACAAACGATTGTCTGATGGGAATTACTATAATACCGTCATGATGGGGAGATTTAAACAAGAGTAGAATGTTAGTTTAATTGTTCAAAAAAATCGCTAGGGGATGTCCTAGCGATTTTTCTATCTTAACTATTTTAAGAGTACCTTGAAACGGGGCAGGCCACCTTCCCACTAAGTTATTTTAACAAATCCCTAAGAACGGTATCTCTGTTTTCAACGGCGTAATCATACGCTGTTTTACCTTCTGAATCGGCGAGGGTTTTATCTGCGCCGTTTTCTAGTAAAAGTTCGACCATTTCCACGCTTAATGCATTATAGACGGCATTGATTAGCGGTGTCGAACCCCAGTTGTCTGGTGCATTCACATCGGCCCCGTTCTGAATGAGCCATTCGGTAGCCTCTAGGTCGTCCCACATGATTGCATAATGGAGAGCGGTAAATCCTTCACTATCTTTTTCATCAATATCCGTTCCTTCTGCGACAAGTTGTTGAAGCAACTCCATATCCTCTTCCATGTAGGCTTGGATGACAGGTGGGTAATCGATGAGCTCTTCTTCATACAAAGATTCATCGTCTTCGTATAAATAAGGGTCTTCAAGAAACGTTGTTAAGGACGCTGTTTGAGTGATCAAGAAGACCGCAGCACCTGTAAGGCATGCAGCCAATAGGGTAGAGACAATGGACCCGACGATGATTCCCGTTTTCTTTTCACGAACGAGCGGATATTGATCGGGGCTGAACCAGTTGTTCAAGGAATTGATTCGTTTCGGTAAATGTGGATGACTGGAAAGTTTCTCACTTAGCCAAGCAAAGAAACCTGACTCTTCGGCTATTTGTTGCACATATGCTTCTTTATTCATTTTCGCCGAAAGCTTCTTGCCGATGGCGAGTACTGCTAGAGCTTCTTTGGCAGCTTCGACATTGCCTACATAATACGCCGCATAGCGGTCACATGTGTATTCGCAAGCTCGTAAATATGCTTCTCCTAAAAATGGAACGAACATCGCCGGAAGCAACAGCATGTGTACAAGTACATGCTGGCGTTTCAGATGTGCGAATTCATGTGCTAGCACAAACATCATTTCATCTTCACGATTGTCTTCAACCATATCGAATATTTCAGAGTATAAAACAACCATGTTTTTTCCAAAAAAACGCGTCGCAAAGGCATTTAGAATCCCCATCGATTCGATCACATAAATCGCAGGCATTTTCTCCAGTCCCATGTCTTGAGCAAGATTTACTGCCTTTTGGTAGATGCCCGGAAATTGTTGCTCACTCAAGCGAACGGCATTTCTTCGAATTGAAGCCATGGATAAAGCGTGAAAGAAATAAGATATCAACATAATTCCTAAAATGATCGCAATTCCAACGATTGAGAAGAGCAACGCCAGGTAAATCAAGCAGCTAACCAACACCGTGACCCCAAAATAAATCCTTTCTTTGCGATGAACCAAATTCACTTTCAACCCATTTTCTTCGAGCACTCTTTTTCCCCCTGTTACTTGTATTCTATTTTAGAAATATATAACAATAAGATTATAGTGGAAACTTGAAGGAATAGATATAAAATCTTTACTTTTATTAAAGGTGTGTATTCGGCATTAGAAAAAGGGAAACTAATTGCTATTTTTCTAAGCTTTCGGGGACGTAAAAGAGTATTGAACGTTCCTTATTGAGCAGAAAATTAATGTTTGGTAAGTAAGGATTCTATCGTACCCAATTGTAAGGAATTCGGATAATTCGGTAACGTAAGTGAGTTCTATCGTTCCTAATTGAGAGGAGTTCTAAAGATTTGGTAACGTAAGAGAGTTCTAGCGTCCCTTTGCAAGAAGGTATCGAATCATTCGATAACACAAGAGGTACCTAGCGTCCCTTTATAAGAAGAATTCTTATCATCTTGTTTATGACCTAAGCCAGTTAAACCAAAACTTCTCATAAAAAATAAAAAAATTTCCTGTTTTATGCAACTTTTGGTCTGGTTGATTCGTGGTTAGGGTGAAGGGGGGAAAGTGGTGGATTTGGATGAGGCGTTTGAGGCGTATGTGGATGATTTATACCGATATTTGTTCTCCCTTTCGAAAAATCACCATACGGCGGAGGATTTGGTTCAGGAGACGTTTTATCGGGCGTTTCTTCAACTGTCGGAAGACGACATTCGCCAGATTAAACCTTGGTTGTTTAAAGTGGCTTACCATACGTTCATTGATTTTAACAGAAAACATCAACGGCTAGTCATTACCGATGAAGTTCAACATCGAATAAGTGTGAAAACCCCGGAAATGGATCTTATCGAGAAGGAGGGCTTTACCACACTAATGAACGATTTGCATTCGTTGAAGGAATCTGAAATGCATGCGCTGGTTCTATGTGATTTGCATCAGCTGAGTTTGAAAGAAGCGGCTGAAATTCTTCAACTCAACATAAACACACTAAAGAGTCATTTATCAAGGGGAAGGAAAAAGGTGGTCGAAAGGGTCAAGGAAAGGAGGAGGCAGGATGGATAAAAAGCAAAATCAAAACGATGAGGAACTCTATCATTCTTTCTTAAATGAATCGATGGAAGACTATGAAGAAAGCTACAAAGTAACGGAAAAGAATCAAAAAAAGCTAATCAAAGCGGGTAGAAATGATGCGCTTAAGACAAATATTATGATTAGCCTCGCTATTATTTTGCTCATCGTGCCAGTGCTGACTTTAAGCAGCTTTTTGTATTACGCGTTTGGCGGAAAGGCGAATCATCTTATTGAAATCGCGACAAAAACGATTTACGTAACGGAACCGAACATGAGCTTAGAAGAGATCGAGGTGGAGGAAGATATTGGCTTCTTTACGATGGATCTTACTTTTGATGTGTTTAAGCGGATTGGGCAAGAAGATTATCAAGCGGGCGAGTACTCAGTAGATTTTGCACTGGATCAGCCAAATTATCCGGAGCGGGAAATGAAATTGGAGAAACCACTGCCCATTACGGCAGACATGGAGACGGACCTGCTTTATCACCCAGATGGCCCATATGGTGCAACCGTTTACTCGGACTGGGAGATTCTCGATCATCTACCGGATGGAACCGTAGGAGAGGTTTATCTTTCTCTGAATCAATTAATGAAGCCAGAAGAACTTGAAAAACAGTTAGGGAACAATGTTGAAGTAAGATGGGTCGCTGTTGATACAGGATTCGAAGATAAGCCTTTATCTGAAGTAGATTATTCGGTTGCGCCCATCGGCTATCCACTTCAAGTCGATAGCACCACTTGGTCACCATTTAATGGAAGGGAACAATCCAATGAGGAAGTTTTTCTAGATATATTAAAATTCTTGGCCAAGGATGAAAAAACAGCCGAGAGAGTATCGCGGGCAAGATCATTGGCTTTAGGAGAAAGAATTTCGTACATCGAGAAAAATGGGATCCAAGTCTATGGAGCCGTTGTCACCGGACCAACTCCGGAATTAAGAAAACTGAAGGAGCATGACTTGATTCATATCATGAAGGTGGGGGAAGTGAAGTTATGGAACTGGAAATGAGCAATAAGAACAAAGGAAAACAAAGAAAACTTCCAACTCTTTCGGGATTTTTATCCTTCGTTGTCGCACTTGTCGCACTCGCCGGGGTGAACCTGTCATTATTAATGGATTTCGATGACTTTCCAAAAATGTTTCTGATCGATTTGCCGATTGTTGGTTTTTTCCTTGGGCTGCTTGGCTTGGTTACATCCAAAAGATCGAAGCTATATGCACTTTGGGGAATTGGAATTAGTTTGTTTATACTCGTGTTTACATTTCTAATGATTGGTTTATCTTGGGTTGCAATTAATCCGAAGCCTTGATTTGGTGGTTTGATAATAAAGCTAGGAATTTCGGAAGGTTTTATACTAGAATCATCCAAATTAGAAGATGAGAGATGCTGGGAATCAACGCAGCATTTTTAATGAAAATGAACTGGTCGCTTTTATTTTCTCAATCGTTTATAAAATCGAGTTGTGTTTGGGAAATTAAGGTAGGATAATAGAATGGTTGACTTATTGTTGGAAAATTAGAGACTCTTCTAATGCAATTCCATACATGAAATGATGATAAAGGTTTAGATGAATATATACGCAAGAAATAATACAATCAAAGGTGAGATGATATGAAAACCATTACGACGATAAAGATCCATCCATCAATACGGGAACTTCTCGCGTTTACAACCTCAGGCTTTATGGTTGATGAGGAGTATGAAAAGTATTTGAAGATTACAAATCGAAAATTATACGCGTATGAATCTCAAGGGAAATTTGTTGGATGTATAGGGATTGAAATCGTTGGCTTTAATGAGTGCGTCATAAAACATATCGCTGTATCTCCAGAACAAAGAGGAAAAGGCATCGGTAGCAAAATGATTCAATCCCTTTCAGAACAATACCCATTCATCTCAGCTGAAACCGATATAGAGGCAGTGGATTTTTACCGAAAATATGGTTTCGCAATAACAAGTTTGGGCGAAAAATATCCAGGTGTAGAACGTTTTTTATGTGAATATGAAGGACGCTATCAATGAAGAAAAAGAAGGTTGGAATAGTCATTATTTTACTATGTATGGTGATTCTTCTTGTTGTTAAGATGATAAATGAGGAAAAAGCAAATCCCATACCTGAGCCAGTCGAAGTTAATAAAACAGATATAAACAGCAAACTCCCTTATCCTTTGCAAGTAGAAGAATATGATCAAAAACCAGAAACCATTGCGTACCGTATTTTGTTTGACTTGATGAAAAGTTTAGAGAGCGAAGGAAGTATTGACGGTGCAAACTATACGAGATTTACAAAGTTATCGGGAAATGAAAATTCGTTTACCGTTGCCGTCGTTTTCAATGTGCAGTTACCTGAGGAGACTCCAGAAATTGATTATGGTTGGGGAGAGATGGAGGATCACCGAGCCGTTCCTTCGATTGTTTGGAAATTAACCATCAATAAGGGTGAAAACCGAACGTATACTTTAACTAAAATTGAAAAAACAAATGATACACAAATAGGCTTACCGCCTGTCGAATCGTTGGAAGACTATCAGAAGAACGCTGGAATTGATGCATCATTGGAAATCGTAGATTACGAGATTGATAATCACCAGTTAAAAGTTACTTATGACAATGGGCAAAATTGGGAGAGCGTTCCTGTTGCGGTCGAAGACTTAGTTCTTGATCATGCTCAACAGTTACAACAGGGCACCTTTGTGATCGGACCAGATAGGACTGCATTTGTGCTGAACAAAGGATTGAGCGTTCTGATTAGTACTGATAAAGGGGAGTCTTGGAATGAAGTGTTGGTTTCAAATCAACTCCCTGCTATACGGTTGCAAATACTTGGATTCACGTCTGAACAAGATGGGTATCTCATCGTTACCGGTGATAAAACAATGAGCAGTGAGGCGAATTTTATTTTTAAAACCAATGACGGTGGTCAGTCATGGTACAACGCCGGATCGGTTAATAACTATGATTTAGTCACAGATGGAGGATTCATCGACGATCAATTAGGGTTTGTCTCCTATGGTGAATATCGCTATGAATCAGAGCTTCCTGTTCCGAATTTATACCGTACGGCCGACGGTGGAGGAAACTGGGAACGCATAGAGGTACCGATTCCTGAAGAGTATTTAGGCTATTTTACCACCGCGGAAATTCCCACCTTCCAAGGAACGGGTGGAACTTTGTTAATCAATCAAGGTCCACAGGGAGATTATTTTGGCGGAAACGTACTGGCAAAGTTTCACTCACAAGATCAAGGCAAAACATGGTCTTTTGCAGGGTTAGTTGATCCAGATGGGGTTCTGCTTCCGAAGTAAGTAAAATCTGTTCTTCAATGAACAATGCAGATTTTTCCATCCACAAATCCTAAATTATGGTAAAATAAACCTGAAGCATCTGTAAAAGTGAGCTTTTAAGCGGGATTTTAAAGTGGCAGCGATGCTTGCCTTCATTGGCAATATTTTTGCCGCCATTGCTGGAGCTTTAGCAATCAAAAAGAAAGATAATGACGACAAGTAAGGTGCGTTGACCATAGAGGTTTTCGCACCTCTTTTTATTCTTGAAGAATAGGTATGCGGAATTCTGCTGATTTACCATAAGGCAAGGCGACACAGCATAATCCAAAGCAATTTGACAATAAATTTTTTATCATCTTGAACACTTCCCCAAATAAACGGATTACTGGTTACATTTGCAATCTAGCTACACCACTCGACTAATTTTTTACCAAATACTTAGATCTAAGAGACGCTGATTTAAGTGGAGCAAATTTATCAGAGGCACTTTTTCTAACACAATCCCAAATTAGTTCAGCAATAGGAGATGATCATACAAAAATTCCTCCTTATTTAGAAAAGCCCAGCCACTGGATGAACAAAAACATCTCTTAATTTCCATTTCAAAAGGAGCTTGTCGACCATGCTTCTTTTTATAATGGGAAAAATAATTCACATTCGGTGGATATTGAGATTTCTGTTCAGCATTTCATGTTCTCTTACGGCCACTTAAAACCTAATAAAAGATACATGACTATTTCAGTTTACACCTCTGTCTCACGTATTATGTAGGACAAAATTGAGTTGAGACGTTGTTTTTTTCCATTAACTCGCAGTTCAATAAATGAAAATAAATTGATTCTTCTTAGGGAAACCTCTGACTAGGACTTAAAATGGATAAAGAGGTTTGTCATGAGAAAAAACCGAAAAATGCGTAATCGGCATATTATGTTAATCCTAAGCGTGATTTTCTTAGCCATCTTCAATCAATCCTGGCGTGAGATCCCTAAATATTATAAAAACATGGCTTTTGTTAGTTCATTTAATATCATTTATTATTTTCTGTGTAAACGGCATTTGGTTTGGGAGTTCATTCCTGCGGGTATAAACTGGATGCTTATTCGAGTACTTCATACACTATTCGTGTCGCCCTTATTGGTGCTCGTCTTTTTAAGCAAAATGCCAACTACACTGTCTAAACAGTTAGTTCACTTTATTAAATGGATCCTAATCTGCACGGGTTTTGAATATTTGATTCACAAGAAACGCTTAATTCTTTACGCACATGGTTGGAATATTTTATGGTCAGGGATCTTATTCGGAAAGATGTTTTTGTACAGTCATTTATTTACGAACCGCCCTCTTTTGACGTTATGCTTATCGATGTGTTCAACCCTATTTTTTGTTTTAAAATTTCATGCGCCATTAAAAAGAAAGCACGTTTCGAGGTTCTTTTCACCTATCGTTGATTTGTACTACCATACCTTTTTGGAAGATTTATTTACAAGGAGAAAAACGTTATAACTCCGGCTTCAGAGAGAATATGAGAATAATGGCGTTAGTAACTGCCTTGCCCACAAAAAAAATAGACTTCTCGCACGAACGAGAAGTCTATTTTTCATTGAATAATTGTTCGACAGCAGGGAGATCGGCTGGTGCCCATTGTAATGACTTTAAGTTTTCACGCTTAAGCCAGATAAGCTTTGAATGTTCAGTTGCTTTAGGATTCCCCTCAACGATTTTACATTTAATCGATAGCAGCTGAATGATGAAGCTCTCGTACTCATGCGTGTGGTCGTTAAAAACTTCTGTGGCCGTGTTGATTGTACAGCCTAATTCCTCATAGATTTCACGCTTCAATGCGGAATAGATGTCTTCCTCTTTTTCTACCTTTCCACCTGGGAATTCCCACTTATTCGGCAGGGACATCTGGGGGGATCTTAGAGCACACAGAATTTCATGTTGATCATTCTCAATAATGGCTGCGACTACTTTCAATTGTTTTTTCATACTAGCCTCCATGGGACAGGGGGACACTCTCCTAATGTCTGCCCCTACATATACATACGCTTATTTTTATTCATAAATAGTAAAACTTGCGTAATCATCGCCAGAATTGGCAATTCCAATAATGGCCCGATGACCAAGGCCAAAGCAATCAAAGGTTGATCAGGAAAGGCGGTCATCGCAATGGCTAACGCAATTGGCGAATTTCTCGCTAGCGTTGTTAAGCTTAAGCTGGTTGTGTCGGCGGTCGGGAACTTCATCCATTGTCCAACTTTCTGACTCACAATGAAATTGATGATAAAAAATAACAAAATCGGAATCGTCATTTGCCACATGATTTCGAGGTTTTCAAGCAATAATTGCCCTTGTGAAGCAAACATTGCAACGATGGCAAAGCTTAGAAACAGAATCGGGAATATGCTGAGTTTTTCTAATAAATTTTCTCTAAGCTGCTCCTTGTTTCTTAACACCATTTTTGTTAAGAAAGCGAGAACAAACGGGATGAATAAAACAACGAAAATGCTTTCGACTAGAAACGAAAGTTCGATGATCCCCGTGGTTCCGCCAAAGATAAGCAGAAAAATAGGGAGCAAAATGACTTGTAAAATTAAATTCAGCGGCAAGATAGCCGTCGATAACGCCACATTGCCTTTTGCAATTCCGGTAAAAATTAAGTACCAGTCCGTACATGGTGTCACCATAAGCATAATAAATCCAATCGATAAGGCTGCATTGTCTCCTAAGAATAGGAGGGATAATAGCCAAGCGAAAAGCGGTGTCCAGACAAAATTGATTAAGCCGGATGTGTAGGTAAACTTGATGTTTTTAAAAGCTTTCTTTATTTCTTCAAAAGGGATTTGTAAAAAAGTTATGTACAACATCCCAATTAATAAAGGAACAATGAAGCTTTCCGCGTTTATTCTTATCATTTCCGCTTGTCCTAAACCGATGCCAATGATGACCGCTAAAAAGATAATCAGCGTATATAGTTTTTCAAGTAAGTTCATTGTTTTTCATAACCTACCAAATAGTTTTTATTTCTAGGCCTTAGTTTATCATAGTTTGATTGAAAGGGGTGATGGTAACAGGAACCGAGTTTATTTACTGCCCATAGGAGGGAATCAGAAAGGGTTGATAAATAAGCGGAGAAATTTCTCTTAATTAGAAAGTGGCACGGAATATTGCTTAAATAGACGGACAAATTCCGGTATTGATTCAAAAATACTTGAAAATGGGTCATTTTTCTTTGCTTACTCGGAAAATATCCGCTTATAACCCAAGAACCGGGCTCTATTCTGGAGGTTAACCGGAAATCCTCCGCTTATATTTCTGTATCTATCAAATTGAGGGGGAATGGTGGGGGACAATAGTTAATGCATCCTTACAGTAGGGATGCATTACACCAATAAACATGGAGTGTAGTTCACTCATTTTGTTGAGGTTTGTGATAGGGAACGGAACTTGTTTTCTCTTTACATTCTTTATCCAGATATACAAAACAACCTCCCACATCATGGTGAGAGGTTGTCGTTTAAAATTCAATTTTGATTTTCTGGGCATCAGCGATTTTCTTCTGATTTTCATCAAATACATCGCTGGTTGTGATTTCGATCCATTCGAGTGATTTTTCTTGGTGATCTTGTTCATGTTCTTCTTCTTCGCCATGACCGTGATCGCGTTCGGATGCATTTATGATAAAGCCTAGATTCCCAAACTTTGTGCTGTTTCCTTCTAGTTCACCGTTTAACTCTTCAAGGTAAATGTCTTTTTCCCAATCCATTGTTTCGCCTGTACTTGTTTTCAGTAAGGCAATTGGCGCAAAATTCACAGTCTCAGAGGAGGTATTTTTGATTTCAACGAACACTTTGGCAAAATCAAATTCCTCGTCATGGGTTAAGACATGAAAATAGTCAATCATACTATAATCAGGGCGCAAGTGAATCCATTTCATCTCTTTAACGGTCAATTCAATTGGTCCCACTTTATAGGTTTGGTTCACATCTTTATAGCCCTTTAATGTAGCTTCTCCTTTTTCATCTTCATAACTTTGACCGACTTTTTTCAAGGTACGGTCGTCTGTTACTTGAGGGTTAGGCTGGTACTGATCGAACAGGTCTTGAGTTTCTTCCTGATTGGATTCATTTTCATTTTCTTTCGATGCGTTTTCTGATTCTGTTTGATCGCCAATACTTGCGTTATCTTCAGGGGTTCCGGGTGTGGCATTTGCGGAACAGCCTACCAGCAACATCAGAACCATAATAAATAGAAACTGCTTCATGGTGAAACCTCCCATAGAAGTTCGTTTTAAAGGATCTTTTGGTTTAATAATAATCTCTACGAAAACTGCTTTTTTAAAAAAGTACCCGTTCCTTTTATGGAAAGAAACGGGTCATCTAATCTGTTCGTGTTATTTTTTACTTATCTTCAATTTTAATGTCATACTTTAAAGCATCGAATACATTTTTGGCAATTTGAGTGTTGTCAATTTGGCCAGCAAATTTTTCACTTTGCGGTCCATAAGCGTAAACCGGAACATCTTCACCAGTATGTCCACCTGTTGTCCAGCCTGTGTGTGAACGCTTATTGAAAATCTCTTCGATGGCATTGTCAATGTCAACTGTTTTCTTCGTTCCAGCGGCTTCTTTAACGGATTGAATTTCTTCATTTGTCAACGGTAGGATTTTTTGGTCAATATATTTCTTCAATGTTTCTTCAACATCCGCACCGTTTGCAATTTTTTCTGCCATAAAGTCAGGAGTTCGTTTTGCGGCTTGAATTGGTTCACTGAACCAATTATAAATGCCGTCTGCACCGATTGAGTAACCACCAGTCGAGTGGTCGGCAGTTGCGACAACGAGTGTATGCTTGTCCTTTTTAGCAAACTCGATCGCTGCTTGGAAGGCTTTTTCAAAATCTTTCATTTCGCTCATGGCACCAACGATGTCGTTGTCATGGCCTGCCCAGTCAACTTGGCTTCCTTCGACCATTAGGAAAAATCCATCTTTATCTTGACTTAAACGAGAAAGGGCCGCATCTGTCATTACTGCAAGGGAAGGAGTTTCTTCCGGTCTGTCGATCATTTTTGGAAGTCCGCCCGGTGCGAATAAACCAAGGATTTGCTCGTTTTTATCTTTCAATAAATCTTCTTTATTGGTTACATAACTATATCCGTCTGTTTGAAACTCATCTGTTAGATCTCGGTCTTTGCGATCAAAGTTGCTCAAACCTCCACCTAGCAGAACGTCCACCTTATGTTCGCCATTAACCAATTCATCATAATAGTCATCAGCAATTGAGTTCATGTTTTTACGGCTAGGATCATGTGCTCCAAAAGAGGCAGGAGTTGCGTGCGTCACTTCGGATGTGGCAACGAGTCCTGTTGCTTTTCCTTTTTCTTTGGCCGCCTCAAGAACCGTTTTTACTTCAGAGCCATCATTGTCAACTGAAATCGCGTTGTTATAGGTTTTTATTCCGGCAGCCATCGCGGTTGCAGCAGAAGCAGAGTCTGTTACGTTTTCTTCAGGGTCTTCCGGATATGTCATTTGCTGACCGACAAGGTACGGGTCAAAAGCGGTTGGTTCTGCAATTTTGGTTTCAGGATCGTTTGCTAAATAACGATAAGCAGAAGTATACGAAACGCCCATGCCATCACCAATTAACACAATCACATTTTTGATTTTTCCGTTGTTTTGCTGCTCTTTGTTTTTACTCGCTTCAGCATCTGTCAATCCACCAAATAAACTACCAAAGGCAACTGTAGAAAGGACAGCAACCGGTACTAATTTTTTCGTCCACTTTTTGTTTTTAAACATTGTGTTTCCCCCAATTCCTGAGTTTGAAATGTTATTTCACAAAACCAATGATAATAGCAAAATATTAATCTAGTGTTAATCCAACGTAAACATTCCATTAATTTGGTATTTTTTGGGTTTTTATTACCAGTATAAAAAAGGCTGATAATTGAAGGGATTGGGTACGAAGCAACATCAAAAGGTTTCCTCTTAACATATAAAATTGAAAAAAATAAATGCCTATGTAAATTTTATCGATGCTTTTTGTATAATAGCATTTTGCTCCGAGGGGGGAGGGTACTTTAGTGCACCCCAATACTTATTTTGAAGAAGGGATAGTGTCTGGATCGCTCCAAAATGGAGACCTATTTTGGCATTTAAAAACAAGAAATGTATGATGGCAGGCAACGTGTACGAGGGAAAAGTTAAGTAAGAGAATGAAGAGATAGAAAGATTAGTATATAACAAGCGTATTAATCAAAAATTGGGCGGGCAAGAGTCCGGTTCAATACCGAATCCATACCAGCCAATTATTCGCATCCTATTAAGCTCTAACTCTTTTGAGAAGCAGTTTGGAACCATTCTCTTTGTCTTTTATTCTTGTGTCTGCAATCCTGCTTCCATTTGTACGTTTCGTTCAGCAAATACTTTCTTCACGATCTTTAGAGCATTCAAGACACGCGGGAAGCCTACATATGGAATTAAGTGGACGATTGTTCCCACAATTTCTTTTGGCGTTAATCCAATTGTAATTCCTACGTTGATATGTAATTCCAATTGTGGCTCTGTCCCTAGTGTGACAAGAGAAGCGATTGTACTCATCGTTTGTTGTTGTTTTGTTAAGCCATCTCGTGAGTAAATATCTCCAAAGGCAAATTCAACAATATAACTTTCTAAATCAGGAGCAAGGTCTTTAAATGCGTTTACTATATCCATGTGTGTTCCAATTTCCTTGTTATCTGTTACAGTAATCTCCTTTATAATCTCTACACCTTTTTCGTACCGCGTTTTTTCCATGTTCTTTTCCTCCTAGACCGTTAAATACTTTGACAATACTAACGATAGCCGAGTTTTTCGTATTCGTAAAATACATATAACTCATGGTAATTATTCCTTTATTTCATGATATAGAAGATTTTTCAGTTGAGATATACTTGATAAATTCACGAACAGCAGGTGAGGCGTATTTCTTCTTTTTCGAAATAAATCCCAAATTCCAAGGAAGGTTTGAATGGGAGATGGGAATCGATTTGATTAAATCTTGATCGATTTTTTTGGCAATGGGTTTTGGAAAGAGGGAAATCCCTAGGTTTTCGCCAATCATTCCACTAATAAAATCCCACTCAGAACTTTCGTAAGCAATTTCCGGACGAAAACCGACCCGTAAGCATTCTTGAATAATAATGTCATGAATATCAAACTCTTGCTTAAATAGAATGAAGGTTTCATTTTGCAACTCTTTCATTTCCACTTGATCTCTTTGCGCAAGTGGGTGGGATTTATGAACGAAGAGCCACAATTCTTCCTCCACAAAAGGAACTACATCAAACTCCTTTTCATCCACCGGTAAAATGACCACACCGAGATCAATGTTTCCGTCTCTGACTTCCTGTTTCACGGTTTTCGAATCATCTTCAAAGAGTTTTATTTTGATATCTGGGTATAAAAGATTAAACCCCTTGATGATCTTTGGAAAAAATAAGAAGCCAATCACTGGTGGGATTCCGATTTTAATTTTCCCTTTTTTTAAGTTCATTAAATCGTAGAGGTGGGTCGATAAATCATTCAGTGATTCCATAATCATTTTTCCTTCCGCCAGAACGATTTCCCCTGCGTCGGTTAATTCAATTTTCTTTGCGGAACGGTCGATCAGATCCACATTTAATTCTTCTTCCAAGCTTTTGACCACTTTACTGATTGTCGACTGTGACAAGTGAAGCGATTTAGAAGCTTGAGTAAAACTTTTGAATTTGGCTACTTCGATAAAATAAGTAAGATGACGAATGTCCATATTTGCAATCTCCGTTCTATGAAAAATATAGATGATTTGTATTCCTATTATTCATTTTACTCATGATTAATCCAGTTGTATACTAAATTGGAACTGAAGTAACAAGTCCTAAATCAATCATGTGGAACAAGAGTTCGTTCCATTGTAGGGTGCGATGTAAGCGTTCAATTTACCTACGAATGCAGGTTCATCCGTGATTGATAGAAGATCAAACGCCCAGCATTCATTGAAATGCCAGGGACAAGGCGCCCTCTGTCCCCAACACCTATGAATTAGAGAATAAAGGGGAAGGATAAGAATGGATTTATTAGGTTTACTGGGAATATTGTTAGGGATTATCACAATCATTCTCTTTATTATTAAAAAGTTCAGCATTATCGTTGCTGCACCGATCGCGACCATTGTCGTGGTGCTGTTTAGCGGGGTCCCAATCCTTGAAACCGTATTCGGCAAGGAAAACTCTTATATGGCGGCACTTGCTGGGTTTGTTGCATCCAATTTCGCGATTTTCTTATTAGGTTCAATCCTCGCGAAATACATGGACAAAAGTGGTGCAACGATTTCCATTGCGAATAAAGTATTGTCATTGGTCGGAACTAAGAACCCGTATAACGCATTAGTCGCATTATTTCTTATTTCTGCCATTCTTACCTACGGTGGGATTAATGTATTCGTTATCATCTTCGCCTTAATTCCAATGGCTAAACCGATTTTTAGACAACTAAATATTTCGTGGAAATTAGTGGCCATTCCTGTGTTTGGTGGAACTTCAACGTTTACGATGACGATGTTGCCTGGCGCACCTTCCTTGCATAATATCGTACCATCAACGGCTCTAGGAACGACATTAACGGCTGCGCCTGGTATCGGAATTGCCACTAGCATTGCAGCTATTGTCTTCATCCTCGTCTATATGAAATTTTCATTGTCCAAAAGTTTGCGCAACAACGAGACATTCCATATTGATGAAAAAGTTGAAAATAATGATGCGATTTCTAAACGAGAGCTCCCATCATTTATGATCAGTTTACTGCCGATCATCGTGTTATTAGGCATAATATTAATCTTCAGTTCAGTGAATAACATCATTATTGTCGCTTTAATTGTTGCGATCCTATTGAGTGCAATTTTATTCCGCAAACACATTGTACAGCAAAAAGAAGTTTTAAATCAGGGTGCAAACGAATCGTTATCCTCAACGATCACAACAGGTAGTACGATTGCCTTCGGTAGCATTGCAACTAGTGTGCCGGCATTCAAGGGTGTATTTCAATTGATTCAGTCCATCCCTGGACCTCCAGTACTTTCATTAATGATTGGTACAGGTCTAATCGGTGGAATTACGGCTTCAGCGGTTGGTGCCATTGGCATTTCAGTAGCGAATTTTGCCCCGATCTATTTAGAAATGGGACTAGCTCCGGAAACGATTCACCGTGCAATTGCCATCGGATCTGGAGCGTTATCGATTGTTCCTTATTCTGGATTCTTGATTATTTTTAACAATTTAACGGGCTTAACGATGAAAGACACATTCAAAAATGGCTTTATCAGTATTAGTGTTACCCACTGGATCGCCATGGCCGTCATCGTGATTATGTCCATTTTAGGCTTTGCTTAAGGATTGAACTGTAGCAAGGTTTCATTACTTGCGACCATGAACAATGCATTAGAACTTTATCAAAAAGTTTTTAATGTGATAAACAACAAGGATAAAATTAGGAGGAATCTATCATGAGCAAGAAAATTGGATTTGTAGGATTAGGAACAATGGGCTTTCCAATGGCCGTTAATTTAAAAAAAGCTGGTTTTGAAGTTATTGGTTATGATGCTTTTAAAGGGCTTTATGAGAAAGCGAAAGCAGAAGGAATCACAATGGTGGAGACCTTAAAAGAAGTAGCGGAACAAGCGGACGAAGCTATCATCTCAATGGTTCGCGACTATGCTCAAAATGTGGACATTACATTTGGTGAAAATGGACTACTATCTGCAGAACCTAAAAATAAGACACTGATTGTCATGAGTACACTTGATCCACAAACCATGAATGAATTAGGGAAAAAGGTAGAAGCAGAAAGTAATTTGAGTTTAATTAGCGCGGCTGTCAGTGGTGGGGCTTCAGGTGCACAAGCTGGAACTTTATCGATTATGACAGCGGGTTCAGAGACAATCGTGAAATCTTTCCAACCCTACTTTGATGCGATTGGATCCCATACATTCTACTATGGCGAGGACCCAGGCAATAGCCAAGTAGCTAAATTAGTGAATAATATGATTCTAGGGGTTAATATGAATGCGGTGGCTGAAGGACTTAAATTAGGAAAACACTATAATTTACCTGAAGAAGAAATCTTAAACTTATTAAAAGTGAGTACAGGAGATAGCTGGGTCGTTCGAAACTGGAAAGACGTTTCAGAGTGGACAGCAGAAACGGCATTATCCGTCCTTTTAAAAGACTTAATCGCCACTTACAACCAAGGCATTAAACATAATGTTTCCATGCCATTCAATGCCTTATCTTCTACACAATTATTTGACTCTATGGGAAAAGAGAAACCTGAAAGCAAATAATGACATAAGAGGAAAGTGTTCTGTACATATACAGAATGCTTTCCTTATTTTTTATCTAAGGAATTTTTCTCAAACTTTAATGTTATGAACAAAAGATACGATTATATAAGTTAGGTTTACCAAAGTATAGATTCAATTACGAAAAAAAGTTGCTTGCTTAATTTAAACAGACTCCTATTGTCAAAAGCCGATTTTAACAAAACAGCCTTCATTTTTAACAAAGGCTGGTGCAATCTTCAAGCATTTTCCTCCTGAGGGTGTTTCTCACAAATCGAACCTTGTGAAATACTTCCCCTAAAAAGCAAATTCTTCCTTTTTATGATGTACTGTAACAAAAATAAGAAAAACTGTCGCAATAATAGGAATCCCTTGATTTCGCAGATTTAATAGCTATTTTTGAGCCTTCGTTGTTTCAGTTTTAAGACACGAAAGAATAGGCAGAACTTAAAAAAGCAGAAAAACACTCATCTTCTAACTTGGCATGATCCTTGCATACTATTTATACGAATCATTTTTAAAATTGAAAAAGAAAAGAAGCTTGGGTAATGACGATACCGCTCTTATCCGTGCTTTGTTGGGAAGGGAATGGATGGGTACCCTCCGGAACAAAAGGGTACTCTGCTATTAAAATATTAACTGACCAAAGTACCAGATTCATAGGATGCATCGTTTGAGCGAAGAAATAGCCTTTCATCAAGGGCATCTTCAAGTGGAAGTGAATCGATTTTAAGGTTAATAGAAAAGATGAACTAGTTTAGGAGGGGTTTCAATGCCTGGTCCATTAGCGGGAATTAAAGTATTAGAACTATCACGAACACTAGCTGGTCCATTTTGCAGCATGCAATTGGCTGACATGGGAGCAGAAGTGTTAAAGGTGGAACAACCTGGAATTGGAGATGAAACGAGAAGTTATATACCTCCAGCAATTAATGGAGAATCGACTTATTTTATGAGTTTGAATAAGAACAAAAAAGCGATTACGTTGAACCTAAAAACGGAGGAAGGCCAAGAAATTGTCAAAAAATTAGTGGCGGAAGCGGATGTGTTGATTGAAAACTTTCGCAACGGGACGATGGAAAAGTTTGGCTTAGGCTATGATGTGTTAAAAGAAATCAATCCTCGACTTGTGTATTGCGCGGTAAGTGGTTTTGGCAGAACAGGCCCGATGAAGGACGAACCTGCTTATGATCTGTTGATGCAAGGGTTTGGTGGATTGATGAGTGTAACCGGAGAAGCGGGTGGCGCACCTGTGAAGGTGGGCTATTCCGTGGTCGACTTGGCCACCGGACTCTATGCCTCACTTGGGGTGGTGCTTGCTTTATTTTCCCGCGAAACAACTGGAAAAGGCCAATATGTCGAGTCGTCTTTATTGGATACGATCGTGTCTTTATCCAATTACTTAGGTCAAAGTGTGTTAAGTACAGGGAATGTTCCTAAACGAATGGGATCCGCACATCCGAATCTCGTTCCTTATCAAGCGTTTGAAACAAAAGATGGGTACGTGATTATTGCGGTACCGAATGATGGGTTATGGAGAAAAATGTGTGACGCACTTGGTCTCACACATTTAAAAGATCATCCGAAATATGCCGTGAACGTTAATCGAGTGGCCAACCGTGAAGAACTTGTCGGGATCCTTACCGAGTATACGAAGGGGAAAGAATCAGCGGAAATCATCAGCAAGCTGAAAAGTGCAGGTATGCCTAGTGGTCCGATTCATGACCTTTCCGAGGTTCTGGCTCACCCACAGGTTCAAAGTCGCGAGATGATTCAAGAAGTCGAACATCCAACAATTGGCTTATTGAAAATGATTGGGGTGCCGATCAAACTCTCCGATACGCCAGGATCGGTTCGTAAGGCACCCCCTTTACTTGGTGAAAACACAGACACCGTGTTAACTGATTTAGGCTACAGCAGTGAAGAGATTGCTAGTTTTAAAGAAAAGGGCATTATTTAAATTAGATACTATGATGCCTAGAGAAACGATGTATTTTAGACAGAATTTTGAGAGCGCTTTTACAAAATCGAAAGGAATGAGAAGGTAATGAACTTTGAACTACCAGAAGAGATAGAATCCTTAAAAAAGGGGATACGTGATTTTATTAATAGTGAAGTAGACCCGCTCGCAATGGAAATTGAAGAACAGGATGACATTCCTGAGAAAATCATGAACATGTCTAAGGAAATGGGCTTGTTTGGATTGAGTATTCCGGAAGAATATGATGGCTTAGGTATAAACATGGTCGGCAAATGCGCGATTTATGAAGAATTGGGAAGAACGCACAATGGCTATACCACGGTGATTGGCGCACATACCGGAATCGGTTCTGTCGGGATTGTTGAGATGGGCAATGAAGAACAAAAGCGGAAGTATTTGCCGCCAATGGCGAGAGGAGAAATGATCGGCGCCTTTGCTTTAACAGAACCTAGTGCAGGTTCACATGCCACCAATCTGAAAACAACAGCCGTGAAAAAAGGTGACAAGTACATTTTAAACGGCTCGAAACATTATATTACCAACGCTCCGATTGCCGATGTTTTTACTGTGATGGCCGTAACCGATCCATCAAAAGGGGCAAAAGGAATCACGTCTTTTATTGTTGAAAAAGATTTTCCTGGTTTTATTGTAGGGAAAAAAGAAAAGAAAATGGGCCTTCATGGAAGTCATTCTGCGGAAATCTTTTTTGAGGATTGTGAAGTCCCAGTTGAAAATGTGCTCGGGGAAGAGGGACAAGGCTATGTCAATGCTTTGAAAATCCTTGCGAATGGGCGCGCCGGACTGGCCGCTCGGAACTTAGGTTCTTGTGATAAACTCTTGGAAATGTCTTTAGATCATGCCAATATGAGAATTCAGTTCGGCAAACCAATCTTTGAGCAACAAATTATTCAACACTATTTAGCAGACATGGCTCTGGATATTGAAGCATTACGAAGCATGACCTACAGAGTCGCGTGGATGGTCGACCAAAAGAAGCGAGTCGTCAAAGAAGCAGCCATGGTCAAATTATTAGGCTCTGAAGTATACAACCGCGTCGCGGATAAAGCCGTTCAAATTCATGGAGGAATTGGCTATATTTCCGAATTCCCTGTAGAACGGTTCTATCGAGACGCCAGAATCACCAAAATTTACGAAGGCACATCCGAAATCCAACGCAACATCATCGCCGCCCAGCTAAAGCGGGACAGAGGGACAGGTTCCGTGTCCCTACCATAAATTGACAGGGGCAGGTGACTGTCCCTTAGTCCCAAAATACGAATGAGGAGGAGGAATCCATTGAGGAATGTTGTGATTGTTGAGAGTGTACGGACACCGGTGGGCCGATTGGGTGGTAGTTTGAAAGAGGTGGAAGTGGATTTCCTTGCTAGTAAAGTGATGGAAGAAATGATCACACGTACGGGAATCGATGGAAACGATGTGGATGAAGTCATTTTAGGGCAAGCCAAGCAAAGTACAGATTCCCCAAACCTTGCACGGCTAGCGCTTTTGCGCGCGAAACTTCCGGTGAAAATCCCAGGTTATACCGTTCACAGGCAATGTGGATCCGGGCTTCAAGCGATCAATAATGCTGCTTTGCAGATTATGACTGGTTTATCCGATATCATCATCGCGGGTGGAGCTGAATCGATGAGTACCGCTCCCTATTATCTCCGAAACGCACGCTTTGGATTTGGTACAGGGAACGGGGAGATTTTGGATCCCAATACGGAAAGCCAACCGCGGTCTCAACCTATTGAGGCTTATGGCAATCTCACGATGGGGTATACCGCTGAAAATTTAGCAGAGAAGTACAACATTTCGCGAAGAGAACAAGATGAGTTTGCGCTTCGCAGCCAAGAGCTTGCCCAACAAGCCATTAAAGCAGGGAAGTTTAGCAAAGAAATAGTTGCTTATCCAATTAAACAAAGAAAAGAAGAAAAGCTGTTTGAAATTGATGAACACCCACGGCTCACCAGCTTAGAAAAACTAGGAAATTTAAAACCAGTGTTTAAAGAAAATGGCACTGTGACGGCAGGGAATAGTAGTGGCCGAAACGATGGGGCTTCCGCGGTTCTGATGATGGCGGAGGAGACAGCGCTAAAGTATGGGTTGAAACCGAAAGCAAGAATACTTGCACAAGCGGTATCAGGAGTTTCACCAGAAATCATGGGAATCGGTCCAGTATCGGCGACAAAGAAAGCATTGTCTATTGCAGGGCTTTCGCTAGCTGATATCGGTTTAATTGAACTGAACGAGGCATTTGCCGCTCAAGCGCTCGCTTGTATCAAGGAACTGAATCTAAATGTAGAGAAAGTCAATGTCAATGGCGGGGCCATTGCGTTAGGTCATCCACTTGGAGCAACAGGTGCAATTTTAATGACAAAACTCTTACACGAAATGGAACGACGTGGAGAAAAATACGGATTGGTCACACTCTGTATTGGCGGCGGTCAAGGAATTACAACCATTGTTGAAAATATGCAAAGGTAGAGTTCAAATAAACGACTATGAAGTTTGAACTGGAACATCGTTTGAGGAAAGAGCTTAAGAAAAGGAGGTCTTACCTATGGTGAAACAGATTGCCGTAATTGGCGGTGGCACAATGGGCAGAGGAATTGCCTATACCGCGGCATTATCTGGTTTTGAAGTCACGTTACAGGACATTTCGAATGAAGCAATAGACCGTGCCCAAAATTATATCGAAACACTTTTGAAGAAAAGTGTGGAAAAAGGGTACATCCAATCACAACAGCGGGAACGCGCATTAGGAAATCTCTCTTATACCACACAAATCGAAGAGGCTGTTCGCAAGACAGACTTGATGATTGAAGCCGCGCTAGAAAAGATGGATTTGAAAATTGAAATTTTTAAACAAGCAGATGAACTGGCACCAGCGCATGCGATCCTGGCAACGAATACATCGACGATGAGTCCAACCGAAATCGCTGCCTCGACGAAAAGACCAGACCGTTGTGTAGCGATGCACTTTTTTAATCCAGTTCATCGAATGAAATTAATTGAGGTGATTCGCGGATTGGATACCTCGGACGTTACCGTCGATGAAGTCAAACAAGTAGCCGAACAAATGGGGAAAGAAACGGTGGAAGTGAATGAGTTTCCTGGTTTTGTGACCAGCCGAATGAATTGTTTAATTGGAAATGAAGCAATGAACATGTTGATGGAGGGAGTCGCATCCGCAGAGGACATCGACAAAGCATTAAACTAGGATTAAATCACCCGATGGGACCACTTGAGTTGGCCGATTTAGTCGGCTTAGACAGCCGGTTGCGTATTATGGAATATTTGTATCAGCATTTAGGAGAGAAATACCGTCCATCTCCTGTTCTCGTAAAATATGTGAAGGCAGGGCGGTTAGGAAAAAAATCAGGCAAAGGGTTCTACTGCTATGATTAAAAAGGGATTCATGTAGGAAAGATCCGAAGTCTAGAAATAGATCTAAACCATTTGGTAGTAACTAAATTAGGTCTCCGAGCTTCATGTAATTGACAGATCGGATTTTTACTATAAAAAGTTTACGAGAAGATAAGGAGGCCACGTTGGCAAAAACGTTTTAACTCGTCAGTATGACTCTAGTTAAAAAATTCTTCTCTTGTAAGTAAAAAAGGCTTGGATTCCCCAAGCCTTTCATTTTGAAAAGTTACTAGTTTTTAAGGTGAATTCAAATACTTTAAATACTATGCTTATAGGAAATAACAGTAAAAAAAATTCATTTTAATTCTTTAATATTATACCCCATACTTTTTAGTTTCCGGTAGAGAGTACTGCGACTCATATTTAATTCCTTTGCCGTCTTAGAGACATTCATCTGTGACCGTTTCAACGCCGTGATGATCCATTCGACCTCAGCCTGTTTGACTGGGTTTCGTTTTGTTGTATCTAGAGGTAAGGCTGGCTTTGTATGAAGATGTTTTGGAAGGTCGTCAGGTGTAATGATTCCATTGGTAGAAAAATTGGCAGCGTATTCCATCACATTTTCCAACTCGCGAATATTTCCAGGCCACGAATGATTGAGTAAGAGGTCCATCGCTGCGGCTGTTATATGATTTGGTCCATGATATTTTTTTAGCGTTAGCTTTTCGATAAAGTGGTTCGCTAGTAACGGAATATCCTCGGAACGATCCCGTAAACGAGGCAATTCAATTTGGATCACATTAAGACGGTAAAAAAGATCTTTTCGAAAATTCCCCGTTTGAATTTCTTCCACAAGATTTTTATTCGTTGCCGCAATGACGCGAACATCGATCGGAATACGGGTTTTATCCCCAATCCGGACGATTTCTTGTTCTTGAATCACCCGAAGCAATTGCACTTGTAACTCGAGAGGCATATCGCCTAATTCATCAAGAAAAAGCGTCCCTTTATTCGCCAATTCAAATTTTCCAATGCTGCCTTTCGGATTCGCGCCTGTAAAAGCACCAGCCACATAGCCAAAAAGTTCACTAGGAAGCAAATCTTTAGGAATCGCTGCACAATTCAGCGCGATAAACGGATGATCCGAACGGTTGCTGGCTTTATGTATAGCACTGGCCACTAGCTCTTTCCCTGTACCGCTATCTCCTGTAATCAGAACGTTTGAATCACCGGAAGCCGCAACTCGAGCTAAATGAATCGAGCTTTTGAATGATTCCGATTTCCCAATTATGCTATGGAAAGAATATTTTGCAACGTGATTATGAGGCGTGATGGAAGGATTGCTCTTCCTTTTTTTCTCTAAAATGCTAACAAATCCTATAAAGCGATCGTACCAAAAAATTTTCTGGTATTTTGCTTGATAGGGAGAGTGATGAAGGATTAGTTCCTCTTCCCATTCCTTTTGCGAAGGAATGTTGTTGTTTTGTACGGTCTTTTTCATTAATATTGTCAGTTCGTCGGCATGTGCATCATCATTCATTCGAATGATCTCTCCAGAGCTATTACATAAAAGAACGGTTTGATTTTTCCATTTACTAATGTTTTCAATGTAAATGTTTTGCATGATTTCACGTGCTTGGTAGTAATTGTGAAACAGGACTCTTTCAATTTGATTCGCCAGTCCAATCGTTTTCATCATTGTAAGCGAATGGAACTGATCAGAAGGTGTCGAAAGGTTGATGATTCCTAACAGTTTTTTTGTAAGCGGGTCCAAAATAGGAGCTGAAGAGCAAGCCCACTCATGACAATTGTAGGCAAAATGCTCAGAAGAAAAGATTTGGACAGGCTGTTTTAAAATCATAGAGGTCCCAATAGCATTCGTTCCAGCCCAACGTTCTGACCATTGAGCTCCATTATTGGCATTTACAGTGTTTCCAATATTGCGAGCTACACGCGAATCGCCAGAACTCTCTAAAATAGTGCCATCCTGATCACAAAACAAAAGAACATGGTTCTCATGAGAAAGATCTTGTCCAGCCTGTTTTAGGACAGGGTGTACTAATTGGAAAACTTCATTTTCTTGCCTCGTTTTAAGCTCTTCGTCCGAGATATTTTTTACGGAACCTTGGATCATCGGATTCAAGTCTTCAAATTCCTTGCACCGATTCCAAGATTGTAAGATTACATCTCTCACTTCCGTTGTTTCCGCAGGTTGCTGCTCAAATTCAAAGGAATTGAAGAAAAAGTTCTCCCATTTTTCGTAATGTTTTCTTCTTAGTAGAGTAGCATCATTTTTTGATAAAGGCTTATAGACTGAAAACGGAATCTCGAACAACTTCTACTCACCTCTTAAATTATTCCGAATATTATTAACTTACATATAATTTTGATAGAAGTCAACATGGTGTTTTTTTAGAAAAACAACTAGTTTGCTATCAATCAAGATCAATCAATTTAACGAATCTCCTCAATTTTTATCTAGGAATGATGCCAGAAACACTTGGAGAAAGAGGGCTTAGTTTTCCTCCTTCATACTGTAGCAAAAATGAGAAAAACTGTAGCAAGAATGGGAATCGTTGACAGAACAGGATTTGGGAACCTAATCTGTTTCCGTTTATCTCAAAATTGCGACAACTTTTAAAAGGATAAAATAGAAAACCAAGACAAAACCTTGAAATTCATTTTGGCACGGTACTTGCATGTTATATAGATGAAACATCAAAAAAAATAAAAAAATGAAATCGCATTCAATATGCAAGGAGGAAAAAAGAATGAATTCAATCGAGAAGAAAACAACCACTTTATCAAAGGAAGCTAATTTCCTGCGAGATCTTTACAAGGGATGGAGCGACCGGATGGAGGCCAATCCAAACATGACCATTGAGGATTTACGAAGCCTGTTTGACGAATGGGAAAAACCAACGCTTGAGCCTGAAGATGTGACCTATAAGAACGACAATGTTGGCGGTGTTGATGTGCTTTGGGCTTACCCAATCGGTTGTGATAAATCCAAAGTCTTGATTTACACGCACGGAGGCGGGTTTGCTGTTGGTTCCTCATCTAGTCATCGTAAATTGGCGGGGCATATGGCCAAGGCACTTGGGGTATCCACTGTAGTGTTAGATTATCGTCGTAGTCCGGAAAATCCTTTCCCAGCACAATTGGAAGATGCGGCAGCTGTTTACCAAGCGTTGCTTGCGTCCGGCATTCAGGCAAAAGATATCGGGACCATTGGTGACTCTGCAGGTGGAAACCTTGCCGTTGCATCTGTACTGAAATTTAGAGAATTGGGCCTTGAACTACCGGGATTTGTGATTGCTTTCTCGCCGTGGCTTGATATGGAGTTAACGGGAAGCACACTTGAGAGCAATGCAGATACCGATGTGTTTATCAATGCACCATTGCTTCAAGGAATGATCAATATGTTCATGGGAGACGACGGCAAACACGTTCGAAATCCATTAGCCAACCCATTGCATGCAGATTTTACTGGGTTCCCGCCGCTTTACATCAACGCTGGTGGAGCGGAAGTGCTATTGGACGATGCAAGACGACTACAAACACGTGCGACGGAGGCTGGTGTGCAAGTGAAACTATCCGTTGTGGATGGCATGCAGCATGTATTCCCATTCCTAGCTGGACGGGCTCCTGAAGCAGATGAAGAAATTCAAAGAATTGCCGCTTGGTATAAAGCGTTACAAAAATAAACTCGCCCACTTCAAAGAAATGTTTTTACTAGAATACTAGAAAAAGATTCTGTAATAGAGGAGGAAAATGATGAGCCAATTGAATCCAAGTGAAAAAAGGGAAGAGGGATTAAACTTCGATGCCGTTGTTGTCGGAGCAGGTTTCGGAGGCCTTTATTCTGTACATAAACTTCGTAATGAATTAGGCCTAACCGTACGCGCTTTTGATAATGGCTCGGATGTCGGAGGCACTTGGTACTGGAACCGTTATCCAGGCGCGCTTTCCGATACCGAAAGCTATATCTATCGTTATTCTTTTGATAAGGATTTACTAAAAGACTGGACATGGAAGGAAAATTATCTCACACAGCCTGAAATTCTTGCATATTTAAGCCATGTTGCTGAACGATTCGATTTGCGTCGCAGCTATCAGTTCAACACAAAGGTGATAGCTACCCATTTTAACGAAGAAAAAAATTATTGGGAAGTCACCACTGACAAGGGCGAAACCGTTACAGCTAAGTATCTTGTTACAGGGCTTGGTCTTCTGTCCGCAACGAATATTCCAAATTTTAAGGGGAGAGAAACCTTCCAGGGCGAACAGTACCATACATCTAGATGGCCAAAGTCAGGTGTTGATCTGAAAGGGAAGCGCGTGGGTGTAATAGGTACCGGATCAACTGGAGTACAGGTGATTATCTCCATCGCGCCTGAAGTGGAGCATTTAACCGTCTTCCAACGGACGCCGCAATACAGTGTACCCGTTGGAAAACGTCCGCAATCTCAAGCGGAACTTGCAGCAATCAAAGAAAACTATGAGGAGATTTGGAAACAAGTCAAATCTTCCTCTGTTGCTTTCGGCTTTGAAGAAAGCACCGTTTCTGCGGTTGAAGTTTCGAAAGAGGAACAGGAGCGTGTGTTTGAGGAGGCGTGGAATAAAGGCGGAGGCTTCCGCTTTATGTTTGGCACCTTTGGCGATATTGCCACGAATCCTGAAGCAAACGAAGCTGCTGCTGAGTTTATTCGCAAGAAAATTCGTCAGATCGTCAAAAATCCTGAAACAGCACGCAAATTGACGCCATCCGGTTTATATGCGAAACGTCCGCTTTGTGATAATGGATACTATGAAACATTCAATTGTGACAATGTATCCCTTGTCTCTGTAAAAGAAAATCCAATCCTCGAAATTACACCAAAAGGAGTGCTTACGACCGATGGCGAGTATGAATTGGATGTGTTGATTTATGCGACTGGTTTCGATGCGGTTGATGGGAACTATACGAAAATCGATATTCGCGGCCGCGATGGGGTGACGATGAGCGAAAAATGGGCAGATGGGCCAGTAGGGTATCTTGGGATGATGAATACCAATTTCCCAAACCTGTTCATGATTCTTGGTCCAAACGGTCCTTTTACCAACTTACCGCCTAGCATTGAAACACAGGTGGAATGGATTTCGGATACCATTCAATACATGGTTGAAAATGACCTTTCCACGATTGAGCCTAAACAGGAAGCAGAGGATGAGTGGATCGAGACATGCCAAACGATTTCTGACCAGACGCTGTTTTCCAAGGGTGAATCGTGGATTTTCGGAGCCAACATCCCAGGCAAGAAGAATACGGTTATGTTCTATCTGGGAGGCTTAGGAAACTACAGAAAGGCCTTGGAAGAGTTGGGATTTAAGGGCTTTATTTTCGACCGCGTTGCTGCGAGTACGAATTAAAAATAAAAATGTAAAACATACATCCAATTTGTAGAGTGAAATGAGAGTTTAAACGACCAACCATTCATTCTATTAAGAATGAGTCGTTCGACTTAGTTAGATCCGAATAAAAATGGAAAGGAATGATTCTTTGACGAGATTAGATGGAAAAGTGGCAATCGTAACCGGTGGAGCAGGCGGAATTGGGAAAGAAACAGCAAAATTATTTCTGCAAGAAGGAGCCAAAGTCCTTTTAGTAGATTTATCTGAAGAATCATTGCTAAAAACGAAAGAAGAACTTGATAATTATGGAGAGATTATGACGGTTTCATCAGATGTTTCACATGAATCTGATACGGTTCATTATGTAAAAAAAGCTATAGAGCATTTTGGGAAAATTGACATCTTCTTTAATAATGCGGGGATTGAAGGGACAGTTGCTCCTCTTGTAGAACAAACCGTTGAGAATTTTGATAAAGTCATGAATGTTAATGTGCGTGGTGTGTTTTTAGGACTAAAACATGTGTTGCCAATTATGATGAAACAAGGATCTGGTAGCATTATCAATACTTCATCGGTTGCAGGCTTCATGGGTTGGGCTGGTATAACCCCTTACGTTGCTTCAAAACATGCTGTCATAGGATTAACTAAAAATGCAGCTTTAGAAGCGGCGAGTGCAAATGTTCGTGTGAATTCTATTCATCCATCGCCAGTTAATACTAGAATGATGCGATTCGTAGAAGAAGGGACAAGTCCGGGTGCAGCAGAAGTTGCTAAGGCAGCTATAACTAAAGATATACCACTAGGCCGTTATGGTGAGACAAGCGATATCGCTAAATTGGTTTTATTTCTAGCTTCTGATGAGAGTAGCTTTATTACAGGAAGTCAGTATCGAATCGACGGAGGAATAGGAGCGAAGTAAACAGAGGTAAAGAACAATGCTAATTTGACAAAAGGAAAAGGCCCTTGAAAAGACTGGGGCTTTTTCCAACCAGTAGGAGGTTTCTATGTATTTAAGTCAGCAAAATTTTAGTTCTGTACTAAATACAAATGTGATTTATGGAGTAAACAGTGTTGAGAAGAGTTTAGCAGGGAAGATTAAGGAGTTCAAAAAGTTAAGCGTTTTCATCGCGGCCGACCCAGGACTTGTTCAAGCAGGCATTCCAACTAAAATCCAAAATCTTTTGAAAGAAAACGGAATTCATTCCGTCTTATTTTCAGAAATTGAACCAAACCCTGATGCTGAAACGGTCATGAAAGGGGCGGAAATCTATCAATCTGAATCATGTGACATGATTCTCGCTGTTGGTGGAGGAAGTGCAATGGACTTTTCAAAAGCTGTTGGGGTCATGGCTAGCCATCCAGGCCATATCCTTGATTATCGCCGTGGCCAAAAACCAGTTGTAAACGAAGTTCCATTGTTGTTTGCGATTCCAACAACCGTCGGTACTGGCTCGGAAGTAACCAATGTTGCCGTGGTGACAGATCATAAGGCAGGTAGAAAATATGTTGTGGCATCACCGGTATTGGCTCCTAAGATGGCATTTGTGGATCCAATATTAACGACTTCACTTCCACGCCATGTGGTTGCCACGACCGGAATGGATGCTTTAGTTCATGCGATTGAAGCGTATACATCAGTGCGTTCCACACCCATTACAGATGGCTTGGCTTTACAAGTGATTAAAATGATCAAAGATTATTTGCCTGCAAGTTATGCCCACTCTGATCAGCTTGAAGCAAGATCACAAGTGCATCTAGCCAGTACAATCGCGGGGATGGCTTTTGGTCTTGCCGGAGTGGGGCTGGTCCATTCTTGTTCCCATCCAATGTCCGCAATCTATCATGTGCCTCATGGGCTAGCGAATGCGATTCTATTGCCTTATGTGATGCAATATAACCTCATCGCAAACGAAAGAAAATATGCTGAAATTGCGAGAATCTTTGACCCTTCGTTAACTTTCGAGACGGATCGAGCAGCAGCAGAACAACTAATCAATGTACTCAAAGATTTTAATCAAGTATTAAATATCCCAAACGACTTTGGTTTTTTAAATAAGCAATTTACAGAAGAAATGGTCGATCGCTTAGCGGATGATGCTATGGATGATCGAGGAACCATTCCCAATAATCCACGAAAAGTATTCAAAGAAGATGTGGTTCAAATTTTTAATCAGGTGTTACCAATCAACCAACAAGGGGGATCTGCAGAATAATGTATATTAACGGAAAATGGGTAGAAACGGAGAAGATGTTAGAAGTTATCAATCCTGCAAATGGTGAAGTCGTTAAACAAGTCTGTTTAGTCGGAAAAGAAGAAACCAATCAGGCCATCCAAGCAGCACAAAAGGCCTTTCCATTATGGTCAGGGTTGACTGGCGAACAGCGCGGGAATTATTTGCATAAAGTTGTGGCTCGCTTGGAAGAAAAAAAGGAGCATTTTGCCCAGACAATTACGAAAGAGATGGGCAAGGCTATCCATCATGCGCGTTATGAAGTGGGCAGCACGATTGCTTTTTTTAAATGGTATGCAGAAGAAGCTCGTCGTGTTTATGGAGATATTGTTCCCGCTTCAGCCCCAAATAAGAGAATTTCTGTGCTCAAGCAGCCGATTGGCGTGGTTGGAGCGATTACCCCATGGAATTTTCCATTGTCCATGGCTGCAAGAAAACTAGGACCTGCATTGGCAGTTGGGTGTACCGTGATTTTGCGGCCGTCTCGTGAGGCACCTTTATCTTCTTTAGAGCTGTTTAAAGTGTTTGATGAAGTAGGTCTTCCAGAAGGGGTTGTAAATCTCGTGATTGGAAACTCTTCTGATATTGTAGGGGAGTTGATGGCGAGTGATTCCGTACGAAAGATTTCTTTTACAGGCTCTACCGAAGTAGGTAAAAAGCTCATTCGTCAATCGGCTGATACTGTCAAACGGGTATCAATGGAGCTTGGTGGACATGCACCATTTATCGTTTTTGAAGATGCAGACATTGACCTCGCCATCAAAGGTACCATTGCTAGCAAGTTTGCTTCCACTGGCCAACAATGTGTATGTGCCAATCGGATTTATGTACATGATTCGATTTACGATACCTTTGCCCAGCGTTTGGCGGACAAAGTCGCTTCCATGGTTGTCGGCGATGGATTAGATGAAGCTACCCAAGTCGGCCCAATGGTGAACCAAGAAGCAGTTGAGAAAGCACATGATCATGTAACCGATGCAGCAGGAAAAGGAGCGACCATTCTGTGCGGGGGGCAAGTGCCAACGGAGAATGAATATCAACAGGGTCATTATTATTTACCAACCGTCTTAGCAGATGTGAACGAAGACATGAAAATCACTCATGAAGAAACATTTGGACCAGTCGCCCCATTGATTCGCTTCCGTACCGAAGCGGAAGTTGTTGAAAAAGCAAATAATATTGAATATGGTCTCGCTTCCTATGTTTACACAAATGACCTTTCACGCACTCATCGAGTTTCAGAAAAGCTTGAATATGGAATGGTTGGCGTCAACGATCCTGCGCCATTTGCCGTCCAAGCACCATTTGGTGGCGTGAAAGAAAGTGGATTAGGCAGAGAAGGCGGCAAATACGGCTTAGAAGACTACCTAGAAACAAAACTCGTCTCCGTCGCCATCTGGGACTGACGCGGGTCGGAGATTTCTTGTCTTAGCACCGAGTAAGAGGGGAGGGACAGTACTTGTCCCTTTGCCCTTCAGCTGATATTTATAACTGCAATTGATTAAAGTGCTGCTTTTACAACTATTTTTACTCGTGTATTTTCGTATTTACAATAGAGAGTACCGCCACGATTTAATTACTTTCTGGCAATCATTTCAGATTTCTCGACGAGCCTCTCTGCCCAAAATGGCATTAATCCACAGATCGTTTATAAGCAATTGTTCCATGATACAAACTCCAGCAGGATTGCCCTCAAACACTTGTTCCGAAAATGCATCTACCACAAATATTTCATCATCATGTTTTGCTAGATTACCAGATTCATTATAAGGCAAACTCAAAGATCCTCCTCTCAAACTTTATTGCTTTTCGAGATAAAATGAGGAGAAATCACTTTCTTTTCGCTTGAAAGGACTTTCTAGATTAGGAGAAAAGGGCCAGTAAACTTAGTACGAACACATAAAATGGCGGATTCTTCCTTAAAACGGCTTAAAGATTTTAACAACAATCGCACAAAAACAGCATTTTATAAAGATTGAAACTTAAAATATAGCAGCCAATGAATCTATTCGTGTATAGTGAAATTTCTGATATTGTTCTAAAGTTGTAGCAAATGGAAGTTTGAAGTATCGCCTAAAAAATCTAAAAAAACCCCTCCATATTGGACGGGTCATATGCCTTCATGCTATTCAATTAACTGTCAATCACTACTTTCATCGGAGCTTTCTTCATAATCCTCATTTTTCCGGCAATCATGATTGGATGATGGATGACAGTCAAAACATTGGCTAAAAGCGTCATCAGGACATTCCCCTGGAATTGGTTGAGATGGATCAAAGTTCGGATTATCGAGAACTTCATATGGTCTCATCATCTCATGGTCTTCGTGTTCAAGGATGTGGCAGTGCCATGGATAAATTCCAGTAAATGGGCCAAAGCGTGCGATAATGCGAGTGACTTCATTAGGATTTGCTCGAACGGTATCTTTCCACCCTCTTTCATTCGGAGCTGGATCCACTGGGTCTCCTACATCAATGACAATTCCATTATTATCTATTGTTATCGGTGCTCGATTGAGAATTTGGAATTGAACGAGGTGCAAGTGAATCGGGTGGGTATCAGCTGTCAAATTGTAAAGTTCCCAAACTTCTACTGTTCCATTGTATGGGGTTTCCGTAATCGGTAAATCGTTCCACTCCATATCGTTCAAGAGGAGTTTTAAACGGCCAGCTTCTATCCGTTCAACTAATTTGTTCGGTCTAACTGGAACATTATTAGGGTCAAGTCTTTCTAAACAGCTTAGTGTAGTTGGAATTTCACTCCTATCAGGGCGAGAAACATTCTCTTTCACTCGAAATTGCATAATTTCCGGTAGGAGTGGGGCATCTGGATTCCCATTTGGGAATGGGGATGGTGCGTCATTTGTTAAAATGATATTCTGACCAGCAAAGTTTGAAAAGTCGATAATGACATCTCCACGTTCAGCAGGGGCTAGCAAAAGTCCATCTTGATTCTTTACGATCACAGGTTCCTCAAGAAAGCCTCCGTCGGTACCGATTTGGACAAAGTTTTGACCTGAACTTAATCGCAAACGGTAAAAACGAGAATTTGAACCATTAAGGATACGGAATCGATATTTTCGCGGTTCAACTTCAAGAAAAGGCCACACTTTCCCATTCACTATAGCAGTATCCCCGAAAAACTCCGGAACCACCGATGGATTTGGGGGAGGTGGAGGTGGCAGCTCGTTTGGAAGAGACGGATAGAATAATTCTCCCCGTCGTTCTCCACTAAGATAGAACGACCGGTCTTGGATGACTAATGGAATTTCATATTTCCCACTAGGAAGGTTCAAACGCTCTTCTGCTTCATCTCGAATAAGATAAAAACCTGCAAGGCCAGCATAAACATTCAAGCGAGTGATTCCAATGGCATGATCATGATACCAGAGAGTTGTTGGGCGTTGACAATTAGGATAATAGTAAACTTCATGTAGGAATTTTGTACCTTTATTTCTAAAGTTTTTTGTAAACCATGCTTCTGGAAATCCGTCATTTTCTGGTCGAACTCGTCCACCATGCAAATGCACAACGGTCCTTACGGAAGGTTGGTCAGGATCTGCACCGTGAACCGTACGATCGACTGGCAACAGGTGTTCATAGGGCAAATGATTTTCCCATTTGACCATAATTGGTTGATTTCTGCGAACCTCAAATGTCGGGCCTGGATACAGACCGTTATATCCCCAAACGGTGGTAGGTGGTAAATCACTGTGCAGTTGCTGCTTAACTTGCTTCATGGCTACTTCGTAATAGGGAACTCCATTGTGTTTCCCTTTTGGCTTTATAACCCTGGGGATCGGTAGCGCATCAACAAACTTGTCTAAAGACAATCTCATTTCACTCCTTTACCTACAATAAAATTTCTTTTCCATTTATCATATGCGGGTCTTTTTAGGGTAGGTTGGACAAGTGTTCCTGGATAAAAGTGGAGTTTAGGGTCGGAGTTTTTTAGCCCAGCCATTTTAAAAGGAGAGGGACGGCATTTGTCCTGATAGAATTGGTACGAGTGTGAGCTGACCCCTTGTCCCTGGAATTGGATGGTCAAAATTCTTGAGGATTGGGTGGTTCTTTCTATTAAAAATTAGCTTAGTATTTTCATCATGTTTTTAATCGTTTAAAGAAGTAACAGTAAGTGAAATCAAAGATATTTGACAAAAGGAGAGTGAACGAAGATGACATGGACTGTTGTATTAACTTTAGCCATCGGAGTTGTTCTTAAATTAATCATGAGCCCCCCGAGTGCCGTTGTTGCATGGGGAATCAGCAAGTTTGCGCTACATCCGAAACTGAATTCAAATGATGTGGTTATAACATTTAACGGGGAGCACTTGGTAGAAGACGATAAAACGAAATTTATTGACATTTTTAATGAAGCTACATTTTTAAAAAAATATGAGATTTTTCCAGGAAACGAAGAATTATTCTTACATCCAAAAACGGATGTGATTCCATTTGTCATCCACACAAAAAGTAGCAAAAATATTGTAACGTTCTATGTGTATCGGTACGAGGACCATGTGGACGTCGTCAAGCAGGACAAGAAGAAAGTGGTTTCTTATCGTCTTCGAGCAGATCAGCTACTATCATTCACTCTATCAACAAAGGAAAATCGTATAAAAGCAATCTAGAAATAAAGCTTGTTCACGGAGCGTTCCAGCCGTTACAAATAAGGTTTGCAACAGATTGCGCAAACGGAAACAGAAACAGTTGTTAAGATTCCAAAATTCTCTTATATACCCCCATAATATAGATCTGTTCTCTCGTAGTTTATGAGTATGATAATCAATTACATAAGGGGAATTTTATGAACGTATTAAAACACAAGGGTGCCCTTGCCATGGTATTAGCGGGGGCTGTTACATTTTCAATCAGCAACGCGATGAATGTTGAGCAAGCTTTTCAACGGTTGTCAGATGAACATCCGTTGCTTCCAACTGGAGGCCTTTTAAGAGAGGATGCTACCATCCAAGGGAAGAAAACGAAGGAAGAGCAAACAGAAACAGCCAAGGAGAAAGAGAGCCAGAACGATGTTTTTAATCAACCGCTAGCTTCTAACGCGACATTTGAACACAAAAGTGAAAAAGCTGAAGTGGCGAACCAACAGCATACAACATCTTCCACGAAGAAGACGACAACCGTTTCAACAAGTCCGAAAAAGACAACGACAACAAAAGAAGCAAAGCCTTCTTCCAAATCGACCGAGAATAACACAACAAGCTCAGTAGCAAAGCCTTCTACCGCGTCGACCGGAACGAAAACAAGCTCAGCAGCAAAGCCTACTTCCACGTCAACTGAAACGAGCACAACAACTTCAGCAACTACGCCTGCTGCTAAATCGCCTGCGCCAAGCGCTAAAGCCCAAAAGCCAACAACGACGGACAAGCCAATGGGAAATCAAACAAGCAGTACGGCAAAGGAAACCAACAAAGGACAACAAATTTCACAAGAAGCCAAAGAAAAGGCTGCAAGTCAGAAGGAACAAAAAGCGAATAACGGAAAGAAACAATAATTCTTTCAACCAAGGGTCGCCAAGAGGCGATCCTTTTTCGATTGTTCCCCAATAAAAAAAGGCCTTCCCAAAAGGGAAGACCTATCAAACTTTCTATTACATATTTTCTTTAACCTTTGAAACCGGGATTTCCTGAGTGACATTTCCATTTCGTTTTAATTTATTCCAACCAACCGTTACGCCCATTATGGCTGAGATGATGGATTTAATGACGACATAGGTCATAAGCTGTTTGTACAAGATTCGTTGCAAAAACAATGAAACTAGTGGTTTAGGACTTTCTTTCTCTAAACGAAACGCATAGAGCGAAGCAAAGAAATCTAGCAAGTAAAACAGCATAAAACCAATCGCTGCCTTTCCAGGATTTGGGCTAAAAAGGGCGATAATGAACAATAGATCGGCAATCGGCGAAATGATCTGATAGAAATATTGGAAAAGCCACATATTCGGTAAAGCAATAAATCCGAGTGAGTGATGTTTTTTATCAAAAAGAGCTTCGCGATGTTTCCATAAACATTGTAACGTTCCGTAAATCCATCGATAGCGCTGTTTTGCCAAACCTTTCACATCTTCCGGCACTTCTGTATAGGCATAAGCCTTTTCTTCAAATTCAATCTTTTTCCCGTTGCGTAAAAGCGTAAGCGTAAGATCTGTATCCTCTGCCAGAGTGTCTTCTTTAAAGTATCCAGCCTCTGCTACGGCCGTCTTTCTCCATGCACCGATGGCACCTGGGACAACGGTGATGCAATTGAGAGCGGCAAAGGCCCTTCTCTCAAGATTAAAGCCTGTTACATATTCGATATGCTGCCAGTTTGTTAAGAGATTTCCTTTATTACCGACCTTCACATTCCCTGAAACAGCGGCTACCTGTTCATTTTTAAAATGATGAACAAGTAAGGAAATAGCATTTTCAGCGATGAGTGTATCCGCGTCAAGAGCAACGACGATTTCTCCTTTTGCTTCTTTAAAACCAAGATTGACAGCGGATGATTTCCCACCATTGGTTTTCTGAATGAATCGAACGAGAGGGTGGTGATCGTAATTTTCTTGCACGACAACAGCCGTATCATCTGTTGAGCCATCGTCGATAACCAGAATCTCTAAGTTTGAGTAATCACTGGATAATATCGAATCAATCGTTTTGCCTATGACTTTTTCCTCGTTATAGGCAGCAATCACCACACTGACAAATGGTGTAAAATTAGGGTCGATTTTTGTTTCTTTATAGCTTTTGACCTGCTTTCGCGAAAGGAAAATAAACACAAGTAGGCGCAAGATTCCTAACAGGATAGCGGAATAGAACAGGAAGGTTAATCCTGATTGCCAACCTTGCAACACCTTGAATACGGCCTTGTCATAAACCAAATAAGGGTTGTCTGAATTGGCAGGCGGCATAATCTGACTTTCGCTTTTTCCAATTAAACCAGCAACAGTGGTAAAGGTGTAGCCGCGTTTTTTCAATTCTTCAATGATCATTGGTAAGGCTTTGACCGTGTTGGAGCGATCGCCGCCTGAATCGTGCAGCAAAATCACATTTCCATTAGAAAGCTGGTTTAATACCTGGTTAAAAATTTCCTCACTTGATAACCCTTGCCAATCGCTCGAATCAATGGATTGTCCAACCATGGTGTAACCCATCTCTTGTGCCTGTAATAAAGGCAGCAATTCGCTCCTTGAGTTCAGTTCCGTTTCCGCTACGTACGGAGGGCGGAAAAGCGTCATCGAATGACCGGTTATGGCTTGGAATAAACGCTGATTTGCATTTAGCTCCATTCTCATTTGCAACCTTGACATCGAGGCAATATCCGAATGGGTAAAAGTATGGCTGCCAATTTCGTGGCCTTCTTTTTGCATTCTTTCCACTAAATCGGGGTGCTTCAAAGCATTCTCCCCAATCATAAAGAAGGTTCCTTTAATCTGATATTTGTTCAAAATGTCCAATATTTGCGGGGTATAAGTTGGGTCCGGACCGTCATCAAAGGTAATGACAACTTCCTTTGATTTAGGTTGTCCATGCCGAACAACTTCCAAAGGCTTCGGCAATTTTTCATAGGTCTCAGTTTGAATCAACCCATCTGTATTTAATTGAACCGTTCGATTTCCTTCTTCTGCTTCGGAAGCTACTTGTAGAATATCCCCAGCACCACTAGAGTGAACAGCTTCAGGTATGTCCAAGGTTTCAAGAGCATTGGCTGGATTCTCGATGTTTTTTGGTTGATTGATAAAATTCCAAATGGAAGGATCTTCTGAACCAAGACGCCAAACCGCTATGCCTCTCGAGCCACTATCAATTGCTAGTTTCATATGATTATAAACGGTCGCCGCATCTAAAAACCAGACAGTATGGTTTTTTCCTTTTGTTTTGTATTGGAAATAAGGGTTGCCTGACTGCTGACTCCAATGGATTTGGAGGTTATTTTGACTGACCAAATTCATCGTATCCTTGAATGTCAGGATATCTGCGGGCTTTTTCGAGTTTTCTTCCCAGTCGTAACCATAGCTTCCTAAACTGATAATCAGTTTTTCAGAAGGGATATTCAACTGGGTTAAGCTCTCCTTTACCCAATTAGACGATGCAATCGGTCCGGGATCACTCAAGGAATGATGCTCGTCATACAGCATGACAATCATTCGGTCGGAGCTAGCTGCTAAACTAGCATAATCAAAACTTTTGTTCTGTGGTGGGACAGCCAGTGTGACCATGAGACCTTGCTGATGAAAAGCTTGATACACTTTGTTCATAAAATCAGTAAAATGATCTTTGTCTTCAGGCTTAATTTCTTCAAAGTCAATATTAATTCCAGCAAACTCATTTTCTTTCACAAATTCCAGCATATTTTTAATAAAATAATCTTCCGCACCTTGAGTCGTAAATAACTGGTGGAGTACTTCGCCATCCCATTGATTATTGATGAAATTCGTAACTGATGGAAGAACTTTAATATCATGTGCTTTTGCCTCTTCGGCAACCGATCGGTCCATATTGGTATTAAGGCCAAGGTTAGGCGTTAATTGCAGCCACTCCGGTACCAACGTGGTAATCGAATCGATATTGTTTTTAAAAGAAATTTTGCTGTTTTTATCCCAATTGACATAAAAACCAAACACTTCTTGTTTAGCCTCGATTTCGGTTTGATTTAATTGACCGAAATTCTTAGGAATAAGTGGGGAAGTATTGATTTTCGTTGGTTCTTCCTCACTTAATGTTGTATGGATTGGCTCAATCTCGCTGTCTGCTGTAATGGTAGAATCCAATTTCAGTTCAGGAATGACGGGTGTCGTATTTAGGCTTTCAATAAATAGTGTAGATACCAAAACAATTAAAATCGTAAAACCTACACCCATTCTGATAATAATGTTCCAGCGTCTTTTGGCAGGATCTAGAAAAACCTGCTCTTGATTTCGATCCCTGTTTTTAAGCCCCAAATTGTAAAACCAGTGGAAGAAAAAATAGCAGATGAGACCAATGAAGCCTCCAAAGATCGCTGGACCAATCTCTGGTGAAGATTGGATGAACGTTATTAGGCCTGGAAGGATCTCGTATTCTTTCAAAAAGCTGTAATCAAAAGTAGGTAACTGGCTCATGTTCGGAACAAAAACCGTAATCAATGTTCCAAGGAATAAGGCGATGATATTCAATTTCAACAAAAGGGATACACCTATCAATAATGGCATTCTTAGACTATCTAAAGGTAAAAAAGCCAGAAAAAAACCAAGTGTACTTGCAATCGCTCCTGCATTTCCAGTAACAGGTGCAAAGAATGATCGGACAATCCACCTAAAAACTTTATTCATTAAATTCCTCCTTAATAAGGTCAAGTAAGTAATAATCGATTGATTTCATACAGCCAAATTTGTGATTAGAAAGTCATTCTATACAGATATTCAGAAGTAACGGGTTTTTCGACAAAAAATGACTTCAGTTAAATGTTTAGGAAGTCATATGTAAACTTTGGGGGTAGGTAAAGTATTTTAAATTTTCAAAAATGTATAAACGGTCACTGGGACGCCCCGAATTTTCTTGTTTCACAAATATGTTCCACAAGAGTGGGGAGGAGCTTCTTCATTTAATAGGGAAGCTTTTTATCGTTTCACTCGGTCTGTCTGGAAAAAGCTTTATCCTGCTTCCACTTTGTATATTATTTGATAATATAAGGAAATTTAAAGATACATATGATGCGGGAGGAGGAAACGTGAGGTGATTCGGATTAGAAGGCGTCCTTTAAAGAAGAATGCAACAGAGTCTAAAGCACAACAAAAGAGTTCTTCAAAGGACATCCCTTTATCGAAGAGTCTTGAAGAAAATATTCAATATTTCTCCTCGCTATACCAAGATAGTACAGATGTTATGTTTCATTCTTTTATTGTGGGTGAAAAAGATGCCACGATTGTTTATATAGAAGGTTTAAGTGATACTCAAAAGTTAGACGAGCAAGTGCTTGAGATCTTAATGGATGAAAACGAGTTTGATAATGCTGACTTCCTTTCTTCGGTGAAAAATCGATTACCAATCTCAAATATAAAAAAAATTCCTACGTACTCCGCTTGTATCAACGCCATTTCCAATGGAAACCCCGTCTTGTTTTTTGATGGGTTTGAAGAGGCTTTTTCACTGGGGTTAGTAAAATTTGAAAAGCGCTCGATTGAAGAACCCGCGGCTGAAACCTCTATACGAGGTCCTAGAGAAGGATTTACTGAGTCTCTTAGTGTCAATACTTCTTTATTGCGTCGAATCATTAAAGATCCCGCATTGAAAATGAAGTCCGTCCAAGTGGGAAAATATACAAAAACCAAGGTAATCGTTTCATATATTGAAGGATTAGTCGATCCAACGTTGATTAAGGAAATTGAAAACCGGTTGAATCGGATCAAGATTGACGGGGTGTTAGAAAGTGGATATATCGAACAATTTATTGAAGATGATCCATATTCCCCGTTTCCGCAAGTTCTGTATACGGAGCGCCCTGATGTTGTTTGCGCAAATTTACTAGAGGGAAGGGCTGTTTTATTGATTGAAGGGACTCCCTTTTCCTTGATCGCGCCTGTGAGTTTTTTCAGTTTATTTCAATCTCAAGAAGATTATTATGAACGATTTTGGATCGGAACCTTTATCCGCTCTCTTCGGTTTTTATTTTTAGCGGTAGCCTTATTTCTTCCTTCTGTTTATGTTGCGATTACGACGTTCCATCAGGAAATGGTTCCAACCGACTTGCTGTTAAGTATCGCTTCTTCTCGAGAGACAGTTCCTTTTCCGGCTATTGTGGAAGCCATTATGATGGAAATTGCTTTTGAGGCCTTACGGGAAGCAGGAATTCGTCTTCCTAAGCAAGTCGGTTCAGCGGTTAGTATCGTTGGAGCACTTGTCATTGGGCAGGCCGCTGTTCAGGCTGGAATCGTTTCTGCACCTATGATTATCGTAGTGAGTATAACAGGGATTGCTTCCTTCATGGTCCCTCGCTATTCAGTTGGTCTTTCCATCCGGTTACTAAGGTTCCCAATCATTATTCTAGCAGGTGCTTTAGGGTTAATCGGGGTTATGCTTGCATTGATTATGCTGATTATTCATCTATCAACACTAAGGTCTTTTGGAATCCCTTACTTAAGTCCCGTCAACACGCTGCAAAAACATTTTATGCAAGATACGCTTATCCGCTCTCCGTTATGGAAGATGAACTCAAGGCCGCATTTCACCGGGGACTTTAATGAGACCAGACAAGGAACAAATTTAAAACCTGGTACGAATAAAAGCAAAGATTAGCCAAGAATGGTGGTGAGATTAGCGTGCTAGAAAAGGGGAAAATATCGGCACTTCAAATGGAATTTATCATGGTTCCGACAATTATAGCGACAGGGTTGCTTTCCATTCCATCCATTGCGGGAAAATTTGCGCGCCATGATATGTGGATGACGCCAATCATTGGCTCTGTCATCGGCTTTTTAACAGTCTACATTGCTTGGAAGCTTCATCAATTGTTTCCGAAGTTAACGCCCATCCAATATAGTGAAAAAATCCTTGGAAAACTAGTCGGAAAGCTCGTTAGCGGTATATTTGTTTTGTTTTAGTTTCATAATACCGGGCTTGTAGTCAGACAGTATTCCGATTTTATTACCGGAAATGTGATGGACGAAACACCATCCGTAATCTTTTCCATCACCATCTTGTTCGTAAGTGCACTGGCGGTGCGAGGGGGAATCGAAGTGATTGCAAGATCCGCCGTTATTTGCACGACCTTATTTATGTCTACAGCTCTTTCCCTTCTATTATTAATAAAGGATCTCGAAATTGGTTATATGCTGCCTTTTCTGGAGAATGGGTGGCTTCCTGTTTTAAGGGGGAGTTTCATTCATCAAGCATGGTTCAGTGAATTTTTTCTAGTCGCATTCCTTTATCCTTTTATGAATCATTCTAAAAAAAAGGGTTAAAGTCTGGGATGAAAGCGTCTTTCTACGTGCTGATCGTTCTATTATATGTTCATTTTTTTGTGCTCACGGTCCTAGGAGTTTCATCGGTTAATCAATTTTATCCTGTCTACTCGATTGTACGTGCGATTAGTGTATACGGATTTTTTGAGAACTTTGAAATCATCATCACCGCGTCCTGGGTTCTCGGAAATTTTGTGAAGGTTTCCGTTTTTTTATATGTGGCTTGTTTAGGTCTGGCACAGCTGTTAAAACTGTCCGATTATCGGCTTCTTGTGTTTCCCATGAGTGTACTAATGCTCTTCTTTAGTTATTGGGATATTCCAAATATCGTGGTGCTAGTTGACTATATGACAAAAATTCAGCCTTTTTACTTTGTCTTCGTTCAGAGTGTTCTCCCCTCCGTTTTACTGGTCATCGCTTTAGCACGGAAGAAAAGGAGTGAGAGCGGTTGATGAAAAAATTTCTTCTCATTGTCTGTTTTTGTATCCCGCTTCTTACGGGTTGCTGGGACCAAGTGGAAATGCAGGATCTCGCCATTATTACGGCAACTGCAATAGACCGTTTAGAAGATGGAAAAACAAGAATCTCTGTTCAATTATTTATTCCCCGTGCGATTACTTCCGGCCAAACGGGGGAAGAAGTTGGTTCAACTTCTACTTTTGTTCGAGAAGGATATGGAGAAAATCTTGCACAGGCGATTTCCATTTTACAAACCAACGTACCGAGAAGATTGTTTTGGGGTCAGTGTAAAATTTTTGTTTTTGGAGAGGAGCTTGCGAAAAACGGAATACGTAAAGAAATCGATTTTTTGGCACGCCATTCAGGTCCACGGGGCAATTCCTATCTATTTATAAGTGAAGGGGAAGCAAAGGAAATCCTAGAATTGATCCCCCCTTTAGAACGATACTCAGCGGAGGCGTTACGAAAATTATCGGAAGAAGAGCTAGGGACGAGTACGACATTAAGAGATGTCGATATTGACTTTATGGGGGAAAGTGAAAGTGTATCGATGCCTTATATTAAAATGCTAGTTTCAAAAGAAAACGCTAGGAAAATCTATGAAACGGTCCCGGTTATTCATGGTACGGCTATATTTAAAGGAGAGAAAATGATTGGGACGTTAAATATGAAAGAAGCTCGAGGTTTATTGTGGTTAAAGGACGAAGTAAAAAGGAGCACCATCTCAATTAAGCCGGAAGGGGAAGAAGGAGAAATTACGATGACTCCGACGTTAGGAAAAATCAAATTTAGCCCAGAAATTAAAGGGAATCAGTGGAGCATGAATCTAAGCTTGGCGATTGAGGGGAATATTGTCCAAAACGAAACCTATCTAAATCTGATGAATGAAGATGTCCTTAATAATTTAAATAAAGAGTTCGCGACTAGCTTAGAAGAAAGAGTGGCCCAAACCATTGAAAAACTCCAACAGGAATACAAGACAGATGTCATTCAATTCGGGAGAAGGTTTCATCAAAAATATCCGAAGCAATGGAAGAAAGTAAGCGGCAGATGGGATGAAAAGTTCCCAGAGGTTAAGGTCCAGATTGATGTTGATGCGAACATAAGAAGACCTGGTTATATTGGTCCGCCGGCAGCTCTTCCGAGAGACGAGGTGAAGGAATAATGCCTGGGTATTGGAATACAATCTTTTTGGTCCAAGCGTTTATTTGGCTGATTGTATTATTTGAGTGGAAACGAATGAAGAATATCTCGAAAGCGGACAAAATCACAATTGCTGCAATCTTAGTTTTGTCCGCAATGATGTCTTTTCTAAAAGTAGAAAACGTCCCAGGTCCTATCACTCTCCTTCATTATATTTTTGGGCCTTTAGGGAAATTAATGGAGTAACAACTATTGGAGTGGGTAGTAGTTTTCAGTTACACTATTAGGGAAACCGTCAGGAAAGCCATTTTTACGAAAAGGGAAGGAATTCTTTCGTTTCAAGTGTTCGTAGTTATAAAGGGGTTCCATATCTACGCTAAATATGGAGAAGATTTGGGTTTCTTTTTTCAAACTTTGTAGCCTTAGAACAAAAAGCTTCATTATGAAAAGAGAGCTGGCAAACTGTACGAAATGGCATACTACTCCGTTAAAATCGCTATAGGATTTTAACCACAATCTTTATAAAAACGGCCACTTAAATTGATCAGTGAGTTATGATTAAAACATAAAAATGCCCTTTTTTAGGTGGTGAAAAAATGAAGCATCGATTAAAAGACGCTATCTATGGATTGGCTGTTGCGGACGCTTTAGGCGTTCCGTACGAATTCAAGCAAAGAGGAACGTATCAATGTACGGACATGATCGGTTATGGAACCTGGAATCAACCGAAAGGAACATGGTCAGATGATACCTCCATGACAATCGCCACATGCAAAAGCATAAAAGATAAGCAACAGGTCGACCCAGAAGATATCATGGAAAACTTCAAATTATGGTATCGAAAAGCAGAATTCACACCACATCATGAAGTATTCGACATCGGAGCTACAACACAATATGCCCTTTCTACTGGGAAAGGAGTAAACGACCTAAATGCAAACGGAAATGGGTCATTAATGAGAATTCTCCCCCTAGCATTTACAGCTTGTACAGAAGAAGAAATTAGAGAGGTTTCGAGTTTAACACATGCACACGAGTGGTCAACAAAAGCTTGTGTGATTTACGTAACCATCGCAAAAAAACTGCTCAATGGGGAGAACATAGACGAGATCCTCCGAAACATCAATTTGCGTGACCCATACAATCGATTGCCTTCTATTTCCGAACTTCGTGATGCGGACATCAAATCAACCGGCTTTGTCGTCGATACATTGGAGGCAGCTTTATGGTGTATAACCACCACCAACTCCTACCAGGAATCCGTGTTAAAAGCCGTGAATCTAGGAAGTGATACGGATACCGTAGCAGCCGTCGCTGGAGGTTTAGCCGTTATTATGTATGGAATTGAAAACATCCCGAATAAATGGATAGAAGAATTAGCAAATAAAGAATTAATCAATGAATGTTTATTTTAATGCTCTTTTCTCAACCTTTGTTGTTTTTAGATAGAAAGAGAGAAGTATTAGGTTGTGTTTTCACTAGACTGCAACTTTAAACAGGTGAAAAGAGCCAGTAAACTTAGTATGAACGCACAAAATGGCTTATCCTGCGTTAAAATCGGCTTTAGGATTTTAACAACAATCTTTACGAAAATAGCCTTTTGAAATGAGGCACTCCCTTCGAGTGTCTTTGTATTTTATAAAAGTTTGAGAAAAGAGCCATTGGTTAAAACGGCTCAAGGAATTTAAGACAATACACCAATGATAAAGGAGCCTGGTATGTTCCGAAATAAATAAGTCGTGTATTGTATAAATCAAACGATTCATTCAAACCTGTCCACACGGTTCATAAGACCAAAATTCAGAAGGGGGTCATAGTACTTTCTTCATAAAATGCTAGGTATAAAGGACTGTTTTACCTGTTTGCACGTTTCATTAACATGACAAAGAAAGGTATTATATATTAGTTAGAATCCTAATATTGGTATTCTACCAATAAGAGAATCGTAGAGAATAGAGAATAAAAACTAAATGACATTCCTTAGACATTTAGAAGAAGAGGTGAAACTAGGTTCAGATGATTAAAATTCATTTTGCGACCACGAGAAGTTCAGGTACAAAAATAAAAGTAACGTCACTCCAACTTTCCCAAATTCGGACAGGGTTAGCTTCGGTTTACGTTGATCCAAAAATTAGTGCTCGAATGTCAATTGGGTTAAGACTGAATCAGGTGAAAAGGGACATACATAAGTTGGAAGCAGATGTAAACCGATTGCAACAATTTATTGTTCAATCCGTCAACCAGTATAATCAAGCAGAAGACAGGATTACAAGGACTGGTCAGACGCTACAGCCTTTGCCAGGGCGTAGCGCAGCGAATCAAGTGATCAATAAAACGGATTCTACATCAACAGATAAAGAAGAAGCAAAATCACTTTGGGATTACATAATGGAAAACGGCTGGGAAGCATCGAAAGCATTTATGGGCGGAATGGCGTTGCTTAATGCCCGAAATCTTCTCCGCTTAGGCAAGGATATGGGGCTTAAATTTGAAAAAGATGGTGGAAAAGTTTTTTTGAAATTAATTGATAAGGGAGCTTCGCCTGCGAACTATCAAAAATATCGTGATTTATTAATGAGTCATTTAGGCGGTACAGCATCTGATTATCGTAAAGGGCTGGTTAATCGTTTAACCGGGACTGGGATTACGTTGTACAATGATGATAATCGTAGTTGGTTTCAAAGTAACCGTAATCGGTTTTCTACTACTCTACATGAGGATTTAAATCAATATGTGCAACGCCTCGAGTATGGAGGTCTTAGAAATACAGCCACAAACGCATTTAAAACTGGTTTGGGTGAACTAAAGTTTTGGGAAGGGTTGAAAGTAACAGAAGGCTGGAGTGAAGCCACAAACTTCACCAAATTTAGTAAAGCGGCCGGAGCTTTTGGGGTTGTGACGATGCTAACAGAAAATGGGACTAGCGCCTATGATAGCAAAACCGGCAAGATGGATTGGCTTCAATTTGGTGTCGATTCAGCGGTCGATGTCGGTACTGGTGCAGCGGCAATGGCGACAGGTGCTGCCATTGGGACAGCCTTTTTACCACCACTTGGGACGGCAGTAGGAGCTGCTGCGGGTGCCGGGATCAACTTATTGATTAATACAAAGTTTCCACCTTCAGGAGACAGTTTGGTGGATATCACGAAAGAAAAAGCCAATCAAGTGGCGGATAAGGTCGTCGAGTCTGTCGGCGAATGTGTCAGCAACATTGGCAAAAAGCTTGATAGTGTATTTTGGTAGGAGGAATTATCGTTTTGAATATCACAGAAAATGACTTAGAACAGCTTAAATCCGTTGCAACCGGACGACTTAGGCCAAACAATCTGATCGGATCGTTGTGGGGGATGCTGATTTTTAGCGGTGTGGCGTTAGGTGTTAGTTATTTCGGGGTCAGTCAATATCCTGGACCTGTCGAGCCTTGGCTTGAAGGGATGCTAAAAGTCTTTCTTGCTCTTCTAATCTTGCAGTTTATCATTACGTTGTTTTTATCAAGCGAAAAATCAGTTTTTCGCTATCAAAAGCTTCAAATCATTGTGTTGTGTGCGGTTAGCTTGAAGTTTTCCATTGATTTGTATCCATTCTTTTTTGTTTTTAGTAGCGTAAGTGAAGCACCTAGTTCGGTTATGATTGGTGGATTTCTTTTATTAATCACTGGATTTATTTTTCTTTTTATCTCGATTATTCGTGCCTACAGTAGAGTGAAGAAAGGCGAATTAAAAAAAGGTGGACAAGGATTATATCAATTTAGCGAATCCAAGGGATATGTGAGTCTGCCATTCATTTTTGCGTTAACGATGATTGGCGGGATCGTAGGAAGAAATTTTTCTGATACAAGTTTTGGGATGATTGTGATTTTGCTCATAAGTGCTGTCATTCAATTTGGAGTGGCAATGGCTTGGCCAGAATTTTTGCTCATTGCCCAAGCAAAACGAAAATTTCCTTCCTTTATCGTAAAAACACCAAAAAGACTTTCGGAATAGGAGGGAAACAGAATGAAACTAAAGCGCAGTCCATTAACTTTTCATCATGTCCTGAGTACGACAAGGAAATGCAAAACGAATGAATGGCATCTCATCGCAAAAGAGTTGCGAAATGCGGTGATTTTGAATGGCCTTTATGCGACAGGTCCGGTGATCTACCAGGTCGCCAATTTTTCAAAAGAAGCGAACGAAGCAGAATATACGTTTTACATGCCTGTGAATGCGCCGATTGATATGCCAGAAAACGATAAATTTGCTTATCAAGAAGTTTTTGAAATCAAAGATGGTTTGGTCTTCCGTCATGCCGATTTGGATGAGGATATCGAAGTTTCATACGACGCAATTAAATTGGCAGCGGACGCCAATCAATTCAAGCTCCAGGAGCCTTTTTATAATATTTACTTAGATGTTTATGGCGGAGGAATCATCGATATTTATGCTCCGATTGTAGGGGAGGATTAGATGATTAATCCAAGTGATTCAATCCGTTTTACAAATGTCGTTTCAAAAAAAGTTCGAATCCATTTTAATGAAATGGATGCTACACTTTTTGAATTTGTCGAGGAAATTAGGAAACAGAAAGGCATGGTGAAGGGGCCACTATTTTATTCCTTAAACAATGTACCAATGGACGAAATGATGAATGTGGAAATGTTTATGCCTGTCTATGAGGATTCCTTATCCTTGCCAGAAGCGATGAGTTTTCATAGCTATTACAGTGTTGAAAACATGTTTTCCATTTGTGTTTATCATGACTTTGAAAAGTTTACCGAACAAGCCTACCGTATGTTGTTTGAATATATGGAAGAGAACAACCTCCAGCAAGCGACTCCGATTTACCATGTTTTATCAGGAGACCGAAGCTTTCCATATATGTTCGTTAAAATAGGGGCGGGCCCGACCATAGAAAGATGATCTTCTCTTATTCTTAAATAGGCTGTAAAAATCTCCATTTTCTAAGCTGTGGCTAGCAAATGGAGATTTTTTTCTATTTTATAGTTAACAAAAATAAATGGATATCTTGGTGTATAAGTGAGAGCTCAGGCCTTAAAATATGGCCTGGGCTTTTAAGTGTGAACTAAAGTGTGGATGTTCTGTTTCATTCCTATTTCTCTGAATGTTTATGCTACTATTAGAGTATCAATCTTTTCTATCTAGATACGAAACATAACAACCTATTCAAGGTTAAAAGAGGAGAACGAGGATGAAAGAGAAAAAAGTTCGTGGATTGAAACGGAGAACGAATAACTTTGTGAATAGATTAGAAGCAAACACATTGGAGTTTCCAACCCAATTTTATAACGACTATTGGCATTTAGCACTGCCAGTAGCTCAAGACTTTATCTCCTCGAATAAAACACCTAAAAAAATTAAACGGCTTTGCATTCAAACGCTAGTGGATCGAGCGGAACATCTGATAGATTTGAAGCCGGATGATCATACAAAATGTCGAGTCGTAGTTGCTGTTGAGTTCCCTGGTTTATGGGGTTCGCAAATTATTGTCTTTAAAGGCGACTCATATTTTAAACATTTCTTTAACAGAAATCATCAAGATCAAAAGTGGTTTCCACTATCAGATCAAAGAAACATTCAAACAGAATGGGGACTAGTTGTTCCTGATGGTTGGCAAATCACTGGTTTTAAAGAAGTCATCACGGATGAGGACGGGTCTCGCTATGAAGGAGAAAGATGGTTTCTTGGGGAATTAACTTAACCACAAGCGACAGAATTCGTTCAAATGAAAAATTTAACTAAGTGGAATTTATGATTAAAGAGAATGGGTGGTGAAAAAAGGATGAGACTTCCGAATGGAATAACCGGTTTCCATGAGTCAAAAGAGATTCTGCCACCACAGATAGATGGGAAGCTGTTCAAACAAAGGTGCTATGAAGTAGCCTCCCGACACAGAGGGAGGGTGAGCGAGATTAAACATCCATCATACCCAGCAAATTTTTATAAGGCTCGAGTTAAGATGTTAAATGATGAATTTTATATTCTCCTAAATGAATATTATCCCTATCTTGCTTTTGCATCCGTTGTTGAATTTGGAAACATCCAATTTATCGACAACCCGACCCTTTGTGCGTCCTTTTCCCCTTACTATCAAGTATTAGGCACTAAAGAACTTCATGCTCCATTCAATCAAGATTTGGTGAACCAATCCGAATTAAATGTTGCAGAGAAGAAGCAACTTCAGTATTGGAAGCCTGAAACAATTGGACAGATTATCTTTAATTACTGGGATTGAATTCGAAGCGTCATCAACATCGGAGTCCTAATTCTTTAATAATGAAGCGAAATTTTCATTATCAAGTTGAATGAACCATCTGCAGAGAATTTAAAAGGAGGAAATCAAAGAATGAATAAAATGACGTTTTGGGGTCGGAATGACAAGGATGAACGGTTGTTAGTTGAGTGTATGTTAGGAGTGAAAACGGCTACTTGCACACCAAAAGTTTGGTACGATGCGCTGCCTGATGGAGAAGTACAAGGAGAGGTAGGAACTCGGTTTGACGTTTATACGAAAAAAGGGATTCTAGCCTGTGCAATAGAAATTACAGAAATCCTTGAAATTCCATTCGGTGAGATCACAGGTGAGATTGGTGAGAAAATCGCAAGTGGAGAGAACTCTACATTGGATGAGTTTATCGACGACCATATCTTTTCTTGGAAAGAAGACCTTCTAAAAGAAGGGGTAGAATTAAACAAGGATACCGTTATTGTTGTCGAGTTTTTCAAACTCGTCGATTCTTACATTGATTTTAAACAACTAGGTCACAAAATTCAGGTTTTACTATAAAGCCTGTTTCTCAAACTTTGTCGTTTTTGATGAAAAGAATGATTGAATGACTAAGTCACAGCGTATAATGGGAAATATGTCAAGAAAGAAATATGATTAAAAAAGACCGACCTTAAGTAAAACCCCTAAATACAATTTTTTTTAGTAGGTTCATCTATCACAGACTCTTATCATAGAGC
>NZ_JAMBNR010000001.1 GCF_023715205.1 Mesobacillus maritimus
CTTAATGAAAAGGAATAAAAAAAGAAAAGGAAAAAGGCAATTTTCCGCTTGAAAAACAGGTGGAAAATTGCCTTTTTGTATTCATTTGAATTTGCAGAATAAAAAACGTAAGTTTTTCAGTGCCCTCATTTGGACGAGGCTAGATTTTAGTTGTTTTGCATAGTTTCCCATTCTTCACGCAAAAGACCAAATTTTACGTTGTAATAATGTTTCCCACGATAAAGACGACTATTAGGGATACGGCCTTCCAACATCATCCCAAAACCCTTGCAGATCGTTAGCATAGTTCTCCATTTAGTTTCATCCTGAACACCTCCAATTATGGAATTCTTTATTTTTCTACAAAAACAAAAAATTCACGAATAACGATATTTGGTGTTGACATTAGTTAACTATTTTAATACTTTATTTACTTATTAAAGCAGGGTTAAGGACCGAGAAGCTATAATTAGTAATTGAACACTGTGAGTGATTCTTACGATAGTATTAAAGAGTCCATAATATATGGATCTTTAAAAAAAGGCGAAACAAAATTAACTTAGTTTACAATTGAAAGTTAATAAAGAAGCATGTACCTATATCAGGAAACGATTCTAGATTCTAAAATCGTTAATCAATCCATATAGGAGGGCATCAAATGGAATTAAAATCACTAAAAGGACAACATCATGTTTCTGCAATTACGAAAGATGCAAAAAAGAATTATGAATTTTACACGCAAACACTAGGTATGAGATTAGTGAAAAAAACAGTTAATCAAGATGAAACATCAATGTATCATTTGTTTTACGCCGATGAAAGAGGGAATCCTGGCACCGATTTGACCTTTTTTGAAATACCAATGGCAGGGCGCACTTATCCAGGAACAAATAGCATATCGTTAACAACTTTACGAGTTCCAGGAAACGAATCGTTGCAATTTTGGAAAAAACATTTTGATAAACTTAACGTAACACATGATGATATCGTCGAACTGAATGGACGAAAAGCGTTGCCTTTTAGAGATTTCGAGGATCAAAGGCTTGCGTTAATATCCGATGAGCATAATTCTGGTGTGCCAGGAGGAAAGCCGTGGAGGGGAAGCCCAATTCCCGTGAAACATGCAATTATCGGCCTAGGACCAGTGATGCTGACGGTGTCAGACATTAATCCAACTAGGAAAGTTTTTACGGAACTACTAGGATTTCGAGACAGCGGGAAATATCGAATGCCAGGTAGTGATCATGAGGTCATTGTTTTTGAAACCGGAGACGGCGGCAATGGGGCAGAAGTTCATCTAATCGAGAGACCTGACCTACCACGAGAGCGACCAGGGAGGGGAAGTGTTCATCATGTTGCTTTTCGAGTGGATAATGAAGTGGAATTACAAAAGTGGGTATCCCTTTTAAAAGAAAAAAGAATTCCAAATACAGGTTTCGTTGAGCGGTTTTATTTTCGTTCTTTATACTTTCGTGAGCCGAATGGTATCTTGTTTGAATTAGCCACCGACGGTCCTGGATTTGAAGAGGACGAGGACTTTGAACATCTGGGAGAAACCTTGGCCTTGCCACCATACTTTGAAGATCAGCGAGATGCAATAGAAACGAGCTTAAAGCCATTAGATACAAAACTAAATAATTATTAGACTACCTCGTCAAAACTTGGCTTAAAAGTCAAAATCCGGGCTTGCAAATAATTTTCGGAACAATTAAACTATAAACAACTATATGTGAACGGAGGTGGAGAGGATGTTTAGTCTAGCTGTTTTAGTGCGCGGTTTCTGGAATGATTTTCTTTATTTTTACCGTGCGAAATTTGCGATTGTAGTTGTTAACGGGATAAGTATGCCCTTTTTTAACAACTCAATAGCAAGCTAAAACAGTGAAAACATCTTTTACCATTGTATAAATGTACGAAAAAAGAGAGCTTTTTCATGCTCTCTTTTTTCGTACCGTCTAAATGACTTTAATCATTTGCCATGGGAAGATATGTCTTCTCATGGCTTTTTTATATTCATTTTTAAGGAGGAATACTAATGATTACGTGTAGTGTGAACAAAATTGCAAAAATGTATGGTGGGAATATCGTATTTGAAAATATCTCATTTGAAATACATGAAAAAGACAGAGTCGGATTAGTTGGGCGAAATGGAAGTGGAAAATCGACATTATTTCGATTACTTGCTGGAGCGGAACAAATCGATTCAGGACAAATCCACTGGAGTAAGGGGTTGAAAATCGGTTATCTTGAACAAATTCCAAGTACTTCAAACAATATTATAACGCTGGATTATTTAAAAAGCGCTTTTCAGGAACTACTCTTATTAGCGGAAAGGATTGAAAAGCTAGAAGAACAAATGGGGCAGGTAAACCAAGACAATCAAATGCAAAACTTGATTGATGAATATGGCGCGCTTCAGGATCAGTTCATCGTAAACGGTGGATATGAAATTGATGCATCTATTGAAAAAATCGTTAACGGTTTAAAGATAACAGAGCTATTGTATAAGCCTTTCTCAAGTTTAAGTGGTGGAGAAAAAACAAAGGTTGGTCTTGCACATCTTCTTCTTCAATCCCCAGATTTATTATTGTTGGATGAACCAACGAACCATCTGGACATAATGGCTGTTGAATGGCTCGGTACCTTTTTAAAAGAATATAAGGGTCCGGTCGTCATTATTTCTCATGACCGTTATTTTCTCGATGAGGTTGTAACTAAAATCATTGATTTAGAAGATGGTGAAATCGATCTTTATCAAGCGAATTTCACTGAATTTCTGAAAGCCAAGGAAGAAAAGGTATTAAAAGAATTCCAAGCATATGAAGAACAACAAAAGAAAATGAAGAAAATGAAGGAAGCGATTAAGCGTCTCCGCGAGTGGGCAAATCGAGCCAATCCACCAAATGAAGGACTTCATAAGAGAGCAAGAAATATGGAACGAGCATTAGAAAGAATGGAAAAACTTGAGCGTCCAATCTTGAATCGCCGGAAAATGAATTTACAGCTAAACTCGTCTGAGCGAAGTGGAAAGGACGTGATCATGTTATCTGGGGTTTCAAAATCATTTAAGAAAAAACTTCTTTTTGAAGAAGTAAACATCCACATCCAACACGGAGAGCGGGTAGCCATTGTTGGAGAAAATGGATCCGGGAAGTCGACGTTAATTAAATTAGTTCTTCAGGAGTTCCATGCTGATAATGGGCATATTCGGATTGGAAGCAATGTGAAAATTGGTTATTTATCTCAACACACTTTCCCAAACCATCAAAATGAAAGTGTCATTAACATTTTTAGACAAGAAATAAAAGTAACAGAGGGAGAAGCAAGAAAAATTCTTGCCAGGTTTTTGTTTTTCGGTCATATGGTGTTTCGTAAAGTTTCTCAGCTTAGTGGTGGCGAAAGGATGAGACTTCGTTTAGCGCAACTGATGCATCAAGACATTAATTTATTGATTTTCGATGAACCCACCAACCATTTAGATATTGAATCAAGAGAGGTCCTTGAAGATGTGCTAGAAGATTATAATGGTACCCTTCTTGCGGTTTCGCATGATCGTTATTTCTTAAATAAACTTGTTGGGAAAATTTATTGGATCAGGGATAAAAAAGTTCATGCTTTTGTCGGCAATTATCATTATGCAAAAAAGAAATTGGAAGAGATGAAATCCATGCAAGAGGCAATTAATAATAAGAAAGTGGAAAAAAAACGAAGTATGTCTTTTTCTCGTTCAGATAAGAAGTCTAAGCAAGGTAGTATTAAAAAGGAGCTAGAAAGAATAGAAATGGAGGTTGCTGAACTTGAAGAAAAAATGAAAACTGTCAATAGGTGGGAAGAATTGCAACAATTGAACTCTGTAAAAGGAGACCTAGAACAGAAATGGGAAGGGCTATATGAGAAATTGGATAATATAAGCTAAAAATGACCGCGAATATTTCCCTATCAATAATAAATAATAACTTTGAAGGGGGGATTTAAGAATGGCAAAACGGACGAAAAAGAACGATGCGGCTCAAAAAAACAAGCAAGGATTTGATTCGAGTAAAACCGACTCAGAGTTTTCGAAAGAACTTGGAAGTGCTGCCGCTAATAGAGCGCATAAAGAAAAAGCAAAACAAAAGAAATCATCCAAAAACCAAGGGGAATGGAAAGGTATGCATTAATATAAGTAGAAAGAAGCCTTCGCTCATATCAGTGAAGGCTTTTTTGCTTCTATATCGCATGATAAATTTTATCGATTTGCTCATGGAACCTTTCTAAATGGACCATTCTTGCTTTTCGGAGAATTTCTTTTCCATCAAGATATAAAACAAGAACAGGGACTGTGAACGCCATTAAATAACCTGCGATTTCAGGTACATTCGCAGCATCCACGACTCCAATTTTAATTCTTGGGTACTCTTTTAAAATGTCCTCAACCTGAGGCAGTAAACCATGACAAACACTTCAACTTTCCATCAGTACATATATAAAACTGAGTTGATTTTCCTTGATAAAAGTTTCTACAGCCTCCATTGATGATAAATTCACGTATTTTCACCTCCATGTGGTTTTCAAAAATTACTATCATTGTACCTTTATAGTAACCGTTTGCCATTTAAGGATACATAAAAGGTCTTGTTAATAGGAAGTGTAATTATGGGAGGATTTAATGAAAAATCATTGGGATGAACGGTTTGAATCGAAAACTTATGTATAGGGTGAGGGGCCAAATTGGTTTATTAAGTCAAATATTCATTACTTAGACGGTATAAATAGAATAGTAGCTTTCGCAGAAGGAGAAGGGAGAAATGCGGTTCTTCTTGCTAGAAAAGGTTTTGAAGTGACAGCATGGGTTTATGCTAAAAATGGATTAAAAAACAACACAATTAGCTTCTCAACCTAACGTGCAAATCCAAACAGCGCAAGTAGATCTGATTCAGGATTTCATACCTACAAACAAGTTTGCTGGTGCCTTTATGGCCATTTTCCGAAAGAACATCAACAAAAGGTTTTTAATAAGTTGTTTCTACTGTTCGTCCAGGGGGAATTATTTTATTCGAGGTGTATTCAGAGGAACAGCTAAGCTATCAAACTGGGGGCCAAAAACAATAGACGTGTTATACAACCCACAAGATGTAATAAGTTGGCTACAAAAATTCAATTGCTTAGTAAAGCATTTTTTCTTTGGCGAACAAATCCGTGAAGAAGGAATTTTACATACTGGTACCGGGCATGTAATTCAGGGATCGTCAAGGAATTATAGTAATGAATAAAACCAAAAACATACTATAGTTGTTAAGATGTTTCTCGTTTTTATTTCAGCTTGAATTTGTCGAATAATTTACTCATTAGTGTTAGTCGTCGGTTGGTGGGTGAAGGATTGGTTCTTTCGTATTGGATAATCATCCACTGCTCGTTCAATTCAGTAACATCACTTAAAAGATCAACTTGAAAATGCAGGCAAAAGGACTGCATTTCATTGTAATCAAAAACATAGGAAGGCACTGAGTCAGTTCCGATATTTTTACCGATTGGTAATTTTTCAAAAGAAAACGGCCTTCCTTTTTGCTCAACTTCAACATTATCATCTTCATATGAGATTACCCTTAAAAGGATACCGTGTTGATAGACGCTTAAATAATAATTGTCCACCGTGCTTTGTCCGAGTGCATGAATTACCATTGTATTAAAGAAGTTCGACAGCATTTCAGTAAGTTCATTCAAATGGTCAAAGGAGTCATGAAGAACCGTAACCCAACCTTCGTGTTGTATACTAACCGCAAACATGGTCGGAATTTCATGCGTAAAGAAATTAATAGATGTTTTCTCAACTAATTGAATTATTACACTTCGATTATTGGTTTGTTGTTCAAGGTAATGAACCAACATCTTTTCAACTTTATCTTTTTCAGTCGTTTGGATATGAATTTGATATAGGTTAATCGACATAATCCACCTCGAAATTAGAATATATTTATTATAATCTTTTTTCTCTTCAAGCCACCGTATAATCAACAAAAAATTCAGACATAACTCATCTTAGTTGATTTGTTTGTTATATGTAGTGCGTGGTTAATTGATTTTCATTAATTACGAATTAATTTAGATATTAGCAAGCTTCAGTGTAGATGTATTTAGCATTGGGTAATAAGAATAATTAATCAAAAAGTTAGCAAACTAAAATCGGTGCTATGAGGCTGTACCAGCAGCATAATATATGGAGGTGAAAAAATGGCCAAAAATAAAAATAAGCAACAAAATAAAGAAAAAAACTTGTCCAAAACAGAGCCAGAGTTCGCTGGTGAGAATGGATTAGAAAAAGTCGCAGTTAGAGCTCAGGAGAAGTCGAAGTAAAGAAGTATATGCACTTGTTTCCCTCATTGAACTGGTTGCACTTTTCTCACATGTGTATTTTTGCAACATAAAAGGGAAAGTCGTCGAAGAAAACAGATGGTATAACTGTGTTGTTGACAATGAATGATAACGGGTATATTATCATTATTGATAATGATAATATACCCTTTTCCTATACCAAGAATGTGGTTTTTTTTGCAGAACTATTATCATTATTGATAATAATGATGATTTTATAAAGAGGTGATATGGAAGGTCATGAAGGAATCCAAAGCAGATCTTATTTTACATCCAGTCCGAATGAGAATCGTTCAAACCTTAATTAATGGAAAAACACTAACTGCACAGGAAATTGGGGAGAGACTCAAAGATATCCCCCAAGCAACGCTTTATCGGCAATTAAATAAGCTAACCGAGGGAAATGTTTTAGAAGTAGTAGCAGAAAATCCAATCAGGGGAACAGTTGAAAAGGTCTATTCATTAGCAGAACAATCGGCCACTTTATCAGAAACAGATGTAGAATCTTGGAGTAAGAATGAGCATCGTGAATATTTTATGAAGTTTATATCTACCGTTATTGCTGATTTTGAAAAGTACTTAACTCAACCCAAATTCGATATGAAAAAAGATGGTACAGGGTATCGTCAAGTATCTTTCTATGCTTCAGATGAGGAGTATCTAGAGTTTTTACAAACTTTGCAGCAGGGGATTCAAAAATTGCTAGAAAATGATGTTACTCCGACAAGACGAAAACGGACATTATCCACTATTGTTACATCCGAGAATAACAAGTCTAGCCTTTAGGTTTGATAAATAAAATATGATAACAACATGGGTGTGAATGTCGGGATTAAAGTAGAGAAATAACTATTTAGCACAAATGTTGCTATTTTTCGAGGGGTATATATTTGTTTATGGGGAGGAATCGAAAATGGTTAGCGATGTAATAATTGGTTCAATGATTAGTACGATCGTATTCTCAATTTTACTTTTCCCAGCGTTTATTTTATATTATCGGAAACGGGAGGGAATTGCGGTTAAGCCATTAATTATAGGGAGTATTGGCTTTATCATATTCACTCAGGTGTTAGAAAAGATTCTGCATGTCGTTGTTATTACGAATTTCTCCAATTATGCTGAACATCCTTGGGCATTTGGGTTATACGGGGGATTGGCTGCAGGTATCTTTGAAGAGATTGGCCGATTTATTTTATTTACCTGGCTGTTAAAGAAATACCAGGATTATAGAAGCGGCTTGTCATTTGGTATTGGATGGGGAGGTATTGAAGCTGTTGTGATAACATTGATGCTGATTGCACCTAATCTCGTTTTTGCATTAATGTTAAATTCCGGTACATTTGATACAGCGATGGCAAGTCAATTGCCGCCAGATCAAATCACAGCTATAAAAGACATGTTGCTAACGCAAGGACCAGGTAGTTATCTATGGGGAATTCCTGAACGCTTTTTCGCGGTTTTCATGCAAATCGCGTTCAGCTTACTGGTATTATTAGCTATAGTAAAAAGGAAATTTATTCATGTGATTTATGCGATTCTTATCCATGCGGTTATTGATTTTCCGGCTGTTTTTTATCAAACCGGCCATTTGAAAAGCCTCTGGATTATTGAATTATATTTTGCCGTAATTGGGATCTTATCGCTGTTTTTTATTCGCAGAATACGGGATCATTTTAATTAATCGCCAAACTTCCATAAATTTTGATTGAGTTTTTGGTTTTTAAAATGAAAGCCGGCTAGTAAACTAGTAAACTTACAATAGAAGAAATACCGGAGGGAAAATGGATGGAGAAAGGGAAAATAATTCTACTGAATGGGGTATCGAGTTCTGGAAAAACGACCTTATCAAAAGAATTGGTGAAGATATTACCGGACTATTTTCACTTTAGTGTGGATGAGTTCGATTTTTTGATTGAACAGATGGAAGACAGAGAGAATAATCGCTTAATACATGTTTCCACAGAATATTATTTTCATCAAAATATTAAAATGTTTTCTGATTCTGGGATAAATTTAATTGTGGATCACGTACTTCATAATGAGGAAACCTTATTAGATTGTTTAAATTCACTTAAAGACAATCCTGTATTCTTTGTTGGGGTTCACTGCCCAATAGTAGAGCTTGAAAAAAGAGAAAAAGCTAGAGGCGATCGTCAAATTGGATTATCTAGAAAACAATTAAACTATGTCCACAACCAAAACGAAAGCTATGATGTTGAGGTAAATACCTTTGATAATAGTTCTGAAGAGTGCGCTAAAAGTGTGATTAAAAAGTTGGCGGATGTTGAGCAGTGGGCAGGATGGTTAACGAGTATAAACAATATTAACCTTGCTTTTGAAGGAAAAAAATAAGTGGCGATGGTGCGTTTATAGGTGCGTTTGCCTTTAATAATTAGAATCATGGAAATAAACTGGAAGGTGCCAGGCACCTTCCAGTTTATTTCCATTTTTACGTTATATTGTTTCATGTGCCGATTACAAAAAATGTATGGAGATCCATTGCCTTTTTTGTGATGGTTACTTATTTAATAAGTGACGGATGGCGTGTGCAAACCCGTCTTCATCGTTTGTCTTTGTGACAATATCCGCTTTTTGTTGGATGTTTAATGGTGCATTACCCATCGCTACTGAAATATCTGCCACTTCAAATTGAGCGAGATCATTGCCACCATCACCGAAAGCAAAAATTTCTTCAAAGTTAAGATTCATTATTTTTTGATAGCGAAGAAGCGCTTTCCCTTTATGAGCTTCTCCAGAAGTAATCTCAATATTATTTGGAAAGGAAGAAGCCATTGTCAAATCAAACTTCCCAAACAAGGCTTTCTTCACCTTTTCAATCTTAGCGAGTTGATCATAATGTACCAGTGCAATCAATTTATAAATCTTAAGATTATCCTTTTCAAAAATAACATCGTAGTTGAAGTTGCTGAACATATCATCAAGTTCTTCCTTCGATTTCTCATGAAGGGGTGGGAGAGTAGAAGGAAGTCCTCCATCATTTGTATAAACTAAGATTCCTACTCCCATTTCTTTTAAAAAAGGGAATAGATCTTTATAAACTGGCAGGGGAATCGTGGCTTCATACAAAAGTTTTCCAGTGTCTGAATACAATACGGAACCGTTGACACAAAAGATTGGTAACTGCATCCTTTTGATGGCATCAATTTTAATCACATCTGCGTATGCACGTCCTGTGTTTAGTATAACAGTATGACCTTGCGCTATTAACTCTGTGAGTACTTCTTGATTGGCGCGTGAAATTTCATGGCTTGAATTTAATAAAGTACCATCTAAATCAATTGAGAAACATTTCATAGGTTGTGATATCCTTTCTACGTATCCTAAAATAATACTATATCAGAATTTTTTCATTCGTGTTAGTTCTCAGCTTACTTTAGAATAAGATCCTCTTTTAAGGGTTAAAAAATTAGAGGGAATAAAGAAACTGATTTTCCCAAAAACAATGAGGTTGTACGTTTTGAAGTACAACCTCATACAAATCAATTTTGAAAATAGACGTCTAGAACTCGACGGCCAATTCTAAGATTGGCTTTATGGTCTTCTTTCCCTTGGAAGGCCCACGGAACCATCACTGCCATCGCAACCTTAGGTGAGTGCGAAGGCGCATAAGCAACAAGGCTAAGATTTAACACTTCTGGTGGAATTCTTCCGTATTTATTTCGTAAAGGTCCATCGTAAAATGCTTCTGCAGTACCTGTTTTTCCCGCTGGAGAATACGGGGCACTTCCAAAAAAGTTATACCCTGTTCCTCCATGCTCCGTTAAAGCTTTTTTAAACCCAAGTTGTACACGTTGAAGCCATTCTGTTTTCACATCTATCGTATTGAGAACTTTCGGTTTAAAAGAAAAATAAACTGGTCCTTTTTCACCTAGAGCTACTTCAGGTTCTAAAATCTCTTTTACCATTCTAGGTTGGATTCGATAGCCACCATTTGCGATTGCAGAAACATATTGCGCTAATTGCATCGTTGAATAGGTATCATACTGACCGATAACGAGGTCAAGCGCATAACCTGGTAAACGACTAGTACCTTGATACCCGGATTGTTCGTTCGGAAGGTCAATCCCTGTTCTGACACCTAACCCGAAAGAAGCAAACGAATTTCGAATCGTATCAAATACATTGTCATCTAAATCAATCGGCTCGTTATATTGGTATTGGCCGTTGCCGATTTTAATTGCTGTATGAAACATATAGACGTTTGAAGATTTTTTTAACGCATCAACTTCATTTAATACTCCAAGGTATGCATAGGACGCTTTTACTGGTGTTCCTTTAATTTTCAAACCTTTATCGTCAAAAAAAGTACGAGGGTGAATAGCACCTGTCTTGTAACCAGTTAAAATAGTGGCACCTTTTACAGTTGATCCTACATTATAGGTCGTTGTAATGTTTCCGAGTGCATCATCGATGATTTCTCTTTTTCCGGTCTCTTTATCTGTGATGATTCGTTTACCAGACATCGTTAACACTTCTCCAGTATATGGATCCATTAACACTACATAGGCCCGATCAAGGAGGTGAGTTCCTTGCTTTTTTTTGGCCGACAACAACTCTTCCTCAATTATTTTATCTACTTTTTTCTGCAACTCCATATCAATTGCTAGGACAATATCCTTCCCGCGATCCCCAGAGTATGTCGTTTCTGTTTGGAGAAGATGTCCTTTCTTATCTGTAATATGTATCGTTTTCTCATCTTTTCCATGAAGGATGTCTTCATATTGGTTTTCTAAATAGCTCTTACCTACGCGCTCATTTCTACGATAGCCGCGTGACAAGAACGTATCGAGTTGATCAGCTGGCAGGCCTTCTTCAGTAGAACTTACGGCCCCTAATAGCGAGCGGATGGTTTTATCATATAGATAAGTCCGTTCCCAATCAATTGTTGTATTGATTCCCGGTAATTTCTCAAGATGTTCACTTACTGCAGCAAATTCTTCTCGGGTTACATTTTCATTTTTGATAATTTGTGGGGAAAACCTTGTTCCAATATTTAATAATCGGAAGATCGCAAGTTCTTCTAGATCTTCTTTTTTGAATTCTTCCAACTCTTTTTTAGTAATGCGATCTAGTTTTCGTTGATAAATTTGTTCATCAGTTAATTTCTTTTCTTTAAATAACTTTCTTTCTTCAGCGGAAATAAGATTTTCCGCTCGGTCTGGATTCTTTAAAATCCAGTAATCCTTCTTGTCCCGCTCGCGAATATGATCTGTTTCTTTATCAATTAATTTCGCCAATTCTTCGGCTATTTTAAGTTTTTGATTTTGATCGTGTCCTTCGTTCGTATAGGTAATGGCTTTTTTCGCTTCATTGTCAACAACGATCCTGTAGTCGCGATCAAGCATTCGGCCACGAGGAACAGGGTTATGTACAGCGTAATTTTCCTTCCGATTAATTTCCCGTTGATAGTCTTCACCGTGAACAATTTGGATGATTCCCAGTCTTAAAATCAACAAGGAAAAGAGGATAAACACCAGGAAGAATAGAATATTTATACGTATCATTAAGGGTGTTTTTTTAGGCGACATGTTAAACTCCTTCGAAACAATCAATATGAGTTAATAGTATGGAGGAACAAATTTTGAATAAAATAGTCGATTCTCATATACATTTAGATAAATATTTGGATGATGAAATCAAAAAGATAACGATGGATGCAGAGATGTTGATTTCCGTTTCTATGAACTTACATTCGTGTAAAAGAAATTTGGAGATTACAAAAGAATATTCTACAGTCTATTCAGCTTTCGGGTTTCATCCTGAACAATTGATTCCATCCGAGGTGGAACTTTCCAAATTATTTTCGTGGTTAACAGAAAATCACGAGCATGCAATTGCAATAGGGGAAGTTGGTCTCCCCTTTTACTTACGTGAGCAAGGCAAACTAAAGCAATCTTATGATCAATATATTGAGCTATTAGAAGGTTTTATCCAATTTGCCAAGCAATACAATAAACCAATAGCCTTACATGCTGTCTACGATGATGCCCATATTGTATGTGATTTACTGGAAAAACATACAATGGATAAGGCTCATTTTCACTGGTATAAAGGAGATAAACAAACAATTGAAAGGTTAATTAGTAACCGATATTTTATCTCGATTACTCCTGAGGTGCTTTATAAAGAGAAAATAAGAAAGATTGTACGTGAGTATCCGCTTGATTTAATGATGGTTGAAACCGACGGGCCATGGCCGTTTGAAGGACCATTTGTTGGAAAAAAGACAAGGCCAAGGATGATTCATAGAACGATAGCAGACATTTCGAAGATAAAAGGTTTACCGTTGGAATTCGTATATCAACAAATTTATTTGAATACGAATAATTTTTATGTTGTCAAATAGAATAAGAATTGATATATTAATATAGAAAATTTGATATTAACCTTATCATTCCGATGGGGTAGAGGCGCGGGCTTTAAAAGTATACTGTGTGAGGATGACAACGTTGAGCACAGTTGAAAGGAAAGACTGCCGAAGTAATTCTAACTAGTCAAGGTTGAATTATTGGGGTTACTTTTAATAGGAGTAACACTGTCATTATAGAGAGATACTTTCTATAATGAGGAGCTACAGATCGTGATGGAGAAATTAGTTGCTTACAAGAGTAACGGTAGATTTTCTCTATCGTTACTCTTTTTTATTTGGAGTTAAGAGCACTTAATAATTTATTCTCTTTCATGGTAGGTTCCCCCCTTCAAATATTAGGAGGAGGACAACAGGAATGGAAAACACAATTTTTTCTATCGTACCGCCAATTGTGGCGATACTGATGGTCATCATCACAAGACGAGTACTACTATCATTAGGAGTAGGGATTGTTGTCGCGGCACTACTTCTTGCAGAGTTTGAAATTGGTGGAACGATTGCGATTATTTGGGACGCTGTTAAAGGTATCTTTGTTTCTGAAGAGGCCATAAATACTTCAAGTGTTTATATTATTCTCTTTTTACTTTTGCTTGGGGTCATTACGGCGTTTATTTCGATTTCCGGTGGAAGTAGAGCTTTTGGTGAATGGGCGATGAAGCGAGTTAAAACACGAGTTGGTGCACAATTCGTCGGGTTTGTACTAGGAATTATCATTTTCATTGATGATTATTTCAATGCGCTTGCCGTTGGTCAGGTTACTCGACCTATTACAGATCGAAAAAAAGTATCTAGAGCGAAGTTAGCTTATATTATTGATTCTACATCCGCACCAATTTGTGTTGTTTCACCGGTTTCTAGCTGGGGGGCAACAATTATTGTGTTAATTGGAACCATCCTGTCTACACATGGTGTAACCGAAATTAGTGCATTTTCAGCGTTTATGCAGATGGTGCCTATGAACTTTTACGTATGGGCAGCCCTTGGAATTGTACTCATTGTCGTATTGAAAAATGTAAACCTAGGACCAATGAAGGCTCATGAAGAACGAGCAATGAAAGAGGGACAGGTTTATAATCCAAGTAAACCTGTACCAGGTGAATTAAAAGATGATTTACCAACAAGTAGTACAGGAACGATAGGAGATTTAGTTTGGCCTATTATTGCCTTATTTGTAGGAACGGTCGGTGCGATGTTGTGGACTGGAGCACAGGCAGTTGAAGGGGATGTGACCATCCTAAAAATCTTTGAAAACACTAATGTGACATTATCGTTGATTATTGGTGGATTATTTGGCTTTATTATGTCAATGATTTTATTTTTAAGACAAGCAATGGTTTTACGTGGTGTTAACAGTAATGTCTTTGGAAAGGGAATTATTGCAGGTATAAAATCCATGCTTCCAGCTGTTTACATTCTTATTTTTGCATGGTCAATTGGTGAATTAATCGGCAGACTAGAAACAGGAACATACTTAGCAGGTGTGGTTGAAAACGCGAATATTAACATGGCTTACTTGCCAATTATCATGTTTATCCTTGCTGGTTTTATGGCGTTTGCGACTGGAACATCTTGGGGATCATTTGGAATTTTACTTCCAATTGCTGGTGAGATTGCTGCGGTTTCTGATATTAGTCTAATCTTGCCTGCGCTAGCTGCTGTTCTAAGTGGTGCGGTATTTGGAGATCATTGCTCTCCGATATCAGATACGACAATTTTATCTTCCACAGGTGCAGGAGCGAATCATATCGACCATGTGATGACACAGTTACCTTACGCGCTAATTAGTGCCGGAATGGCGGCAGTGGGTCATTTAATTGTTGGTTTTACTGGAAATACATTCATAGGACTTGTCGCTGTCATAGTTCTGTTAGTAGGATTCTGGTTCCTAAACGGAAAATCTACCGGTCAAGTATTAGAAGAAAAAGTTATACAATAATTATTTTGGGCCCCTTTTGTATACAAAGGGGCTCAAAAATGACAAAAAAGGGAAGTGCCAGGCACCATCCAAAAATGGATGATGTTTGGCACTTCCCTTTTTTTATTGGAAATAGCTCATACTCGGTACTTTTCGTGGTTCAACATTGATGTCATCCGAGGAAAAAAGCATCACGGACATGATGCCATGTTTAGCATGAGCTCTTATAAGGACAGGCTGATTATATTTATTCCGAAAAGTAAAATCAGGTCCATACCAGCTTACAGTTGCATCTCTTCCGGGTGGTACATAAGGTACACGTTTACTATGAGAATATCGTTTTAATATTTCAAGCCCAGATCGGTCTGCAGCGTTATAGAGAGTAGACGACACTTGACAAATCCCACCACCTATACCTTCTGATAATTCCCCACGAACAATAATCGGAGCTGGAAGATACCCTTTTTCTTTCGTTCTCATGCCGACCGTCTGATTAAAAGAAAAAACTTCCCCAGGGAAAACGACCGCATTATTAATAGCTGCCGTCGCAAGCTCAATATTATGTGACCGTTCCTTATTCCCACTATTAAAATATGTGACATAATGGCCAATTAATTTCGTTCGTATGTTTGCAAGTGTTTCACTATCCACACGCGGATAAATGCTTCTTAATGGAAGTTCTAAAGTAGCTTGTTTTTCGCTATGAAAGTATTCATAAAATTGTTTTTGAAATTGTTCGCGGTTCAATTCGATTCCTGCTACCTCTGATACTATGTTTCCACTTTCATCAATGAATGCGTCTTTTGCTGGCAGACGAACATGTTTATCTAATTCTTGTGTAAGTTGATTAACCTCATCAAGTTCAATAAACGGGTAGCCTACCATCGGTAGTGAAAAATCAGTCCGATTGATTCGGACAACCGGTTCCTGATCATGAAGGATAATTAGTGAAGCAGCTGTATGTATCGGAGCCCACTGTAGAGCGATTAATAGCAGGGTAAAAGTCAAAACAATTTTCAATTTATTCACCTCAAAATTAGTATGAGGTTTGTTGTTTTATTTCATGTGTAAATTCAAAGATTAAATAAAATATGGAAAAAGCTCTTTACACGAACTGAAAAGATACATATAATCAAACTGTATTAAGTATCATAGTACAGTAAATACAGTTAGTACACTTAGTACAGATTGGGGGTCCGTATGTTTGAGCTTGATACGAGGAGTCGAAAACCCATTTACGAACAGCTTGTTGAAAAGTTAAAAGAGTTGATTATGAACGAAGTGTTGAAGCCTGATGAACAACTTCCTTCTGTACGTATGCTGGCACAACAGCTCACGATTAATCCAAATACCATTCAAAAAGCATACAGAGAATTAGAAAATCAAGGGTTCATCTATTCACAAAAAGGGAAAGGAAGCTTCGTTAATCCAAGTGAGGAATCAAAGGACTCTGAAAAAATAACAGCTGTAAAGGGAGAACTTGACAAACTTATTCTTGAAGCACTTTACCTAGGAATAACAGTAGAAGAGTTAATTCAGTTAGTAAAAGATAAGGACGCTTCAAAAAGGGGAGGCGCAAAAGGTGATTGAAGTCCAAAAAGTGAGTAAAGTATTTGATCGTTACGAGGCAGTACAAGAAGCACAAATATCTATTCAAAAGGGCTCTATTTACGGATTGATTGGTTCAAATGGTGCTGGTAAAACAACCTTAATTAAACTCGTAGCAGGTATTTATCAACCAGATTTAGGAAGGATAACCATTGACGGACAAGATAATTTTGAAAATACAAAGGTAAAGAAAAAGATGTTTTATATTCCAGATCACCCATATTTTTTAACGCATTATACAACATTACAAATGGCCCAATTTTATAGAAGTATTTACCCAAATTGGAGTCAGGAAAGATATGAAACATTAGTTGCTTCATTCAAGGTAAATGTCAAAAAGAAAATTCATACCTTTTCTAAAGGATGGCAAAGGCAAATCGCTTTTATTCTGGCCCTTTCAACAAGACCTGAGGTACTGATTTTGGATGAGCCGCTTGATGGTTTGGATGCGGTTGTGAGGAAAAAAGTGAAAAACCTCTTAATTCAAGATGTGTCCGAAAGAGAAATGACCATTCTCATTTCTTCTCATAATTTAAGAGAACTAGAAGATATTTGTGACCATATCGGTATTATCCATCGGGGGAAAATTCTCATCGAAAAAGAACTTGATGAGTTAAAATCAGATATCCATAAAGTTCAAGTTGCCTATAAAGGGGAAGTACCAGAGCATGTAATAAAGAGATTGAGTGTGCTTCATACAGAAAAACGTGGAAGTGTATTCCTTTGCATTGTTAAAGGAAAGGAAGAGGAAATATCGGAACTAATCCTTAACACAAACCCAGTCATCTTTGATTTATTACCGCTCACCCTAGAAGAGATTTTTATTTATGAAATGGGGGATAACGGTTATGCCATTGAAAACATCATGGTTGAATAAAGAATTAATTCTGCAAATCATCAGGAGTACGAGTTGGATTTCGATTTTGTATTTTTTTGGACTCTTATTCGCATTGCCAATCAGAATGCTGATGATGTATACGGCAGAAGAAGAATCCATTGCCCAATATAACCCGGTAAATAGTCTTTTTCATTATGAATTTGTCATTCAATTGGGTTTAACAATCATTATACCGGTGTTACTCTCAGTCTTCTTATTCCGTTATCTTCAAGTAAAACAGTCTGCGGATTTAATGCACAGTCTGCCCATTAGAAGAGAGAAATTATTTCATCACTATGTCCTAAGTGGAATAATTTTACTTATTTTACCAATAATATTCGTCGCATTCATCATAATGGGTGTTCACGCTGCGTTTAACTTAAGTTCCTTTTTTCATTTAAAAGATATTGGATACTGGGTTGGCACAACCATTGTTTTGGATCTTCTCATCTTCTCTGCAGGTGTTTTCGTCGCCATGATTACCGGGATTTCTGCTGTACAAGGGGTACTAACCTATATTTTGCTACTTTTTCCAGCAGGGATGACAGTTCTCATCTTTTATAATTTACAAATGCTGTTGTTTGGCTTTCCAACTGACTTCTACTTGCATCGCAATTTAGAAACATTGTCGCCATTAACGTATGCAACCTTGCTTGACGGTAGGCCACTTCAGAAGATAGATGTTATCCTTTATTTGTTTTTTACCTTTCTATTCTATGTGTTCTCCATTTTGCTTTATAAAAAAAGAAAAGTGGAAAGTGCTTCCGAGGCGATTGCGTTCACCAAGCTTCGTTCGATTTTTAAATATGGTGTGACCTTCTGTACGATGTTAGTAGGCGGCATGTATTTCGCTGAGGTCCAAAATGAAAGCTTCGACTGGATGATTTTTGGTTATATTGTTGGATCAATTATAGGCTACTACATTGCAAATATGTTGCTCGAAAAGTCGTGGCGAGTGTTCCACAAGCTAAAGGGGCTCGTTATTTACGGAGTGGTCATTGCATTTGTTTATATTGGCATCCAAGGGTTTGGTTTTTATGAGAATAATGTTCCTGAACAAAGTGAGATTAAGAAAGTTTACCTTACAGATTCACCACGTATGAACCTTGATCCGAAATTATATGGGTATACGTTTACCCCAGATGCGCTACAAGAAAAAAGCAATATTGAATTAGTTCGCAAATTACACCAGCAAATTATTAATGATAAAAAGATAAATGCTCAACTTCCTGAAAATGAATTCATGCGTACGGCCTTTTTCTTATACGAGTTAGAGAACGGGAAAATAGTGACCCGGCAGTACCGTGTCGATGATCGAATTTATGAACAGCTCTTTAAACCTATCTATGAATCAACTGAATATAAAATGGCTTCAAATGAAATCTTTCATATCGACGCTGATGAAGTGGAATATCTGAATATAATTGGAAATGGCCCAGGAAAATGGACTGTTCCTTTTAGAATTGAGAAAGATTTGAAAGAGATTATAGAACTGTTACGTGCTGACATCTTAGTTGAAAGCTATGAGGATCAGAATTATTATAGTGGTCGAGGTTCGAATATTGAGATTTTTCTAGGGAAAGACCATTATGTTTATCTAGATTTTAAACCAACCTATAAAGGTTTAGAGAAATGGCTGAAAGATCGAGAGTTACTTAATCAAACAACGATAGTACCTGAGGACATATCTTCCATAAAAATAATTGAATGGGATTCGAAAGAGATGACTCATCCGGACCTAATTGAAGAAAAGATTGAAAACAGTACGGAAGTGCTTGAGATCAAAGACATAAAACAAATTAAAGAAGTCTTGACTAATGCGGGGTGGGGAAGAACACATCATTATATAGCAATTTTTCATTTTAAAGAAGGTAATTATTCAGAACGTCTCTACTTAGATGAGGAGCACGCTCCGGAATTTGTAAAAGCGTTTTTTAAATAGGCTCTTTTCTCAAACTTTGTTCCTTCTCAGCAAAGGTTACTTCTGAATCTACTAGTTTATTTTAAAAATAGATGTAGTCAATGAGATAAGCGCTTGCAAACTAATTTTAAACATACAAAATGGATATTATTACATTAAAATCAGCTTTAGGATTTTAACAAGGAATCTTGACGAAAACAGCCTTTAAATAAAATGTGAGTTTTTATGTAAAAGGACCAGGGGTGTCTAGCACTAGTTAAAATCTAGGACTAGACACTAATTTTATGTAAGGCTGCCTTGAAAATACTTTATGAGTTTGATGTACTTACATAAAATTTGAAAGGTTCTCAGTGAAAAGAGCAGTTGAAAAAGGGGGAATAGACGTGGGAAAGGTTGATTTTGAAGAACTTTTCACAACGTATTCTAAGCGGTTAACTTTATTAGCTTACTCCTACACAAAGGATTGGCACACGGCAGAAGATGTTGTTCAAGAATCATTTATCAAGGCTTTCAAAAAAATTGACACAATTGAGTATACAGAAAAAATCTGTGCTTGGCTTTCTGCGATTACTGTAAGGACAGCTATAGATTACCTTCGAGCAGCAAAGCGACATAATCGGTTAACAACAGATTCCGAATTATTGGAATATCTTCAATGTCAGTTGAATACAGGAACAAGTACGGAAGAACAGGTGGAAATGTTACTTTTTAAAGAGGTTGTATGTCAGTCTATGTTTCAGATATCAGAGGATTACAAACAAGTACTGTTTTTGAAAATTGAACTTGGATTAAAGGAACAAGAGATTGCTAGTGTATTACAATTAAAATCAACAACTGTAAAAACAAGGCTTCATCGTGCAAGAAAGCAGTTAAAGCAAGTAGTAACGGAAAAATTTTCAGCATAGTCTAAGTTTTGTTTTACCGTTTGTTTTTTTGATATTTAAAATGTATATGAGAGACTTTGAGGTAATGGCCTTATTTCTATTTTTTAGATAGGAATCGCTGAGGAAGTACACCTTGAGAAATTCTTATTCATATCCCATTATATTGCGTATTCAATAACTAGTTCATTGATTTAAGACCTTTTATTTGAGTAATAGACGTAGATGGAATCGCATGCAAATACCAGAGAAATTTAAGACTGCTTGTAAACAGTAAAGAAGTTGAATGGAAGTTTAAGAATTGGTTAATAAACGTTAAGTTTAGTGAAATAACCTTCCTCTCTGCAAAATAACTTGTATGATTAACCTTGTAAGACAATTCGAACAAACGGGAGGAAAAGAATGAAAAATTTTAAACAATGGCTGTTTGTCTTGATGGCATCTTTCATGTTTGTTACGGTTGCAACAGGGTGTAGCAATGCTGAATCGGAGAATGAAGAAACAGATACGGAACAAACAGAAACGGAGGAGATTGAGACAGAAGGGACAGAACCTGATGAAGGTTCTGAAGAGGATGAATAGAGTTTAATCTTTGAAAATTACAGTGCACACTTTGCTAAACTTACGAAAAAAGCTACAATGAAGAGTAGCTTTTTTCTTTTTATGCGTTTTTTAACGAAAGGTAGGAAACCATGTCATTATTATACGTCTTTGTCATTCTGCTGTTTCTGCTTATCTATTCGACTATTTGTTTTTATGTTGGATATAATGGCTGGGTGTGGATCAATATGACTCGCCTTCATGTGAATAAATGGTTTTATGTAGGCTTTATTAGTTTGTTATCGGTAGCCATGTTTATCGGTCAATTTAGCATGTTCCTGCCCATAAAAATAATCGGTTATCTCTGGCTTATCATTTTAGGGTACAGCCTTATTTTGTTGCCGATTGCGAATTTGCTAGTATCCTTGATTAAAAAGAGAAGTGCATTTTGGATTGGATGGCTGATTGTTTTATTCTTTCTCGCGATCTTTATTGTGGGCTCTTATAATGCTTGGTCACCAGTAGTTCGTACGTATGATGTCCATATTGAAAAAGGACCACCTACTAATGAAATAAAGGTTCTAATGGCTTCTGACTTGCACCTTGGGCAAATAGTTGGCAAAAAGCACCTACAACGTTTAGTTGACATCGCTTCTGAAACCAAGCCAGACTTGATTTTGATTCCGGGAGATTTGATTGATGATTATATCGATCCATACTTAAATGAGAATATGGGAGAAATCCTTGGGCAATTACAAGCACCACTTGGGGTATTTGCCGTTTCCGGTAACCATGATTATTATGGCAATGACCTTGAAAAATTGGTTACGGAAGTTGAAAGCGTAGGGGTCCAAATGTTAATGGATGAAGCTGTATTGATAAATGATCAATTTTATTTGATTGGAAGAAATGATTTAACTGATGACAATCGGAAAGAGGTCGCAGAATTAGTTAGAAATTTCGATCGATCAAAACCAATCATCATGATGGATCATCAACCAAAGGAATTTGCTACAGCTGAAAAAATGGGTGTCGACTTATTGCTTTCGGGTCATACTCATAGAGGTCAAGTGGCGCCCGCCCATTTAATTACTAGTAGAGTTTTTGAAAATGATTGGGGTTATTTGCAAAAGGGAACATTCCATTCAATTGTGTCTTCAGGATTTGGTACCTGGGGTCCACCGCTTCGGATAGGAAGCCGAGCGGAAGTCGTAATCATTCATTTATCGTTTGATGAGAACTAAGACGTAGGTCTTAGTTCATTTTTTTGCAAAAAAAAGACAATTAATTGAGGAAATTTGAAAAAATAACAGGGTTTTCAGGGGTAATTGTTGAATTAACCATTATCAAAAATTTGACGTACCATTTAACTCCAATGAAGAAGGTGGGTATCTAAAAATGAGCAATCGCTTTTTTGCTGACTACAAGAAGTATATCGTCATCCCTAGGGAAGAGCATAAGTTTAGTGATAAAGGCTTTGACCCTCACGAATTTGCCTCTCACTTCATCCTCACGTTGTCCATTTTTGATCCTGTAATTTCTAGTTGGAAGCAAGCAAGTAAACATGACATTAACGTTGAAGAAAGTATCACCAAGGTTTTGGAAGTATTTAATCAAAGGAATCATGGAACCTATCATCTAAAATTACTAGAAATGGAAGAGGATAAAACGTATTTCGTGTTAGCGCTTTCTGTTAAAGAGAGAATTAAACCAGAACATGCTGAATTTGAGATTTCCGACATTATTGAAAAACAAATATCCAATCCATTTTATATTGGGCAATCATGGTACAAATTCACCAGTGAAAAGGGTCGTGTTGAACGTAAATTATTTTGCTTTTCTTTTAAAGAATATGTCTATCAACTTGCTGCGGAAAAATAATAGGATTTTTGTGAGGGCTGCCGGTATATGGCGGTTTCTTTTTTTGAAGTCAGTATTGCGGTTGGATTAGCACGAATGGAGGCGATTTAAAAAGTTGCTTACATAATAGTTTGTGACTTAGAGGGAAACTTCAAGGCTATTACAATAAATGTTATGGAGGAAACCTAAACCCTGTTAATACTCAAAAAGGTTGAATTGAACCTTTAATAATAACTCTAGAAGATTGAACATACCTATTTTATACATTCTAATTTAATCAATGGGGGGATGATATGGAACTAGAACGACAAAAAGCGATTTTGCTGGCAAATAACATTAAGGAATTTGTAAATCTGGTGAATAAAAGTCATGTTTACGATCAATTTATGGATCCTAATAAAAGTTATCGTTTAACCTTGATTGTTGAAGAATTTCGAATAACGACAATCAGTGATGAATTACTACGTATCAATCAACATACTTATGAAGAACGTTCGTCTCGTATTTTAATAGACCGATTTCGAACAGCGTTCAAACAGATTGCAGAGTATGTCGGTCAAAACGAAGATGACTTATTTCTGTTTACTGGAAGGATTGACACTTTAGTACATGACTTGGATTTATTTCCAAAAAATGAAGATGAGTTGTAAGTTTTAAATGCTGTATCATTCAAATAGAAAATAACTTAAAAGCTAGTACTATTGGCTAGCTTTTTTCTTATTTTGTAAAGGTTTTTTATCTTTAAAGATAATCCATACTAAAACACTGGAAACTAAGAGTAAGGGCTTCTAAAGACAAGATATACCAAGGGTGTGGCCCAAGGTAATCTAATAAGCTTGGTGTGTTTGGTTTATGGCTTAAAAACATATAATTACCATCTACAAGCCTGTTGACAACCAGTACAAGCGGAAGAAATGCATTTAAGAAAACAAACACTTTGAATATGGACCAGATTGTTGGTCTGTAGCCCTTTACCCAAGTAAAATAGAGAGCAACCCAAATCATCATTAAATGGGTATAAAAGAAGTGGATAAATCGAAAATGAGGGAAGTCAAAATAAAGGACTGGGCTGAACAAAGCTTGTGATGCCCCTAAAAGCGCTGTAAACAGGAGCAATTCATAAATCCACTTTTTTGCTGTTATAAGTAAAAAAATCGTTAAAAACAGGCTAAGGCTACATAACTCGAGTGGAATAGAGTCACTGGTATGCCAATATCCCGTCTTTAGGAGCCAATAGGTATAAGCGGCTTCAGCTATAATTAACGAAAACGCAATGCCAATTTCTATGGAGCGTAATTGCAAAAGCTTCAGACGATTACAGTTAAGAAATAGGAAGAGGGCTATTATAAATAAAAGGGAAATTCCAGAAAGGTGGCTGATAGAGAACATTTCAAAAACAAAATTTTCATTGTCCTTAGAAAACAAACTGATTTAACCCCACCTTCCCCCTAAGTTCGTGGATCAGAACAATAATCAGAATTATAGCATTTTTTTGAAAAAAGGTAAAAGCCTCATGGATTTGTTAATTTATAGTAATTCCGAATTGTTGGCTTCTAAACGTAATAATTGATCGATATAAGGAATATAAAATCCTAATAAGACTTTAACCACTGGGGATTCTGTCAGAAGAAAACACGAACATATTATTTTTAACAATTACCGAGTGCGATCAGAAAGGAATTAAATAAAATATTCTCTATATTATATAGTTAATACTAAGAAAAAATAATTATTTAGTAAAGCGCTTACATTCTTGTATTCGTGGGAATGACTCAACCTTAGTCAATAGAAAATCAAACCTAGATTCCTTGAATAAGATTTGAATCCCTGTTAGTGTAAATAAAGTCAACTGGTTGACAAGACCAATTTTCACTATTTTACAAGAATAAAAACAAAGGGAGAGATTTGGTGCAGGTAGAGATTTTGGTTTCGTTAGGTATTTATTTTCTAGTTATGTTACTTGTAGGCTATTATTCTTACAAGAGGACGTCTGATCTTAGTGATTATATGTTAGGTGGCCGAAATGTTGGTCCAGCGGTTACCGCACTATCAGCGGGTGCCTCAGATATGAGTGGCTGGATGATGATGGGTCTTCCTGGTGCCATGTTTGTTGCGGGTTTATCTGAAGCATGGTTATCTATTGGTTTATTTGTTGGAGCGTATGTCAATTATATTATTCTAGCCCCTAGATTGAGGACGTACACAATCGTTGCAAACGATTCAATTACAATTCCTGACTATTTAGAGAATCGATTTGGGGATCGGTCAAAAATCCTTCGAACCGTATCCGCAATCGTTATTTTGATCTTCTACACGCTATATACATCTTCAGGTCTTGTTGCTGGCGGAACACTATTTGAAAGTTCGTTTGGTACCGATTATCGATTTGGTTTATTAATTACCGCTGGTGTAGTGGTGGCCTATACATTATTCGGTGGATTTTTAGCAGTTAGTATGACAGACTTTATTCAAGGCGTCATCATGTTTACGGCCCTTATCCTTGTTCCGATTGTTGCCTTTACGGAAGTCGGCGGTGTATCTGCTACAATGGCCGAAATAAGAAGTATCGACCCTACAATGCTTGATTTATTTAAAGGAACAACATTTGTTGGGATTATTTCTTTATTAGCTTGGGGACTTGGGTATTTTGGTCAGCCACATATTATCGTTCGCTTTATGGCTGTAGGTAGCTTGAAACAGTTAAAATCAGCACGTAGAATCGGAATGAGCTGGATGGGAATCTCGCTGATTGGAGCGATGTTAACAGGTTTAGCCGGTGCCGCTTATCATTCAGTTAATGGTACAACTCTTGATAACTCCGAAACTATTTTTATTTATTTCGCTGATGTGTTGTTTCATCCATATATTACAGGGTTTTTACTAGCTGCTGTTTTAGCTGCGATTATGAGTACGATTTCGTCTCAGTTACTAGTTACATCAAGTTCATTAACTGAAGATTTCTATAAAACTTTCTTAAAACGCAATGCTAGTGATAAAGAATTAGTATTTGTCGGCCGTTTAGCAGTATTGATTGTTGCCATTGTCGGTGTAGGGTTATCTCTAAACCCTAATGATACCATATTAGGACTTGTTGGATATGCATGGGCTGGTTTTGGTTCTGCCTTCGGACCTGCATTATTACTTAGTCTTTATTGGAAACGTATGACAAAATGGGGCGCATTGGTCGGAATCATTGTCGGATCCTTAACCGTTCTTATTTGGTCTAATATTAAAGTGCTTGCAGATTATATGTACGAAATGATACCAGGGTTTTTCCTAAGTCTACTTGCTGTTATTGTAGTAAGCTTACTTACGAAAAAACCTGATGAGAGCGTCGATCAACAATTTGATCAGATGGAGAGGGTACTGCAAGAAGAAAAAGAATAGTCTTCAAAAGCCGGGTGATTGTTGCTCGGCTTTTTTGTATTCAAAAATATAAGTGTCAAAAAGTACATTTTAGTATTCATTATTTAAGTTAGTCTATCTTCGTAAGATATATTCTTCTTTGTAAAAATCAATGAAAATAAACTGATTGCAATAAGAGTGTTTTAAATAGAGATATAATTCAGAAAAATATGTTGTTTTCATACAATCCATATGATACTATTTTTTCAAAGGGATGATGCAAATGAAGAAGACTAATTTGAAGGAAAGAATTGTTGAAACCGCTCTCAACCTATTTGAACAGCATGGCTACCACGGAGTGACGGTTGACCAGATTGTTTCTGAATCTGGAACATCAAAAGGGGGATTTTATCACAATTTTAAATCAAAAGATGAATTACTCTACTACATCCACGATGTTTTTATCTCCTATGTTCTCGAGAAAGCGCGTGAAGCATATGATAATTATGACACGCCCGTTTCACAGCTTTGTGCCATCATACAATCCTTCACCAAGGTATTTGACTTATACAAACCACATATCACGGTATTTTATCAGGAAAGCACGTATTTAACCGGAGAATTTAATCTTAAAATCAATAAAAAAAGGGATGAATATAAAAACCTTTTAATTACCGTCATTCGTGAGGGTCAGCAAAAAGGGGAATTCCGGTCCGAGGTCCCAGCGCAGATTTCCGTTATGGCGATTATCGGGATGGTCAATTGGACTTATAAATGGTTTAAAAAAGATGGGCCACTAACTATTGAAGCAATTGCTCAGATTTTTAATGATTTGTTGCTCCATTCACTCCTAACCGAAAAGGCAATGAATCAACAAGAAGTACAATCGTTTTTATTAAAAAGTCAGCCTCTCCACAAATAGCTGGCTAAAATTATACAGTAAACAGACCGACTGGTCGGTATGAATCTTATTCAGAGTCCTTTTTGTAATTAAAACAGACCGACTAGTCCGTCTAATTGAGGAGGAAAATAGATGAACTTCGAACTGACAAATGAGCAGAAAATGCTGCAAGAAATGGTAAGAGACTTTGCAGAAAAAGAGATTAAACCTTTTGCACGAGAAGTAGATGAAACTTCAACAATGCGATACGAGACATTTCAAAAATTGGGTGAATTAGGGCTACTTGGAATTCCGTTTCCGGAAAAGTATGGTGGCGCTGGCGGCGATACCATCTCTTATATTATTGCTGTTGAAGAAATCGGAAAAGCTTGTGGAGGTACTGGCTTAAGCTATGCAGCAAACACAAGTCTGGGTGCAAGTCCAATTTATTATTTTGGAAGTGAAGGTCAAAAGCAGGAATGGTTGGTACCAATGGCGAAAGGAAAAACAATGGGTGCGTTTGGATTGACGGAACCGAATGCAGGATCTGACGCTGGCGGTACACGAACCAAGGCTGTCTTAGACGGGGACGAATGGGTTATCAATGGGGAAAAGTGTTGGATTACGAATGCAGGGTACTCAAGGCAAATCATTGTAACCGCTGTCACAGGGAAACGAGAAGATGGTCGAAACATTGTTTCAGCCATTATTGTCCCGGCAGATGCTAAAGGGGTAACCATTTCTTGTAATTATGACAAAATGGGCGTGCGTGGTTCAAATACTTGTGAAATCATTTTAGATAATGTTCGTGTTCCAAGAGAAAACCTTCTTGGAGATGAGAAAAAAGGATTTAGTCAATTCTTATATACTCTAGATGGGGGACGGATTTCGATTGCAGCTTTGTCTGTGGGAATCGCTCAAGCTGCATTCGATAAAGCGCTACAATACTCAAAAGAGCGAGTGCAATTTGGTCAGTCCATATCTAAGTTTCAGGCGATTCAATTTAAATTAGCGGATATGGCAATGGAACTTGAATTGGCTCGAAACCAAGTCTATAAAGCAGCTTGGTTAAAAGACCAAGGAAAGCCATTTGGCAAAGAAGCTGCGTTCGCTAAGCTTTTTGCATCCGAAGCAGGGTTCCGTATTTGCAACCAAGCGATCCAAATTCATGGTGGCTCAGGCTATATGAAAGAATATGATGTAGAAAGATATTTACGTGACATCAAATTAATGGAAATAGGCGAAGGAACTTCGGAGATTCAACGTTTAGTCATTGCTCGCCACTTAGGATGCTAAAAGTAGGAGGGAAAGAATGACCGAGTTAATTCGTAAATCCGTAGGGGCACTGTTAGCTGATCGAGCTTTAGAAATGCCTGATCATGAAGCACTCGTATATCCAGACCGTGGACTTAGGTACACATACCGAGAATTCAATGAAGTGTGTGAACAGGTTGCAAAAGGACTAATGGCGATTGGGATTGAAAAAGGAGAAAATGTTGCAGTTTGGGCATCGAATATTCCAGAATGGGTTAGCTTGCAATATGGTACGGGAAAAATGGGGGCCGTACTTGTTACAGTAAACACCAATTATCGAGCTGCAGAGTTAGAATACTTATTGAAACAATCAGATTCGACGACAATCTTCCTAATTGAAGATTACAAAGGTAACTCATATATTGACACGATTTACGAACTTTGTCCTGAACTTGAGTATTGCCGGCCAGGGGACCTTCAGTCTAAACGGCTCCCCAAGTTGAAAAATGTGTTTGTTTTTAGTGAAAAAGATTATCCCGGAACTTATAAGTGGTCAGATGTTCTCTCATTGTCAACACAAGTGACAAATTCTCAATTAGAGGAACGGATGGCAGAGCTAAAACCTGATGATGTTATTAATATGCAATATACATCTGGAACAACAGGATTCCCTAAGGGAGTTATGTTGACTCATAGCAATCTTACAAATAATGGATTTAACATAGCCAAGTGTATGAAATTAACTGAACAAGATCGACTATGTATTCCAGTGCCATTTTTCCATTGTTTTGGTTGTGTGATTGGGACTCTAGCGGCCGTCAGTGTTGGGGCAACAATGGTACCTGTCCAAGAATTTGATGCCGAAACAGTCCTACGAACCGTCGAGCAAGAAAAATGCACTGCACTTCATGGGGTTCCTACCATGTTTATTGCCGAGTTAAATCACCCAAATTTTGAAAATTATGACTTGTCGACGTTGAGAACGGGTGTAATGGCCGGTTCCAATTGTCCTGTAGAAGTAATGAAAAATGTCATGAACAAAATGAACATATCGGAAATTACGATTTGTTACGGTCAAACAGAATCTTCTCCAGTGATCACACAAACACGTACGGATGATCCAGTCGAATTAAGAGTAGAAACAGTGGGCAGAGCTTTGCCAAACGTTGAAGTGAAAATTGTTCAACCTGGGACAACACAAGAACTACCTTACAATCAGCAGGGTGAACTTTGTACACGTGGCTATCACGTGATGAAGGGGTACTACAAAAACCCAGATGCTACTAGGGAAGCAATTGACGAAGATGGCTGGTTACATACTGGAGATTTAGCCATTATGGATGAAAACGGTTATTGTCGCATCACTGGTCGGTTAAAAGATATGATTATTCGCGGTGGTGAGAATATTTACCCACGTGAAATTGAGGAATTTCTTTATACCCATCCAAAGGTTTTAGATGCCCAGGTAATTGGTGTTCCGGATGAAAAATATGGGGAAGAAGTAATGGCTTGGATTATTTTAAAAGAAGGGGCGACTGCAACTACTGATGAAATAAAAGAATATTTCAAAGGAAAAATCTCCCATCATAAAATACCAAGGCACATCTTCTTTACAGATGAGTACCCAATGACTGCTTCAGGAAAAATTCAAAAATACAAATTGCGCGAGCAGTCAATTAATCTATTAACCCCATAAGTTAAGGAGTGATTTACTTGTTTACAAAAGTATTGATTGCCAATAGAGGAGAAATCGCCTTAAGAGTCATTCGAACATGTCAAAAAATGAACATTCAAACTGTGGCGATCTATTCAGAAGCAGATGCAGACGCACTGTTTGTACGTGAGGCCGATGAAGCTTATTGTGTGGGTAAACCACCCGTTAATCAGAGTTATTTGAATGCGGAAGAGATTATTGCAGTGGCAAAGAAATCGGGTGCTGAAGCGGTTCATCCTGGATATGGACTTTTATCTGAAAACGCTTCGTTCGCTACGAGATGCATAAATGAAGGATTAACGTTTATCGGTCCCTCTCCAAACATTATCGCATCAATGGGAAGCAAAATTGAGGCACGTAAAACAATGAAGGAAGCCGGAGTCCCAATTATTGAGGGAATTAACACCTCGCTTGAAAGTGAGGATGAAGCCAAACTGGCAGCAAAGGAAATCGGTTATCCCCTTATGTTGAAAGCCTCTGCTGGTGGAGGTGGGATCGGGATGCAACTAGTCAACTCTGAAGAGGAATTAGTGAAAGCTTTCGCAGGTAATAAAAAACGTGCTGAGTCCTTCTTTGGAGATGGCGCGATGTTTTTAGAAAAATATATCGCGGAACCGCACCATATTGAAGTGCAAATTCTAGCCGATTCTCACGGCAATGTCGTTCCACTTTGGGAAAGAGAATGCTCGATTCAAAGACGAAATCAAAAAGTTGTTGAAGAGGCTCCTTCTCCATTTATAAATGAGGAAACTCGAAACAAAATGTTGGAAGCCGCTATAAAAGCTGCACAGCACATCGGCTATACAAATGCTGGAACGATCGAATTCCTAGTCGATCGAGAGCAAAATTTCTATTTTCTTGAAATGAATACGAGATTGCAAGTAGAACATCCCGTTACAGAGGAAATTACGGGGCTAGATTTGGTCGAGGAACAATTGAAAGTCGCTTCAGGTGCCGACCTTTCGTTTACCAGGGAAGAGGTTGCCCGTAATGGTCATGCGATTGAAGTTCGGATTTATGCAGAGGATCCTAAGACATTTTTCCCTTCACCAGGAAAAATTACTGAATTCAAACTACCTGAAGGAGAAGGGATTCGCAACGAGTGTGCGATTGAAGCTGGTTCTCAAGTAACCCCTTTTTATGATCCTATGATTGGCAAACTTATTGCCTGGGGACAAACTAGGGAAGAAGCGTGCTCACGTTTAAAGCAAGCACTTGAAGATTATAAAATTGTGGGAATTAAAACAAATATCCCAATGTTAATCAAAACTGTAAGCCATGAACAATTTCTCAAAGGTTATACAACAACACAATTTGTAAATGAATACTATTTACCCCTATTAACTTCAACAAAGTAAAGGAGAATGCAAAATGGCAAAAGTAGAAGCAGGCATGGCAGGTAATGTTTGGAAGGTCCTTGTGAAAGAAGGAGACGAAGTCAAAGCAGGTCAAGAGGTCGTAATACTAGAATCGATGAAAATGGAAATCCCAGTTGCTGTTGAAGCGGACGGAAAAGTGACAAAAGTGCATGTCCAAGAAGGGGACTTTGTCAACGATACGGATGCAATAGTGGACGTTGAGTAAGGAGTTGATTCTTTGAAACTACCAAAACAGGTGAAAATCAAAGAAGTTGGTCCTAGAGATGGATTGCAGAATGAAAAGCAACCGATATTAACCGCTGATAAAATTGCATGGATTGATTCTCTTTCTGAATCAGGTCTCTCTTATCTTGAGGTTAGCTCGTTCGTAAACCCGAAGTGGATTCCACAGCTTGCGGATGCATCTGAAGTTTTAAAAGGGATTAAACGAAACAAGAATATCACTTATGCTGCACTCGTTCCAAATCTAAAAGGACTTGATCGCGCACTAGAAGCAGACGTGGATGAGATTAGCGTGTTTATGTCTGCAAGTGAAGGGCATAACCGGAACAATATCAATAAGTCGATTCAGGAAACTTATCCTGTGTTAGCTGAAGTGGTTAAGGAAGCTAAAATGGCTGGAAAAACGGTTCGTGGCTATGTGTCTACGGTGATTGCTTGCCCCTATGACGGGAAGGTTGCGCCAACTCAAGTGCGCGAAGTAGCAGATCATTTATTCTCAATGGGTGTTAATGAGCTATCCTTAGGTGAAACCATAGGCGTTGGAGTACCTAGTCAAGTCGAATCCTTACTTGAAGAATTATTAGGACATTTTGAGGTTGATAGACTTGCCATGCATTTCCACGATACACGGGGGACGGCTTTGGCGAACGTTGTGAAATCACTAGAAATGGGGATAACAGCATTTGATAGTTCTCTAGGTGGCCTCGGTGGATGTCCATATGCTAAGGGAGCTTCAGGGAATGTGGCGACAGAGGATTTAATCTATTTGCTCCATGAAATGGGTATAAACACTGGTATAAATTCAGATAAATTAATGAAATCGGCGTTAATGATCGAAGAAAAGTTGGGAAAACCTCTTAAAAGTCGTCAATTAGAAATTTTGCGTGCGGAAGGAAGGGAGCGAATCTCATGAATGAGACCATAGTTGAAACAGTAAAATTGGAAAAGCGAAGTGATGGCGTTGCCATTGTAACGTTAAATCGACCTGAAGCCGCAAATGCACTTTCTAAAAAAATGTTAATTGATTTCCAATCTATTTTAGCTGAACTTAAACTTGACAATGAAGTTCGTGTCGTCATCTTAACAGGTGCAGGGGACAAAGCATTTTGTGCTGGGGCGGATTTAAAAGAGCGTCGAGGAATGACCGATACGGAAGCAATACAAACGGTCCGTTTGATTGGAGCAACAATCACAGAAGTTGAAGCTCTTCCGCAGCCAGTCATTGCTGCGATTAATGGGGTTGCATTTGGTGGCGGACTGGAACTAGCTTTAGCATGTGATTTGCGAGTTGGAGCAAATGAGGCGAAAGTGGGATTAACTGAAACTTCCTTAGCCATTATTCCTGGGGCGGGGGGAACACAGCGACTACCTCGTTTAATTGGACCAGGAAAGGCAAAAGAACTGATTTATACCGCTCAGCGACTAACTGCTGAAGAGGCAGAAACAATTGGAATTCTTGAATATGCAGTCCCGAGGGCTCAATTAATGGATAAAGCAGTAAAGCTAGCCAAAGCGATGGCCAAAAACGGTCCACTTGCTCTTGTTCAGGCGAAAAAAGCTATTAACAAGGGGTTAGAAGTGGATTTAGCCACAGGCTTGAAAATTGAAGAACTCGCTTATGATGTTCTAATTCCAACAGAGGACAGGATAGAAGGCCTAACCGCTTTTGCTGAAAAAAGACCTCCAGAATACAAAGGACGCTAAAGTCGAGCTTTAAATGGAAATTTACTGGATGGTGCCTGGCACCATCCAGTAAATCCCAACAAAAATATGCATAGTAGCAAGGGGACGGCTTGTGGCCTTCTCCTTTTTCAGAAAAGGAGGAATCAATTTCATGACAGAGACGCATACAAAATCAGGTTATGAACTGAAAAAAGAATCCATCCTAAAGGGCGGAAGCGAAAAATACCACCAAAAAAACGCAGAACAAGGAAAGATGTTTGTTCGTGATCGATTAAATTTATTATTTGATAATGGGTTACAAGCTGAAGATGGCATGTTTGCGAACGTGCTTGCTGGTGACCTCCCAGCTGATGGTGTCGTCACAGGTATTGGAAAGATCCATGGTCGTACGGTTTGTGTAATGGCCAATGACTCCACCATTAAGGCAGGCTCTTGGGGAAAACGGACAGTTGAGAAAATTATACGCATTCAGGAAACGGCTGAAAAACTACGCTGCCCAATGCTTTATCTTGTTGATTCAGCAGGAGCGCGGATTACTGATCAATTAGAAATGTTCCCAGGACGTCGAGGTGCAGGAAGAATTTTTTATAATCAAGTAAAGATGTCTGGGAAAGTCCCGCAAATCTGCTTATTATTTGGACCTTCTGCGGCTGGGGGAGCCTATATCCCTGCTTTCTGTGACATCGTAGTGATGGTTGAAGGAAATGCTTCGATGTACCTTGGCTCGCCACGAATGGCAGAAATGGTGATCGGTGAAAAAGTAACGCTTGAACAAATGGGTGGAGCAAAAATGCATTGTTCTGTTTCTGGTTGTGGAGATGTGCTGGTTCAATCAGAAGAGGAAGCAATCGTTTATGCTCGAAAATATCTAACTTATTTCCCAAATAACTTCAGTGAAAAGCCAGTAAAAGCGGAAGCGAAGGAACCACGGTCATTTGAAAAATCAATTGAAGAGATTATCCCCAAAAATCAAAATGCCCCATTTGATATGTATCAGTTGATTGAGCGTTTAGTCGATAAGGACTCAATCTGTGAAATTAAAAAATTATTTGCACCGGAACTAATTACCTGCTTAGGACGCATTAATGGGCAACCAATTGGAATTATTGCGAACCAACCACGCGTTAAAGGTGGCGTTTTGTTCCATGATAGTGCGGATAAAGCGGCAAAGTTCATCAATCTTTGCGATGCTTATCATATTCCGCTTCTTTTCTTAGCGGATGTTCCGGGATTCATGATCGGAACAAACGTAGAGAAAGCTGGAATTATCCGCCACGGAGCCAAAATGATCTCAGCGATGAGTGAGGCTACGGTTCCGAAAATGACGGTAATTGTGCGAAAAGCATATGGGGCTGGATTATATGCGATGGCAGGTCCAGCATTTGAACCGGATTGCTGTATTGCCCTACCTTCTGCAGCCATTGCTGTAATGGGACCGGAAGCTGCGGTGAACGCTGTATATGCAAATAAAATTGCCGCCCTTCCAGAAGAAGAACGTGCCGCGTTCATCGCTGAGAAACGAGAAGAATATAAAGAAGATATTGATATTTATCGATTAGCTTCTGAATTGATTATTGACGATGTAGTAGAACCAAATTCTCTAAGAGAGGAATTAGCGGAGCGTTTGGAACTCTATATGTCTAAGTATTTAGTATTCTCTGAGCGTAAACATGGAGTATATCCGGTATAAAGTTCTAGTAAAGAAGTGTGTTCTCAAAAGAAACCCAAAGGGTAACCGACTTTGTTTAACAAGGAGGGAAAGACATGAAAAAAATTTATACAGACTTTTCAGAAGCGGTTGATGGAATTAAGGATGGAATGACTTTAATGGTCGGTGGATTTGGTTTATGTGGCATCCCAGAAAACCTGATAAAAGCATTAGCAGAAAAAGGAACGAAAGACCTCACAGTCATCTCGAATAACTGCGGTGTAGATGAATGGGGACTAGGTTTATTATTAAAAAACAAACAAATTAAAAAGGTAATTGCCTCATATGTTGGCGAAAACAAGGAATTTGAACGTCAATTACTTGCAGGTGAAATTGAAGTCGAATTAACACCTCAAGGAACGTTGGCAGAAAAAATCCGTGCTGGGGGCGCAGGTATTCCAGCCTTTTACACACCGGCGGGCGTTGGAACCCCGATTGCGGAAGGAAGAGAAGTTCGCGAATTCAACGGCAAAGAATATTTACTTGAACCATCCTTACGTGCAGATTTTAGCCTTGTTCGGGCTTATCAGGGCGACAAGATGGGAAACCTTGTTTTCCGGAAAACGGCGAGAAATTTTAATTCAATGATGGCAACCGCTGGTAACACTACAATTGCCGAAGTAGAAAATCTGGTTGAAGTAGGCGATTTAGATCCGAATTTTATCCATTCGCCGGGAATTTATGTTCAGTCTTTAATTCAAGGAGAGCAAGAAAAAAGAATCGAACGAAGAACAGTTAGGACGTAAGGAGGGGAAATCATGAATACTAGGGAAAAAATCGCAAGACGGGCCGAAAAAGAAATTGAAAATGGCAATTACGTAAATCTAGGCATCGGCATGCCGACCATGGTAGCAAATTTCATAAGTGAAAATAAACAGGTTGTCCTCCAATCTGAAAATGGACTTCTTGGGATTGGTCCTTATCCAACTGAAAATGAGGTGGACGCGGATTTAATCAATGCTGGAAAAGAGACCGTTACCGTGATTCCAGGTTCCGTTTATTTTGATAGTGCAGAGTCGTTCGCAATGATTCGCGGCGGTCATGTCGATGTAGCAATCCTAGGCGGAATGGAGGTTTCGGAAACTGGAGATCTAGCAAACTGGATGATTCCCGGAAAAATGGTCAAGGGTATGGGTGGTGCAATGGACTTGGTGCACGGAGCGCGCAAGACGATTGTTATTATGGAACATGTAAATAAACAGGGAGAGGCGAAAATTCTTAAAGAATGCACTTTACCTCTGACAGGAAAAGGGGTAGTAGACTGTATTATTACCGACCGAGCCGTTATGCAAGTTACTGACAAAGGGTTAAAACTAGTGGAAGTGGCAAAAGGGTTCACGGTTGAACAAATACAAGAATGCACTGGGGCCGAATTGATCGTCGCTGATGATGTAAAGCTCGAAGCGTTTTAATGACATAATGGCGAACAGATTTGGTTCTGTTCGCCATTATTTATATCGGTTCACTCTAATAAAGTGAAACTTGAAACTTCATTCAGTGTATTTTTCATCCCGCACTGAATGTTAGTTACACCAAAGCTGACTTCTAAGGTCTAAAATCCTAAAAAAAGCTTATTTCACCAATAAGGCTTTTGAATTTCAGTTAGTCCCCACTTATCCTTTTAGGACCTTCCTCAAGTCTTGAAGTGGAGGTCATACTGCCAGTTAATGCAAGATAAATTGTAAGATTTTTTATCACTTTTAGATATCATTCTTTTAAGATGAGAATTAGCATTTGGGGAAGGAGTGAGCACTTTGAATCAAACGGTTGATTCTCGAGTAGATATGGAAATTCTACTCCAAGCTGTGGAACAATCCTATGAGGGCTTTTTATTATCCGATCGAAGTGGCAGAATCTTTTATGCGAATCAGGCCGTTGAAAACATTTCAGGAGTACCCCTACAGGATATAGTTGGGAAAACAACGAAAGAAATGGAAGCAGAAGGCATCATTATCAGTCAATCCTTGAAAGTCCTAAAAAAAGATCCATTGACGATTTCGCAAAAGCTAAGTACTGGCGTGGATGTGTTTATAACTAGTAAGCCAATTTATGATACTAGCGGCAAAATTATTTGTTATGCGGCTAACTATCGTGAACTTTCTTCCTTAAATGAGTTACATAAAGAGCATCATAATCAATTAAACATCAATTATAATGAGCTTCAACAATTAAGAGCACAGTTATTAAAAACAGAAGATTGGATTGGAGTTTCATATAAAACGAAGGCCTTAAAGGAAAAAGTATCAAAAGTGGCTAAAACTGAAGCAATCATCCTGATCGTAGGAGAATCGGGAGTAGGAAAAGAAGTGATATCGAAAACAATTCATAAAGTTAGTAATCGACATCATGCGCCATTCATTCAAATCAATTGTGGAGCAATCCCCGACTCTTTGATGGAAGCAGAGCTGTTTGGGTATGAAAAAGGAGCCTTTACTGGAGCTGTTTCTTCCAAACCAGGATTGCTTGAAGTCGCCAATAGAGGAACTGTATTGCTAGATGAAATTGGTGAAATGCCAATACATCTACAGGTCAAATTATTAAGAGTCATCCAAGCGAAAGAAATCACTAGGGTTGGCGGTACAAAAACAAAAAAACTGAATGTACGTTTCCTCGCAGCAACGAATCGGGATTTACAACAATTGGTCAAAGAAGGAACCTTCCGCGAAGATTTATACTACCGTTTAAATGTAATCCAAATTAGCATTCCTCCATTGAGAGAAAGAAAGGAAGATATCCCTGCTCTCGGTGAACATTTTCTAAAAAAGTACACAAGCAAATACGGTGTTAAGAAAAAATTTTCTGATAAAGCAAAGCAAATATTAATGGAGTATTCTTGGCCTGGAAATGTCCGTCAGCTTGAAAACACCATTGAACAATTAGTCATTCTTTCTGAAGGAGAAACGATTACTTCAAGTGATTTGCCAAAAGAAATGAATAAAATTAACACAAATGATTTGGAAGAAGTTGTTCCGCTAAAAAAGTTACGAGTACAGGTAGAAAGAAAAATGATTACACTTGCTCTTAAAAGATATAAATCAATTAGAGAAGCATCAAAGTACTTAGAAATTGACCATTCTACTCTCGTAAAAAAGATAAAAAAATATGAGCTTTAAGTAACGGTGAATTTTTTCACCGTTTTTTTAATGGAAATAGTAAGCTGGTGAATTTTTTCAATATGATTGGTGAAATTCTTCACCGTAGGGATAGGAAGGGCATTCAAACCTTTGATAAATCAACACTTTCGTATTTGGCACGTTTCTTGCAATATGTTAAATAAGTGATTTTTATTAGGGTGGAGGAGGGAGAATGGATCGCTATAAGTATCTTACGGTTGATATAAAAAATAATAAGATTGCGATTGTAAAAATGAATAGTAATCAACCGCTAAATTTATTGAGTGCAGGATTTATATCAGAATTAATGACCGTTTGTTTGGATCTAAATGAAAATGAGGCAATTCATGTTGTAATCTTAACAGGGGGAAAAACGAGCTTTATCGCAGGTACGGATATAAAAGAGTTGACCGGACTCTCAGTATCACAAGCGTTTGATTTAGTAACGAAACTAAAAGCTCTACAAGAAATCATCATGGAATCTTCTAAGCCGTTCATCGCAGCCATTAGCGGATATTGCCTTGGTGGAGGATTTGAACTTGCTTTGGTTTGTGATTTCCGTGTTGCAAGTACCGATGCTGTTTTTGGACTTCCACAAATTAATCTAGGTATTATTCCTGGAGGTGGAGGAGTGACCCGGCTTGTAGAAATCTCTGGTCAAACAGTGGCACGAAAAATGGTGTTAACAGGAGACCTGATTTCTGCTACTCGAGCTCTTGATTGGAACATCATTAGCGATCTAACAGACTGTCCAGTTGATGGAGCTTTAGTAATCGCTCATTCATTAGCTTCCAAAAGTAAACGGGCGTTAGCAACAGCAAAAAGATTATTGAATCAGAAGATGTTGAGTTCGAACCAAAACCATGCCTACCAAGAAATGCAAGCGTTTACTTTGTTATTTGATTATCCTGATTCCGTTGAAGGAATGGGGGCTTTTCTAGAAGGTAGGAAACCAAGTTTTTAAATTTGTAAGTTTTGAGTTACCAAGTTTACAAGAATGGAGGAATGAATCTTGTTATTAACAGAGCAGACGGAAATGATTCAGAGTGTCGCTAGGAAAATTGCGAAGGAACAAATTGCTCCTCAAGCCAAGGAGGTGGATGAGAAGGGAGAAACACCATGGGCAAATTTAAAAGTATTAGCTGAGAATGGATTTTTTGGCATCAATGTCCCAGAGGAATACGGTGGAGTTGGTTCAGATATGGTATCACATGTTGCTGTAGTTGAGGAGATTGCCTCAGTTTGTGCTTCTACGTCGGTTTCTTTATCAACTCAAGCTTTGACAATCGCTCCCTTCCTTTTAGCTGGTACAGAAGGACAAAAAAAGAAATATGTGACTCCGTTAGCAACAGGTCAGGTATTAGGATCATTTGGTATCACTGAACCTGGGGCAGGTTCAGACGTAGCGAGTATTAAGACTTCTGCGGTTAGAGAAGGGGATTATTATCGAATTAATGGACACAAAGTGTTTATTACCAATGCTGGAGAATCGGAGATTTACGTTTTTGTTACGCGAACATCTGAAAGTCGGACCAATGGGGTCTCGCTTTTTATCGTAGAAAAAGGAACACCGGGTTTAACCTTTGGTAAAAAGGAAGAGAAAATGGGTATCAGAGGTTCAGTTACGAGAGAAGTATTTTTAGAAAATGTGAAAGTACCGGTAGAAAACCGGATTGGTGAAGAGGGTGAAGGATTTAAAATTCTTATGAATGTGTTCAACGAAACAAGGCCAGTGGTTGGGGCTCAAGCAACAGGGATTGCTCGCGGTGCTTATGAACACTGCTTAAATTATGTAATTGAAAGGCAACAATTTAACAAACCACTTCATCATTTCCAGATGGTTCAAGCCATGCTTGCTGATATGGCGATGAAGATAGAGGCCTCTAGATTGCTCGTCTTAAAAGCCGCAATGATGCTAGATCAACATGACCCCAATGTGATTGCAAATTCGTCAATGGCTAAATGCTTTGCTTCTGATGTTGCGATGGAGGTCACCACGAATGCGGTTCAACTATTAGGGGGGTATGGTTACGTAAAAGATTATCCACTGGAACGAATGATGCGAGATGCAAAAATCACTCAAATTTATGAAGGAACAAATCAAATTCAAAGAGTAATTATTGCCAAGCAAATTATTGAAAATGCGAAAAAATAAAGTGGCTTAAAACGAAAAGGAGATGAGATTTTAAAATGAATTTTACTGTAATTGGTGGGGGATTAATGGGTTCAGGAATCGGCCAGGTTGCTGCCCAAGCTGGATATAAGGTCACGATCATCGATGTTTCGAACGAGGCACTAGAAAAGGCACAAGATAGAATTTCTCTGTCAGTGAAAAAGTTTGCACAAAAAAACATCATTCCAAATGAGGAAGAAGTTCTGTCGAATCTACGTTTTTCAACAAATTGGGATCCTATTTCAAAAGCTAATGTAATCATTGAAGCAGTCCCTGAAAGGCTGGAGCTGAAAAAGGAAACCTTTAAAAGATTAAACCAATTGGCTAAACCCGATTGTTTGCTAGCAACGAACACCTCTTCATTGTCGATTACAAATATCGCTAGTGTAACATCAAGACCAGAAAAAGTTATTGGCATGCACTTCTTTAGCCCAGTCCCGATGATGCCATTGTTAGAACTCGTTCGGGGCTATAAAACTTCAAATGAAACGTATGAATTTGCTAAAGAAGTGGGCGAAAAACTTGGAAAAAGAATGATTACCGCTGAGAAAGATTATCCAGGGTTTCTAATGAATCGAATTTGGTTACCGATGGTTAATGAGGCGTGTTTTGCCGTAATGGAAGGAGTGGGAACACCAGAAGAAATCGACCAAGGATTTATCGATGGATATGGCCATACAATGGGACCTCTCAAAACCATTGATATGGCAGGAATTGATACTGCACTGTGGGCAATGGAAGCTCTTTATGAGGGGTTCAATGACCCTAAATACCGCCCATGTCCATTGTTAAAGAAAATGGTGGAAGCAGGAGACTTAGGTAGGAAAACTGGAAAAGGATTTTATTCTTATAACTAAGGAGGTTACAAAATGGACGACGTACTTTTATGTAAAATTGAGGGAAAAGTTGCAACGATGGAGATTAATCGACCACCTTATAATCCATTGAATCCAGCAGTCTTTGAAAAGATGATAGGATTTTTAGAAGAATTGTATCGAAACGAAGAAGCACATGTGCTTGTGATCAAAGGGACAGGAGAAAAAGCATTCTCGGCAGGAGCGGATATTAACCAATTTGTACCAAGACTCGGAAGTAAAGATATTTCTTTGACAGCAGGTTTTCATAAAGCATTTGAATTGCTAACTCAGTTGTCTATTCCTGTGATTGCCGCATTAAAAGGTCATGTTCTGGGCGGGGGATTAGAACTAGCACTTGCATGCGATTTCCGAATCTGTGACGAAAACACCAAAATGGGTTTGCCTGAAGTAAATCTGGGACTCTTTCCCGGAGCAGGAGGTACCCAACGTCTTCCTAGATTAATAGGAAAGTCGAAAGCAATGGAGATGATTATGTTTGGAACTCCAATTGAGGCAGAAGAAGCAAAACAATTGGGATTAGTAAACAAAGTGGTACCCGCAGGGCTAGTAGAAGAGGAAGCGATGTCTTGGGCAAATACACTTAAGGAAAAGCCAAGGGTAGCAATTCAAAAAATCAAAAAGACTATCCAACACGGAAGTAATCTCCCGTTATCAGAAGGACTTCGATATGAGATGGAGATGTTTGCAGAAATGTTTGTTAGTGAAGATACCACAGAAGGGGTAACAGCCTTTCTAGAAAAAAGGAAACCGAATTTTAATAGGATATAGGAGGTATGAAAGTTGAAAAATGTCTATGTAATTGAAGGAGCCCGAACTCCATTTGGAACATTTGGTGGAAATTTAAGAACTACAGAAGTTACGGATTTAGGTGCTATTGCTACAAAGGAAGCTCTTAAGAAAAGCAAAGTGCCCGTTGAAGAAATGAATCAAACTTTTTTTGGGAATGTCATTCATTCTAGTACAAATTCTCCGTATTTAGCACGTCATATTTCTTTAAAAGCAGGGATTCCAGAAACTTCACCAGCACTTACTGTGAATCGCCTTTGTGGGTCTGGTCTACAAGCAGTAGTAAATGCTGCACAAGCAATCCGTTTAGGGGAAGCAAGTGGCGCTGTTGCAGGTGGTGCGGAAAACATGTCAATGAGTCCACATGTTGTTAGTGACCTCCGATTTAATCCAATAAAAATGGGAGTTCCACACTTTGAAGATACACTCTCAGCTGCATTAATTGACCAATATTGTGGTTTAGGTATGGGAATGACAGCGGAAAATCTAGCGGAGAGATATGAGATTAGCCGTTCAGAACAAGAAGAGTACGCAGTTCTAAGCCAAGCAAGAGTTGCAAAAGCGAAAGAAAAAGGTGTATTTACAGAGGAAATTGTCCCCGTATTGCGTGAAAATGGTGAAGTTCTATTAGCAGAAGATGAACATCCAAAACCGAATACAACCATAGAAAAAATTAGCAAATTACGCCCGGCATTTAAAAAAGATGGCACAGTTACAGCTGCAACAGCAAGTGGAATTAACGACGGTGCTGCTACAGTAGTGTTAGGAGATGAGCAACTTGTCAACAAGCATGGAATCAAACCTTTAGGTAGAATTGTGTCTTGGGGCATTGCCGGAGTTGATCCGAAATATATGGGGATAGGTCCTGTTCCAGCGACTAAACAAGCATTACAGAGAGCAAATTTACGAATGCAAGATATTGACTTAATTGAAGTCAACGAGGCATTTGCGGTCCAAGTCTTATCTGTAAAAAAAGAGTTAGGAATTGACCTTGAAAAATTAAATGTTAACGGTGGAGCAATTGCCATTGGGCATCCCGTTGGTGCAAGTGGTGCACGGCTATTGTTAACATTAACATACGAATTACAAAGAAGGAATAAACGTTTTGGATTAGCTAGTTTATGTATTGGTGGCGGCCAGGGCATATCGGTCATCATTGAAAATATGAACATATAGTTCACTAATAGGAAAAGCTAAATGACAACTTAGTAGTTTGTTTACTATTAAGTTGTCATTTGTTAAGAAAGATGTACAGTTGTAATACTAGATTAACGCAGATCTATTAAAATAGACTGAAAATTAAAATTTATTATTGGCACAGAAATTGCATATTCAAAAGAAAAGGAAAAAGGGAGGAGGAATAATGATGGGAGAATCAGTCCTTTTTGAAATCGATAGACGGGTAGCAAAAATCACATTAAATGAGCCTGAACATTTAAATTCGTTATCTAGAACAATCACCGAAGGCCTTGAAGAAGCTCTTGATCGAATTGAACAAGATACTAATATCCGTAGTGTTATATTAACAGGAAGCGGAAAAGGTTTCTGTGTGGGTGGAAATATTAAAGAATTCCCAACAGAAATGAATGCACTCCAAATTAAAGATTGGATGAAATCAGCTTCAAATTTAGCTTTAAAACTTAATAAGATTGAAAAACCAGTTATCGCAGCCGTTAACGGTTTTTCAATGGGTGCAGGTTTTAGTTTAGCGCTTGCGGCCGATTTTATCATTGCCTCAGAAAATGCCTCTTTTGGGATGGTTTTTAATAAAATTGGTGCTGTACCAGATATGGGCGCTCACTATTACTTGCCTAGAATTGTTGGACTACAACTGGCAAAGTATTTAATGTTTACAGCTAAAAAGATAACTGCCCAAGAAGCCAAAGAATTAGGGATTGTTTTAAATGTGGTTCCAGAAAGTGAATTGAATACTAGAGTATTCGAAATAGCTCACCAAATGTCTGAAAGCGCTTTATCAGCTATAGGGCTGTCCAAATCAATCTTAAATAGAAGTTTTACTATGTCTCTAGAGCAAATTTTATATGAAGAAGGGATAGCACAGGGGCTAGCATTCTCTACTGATGAACATAAAGAAGGTGTCCGAGCCTTTGTAGAAAAAAGAAAACCGGATTTTATAGGGATATAAAGGGTTTGTAAGCCAATAAATAATTGGGGGAAAGAGTATGAAAAAGCAGAAAAAGTTCTTCTTGGGTGTAACAGTTGTTTTATTCCTTGTATTTTTATCAGCATGTGGTGGAGGTTCAAGTGAAACTTCTTCAGATGGAAATACAGAAGAAACTTATAAGCTCACAATGAATGTAGCCTATCCACCGTCTAAAGTGGACGACGATGTTTTAATGAATGGTACTAAGAGATTTGCAGAATTAGTGGAAGAAAGAACTGATGGTAGAGTAAAAGTTGATGTATTCTATAGCAATCAACTCGTTCCTCAAGATCAGCTCTTAGACGCTTTAAAGACAGGTACTGTCGATTTTGGATATTCCGGTCCTCAATATTATGGAGATACGATTCCAACCGCATTCTTTACAAATCTACCATTTTTCGGAAAAGATATTGATCATATGATGTCATTAATTAGAGAAAAGGGAATTGATAAAATTGTAGACGAGGAAATGAAAGCAAATGGAGTAAAGCTTTTGTTCTACGGACCAACTGGTGAATATGGCTTAATGGGAAAAAAACCAATTCGCAGTATTGATGACATCAAAGGCATGAGTTTAAGGGCAGCAGGTGGATTATGGACTCCATGGTATGAATCATTAGGTGCTTCTCCTGTAAACGTAGCGGCTGCGGAAATTTATGAAGCGCTACAACGTGGAACAGTGGATGCAGTACCATACCCGTTCTATACATTGAATGACTATAGCTACCATGAAGTTGTTGATTCTATTACGACTCCTGGAGTTATTCCAAGTGCGGTAACCGCAAGTTTTATGAGTTTAAAAACATGGAACAAGCTTCCAGAGGATATCCAAAATGTGATTACTGAAGTTTCCCAAGAAATAGAATTAGAAAATGTTGAGAAATATAGATTGGTACAGGAAAAAGCCCTACAGTTTGCTAAGGAAAATGGAGTTGAAGTAATTGAATTATCAGACGAAGAATACAACCGGTTTGTACAATCTAGTCAAGTTGTATGGGATGAGTTCGCTAAAATGAACGACAACACAAAGAAAATTGTTGAAATTATGCGGGAAGATATGGAGTAGCAAGATATAGATGAAACAATTTCTAACCCATCCTTTGGTTATTCTCGTGGATAGCCAAGGGAAATTGGGGAAAGGAGGGAAATGATGAAAGGTATTTTAAAAGGTATTCAACGACTTAATGAAACCATCATGTGGATAACCGGGACGATTATTTTTATCATGGCCATATTATTGTTCTATGCCATCATTATGAGGTACTTTTTCGAGAAGCCACCTGCTTGGTCTTTCGATTTAACAAGTTGGTTTACAGGCTTATCTGCTTTTCTTGCAGGAGGATATGCACTAGCTCAAGGAGCACATGTAAGGGTCGATATTTTCTATGAAAGGTTCTCACTGCGTATACGTAGTTTCATAGATGCACTTACTTCGGTATTTATGTTTTTAATTGTATTTGTTCTCATTTGGAAAGGGATGGAACAGGTTCTAGCCAACTATGAAACAAATGCAATGGCCTCAACTGGTTTGAATGTTCCTATCTGGCTTAAATGGGTCATGGTTCCTATTGGAGGGATTCTTCTCGGTCTTCAGGGTATCGTTCATTTAATAAAAGATATTTATGCTGTAATAACAGGAAAGACACTTGAAGAGGGGGAATCGAATTAATGGATGCGGGTATTATTGCTTTACTATTATTTGGCTCCCTCCTTGTACTGTTATTCCTTGGCGTTCCGATTGCATTTGGGATGGGAGGGATCTCACTCATATTTGGGTTCATCTTTTGGGGTGGGTTGCCTAGCTTTGAAGCTTTTTCTCTGGGTGCATATGGAAAAGTAACAGAGTTCGTTTTATCAGCAGTGCCTCTATATTTATTGATGGCGGCTATCTTACAATATAGCGATCTAGCAGACGATATGTATGAAGCAGTCTATAGATGGTTTGGGGGCCTACGCGGTGGTCTAGCTGTAGGTACGACGTTGATTTCTTCTATTTTTGCGGCAATGGTTGGAATTGCAACAGTAGCAACTGCCACTTTGGGATTAACTGCTCGACCTTCAATGTTGTCTCGAGGGTATGATGATAAGTTAACCACGGGAACGATCATTGCAGGTGGAGCATTAGGAATTCTTATCCCACCAAGTATCATTATGATTATTTATGCTTCAGAGGCAGCGGTTTCTCCTGGAGCAATGTTCATGGGCGGGATCGTTCCAGGTATTTTGGCCGCGGTTATTTTCATAGGATATGTGCTAATAAAATGTGGAATTAATCCTGAAATGGGGCCGGCCATTAGAAAAGATGAGCGATTTTCATTGGGGGAAAAGCTAGAATCTATAAAATCCATCTTTTTACCGTTGTTTGTGATTGTTTTAGTTTTAGGTTCAATCTATACTGGCGCTGCAACTCCAACAGAGGCTGCGGCAGTTGGCGTAGTTGGTGCATTAATCAGTGCAGCGATAAAAAAGAAGTTAACAAAGGAGAACATCAAGAAAATTTTTGCTATGAGTGTTCGGGTAAACGCTATGGTTTTTTGGATCTTGATCAGCGCGGTTGCTTACTCGCGAATTGTTTCTGTTACAGGTGTAGGTAGTTGGTTTGCTGATTTTGTTACAAGTTTTGAAGTGAATGCCTGGGTTACTTTGATTGCGATGCAACTTGTGTTTTTTGTACTAGGAATGTTTATTGACCCTGCTGCGATCATTTTAATGACAGGTCCGCTTTTTCTACCAGTGGTGACACAACTTGGTTTTGACCCCGTTTGGTATGGAGTCATTTTTGTCATTAATATGTGTATGGCTTATATGACACCGCCTTTTGGTTTTAATTTGTTTGTTATGAGAGGGATAGCGTCAGATCTTAATATCAACACAATTTACCGATCAGTGTGGCCGTTTGTCGGTTTATACGCTTTGGTAATTGTCATTTGTATGTTTTTCCCACAGTTAGTTTTATGGCTACCAAATCTCATGATTAAATAACGTTTGTAAATATAGGAGGTCTAATGTGAAAAGAATAGGTGACATCCTTCAAGAAGCGATGCAGTATTGCCCTGAAAAACCATTTTTGATTGAAGCAAACAAAAGAATCACTTATAAAGAGTTAGATGAAGCCACTGATCGATTAGCCAATGGATTACTATTGCATGGATTGAAGAGAGGAGATCATATAGCCATTCTTGCTTTAAATCAATTAGAATGGCTAATTACCTTTTTTGCTGCGGCTAAGGTAGGGATTGGGGTTGTTGCGTTAAATGTAAGATACAGGGAGCAAGAACTTGAATATATGCTAAACCATGCCGAAGTTAAAGCTTTAGTATGCATTGATGAACATGCAGGGTTTAATTTTTCTGAATTTTTCAATAAACTCCATTCCAAAGTGCCCTCTGTTAAAAAGTACATTTTTATTGGAGAGGGTTTTGAAGGGAGTTTATCTTTTTCAAACTTATTTTCGACTGATTTGAATTCAACCATGTTAGAAAAAGCTAAAATTCAGGTTAAAGCAGATGACATGGCCATCATGATTTACACTTCAGGTACCACGGGGAAACCAAAGGGAGTCATGATTACTCACCAAAGTATCTTAGCCTCTGGTAAAGCTCAAGTAGACCATTTCGCTGTAACCAATCAGGATATCATCATTGCCGGCCTCCCCCTTAATCATGTAGGAGGGATAACTTGTTCAATCACTGTCACTTTAATAAGCAAGGCTACAGCTATACTTATACCGGAATTTAAACCAAAGCTTGTCCTTGAGGCAATCGATAACCATAAGGCCACTATCTATAGTGGAGTTCCAACAATGTACCACATGCTATTTAATGATCCTGACTTTTCTTCCTATCATTTAAAATCAGTTAAGCTCGCGATTGCAGGTGGCTCAAATGTTGAACCTGAATTATGTGAGAAAATTAATACTTTTATGCCTAATGCAAGATTGGTAAATTTATATGGCTTAAGTGAAAGTTCTGGCGCATGTGTGATGTCAAGAATAACAGATTCAATAGATACTGTACAAAGAACAATAGGTGTCCCAATTGGAGATTTCCAAGCAAAGGTTGTCGATGATAATAGACAAAATGTTTCAGTCGGAGAAATCGGTGAACTAGCGATAAAAGGGGATGGCATCGCAAAGGGCTATTATCGTGATCCTGAAAAAACAATGGAAACATTCACTGATGGGGGCTGGCTATTTACTGGTGATATTGTCTCGCTTGATGAGGATGGGTATATTCGCTTTCAAGGTAGGAAAAAAGAAATGTACATCCAAGGTGGGTTTAATATTTTCCCGGTAGAAATTGAGAATCTATTAACCTCACACCCAAAAGTTTCCATAGCAGCTGGCATTGGGGTACCTGATGAATTTTTTGGAGAAGTAGGACGGTATTATATCATACCTGCTCCAGGTGAAAAACCAACAGAAGAAGAATTGAAAGAGTTTTGTCGCCGACGGCTTGCTGATTATAAAGTTCCTAAAAGGATTGTATTCGTTGAAAAGGTTCCAACAACACCAGCAGGGAAGATTCAAAAAGTAAAGTTAAAAGAAACCTATCTGAAATCGAAAAAGCAGAAGTAGAAAGGAGATTGTTATGTTATTTGAGAGAATCGCCAATAGAAGTTGGAGTAAACAAACCATTCCTGAATTATTTCATGAAACATGCCAATTACGAAAGAATAAAGTGGCACTAGTTTTCCAGGGTCAAAAAATCACTTTTAACGAACTAAATGTAAATGTACAAAAAGCAGCTTCGATGCTAATTGGAATGGGAATTAAGCCAGGAGATCGTGTTACTTTACTGCCAACAACACGGCCTGAATTCATCTATTTATATCTCGGAATCATTCATGTTGGTGCGGTATACAATGTCCTCAATCTGTTATGGGGTGAAAATGAAATTCGTGCAATTTTAGAGCGCAATGATCCAAAAGTAATCGTAACCATAGATGAATATAAAGGAAAGAACTTTATCGAATTAATTAAGAATTCAATTCCTGAACTCTCTATTAATGAGAATGAAGTTACCTCTAAAAATATCCCTAGTCTTACTCACATGATACAGGTAAGTGAACAAGGTGAAAATTATATTGGTTTCCATGCTTATGAGGAAGAAATTAGTAAAGTTCGTATTCGTCCGGATGAAATATTAGAAAGAGTTAAATTACAAAAAGGGACAGACACTCAAATCATGTATCAAACATCAGGATCAACCGGTGTTTCTAAAACCGTTTTATTAGATCAGCGAACCCCGTTAGCGGCGATTAATTTTGGTGCTAAAAACACAGGGTTTACTGAGGAAGATTCCTATATAAATTTTTCACCTATGTTTCATGTGGGAGGACTATTTGCCATTAATTTAAATCTCGTCTATGCAGGTACTACTCTGTATATTATGGATTCCTTTTCTCCGTTAGAAGCATTACAGCTCATCGACGAAAACCACATCACAACTACCTTCGCCTTTGCCGCACACCTACAAGGAATTAAACAATTACCTAAGTTTTATGATTACAATTTTACTATTAAGAAAATGGTTCTAGCAGGTGACCCTAAAGCCTACGATTTAGCGAAAGAAATGTGTCGCCATGATGATGTCGTTGTGAACATGTTGTTTGGTCAAACAGAACATTGCGGTTTGATTGGTCTAGGAGAACATGACTGTTGCGAACCTAAGCTACAAAAATACTTTAATGGCAGACCTCTTCCAGGTGTGGAAGTTATAATCAAGGACATTCACACAGGAGAAATCCTCCCAGACCATCAGCCGGGTGAAATTTGTTATCGTAGTCCGTTGCTTTTTAAAGGCTATTATAAGCAGCCTGATAAAACTTCTAAAGCGATTGACGAGAATGGATTTTTTCATAGTGGTGACTATGGAACATTGGAATTTGGTCATATACGTTTCTTAGGACGATTAGGAGGAGTGATTAAATCAGGAGGTGAAAATGTATCAACCTATAGAGTTAATTTACAGCTTATTGATCTTTTTCCTGATGAAATCGAAGACGTCCAATCTTTAGGAATTCCTGATGACTATTGGGGAACGAAATTAATTGCTTGGATTAGAAAGAAAGAAGGAAATGTTCCTTTATCAACTGAAGATTTGAAAAAAAGGTGTAAAGGGAAGATGGCAGATTATGAGATCCCAAAAGATATTTTGTTTTGGGATGGGGAATGGCCAGTTTCGGCAGAAGGGAAAATCAATCAAAAGCTACTTATACAAAGAGCAATAGAAATCCTGTCTAATAAACCTGTTCATTAGACAGTTGGTTTAAGTTCGAAAAGTTGTTGGCTAAGGTCCAAAGTTCATATTTATTTTATGTAAGTATAGGAGGAGTGGGGATGACGAACGGAATTGGAAGTTGGTTAAGGAAGCATTGTGAACGTGATGAAGATAAACTTGCGATTGTTTTTAAAGATAAAAGATTCACCTATCAACAATTTAATGATCGTGTAAATCAACTCTCGCATTCTTTCTTGGATCTTGGCGTTCGAAAAGGGGATCGGGTAACAGCACTTTTATATAATTCCAATGAAATGCTAGAAATTTTGTTTGCCTGCGCTAAACTAGGCGCGATTTTTGTCCCGGTTAACTATCGACTGAGTCCAGAAGAAGTTGAATACATTGTAGCAGATTCGGGCACACATCATTTTATTTATGATGAAAAGACAAAGCCGATTGTGGATAGCTTAAGGAAATATAAAACTAGGATCACAGACTTTATTTATATTGGGGAATATCCACATAAAATGGACCATAAATATGAAAACCTTCTTAGAAATTCATCTAACGAAGAGCCAAGTTATGAAATTAACCATGATGATATCGTGATGATGATGTATACATCAGGGACAACAGGGAGACCAAAGGGAGCTATGCTTAGCCACGGCAACATCCAGTGGAACACAATCAATTACATCACATTTCTTTCGTTAGTTAAGGATGATACAACTTTCACAGTTGCTCCGCTTTTTCATGTAGGTGGTCTAAATATTTTCACCGTTCCAATGCTGTACATTGGGGGGACTGTCTTTATCGATGACCAATTTGATCCTCGTAGGACATTGGAAACGATTGAAAATGAAAATATAACAACGTTGTTTTTGGTCCCGGCAATGTGGCAGGCCTTAAGTGAGGTAACGAACTTTGATGATTATGAAACGTCTTCGCTTCGATTATCCTTATCCGGTGGAGCACCTTGTCCAATCACAATTATTGAGTTTTTTCAAAAGAGGAAGGTTAAGTTTTATGAAGGGTTTGGCTTAACAGAAGCTTCTCCTTTTGTTTGTTTACTAGATTCTAAAAGTGCAATTCGAAAAAATGGTTCAGTGGGGAAACCACCCGTTCATATTGATGTTCGGATTGTGGACCCAAATAATTATGATGTACCAACAGGTGAAGTTGGCGAGTTACTAGTGAAAGGTCCAAATGTGATGGCAGGGTACTGGAATAAACCAGATGCGACTAGAGAAACGATAAAAGACGGTTGGTTATATACAGGGGATTTAGCAAAGTTTGACGAAGAAGGTTTCATATATATTGTAGACCGTAAAAAAGATATGATTATTACGGGTGGGGAAAATGTTTATCCGATTGAGGTAGAGCAAAGCTTGTACCGACATCCAAATATTAAAGAAGTAGCGATCATTGGCTACCCAGATAAAAAATGGGGAGAATCGGTAAAAGCTGTCGTTTCTTTGCATGATGATACAAAACCATTTACACTTGAAGAATTACGAGAGTTTTTAGATGGAAAACTTGCAAGATACAAAATGCCCAAAAAGTTGAAAATTGTCTCGGCTCTACCAAGAAATGCTACTGGCAAAATACTAAAAACTGTTTTGCGTAGGCTAGAACAAGAAAATGAAACTAAATATGTGAAATAATTCCCTTGTAAATGAACTCAAAAAGGCATCGGCGAAACCCGATGCCTTAATGGTTTTGAATTAAAGAATTTTGTGAGTGATTCATCTGAAAAGTTTTAATTTGTCTATCCGGTCAACTGCCTCGATTAATCGGTCTTCGGACACAAGTAAACCAACACGAACATAGCCTTCACCATATTTCCCAAACCCATTTCCTGGTGCAACAGCGACATCTGCTTTCTCCAATAGCAGGTCAGCAAACTCTTCACTCGTAAAGCCTTTCGGAGTAGGTAGCCAAGCGAAAAAAGACCCTGCTGGTGCATCAACCTGCCAGCCAATTTTAGAACAAGCTTTTATTAGCGTATTTCGTCGGTTCTCGTAAAGCTGTACAAGTTCCCTGACACATTCTTGATCCTCTGTAAGCGCGATAGCAGCGGCTTTTTGAATACCTGGAAAAAGACTGCAATATAAATGGTCTTGGATGAGATTCAACGCTTCAATGATAAGAGGGTTACCAACAGCAAATCCAACACGCCACCCAGCCATATTATAAGTTTTCGATAATGTATAAACTTCAATGCCAATATCTTTCGAACCTTCTACTTCAAGAAAACTTACAGGCTTCTTTCTGTCATAGCCGATAGCCCCATAAGCAAAATCATGTACAATTGTAATGTTGTTTGTTTTTGCAAACCTAACCGTTTCTTCGAAGAAGCTACGATTCGCGATTGCGCCCGTGGGATTATTCGGATAGTTTAGAAACATTAGTTTGGCTCTTTCACGTTGTTCTACAGAAATTCCTTCGTAATTAGGTAAAAAACCATTCTCTTTTAAAAGTGGGAAGGTCTCGTATTCGACGTTTGCTAGTGCAGCGCCAGATAAATAATCTGGATAACCTGGATCAGGCAATAACATTAGGTCCCCATCATTTAAAAGACAAATGGGGAGTTCAACAAGACCTGATTTTGCTCCAAAAAGGATAGCAATCTCATTTTCCGGATCCACTTCAACGCCATATTGCCGTTTATAAAATAGAGCAGCCGCTTCTTTTAACTCAGCTAACCCACGAAAAGAAGAATATTTATGATTTTGCGGGTCTTCTGCTGCTGTTTGTAGCGCTTTTACAATATGAGATGGGGTAGGTTGGTCAGGGTTTCCTTGACCTAGGTTAATGACATCACGACCTTCATTCACAGCATTTGTTACTTTGTTTACAAGATTTGCAAAAAATTGAACAGGTAGGTTTTTTAAACGGTTTGATAGTTCCATTCTTAAGCCACCTTTTTTTAAAAAGTAATTGCGATAATATTTCAAATTTTATAACCTTTATATAAACTTGTCTAGGGGGAGATAAAATGAAAATAGCGATTGTACAAATGAATATTCACTTTGGAGAGCCAAAGCAAAACTTTACAGCTGTTGAAAAATATATTGAAGAGGCAATAAACTCGAATGTTGATGTTATTGTTTTACCAGAAATGTGGAATACAGGATACGCACTAGATCAACTAAATCATTTGGCTGATGAAAACGGGGTAAAAACAAAAATGTTGTTAACAACACTGGCTAAAAAATACAAAATCAATATTGTTGGTGGTTCTGTTGCAACAAAAAAATCGGACGGTTACTATAATACGATGTATGTTGCGAATCGAGATGGAAAAATCATTGCAGATTATGATAAAGCACATTTGTTCAAGTTGATGGATGAGCATAAATTTATGAATCCAGGGCAAAGCAAGAATCTTTTCGAATTGGATGGAACAGTCTGCGGTGGGATCATCTGTTATGACCTTCGATTTCCTGAATGGACAAGAGAACATACACTGAACGGTGCAAAAGTAATTTTTGTACCTGCTGAGTGGCCAGAAGTTAGGATTGACCACTGGCAGATTTTGTTACAAGCGAGGGCAATTGAAAATCAATGCTTTTTGGTTGCTGTAAATCGTGTAGGCTCGGACCCTAATAATCAATTTAACGGCCATTCAATGGTGGTTGCACCGTGGGGAGAGGTCTTGCTTCATAACCATACAAAAGAAGGGATATTTTATGTAAATCTCGAGTTAAAAGAAGTTGATAGTGTACGACAAAGAATTCCAGTTTATGAAGACAGAAGAACAGATTTATACAATACAAAAATATAATCGGCTCTACTCAGGACGGTAATTCCTCCTCTACAATTGAATAACATATTTAGTAAGGTCATATAAACTGATCTCTAGGTTATTAATATTCGCAAACGTCAACAAAATTTGAAAGTAATTTTTAAAAGAACCACATTTTTATAGAAAAGGAAGCAACCAAATAGTTCTCATAACGGTTGCTTCTGTTTCTTATAGGCTCTTTTCTTTAGGATTTTAACAACAATCTGAACGAAAAATCCTTGTTATCTTCTCTGTTTTCGTTAAGAGGAGGTGAACCTATACTCCAACTCTTCCTTTATTCGATACTTTCTCATTTTTTGATAAAGGGTAGTTCTACTAATTCCTAAAAGATTCGCTGCTTTTGTTCGATTTCCACTGGATTTTTTCAATGCCTGTATGATGACATTTTTTTCTGTTTGATTTATGGATTCTTTGCGATTTAAATCTAATTTAGTTTCATCTTGTTGAGTATTGGAATGAAAAGTGTTTGTACTTAAGAATTCTTTTGGTAAATGTTCAACCTCAATCCATTCTGATTGAGAATAGTGAAATGCCCGTTCTAAGACATTCTCCAATTGACGTATGTTTCCTGGCCAAGTATATTGTTGGAATATCCTAACTACTTCAGCAGTGGTTCCCACAATCTCTTTATTTGTTTTATTGTTTATTTTTTCGATGAAATACTTACATAGAAGCGGAATGTCGTCTAAACGATTTCTTAATGGTGGAATTTGCAAATGAATAACATGAATGCGATAAAATAAGTCTTCGCGGAATTTACCTAGTTTTACAAGTTCCGTTAAATCCTTATTAGTGGCAGAAATGATGCGGACATTAACTTTAGTTGTTTTTGTAGCGCCTATCCGTTCGAATTCTTGTTCTTGAAGAACGCGTAATAATTTTACTTGTAAGGAAAGAGGCATATCCCCAATTTCATCAAGGAAGAGGGTCCCATTATCTGCAAGTTCAAACTTTCCAGGTTTTCCTCCTTTTTTTGCCCCGGTAAAAGCGCCATCCGCGTATCCAAAGAATTCAGATTCTAATAATTCTTCCGGGATTGCCCCGCAATTAACCTTAATAAATGCTCCTTTACGTCCAGATAAATGATGGATTCCTTCTGCAAATAACTCTTTTCCAGTTCCACTTTCTCCCGTAATAAGTACATTTGAAAGTGACTTAGCTGCAATGGCTGCTTCTTGTTTAAACTTTTTCATCGTTGCATTCAATGTGACAACCTCAGCAAATGGATCATTTTCTTTGGAAATCCGGTACAATTCACCTCGATAATAGCTAATTTCACTTTCAAGTTTCTCCATCTTTTGGAGAATGTCTTTCCAAGAATCAAGTTGCCTAAAAATAATTTTAAAAATCGCTCCAAGTTTCCGACCGTTCTGTACGATTGGCATTTGGGTAACAATACATTGTTGCCCAGTGATTTTTATCAGTTCTCCATCCATGTTCTCATTATAAATTAAGCTTCTCTCGGCAGGAATTTGTGGTGCAATCTTATTGATTGATACTCCAATGACATCCACTTGATTATTAATTTCGTAGAGTTCCATGAAACCTTTATTCACCATGGTAATCTTACCTTCATTATCCGTAATGACGACACCATCATATGCCAGTTCAAGAGCACTATCCAAAATTTTTTTCAATTTTTTCGTTGACTCAAGTTCATTCGCGATATTCTCGTACGATGTCACATCTCTTAATACAACCATAGCACCCGTAACGTTGTTCACTTCTTTTATCGGGATAAAGGAGGCAATTACTGTCAAGCTTTGAAAGGTGATTCGCTTGGCATCTTGTATTTCTCCTGACTTTATCGTTTCAATTAACCACCTTCTAAAAGGCGGGAGGAAACGGTCAATTGGTGCATCTATTAAATGCTTCCCATTTAAGTCGAGCAAGTCAATTGCTGTGGAATTATAGGTTATGATTTTTAAATGATCATCGACTGAAATGACGGCATCTTGTAGATTCTCAACTAGTGAAGTCATCCTAGTAAAAGCATTGTCTAAGGCTGCCATATGGGAACTAACTAAATCTGATTTAGACATAATGCCATAAACTTCCTGATTGTGATCTAGCACAACAGCTTGGCTAACATTCCCTTTTACCATAATATCCCTTGCCTCATACAAGGTTTGGTCCTTATGAATTGTGACAACGTCTTTAATCATGAGTGATTTAACAGACGTATCTAAAGAGGCGCCGCTAAGGAGTGTTCGGTAAATTGAATTCTTATGTACGATTCCCATAAGCTTAAGATTTTTGGTTATACACCCAAAGTCCACCTTATGTTCAAGAAATGCAGCAATTGTCTCCCGGATTGTACTGCTTGGAGACAAATTTACATAATTTACGGTTGTAAAATTACTAACTTTCAAGAACAGTCACCTCTGATAATTCAGAATATTTATATTATTTACACACCTTAAAGTATATCGTGTTAAAGTTCAAAAGACAAATCGAAACTGTAAACTTTCCTGAACAGTTGTTAACTTTTGTTCCAAATCTAGTACAATAAACGACCTTATACATAAATATGTTTCAAGTTGCCGAAATGAATAAAAAAAGAGACTACCCTGAACAATCAGGGTAAGTGTTCGGTTATTAAGAGAATTAATTTCATTTATGTATCAAAACAAACTTTTGGCACAGTTTTTGCATTGAAAACAGATAGATAACAACAAAAGGAATGAGGTGGAAAAATGTATTATGAAACACTTATCTATGAGGTGATTGGAAAGGTAGCAAAAATCACCCTGAATCTTCCAGAAATGCGCAACCCATTGACGGAAAAATCAACGCAAGAATTAATACACGCCATTCGTACTGCCGATGATGACTCCACCATCCATGCCATTATTTTAACAGGTGCTGGAAAAGCATTTTCAGCGGGTGGAGATTTAAATGAGTTTAAAAAAAATCTTGAGAAGACAGCTCCTGAGCTTTATTTCGAAGGAAAAGCTAGCACAGAGTTGTTCAAACTAGGAGCAGAAGTCACAACCCCATTAATCGCGAGTGTAAATGGTCCAGCTTTAGGAGGTGGAACTGGACTTGTATCTATGTGTCACTTAGCGATTGCTTCGACTGAAGCAAAATTAGGCTTGACGGAGCTTCGATTAGGACTTGTTCCATTCGTCATCATGCCATGGGTCCGCAGAGCTGTTGGGGATCGAAAAATGATGGAAATGATGCTTACCGCTGAAATTCTGTCTGCTGAACAAGCAAAGGAATTAAATTTAGTTCATCGAGTAGTCGAACCAAATTTACTCGAGGAAGAAACAATGAAATTGGCAACTCAAGTAGCGAGTTTTAGTCCGCTTGCTGTCAAATTAAGCTTAGAATCATTCTTTAATACAGAACAAATGGATATTATGAAAGCTTTTGATTATTTAACGAATTTAAGACTTGTATCGTTTATGAGTGAGGACTTAAAAGAAGGTGCCTCAGCCTTTTTAGAAAAACGACAACCAAGCTGGAGTGGAAAATAACTTTAAAAGGAGTGTATAAAATGGTGGAAGTTTTAGCGTCAATGTCAGGAAATGTCTGGAAAATTGAAGTGAAAGAAAACGATGTAGTAAAGGAGGGTGACGTCCTCATCATCTTGGAATCGATGAAGATGGAAATCCCTATCGAAGCCACACATGATGGCGTGGTTACTGCCATTCAGACAGCAGAGGGCGAATTCGTCCAAGAAGGAGACGTGCTGGTAACAATTAACAATGAGTAGAGAAAGGTGGGAGTGGAATAAATGAAAAAGGTTAGAATCGGAGCTGCCCAGGGGTTCTATGGAGATACAATCGAACCTGCAGTAGCGACAGCTGAAAAAGGAAATGTACAATATATTTGTTTTGATGCACTAGCAGAACTCACCATGGCTATCTTAGTGAAAGATAAGCGCAAAAATGAAAATGCTGGTTTTACGAAAGACATTGGGTTGCAAATGCGCGCATTGCTTCCGTATCTAAAGGAAAAGAGAATCAAGTTATTAACGAATGGTGGCGGGATTAATCCGGTAGGTGCCCAAAGAGAAATCCTCAGAGTGGCAAAGGAAATGGGGATCAATGATTTGAAAGTTGCAGTTGTTACGGGGGATAACGTGTTAGATAGAATTCCAGAATTTGAGGAAAAGGGATATAACCTTAATCACATAGATACAGGTGAGGGAATTGAACAGGTAAAAGATCGTTTAGAATTTGCAAATGCCTACATCGGAGCAAGACCAATTGTACGTGCTTTGGAACAAGGGGCCGATATTGTAGTTACCGGGAGGACGACTGACACTGCTCAGTTTTTGGCACCACTCATTTATGAATTTGGTTGGGGCGAAGAAGAATGGGATAAGCTAGCAAGCGGTGTATTTATGGGACATCTTCTCGAGTGTTCAGCGCAATCTACAGGTGGTAATTTTAGTGGGAACTGGCAAGATATCGAGGGATTTGACCGGATGGGCTACCCAATTGCTGAAGTATCTGAGAACGGTGAGTTTGTAATTAGTAAGGTAGAAGATCGTGGAGGATTAGTAACAATAGATACAGTAAAAGAACAGATGCTATATGAAATTCATGACCCCTCAGCATATTTAACACCAGATGTAATCGTGGATCTGACAAATGTAAGGTTGGAAAATATCGGACCAAATCAAGTGAGAGTGACAGGAACTAGAGGCAAACCGAGACCAGACTCTTTAAAAGTTGTCATGGGCTACGAAGATGGTTATGCGGGTCAAGTGATTGTCGGGTTCTCATGGCCTGATGCGATGCAAAAAGCAAGAAAGGTGGATGAAGTGATTCGAATACAACTAGAGCGGAATGGTCTTCGTTATCAAGAAGTTCGTACAGATTTTATGGGCTATAACGCTTTGAGTGGTCCATTAGCACATGAAAATGAAAGTGAGCTAAATGAGGTCTTCTTAAGAATGGTTGTCAAAGCGAAAACAAAGCAAGAAGCAGCTAAATTCAGCCGACTATTTCCACCTTTAGCTTTAAACGGTCCACCTTCAATGAGTGGTTTCTCTGGAAACTCTGCTCCAAGAGCCCTTTTAGGAATGTGGTCAACACTTATTCCTAGAGAAGATATTGAAGCAAACCTAAAAGTTGAAGTTGCGGAGGTGTAAACAATGGCAATTGTAAAGCTGAAAGATATTGCTCAATCACGGTCGGGAGATAAAGGGAATATTGTCAATGTTGGTGTATTTGCTCCTAATCAAGCAATCTATCAAGTGTTCCTTGAACAATTAACACCTGAAAAAGTGAAAGAACATTTTGCAGGACTTGTGAAAGGAGAAGTAGTTCGTTACGAATTACCGAATATCTTTGCTCTTAATTTTGTTTGTAAGGAAGCCCTTGATGGGGGAGGGTCCTCTTCAACCCGCTTAGACAATCTCGGGAAATGTTTTGGTTCGAATATGCTTCGATTGGAAATTGAAGTGGATGATTATTTGTTAAAAGATTTGAACAATGAGGTGAGCAATCATGCCATATGAGCCATATTTTACGGAAGAACACGACCAATTGCGCAGAGTTATTCGAAAGTTTGTGGAAAAAGAAATTCTTCCATTTGTTGATGAATGGGAAGAACAAGGCGAGTTTCCGCGTTCAGTGTTCATAAGAATGGGAGAGTTAGGCTTTTTGGGGTTACATTATCCTGAAGAAGTGGGTGGTCAAGGTGGCGATTATTTTTCGGGAATCATTCTAGCAGAAGAATTGAATAAATGTGGCTGTGGAGGGCTACCAATGGCAATTGCAGTTCAAACAGACATGGCCACTCCTCCAATTTTTAAATTTGGAACAAAGGATCAGCATGAACGGTTTTTAAAACCAGCAATCCAAGGGAAAAAGATTGCTGCGATTGGGATTACGGAGCCAAATAACGGTTCTGATGTAATGGGAATACAGACAAGAGCACGACGGGAAGGAAACGAATGGGTAATAAATGGAACCAAAACGTTTATCACGAATGGGACTCGGGCTGATTTTGTAACCTTAGTAACAAGAACATCGGACGACCCAGGTCCAAAAGGAATCAGCCTTTTTCTAGTAGAGACAGACAGACTAGGATTTTCTGTTGGCAAGAAGCTCGATAAAGTTGGAATGCGTTCGTCAGATACGGCTGAACTAATTTTTGACAATGTTCGGGTTCCTCACGAAAACCTATTAGGAGAGGAAGGAAAAGGTTTTTATCAAATTATGTGGCAATTACAAGGAGAGCGAATGATTGGTGCCGCCGGTGCCATCGGGGGTGCAGAGTATGCGTATGAATTGGCATTAAATTACGCGCAAACTCGTGAAGCGTTTAATCAACCGATTGGAAATTTCCAAGTGATTGCCCATCTTCTTGCTGAGATGAAGACCGAGATTGAAGTTTGTCGTGAACTAACATATGCAACCGCTTACCGCTTTTCGAATGGCGATGTAGCACCTAAGGAAATCAGCATGACAAAATTAGCTGCAGCACAAATGGGGCATTGGGTTGCAGATCGGGCACTCCAAATTTTTGGTGGAAATGGTTACATGGCAGAATATCCGATTGAGCGGGCTTGGAGAGATAGTCGATTACCGCGTATTGGCGGGGGAACGGATGAAATTATGAAAGAAATCATTTCGAAGCAAATTGGTATTTAACAGGAAGGAAGGGATAATATGAGCCACTGGATATTTTCGGAAGAACATCAAATGTTTCGGAAAGCAGTCCGGTCTTTTTTAGAAAAAGAAGTTGAACCTAATATTGAGTTATGGGAAAAAGAAGGTGAAACTCCCCGAAGCCTTTACAAAAGAATGGGGGAATTAGGCTATTTAGGAATTAAGTTCCCTGAGGAATATGGAGGCAGTGGTCTGGACTTAATCATGGAGGCAGTTTTTACTGAGGAACTTTCCCGCTCAGGATCAGGTGGTGTTGGTGCTGCGATTGGTGCCCATACAACCATTGCAATGACGAATATTTGGAGATATGGAAACCACGAACAAAAGCTAAAATACCTTGTTCCGGGTATTAAAGGGGAAGCAATCTCTGCCTTAGCCGTTACCGAACCAGGCGGTGGATCAGATGTAGCTAATATTAAAACCACTGCCAAAAGAGATGGGAACTATTACGTTCTTAATGGTCAAAAAACGTTTATTACAAATGGGGTTAACGCTGATTATGTGATTGTCGCAGCAAAAACAAGAGAAGAACCTACCCATCGTAATATTAGTTTGTTTATTGTTGAAACCAACTCAGAAGGTTATTCAGTCGGCAAAAAGCTCAAAAAATTAGGGTGGCGCTCCTCAGATACAGGTGAACTATTTTTTGAGAATGTAAGAGTGCCAAAAAAGAATCTAATCGGAACCGAAAATGAGGGTTTCCGATATATTATGCAAAATTTCCAGTATGAAAGAATGACCTTGGCTTTAGGATGTATCGGGGTGGCAGAAAAAGCGCTTGAACTAGCAATTAAATATAGTAAGGAAAGAATTCAGTTTAAAAAACCCCTTTCTGAATTTCAAGTTCTTCGCCATAAAATGGTTGATATGGCGGTGGATATTGAGAAGGCAAGGAATATCACATATCGTGCTCTCTACCTGTATAACAGCGGGAAAGATTGTGTGACTGAAGCGACAATGGCCAAAGTTTACGCCTCTGAAATGTTGAATCGGGTAACCGACCAGGCACTTCAAATCCATGGTGGCAATGGCTATATGATGGAATATTCAATCCAAAGACTTTGGCGTGATGCTCGAATCCAGACAATTGGGGGCGGCACAACACAAATCATGAATGAAATATTAACGAAGCAATTAGGAATACTTTCCCGACCTAATAAATTACAAACTCAATAAGCAATTAGGATATTAAAAATAAAGGATGTGCTGATATGGAACGTGAACAAAGAATTCTGGCAGAAAGAGAGCGAATTCAAAAAGGTGGGCCTGACCATGAAAAATTAAAAAAAATTGGAAAGTTATTTGTCCGAGATCGTTTAAAACTTTATTTTGATCATGAAGAACCTTTCTATGAAACAGGTTTGTTTGCAAATGCGAATAAAGAAAAGCTGCCAGCAGATGGCGTTGTCACAGGCACGGGAAAGATTAATGATCGGTTAGCGTTCTTTATGGCGAGTGATTACACAGTAAAAGCAGGTAGCATGGGGAAATATCATAGTGAAAAAATCTTGCGGATTCAACAAGCAGCTATACGTGGGAAACGGCCGATTATTTACATGATAGATTCCTCCGGGGGACGAATCGATGAAGCAGGTGGGTACCATGTAGAAAAATACTCTGGTGGTAGAATTTGGTATAATCATAGTTTACTTTCAGGACGGGTACCTCAAATAGCTGTTCTTTATGGACCATGCTTTGCAGGAACAGCTTATATGCCTGTATTCTCTGATTTTTGTATTATGGTCGATAAGATCTCGGGAATGGCTATTGCGTCTCCAAGGATGGTTCAAATGGCAACAGGACAAAAAGTTGATATTGAGGAGCTGGGCGGAGCTACGATGCACGCGACAAAAAGTGGTTCAGCAGACTTTATTGCAAAATCGGAAGAGGAGGCTGCTGAGATTGTAAAAAAACTCTTATCCTATTTGCCAGATTCATATGATGCAAAAACACCGGAGTTTGCGCCTATTGAGCCTTCAAGAGATCCAAGTGAGATCGATAAGATCATTCCAAAGGAACCAAACCGTGCTTATGATGTTCGTAAATTAATAGAGGCAATTGTCGATGGTGAAAGTTTCCTAGAAGTCAAAGCAAATTATGCTAAGGAACTTGTAACTGGTTTTGCTCGGTTAAATGGAAAGACCGTGGGGATCGTAGCAAATCAGCCAATGCAAAAAGGTGGAGCAATCTTCCCTGAGTCTTCAGATAAAGGGGCAAAGTTTGTCTGGACTTGTGATGCCTATAATATCCCACTTCTATACCTATGTGATACACCAGGTTTTATGGTGGGGACAAAAGTAGAGCAGGAAGGGATTTTACGAAAAGGCCGCAACTTTATCTTTGCTAGTTCGAGTGCAAACGTGCCAAAGATGTGTGTCATTGTCCGCAAAGCTTATGGTGCTGGAATCTATGCAATGGCTGGTCCAGCATACGAACCGGATACAACAATTGCTTTGCCATCTGCAGAAATTGCCATCATGGGACCAGAAGCGGCCGTAAATGCTGTTTACTATAATAAAATTCAGGCGGTTGAAAATCCTGAAGAGCGGGCGGAATTAGTAAATAAATTAAGAGAAGAGTATAAAGCGGGTTATGACATTGTCAAACTGTCAAGCGAGCTAGTAGTTGACGATTTGGTAGTCCCAAGTGAACTAAGGAAAGAGCTAATAAGTCGTTATGAAACTTTTGAAAACAAAGATATGCCCCTTCCTAGTAAAAAACACTCAACGATTCTAAGTTAAGAATAGAATCTTACTCTTATGGGAGTTGATAAAGAATGGGAACAGGGATTGGAAACTGGCTGGTAAAACATAGTAAAGTTCGACCCGAGACTTTAGCACTTATTTACAATGATCGAAGGTTTACTTATGTTGAACTGAATGAAAGGGTTAATATGTTAGCAAATGCATTCCTACAAATTGGCATAAGGAAAGGGGACCGAGTAAACGCCCTGTTATTAAATACAAATGAAATGATTGAGTCGATGTTTGCTTGTGCAAAGATTGGTGCCATACTTGTCCCGATTAATTTCCGGCTAAGTGTAGATGAAGTTCAATATATTGTAAACGACTCCCGAGCTTATCATTTTATCTATGACGGAAGAATGAAACCATTAATAGATAAACTTAGGTTGATAGAAACAAGTATCCAAACCTTTATTCATGTAGGCAGTCAACCTCACCCAGAGGATGCTGTCTACGAGGAGTTACTAACGAATGCTTCAATATCTGAGCTGGAGTTCGATGTTAAACTAGATGACGTCCATTTAATGATGTATACATCTGGTACAACAGGTAGGCCAAAGGGTGCGATGCTTACTCACGGGAATACTCAGTGGAATGCGATTAATTCGATTCACAGTACCCCATTTGATCATACAGATATTACTTTGTCAGTAGCGCCATTATTTCACATTGGTGGGATGAGCGTTTTTACAACACCGTTATTGTATAAAGGTGGGACGGTCATTTTAGATGATGTATTTGACCCAGTTAGGATTATGCAAAAAATACATGATGAGAAAATAACTTGTCTTTTCCTAGTACCTGCAATGTGGCAAGCGCTAATGAATGTTCCAAACTTTGAAAGTTATGATATCTCCTCGCTTAGGTTTGCTGTATCTGGAGGAGCTCCATGCCCAATAACAGTCATTGAGTTTTTTCAGTCTCGGAATATCCCTTTTTATGAAGGTTTTGGTTTAACCGAAACAGCTCCGTTTGTCAGTATTCTCGATAAGGAAAATACCTTGCGTAAAAACGGGTCCGTCGGGAAAGAACCTATGCACACTTCTGTACGGATTGTGGATCCGAATGGCCGTGATGTTCCTCCAGGTCAAGTTGGGGAATTAATTGTAAATGGGCCGAACGTGATGGCAGGATATTGGAATAAACCGGAGGAGACACAGGAGGCAATTAAAAATGGTTGGTTCTACACTGGGGATTTAGCAAAATTTGATGATGAAGGGTTTATATACATTGTTGATCGGAAGAAAGATATGATTATCACTGGTGGGGAAAATGTTTATCCAATTGAAATTGAACAAGTTTTATATCGACATCCAAATATTAGTGAAGTCGCAATAATCGGTTATCCAGATGAAAAATGGGGAGAATCGATTAAAGCAGTGGTAGCTTTAAATGACCAAAGTAAAACTCTATCTGTAGTAGATGTCGCGGCATATTTAGAAGGAAAGATTGCTAGGTTTAAGATTCCGAAGCAGGTAGAAGTAGTGGACGCATTGCCACGAAATGCAACCGGCAAAATCCTAAAAACGGTTTTACGTCAAAAACCTTAAGAGGGGGAATAAAAGTGTACGATAAGTATTTTGAATATTTCGAAATAGGAGAGAGATGGAAGTCTAGAGGTAGGACTATTACGGAAACTGACTTGGTCATGTTTTCTGCGTTAACAGGAGATTATTATCCGCTCCATACAGACATTGAATATGCCAAAAACACACCTTTTAAACAAAGAATAGCTCATGGAATGTTAGTGCTCTCATTTGCAACAGGTCTGACTAAAATGGATCCAGATATCATTGTCGCAAACTACGGTATTGATAAGCTACGTTTTATTAAACCAGTATTTATTCACGATACTATCCATGTAGAGTTAGAAGTATTAGATCTGCAAGACAAAGGGAACGGTACAGGGGTTGTAAAGGTTAAACAAACAACGGTCAAACAAACCGGAGAAGAATGTATAGTTGGGATTGCCAAAGGTTTAGTGAAAAAAGAAAAAATTTAAGGGTGGAGGGAAAAGATGGCATGCAGAACCTAATTAATCGGGTTGCGATTGGAGATATCATTAGGAGAAATGCATCAAGATTCCCTGAGAAAATAGCCATTGTGGATGGTTTACGAGAAATTACTTATCAAGAATTGGATGAACTGACGAATCAATTTGCCAACTTTTTATTAAATTCAGGTTTTAAAAAAGGGGATACGATTGCCTCTATTTGCGGAAATTCATGGGAATACGTAGTAGCATTTAATGGGATTGCCAAAGCAGGACTCATTTGGGTTCCGATGAACCCAGGTATTTCAGTTGCTGAAAAGCTCTATATCTTAAAGCAGGTTGAAGCAAAAATGATACTTGCAGACGCTCCTTTTGTTGAGAATGATTTACAAGAAATAAAACAGGTTTGTTCAAACATCATGAGTGTTAGAGGCAACCTAGGAGATACAAACACTTTCTTATTAGCCTTAGACGGACAGTTGAAAAAAGAGCCGATTGTTGAAATCCAAGATCGAGATGTTGCTCAAATCATGTTTACAAGTGGTACGACCGGAAACCCAAAGGGAGTCATGACAAGTCATATTGCGGTCTATATTGCAAGTTTAGGAAATATTATTGAATCTGATTTCAGTGAAGATGAAGTTATATTAACCATGATGCCATTATTCCATTGTGCACAACATACGTTCACAATGTCTGCTTTGCACAGAGGAGCAAAAAGCATCATCATTAATGGTTTTGAACCAGAAACCTTAATGAAAACAATTGATACACAAAAAATCACGAATATGTTTGCTCTTCCTATGATGTACAAAATGATTCTTGATCACCCAAAACGTTCACAATATGATCTTAGTTCGTTAAGAAGATGTACCTATGCAATGGCACCAATGGATAAAAAGTCATTACAGCGATGCATCAATGAAATTTGTCCGAATTTTGCCCTAGGAACGGGGCAAACAGAAATGTACCCCTCAACAATGGTGTTTAGACCGGAAGAACAATTACGCCGTTTTGGTTCCTATTGGGGCACTTCTTCCCTTATTAATGACACAGCCATCATGGATGATGACGGGAACATTCTGCCAAAGGGAGAAGTGGGGGAAATTGTCCACCGTGGGGCAAATGTGATGAACGGGTATTTTAAAAATCCAGAAGAAACAGCTAAAGCTCAGGCCTTTGGATGGCATCATACAGGAGACTTAGGTTACTGGGATGAAGATGGTCAATTAGTGTTTGTTGACAGAAAAAAAGACATCATCAAAACGGGTGGGGAAAATGTGGCTTCCATAAAAGTAGAAGGCACACTTTTAATGCATGATGATGTGGCCAATGCAGTCGCTGTTGGTTTGCCACATGAGCACTGGGCCGAAGCTGTAACGGCATTTATCGTTTTAAAACCCGGGCGCACTAGTTCTGTAGAAAAAATCATCGAGCATTGCAAGCAACATTTGGGTGGATTTCAAGTGCCAAAATCGGTCATTTTCCTAGAACAATTACCAATGACGGCAACTGGAAAAATCCAAAAACATGTTTTACGCAAAAAATACGAAAATCATTATCAAGTAATCAACTAATTGTAAACGCTTTTCTAATGGGCGACCGTCAGAAGTGAGTATATTATTTTGACGGGTGCCCTATTTAGTTTGAAGGGAGATAATTCTAATGTTTTCAAAGATCTTAATTGCGAACCGTGGTGAGATCGCGGTCCGCGTCATTCGTACTTGTCAAAAGCTTGGAATAAAAACGGTCGCAGTCTATTCAGAGGCAGATACTGATGCACTTCACGTCCAAATGGCAGATGAAGCCTATCTTATTGGTGGAGCAAGGGTAAATGAAAGTTATTTAAACATGGAAAATATAATAGAGGTTGCAAAGCAATCGGGAGCTGAGGCCATTCATCCAGGTTATGGTCTATTATCTGAGAATGCTAGTTTTGCAATGGAGTGCGAACAAGTAGGGATTACTTTTATTGGCCCATCTCCTGATGTCATAAGCAAGATGGGAAGCAAGATTGAGGCCAGAAAAACGATAGAGGAAGCGGGCCTCCCGATTGTTCCCGGTATTGCCTATCCATTATCGGATGCTGAGGAAGCTTCGATGATAGCAAGTCAAATTGGATTTCCAGTTATGTTAAAGGCATCCGCAGGTGGTGGTGGCATCGGAATGCAAATTGCTCATAATGAAGAGGAAATGAAGAAGGCGTTTGCAGGAAATCAAAAGCGTGCGAACGATTTTTTTGGAGATGGCGCGATGTATGTAGAAAAGTTTATTGAAAATCCAAGGCATATTGAAATACAGCTTTTAGCGGATAATAGCGGGAATGTCATCTATTTATGGGAACGAGAATGTTCAATTCAACGCCGTCATCAAAAGGTCGTTGAAGAAGCTCCATCACCATTTCTCGATGAAATAACAAGAAGGAAGATGGGGGAAGCAGCTGTTACAGCTGCCAAAGCTATTGGTTATAAAAATGCAGGAACCATTGAGTTTTTAGTAGATGAACACAGAAATTTTTATTTTCTCGAAATGAACACTCGACTTCAAGTAGAGCACCCTGTGACAGAAGAAATTACGGGCTTGGATTTGGTAGAATGGCAATTAAAAATTGCTTCAGGCGAGCCGTTGACTCTGCAACAATCAGAAGTAAAAAGAGAAGGTCATGCGATCGAAGTCCGAATATATGCCGAGGATCCAAAAACCTTCTTTCCTTCACCAGGACAAATTAGTAAGTTACAAGTACCTACAGGAGAACGAGTTCGTAATGATTTAGCAGTACATGAAAAGTCAAAAGTGACTCCTTTTTACGACCCAATGATAGCCAAGTTAATTGTGAGTGGGGAAAACAGAGAGCAGGCAATTCAAATTCTAGAAAAAGCCCTTAAGGAGTATACCATTGAGGGAATTAAAACAAATATTCCAATGTTACAGGACGTGGTTGGACACGTTGCGTATAAACAAGGCCGGACTACAACAAATTTTGTTGCCGAATATATTCAAACAAAGAAAATTAAACAGTAGGGGCGGAGAAATGAGAGATCAAGTAATAAACCACAAGTATTTCTAAAAGAGGGGGAATGAAGGATGGAACAGCCTGTATTATATCGGAAAGAAGGCCATAAAGCATATATTACGTTTAATCGACCCGAGGCGATGAACGCAATGACGCCTGAAGGGTTTGAAATGCTTGGAGATTATTTTCTTAGAGCTCAAGATGATGATGAGGTTCGTGTCATTATTCTAACAGGTGCGGGTGAAAAGGCATTTTGTTCTGGCGCCGACTTAAAACAGACAATCCCACAAATTATGGAAGGAAAAGTGGATCCGGAAAAGACAGATGCAGCGATGCTAAAGAATACTCCTGTATGGAAGCCTATCATTTCAGCTGTGAATGGTTTTTGCCTTGCAGGTGGAACTGAAATTCTACAAGCAACCGACATTCGAATTGCCACTGAAGATGCTCGCTTTGGCTTACCGGAACCAAAGTGGTCTATTATGGCTGCAGCAGGGTCACTTGTCCGCTTAGTAAGGCAAATCCCATATTGCCGGGCAATGGAAATTTTACTCACAGGCGAGCAATTCTCCGCTCAAGAAGCAAAAGAAATGGGTCTTATTAATAAAATAGTTCCTAAAGAAAACCTTCTGGAAGAAGCAGAGAGATACGCGAATATTATCTGTAAAAATGGTCCAATTGCAGTTCAAAGTACAAAGAAAGCGGTTTTACGTTTATTAAATCACCCAATGGACATTGGTTTTAGAGAAGAGTGGAGTTATTCACGAGATGCATTTACGAGCGAAGATGCGAAAGAGGGTATTCGTGCATTTATTGAAAAAAGGTCTCCTGAGTTTAAAGGACAATAAAGGAAAAGGCGAACAGTGTGAATCTGTTCGCCATTAAATAGAGTAAAAAGATTAAATTACTATTCTGCCCAAATTTATCCTTGAAAATTTTTAAATTGCATTTTATAATAATATAGTCGTTAAGAAAATGTCTCAGTAGCTCAGTAGGATAGAGCAACAGTTTCCTAAACTGTAGGTCGGGGGTTCGAATCCCTTCTGGGACGTAAAAAAGCTGTATTTACTTTATTGTAAATACAGCTTTTTTTATTCATTACACCCAAAAAAAGGAAGGGTGTGTGAGATTATACAGCTTGCTTCCGATATTCTTTTGAAAACTGTATCATCATTTGTTCTGTGATTGCGGCATATCCAGCTGAGTTTGGGTGAACACCATCTTCCGAAAGGTGTTGAGGGTTTTTACTATTGATTACTTTTGTCGTTTGAACAACAATGGATGTGGGAATTGTCTGGGCAACTTCATAAATTTTAACATTCCATTTTGGCAATAGCGTATCCGCTAGATCAGAAAATTGATGATCCGCTGGTAATGGATTGTAGAGTTCCAAGAACACAATTGTTGCTCTTGGATTTATTTCATTAATTTTTTTTGTAATGTCAGCTAAATTTTTTGTGAAAATGGATTGCAGTGTATCAAAAGAATTAATAGCTTTAGAATAATCTTTTTGTTTGGCTGTTTTTAACACATCATTCCCACCTATATTTACGGTAATGATATCGGCTTTCTTTATTTGATCGTTAAAAGCCCCTTTTTGAATCATTTCATTTAAACTTGTACTCGTTATTCCATTTTTTCCTTCATTTATATAATGAACGGTCTTGTTAATTTCTTGTCCTAATTGATCAGAGAACTTGTACACTAAGTTTTCAGTTTCTTCTACACCAAACCCATGAATAACAGAGTCCCCAAGAGCAAGATGATTAATCTCACCTTTATCAAATTGACGATAATAATCTAAATATGTCTCACTACTCATATCTCTGCCAACTTCCCTTGTTTCATCTTGCAGTTTTTGAATTTGATAATGGGGGTAATATATCCAAAAAGCAGAGATAATGACAGTGGAAATTATGATGAAAAAGATATATTTTAGCGTCTTCATAATGAAAATCTCTCCTTTATGTTTAAATATTATATCAAGAGAAATTTAACAAATACCTAGGTAGTATTTTCCTGTAAATAAAAAAACATGCAGGATAGAACAAAATTCTATTCTTAGCCGACATTTTGAAATCAGTTAAAAAACTCAATTCGTTTTACAAAAAAAGAAGGTTTTTTCATTTTGAAGACGAATAACAAAGAATAAAGGAATATGGGGGAAAAACCATGGCTTATTCAGAAATGAAAATTGTCGCAAAAACCAACAAAGCGCACGTAAATAATGTTTTGTTGTTTGAATACTTAGACCAAGCGCGCCAAGATTGGTACCGTTTTAGTATTAAAACTGGTGTGGAATCAGTGGTTGTCCATGCAGGTGTAAGTTATAAAAAAGAAGTATTTAATCATAATCAACTTTTGATTCAAACGACATTGGATCGGATTGGAAATACTAGTTACACGTTAAAGCAGAACATGATCAATCATTTAAATGAACTCGTTGTAACAGCTGAAGTCGTGTTAACGACGATCAATCGCCAAACTCGAATGAAGGTAAACGTACCAGAAGCATTTCATACGTTACTAAAAGAAAATATCAATTTAAATACTAGCCAAATACCAAATATACTTTCAATAAAAGAATAGAAAAAAAGAATAGAACAATATTTTTTTACTTTTATACCAAAAATCGTCCGAGGAAATTCGACAAATTCATTAAATACAAAACAACAAACGCTGCCAAAGTGTTTGTTTTCTTTTTATACTTTTTGGTTTCTACCGATTCGTGTAAAAAAAAGTCGATAAGTTTAAATTCCTTTTATGCCCAGTCTACGTTACTATTAAAATATATGTCAGGTGTTCATACTTTTAGGAATAGTTTGGAACATCAAATCAAATAATATTGTCGGAGGTAACAGTGTGAGTGTGGTCATCAAAGAAAAACTGATGCAAGATTATGCCGAATTGAATGATGAAATTTTAGTCCAGCTGTTCCAAGATGGTGATGGAGAGGCCTCAGAATATTTAATGAGGAAATACCGTAGTTTTGTTCGTGCAAAAGCGAGTCGATATTTTCTAATTGGTGGGGAACGAGAAGATATTATTCAAGAAGGAATGATCGGGCTTTATAAGGCAATACGAGATTTTAGAGTAGACAAGCTGTCTTCTTTTAAAGCGTTTGCAGAACTTTGTATTACGAGACAAATTATTACAGCAGTTAAGTCTGCAACTCGCCAAAAACATGGGCCACTAAATTCCTACATCTCATTAAATAAACCTATTTATGAAGAAGAGTCCAATCATACGCTGATGGATGTGATTACCGGTCCGACAAATATGGACCCAATGCAAATGATCATTGATCAGGAAAAGGCGAGTGATTTGGAGCGAAAAATGTCAGAAAAGTTGAGTGATTTAGAAAAGCGAGTTTTGGAATTGCATATCGCAGGCCATTCTTATGTTGAAATTTCTCAGAACGTAAATACCCACGTTAAATCAATCGACAATGCCTTACAACGAATAAAACGGAAAATGGAACGGTATTTAGAAAGAAAAGAAGCAGTGCTCTAATTGCTAGGAACAAAGGGGAGATGGAGTTGCGTTTAAATGCAACTCTTTTTTTTACGCAAAAAATACCGCAGCATCACATAAATGGCGGTATGCCTTCTCCCAGGCTTTTGATTATAGCTGCGATAGACTGAATTTGACTTTCATCGAGGTCAAAAGCTTCTTTCACTTTTTTTTCCAAATCCTCAGTTACTCTTCTTTTTCCGACTTCTACTAGTGCGATTAAGGCATAGCTGCAATTTACAATTCTAGCAAAATCTCGTTGGTTTAAATTATGGCTCTTTCTCAAGAACTTAATAATCTCTTTGTTCAAGCATACCACACCCTTCTTACAATATATTTAAATTAACTTATACAATGAATGTTGTCAAAGTGTTTTTGGTAGAAAAAAATAAGTTAGGAGAATTCATATTAAAATCTAGGAAGGTTAATATTAACCTATTGGATTCTTCAAGGTCATCACGAGCAAACAGACAAATATTAAGTAATGTTAATATGTATAAGCCTGATTTTCAGGGATTTATTTACATTTGAAATGGTGAATCCATAGACTGTATAGAAAAGTGTTTAAAAAGGTCATTTTAAACAAATCAGTGTAAGGGTTCACATACATGTTGATGCTGTTAACCATACACTATTGGAGGTGAAGGGGTTGCAGTGGGGGAAAGTTGGTCTTGCTGTTGTTGTACTCAATTTGTCAGTTTATTCCATAATAGCCGAACATCAATTTGCTTTCACCTGGACACAAATTCTTATTGCGATATTAATATTTATTCTCGGCTATGCTGAATATAAGGAAGAAAAAATGATTTCTGGTATGTTCGCGATGGCATTAGGGGCGATCCTGATTTTGTTATTATTCGGTACGTTTTTTGTTATTAGGGCTTAAGAGATAGGGTGACCTTTCCTAGCCACCCCACTTAGCACAACTATTTAAATGAATGATCGGGTTCGTTATTGATTAAAACGGGTGTAGTATACCCTTTAAATGAAGCATTCATGATCTTTAATGGACGCTTAGCAGCTTTAAGAGCGTGCTTGCCATTTACAGCTATTGCTGTGAAATCCTCTACGCTCACGTACTTTACATTTTTACCAATATCTAATGAAATTGGTGCTGAATCTTCTACTATTATATTTTTTAAATATACTTGATCAGCATGTTGGTGACCACCAAAGACTCGAATATCCGTACTACCTGTTTTGAAACCTCGACTATAGACGTTCTTTAAACATATGTTTCGAGCTTTATATTGGATCGCAATAATCGGATTTTTTTTATAATCATAATTTTTTTTACCGATTAGCGTAAAGTGGTTCACAATTACATGAACATACGCTGATATGACCATCGCTCTAGGTGTGGAATTTTCATATAAATCGGTAAACATCGGTTCAATGCTAATAAGATTAGTTGCACGAATATAGAAGGCTGTTTTTGAATTTGGGTCAGTACTCTTGTGATGGCCGATGTGGCGGAAGTTGTAACTTCGATTATCATGAATGGAGAGATGACCGATGATTTGGACATTGTTTCCGGCAGATGAGTTATGATGGGCTTTCACTTCAACCCCACCAAAACATCGTGTAGTCGAGTTATTAACAAGCCAAACATTTTTTGATCCATCATCCACTTCTATTCCATTTGAATTGGAATAGCCTTTCTTGTGAGCACGACCGCTCGGATCACATAAATGGGAGTTGGAAATCAAGATATACTCACTATGATGAGTTGTGATACCATCATCGCCAAACCCGTAGGCATTTAATTGATCAAGCCATATATATTTACTGCCACCACGAGCCTTATTGCCATCACCAGAATAATCATATAATGTTGCAGAAACATCAAAACCATGAAGACCAGCATTCATTGCTTCTACATCTTTGACCCAACCGTAAGTAACATTTGCATACGTTAAACAACTTGAATGATTTCCCCATGTACATGTTTTTATCGCTTCTCCAAACCTTTCGACATTCCAATCCAAACTCATTCCCTCAATAAAAACATGATGGTTCCCACGCCAATGGTTCATATTGGTTACTAACCTTGTTCCTTTCGACGCCTGATCATGTAATTTCAAAATGGTTTTTCCTTTCCCAGCGCCAACAAGGTGGGTCCATGAGGGAAGGCGAATTCCTTTTGTCACAAAAATCCCTTCCGGAATGATGACTTTTACTTGACCAAGTCCAATTGCTTTAATAAATGCTTTAGTACAATCTGTTTTCCCGTCCCCGACGGCACCAAAATCGGTTACGTTTACTTCTTTTTTGAGCTGAGAAAGCAATTGTTGATGTTCATTATCCAGGTCCAGTTTCCAGTCTGGAAAAATAAAATCATGTTCATTAATTATTGTTTTATTCGTCGAAAGTTGAGGGTCCGCTGTATTCGCCAAACACAAGCGCGCAAAACTTACAGCTAATTTTCGGAACAATGTTGCGGTCGATGGTCGAGGCTCAGGTTGTATGCTTTTTATAGGTTGATGAATCAGTTTTGAAAAAGCTTGATCTGTATCCGAAACAGCGCTTTTAATTTGTGGCTTATAATAAGACAATTGCTTAATTAAGGCAGCATTCTTGAGCGGGTTATGTTTGCGACCTAGTTGAAGCATGTAATTCCCACCTTTAATAAAACAGACATTTTAAACTTTACAGATTATTCATTTATAGCTATGATAATATAAAATGAATAAGAACACTACTAGGGGTGCCGTTTGGCTGAGAGGAAAGAAAATTTCTAACCCTTTGGACCTGATCTGGATTATACCAGCGGAGGAAAGTAGTCAAAAACAAAGCTCTTATGTTTTTAACTATAAAGCCAGGTCCATTTAGGATCTGGCTTTTATCAATTTTTAGGAGGAGTACAGATGAGTTTTATCCCAATTCTAAGAAAAGTAAGACAACAAAAACCGCTAATACATAATATTACCAATGTTGTAGTGACTAATTTTACCGCAAATGGACTGCTAGCGCTAGGAGCTTCTCCAGTAATGGCATATGCAGTAGAGGAAGTGGCTGAAATGGCCCAACTCGCTGATGCATTAGTATTAAATATTGGTACATTAAATTCAAACATTGTGGAATCGATGATCATTGCTGGAAAAGCAGCTAATGAAAAAGGTGTTCCAGTCATACTTGATCCCGTTGGAGCTGGGGCGACATCTTACCGAACAAAAACGGCGGAACGGATTTTAAATGAAGTGAATGTCTCAGTAATACGAGGGAATGCTGCGGAAATTGCCAATGTCGCCGGTCAAAGTTGGAGAATAAAAGGAGTTGACAGCGGAGGAGAACAAGGGAATGTTGTTAAATTAGCGCAGACCACTGCCCAAAAATTCAATATGGTTGTTGCAATTACTGGACAAGAAGACATTATTTCGGATGGTATAAGAACCAATATTGTAAAACATGGACATATTCTGTTGACACAAGTGACAGGAGCAGGTTGTTTATTGACGTCAATTGTTGGTGCATTTAATGCTGTTGAGCAAGATAGGTTGACTGCCACAACAGCTGCTATAACTTATTTTGGTATTGCTGGAGAAAAAGCAGCAATGATGACAGATTCGGTTGGCCCAGGAAGCTTCCAAATCGAACTCTTGAATCAATTATCAGCTAGTAATCTAGAAGATTGGACAACTACTCATTTAGGAGGGACCAAGATTGAAACCGTATAAAGCTTTGACAATTGCAGGATCAGATAGTGGAGGAGGAGCTGGTATCCAAGCGGATTTAAAAACATTTCAGGAACTACATGCGTATGGAATGACAGCCCTTACTGCAGTAACGGCTCAGAATACACTTGGAGTTCAAGATGTCTATCCTTTATCTGCGAAAATGGTTCAGAAGCAAATTCAATCTGTAGGAGAGGATATCGGGGTTGACGCATTAAAAACTGGCATGCTTTTTAATGCTGAAATTATTACTGCTGTAGCAGAGTCAGTTCGCTATTATAACTGGAATCAGCTTGTTGTGGATCCTGTAATGATTGCCAAGGGAGGGGCTTCTCTACTTTTAAAACAGGCTGTAGACGCGTTAAAAAAAGAGTTACTACCATTGGCTATGGTGGTTACACCCAATATCCCTGAAGCAGAAGTATTAACAGGAATAAATATACGCACAAATATAGACAAGCAGGACGCAGCAAAACGAATATTCAATATGGGGGCTAAACATGTCATTATTAAGGGGGGGCATGATGAAGATTCTTCAGAATCGGCAGATCTTCTATATGACGGAAGTGAGTTTACACTGTTCACAAATAAAAGGATTCCTACAAATAATACACATGGAACGGGTTGTACCTTCTCGGCTGCTATCACGGCTGAATTAGCAAAAGGGGCTACGGTAAAAGAAGCTATATCAACAGCTAAACACTATATTCAGGCAGCCATCGAAAATCAAATATTCATTGGACAAGGGCATGGACCAACAAACCATTGGGCCTATAAACAGCTTGTTAGAGAAAGATAGAAACATAGAAACTTTATCGAAGGGATCGTTTTGGTATGAAGCAAACAGAAAAACAGAGAATAAGCGAGTTCCTACAAGTTTATTTTATTATGGGAAGTGTCAATTGTACAAGAGCTCCTGAAGAGGTACTGAAAGAAGCGATAGATGGGGGCATCACGATGTTTCAATTTCGTGAAAAAGGAAATGGTTCGCTTCAAGGACAAAGAAAGCTTGAGCTAGCGCTCAAATTAAAACAAATTTGTCACAATTATAATATACCGTTTATTGTAAACGATGATATTGACCTTGCTCTAAAAATTGATGCAGATGGTGTACACATCGGGCAGGAAGATGAGTCTGTTGAATTGGTACGAAAAAGAATCGGAGATCGTATCTTAGGAGTATCAGTCCACCAGTTATCAGAGGCTGAAGAGGCCATAAATAAAAGAGCAGATTATTTTGGGGTAGGTCCTGTGTATCCCACAAGTACGAAAACTGACGCGAAACCGGTTCAAGGTGTTTCTTTCATCGAGGAATTGAGAACGAATGGATTTCAAGTTCCAATTGTGGGGATTGGTGGAATTTCGGCCAATAACGCATCTGCTGTTACGCATGCAGGTGCAGATGGGGTCTCAGTCATAACAGCGATAACCAATGCCAATAACATTCAGACAGAGGTTAAGAAGTTAAAGTCAGCTGTTCGCAAAGGGTTAGTCTACTAAACAAACCGCCTGTAGTTCTAAACTGTACCCTGTGTAGTAGACACTTTAAAAAAGTCCACTGCACAGGGTCTTTTTATGTAGAATAGATAATAAATGGGGACGGGAGAACAACTATGAGTAAAAAATTATTCACGGCAAAAGAAATTCAAATACTTTCTAAAAATACATATGTCAAATCAGTATCCTCAAAGGGGATTACTTATACTGATGAGTTCAAGGAGCTATTCATAACACAAAATGAACAGGGAAAGACGCCTAGAGAAATTTTTGATAAGTGTGGTTTTGATGAAGAAGTCATTGGTATTGACCGTATTCGTTCTTCAGGAAAAAGATGGCGTGAAGCCTATCGTAAGAATGGAGTGCTTGGCCTTCGTGATACAAGGCCCGGAAACACAGGTAGACTAAGGGATCGAGAGCTTTCCATTGAAGAAAAATATGCAAGGTTAGAGGCAGAAACTAACCTTTTGAAAGCAGAGAACGAACTATTAAAAAAGATACGATTCGCCGAAAGGGGGATGAAGAAGAAATAAAGTTATCGGCTGACCAGAAATTCAACCTTATTCATACCGTCATCGAGAAGTACACTCTAACAAGGATGGTTTCCCACCTCTGTAAAGTCGCTGGTGTATCCCGACAGGGTTACTATAACTACTTTTCATCCAAACAAGTTGAGAGAAGGAAGGATCAGGAGAATAAGGATGAATCCCTACGGGACCTGATTTTAAAAGCATACAATTTCAAGAACCGTAAGAAAGGGGCTCGCCAAATTAAGATGGTATTGGCAGGTCAGTTTAGTGTTGTCTTCAATCTTAAGCGAATCAGAAGAATCATGAAGAAGTACGGAATTGAGAGTCCTTTTAGGAGAGCGAATCCCTATAAGCGCATCATGAAGGCTACCCAGGAGCACAAGGTCGTCCCGAACCTGCTTAACAGGGAATTCAAACAGGGCATCCCATACAAGGTCCTTCTTACTGATATCACCTACCTATATTTCGGAAAAGGAAAAAGGGCTTATCTATCAACCATTATTGACGCTTCCAGCAATGAAGTCTTAGCTCATCAGGTCTCTGATCGAGTTACTCTTGATATCGCCACGGATACGCTTAAGAAGTTAAGGAAAAACAGGAGAATCAAACTGACTAAAGGGGCCTATATACATTCTGATCAGGGAGGTCACTATACCAGCCCTGTTTATCAAAAGCTGGTGAAAAAATTCAGATTGGGACAATCCATGTCTAGGAGGGGGAACTGTTGGGACAACGCCCCACAGGAATCATTCTTTGGTCATTTTAAAGACCTGGCTGATATAAAATCATGTGAAACCTTGCAAGAGCTTAAACAAGAAGTGAAAGCTGCCATTCACTACTACAATCACTACAGATATCAATGGAATATGAAAAAGATGACCCCTGTTCAATACAGAGATCATCTACTTAAAGTAGCCTAGCCTTTTTTAAACATGTCCTTTACAAGGGGTACAGTTTAGTTCACAGGCGGTTTGTTTATGGTTGTTAAATTTATACTTTTACATTTGTCTCGTTGTTTGAAGGTGCTTTGTTTGTTTGAATTTCTGCTTTCTTTCCCCAGTAATTAGCGAGCAGCGAGCCTGAAACATTATGCCAAACACTAAAAATGGCACCTGGCACTGCAGCAAGTGGAGAGAAATGGGCTGTTGCTAAAGCAGTAGCAAGACCAGAATTTTGCATTCCAACTTCTATGGAAACTGCTTTTTGATCAGCATAGTTCATTTTTAAAAGTTTTGCTGCAAAGAAACCTAAAACGTAACCGATGAGATTGTGTAAAATAACAACAGCTAAGATTAATAGTCCGCTTTCGAGAATTTTTTCTTTGCTTCCACTTACAACAGCTGCAACAATTCCAACGATTCCGATAACAGAAACTAGCGGTAAGGCTTTTATACTTTTTTCAACTTGCTTCTTGAATAACGCTTTAACTAACAGCCCTAATACAATTGGCACTAATACCATTTTAACAACAGACATAAACATATCAGCTGCTGAAACTGGTAACCATTGACTAGCTAGTAAAAGCGTAATAGCTGGTGTTAATATCGGTGCTAAAAGAGTTGAAACTGAAGTAATTGAAACGCTCAAAGCTGTATTTCCACGTGCTAAAAAAGTCATAACATTTGAAGATGTTCCTCCAGGGCAGGTTCCAACAAGGATTACCCCTACAGCAATTTCAGGAGGAAGTCTAAGAAGATGAGCTAATCCAAAAGCAATTAAAGGCATCAATACATATTGTGCAGCAACACCAATTAACACAAACTTAGGATGACTAAATACTTCTTTGAAATCATTCGCGGATAATGTCATCCCCATACCAAACATGATGATTCCGAGTAATACGGAGATATAAGCTCCTATCCACGTAAAGCCTTGTGGGAAGAGGAGAGCAAGAGCTGCAAATAATAAAACCCAGTAAGCAAACGTATTTCCAGCAAATACGCTCACCCTCTCTAATGTTTTCACTTGATGTTTCCCCCTTATAAAAAATATAAATTTCATTATACTCGGAAAATTATAATTTTCAATATATTTTAATTATAAAAATAATCATGTCCATAACTTTTAAATAATATGGTTGAAAAAAATTAATTGTGAATCTCTAATTCAACTAAAGTAAAAATCTGCATGTAATGGAGAGTGATAAGCATTTATGGTAAAAATCATCTTTTAAAAAACTTCAGAACCAAAAGAATTCATTTGTTCCAATAAGGATACTTTATTAATAAAAAACGCAATCTGTTATACAACAAAAAAATAAACCTCCTCATAGTTGAGGAGGTTTGGTTGAGTTTTAATCATCATGACTACAGATACAGCGCTCGCATTCGTACAAAAAGGACTCCTGCTTTTCTTCAATCTTACATCCACATTCACGGCATTCTTTTACAGTCGGATTCATTATCATTAAATATTCCCCCAGTCGGTTTGTTGTTAAATTCAGTGTACTATAACAGATTGCAAAAATCAATACTGTTATATAAAAAATAAAAAATAAAAAAGCAATGGTCCTTTTATTAGGGCCATTGCTAAGCTTTTACCCTTTTGCCAGATCATTTCGATCAGCAGAAAGTGGGGGTTGTTCAAGCCATTTATCATGATGTTGGCTCCATCCTCCGAGTATTTCAAAACCTCTACCATGATCCGGGAGTAGTCCATAACTAAATCACTTCTTTGACTCTCAGATATTGAGACGCCGAAATTTCCAATTCCAGCGTAAATCTTTAAACTAAAATGAAACATCATCAATTTCTCCGAAAAGGGAGGATCTGTTGAAATAGTAACCTCTTGATCAAGGGACATTGGAATAGGCAGGGAATAATTTTCAAGATATGAACGAAAAACTTTAATATGCTTTATGGCAATTTCTTTACCACGTTGGAGATATTGACGCACCTTACCTGTTTTAGATGCTTGAATAAACCCTGTTGCACTACTTGAACCAAGGGTATTGGACTGAATATTTGCGTAAAGATTGGTAACCTCAGTTCCTGTAAGAGCCGGGCGCCTGCCTAATCTTTCTAACACGAAAAATTGCTTTTGAACAAACTCCACTTTCTCAGGATACGGGATGGTAGGTGGTCGTGTGGCAAGTCCTTTTTCTAAGAGAATCCTCGTCGCTTCCGTGTCTAATTCAGTGGACGATGTAATTCCTTTTGCGTAGAACGACCGAATATCATCTCGGTAAATATTCGGTAGCATCCTCCCATAGGTCATTAAACCTCCTTTTGCCATATTTTTAATGTATTGCAAATAAAAAATATCGGAAAAAAGGCGTTCCGCATTTAGGTTGACGTCTTCTTTTGTGAAACCTTGTGGAATTAGAATCTTTTCTTCTGTAAAAATACTCTTGATGATTTCAATATGTTGTTGTGAAAGGTCAAGGGCATGTAGGATTAACTTTTTAATATCTTGATCATCTATATGCTTTAGGTAATACTGAAATACACATATTGACATGCTGTCCGATAAATAAGTTGTCCATAAATAGGAAACCTCTGCAGCAGTTAGTTTAACGGATTTGTTACTATTTCCCAGTATCAGCACCTCCATCATAGAATTAATGTGACCAAATAAGGATTAGATATGACGAATAAAGTATTTGATAAATGTCTAATGTATATCTTTCTTTTTGAATTGACCTCCACGAACTTCCGCGATATCACCTATGGCTAGAAAGGCATCAGGGTCCCAGTATTGCACGATACGAGTTAGTTTTGATTCTTCAATACGGTTAATCACAACAAAAATTACACGTTTGTCATCCCCACTATAAGCACCAGTTCCTTGTAGAAAAGTCACTCCTCTACCTAACCGAGCATTGATGCTATCCGCAATTTCTTTTGAAAAGTCACTGATAATCCAAACTGATTTAGTCTGTTCGAAACCTTCTACAACTGCATCAATGGCTTTTGAAGCGATATAGTATGTTAGCAATGAGTACATGGCACGATCCCAAGTAAACACAAATCCTGCTGTACCAAGAATGAAGAAATTAAAAAACATAACAATATTCCCTACAGATAAAGGGGCCTTTTTACTGATTAAAATGGCGAGTATTTCCGTCCCGTCTAAGGCCCCTCCACTGCGAATTACTATACCGACTCCAATACCAATCAGCATCCCCCCGAAAACGGTTGCTAACAATACATCGTCTGTAAAAGCTTCAGCATGGTGCAGTATGACGGTAAAGAATGACAACATTGTAATGCCGTAGGTTGTAGAAATAGCAAAAGTTTTTCCGATTTGTTTGTAACCCAAATAAACGAAAGGAAGGTTTAAAAGAAAGAGGAAAACACCAAGTCGTAAGCCCGAAAGATGGGCAAGCATGATGGATATACCAGTAATCCCACCATCAACAACATAATTTGGAACCAAAAAAACCTCTAAACCTACAGCCATTAGCAATGCACCTAAGGTAATCAAAACGACTCTGGCAATCACTTTAATGAGCGAAAGTTTTGGATGTTCAATATTCTCTTCAACTGTGTTTTTCATAACATTCCTCCACAATTTCTCATTATGGACAACAATTATAAGTTGCATAACAAAACTAAAAGACTGTTTTCGGCTAGCATCCGATTTAATGTCATTAATGAACTTTTATAGGTTTGCTAAATAAAAACCTTTGACAGATTTTACAAACAGGTGTAGATTCATATAGTAGTATATTCAAATAATCAGATATATTAATATAAGGAGAACGGAGGATTTGTTGCTGTGTTGCAAAAGGGGTTTTTTCGTGGGAGATATAAGGGTTATTCCTTACAATCGCTTCAAAAAGATTTGATTTCTGGTATTGTTGTAGGGGTGATTGCCATTCCATTAGGGATGGCATTTGCGATTGCTTCTGGTGTAAAGCCTGAGTACGGTATTTATACTACGATTATTGCGGGAATTCTTATTTCGCTTTTTGGGGGGAGTAAATACCAAATTGGTGGCCCTACAGGAGCTTTCATCCCAATTTTGTTTGGTGTAGTAGTAACCTACGGATTTGAAAACCTCTTAATAGCTGGGTTTCTGGCTGGCTTGATCTTGGTGTTGATGGGTTTGTTTAGATTAGGCTCATTGATAAAATTTATCCCAAGGCCAGTTACAATAGGTTTTACATCAGGAATTGCTGTCATCATTTTCACTGGGCAAATCTCAAATTTCCTCGGTCTCACTGGAGTAGAGAAACATGAATTATTTCTTGATAACATGAGAGAAATTGTTATTCACCTTGATACGATGAATCCTTATAGTATTTTGACGGCTATAATTTGTTTGATTACGATTATTTTCACACCAAAGTTTTTTCCAAAGATACCGGGCCCATTAATTGGTCTATTAATTTCGACATTGTTGGCTAGCATGCTTTACCCTAATCAAGTTTCAACAATCGGATCAACCTATGGAGAAATTTCAAATACGCTACCTACGTTTTCATTCCCCGAAATTACATGGGAAAAGATTCAGTTGTTAATTCGGCCAGCATTTGTGATTGCAATTCTCGGTGCGATTGAGTCCTTATTATCAGCTGTTGTTGCAGACGGAATGACCAATAGCAAACACAATAGCAATCGGGAATTAATTGGGCAGGGAATTGCCAATATGGTAGCACCCTTGTTTTCAGGAATCCCGGCTACGGGAGCGATTGCGAGAACAGCAACAAACATTAAAAATGGTGCAGTATCACCATTCTCAGGAATCATACATGGAATTGTCGTTTTACTCGTTTTACTGATGTTTGCTCCATTTGCTTCAAAAATTCCATTAGCAAGCATGGCTCCTATCCTCATGGTTGTTGCTTGGAATATGAGTGAACGGCATGTCTTTTATCATTTATTAAAAACAAAAACAGCTGATTCACTTATTCTAGTGGTTACATTTTTATTAACAATCTTTGTGAATTTAACAGCAGCTGTTGAAGTAGGGCTTGTTTTAGCAGTGATTATATTTACGAAACGTATGAGTGATGTAATGGTGACAACGAAAGTGCTCCCGCACCCTAAAAATAAAAAAGTGGACAGTGATATCGTAACCAATAAACATGATTGTCCGCAGATTAGTATTTATAATGTAGAAGGACCACTTTTCTTTGGTGCGGCACAAACATTTGAACATTCAATCATGAGTACCATTCATTATAAACCAAAGGTACTCCTGCTAAGAATGGGAAAAGTTCCTTTTATGGATACAACTGGAGAAGCGAATTTTTCCAGCATTGTTCGTCATTTTTCTCAACATGGCATTGTTCTGATTTCTGGTATCCAACAACAACCTAAAGGACTATTAATAAAAACAGGTTTATTTGATATTATTGGTAAAGAGCACTTTTTCAATCATACAGGAGAAGCGATTGAATATGCTTTAAACCAAATTAATCAGCAGAAATGTTTAGGTTGTAAACATTTTGCGTTTAGAGAATGTAGAGCATTTTCGGATGTAAAGCAAGACTCAGTAGATAAACGACCAGTTGTAACTAGCTATTAGTTGAAAGAGGGGCAAAAGGATTGAATCTTGAAATGCAGCGTTTTAAAGCAGACTTTTTCAAAGCATTGGCCCATCCTCTAAGGATACGTATTCTAGAGTTGTTATCCGAGGGGGATAAAAATGTAAATGAAATGAAAAATTTAATAGGCAGTGAAGGTTCGGCTGTCTCACAACAATTAACCGTTCTCCGTAATAAAAACATTGTAATGGGCAGAAAAGAAGGGAATCAGGTCATTTACTCGCTTAGAGATCCCATGATAGTTGAACTTCTTGGTGTCGCTCGGCAAATCTTTAACAATCATTTAGTCGATACGATTTCAATGCTTGATAAAATCAATGATGAACAAAATTTTTGAGAAATAAGGGAATGGAATTTGTTAACTACGTTTAAGACTGTAGGTAAACTTGATCAAAATCGAGTTATCTGCAGTCTTTTATTTTACGTAAGTAAATAGCTATTAATTTTTGTTTACTATCGTCTAATTGAAATTAAACAATATAGATTTTTGCTCATGTCTGCTTTAATAGAACGGTTTAGTAATATACCAAAAAACACGAAAAAAATTATATAATTTTACTATCCCTTTCCTTTAAGTTATGTTATATTATTTAAAAATTCGAAGAACTGTACTAGTTAGGAAGGTGAAAGAATGACAACAGGATTAAAAATAAATGACAGTAGTCTTCCACTGCGTCGTGATGTAAAAATGTTAGGTGATATGTTAGGTGAAATTTTAATGTATCAAGGTGGTTCTTCACTATTAAATAAGGTTGAGAAAATTCGACTTATGTGTAAAGAACTTCGAAATGATTTTAAAACAGAAGTATATGAAGAACTGAAACAGGAAATTTCTAATCTAAATCCCCCGATGCGAAAACAGGTGATTCGCGCGTTTGCTGTTTATTTTCATCTTGTAAATATCGCTGAACAAAATCATCGAATAAGAAGACGTCGCGAATATCAACTTCAGGCGGAAGGGAATGCTCAACCAGGTTCAATTGACCTCGCAATTCAATCGTTAAAGGAGAATAACATTTCTTCTGAAGTAATACAGAATGTTTTAGAAAAAATATCTCTGGAGTTAATTATTACAGCACATCCTACTGAGGCTACAAAAAGATCCATTCTTGAACTGCAGAAAAGGATAGCGGATTTATTGAAAACATTAAATAATCCACTTCTTTCGCAGAAAGAACAAAAGCAACTGAAGGAAAGTCTTTTTAATGAGATAATGGCTCTTTGGCAAACAGACGAGCTTCGTCATCGTAAGCCTACAGTCATTGATGAAGTCCGTAATGGTTTGTATTATTTTGATAAAACCTTATTTGATGTTCTACCCGAGATTCATCAAGAGGTTGAGGAAAGATTAGAAGCTCATTATCCTGAAAAAGAATGGGAGGTACCGAACTTCCTTTGGTTTGGATCATGGATTGGTGGGGACCGCGATGGGAATCCACATGTTACTCCTGAAGTCACTTGGGAGACTTTAAATAAGCAAAAACGACTAGTAGTGAAAAAGTATAAAAAAGTCCTTGTTGAATTGATGAAGCGAATGAGTCATTCCACAACACGTGTAAATGTTAGTGAGGAACTCGTTAAGTCGCTACCAAATGAAGAGAGTAGTTACCTTGAGGATGATCAAAAGTGGCCAATTGAAAACGAGGTATATCGTCGCAAATTTGCTGTTATCATTACTCGTTTAAAAGCTGTAGGGGAATCCGAGATTGGATACAAATCTGCGGACGAACTATTAAAAGACTTATATATGGTTAAACGAAGCATTTATCAACATCATCCGAAAAATCACGAATTAAAAATGCTTCAAAAACTAATCCGTCAAGTTCAGCTGTTCGGTTTTCATCTTGCCACATTAGATATTCGAAATCATAGTGGGGAACACGAAAACGCAATAACAGAAATTTTACGGAAAGCAAGAATTACACAAGATTACCAGTCTTTATCTGAGGATGAAAAAGTGAAGATTTTACAGGATACGCTACGGGATCCTCGCTCTTTACTTCTTCTTCATGAAGATTATTCAAAAGAAACTCAACAAATGTTAGATGTATTCAAGTTAATAAAAAGAGCTCATCAAACATTTGGAAAAAGATCGATTTCAGTTTATCTGATTTCCATGACGCAATCACCTAGCGATATTCTAGAGGTTCTAGTTCTGGCAAAAGAGGCAGGAATCTATCGCTTACATGTCGATGGTTCTGTTGAAAGTGATTTAAATGTTGCTCCACTTTTGGAGACCATTGATGATTTAACTGCAGGGCCAAAAATTATGGAAACTCTATTCCAAATGCCAGTTTACCGTGAACATTTAAAAGAACTGAATAACCAACAAGAAATAATGCTTGGCTATTCAGACGGAAGCAAAGATGGTGGAACACTCACAGCAAACTGGAAGCTATATAAAGCCCAGGTTGAAATCCATGAGATGGCAAAAAAATATCAAATTGGATTAAAGTTTTTCCATGGTCGTGGAGGCTCACTTGGACGTGGGGGCGGACCTTTGCATCGTAGCTTAATATCCCAACCACTGGAAACATTAGGAGAAGGAATTAAAATTACAGAGCAAGGGGAAGTGCTTTCTTCTCGATATTTAATTGAAGATATCGCATTCCGTAGTCTTGAACAAGCTACCTCAACCTTATTGCAAGCAGCGGCTCATGTTTTAAAAGATTCGGAGCAAGCGCACCATCGTGATTCCCGTTGGGTTGAAGCAATTGAGGAAGCGACGAATATTTCCTTAAAGAAATACCAAGATCTTGTGTTTAAAGACCCAGACTTCCTTACTTATTTTAATGAAGCTACACCACTAAATGAAATTGGTGAATTAAATATAGGTTCTCGTCCGATGAGCCGAAAAAACAGCGCTCAATTTGAAAATTTAAGGGCAATCCCTTGGGTTTTTGCTTGGACACAAAGTCGTCAACTCCTACCAGGGTGGTACGCAGCAGGCTCTGGCTTAGAAAATTTTGCAAGTAAAAGTGAACAAAACATGGAACTTCTGCGCGAAATGTACGCAGAATGGCCTTTTTTCCGTTCTACAGTTGATAATTTACAAATGGCTCTAATGAAGGCGGATTTAACAACTGCTAAAGAATATTCGCAGCTAGTTAAAGATAAAGAAGTCTCTGAACGTATTTTTTCGAATATCGTAGATGAATATAATCGAACGAAAGATGTTCTTTTAAAAATAACAGAAGATGAGGAATTACTAGATCACACGCCAAACATTAAAGAATCGGTACACCGAAGAAATCCTTATGTAGATCCATTAAATTTTATTCAAGTCGAACTCATCAAAGAAATCCGTAACGTAGAAGAACCAGATGAAGAACTTATGACACAAGTTTTATTGACCATTAGCGGTGTGGCTGCAGGCTTGAGAAATACTGGTTGATGAAAATGAAAGCAACAGCCTTTATAAGGGCTGTTGCTTTTTTTATTCCTTAAAGGTTCAAGGCTTTCTGTGTGGTTTCCTCTTTTTTCCGAGATACATAACTGTGTGCAACCATTCCTAGGATGACAATGAACATTCCAATCCAAGATAAAGGAGTAGGAAGAGGCAGGGATAAAATAAACATTTCGCCAATTAATGCAAACAATACTTCAATTGATTGAGTGGCTTCAACTGCAGCTAATTGTTGCATATTTCCTCGGACAAGGTCAGTTGCCATAAAAAAGAGGATTGTGGCTATGACACCTGAAGAAATCGCTACAATTAAGGATTGGATACTCTGTTGTACGGAAGGAGGACCAACTGTCATAATTCCATAAATTGAGAGGACGAGCCAAAAAGGTAAACTTGCAAGTGTCATACCGAGAACTCGTTGATAGGCGTCTAGACGTCCATTACAAATTTCCATCATTTTTCGATTTCCTAGCGGGTAAGCAAAAGATGCGATCAGCACAGGTAGAATCCCTAGCAGAAAGCTTGTTATCGGAATACTTTGAGCATGTTCAATTTGCATCAGTACAATTCCCAATAAAATCATCATAGACATGATTAGACCTTTAAGAGGGATTTTCCCTCTAATTTTTTGCTTCCCGACAGTTTCCCAGAAGAGCGGAGCAAGTAAAGAACCAGAAATAATGGTGATTTGCCAAGTTCCTGCAATAAGCCACCCTGGTGAATAAGCAGCAGCGAAGCAGAGAGGGGCATAAAACATACCAAACCCAACAAAACTCCACCCAAACCAACTTATAGGTTGTTCTTTCATCACAGCAAACAAAGTACGTAGATTTTTACGAAATAAAACTATAATGACTAAAAAAGGGACCATAAATATGTAGCGAAGTGAAGCGCTCCAAATCCAACTGCCGCCGGATAAATCCATCGCACGATTGACAACAAAGGTAACAGCGAAAAAAAGAGCTGATAAAACACCTAGTAAAATTGGTCGTATTCTGAACACCTCCTATTAAGGAATTGCTGAATCATAAAAACACTATAGCTAACTTTGAAAGAATATTCAATAAGTTTAAAACCATAAAAAATAATCCACCATTGTTGGAGGATTATTTTAATGTATCCTAAGAGGATCATTTATGGCGTTTTGTTGTTTCCTCAGCAAGTTGATCTAAGGATTTAACTTTCCCGTGGGGATTTTGTTGTTCTTTGCGTTGTCTCCATTGTCTTTCACGCTGATTCTGAGATTGGGTCATTTCCTCTTCCCCTTTCTGTGTAGTTTTCACTTAGTAGAGTAACCACGGAAAAGATTTTCATCCAATTATCCTTAACCAAATACAGGGAGTGAAGTCTCACCATTTTTTAAAGCTTGTTTCTTTTTGATTATGAGTTAGCACTCTTTCACATCTGTTAACAGTATTTTCTCAATTTCATTCATTACGTCATCGACTCTTTGATTAAGAACAAATTCCTCTGTTGCAGCAATCGGATGGGGAATTGCCACAAAAGGATAATCTGGAATTCCTTGGGAAACCGCCATTGCCTTACCCGAGGTAATGAAGGGAGTTGTCACAATAACAACAGTAGGAATACCTTGTTCTTCCAATATCACTCCATCGAGCAAACTGCCCGAACTACAGGAACCTCAATCACCTACACCAGTAATAATAAAATCGCATTTCTCAGCTAACATTTTAGCTTCATCTTTCGTTAATCCATGTGAGAAAGAGGATTTTTTATGATAAATTATCCCTTTTATATGGTATTTTTCTCGCAATTTTTGTGCTACGTGTTGAACAACTACATCAGAATTTTTCTTTCCATTATCAATTAAACCAATGATGGAATCTTCGAACGACTGAAGTCTTTTAGCCATTTTCTTTTCTGTTAAACTAGGGCCATTTGAAGGATTATATACAGTAATGCTCATATCCATAGCTCCTTTCTAGAAAAATTGAGAACCAATCACCGATTGGTATCAACCACATTCACTTCATGTAAAACCTGTAGCAGCTTGGATTGGTAGTGTAACGGCTTTTGATTGTTTGTAACTAAACCAACCTGGCATGCAAGCGGAAAACCTTCCTGCTTCTCCTCCTGCTACCGTTAGTAATATGTGGTCTGGAGAGGGAATTGCGTGTTTCACAATGTTTTCATCATTTGAAGTAATGGGGTCTTCAAGTATCCCGCCAAGTTTCATTTCCTTAACTGTTTTAACAGCATGTTTATACAAAAATTCTTGTACATCTTCCTTTGCCCAACCTTCGCTCTGTAAGTGGTGATAATGCTCCGGGCATAGAGTGACAGCCATTTCTGTTTCACTCGCAATATTAAAACTTCCAAGCGGGGACATTCTTTCAGCTAAAGTTTTTAAAATATTTTCTCCTTTAAGAGCACTATGATTTTGAATTTGATTTGGTCCTTCACAAGCAAAGACCGTTACGGTACTGTCTAATTTTTGATAACCTCTTTGGACATGTAACTGTGTCCACTCTGTCTCTTTTTCAGCAAAACAAAAACTATATTTTGCAGGTGTGCCAAGTGTTGAACGATCAAATTCCGGTGAACCACCAGAATTGATTAAGAGAAGTCGAATGGCCCGTCCAATCGTCGCATTAGCTCGATTTCCAGGTCCAAAAGCATTCGCCCCATGATTCATGCCAATCTGTTGGGTAATAGGCCCATTAACAATAATCATAATTGCAGCCCCGTGTGTACTTGCACTTGGACCGTGTAAACCAAAGTCGGGCTCAGATATTGCCTGAGCAGCAGCCATTACAACAGGGAAATAACCAGGCAAACATCCGGCCATTACAGCATTGATGGCAACAAGTTCTGCGGTGAAAACCCTGCCACGTTCTGGGATAGACCCGATAATTGTTTCTGGATCCATGTTAACACTCGCAAGCATTTCATAAATTTTTTCTTTAGTCGGAGGAACTACTGGCAAACCATCAGTCCAGCCTTTTTGAAAATAATATTCAATAGCATCTAGAGCATCTTCCCTGACAACCTTTTCAGATCGAAGCATAAATTCACCTCCATTAATTAATAAACTATTCATGTATATTCGTTTTCTATCTATTAAATCCTTTGATTACTCAGAAAATTGATGGAAAGTGTTCATCATCATTTCCAAATCTACTCCAGTAGCAAGGGGTATTAATTGTTGTTTAAATCCTAAAGCGGATATTAGTAGCGATTGGTATGTTTAAAATTAGTTTGCAAGCTCTTTTCTCATAAAAGGTATCTATTTACTTGAATAACCTAAAATAATCTGAGTCCTTTTTGTTGAGAAAAAAGTCTATTTATTTGAGGTTATCTTGCCACCATTTAGTAATCCAAAATAGGAAAGCTTCTGTAATTCTTTTTACATTACTTCCAGGAGAAGCAAAGTTGTAGTTTAATCATCAATCGATGATTAAACAGTGGTATTGAGAGCAAAATATTACATGTTGTCCAACGTGAAAGTTTTTAATAGTGGAATAGCGGCTTATAAAGAAGATAAAGGGAAGGGAAACGGATAATTAGCATTTTTTATTGGAAGGGATGTTTTTCACTATCTGTAAAGGGATCGAAGCTTTAAATATGTATGAATGAAATGGTGTGGCTTAATTTTAGTATGATATGAAAACACACCTTTACTTGTATGTAAATATAAAAAGCCACTATCATTTGAAAGAGATCGATACGACATATCAAAAACATCTTTGAGTAAGAATTTATCTGTGTCACTAATTACACAGTCGTGATAGAGATAAAGATACTTTTTTATTTCGGTAATTTGTTGTTCGTTTTCTTTTATTTTCCGGGTTATTATAATGTATGGGTGTGAAGTGACCATATGACACCAGCCTTTCTCAATAGTTGATTCTTAAATTATCCTAAATTTTCTATTTACGCAAAGGATATGCTTCTTATCAGTATTTCCCATCTATATTTTCTTGAAAAAATTAAAAAATAAGAAGGATAACTGATAAAGGAGGTAAGACAAATTGTGTTAAAAAAGAAAATAGGCATTTTCACTGTTGGTGTATTAACGGTTGGATTGGTAGCATGTGGTGCAGGAAATGATACTGCAAATGATGGTAATAACCGGATGGGGACCTCTAGTACAAGTAATCAAGTAGGTACGTACGGGAATCAAACTGATACCCGTGAAAGAGGAGAAGACAAAAACGGGGTCGATAATGTAGGTCCATTGGTAGAAGATTACAAAAAGGAACCAGGTGATTTGAACTTTACAGGTACAAATCGAAACCGGGTTAATATACAAAACAATAACCGTGGCAATGGAATCGACAACGATCAAAAAAATGACCATCGCAAAGTAAATATAAATAGCAAAAGCAATAAGAACGACAATGATGATAATTTGTCAAGTTATCGAACCAATCAATCAAGTAATGAATATCCTCATACTAGAGCAATTCTCATAAGAGAAGCACAGTATAAATATCTCCCTATGGATGGGGAAGATGCACGTAAAAATGCTGAAGAACTGAAAAGAAGACTTGAACAAAGGTTTGCTCAAGGAAATCAGGGTCAGGAACAGGATCAGGGTCAAGAGCAAAATCAAAACCAACAACCTGAACAAGCAACACCTCAACAAAACGAGCAGCAGGCTACTCCTAAACAGGAACAACCACCGGCTACGCCTAATCAGCAACCTACAAACCAAGATGGAGCAGGGCAACAGGAAGCACAACAGCCTGAACAAGGGAATCAAAAACAAGAAGCACCCGCTGGAATTGGTGAAATTGCACAGCGAGTGATAGACTTGACGAACGAACAGCGAAAACAAAATGGTTTACCGGCTCTTCAAGCAGATCCGAAATTAAGTGGAGTAGCTCAAAAGAAATCCGAAGATATGCGTCAGAATAATTACTTTTCACATACAAGCCCAACCTATGGGTCGCCATTTGATATGATGCGCGACTTTGGGGTTTCCTACAAAACGGCAGGGGAAAACATTGCCCAGGGGCAACCAACACCTGAAGCAGTTGTTCAAGCTTGGATGGATAGTCCGGGACACCGTGAAAATATTTTGAAACGTGAATTTACCCACATTGGGGTAGGTTACGATGCGTCAGGACATCATTGGACACAAATGTTTATCGGAAAATAATCTCATCAACCAATGATGGTTGCTAAAAAGAACCTTAGTTAAAAGCCGCACTCTATAACGAATGCGGCTTTTATGCTTTTTAAAATCTCAAAGAGAACCAACTTAACAAAGGGTGCTTATTTTTATCGATGATTTTAACATCTTTCATGGATAGACGATGTTCATGTTCAGCTATCCACTTTTTTACTTCAGCTTTATCCTTGCAATGGGTATAGTAGGTTTCTCCACCTTTTCCTAGAGCGTTGATAACATACCTACAAGAAGTCTTTCCCATAATGCCCACCTTTATAATGATATATTCAATAAATCTTCAATCATTATAACAAGGATTTTAGAGAATACTAGTGGTTTTTTTTGTCGAAAAAAATTTTATTTGATTCTACGCTATATTTTGAGGGTGCTTCCCGGTTAATAAGTCAGCAGCTTTTGCATTTGCAATGACCTGTTCAGGGTTTTTACAACCCGGAATGACAGTTGTTACTGCTGGATGGTTAAGGCACCATGCCAATGCCCAAGTGGCCATTGAGACGCCAGAAGGGACTTCTGTCTGTGCGATTTTTTCTACTTCTTCTAATGTTTTTTGCAATGTTTCTTTCTCATTTCTTGCTCGAACGTCACCTTTGTCGAAAGTTGTGCCCGGTTTGTACTTTCCACTTAAGAAACCACTTGCCAATGGAACTCTAGCTAATATTCCTAAGTTTTGTTTTTGAGCTGACGGAAAGATTGCTTCCTCAGGTGCCCGGTCTAATCGGTTATAAACCACTTGTAATGCTCCAATATTGAACTCAGTTGCTCTTTTTGTTTGATAATCTTCAACATTGGTTTTTAAAGAAACCCCAAGATGCCGAATTTTCCCTGACTGTACTTGCTTATCAAGCATGGTCCATAAATCGTCATTATTGAACTCTTCGTCCGTACAAGAATGAGCTTGATAAAGGTCTATGTAATCTGTTTGTAAAGCTTTTAATGACGAATCTAATTGGCGAAGAACCTCTTGGGGGTCCCAATGTCTACTTCGATCTAAGTGTCCATGAAATTGATGGCCAAATTTTGTAGCAATGACCCAATCTTCTCGTCTTCTTTCTTGAAGATAATCTCCTATAAAACGTTCAGAAAGATGATCACCATAACATTCGGCCGTATCAATAAAGTTAATCCCCGTTTCATGCGCTTTGTCTAATATTTCATTCACTTCGTGTTGTTTAAAGTCTTTTCCCCATTCACCACCATATTGCCAAGTACCAATTCCAACGACAGAAACTCTTAGATTTGTTTTACCTAATTTACGATATTTCATTACAATCACCTCAATGTATTTTAGCATGAAGGAAAGGAAAGAGAAAAATATAGAAAAAGAGCGCCCAATTCTTATTAATTGAATTGAGCGCTCTCTATTAACCAGCTTGCTCCGAACTGCTATCTTTTTTCTTCTCTAAAAGTTGCTTAATTTGTTTTTTATGTTTTCTTGGAGCCAGAATATACAAGAAGTCTCCGCCCATTAGTACGGTATTTCCTGTTGGAGGAATCAGCTTATCTTCTCTAATAATAGCATTTACAAGGGACCCTGACGGGAATGGAATATCTAGTAAGGTCATGCCAACAATCTCTGCATCATGTTCCATTCGGTATTCAAGCATTTCCGCATCCGCTTTTCCAAGAGAAATCAATTCAAGAGAATGGGTAGGCTCTGAAACTTTGGGTCCCACTAAATCCAACCTTTCGGCTAGTTGTGTAATGGTTGACCCTTGTACTAAACAGGAAGCTAAAACAACGAAAAATACAACATTAAAAATTTGATAACTGCCATCAATATTAGCTAATAATGGAAAAGTAGCTAATACAATTGGAACAGCTCCCTTTAGTCCAGCCCATGATAGAAAAATTTTCTCTTTATGTGAGTACTTCATATTAATTGTTGATAAATAAACAGCGATAGGTCTTGCAACAAGAATAAGAATGGCCGATATTAAAATACCGTTAAGAAGATTTTCACCAGTGAATAATTCATTTGGGAAAACAAGGAGGCCTAAAATAACAAACATGGTTATTTGCATCATCCAAGCTAGTCCTTCAGAAAAACGGAATATAGAGTGTCGATAGGCTATATCAGTGTTTCCAATCATTATTGCTGCAATATAAACTGCTAATAAACCACTACCTTGGAAGAAGGCTGTAGCACCATAGGTAAGCAGTGCGAAAGCTGTAGCAAAGACCGGATATAGTCCTCCGGAGTCGAGATTGACTCGATTTAACCCCCATATAGCAAGTTTCCCAAAAGCAAGCCCAAAGAAAATTCCGACAATCATTTGAACGAAAAAAGAACCGATCAATGAAAAAACACTAGAATCGGATATCGTAATCATCTCAATCATTGCAACTGTTAAAAAAACTGCCATAGGATCGTTTGACCCAGATTCAGCTTCCAACGTTGAACTGAGCCTAGATTTAATATTCTGTCCTTTTAATACTGCGAAAACTGCAGCAGCATCAGTGGAACCAATAATAGCCCCGAAAAGGATTGCCTCAAGCCAACCAAATTCAAGAATGAACTTAGCGGCAACAGCTACAATGCCTGAGGTGATTAATACCCCAAAGGTTGCAAGGGATAAGGAAGGGATGATAACGGGTCGTAAGGAAGACCAGTTAGTTTGGATACCACCTTCAAATAAGATAATTACAAGTGCTAATACACCAATCATTTGAGCGACTTTGGCATTATCGAAGTAAATAAAACTGCCCATCAGCATACCAACAATCATGAAGAGAACGAGAGAGGGGACGCCAAGACGCGAAGAAAATTTCGTGGTCAAAACACCGACAATTAGTAGCAATCCCGCTAATAATACAATCGCATCGGTGGTAACAGCATTATCAATCAATAGGTTAGCCTCCTTTGTTAAAAATTAAATAATGTAACTAAAATAATTATATCATCAATTTAAGTAACATATTAATGTTAGTTCAGATATTTATAATAATAAAAAAGAAAAAGATTATTTGTAACTCGATAATAATCTTCCTCAAAAGTAGAAAAATACTTAGGAAATGGACTTAAATCTAGAATATAAAAAATTGTTAGCCGCAGTCTAAGAAGTAATTGTACGAAACTGATTGAAGTGATTTTTTGAAGAGCGCGGATAAATTTAGAGATTGAAACTTCAAATCAAGAATATGTTGACTTCAAAAAAGTTTTTCAGTAAGATAATAAAAGTCGCTTATTAAAAAGGCCTACCAGCTAACAATATTTTTTGCTATGGTGGGTAGGATTGTCATTTTAGGAGGATTAGCTCAGCTGGGAGAGCATCTGCCTTACAAGCAGAGGGTCGGCGGTTCGAGCCCGTCATCCTCCACCATGATTTATTGTTTTATTAAAATAATCTCAATAATTGCCGGCCTAGCTCAATTGGTAGAGCAACTGACTTGTAATCAGTAGGTTGGGGGTTCAAGTCCTCTGGCCGGCACTTATTTTATGAGCCATTAGCTCAGTCGGTAGAGCATCTGACTTTTAATCAGAGGGTCGAAGGTTCGAGTCCTTCATGGCTCACCAAAGTTTTTTCACGATAGTGAAAATAACTTTCTACTTTTCACGATAGTGAAAATAATCTTCCTTTAAATCGCTACAGCGAAAAAAAACTTAATTTATTGTATTAAAATTGAGTTTACCCTATGTGCGGAAGTAGTTCAGTGGTAGAATACAACCTTGCCAAGGTTGGGGTCGCGGGTTCGAATCCCGTCTTCCGCTCCATCTTATAAAGAAACAATGTTTGCGCCCGTAGCTCAATTGGATAGAGCGTCTGACTACGGATCAGAAGGTTATGGGTTCGACTCCTTTCGGGTGCGCCACTATATCGGGGCCTTAGCTCAGCTGGGAGAGCGCCTGCTTTGCACGCAGGAGGTCAGCGGTTCGATCCCGCTAGGCTCCACCAAACTCAATAATTTAATGTTTATATCCCGGCGGTGTAGCTCAGCTGGCTAGAGCGTACGGTTCATACCCGTAAGGTCGGGGGTTCGATCCCCTCCGCCGCTACCAATTCAATGGAGGAATACCCAAGTCTGGCTGAAGGGATCGGTCTTGAAAACCGACAGGCGGGTTAAACCGCGCGGGGGTTCGAATCCCTCTTCCTCCGCCATTTTGTAAGTTCTTAGTTCTAAGTATTACTTGGTAGTACTAACGATGCTGCTTGGTTTGTACTTCCTGAGACCTGGGCTTGAATAATCTCGGTAAAATAATATTGTCGCGGGGTAGAGCAGTCCGGTAGCTCGTCGGGCTCATAACCCGGAGGTCGCAGGTTCAAATCCTGCCCCCGCAACCAATAACTCAGAAAATCTGTTCAGGCAAGAGGGAAGGCAACGTACTGATTCCGTCATTCCTAGCTCCATTTTGCGGGTGTAGTTTACTGGTAAAACCTCAGCCTTCCAAGCTGATGTAGTGGGTTCGATTCCCATCACCCGCTCCATATATGATTCAATATCTACATGGCCTATAGCACAGCTGGTTAGAACGCACGCTGGTTAAGCGTGAGGTCGGTGTTTCGAGTCCAATTATGCCCACCATTATTTGCGCAGTTACTCATTGGTAGAGCTACGAATCATACTTCTTTACTTCTTATAGAAAACTTTATTAATGTTCCGCAGTAGCTCAGTGGTAGAGCATTCGGCTGTTAACCGAACGGTCGTAGGTTCGAATCCTACCTGCGGAGCCATATTTTTCAGTTATTTCATTTATACGACATACATAAAAAAGACAACCGATATGGGTTGTCTTTTTTTGTTCTTTTGGCTCTATAATTACTCTATAATTTTTACCCAAATTGGGAGTGTAAATTGAATTTACATGTTTCCCTTAGAGACTATTCATTTTGTATAAGATTGGCAAAAATGGGCAATTTAAAAATTAAAAAGGAAGGTGGAAGATAATGAATAAAAGAATTATAATTTCAATCATCTTCATGCTTTCAATCTCGGTTCTTTCAGTTGCGGCAAAAGAACCCCAACAAACCCCAGAAATCATCTTCACTAAGAAGCTTGATTTGACCGGAGATAAAATAGAGGATGTTGTGAAAATCGTGGGTACCCCTCTTAAAACCAAAAGTCCACTATTAAAAGAAATATTTTTGGCCGTCAAAACATCTGAAGGCACTTCAATCAGATATCCACTAGATGCTGGGTATAACCCAACTGCAACATTTCATGATTTTGATCATGATGGTAAAAAAGATATTTTCATCAACCTAGAAACCTCCGAAAAAGGGGGCGAGATCAAAAGTTATCTTTTTACTATTAAAAACGCACTTTTAGAAGAAGAAAATAGTCCGAACTCATTAACGGTTTTCAGCCATTTTGATGAAGACTACAAAGCCACAATTAAGATTGATGAAACAGGAAAATCCTATCATTTTGATTTATCTGATCGAAGACTGCGTTACAATCGATTAGGATTATACCAAGATGGGAAATTAAACGAACCAATGGAGCTTAAAGTATATTCGTACGGTTCCTTAAAGCCTACTGAAACAACCTCCGGGAAAACCATTCTAAAGGGGCTTCAAAGAATCAGTGGGGTATCTGAAAAGGATACTATTGGCTATATAGAATCGCAATGGGAACTAATTGATGGAGAATGGAAATTAATTCATACAAAGATTAAGGAGAAGAAAGAAGAGAAGAAGAAATAATAGGCATTTGTAACGTAATTCCATTTTGGTACATAGGTTATGGTAAGAAAAGGTATTATTTCCTGAAAGGGGTTTTTCTTCCATGACTAAATTCAATCCAAACCGATTGAATGTTAAATATATCCCACCTGTTAATTCATATGTGCCAATTGAGGGAAGGAAATACACATTAACACATTCTGATGAAACCAGTGAGTTATTTTTAACAATTGGAGCGAAATATGATCATTCAGCAATAAATTTAAAGTTACGTGATGAAGTTTTTGCTGAATGGCAAACAAGAAATGGAGAATACCTGTTATATGCAAAAGTATATGTTAGCGGGGGAGAGTTTGACAAAAAATTTTCTCAAGTTCGCTATATGATCTTCAAAAAAGAATTAGAATTAGCTTTGACAGGTATAATATATGGAGATCAACAGTTTTTAATGAATTCTCCATGGCTTTTGGATTGTCCGATTTTTGTTCATTTTGAAAGCATCTATCCAGAGTTTAATGAAGTGCAATTTTACGGAACACCTAGACAATATTTAAAGAAAGCCATAAACCGAGTTGTAAGTAAAACACAGGCTTAGTCTGTGTTTTATTTTATGGGTAAGTATCGACTAAAAAGGTAAGTAAAACATAAATATATTATGGTAACTAATAAAAATAACTTGTAATTCCAACTAAGTAATAAATGGTTCACATAATGTTAAATACCATTTTAATATTATTTGAGTTCTGGTAAATTTACTAAATCAATGTATTGATGAACCATTTAAATTTTAAATTTTAAAGTAGGCTGGGTTCGTGTATTTATATTTTATATATTTGCTTTTATACAAATAACAAGTCCAATTATTTTTTCATTAAAAAAGACAAATTTAGATTTTACTCAGTTTTTTGATTCCGTCTCACTATTTTAAGTATACTTAGGTATTGAGACTAGAACACTCTGTATTTATCTAACTTCCGAGAATATATATTATGTAAACTAGGAAAAATTATCGGTTTTATAAGCTTTTCTCCTTTAAGTCCCCATAATACTTGATATATGGAACTTCGTTCCCCTAAGTTCCTCATAATAGTTGTCTCCTTTCGGGTAGTTATCGTTTCATGATTTGAACCAAAGTTTATGGACTTGAACCATAACTCTACATTTGTTTATTATTTTGTATTTCATTTTTCTAGGAGGTATTAATATGTTGCTATCACAAGCCATTGATGAATTTTTACTGTATTTACAGATCGAACGAAACTACTCCCAAAATACGTTAGATAGTTATGAATATGATTTGAAAACGCTCCAAGACTTTCTGGTCCGCCATAACCGGTCATTACAACTTGATGACTTAATTCCATCGATCATTCGCCGCTACATTCAAGAAATGGTTCAAAAATACGAACTTAAACCAAGGACAATGGCACGAAAAATTTCTTGTTTAAAATCATTATCGAGGTATTGTTTAAAAGAGCGTTTCATTGCTGCTGATTTCATGGCTGGAATTGAAACACTAAAACAGGATAAAAAACTTCCCGTATATATGTCTCTATCTGAGTTAAAAAAGCTCTTTCATTTTTTGGAGCAAAATCAAGGCCGTTTTGCCTTACGGAATCATTTGATGTTTAAACTGTTGGCGAGTACCGGTATGAGACGGCAAGAGTTAGTGGATCTTACCTGGCAGCAAGTGAATTTTGATAATATGACGATCAAAGTGTTTGGGAAAGGAAAAAAAGAACGCCTCCTCCCCCTCCACCCGATTATTCATCAATTGTTTATGGATTACCGGGACAGTCTGCTTAGTTATCAAATTCATCCCGAAGAGCCGATCTTCCGGAATAAAAACGGTGATCAATTAAATGCTCGAGGCCTGCATAAGATCTTTAAGGAAACTCTTGAAAAAGCAGGACTTCCACCAAAAAGGTTTTCGCTTCATCATTTAAGGCATACGTTTGCTACCCTTCTTCTTCAAGAGAATAAAGAGAACATTGACATCCGGACGCTACAAGAACTGTTGGGACATGAAAGTTTGGCAACTACTTCCGTCTACACCCATGTTGATTTTGAACAAAAGCGTAAGGCCATCAACAGTTTTAAATTAGAATGATAACCTCAAAGCTCCCGATTCGGGAGCTTTGTTTCTTTCCTCTTTGTTATGAAACAGGAGGAAACATCGGGGGGTGTTGCATATATGATTGGCTTGAGGATGGATGACTGTACTGTCCCCCAGAATGGAAAACAGTCTGTTGTTGTTGATTCGTGTTCACTTGCATCATTTGATACAGCTGTTGAATCATCACCCCAATCATATTAGGATCCATTTGATACGAATTAACACTTGGTGCATTTGACCCTGGTTGATTTATAAATGGATTAGACCCTTGAAAAGATTGAAGGAGTTGAGGTGCTCCAGTCTGCATAGATGATTGACCTTTCATATTCATCATCTCCATTTGTTTATTCCTTTGTGCCAACTCAATTAAATTAAATTTAAACTGTGTAATGCTTTGTTCATTCCTTAACGCATGCTGATAGAGATCAGGTAGTTCTTGATAGAGCTGTTTGATGTTTACATTCATAAGATGATGTTCTTGAAGCATAAAAAGTGTTTCTAACACTTCTTCCAAAATCGTCTGGGCAATTCGTATTTCCTTTTTATATTTGTGGTCCATTCGGACATATCTTGCAAGACTTCCCTTCGAGCTGCTAATTCCGTGACCTAGAGCATAACGTATGGCATCATCAGATACACCCATTTCACCTAACATAGTTGCAAACGTATAGCGAAAAGCGTATGGTGTGATTTTCTTATCATCATCCCACTGTAGCGTATTGCATAACTTCTTGACCATATGGTTAAACTGTTTATTTGCAAGTGGTTTTCCTTGAACCCCATAGAGTAAAGCATTTTTCCCTGTTAGGTTCATATCTTCTACATACTGATTTACCTTCTGAAGTAGGACTGGAGGTAATGGGATAAATCCTTTTTTGAATTTTGATGTATTTAATTCAGTGATCGGTTCATTCCCATTCTCTTCTTCTAATTCCCCGTATTGAATGCCTTTCTCTACATTCGAAATCGAATCAGCGGTTAGCTTACACAAAGTAACATTCCTTAACCCCGTCATTAAATCTAGGTGGATCGGTAGTTCCGATTCCATAAGTTCTGGTTCTGTTCTCACACTTGAATAAATGGTAAATACTTCTTCAAAGTTCATTACGCGAGAATGATGTCCAACATCTGTCGTTTGAACCTTAATTGCTAGAAATGGATTGGCTCCAAAGACCCCTAAATCTTTGAAGAATGAAAAAATGGAAGACATAGTAGCGACTCGTTGCTTAATTGTTTTTGGTTTATCCCTTTTTTTCTCTCGCAAAAACTTGACCCATTGTTGTACCAATTCAAAATCAATGTTTTCAATGATTGGTTCAATGTTATTCTCAACCATAAAGTCTTCCAGAATTGAAATATTTTTACCATAGGAAGACAATGTGTTCTCGGACCACGAGCGGGCACCTTCCATGGTTTCATAGGCTGAACGTATGGAAGAGGTTCCATTAATTCGATCTTTGATTTTACCTGGAGTTGTAGCATTCTTTTGATTTGAAAACTGTTGTGATTGCATTGTTTATTCTCCTTTGAAATGAATTTGATTACTAATGCAGATAAATGTGTACTCTAGTCCATAAAAAGCATACAAAAAATTTATAGAAGGTTTAATCCATGAGCACATGTCCATTTACTCTTAAACAGTAACGAATACCTATAACTCAATTAGTAAAATGTTCATTTGTTCATAGCACCTTACAAATGGGTTGTAAAGAATAATCCCCAAATCGTTTAAATGTGAGAAAAATGAAGTGATTGTGATTATTTTCATGATAATTGTCTCTTTGTTTTGATTCTCCTCCTCCAATGAATAGAGCCAGCGTTCGCAGATTTCAAGATTGGTATTATTAATGTCGGGTTTTACACCATTATGAATTAAAAATTCTATGAATCCACTTACTGCCCACTCAAATGAATTCATCAGGTCAATAGAACAGGTTTGATTCTCTTTGATTAATTCAAGAACTTCCCGTAACCGTAATGTATTTTGCTTTGTTACGTCACTTAGATGAAGATTCTGTATTACATGATCCAATCCAATATTCCCGACACTTAAACCAGGTCTTTTTTGTGTCACCTCATTAACAGTTGTTATATTAATCATGTTTAATTCCTCCAATTAATAAGTTTTAATAAAAACAATTATTTACTTTCTTCTATGACACTTGGATTTTCTTGTTTCATGAAGTGTTCTCATAAAACAACTGATAAGGAATGCACTTTTAAGTATTAATTTGTAAGCTGCAGGATCGTTATACCTCAGCTTTAAGAACATATAAATATGTTTCTATTGGTTTTAGAATTTAATGTGAAAACACCAATTAAAAATCCCTTTTTACAAAAAGTGAAAATTTTACAATAAAAAAAGCAAACGGATAGTGAGGATCACTAATCCATTCGCTTGGTGCTTCCAACTCGAATGCATTGACATTGGGTAAAACTTATTAAGTTAACTATAATCTAACATTTATAACGGTAATACGGCAATTATAAGGGATAAAGATATTTTTTTCTTTTTTCATATTTATTATATTATCTTTAAGAACTATTGGATATTACAAGTGATAAGTAATAATCCTCCATTTTGAATCACCATTTTGGAGTTACTTTCCAAGCCCCCTATAATATTTTTTTCATTTCGTTATGGAGGAAAATCCATATAAAAATTTTCCTTTAAGTTTCAAAACAGTGGTCAGAACAGCTATATCCATGCTTGAAATACCTTCAAACTATTAAATCTTCATAAGGATTATTTGTTGATGCCCCCCTATTTTGAAACTTGTTAACCCCCACTTAAAACGGATTAAACAATTAATTACTGTAAACCTTTGCATAAGTTCTCTATTATATTCTAATTTAATTTCCACTTATAAATAAATAATTCACCGTTATCTTGGCTATAAAGCTTTTTCTAGATTGCAACGAAATTTCTAAACTGCTACATTCATTTGAGCCAAAGCTGAAGATATAATGAGCGATCTCTCTCTTTAATATAAATAATTTTGAAACTCCTAGTTTATAGTCCTTATTCTAACTTTCAGGCCCGTCTATTGTTTGGGTCCTGTTCGTAACTGTAATATTTTTAACACTTATTTCTAGAATTACTAAAATACCCCTTCTTAAATGCCAAAGTCGAAGAAGAAATCTACCAGCAAGATTTTTTTACGGACTTTATTATAGGGGGATGTATACCAGGTATGAACTTGTTACGGAACATATACTTCCATTTTTCATAAAATCATATCTTATCAAATTAGCCTACAATATGGTCTTTTTCCAATTTTTTTCATTTTGTTTATTACCTTTTTAAAAAATTGTGGGTCATTTGTGGGGAGTTAGTGAGTGTTTTTGAGGGTAAATACATATGTTAGCTACTATTTTTAAACAAAACTTTTTACAATTAATTTTTTCGGTTATTTCATTGAGACAAAACCCGTAGAGGAGCTTTTCTACGGGTTTCCTTTATTATTATTAGTTTTGTTATCTTTCCTTAAGTGGATCTGCTAATTATACCTGATTTTCAATAAAAAAAGCCTCTAGTTACTTCTAATTACCTGATATAAGGATTTGCCTATAGATTGCGTTTCCATTCCATTTTTCTTGTTATGGAAGTATCATCACTTTTTTTGTAATTAGTTGTGTGATTACAGCCACAAGAATGTACCACCTCTGCCATGTTTTGTACCATCAGTTGCCACGGAATTTACCACATGCTGTCAACGTATTTTCAATAGAAAAACTTTAGAGATATTGAATTGAAAAAAAAGCCTAATCCTTCAATTTTACCTAGGAATTAGGCTTATGGCTTTCCACAATCGCGCCAAATTGCAGACTATCATCTTTTATTGCACAGTATACTTGTACTGTGCAGTAATTATTTTCTTAAATTTTAGTCTTTCTCATTACACATAAGCCCCCGTAGTATTATAAGATTAGCCCCTTAATACCAAATTATCGTCCCCTTTCTTGCATAAAAAATAAGCCTTTGAAAATAAGGCTTATTTTTTATACTTATTCCTCAAACTATTATAAAAGACCTCAGTACTTTCCTTGTGACTAGTAAGCCCATCTCTATAAATTTCCATGATATCTCGATATAACTTATCCTTTTCAAGATATGCTTGTACTTTTGAATCCTTAATTTGGCCATTCGCTCTTTTCCACTATGCTTTAAAATAAACTCTTAAAAAATCCTTAAAACTATTTATAGACTTTTCTTGTGCAAGTAAATAATCAACGTCATAATATTTACCCATTCCATCTGCTATTTCTAAGATATGGTTAACCATATAATCTATAAACTCATTATTACCACTCTTATCTGGTCCAAAATATAGAGTTAGCAGTGTACCCTTTTCTTTCAATTCAGCCTCGCTAACTCCTGATCCTTTTCAATTCTCTCAATTCTATTTGTATGGTCTGGATTCCTAAAATAATCATAATCAAACTTTATAAAAAGAGGAAATAAATGCAACACTTTGTTTCCTTACTTCTTGTATCCATTCAATTCTTGATTTTGAAACAATATTACTTTTAAAATTAGATTTATTTGTTTTATAAACATTATATAGACTTACTAATGCAGCAATTAAAGCAACAAATGCTGCGATACTAGCCCAAACAAAATTTCCTTTATCATCAAAAAAAGATATTATATAAATTCAATACAATTACCCCTTACCAAATAATAGCAAAGAGGTGAACTATTTAAAACTAATTATTTCATCAACTGATACTCGATATTAATCCATTAACCCTTTTTTATTTGTATTATTCAATACCATAAATTATTTCCCTTCTTTTTTCTAATTTACCGGTGTGAATAACTTCGTATTTCTCTGGAACTTCCGTAGTTTTTGTTTGATATACGAGATGTCAATTATCTGTGTTACTTTAACTTATCAACTTTTGCTTACTTATATCCTACTGAATTCTAATTTCCATTCTGATTAGGGTTCTATGTTTTTAGTCATCATGTATATAGTTTTTATTGCACCTTCAGCAATAATATCATCATTAGTTTTTAAATAGATTGATATACATTCAATATAATCCTTTAATTTATCATCAGTCATTAAACCAATTTTCATGTATTCTTGTTTTAGAATTTCTGCAAGTAGCATGCACTTTTCCTCATTAGACATAAAATCCCCCTTATCCTAAACCGAAATCAATCGATGAACACACGGTACAGATATTATTACTAACCCTCCACTAATAATCAGCTGATGATTAAAGCATACTCTATTTATGCTCGTGTTCTTCAATTATCTTGAGGGTCCTTTTGATACCCACATTATAAATAAGTAGTTTTAAAAGGCTTTCTCGCTCTGAATCGGTAAAAAATATATTCCCATCCACAATCTCCATTGGTACGGGAGAAAATTTACTATACAGGTCGTAATCAACTGGTTGCCCCTCTTTTTTCAGCTTTAAATCACTACACATGGGATCACCCTCTGTTCTTAAAAATTTTTAAGTGCCAAGTTTATTATTTCACATTGTCCAACCACCACTGTGAACCATGAAACTCAGGTCCAATTGCGTTTATTATTTCTTTTCTTTTTTTGTAACCCTTTGAACTTAATTCTTGAAAGCGTTCGTAGAACCTTTGAGAATCCTCAAACGCCTGACATTTTTTACTATCACCACACTCACAAGCTTTTTCGGTGACAAATCCTTGTCCTCCTGGCTTTGAGTAACAAAAAATCGATCCTTCTATTAAGTGGCTGTTTTCAACATTTTTGTTTGCTGTTTCATTAAAATCATTACCACATATCCCATTGGTTAACTGATACAAAGAATTATTCTCTTTTTGCTTCGGTTCTAATCTATTTACAAGTTCTTCTACTTTCTGTTTAAACTTTTTAGACACCCTATCTGTATATTCATCAATAAAAACAACTTCGTTTAATACTTGTTCACGGATTGCTGGTTTTAACATTTCTTCCGTTGCTAGATCCACCTTAATCCCTAACCAATCTTCTAAGAAAAATTTTACTTCTAGAAACTCCAGCCCAATTTCTGCTTCGAATTCAACTAGTATATCTAGATCGCTTGTTTTAGTTTGCTGATTTCTTGAATAAGAGCCGAATATCCCTAATTTTTTAATACCATATTTCTTCTTCAAGAACCTCCTTGTTGCTAATAACTGTTCCTCAATAAACTCTCTATCCACTTTGCTTTTCTCCCTTATTATAAATGGTATAATTTTACTCCCTCTTGAGAAAATAAACATATCAAATTGTTAGTGTGGTGACTATTATTCATGGGAATAATCTCAAAAAAAACATCAAAAAAATTAGAGGTTAAACTTACAATTTTATTAGCACTGGGCTTCTATACTGCTGAGTATCACTGGTTAGGCCTTTTTCTAATTATTTACATCGCAAGTCTATTTGGCTTAGGTTTACAACACATTGTTGATATTAAAAAATTTAGATATTGGAGTTTTAAAGACAAGGCAAAATTAATAACCTTTATTTATCTTTTGTTAATATTCTTTGTTGGCTTATTTCCAAAAGATTCACCCATGAATGCTTTTGCAAGTTGGTTCCTTACCCTTTCCTTTTTGTCACTAATATTTATGTTTTTATATAAAACAGGAAAAGCAATAATTCAATTCCTTTCTAACTCATCACAATATAAATCATATCAAAATACACTAGATGAAATCGATAACATGAATGGTACAGAATTTGAAAAGTTCTTATATCATCTTTTTAAACACCAAGGTTATTTTGCTAAATTAACCCCAGATAACGGAGATTTTGGTGCTGACCTTGTTTTACAAAAGGGAAATCAAAAAATTGTTATACAAGCAAAAAGGTATTCCAATAAAGTCGGTGTGGACGCAATATATGAGGTTCTAGGAGGTGCGGGATATTACAATGCCAACAAAAAGTGGGTTATAACTAATAACTACTATACTGACAAAGCCATTGTACTGGCACACAAAAATAATGTTAAATTATATGATCGTGATGATTTAATAATCATGTTGAAAGAATACAATGAACCCCGTAAAACCAAGAATAAAATGAGAAGATCTAAAAATGCGTAAAAGAGTTGGATGGAGTATTCCTTTTTAATAATTCCATCCAACTCTTTTACTTCATTTACTGGTTTTTTTAAGCATCGTCCCTTTACTTTAAGTAAGTTTAACAAAAATAAATGTCGTAAATGCGCAGTATCGTTGTACTGCGCAGCAAAAAATTCTGCACTGTTACAGAAACTCTCCTGCTCGTAATATGAGGCAACCTAGATAGGTTGAATTTATTTAAATCCAAGTTACCCTCCAAACTATTTAAAAACTAATACCAAACAAAGTCATCATTTAATGAAGACGACATATACCTTATCCAACGTCAATTGAGTTTGATAAGTATATAATTCAACTTTCCCCCTATATTCAGAAGGGATGTTATTGATTAGATGTTCCGTAGCTTTTAAAGTGTGTTCACCAAAATCATATATTACTAGGAATTTATAAGCGGATTCCGGGTCAAAATTCACCTTCGTCTTTCCTTCTAGCAAACCCTGAATGTCCTTAATAATACCGTTCCTCTGTGCAGAGCCAAACTTAAACCCACTGTTAATAGGCTTGTTACACTTGATTTCAGCTATGATATTTACATCACCAGTCACCATGATATCGTAGCCATTACCACTTGGCTTTGCTCTCAATACCTCATTTAAATAAACCTGATAATTAGCATCTACATAAGAAAATATTCTCTTAACCAGTCCATAAAACGGATTGTGGTTTTGTATGTAATAATATTGTTAATATCGCTTAACGTTGTTTTTATATCTACAAAATCTTCTATTGATAGTTTTGAATAATAGTCTATATTTTCACCAGTCACTTTGGATGAGATGAACTGGTTAAATCGTTCTTTAAGTTCATCTTCTCTGTTGTACGTTTGAACCATTCTAAACCTCCTCTACTCCAACTGGTTTTCCTTACATTTCGCGTTTACGTTCCTATAGAACATATTCGGCGATTCTATCCCAGTTTTATTTCTCCATATGTACTTAATAGCTTGTTTAACTCAACCATTAAATAATCATGAGCCTCTTGTGTGATACGAATATGCGACCTTCTAAAGTGCATACTTTGTAAAGTTCTTTGACTAACATTTTTTCTCTTTTTCAAAGATGGAAAGGTTGCTTTACCGATGGTGTTGTATAAATCAACTAAACGAATGCCAGTTTTAATAGGTGCATTTATAACTTTTCCATCAGTAAATTCAACATAATGAGGAAAACGCTGTTTCCAAGGTGCATCTTTAATGTCATCATCATCAACAACATTTGTGCTGTTAAACCCGTCTGTCTTTGCATACCCCACTATCATTGGAGTAGGTCGACCTTGTTCATCGTAACTAACGATTGTTAAGAATAAGGTATCCTCTTTTACAATTCCACCAGGTCTTCGAGGGAAGTAAGTAGTGTTTAAGTCCCGTTTCCTAATACCCTTCATGTGTTTGTAATTTAAATCGCTTGGAATTCTGTCCGCTCCCGTTCCTTCAAACTTTAACCAGATACCTGTAACCTCATCTGCTTCATCTGAATTTTCAAGGATTGATTCAAATAAATCAGGGTGGACAATTTTCTTTAACTCAGCCCCCCTCTTTTTATTGTTTGAGTAGGTAACTGTTTTATGTTTTTGATTAGCTGCTAATTGAGGTACATGTATTTTCTCTTCATCAATCCACTCTTGAGTAACTTTCCCTGCATTACCAGTAGCTTCAATTTGTTCAAGTAAGTCAAAGAAATACTCCTGTGCTTTTTCAGCAATTTCATGCTCATCATCCATAAGTACGCAGATTTCATGGTTAGACACAAAGCCACCCTTTGTAAAGTTTGCTGATCCAATAATGGTAGAATGTGTATCAAATAAATAGAGTTTGGAGTGTAAGTCTACTAGAGCAAAGATATTTGCATTTGCATGTAAAAGACGCTCAAGTCCGTAAATACTACTTACACGTTCAACGAAATCTTCCCGATAAAATCGAGTAATTACATTACATACTACCGAAGGGTTATCCTTTAGCCAGTCTGCTAACATATTAGCAGTTTGAGTCCCGATAAATGGAGATATGATATTTAATTCACCCTCGGTTTTTTCTAATAGTTCTTGAAACTGATTCAACAAATCTTTTGATATCAGGTTTACAGGCATTTTATCTCTCCCCTAAATAAATAAAGTAAATTCTTTCCTGTCTAAAAGCTCAGGTTGAACATGGAACTCCTTTTCATTTCCTTGGACTTTTATAAAATTACCCCAAACATATAACTTCCAATGTTCACCCTCCTTTGGGTTCCTTAGCATTATATCTGGTGTCATTAACTTTTTAAGCTCCTTAAAGTCAATATAATAGACTTTGTAACCCTGTAGACGAACTGCTAGGATTGGAATATCTGAATCATCTAGTAAGTCTATTTGTAGTGTGGTTAAGTCGAACCACCCCTTGCCGTTTACATGTAACTTTGACTGTGGAGTGCAAAGAACTAATTTCTTCTCATTGCTTGTCCCTTCATACATGATTTGCTTCCTTTTGATATTGGACAATATGCAGTTATACTTTTCGCTGACCGCTTTAACCACAATGTGTTTTTCAGGAATCGACAACACTAAATCCCCCATATTTTTCTATTTTCTTCATATTACCATATGAGTGTGTAGCCTGTACTTAGCAATTTCATGGCTAACAACGGTCTTTAAGCATGGATGGTTAAATGATGACTACAAAGCAAACAGTGCCAGGCAACCTCCAGTTTCTCCCATCCAGTACCTACCCGTTAGACAAGAAACAAAATCAAGTTCTTTCCCAACATCTTTTTACACTCCTTAACTCTTTCCCCTCAAACGTTAATTTGTAAATATCCGGCATATAAAGACTCTTCCAAAACGAGAAATCATATTGTTAATCAAAGAAATTCATAATTAAAACCATAAGATTGCCATGTGTACCGATCACGACGTTTTTTCCTTTGTACTTATCTAACACATCATAAGTGGTATCTACACCCCTTTTTTGAGCAACAATATTGGATTCTCCTCCTTCCCAAGAAAAGTTTTCATCCTCCCATACCTTTGTGATAGCAAGAGTAAAGTCTTGAGCAGGGCCAACAGTTAACCTTCGTTCTTTAAACCCATCAACCATTTCAACCTCTGTTTTTATATATTCGGCTATCCCACTTACCGTTTGAACAGCTCTTTTATATGGACTTGAAACAACAATGTCAATTCCCTCTATTTTTAATAGCTCCGTAACATTTGTTGCATCAGCCAATCCTCTTTCCGATAAAGGCCTGTTGATTTCATCAGGTGTATAGGTAGAGTGTGCATGTCTAACTAAGTACTAATTCGTCAATTACAATCAACCTCTCAAATACTATAATGCTATTTTACCATTTCTTGGTCGTCTATTCTTCCACGAGGAAATCTGTTATATCCCTTGAACTAAAGCCTATGAAAAGAGCAAAGGGTAGATATGGGGACAGGTTCACTGTTCCAGACCCACATATAAATCTCTTATCATGCTTACCCGATAACAGTTCAAGAATTACAAACGTAACAATGCCGCCTACTAATTAGTTGGCGGCCACAGGCAGAACTATTATTAGTTAAACGTGACATTTACCGTATAACCAATATTCTTAAAAAATTCCTTTAACGCTTTTTCTGCATTTTTCTCCGCAGTAACTAATAAACCGACAGAGATGGCATCTTGACGGATTTGCTCTTGTGCCTTAGCGGTCAGGTCAAACCCCTCATCCCATTTAACATCGCCACGGAAAATCCCACTATTGTCAATTGCTTGAAAGACATCGGGACGGTTCTCAGGTCCCATTCGGGAGTCGAAGTAATGGTGAGATGGAATGTGGCTTTAAACATTTTGCCCATTTTTATTGATGGTCGTTTGCGGGAACATATCCAACTCGTGTGTGGGAACCAATCAACATAGAAAGTATTCATCAATTTCATCTTCATTTTTGAGAATACTTTTCTCTGGTACTCCTACTGACTTCGCTAAATTAATAGAAGAAACAAATCTTAGCTGAACATTGATATTGAAGTCAAACGAGTATTGCTGCAATTCCCCGAATTTATGATATTTATTCAAAAGCTCATCTAGTTTTACTTGGTATTCTTTTTCCAATTTATCAACAAATGCATTAATTTTTTCTTGATAAAGATTAATAACTTCTATTTCGTGTTTGCTTAGGACACCTTTTCCAAGACTAAGTGCTGTGGTTGCAACGATTGAGCCAACCAAAGCACCAACAACTGGAATTGGTATAACTGCTTGTCCTATAGCAGCACCAATAGCAGCCCCAGTTGCATCAATGGCATTTAGTGTTACTAAATCAATAAATCCATCTCTATCAACATCACCTTTTCTATATTTGACAATGGCATTACTTAACCCAAAAGTTCCTGAAGTAATTGCACCAGCACTAGGTGCAGCAAGGTGACAAACGTTGGTTAATCCATATATTGCATATCCAGAAATTCCACCTTTAATAGCACCTTTAGCTGTACTGACTCCACACTCTTTCCAATCTTCAATATCAAAATCCCAGACTTCTTTTCCATCTTTATGCTTTTGATAGACAAAGATCCCTAGATTGAACCCACCTTGTACTGCTGCACCTATTCCAGCAACTTTAGATGCTTCTCCGAAACTTGGTTGTGCTTCTTGTTGGGCGCTTAATCTATCGCTATCCGCTTCTTTTTTAATATCAGATTTTTGTTGAGCAGTTTGCTTATTTATGTCATTTACTTCCCCTGATAACGTTTGGTCAATTGTTCCTTTTTGAACATCTTTATATTCAAGAACTGATGATTCCAACCATTTATCATAAGAAACGCCACGCAGAGCACTCTCATCTTCAATGGCTTTTCTTATATTATTGATTTGGGAGTTAGACAAGATATTTCCATTAAATTCTACAGATTTTGCTCCGCTCATAATTTTTTCTATGACTTCCACATGGTCTTTTGGAAAAATCATACTCATTTTATCATAATTGGATGCTTGCTTAATCTCTTCTAAGATATTGGCATAAAACTTCATTTGCACTTCTTTGCCTTGAAGTAGAATATCTGCAGGTCCATTATCATTTAATAGGACTACACTTTTCTGTAGTCCTTGATAAACATCTCTTGCATTTCTTATACCCGTTTCAGCAAACTCTGAAATAAAACCATGTACTCCAGTATCTCCACCACGATTAATATTGATAAGATTATCGATTTCTGTTTTCGCCCAATCTAAATTTAATAATGCATTTGCTGATTTAGTAGCTAAGTCTGATAATTTATCTGTTTCACTAGTAAGAATTGATTCTAATGTATTCATCAGATCTGTTAATCGGATATTATTTAAATAATCGACATATGAAGCAATCCCTTGTTCAACATTATTATCAATAGACTGTTCACTAAGCATCTAATTTTAGCTCCTTATTGATTAGTTGTGCCAAAGTTAAAGTTGAATTCACAAGCAATCCAGCTTGTAGTTTTTCATCTTTGGAGAATTGACTATAATCACTTCCAATCAAAGCTTTCTCTGCTTTAGATACTCCAGTTATTTGAGTGTTGGTTGTTTCCACCAATGCCTTGACTTCTGAGTTCATATTGTTAAATTTTCTAATTATTTTCTCGAGATTTTCTCTCTCAGCAATTAGCTTATTCGCAGTTTTTTTGTTTTTATGACTGGCAAACAAGCCTGAACCAACCGAACCTGCAAGCATAACACCAGCAATTGTCCAACCTACTGGTCCTGCTAGTGCGAGGAACGCACTACCTGCACTCATTCCACCACCACCAGCTGCTAATGCACCACCACCAAGCCATGCCAATGCAGCATTAGTCGCAGCGGCTCCTGATAAAGTAGAGATAGCAGTACCTGTTGATGCAAGACCAAAAGTAGTGGCAATGCCCATTGCTGCTGTTGGACCCATTGTAGCTACAGCAACTCCAAGAGCACTTAAAGTTGCACCCGCTCCAGAACCTCCAGCAGCTGCTTTTGCTTCAACTTCTGCCTTTTTAATTTCTTGTTGTTTTGTCTTAAAATTTTCCACTTCAATTTCAACTTTTTTAAGTGTTACTTTGAATTCCTTTGGAGTGTTTGCTAATTTATTAATTCGTTCTTCTATTAATTTAACAAGTTTTAAAGCTTTTTCACGCTCTTTATAAAGAACATTCGTATTTCCACCTAAATCCTTGGCCACTTTTTCATAACGTTCAACCGCTGCATTATAATTGTCGATTGCATTTTTTCTTAACTTTGCATTGAACATGTTATTACCTTCCCTCAAAGTTTATTTACTGTAGTAGAGTTTTAATCTTCTTTGCTTGAGTCAAGCTTAAGAACCTTATCTATACACCAATATGTAGTTGCCCCTTTTAACGGCACAATATCATTCTGCTCAAGATATTCTTTCAATAAGCTACGCTGTTTACCTTCTGGGACAGTCCTAATAACATGCAATTAAGCTAAGATTGTACTGGAATTTTCAGATTGATAAAGCATACTGATACTTAGGAGTCCATCGCTTATTGTATTCATATAAACATACTTCACTCCACATTTTAGGGTTAATACCTCTTCCTATTTCTATTGCAAGTCCCGCGGGGCCAGCATAGAATAGATGAATCTTATTATAATCTTGATGTTGCATTAATTTCTCAATTTCGTATTTTAATTTCGCCTGTATATTTATTACATCTTCTCTGTATAAGACTTTTTTTACGTCAGGATCATCTACTTCGACACAGAGAGAATCAAATTCTTCTCCTAACACTTCTTTAACCGAATTCATTTTAACCTTCCCGCTTATCGATACAAGAACTGCCAGATCATCACAATCTTTTATATCTTTTTTAACAGTTAACACGATATCTTTATTTACCCCAGGATTTTCAGAAACCCAAAACCCCTTTTCTCTATCAAATTGATAAATAGAATATGAAACCGTATCAGTTAACAAGGAACCTAAATGGATTAATAAAGGTATAGCAGACAAAGGGAATATTTCACCTACCTTTGCCTCTTTTTCTTTAATTTTTTCAATGAACTTCTGATAAAGTATTTCGTTGCTTTTCTTTCCTTCTTCCCAACCTTCTGGTGTAAAGTCATCAAACACAGTTTGGTCCTCAACAGCATCAAGAAGTATATATGGAGCTGGGCTATCATATTCTATATCGAATAGCGGCCCCCCCATTCTTTTGTGTATAAGAGCAATACTTTTCTTTTTATCGACTGACCAAGAGGAAACCCATTTTTCGTGTTTTTCTTTCATTGCAAATAGTATATCCGGCGGAAATTGATCTCTAGTTTTTTTGTCATCAATTATTTTAGAGTGGTCATAACACATTAACATAAGATTTTCTACATTTTCTAACGTTTCATAGGTAAAACCATATTTCTCCATATATTCGTGACGAGCAGAGCTTTTGGCGTGACCAATAATATGTGCTTTTATTCCAACATTCGTTAATTCCCCTGACGTAGATTCTATTAATTTCTTTTTACACCCATCAAATGAACACATACCACCACTAACAACCCAAAGGTGATAGTTTTCTGCTGCCGTAAGGTCTCTTCTTTTTCGTTCTTCTTTAGAGTTGGCCAATTTAATTTCTCCTTTTAAGTTCGATTATTTTATCCTCCGTACCATACCAAACTTTTAATTCGTCTATTCCTAATATAATAAAGAATAGACAACCAGTTTCATAACCTAAGTTTAATAATCTGCTCCAATCTTTTCTGTCAATAGAAGAAGGAACCGGCACACTCTCCGGATGAGTATGCCATTCTCCAAGGTAAAAGCATCTTCCATTTTCTCTTTTCCAAACATCGTTAAAATACTCTTGATGACCTTCCTGTTTCCTACTAAAACGAGTTCGGGACCTTTTATCGGTTGGCATTGGTTCCGTCACATCATCTACTATATAGTTCCCGTCCTCCATTAACACCCTTCCTATTAAAATCCCACCAGCTTCAGTATCTGTCCATCTTATTTGTCTGTAATGATTGATTTTTTCTATAGCTTCAGGACGGATATACAATATTCTATTGTTTGGCAAAATAAATAATTCTTTTTGGTTATTGATGCATATCCCTTCCTTCTTTTGAACAAATAGGGCAATGTTCATCTTTATAGGAGTATTTGGTATCATCTAATTTCTCAGTTTTGAATGTATAACGGAACGTTGTATTGTAACCATATTTTTCAAAAAGGTCATCCTCCCCCTTCCAGGATAGGAGCGGGTTACCTTTCATATTCCCCGTTAATACCTTGATACCAGCCTCCACCGCTAACATTGCAGAACGTTCACTATCTAAAAAGCTGTACGGTGTGAATACAGACCCACAACCAGTAATTGATTTAGAAAAATCCTGAAACGGTTCTGCAAATGCTGAACGATTATATATAGGGGAGTCTTCTTCTGATTTAAATAAACAATGATAACACCCTTTTCTTTCGTTATTTAGCGTTAATAACGTGTGTCCACCGATACCAAGAGGTTCCACCCAGGTATATATGGTTGGCGGAGGTTCAGTTAACTTATGCAATCTTTCGTTAATCATCATTTCTTTGTTTGGGGAACCAATTGCAACTATAAAAAGATCTATATTACTCTTACTAATTTCTAGTTCCTCAAATAACGAAAAAATATTGTCATAGTACGCTTTCACTTCTGTAAAAGGATACTTCCTTTTTATTTCTTCTTCCAACCCCCATACTTTCGGTTTATTATAAAGCCCTAATTTTTCGCTTATATCATAAACTTGATCACTGCCAAGTGCGTGACGATGAACATTATCTATTTCCAATTTATCGAAATCAACTAACGAAATTTTTTTAACTCCAGCCTTTGCAAATCTCATAGCAATCTCGCTTCCTATTGAGCCGACTCCAGCAATTAATATATGCTTATCTTTTAATTCCGTATTTCCGCCTGTCCGATTAAGAAGATGATTAGGATGCCATCTTTCGATATTCGCTTTATACAAGGCCGCATCTTTAGGCTTTGATATAAATGGATGTAGATGCCTTTTGAGTTTATTTTTATTCTTATGTGATTTGAAATCAAATACATTCCCATTCATACCATAACCAAATAAGGCCACATTCCCCTTTGGCGTAGGCAATCCTATAATAATAAATTCAAGATTGGAACGAACACCATTTATCTGTTTACTAACTAAACGATAAAACTCTTTTCTGTTCTCTTCCGATAAATTCGAAAATATATTATTTTTCAATTCTCCAAAATCCCACTTTTCCTCATTTATCGGAGGCAACAAAAAAGTCCCTTCTACTAAAGGGATATATAAACATCTATACTTAGTCGCCATGTCAACATCTATATGAAAAATTCGGCTAATCACTTTTTCCAAAGAATCTCTTTTCTCAGCAGCAACAACAATAAAATTGTCATTTTCCACTGGCTTATTCCATAGATCCAGTTCTCTTAATTTTGAATTTGTCGTATCGATATGAGCATAAATGTTTAATAATAGGTTATTCTGCCAATAGACCTCAAATTCATCTAGAAAATCTTTATGATTTATACCCTTCATTCCATCCTCTATTAACTTAATTACCTTATTCAAACAGTGTAATAAGATGGAAGCTGGATACCTCTCATCCAAAATGAGCGATTCATTTCTGGTAAAACACAAGAATCCATTAGGCATCTTGTGAGGGATTATTTTAAATAAGTTTCTTTTATCATAGAACTTTGGAAGTTCATTTGGGAATTTTTCAGGGAAACCAACTGTTAAAACAGCAGTTTCCCCATTTATTTGTACCTCTATTTCTGCAACCTTGGCACATCCAGGATATTCTTCTAAGTCCACTTCTTCTAAAATCGAAAATGAACTAATTATGTCTTGTTCTATTTCACTTAATTCTAGTTTAATATCTTCTAAGCTAAGTAACATTATCCTTTTTCACTCGCTGACTCAGAGCTGGAAATAACAGCAGCGGCCATTGCCTTTTTACCAGTAGTTGACTTTTCCGGAACCGGAAAATCATCTCCGAATTGCTTTTTCAATAATTCTGCCGCATCAGTAGGATCCGCTTTCGCCTTTGCATCTTCTAATGCTTCTAATAATGTTTCCAACTTTTCTTTAAATGTTTTCATTTGTTTGTATGTCATTGTTTCTAATAACTCTGGTTTTGGTTCCACGGGAAGCCGTACTTTTAGCCTTGGCATAAACTTATATTCACCATCTATTTCTACATATTCTTGTTGGAAATTTGAAATTATTTTAGAAACGACGTTGATTAATGCTTCCAGGTCCTTGTATGTCGTCTTTCCAGTAAACGTATCTGTTTCTTTTTGTATATCCAACCAATGATATACGCAAGAAGTTAATGCGATACCTGTTGGCTTACCGTTTACAGAAGAAAATTTAACATCTTTCCATCTTTTTAGATAACGTACAATTCTTCTAAACTGTCTTCGGTCATCTTTGTCAGGTAAATGCTCTCTAATTTCTGTAATTAAGTCTTTTGGATTGGATTCATCCCATTTCTTATCCTCCACTTTGCCATTAGGTTTCCCTTTCGCAAGATACACTTTTCCGTCACTATTATTAGCAGCGTATACAGTTACATCTACGTGATACCCTTCCGCATATGTAACAGTCACACAAGGATTTTTAATCTTTACATCCGATGTATGCCCATCCAGTGCTTTATAAATCCAATTTTTTGCGGTCAAAGGATCTACATCATCCTTTGACATATCAAAATACAAACCGACATCGATGTCATAATCCGAACCTAACGGCTTTATCCCTGTATGCATTGCATATGAACCTTGATTAAAAATATCAAAACTATATGCAGCTTCTTCTGGCAACTTATCTTTAATGCGTTTTACAATAATGTCCCGCTTACTACTAAGTACCTCATTTTCTTCCTTTAATTTGATAGTATCGTGAAAATCTTGAAATTGTTTCTTGCATAAAGCCAAGCTAACCCCTCCCACTAATTTTTATTTCATAACCAAATTATACCATAATACAACGGAATATACGTTCGTTTTTTTAATAAAAAAAGATGAGAAATGCAAGAGCTCCATTAAGAAAAATGATGCTTTTGCCAGTGCATCCTTACTTTCACGTAATTTTCCAGTTCTGCTTCTAGATCCCCGCGGGCTTCTTTATATTGGTTGTTTTTTTGTATTTTGAATTTATTATAATATCATTGTTGCACTAACCTGATCCGGTAGTTTGGTAGTTTAAGTGAAATTTTTCACAATCTAATGATTCTTCATAAGAAAATAATTTTAGATAATAACGAATTGAGTGTAAAAAGAATGAAACTATAAGTATCTAAACTATGCATAGTTGGTTAATTACTTGCTGCACAGTATTCAGTCTACTATGTAAAAAAAGAATTAATCCTGCTGTGAGATGTTTTTATTAAAAAAGGGATTCAGTGGTAAACGCCTGTCATCCGCTGGTAATATATTTGACACTTGGTGGTGAAAAGTATGACAATGGTGGTAAATTTTATTGGTCGTAATCAGTTGTAACAATAATCTTCATTTACCTGTTATATTAAAGGTAAACACTAGATGATAGAGAAAGGTAGAAACAGTAAAAGTATCATAGCCAAAAAGGGAGTAGTATTGAAAAATGAATATATTATATAATGAAGAAATAAAAAATATATTTTTATCAATTTATGATAATCCTAGGACTCAAAATACCATTAAATATGTATTTTATAAGTCTGCTTCTATTGAGAGATATTTGGATAAAGATTTATATAATTTCTCATTAACTCAAATCGGAGAAGTCATTGAGAAAAGTAGACCTTATTCTTCAACTGTTGCAAGAAGTAGTGGTAGGAATATTTCTCAATATATCTCATGGGCGATCGAAAATGGATATAGTGACATTAGCTTAAATCCATTAAAAGATGTAGATTCAAAGTGGTGCGATCAATTTGTAGATAAAAATAAAAGAACTCATTTTAGTGAAGATGAATTATATAATATTATTATTGAACACTTGCCCAATGCACAAGATCAAGCTTTAATCAGTGTTTTATTTGAAGGAATTATTGGAGAAGATTTTAAGGAATTAAAAAATTTAAGTTATAACAATATAAACTGGGAAACTAATGAAATAATTATAATTGGCAGAAATACGCCAATAATGGTTTCTGACAGAACTATTTGGTATTTAAAGAAGGCTACCAATGAAACCACGTATTATTTTTATAATACCGAATCTGATGACTATACTAAAAAGGAATTAATTGATTCTAAATTTATTTTTAAGAACGTAATGAGCCCCAGAGCTAAAAAAGGACAACCAGTTAGCAAACAGACTTTCTACAGTAAGTTGAACTCTATTAAGGAAATTTTAGATGTAGATTTCAATCCGAATTCAATTAAACAATCTGGCATGATCAAAATGGCCGCAGATATTGTGAAAAAGAAGGTTGAAATTGGAGATATGCCTGAATTGGCATATAATGAATTTGCTTTGATTGGTGAGAAGTATAATGTTTCCAAATTGAGTAACAATGGATATGAATACTATAATACCAATTTAATTCGCGAATTCATAACTGAGGACAAGTTAAACGAACTATATGGCTTAATTGTATCCATTTCTAAAAGATGATAATTTGATGGAGCTCTTTAATTTAATACTCAGAGGTTATATTCGTAATATCAAGCATCTTTACATTAACACTGAAACTTTCAATAAAAATATCCAAACAATGAAAATGAGCAAAGCAACTGAGACTATGCTCATTTTCACATCTCATGTAAAAAGCTAGAATTATTGTGGCGTGAGATTTTCTAATCCTATACTCGGTAAAATAATAGAGATGTTTATTTACTTATTGTCCTTATTTAACGAATCTTTAAGACCTATAAAAACCTCCCACGCAAAATTAAGATACTCCTGGCCTAAAGTGTGATCTTTCACCATATAAAGGTCTTTCATATGATTCTCGTTACCCGTATCTAAACAATGAACAGTAAATGTTTCTGGATGAATAGCATAGAAATACTCATCAAATCTGGAGTGACAATTTGGACATAGTACAATAAGATTTTGGTAGGAATCATCACCCTTATGAGTTATATTATATGGTTTAATATGATGAGCTTCTGAAATATAACCATTTGTACTTTTTATTTTACTTCTACATAACTGACAAGTACTTTTGTATAAAATCTTAATCTTTTTCGCCATCTTTGTATCCCGTACCATGCGTTGAATAAACACTTCTCTTAATTTATGATTATATACAGATATACTATTATATCCTATGACATCATCAATCGACATATCTAATCTGTTTAAATGTTGCTCTGAGGACTTAGTTCTTTTTTGTAAAAGGTATAATAAATCTCTATCAATTCTAAAGGTTGCTAATCGTTTTAAAAATTCATGAGGATCAAGCAAATGATATTCATAAAACATTTCCAATGAAGTACCTTCTGCCATTCTTTTTTTAATTAACTTAAGTGTTTGTCCATCTACACCATCTTGAAAAAGTGTTGAAAAACCTGTATAAGGATTTTCTTCAAATAATTTCTTGAATTCTTCAAAAGATAAAGCCATTTTAACAATTCTATCAAGACGATATCTTTGCATAGCTTGGCTAGCTCTTGAATACTCATTAAGTTTTACACTATGTAAACTTTGTTGAATTTCCTCATTTTCATAATATTCTATAAAGTCATTGTATTCTTCCTCGGATTGAATTAGAAATGTTAAAGTTCCCCTCTGCCAAGGTACAAGCTTCGATAATAATTCCTCTATATTCGGGATAATAATAATCACCTCTTATATGTTTCGATTAAACTATTTAAGAAATTAATTTTATTTTTTCAAAAAAATGTTGTTTTAATTGTTGTTTTATAGGTAGTACAATAAATTTTGTATTTCTCAAATCTAATTTTTAACACCAAATTCAAATCAATCCGACCAAAATTAAAAAGTCTCCTTTTAATAGAAATCTTTATTACTATTTAAATAGGAAAAATAAATTCCAGAGCCCAGTCGGTTCAAAGTTTACTTCTGTCCATTTTGACATGACCTATATTATTTTATGTAGAGCACTCTTGTTAAGGTGTTTATGTAAAATTAGTTTGGCTTCGCCCACACTAAATTTCCCTATTCAACTTTTTCAGTGCAAGGCAAGTATACCTTTTTTTTTCCTACCTATATTTATCCTTATTTCAGGTGCGTTTTAGTATTTAGAATCCAACATTAATTCGAAAAATTCCATGATCCCCTTAATCCATATGGTCCTTGATTTAATGACCTCCTTGCATTATCTCCTGAAAGAACAAAGTTATCACCTATTTTTCGATATACCGCTTTGCAATTTAATTTATAGTCACGAATGTTTAAAAATCTACTGCAATCCCGTTATATCCTGTGTATTATTGGTAATACCAGTAATAAAAAGCTTTTCTCAAAGTATGGATCTAATGCCAGTCAGGGATATAAAGCTTGTTTTAAAGTAATCCAAGGTCTGTTAAGATATTAACGATTGCAGCTGCTGTACCTGAAATAAAGAGTGCATCCTATTATTCCTTTAATCAATTGGATTTTCTTTCTCTCCTTTTCCAGAAAATAAACAAAATAAAAATCCGCTTCCCTTATCATTTGATTAAAGAAACTGTTATTTTTGAAATGCAATTTATTTTGGTGAGAAACCACCGCCATAAAAGGTTTTGTATGAATAAAAACGTGAACACCTGTGATTATCACTGACTTCTACTTTATGAACCGAGCATTTAGAACCAGAGTTGTTAGCGCAGTTTTCACAACGCTTAAAAGCATTAGGGCGTGCTAAATATATCCCTTTTGATTTTAAATCCTGCTCTTGTTGAATAGAAGAATCTCTATATTTTACTTCATATTCGTCAAACTTTTTTAATAATTTATCTAAGAGTTCTTTTCGCTCCTCTTTTTTTCTTAATTTCTCACTTTCTCGTCTTTGTATTTGTTTGATTTTATTTATAAGGTCTACCGGAGGATATTTAATTTCTATAATATATGAACCTCGATCTTCATGTTTATTTTTTATGAATAGTGGTCCTTTAGTAAAATCATGTGCTGCAACTTGAGAAATGTCATTAATTTGTATTCCTAGGTCAATTGTTTCATCATCATTTCTTGTGATAAAGAATGGAGCGAGGTTTCTGGCTCTTTTTTTATTTTTCTTAGTTCTACAATTCTTGATAAAATTAAAATGGTTCCCCATTAAATTTATAATAAACTTATATCCTTTAACTTGATAAGTTAAAGAATATGACTTCCCAATCCTCTCTAACAAGGCGAGTGGGATATTATGAATTGAAAACCTTGCTTTAAGGTCACTTGAAACTTTTGTACTTAAACCCAAGAATATCAACTCCTAGTAATTTCTATATTTTTGTAAGAGTAGAGCCATAACGAAAACAGTCAATATTATGATTTCTTTGGTATCACGAATTCTCTATGCGTTATACGTTCCTGTTTTAACCCGGATTCGAAGTGGGCGATTTGTATTTAGTGGGGTCCTACCAACAAAAAGCGCAAAACATACGCTAAGCAAATTTCGACATAAATAAAGCCGAGTTTTCCTACGCTAAGAAAATTCGGCTTATTATTTATTGAATAAGAGGGCGCAGCGAATGTAAGCTTGCTATTTTCTTCATATCAAAGGTGTATTCCCCAAGAAAATTGATATGTTCCCATCCTAATGGCGAAATATGTTTTAGTAGATCTTCTTGAAAATCCCCTTTTTCCTTCAACAATTTTGTTGCTTCGGTAAGATATACGGTGTTCCATACACTAATAGCGTTAATTATAATATTTAAAGCGCTTGCACGTTGAAGTTGATCTTGCAGTCCTCGTTCCCGTAACTCCCCTCGTTTTCCAAAGAATAATGATCTTGCCAAGCCATTCATAGCTTCTCCTTTATTCAATCCTCGTTGAATACGCCTACGTAGAGCTTCATTAGATATGTAATCTAAAATAAAAATAGTTTTTTCGATTCTTCCCATTTCTCGTAATGCAGCAGCTAACTTGTTTTGCCTTGCATATGATCCCAATTTCCCCATAATAAGCGAACCAGACACTTTTCCTTCTCGAATCGAATGGGCTAAACGGAGCACGTCATCAAAGTTTTCCTGAATAATCTTTGTGTTAATCCGTCCACGAAGTAATTTTTCTAGGTCAGGAAAATCACTTGGCTTTTGAATTGTGTATAGTTTGGAATCAGCTAAGTCACGAAGCCTTGGCGCAAAACGAAAACCTAACAAATGACTTAATCCGAATACAGAATCTGTATAGCCGGCCGTGTCTGTGAAATGCTCTTCAATATTTAATTCTGTTTCATGATGAAGCAACCCATCGATGACATGGACAGCATCTCTTGCATTGGTATTAATGACTTTCGTATAAAACGAGGAAAATTGATCACTTGTAAACCTATAAATGGTTGCCCCTTTTCCTGTGCCGTAGTGGGGATTTGCTTCGGCATGCAACGATGAAACACCAACCTGTACTCGCATTCCGTCGGATGAAGATGTGGTGCCATCTCCCCAATAAGAAGCTAGAGCAAGTTTGTGTTGAAAATTTACCAAAGTTGCCTGTGCTCGATTTATAGCATCATCATATAATCTCCATTGTGCGGCATTGGCCATCTGATGATAAGTAACTCCAGGTGTAGCATCTGCCATTTTAGTCAATCCAATATTCGTTCCCATTGCCATAAGCGCAGCCATCAAAATGACCTTTTCTTCTCCATTTGGAGGGCGATTAGTGGAAGCATGTATTAACATTTCGTCAAAACCTGTCCAGTGCGCTACCTCCATTAAAAGATCAGTAAGCTTAATTCTCGGAAGCATATTATATAAGGATAAACTGAAAGTTCGTGCATCTTCTGGGGTATTCTTTTCCAAACGATCCACTCTAAGTTTTGCTTTTTCTATATTTATTCCTTCAAGACTATCAAGGTTATTTGAAACCCATGTAAGGCGTTCAGCTAGAGCTTTCTTTCTTTCCTCAAGGTATTCCTCTGCTGATGAACGAACTGCCAGTCTAGTTTCTTTAAGATTGGTTGTTGTCCATTCATCTTTGGGAACAAGGTACTCCTCAAAGTCTTTATGAAGCCTACTGCCGACTACAGATACGTCTCCTGAACGAATATGATTTTTTAATTCCGTAAGGGCAGCCATTTCATAATAATGTCGATTAATTGTTCCTTCCTCATCGTATACATGCTTTTGCCATCGTTTTGGGACGAAATCTAATGGAGCTCCATCTGGTACTTTTCTTTTTCCGGATTCATTCATCACGTTCAATGTTTTTAATGCACGTAATAATGGTTCTGCTGCTTTTGTAGAATGAAATTCTAATGATTTCAAAAGAGTAGGGGTATACTTTCTCAGATAAGTAAATCGATTCTCTAGCAAATCAAGGTAATCATAATCCATTGGTCGAGCTAATTTTTTCGCTTCTTCAACAGAAGTAACGATTTTATCCCAAGGCATTATCTTTTCAATGGTCCTAAATGGATCAAGCCCTTCATCTCGTGCTTGAATAAGTGCAGCCCCAATATCTGCAAAATGAACAACTTTTTCGTTAACTGCTTTTCCATTTTCTTTTTGCATTTCCTCTTGTGTTTTACGACCTTTCGATTGTAAAATCATCATTTGCCGATCATGAATTTCAATTGCTTGGTCAATTAAATCCTGACTTAGAGTTACTAGGTATGCGACAAGAATGGTATATTTCTTATTTTCTTTAAATCTGCGAAACGAATGGGGTTCATAACGTGCCCCAATGCGAGATAATTGTAGTAACCGATTAGGATGAACTTCATTTATGTTTAATGGAAGTTTCAACTCCCGAATATATTCTAAACGCTCTATTACTTTTAGAAAGGCATCCGGTGATGACTGACCCGGAAGTTCTCTCAACCATGCCAATGGGGTTTTCCTGCTTTCCGCAAAGGGATCTATAAGTTTATCCAATTTGTGTCTTTGCCACGGTGAAAGAGTAGCAGTTAAAGAGTTAAAAATCCTTTCCTCTGCTCTCCGACGGGTATCCCACACAAGTCGCTCTATTGTAGTCATTCCAGGAAGGATTATTTTTCGATTCCTAAGTTCTTCTTGAACAGTTCGAAGTAGATACATAGAATTGCCATTTTGAAGTGCATGTTTCAAAAGATACTGAGCTAACTCCCGATATGTACTTACAGAAAAATTCTGGTATCCATATACCTGTCGAATTTCTTCCATATGTTCATGCTTGGTTGGGTCACGTTGGGCATATAAAGAAAATGAATCGGGATTAGCATTTATTTGTTTTGCTATATAGTGGAGTACATAGTCTGGTATAGGTTCAACATCTGTGAGAGACCACCCTGGATAGCGCAATACACATAATTGGACAGCAAACCCTAAGCGATTATGATCTCTTCTGTGTCGTTTTATAATTTCCATATCAAATTGCGAAAAAGTATAATAGGTTTCTAGTTCTTGTTTACTCATTTCATCCGGTATTTTTACAAATTCTGCTCTTTGATCTGCTGTAAGTAATTCTTTCCCTCTTGATGCCATTTCCTCCCCATCCTTTCGTAAGCAAAGACTTACTTCTTTTCTAAATATCGATAAACAGTTGTTCGGGAAACTCCCCACATTTGAGCAATATCAGTAACGGGTGTCCCATTTGCTACCAATGTCTTCAACATTTCTAATTCCTTTTTATCTAACTTCTCCGGTCTTCCTCCTAAACGCCCTCTGGCTCTTGCAGCAGCACGACCAGCTGCTGAACGTTCTTGAATAAGATTACGTTCGAACTCAGCAAAGGCCGCAAATAGATGAAACATAAGCTGCCCTGTTGCACTAGCCTTGTCCATCGTAATGTTTTCCTGCAAGCTGTGGAAACTAATACCTCGGTCATTAAGGTCATTCACAATTTTAATTAAATGCTGCATATTTCTCCCTAATCGATCTAAGCGCCAAACTACTATCGTATCACCAGAGCGTACAAATCGAAGGGCTTCTTCCAATCCTTGTCTTTTATCTTTGGCGCCACTAATTTTATCTGTAAATATTTCTTCGCAACCATGTTCTTTAAGAGCATCCAATTGTAAATCAAGATTTTGAATGCCTGTTGAAACACGAGCATATCCTACCTTCATTAATTTCTCCCCTTATTTTTAAATTTCTCTGTTTTATCGTAACATAACTTAATGTTAGGGGTAATATCTGAACATAGATTTCTTTACAGAGTTTATGAACACATATAGTAGATAGAAAGCTATAAAACTATTTAAATTTCCCTGCGTTCAGAAATTGATGAGTTTTTGAACAAAACAAATAAGTATCCTGAATGACAAGACTTCTAGGCTGCAGAACAATTTATTTTAGATCTTTCATTTTTAGTTTTGCGCCACTGTTTTTCTAAATGGAAAGCGCCGTAAAACCGAGGAACGTAATAAAAGCCTGAATGAAGGAAGTATCATACAGGCTAATTATTACTTAATAAATTCACTTTTTGATCTAAGAATTAGGTTGTCAAAAATAAATAACAACTATGGCATGAGAATCTTCCTTACCAAGAATGGAGGCCGTTTCGCTTTTTAAAATCAGTTCAAGCTACGAATTTGGCTGGGTCTTAAATTTTTGAGAGCCCCATCACAAATCGATTTTCAAGTATGAAATTTGAGTTATTTAAAAATCAATTGAGCAATTTCCGTTCCACTTTCAACTTCATCTGACTTTAACGGAATCATTTCAGAGATTTTTTCTTCAAAATTCGGGAAAACAAGGACTGAAATAATTTCTTTTCCCTTCTCCTCAATATAGGAAAGATCAAAAGTACCAATGTGGTCATTAACACTAACTATATCTCCAGCATTAATTTTGATATTAAATCCTTCACCTTTTAATTCAACTGTTTCAAGTCCTAAATGTAATAGCATTTCAAGGCCATCTTCCGTTACCATTCCAATTGCATGTTTAGTAGGAAACACTTGTGTAACCTTCCCATTTACAGGAGAAAAAACTTCGCCGTTAGTTGGAATAAAGGCTAGCCCTTCGCCCATCATTTTCTGGGAAAAAACGGGATCTGGAACACTTCCTAATGGAATAACCTCGCCCTTTAAAGGGCTATGGATGAATATATTTTTTTCTTTTTTACTCTTCTTAAAAAACATCATTTCACACCTCAATGTCTATCTTTTACTATTTATATAATCTAAATATCCAAATGCCAATGCTTCTACCACAATAAAAAAGGAAGAGGCAGATCGTACCCACCAATTTTTCGGAATAGGATTCATCGTACTGGAAGCATATAAATTAAAATCAGCATGTCCTGACAACCAATTACTTTTAAAATTGGTAAGGGAAATCATTTTTGCACCCTTAACTGCAGGAATATCAGGTAACCCTTGTAAGTTTGGATTTTCACCGGATAGCGAAAACAAAATAATTAAATCTTTAGAAGTTAACTTTTCAATTATAAGCCTATATTCATTTGCGTGGGCCATTGCAGGAATAATTTGAACGGGTTTGCCAATAAGTAGGAATAGTCGTTGCAGTTCTGCAGCTTGATTTTTCTGGGCTATTCCTGTTGAAATGACATAAATATTTTCGCTAGTATCAATTGCTTTATAAATAGGTTCAAAGTCCACACTATTTAAATAGTCTAACGTTTTATTGACATCATAAAGAACTTGTTCAAACAATTCATTTGGTTTAAGTTCCTCATTTGGGCTGGCATTTTCCCATTTTACAAAGTTTTTAAATTCACTATATCCACTAAAACCTAATTTTTGAGCAAATCTTAATACAGATGATTTGGATGCTAAACTATTTTTAGCTAACTGATTAATACCCATGTTCCCAATTTTATCTTTATTAGCAAGAACGTACTTAGCAATAGTAAAATCAGTATCACTCAAATACTCATAATTTTTATTAATTAACTCTTCAAGATTCACAAGGAGATCCTCCTAACTTAATTACCAGGCAACAGGGTATGAAAACACCTCATACCCGCTACTAGTTTAGCAAACCCTTTTTCCTTAAGAAAGTTCCGGCCAAAAATCCTTGTTTGCCTCGATAAGGTCATCTAAAATTGCTTTTGCAACACTCGCACTTGGTACTGTCTTTGACAATGTTAGCGCCTGCCAAAGTTTTTGATATGATTTTTCTAAATAAGCTTGAACGACTAACTTTTCTACTGATACTTGTTGTTCAATCAATCCCTTTTGGAATTGAGGAATCGTCCCAATAGATAGTGGTTCCACACCTGCTTTACTTACTAAACATGGAATCTCAACCATTGCAGTTGGTTCAACGTTTGCAATCGCCCCATTATTAGGAACAATTAATAGCATTCTTTCATATGTGTTGTATGCAAGCGCTCCTGCCAATCGAACGATGAATTCCGCGTGTTCCCCGGCTTCAATACTTGTTCCTTCAGCGGTGCCAGCTTCGGCAATTCGTATACATTCGGCAAAAACATTCTTTTCACGATGATCCATCACTTCGTTTGCCCGTGTATGTTCTGGGTTTGAATGTTGTACTACATAGTCAGGGAATAAATAATATTTTAAATACGTATTTGGTAGTGTATCCGGGTCAACAGCGTATACGTCCTTAGCTTTAGTAAATGTATCCATCCAGCTGGATTCCGCTAGCAGTGGATTATTAATCCCATCATTTTTAGCCCCATAACCCCATTGTTTTACATGTTCTTTCAATCTTGGCATTAAGTCATTGCCTTCTTTATCATAAAGCTCAGTCCACCAACCAAAATGGTTTAGTCCATAATACCGTTCAATAATATCATTCTCAGATTCCAACCCTAAAATGTCAGCCATTGATTTTTTAATGGCAACTGGCATATCACAAATATTAATGATTTTCGAGTTAGGACGTAAGATACGTGTTGCCTCTGCAACAATCGAAGCTGGGTTAGAGTAGTTTAACATCCAAGCATTCGGTGAATACTTTTCCATATAATCAATTAATTCAATTACTCCTGGAATTGAACGCATACCATAGGCCATGCCGCCAGGTCCACATGTTTCTTGACCAACGGCCCCATATTTTAATGGAATTTTTTCATCTAGTTCACGCATTTTTAGACCACCGACACGAATATGTGCCATTACGAAATCAACATCTGTAAAAGCTTCCTCGGGATCTGTTGTTGCTATGAATTCAATTTTAGGAGCACGTTCCTTAATGATAATTTCACATGCTTTCGCAACGATATCTTGACGTTCTTTATTATTATCGTAAAATTTTAATTTCCGTAATGGAAATTTATCTTGATTTTCAATTAACATCATTACAATTCCAGCTGTATAAGTACTTCCCCCACCAGCAATTACTACAGAATTTTTTTTCATTTTTAGTCCCTCTTTCCTTATTGTTGTTATGTCTTAGTGTATAAATATTTCTTTAAGGTTAGTATACTGCGATTTTTCCTTCATCGTAATAGTTTGGAAAGATGATGGGAAAGGTTTCACTCATTGGGAGATTTCTTTAACCTTCTTACATCCTATTTTACTTTCGAACACTTTTAATCTTTTCTTCCATTTTATCTCGAACTTGACCAACTGATAGTCCAACTATTACTTGGATCGCTTGTTTATTTCGAACTAAGCCATGTGCTCCATGTTTTCTAAAAACTTGTTCACTTTCTAGTTTTTCAGGATCTTTTACTGTAACACGTAATCTCGTTGCACAGTTTGTAATATCTTGAATATTTGCAGCGCCACCTAAATCTGCTAAAAAGTATTCAGCTAATTGTTCAAAAGAACTGCTTCCACCTGTATTTCCTAATTTCTTCTCTTTGTAATCTGCTTTCGTAAATAACTTGCTTTCTACATCATCAGACTCCCTGCCTGGCGTCAAAATATTAAACTTAATAATTAGATATCTAAATAAAACAACATAGATAACGGTAAATCCTAAACCAATACCTATTTGAAGCAGCCAAGTTGCCCAGTGATTTTGCCATGTACTTGCCCAAGTGATTGAGAAATCAAGTAAGCCGTATATAAAGTTACCTGAAACACCAAAGGCATACATAATTGCAGTCATTAAACCAGCCAAAATAGCATGAATTAAAAATAAATAAGGAGCAATAAACAAGAATGTAAACTCTATTGGTTCTGTTATCCCTGTAATTACTGCAGTAAATGCAACAGGTAAAATTAATCCAATTGTTTGTTTTCTTTTCTCTGGTCTACTTGTAATGATAAGTGCAATTGCTATGCCCAAGCATCCAAATACTTTGGAATTCCCAAACAAGGTAAAACCACCCTGAGGAAACAACTCTGTCATTGATTTAGTCGAATTTGCAAACTCTGCTACATGAGAAAACCAATAAGCTAGAAGTCCCCCATTTACTGCAGCTGGTCCATAAGCAAAGGGCTGCCAGATAAAATGGTGTAAACCAGTTGGAATCAGAATTCTTTCTAGAAAACTGTAAAGCCCTACACCTATAGCTCCAGATGTTTTTAATAGCCCTTGAAGTGAAAAAATCCATTCTTGAATATGTGGCCAGACAAGACAAGTTAAAAGTGCTACTGGTATCATAACTAAGAATCCTACTATCGTGACCAAGGCACTTCCTTGGAAAATTGCTAAAAGGTCTGGCAATTTTTTATCATAAAAGCGTTCATGAAGCCAGATAGTAATTCCTGCAATAATTAATGCACCAACCATACTCGTATCAAGCGTTTTAATACCTGCTATACTTGCTAATCCGCTATATCCGCCTACATCCTTAGAGAAATCCACCCCAAAAGTTGAACCAGATGTAGATAGTAATGAGTTGATAAATACATTAAAAAACATATAAATAACGAAAGCTTCCAATGCAGCCCTGCTCTTTGATTTCTTTGCTAAACCAATAGGTAAACCGATAACAAATAAAAGGGGAATATTTTGAAATACAACGTAACTCCCATCAAAAATTAATTTCCAAAATGCATACCAAATGGTACCTTTAGCAGCAATACTTCCGACCATTTGCTCATTTAATAAAGTGTTACTGAGACCTAGTAACAATCCCATAGCCGGCATAATCATTACTGGAATAAACATGGCTCCACCAAATCGCTGCAATTTCTGCATCATAATGAATCAACTCCTTTTTAGTTTTTATAAGAAAGCGCTATCTCTAGAGCAATTATAGAGCTGCATGATTATTCTAACAATCACTTATCAATAACTTGGGAAAAGTACCAGATAATGAAACAAATGAGACTCAGAAAATTGAAAATAACTTTTAGGAGTAGACCTTGATTATTAATAAAAAAATCCCTTTAGTTTAAACTGAAGGGATTACTCGTACTATTTATTTATCCTATCCGCCGGAAATTCAAGACCCATCTGTTTCCGCGCTTCTTCTATAATTCTCATAGTTATCATTGAATGATTGTGCGAATTGATACTTGATTCTAACTGACCAGCCTTAATTAAATTAATAAATTCTTTGGTTTCATAATACATTGTGTTGTTAGATTGTGGGTAGGAAATATCTTCTACTCGTCCATCTCGATAACGAATTTCTACTTTTTGTGGTTGATTGATATTATCTATAATAATGTTTCCATTTTCGCCTTGAATTTCAGAAGGAATATTCGAATCTGTTATTTTTGAATACATAATTACTGCATCCATATCTTTATACTTCAGCAATAGACTTCCTTCTCCGTCTATTCCCGAGTCAAGCATCAACGCATTGGCTTGGACACTAGATGGTACGCCAAATAATACAACCATTGGATAAATACAATAAATACCAATATCCATTATAGAACCATTTGAAAATAAAGGATTGAATGCATTTAATATAGTTCCTTGCTTATAAGCATCATAACGAGAGGAGTATTGACAATAACTTGCAAAATATCGACGTATTTTTCCTATTTTATGTAAATTACTGTAAACACTTTGAAAATTAGGAAGTAATGTTGATTTTAATGCTTCCATTAAAACAACTTTATTACTTTGAGCAACTTGAATCATCGTTTGTAATTCTGTTGTATTGGAAGCAATGGGTTTTTCACAAAGCACATGTTTGCCATACTTCATAAAAATTATAGCTTGCTCGGCATGCAGGGCATTTGGACTGGCTATATAGACTGCATCAATTTCATCGCTTTTTGCCATACTTTCCAAATCCACAAAAATATTCTGTATATTATATTTTCCAGCAAATTCTATTGCCTTTTTCACTGTCCGAGAATAAACAGCAGTTAAAGAAAATTCCTTTAAAGTACTCGCATCTTGTATAAATATGTCCGTTATTCGATTCGTCCCGATTACTCCAAATCGTATCATTTTTCTTACCTCCAATGGACCTTCAGTCGTAATAATTCCCAATATTTCCAATTTAATAGAGTATTACTTGGTCCTTGTAATAATCCCATTGCCGGCATAATCATTACCTGAAATAAATATGGCTTTGCCAAATCGTTGCATTTCTTCATCATACTAGCTAGTTACTCCTTTTTTCTCCTAAGAAAGCGCTATCTATTAAACCATTATAAATTTGTGTAATTACTCTAACAATTACTCATAAATAACTTGGGAAAAGTTTCAGATAATGAATCAAATGAGGTTGAGAAAATTGGCCTTATCTATAAGGTTTAACATTCTAAGCGAAAAAAGATAAAAGATATCACTAACTTTTATCTTCAATACTATTAATAGGGGCATTTTTAAAATCATATTAAGCAACTAAGTGGATATACCCCATCTCAAATATACAGAAGACATTATCAAAGCCAATTCCTCTACATAAAAAAAGACCCTAGGATTCAGGGGTTAAATAAGGTTGAGTTTTAGAAAAAAGGAGTATATCATCGCTTAGAATTCTAAGATTATTTAGCCAATATGAAAGGCTATTAATTCCTTAGCATAGGAAAAAGTCGATTTATTTCATCCAGAAATTGACTTAGCGTATGTTTTCCGCGTTTTGTTGGGGGGACCCCTTAGTTAAAACAATCTATTATCTCTTACACACCTGACAATAAAACCGAGCCAATAAATGATCGCTGCGTATCTTCCATGTATGCCCGCAGCCTTTACATTCCGCTGTTACTTTCTCTCTACTTGAAACATAATTTGTAACATCAATAGCGTTATTTGACCTCGCTAACACTTTTTCTCTAAACGCTTCTGCTCGTTTTATCTTAGGATTTCCTTTTTTCGTTTTCTTTGGGTTCTTAGTCGCTTTCTTAATCCTTGTTTCAGAGCGCTTCCTCCTTTTTCCGATTTTAAGCAACTTCTCTGCAAAGGGATGATTTTGCATTCCTTCATTAAAAAGACTTTTTTCTAGACATCCATATGACTCCAGATTAGATAGATAAAAAATGGTTTCATCATCCACTAATTGTTGGAGTTCATCGAATACTTCCTCTAACCGAACCAATTTTTTATCTTTCAATGTGTAGTCATTGATTCCATGCTTATACTCAGCCAAGACGGATATAAAGGAGTGATCAATTTCATTATCTATCACACTGGTAATCGAATATCTCTCTGGCCTGAAAACAAAAAATCTATCAAAATCCTTCTCGATATATTCGATACCTGATAAACAACGAGGGGTTGTTTCATTCTCAATATAACACTGTTTTTCGACCGTTCTTCCTTTCCCATCCAGGTAACAATAATCGAATCGAATGATGAACGGGTCCTTTCCGTATTCCCCTTTAGTCCTTCCGTTATTTGAAATGAATAGTTGGATATAATAGGCATTCTTCTCTTCCTCGATTTTCGGTGGAAAGCGCTGTACTCTATCCCCTAAAGAAAATGAACTAAATGGATTTGAAGGAAAAATCATTTTATATCTTTCCTGCCTATATCCCCCTCTTTTTTTCTGCAGCAAATGATAAACTTCATCACTACGTTTCTCTCTATTATTTTTTTCTACTATCTTTTCGTTCACCACTTCTATTTGCTTAGTAAACAGTTTATAAAAGTCCAAATCACATTGTTTAGAATCTCTGTATTTTAAGAATGGCTGGCCTGTATTCCTCTTTTTATTCCTTGATAATACTAAACAAAAGTTTTTAAAGGCCTTATCGCTATAAAATCGCAGCTCTTTGAATTTTCTTCATACTTAATCACTTAGATTCGAGAATTCTTGTTGATATTCACCCTTTGCTTCAAGGAAATGATTATATAAAAAGTCCCACCTTTCCACTAAGGATTGAGTTTCAGCCATTTCAACATCAAGGTGATAATGTTTTATTAACTGATCAACCTCAGACACCACTTCTTTAAAAAGTTTTGTGTCACTTAAGTTATCGTTCAGCTCTAACAAGAAAGAAAAATTTTTAGAGAATGAATATTCAAAATTAAATCTGGTAAACCCATAATCATAATAAGAATAGATTCCTTTCACATCTTCCTGGACCAATCTCAGGAAATCCTCGAACTCATTTATTTCGGTATCTCCATGACTCAACTTTAAAACCGCAAGAAAGGTGTTTAATTGATTAAATCCGAAAAACGAGGCATTTAACCTTTTTATGTATTCCTGTTCTTTTTTCTTTAAATCTTCTACCTCAACCTCTTCTAAAAAATCATACGGAAATCACGAGGAGTACAGTTTTTTTCGAGCATGTATTTAAAGATTTTACAGGTTTTGAAGCGTCCATCATAAAACGATTTAGACTTATGGAAGAAGTAGTTTTCGTACTCCTGATGAGAAAGCCGGTTTAATGAAAGGATTTCACTCAAATGACTCTTATACCGTTTTTGTACATCCTTTGACTGTCCGATATAAATAGGAACTATTTTGTCTGAAGTGAAATGGTCTATATAAATCATATAAATTCCAGCAGTATTGTAGCTTGTCGATGATGTGATTTCTCTATCGGAGTGTTCTTCTATCAATCGGTTTACCATGTTTTTGATATCACTAATAGTTTCCATGCTCCCCAACTCCCACAATCACAAATTTTATCGCTCCCTTTCCTATATTTTACCACACGGTCTGCTTTTGATAATTTTTACTTAGGGTATTTTGAAAGCGCCCTCATTCATCTTTCCGATACCCGGTACAAATTCTGAAAAAGCTTCCCTTACAAAATTCTACTAAGCGGCAACTACACTACAGTGCGACTATACGTTAAAGTCCCGCTCCTGCTTTCTACAATCCACCCTTTAAAAATTCCATTATGAACAAAAAGGAACCCACTCCATGAGGTCTGCACGACCAGAAGTGGGTTCCTTTATTTCCCTGGCCACTTTGAAGGCATCATATTTTTCTAGTGCAGCTGTCCAACTGCCAAACACTGTTCTATACTTATCTCGATTGAAACCGTTTTTAAGATATTTCACCAAGTCTGTACAATAGGGTCGTCTATTTTCCATTTCCTCAATATAAAGAAGATGTTCTAACATCTCTGTTTTAGCTTCTTTATAAGCATCAATTCATCAAATCAGTGTATGATGCTAACAATGATAAATTTGAATCTTGTGTGAAGGAACTCTTTGAGGAACATTGGTTTACATTGTTAGGTGAAGAAGGAGACGTAGAAAAAGTTGAGTTTCTATCTATTGAATTAGATGAGGATCCCTATATTATTGATGTTGACGAAGAAGGAGAGAAAACGGCAACAATCGCATTCAATGGAATTGTTTCATTCCTTGCTGATGTATCTTATGTAGATTATTCAAACGCGTATTATGAGAAAGAAGAGCGATAATATTTGTATTTGGAAACTGTGAACGGAGAGATTGATGATGACGTTACCGTACCAGTATTAATGAAAATCAATTACAAGTATCATCACAAAGAAGAATTAGATGTGTACAGTGTCTCTCTCAATGAAGGTGAATCCATTGAGATTGCATTTCCTTATGACTATTAAACAAGTTTCCTTTTGAAAAGATATGATCTATTTTTGCAGCTACTTCTACATTTATCATTTCTTGAATTTTCTCGTTAGATTGATCCAAACCGTCAATAAAAAACTCAAATTTATCTGTCATTATGTAGGGGTGTTTACTTTTGACTGTATTTAGTGTTTTTATAGCATCCTCTTTTAGTTTCATTAGCTCTTTTTGTAATAATGCATAGCCCTCATTTTGTTTGTACATATTGTCCTCATAATTAAAAAAGTACTCTAAAGCTACTTGATGAGGTATCCATAATCTTTCATTATCTTTTAACTTTTTTAGAATATCTAACAAGCTCTTGGTAGACTGGTTTGACTTATATTTATAAAAGTTAATTAGTATATTTGTATCAACTACAAAAATTGCTTGTTCCCAAAGTTCTTTAAATTCATCCTCTGTATATCCAATAAATCCTTTAAACTGTTCTAACATCATTTAACACCTTCTTAAAAATACTATTAATTTAATAATAGCAAAAAAAGGAAGAGCATAGATACCCTTCCCAAAATATTCTTTATTTACTAAGCCCTTTCTTAATGCATGTGTTATAAAGTATTTCAATTTAATTTCTATCTTAATATTATCTTATTTTGTATAAAACAATGGAATATAAATTGTCGCTTTGAGTTAACTTTATATATCTTCCGAATGTGTTAGGTAGTTTTAGATTATCACATCTCGTTCTCTAATAATTAATTAATTTGTATCATCGGAAATGATTTTTTTAAGTTCATCTAATGATAATCCTTTCCATAATAAAGCCAAGAGGAATATACTTAACAACAACCATTAGATGTATATAACCCATTAACTATGTCCAGTTTGTTTATGCTCATTTTGATTCTCAATATTTTTTAGAAAAACTTTAATTTCTTCAACGTCCTCTTTACTTACTCCTGTCTTTTCTACGATTTCATCAACCGACAACTCTTTAATTAGTGATATGCCAATTTCCACAGTTAAGTCTCGAAGTTGTTTTATTTCCATTTAACTTCTCCTTTTTTCCATAGGTAAATTATCTATTAGAGTATTCGTTCTTTCAGGGCTTCAGTGGCTAAGTCGACTCTCACACCTATAATTACACAGATAGCAAAATGCTAAACAGCCTGCAACAATGCATTGATGGTACATTTCAGTGGCCGTAGTGCTTCCCGCGAATTTTATCTTCCTTATTCTATCAGCCCTATATGGGATATTTGAAAGAATGAGGAAGATAATTTTTTTGACTTTATATTTGATTCATCTTAAAAAATTTATTAAAAGATTTTAACTAAATTTTAACTAAAACTACTTTAGAAGGTATTTCTCCTAAAGTATAAATGTGTAACATTTTGTGTAAAATGTGTTATATGGAGGTTGGATCTAATGAATAATGAATATATAGAGTTGTCACCAATATTTGATGTTCCTGATGATGTTATCCTTCATATTGAGGATATTGCTGATTTAGTTGGAATGCATCCAGAGTCTGTCCGGCGTTGGTGTCGGGATGGAAAAATGGCATCCTATTGTTTCGGTAACAAATATATTGTAACGGGACAGGATTTCAAAAACTTTATGAAAGCTTCACGTGTAAAACCAAAATGGACTCGGGAGTAGTTATATGGGTAAACACTATGTTGTTTTATCTTTTTTTAAAGCCAATAAAATAAATTATTATTTTGATTCAAATAGGATGACAATTGTATTCCCTTGTCCATATTGTTGGGAACAAACAAAAATGAATGCGATAACCAGCGAATGGACATGTAATAATTGTAATCAAATCGGAAATCTTTTAACTCTTATTCAAGTTAACAAGGAAGATCCAATTAAAACGAAAGTAGCTGTTTATAATCCTAAGAAAGAAAGATTACAGATTAATTATCTTTTCGATAAAATGTTAGACCTACAAAATAACACTAATTCAAAAAGCACTCTTTTAAAATTAAAGAATAAAGTGAATGACCTTATTGAGTATTATGAAAATAGTGTGTGAGATTTTAATGTGCATTAGTAACACATAAGAATTCAATTTGTTTTTTTAATAAGATTCTTTATTAAGTCATTACGTGTCCATGAAAACAAAAAATCTTTTAAGTCTTTTCCCTTAATATTATACGGCGGTCGCCCTGTGATGGTTTTTAACTTCCATGAACGACACCATCGACGAATTGTTTCTTCAGAATAACCTGTTAACTCAGCTACATCATTGGGTGTTAGCAAATCTTCATCTCGTATTTTGTCAAAAACATATGGAATTTGGCCTTCAAAACCATATTCTGCAACGTACTCTTGGAATTCTTGCCAAGTTGAGTATTGAATTAAGACATCCTTATTCACATTGTCTTCCCCCTCGTAATATGTTATCTACTTTATAGAGAACAGTTCTTTCTCTAAAGCTTCTCTTTTTTCGAACCACTCTTCCAGTGAAAGTTCTTTAGGACGTTTTCGTAATTTATTTAATTGCTTCTTTATTTCCATTATGCGTGCAGAAAGCTCACTATTATCAATCAAATGTGTAGGAGAAACTTGATGATTAGAAAGGGCATATTCCTCTTTGTTATTTTTAGGTTTAGAAATAAGTCCTCTATCCTCTTTATAAATTTCCTTTTCCCATTTTGCTAATTCATTTAAATCCCATGGAAAGTTAATTGTTAGGTCTAAAACTGTATAAAAATCCTCTTCTGAAATTGTTTCTGTATAATGCTTCTCACCAATATCTCCAGCAATTTGGTGACGCATTTGAACATCCGCAGCCACTTTTTGAATACGTCCGTTTAAGCGTTCAATCGGTAGTTTTACTGAGAATCCATCAATAAGGTTATTCATTGATCGACGCGCAGTCTTTAATTCAAAGTCCCTTCTTTGTTCTAAGGTTAAAAAATCAAGTTGTTCTTTTAATCTTGTCATATCAAATATTATTGAAGATTTATAACCGCTCTCAGGAAATAAATCCTCAGGGCGAAACATATATCCAACACCAACTGGTTCATTCCTCTGTTTTTTATACAAACGTCTAAGATACTCATTAATCCTTTTAACTGTTCCTGGAGGAATAGGTGTACCATAAATTGGATGTGATGATGAACGTTCTTGTTTTGAAGCTTCACGCGGTAGGTGTAAAACTCCCCAGCCCCGATTGTTAAGAGCGAGAAATCCCTCACTATCCAATAAGAAATACTCAATTCTAAGTTTCCTTACTTCATAAGGCCTTAGTGCACTTACGCAACACAGCTCCCAAATTGAAGCATACTTATAAGGATTGTGTGACAGAGGGGCATTAAGTATTTTCATTCTTACAAGAACCATTTGTTCACGAGTTAAGAATGCCTTTTCTTTTTGATTAATTTTCTCATCTGCTGGAACTTCATTGTAGTTTGCAGGAAACTGGTTTAAAAAGGACTCAATTCTTCTTTCTAATTGTCCAAACTCAAACCATTTTTCAGGTGTCGATGCTTCTGCTTTCCTTCTTTGAAGAACCCAGGAATAAAAAGGTTTAATAGTTTGGTAAACACTAACTGCAGTAGTCGTTTTTGATTTTGCAGTAAAAGCAAATGCATCCTCCACGTCTACGTCTAAAGGATTAAAAATATCTGGGTTGTATTGCTTCTTTTCCTCATGTGTTAAGGATGCATACCTCATCTTAGGTTGTTGCTCAATATGACATCTTGAACATATGATGCGAAAAAAGAACGTTGCTAAAGCGCTTCTTAATTTAGGGATTGTTTCCTCTTTATTGGCAATGTATTTCTTAGCACGATAGTTGTTGTGAGAAATTCGACCACCTTGAGCCCTAAAAGAAAGATAGTCTTCAATAGTTTTTCTCTGCTCACTATTTAGAACAGTAAAATTTGAATTCTCGATTGAATATTTTTGAGACAAACTATACTTTTCCTTTCTTTTATCTAAAACCAGACTTTCCACTTCTTTTAAGGACAAAGTATCTAATCCATAATTATTGACTTTAACCATTAATTCGCCGTTTCTCTTATAGTTTAGGATAGTTGCATTAGAAACTTTAATACCTCTTTTTCCAAGTGCCTTGCTAATAAACCCTGTTGTAAGATACTCACATTCTTCTAAAAAATCATGCTTAAAAAAATAAATATACGGTCCAAAAACCGAATCAATCCTTTTCCTCCGTAACAGTTTCACATATAAATGTTCATATTTTTTTGAATCAATCATCTGTTTTAATTCGATATCTGTTTTTAAAACGCCTTTCATAAGGGTTCCCATGTTTATGTAATCAGAATTACTATTGTAGTTGTTGAATTCTTGGACATTCTGATCATATATTTTTTTTATTGTTGGTAAAGCCTCAACTAAAACAAGATTTTGTCCATATCCTTTTGCCTTCCCGCTAAACCATTCTGAGTAGCTATCAATAGACTTTATTACCTCAAAAAAACCTTCTGATATTCTCCACTCTCTACTAGCAGCATAGACTGTCATAAATTTTTCTAGTTTCATAACTCACCTCTATTTGTTAGTTTATCCATATGAAATTTATACATACACACACAGCACACACTATTTAACTGATTTTCCTTCTTACTGCACCACCCAAAAAGAGAATTTTGTAGAATAATGTGTGTTCTGTGTGTATGACGACGTGATGAAAAACGGAAATGTTTTTCCATCTTTGCACAAAAAAGCACCACTAAAAATTGCCTCTATAAAAGACAACTTTTAGTGGTGCTTCCACTGCTAGAAACTCAGATTGTTATTTAGTTACTACATACAAATCTATTTAATCATGTAATTTAACCATATGCAAGATTAAGTACTTAATAAAACACTTTTTCTAGTACTTTATAATCTTGCGGTTTCTTTTGTTCCTAAATATTATTTGGTTATTTTCAGCTTTGCCATTATCACTTTCACATATATCAACGTTTACTTAAAAGTTGCAAAAGAGTTAGCTGGAATAATTGGATTACTCACAAAACAATGGCGGCGTGCCGATTCCGCCAATTTGGGCAAATAGCTCGTTTCCTCCTAATCCTTTCTAGAACTCAGACAAAATAAGGGAGAACTCCCTTTGCACAACTGTTATATCCTTCTAATTTAGTTTAGCCAAAAAGTCTTAAAATGCTTGGTTATTCTTATTGTCATACAAGGGTTCCTTTAAAACTAGATTAACGTAATCTTTGTTGCAATTTACATGTTGCATATACAATAATGGATTTCATACCTGTTCAAGGGAATACGGTCGGTATATAGCTCACATTTTCGTTAATGACTTCTTCCACTTTGTTAATTCTCTTATAAAGATATTCTTAGTAGGGCTTAATTTTTTTTGCTTGTTAAAATCTATGAAACCTATAGACTTTTTGCCTTGTCCTTATCATAAAACGGTACATATTTCTGCAATTTTTCCGTGTTCCCTTGACAGACACCGATAACTCGCTCTGCTTCTTGGGACAACTCTGATTCAATCAGTTCTGTTATAACTTACACCTGTAAATCTTCAACATTGTTCAATTCTTTCATATCACTTACTATGCTGGGACACCTTTATCATTGATTAATATGTAATTTAATTATCAAATAATCTTTGTTAATTAAAATGTATAAGAATAATAAACATTGACCATAAAAGAATTAATACTACCAAAGGAGGTATTAATTCTTTTATGGTCAACTTATCGCAAACTAAAATTAATACAATTATTTATATGTACGTAAATGAAAGAAAATCAGCTACAAAGTTGGCTGAGGAATTCAAAATCAGCATTACTAAAATTTTGAGTGTTCTTCGTGCTCATAAAGTAGAAATTAGAAGATCAGTTTTAACAGTAAAAGAAAAAAGGGATATTATTAAAAGGTATGTTGCAGGTGAGTCAAGCACTAAACTATGTAAAGATTATGGTGTTGCAAAGGGTACTGTCTTAAACTTGTTAGCAAAGAATAATATAGAAAGACGCGATCCTGGTACTCCTAGGAATGTCCCGAAAGAGGATAGAAACAAAGTTGTTGAAAGGTATATGTACGGAGAAACCGCTGAAGATATTGCAAAAAGTTATGGGTGTTACAATGGGGAAATTTTACGAATTATCCACAAAGCAGGAGTTAAAGTTAGGAAATACGTCCCTATGGAACACGAAGAAAATCGCGCAAAAAAACGCGATAATGTATTAGATGAAAATTTCTTTTTGGAAATAGATGAAGAGAAACAAGCATACTGGTTAGCGTTTATTGCAGGTGATGGACATATAAGAAAAAACACGTTGGTCGTTAAGTTGAAAGGAGATGATGATGGTCACCTGAAAAAGTTTTTAAAAATGTTGAAGGCTACTTATGAAATAAAAGAGCGCGTAGATGAAGTAGACTTTGGTGACGGTAACGGTCCTCAGAAATACAAATCTGCAACTGTTTCTGTGTGTTCAAGAAAGTTGTGTGACTCTATAAGAAAGCATCTGAACTTGGGTGATAAAACAGAAAAGACATATGACTTAAAATTCCCAAAAGCAATATCTTCCCATTTATATAAACACTTAATTCGTGGATGGCTAGAATCTGACGGTAGTATCCAGTATTATGGTACTCCTGACTGTAAAGTATGCTTTTATGGAACAGAGGATGTCTGCAGAACAATACGAGATATTTTGGTTGCAGAATGCGGTGTTTCCAATCTTGCCCCTAAACCTAAAGGGCCTACAAATAAGTATGATGGGCAAATGTTCGAAATTAAATGGGGCGGAACGATTCAAATTTTAAAGATTTTAGATTGGCTTTATGGTGGAGCAACTATTTTTTTGGACAGAAAGTATACACAGTACAAAAGTATCGAGCGGCGTGAATTCACTAATATTTTAGATTTCACAAGTGGAAACAGAATAAGAAACCGCCGTAAACAATTAGGTCTGTCGAGAAAAGACTTAGCAATAAGAATAGGTTGTTCGATATCATATATTAATGGAATGGAAAATGAATATCGAACTACTATAAGTTCAATGATTGCAGACAAACTATTTCTTGTATTGGGTCTAGACAAAAATCCGGAAGAAGATAAAAAGGCAAAAAAATCAACATGAAAAACACGGGCAAATCGATTCTAAGCATTCGCTGGCGATGCCCTCCTCCCAGCGTCTGTAACGAATCGGGCATTAGAGCAATGGAAGGCAGCTTGGCTATGGCTCTGACTCTATTCAAAAAAAAGAATAGTTCTATTCTAGCTCTCAGTTTCGCATAAATGATGGTTCATTTCTTTGCAATGAAGGGATCAATTCATCCGCAATAATCATATTAAGCCATACTCTATATACCCTTGTGTTCTTCAATTATCTTGAGTGTTCTTTTAATACCCACATTATAAATAAGCAGCTTTCATGTTTGTTCTAAAATATTGTAAACATAAGAAAAACATGAATTCAAATTTTCCATTTGCACTTTTAAGAAAATCAATATTACCACTTTTTAGAGAATCTAAGTATGGCAGAGCTATATCTTCTAGTAAACTATGAAAATCTTCTACAAGGTTATTCATAATCACATACAAATTTGATTCTTTTTCGTCATCCAATTTCCCTTCAAGTTCTAAACGCTCTTTAAGTCTAAATACGTATGTAAACAAATTTATCCAATTTCTATTTACCTCTTGAATTTCTTCAGTCCAATAATCCTTTATAAAGCCTTGTTCAATAATTGATATTTCAAATTTGTTAAGATTTCTTAGTCTATAAAAATTTCAATCCTTTGCAATTTCCTTTGAATTTACTGGAAACACACTATTATCTCTCAAACAAAATAATTTTTTTGAACCATCAGTCCATTAGGCTAGATAATACCTCCAGACATAATGCTGTCCTCATTTTTTCTCCATTTCGGTTCACCATGCCTTATATAGATAAAATAGTATAAACAAAAATACATATGTAAGCAAATCCCTATCATACTTGCACTATAAACGGTATTTTTATCATCTAATCCTCCTTCACTAACCTTGCTTAGTTTAGTATATTTCTTCAGAATTTTTTCCACAATCTGGCCAGATACCACAAAGAATGAGCGCAATTTCTCTAGAATTACCCCCTTGAATGTTATAGTTTTCCCTCCATTTTTTTTGAGAGTTCAATAATAGTTGGAAGATATATTTTACCAATATTCAAAATGTCTGTATTACGCAAGAAGCCTTTCATTTTCGACTTTATTTTGGAAAAATTATCTCCTATAAAAGACTCTTCAATTGTCATATTTTCAATTTCGTCCATGTATTGTTCATAATCATTTCCATACATTTGGCATATTGATATACGGCCAAGATGATTAAAAATCATTCCCAATCCCGTTGATAAAGATTCAATACTATCTGGAAAATTTGCTCTTTATGCCACTTTATGACCCTTATGGCATTCAAAGCTGAAACGAATTAGTCCCCCCGAGTCAACCTCTTCAACAACTGTATATCTTTATTGTTGTTTTTTGGTTTTATGTTACTCAACACCCTTTGCTCTACCTCAGGTGTCCAGTAGATTTTAAGTTTTTTTCTTGCACGGGTAATAGCCGTGTAGAAGATATTATGTGTTATAAGTTCGTCGATCTCGTCAGTTATGACGATTTTAACAGAGTTGTACTCCAAGCCTTGTGCCTTGTGGATGGATACCGCATATGCAACTTGAAACGGAACGACCGCTTTTGAAGAGCCGTCATCATCCTCATCTGTGTTTTTAAGTTTGTTGACACAAAAACGTATAACTGAATTTCCACTTTCTAAGTTGTCCAATAACTCAAAATCCTGGCCGGAGGCATCTACTCCATTGATTACCGTGTCCAATTCGATGTCAAACTGTATGCGTTCGGTGAGTTTTTCGCTATCAAGAATTTCTATTCCTACTATCCATCCCTTCATATTGTTGTAAATCAGGGGGGCAAAGCGGCCGGAATCATTAAATAAAATTGGGTCGTTGACCTTATACTTCTGAATTCCCCACAACACGGAAACGTTCAAATTGCTCTCTTGTAAGAAGCGGTTAATGTTGTTTATTCCGTAGAGGCCGTCATAATTAAGGCAGAGAATAATTTCGTCTGATTCAGCAGGATCGAAAATTGAAACGTCCAAGGTGGTGGAATAGCCTCTCCTTGTAATTAGTTCGAGAATGGTATCATCCGTCTTACGCACTCTATCCCATAAAGATAATAAACCTTCATTATTGCTCCTGTAAGGCTTTGTTAATTCAAACACTGAGGTTTCAGGAACAAACTCACGAGCCACGCTGAACCAGTTGCCAAAACGGATAGAAGTTATCTGATATGAATCACCAACCATAACCAAAAGCTTGTATGTTGCTTTGATAAGAATATCTCTCATATCACGATTGTTAACCGTACTGCACTCATCAATTATTAGTAAGTCATAGTCAGTAACGTTGCTCTGCCTTTTAAGAAATTTTGTAATCGTTGAAAACGTGCAGTTAGAAGCTGTCACTCTTCGTTTCAAATTATCGACAGCGGGGTTGGTCTGTGCTAAAAACAGTTTTTCCTTATCGGCAAAGAAATGTGCAATGTGGTTTATGAACGTAGACTTTCCCGTGCCGGCTGAGCCGTACAGTAAAGCCACCTGTGATTTTTCAAACATTCGAGTTAAAGCCTCTTTTTTTTCGTCGCAGTCAACACCATGGTTAGGTTCGCTCAACCACGCCTTTACAGAGTTTGAATAGTTCTGAACTCCGCTTTTTGCTAGATCCTCAAGTTTGGCAATAATGAAACGGGTATCGTTTTTATAACCATTAATAAAGATGTGGCCAGTTTCAATTACCAATTTGCTGTTTTCAAGATGGCCGTGCCATATAGTGGAATTATAGATTCTTACGAGTGCCTCTACATCATCGAACCCAACAATATCCTTTACGGGCGTAAAAAGTTGTCCTTTAATTTCGGTGTTGTTCCTAACCAGACGTGCAAGTATTTCGTGTTGCCGCTCTGCAGCATCGATGCAAGCGAACAAATCGCCAAGTCTGGGGTTATGTCCAATCGGAGACGTATTAAATGGCATACTGTCAAACGGGATACAGCCATTTTTCACATAAAGTCCGGACAATTTATTGTTTGCAAGGCTTTGCTGCTGGTTTTTGATTACTTTGTTATTCAAATGGTAGAGTAAATAACGTAGGAGATTGCTTCCCACAGCATTTGCTTTTATTATCGTGCGGCAACGCTCCAAATCATTGAAGAACACAACCGCCTTGGCTCGTTGTGTCGCTTGTTGCTTAATCTTTTGAAATTCCGTATCGGAGAAATCAACGAGTTCCGTCAGATTAAATCCAGTTGAGGTTAAAAATTGTGAGATTCCCTGTTGTTCGGCGTATCCGGTCGTAACGGCAGTTCCTCTAATCAGACTTGTAAAATTCTTAAACTCACAATCTCGAATTGCGACTTCCCAACCTACGATAACGATGATAGGCATAGTCTTGCCGAGGATTTCAATGTTGTCATGGGCTAAGGAAAACTTGACAGCATAGTTGTCGGTTATATCCAAATTTGTAAAGGCAATAACCCGGTTAAACTTACTCGCATAATCATTGGCGGGTGTAAAAGTTACCTCATAGTAAATCCGTTGACCTACAAAGAATGGCTTAATCTTTTGAATATAGTATTTCTCGGATTTTCCAACTCCCTGCATATTATAGCGTTTTATCTTAGCGGCAATCTTCTCATAATACCCCTGCATGTTTGAATCCATGTTCAGCGGAAACTTGTCTAGGTTGCCAAGAACGTCAAGGGATAAACTGTCATGCAGGAGGTTTTTGATTCTCAAAAGGTACTCATAATATTTCAACATTAACCGCTCTGAGTTTTCCTCGTCAAGCGTATAGTGAGATGCTACGATTTGCAGATAATCATGAAACCGCCTTAGCACTTTTAAATTGCCCCGTGTTTTAACAAAGTCAATTGCTTTGCAGATATTATCATAGCTGTTTTCAATGTCTTGACCGTTGGCGTAGAACTTCAGCATTATATGCTCAGCAAAGTTACGTAGTTGAGACAGGATGTCCTGCGAAACTACGCCTCTTGGCGAAGTGCCAAGGCTGTCTATGTGACGGCAAATAACCTTGTTAATATTAAGAATCTGTGCGTCTATTTGAAAAAGTGTTACATTTGACATTATGCACCTCCAATAAAGCCACTACTATTACATCCTTGCTATATATAAAAGAATCCAGAGATAATTTTACCATTTAACTCATACTCTGTTACATTCCGCTTTTCTATAAACATACTTCGACAAAAATTGTTAAAATCCTCCAAAGTAAAATTTACTGATAACATTCTTTTTATTCCTTTACCACTTTTCCTATTTCAGCACCCATCTGAGGAAAAACCTCATTATAAAACCCCTCCTCTTTCATTACTAACACGTTCGGTTGAGAAGGAGAAAACGTAAATTCACATGTTAATTACCACTGGTTTTAGCAAGCAAACCAGCAATACAAATAACCATACAAAAAGAATCAGATTGGAATCTGATCCTTTTGCTCTGAATTCACATTCTTAAACTAAAGCAGTATAGTTGAGAAGGACGATAACCAATTTATAATTAACATCCTCTTGGTATAACTGCTGAACATTAACGTTGTACTGCGACACTATATTACATTTTGTGATATTATTTATAAACAGTTATTCTTTTTTTCCAGGCTCCTCTCCCAGAGTCGGTTCAGGCCGAGGTCCAAAGCGATACCCCAGCGAAAACATTAGGAAAGGGAGTGGTAGTTATGAAAGAAATGTTTACGAGTCTTAAAGGCTTACAGGTAGTGCTTCAGATAATAACTTTAGTTGTAAATATTGCTGTCTTCAGTAACTCCATCGCTGGGGTGCCTGGAAAAGTGAATAACTTCAAAACATAGCCAATTACACCTTTTTTACTTAGTATTCTGAGTCAAATATGAAAGACGATCACTATTAAATGATCGCCTTAGATGTTTTATTTAAATGTGGAGTTGGTGCAAAGAATCCTGTTATAAAAAAATGTCTTGTTCAACATACGCACCCTCTAGTTCAACAAGAGGGTGAAGAATCAAAATGATAAATCTCCTCGCTATCTATTCTTTCTCGTTGCTATCCACTAATGGTGGTTTAACGATTCCATGAAGTATGATACCTTTTTCTTTAAAATAACTAAAAAATTCATGCTGGTTAGCAAACTGTGGTAATCCGTATATTTCCTGCTTATTCATATCTGATGTAAATACCGTTATTTCCCCATTTTTAAGTGGCAACTTATATGTATTAGCCATATCTCAATCCCCCTTCGATACATGATATATATATAAGAGATTATTTAGTCGCATGTTGTTTAGTAAAGCACCCGTTACTTTAAGTGCGATTCTTCACAAATAAATTTAGAATAATAAAATAAAATTATTTTTGGGAAACCTGCTTGAATTATTTTAAATTTTTAATAGAGTCAAAAAGCCTTGGTTGTGAACTTAGAAATCCTGCCAATTTAGCACTTGCCATTGAACCAGTCATCGATAGTATTCCATTAATGTTTATTAGTTCATATCTCTTTTCTTTTGGATAATTAATAATTGCCTTGCTAATTGGTTGAACAGGACCTTTAAAGAATGTATCATAGTTTTCAATTGTATCTATATAACAATTTAAATGACCAAAAATACTTAAGTATAAACGAACCTTTCCCCTATTTGGGTAATATGCAAATAAATGTTCCAATTTAACATCAAGTGTAGATAGTAGGACTTCCATTTCCATACCGTCTGGTTGAGTAGAATAGATAACATTTCCTTCTTTATAAAATGATGGGATGCTTTTATTTAGTTCATATGGGAATAATCCAGATGTTAATTTCTTAATTTGACTTGCCCCAGTAGAGTCCCATAAATAATCTCTTAATAAAGTAGCAGTTTGTGAGTTTGTAAAATTAGGTATAAATTTGCATGCTAAACCTAATATTATTTTTACCTGTTCCCGTCTTATGTTCTTTAAATCAACACTTATCTTCATGTTCACAAACCCAGGGTGTTCTTTGGATGGCTCTGGTAGAACTTCGGGCAGCATTAATTTCAAACCCTTTTTTCCTACTTTTTTTCTGACATCCTTTAGTACATTTTTTACAAATCTTTTATCTGCCAATATTGTACCTTTATTATTTATATAATCTAGTTCAACCTCTGGCTTTGTTATTGGAATTATTCCTTCTTCATTAATTAGTATTTGCATCTGTTTTCCGTTTTCACTGGTAACATCAGTTAATACTTTGTGGACTTTTCCTCTTTTGCCTTCTAAACCAAGAATGGCTCTATCCCAACTAATGAACCATTCATCCTTAAAAAAATTATCGATTTCCCTGTTTGCTTTACTATTACACTCATTACAAACTAGAGTGGTTGTAATACCTCCTCCACATGATTCCGGAATAATGTGTTCTAGACTATTCTCTGGATCCTCTTTTTCAATACCACAGTAATAGCAAATAAACATTTTTTATCCTCCCGTAAGAAATTTGTCAAAATGTACATGTTATGAATAATAATTGGCATTTTTTCTGCTTGATTATTTTGTATCTTAGTTAAAGCACCCAGTAAGTTGAAGAGCGAACGCCTAGTTTTTACTCCGCATTTCAATAATAATTAAGTAGTGTTCCATTCTCATTGTTATCAGTTCAGATTCCAACTTACACATTTTTAGGAAAACTATTTAACCCGCCTTTATTTTTGCGACTTTTATATGTATTAGTTCAGTAAAAAATTTTAACCATCCATATATGGCTGGTAATGGGCATATTCAACTCATAATTAAAGAAAATGCGATTATTTTAATATTATTCTCCAATAATTTTCCTAATAATACTTATCTCATCATTTATTAACTTCTTAATACTCCTTACACTTTCTTTATAAAAATTATTAACATATAAATCATCCCAAATTTTATGACGTTCATTTAGATTAAAATTTATTATCCATAACAATTCCGTAGATTCTTTTTGGTAATGTCTTAATTGTTCAATTTCGCTGATACTTTTATCTTCCTTAGCCTTTAACTCATCAATTATCTTTTCAACTTCTTCTATCCTTATTTCACTTCTAATTAAGTCAGTATATAGAACATCTATAATTTTTGAATGAGTTTGATAGTTTTGTATAATGAGTTCTTGCAGATTAACACTTGATATTTTCTCTATACTTGTCCAGGTATCTTCTCTAAGTTTCTTTATAAATAAACTCAATTCTTGATACCTTGGTTCCATAATCATTCCTTGTATAAGCAAATGTTTTTGAACCTCTTTTGCTTCTTGGGAAGGTTGTTGCATATTTTTTTCGTCACCCATTTTTTTCAATTTGTTTAAATTTTCTTCTAAAATTTCAATTTCATTTTTAATCTTAATTAAAGTTGGAAGTTGTTGTACTTTTCGTTGAGTAGATATTTCTTTTTTGTGTGCCTCTATTTGTAGTCTTGCAGCCATTATTGCAACTAATGCCCCAATAATTCCCCCAGAATAATTCCCTAAAAAACCCATCCAACTATTTAAAGAACCATTTACTTTTGGTGCACTCCATGAAAACAAAAGATAATTTAATAACACTGGAATAATGATAGCAAATATCCACAAACCAATTTTTTTTAACACAAGCATTAGCTCCCTACATCTTTTTTGATTTCTTATGTATTATATCAATCCAAGATTCTACAAAATAGAAATTTTTTTATCTTATGGAAAGATTTTTGTGTCTTGTTTCAATCATCGATTCAATATGTAAAATTCAAGATCCTTTTTCAACTTAACTGCTCCGTTCGTAATATAAGGTCAACCAGAAATATCTGGTTAACCTTATATTACGAACGGGGTGCTTTAGTTTTAGAAGAAAAATTATATATTTATGATAAAAAACGCTCAGAAAACTGAGCGTTTTTGTTTGCTGTTTACACTGTTAAATTTGGAAAAGGCTCTTCTAATGAATAAGCTTGGTTAGATGAATAATACCTTTTATAAAACCATCCACGATTATGGTCAAAACTTTCTGGCATCTATTGGTAACTTAGCCGAAATAGCATATGAACTTTCTTTAAAGGCAAAAGTGGTACATTCTTATGGCAGTAATCAATAGTGGTTCTCCTTACGCATTTACTGGCTCAGTCATCTGCAATACTCATGAGACGCTATTTGACAGCATGCCTTAACTCAGATGATTATATCAATTTTACAGGCATCAATTTGATTTGTTCTAAACCTTCTGTTCCGATTTGAATTTGTTTTTCATATCCTTCAATCATATCTCCAAAAGCAGACATTCTTAATCCCACCTTTTAATAAAAGATAGACAACCTCTTTTAGTGTTTTTACTCGTATTGGTTCTTTTAACATATTTTTTGTTGCGAGATCTATATGTATCCCTAACTCACCTTCTAAGAAAAACTTAATGCTTAGGAATTCTAACCCTCAAAGACTTTTGTAGGATAAAAATACTTAGAATCTTTCCCTCATCTGAATGGAAAAAACTTATTATGGACATATTTTTAGATATAGTGTATTTTTACGTGTATGTATAAACTTATACATAACTCCCGAAAAGATGAACAAGCATTATGTATACTTTTCACAACGGTTCACATAATGTACCATTGATATATATTATGTAAACTAGAAAAAAGATTTGTGAATTTTACTATGATTTAACTTCCCCTTGTGTTCTTACATCCACGGTTTCCCTAAATTATTTAGATTAGTTTGACTAGATATCCCTTTTACTCCGGTACAATAATTGTAATTTGTGTTTCCTGATTTTCCTGAAGAGTTGAATATTGTTCATGCCTGACACCAATCAATATTCAGTTAATGTTTATAACTTTTCATATCGGTTAATTATGCTCATGTTTTCTATGTAGAATATTTGTTCTGTTATAGCAAAAATACCCTGGTGAAATAAATTTAACTAACTTCCTTCCGCACCAATCCTTCTGTTGCGTATATTCTATATTGCAGGAAAAGAAATACACGCAAAGGAGCGCAGAAAGATGTATGTGATCCATTTTGTTGAAGATAAGAAGCGCATTCTGACTCAATTCGTACAAAAGATCCCTTCTGTCGATGACCAGGTTAAAATTAAAGGCAAAAAAGCAAAGGTTATTCGTGTAGAACCCCAAGAACAAAAACAAGTTGACATTCATATTGTCACTGAGAAAATTGTAAAAAAGAATACGAAAGAACCTCCAAAGAAAAGACGATAATCTTGGATCATACAGTAAAATAAAGAGAAAGAAAGCTGCTCAGCCCTCTTTCTCTTTAGTCTCTTTCCCTTTTGAGAATCTTTATTTTTTTCGTATTTGTAAGAGTTACCTATGCTAGTACAATACTGCAACTAATTAAGTAGCTAATCACTATAATTAAAGTGCATTTAAGTGATGAACTAGCCAAATAATAGAGTTTATTAAAAATTAATAGCCTCTCTGAGTATCTACAATATTATTTAGCGGCTCATTTTTTTCAATCTTATTTAAAGTTTCAAGGAAGCAGTCTACTCCTTCTTTCGCTGTTGTAACTGCTGAAATATGAGGAGTAACTATGATATTTTTATGATTCCATAACTCATTTTCTGTTGGAAGTGGTTCTTCCGCAAACACATCAAGCACTGCAAACCTTATACTCTGTTGATTAAGTGCTCCGAGTAGTGCTGTTTCATTTAAAGATGCCCCACGGCCAACATTAATAAACCCAGCACCTGAAAGTCGATCAAAAATGGGCTTTGCAAACAGACCGAACGTTTGTTTCGTCAACGGTAATGTGTTAATTAGATAATTCATATCACTTAAATGATCATAATGATCTTCTAATGTCATAACTTGATGAAAATATTCTTTTTGCTTCCCGCTTAACGATACTCCGTATACCTCTGCCCCGAATTGTGAAAATACTTTTGCAACTCTCTGGCCAATCTCTCCTGTACCATAAACCATCAATTTTTGACTGCTTAATAATCCAGGCGTCATCGGTTTCCATTGTTTCTTCAATTGCAGCGTCTGATACGAATGATGGAGTTGGATATCACGTAAAACATAACTCAAACTATATTCAGCAATCCTCTGACCAAATGAGCATACGGTTCTTGTTAGTAGAACACTTTCAGGCCATGATCTGTCAAACAGAAAACGATCGACGCCAGCACCTAGTGAGTGAACCCACTTTAAATGGTTATAATCGAAGTCTCCTTTCATATTAAATGATACAAAGGCATCTGCCCATATTAAATCATTTTGAGTGACTTCATCATCTGAAAAAAACCGAAAATTTTTATGTATGTTATAGGGCGTAACGAGTTCTTCAATTTCTTTAAACATTGGACTCGCTATAACAATATTGTTAATTTCCACTTCGCTTTCACCTCAGGCCTTTTCTTCTATGATAACAAACTAATATTAAAATTGACCTGTAAAAATTGATGAAACAGCCAAGAAATAAATTCTTGACTGTTTTAAAAGGAATTATTTCGGTTTTAGCGTTTTTTTACATTATCATTTGGAGAATCACCGGTGCCATTTTTACTCTTACTGTTTGGTGTACCAAAAATTTGGTTATCCTTTGTAACTTTTGCTCCCTCGGAGAAGTTATCCTTTGTTTTCATAGCTTTACCCACTCCTTTTGACTTTAGCGAATTCGACCTGTTATTCCGTTATCACCCATTAAACTTTCACCAATTTTCGGTTTACTAGTTGGCTGTTTCTGTTTGTTTTCCTTGGAGAAACCAACTTCTGTATTACCAGTAGACATGAGTGGCTGGTTTACAACCTCATTTTTGTTTTCTTTATGAGCCATACTCAAATCTCCCCCTTTCGTAATCTTTCGTATTATCTGCTTTTCTTTTTGGACATATACGAGATTACACATTAACAAATTTGAACAGAAATTGTTCTGTTGCCTTAACCGTTTTCTTTTTTTTCGTACATTATGTATAATAAAGTTGTAAATCACATATATAAAAAAGACCGCAGGGGCTGGTAACACCGTACGGTCGATACAATAGAGGGTTCCCTTCATGGGGATCAGCTAAAAGTGGCAATAATCCACCCTGCAGCAATAGCTAACAAACCTGACCCAGTTCCGATATCGAGAACTTTTTTTGCATGTAAATTTTCATTTAAAATAAACCGTAAACAATCTTGAGTAGTACCATGCAAACCTGATCCAAACGCACGTGGTGGTTCAAATAGAATTACTTTACCATCAAGCTCTTCATCAGCAATAGTTGGTTTTATGAACCAGCCATTAGAAAGGTCAATAACTGGGAAAGGTTGTTGCCATCCTTTGTCTTCTTTCAGCCATTGACCATCAATTGCAGTTAACTCAATATTTAAAATGTCGGCTAAATGTTGTCGAGTTGCTTCGATTGTTTTATCTTCTGCATCTTCAAGAACAATTTTCAATTCAACATTCTCGTTTAATCGTTTCTGATAATCATATCCATTCTCATATTGAATAGCATCGAAAGGCTGATCATAATACAAATTATAAAATCCATACATACTTAGAGTTTCCATGATTATATCAATGTTTTGCAATGAAACGATTGTCTTGTATTCGTATAACATCTTCTACCATCCTATTTCAAGTAATTATTTTAACCACATTATACCATTTTAAAGCGATTTTAATTCTTTTAACATTCCAATACAAATAACCTGCTTTCTAAAATACCGAGAGCAGGTTTATCACCCAAATTCCGACCATCTCTGTAATAACAATTGTATTTCCTTATCATGTGTTACCCCTTCATCATCTGGGGTTTCTAGTATTAGCGGAATATCCTTTATGGTCGGAGATAAAATCAATGATTCGAATGCTTGTTCGCTAATATGTCCTGAATTTAGGATGTTTGCATGACGATCTCTTCGTGAACCAGTGGGATGTTTTGAATTATTTAGATGAATCACCTTTAATTGAGACCAGTAATCTAATTCCTTCCCTTTCACAATCAATTCTTTTGTATTTTCCCCATCCCATAATCGACTAGCAAACGCATGACATGTATCGAAACAAAATCCAATTTTTTCAGGATATTGAGATAGGTTACGAATTTGTACCAATTCCTCTAACGTCGTACCTAAACCGCCTTTTGTTCCAGCATTGTTTTCTAATAATATCTTTGCTTTCCCATCCCATTGGTGAAGTACTTCATTTAACACATGTAACATTAAATGATAGCTTGCAAGTGGGTCACTTTTACTAATTTGGTTTCCATAGTGGACGACTACACCGAGTGAACCGCAGCTATTAGCAATTTCTAGATCGTTCAAAAGCGATGAAACCGTTTGTTTTAGGTTGTTATCATCCGGTGTTAGACTTGTAGAATATGGAGTATGAGCAACAGAAATTATTCCATGTTCTCGGCAAAATTTCTTGCAATTTTCTGCATCCTCTTTATCGAATATTTTAATTGAAAGACTTCTAGGGTTCTTAGGAAAATATTGAAAAGCAGTGGCCATGTTTGCCACCGCTCTTTTTGCTGCAGCTAAATACCCATCACGAATACTAACATGGCTTCCTAATATCATCGTTATTCCTTTCTTATCTCTTAATTTATCCACTGCAGATACAAGATAATGATCAATTGATCTTCGTTTAAATTGTGGCAAATTATTCCATGAAATAATAAATAGTGATAACAATATGCTTAAAAGTACGTAAAACTACTTTTTCTACATTTATTGAAACATCTTCATTGTTTTATTGTTTCCAACATTATTATTTCCAAATATTTAGCAAACATTTAGGTTGTGGTATTTTTTTCATACTCTTTATTGTTATTGAATATCAGTAAAAGAAAAACCAACACGCAGTTCATATTTATGGCTGCATGTTGGTTTAAAATAATCACATTTAGTTGTTAGCAAAGAGTTTTCGTTGTTTCCATTTCCCAAATTTAAAATAGCCAAAAGCAAAAAAGCTGCTGATGATAAAACTAACCCCCATCCCAAGGGCAATTCCATTGGAACCAAACATGTCGGAAAAGAGATAGGTTAACGGATAGCGAAGCAACCAGAATGAAATTAAGTTTAAGATCAAGACTTGATACATCGCTCCTGAACCTCTAACGATTCCATTTAAAATAAAATTAAGTCCGATAAACGGATAAAAGAAAGCAATTATTCTTAAATATTCTGATCCGAATGAGGCTGCTTCTCCGTTTTGAATAAATAGCCCTATTAAGAATTCTGCAGAGAAGAAAATCACTACTGCAATCAAGAGCATAATGGCGAAATTATAGACAGCTCCGTAAATCGCTAGCTGGCGTACACGATCCCAACGACCTGCACCAATGTTTTGGCCGGCCATACTATTTACCGCTGTTCCTAAGGCCATTGCCGGTAAGGTAATTAAACTATCAATCCGCTGGGAAGCACCAAATCCGGCCACAACATTTTCCCCAAAACCATTGACCACACTTAAGATTGCTAATACACCAGCATGTATGACCATCATTTGCAGACCTGAAGGAATCCCTAATTTTAAAATGAGCCAGACCTCTTCCATACTAGGGACAGTAGGAATTGAAAAAGGAACTAGTTTGTTTCTAAGTGTATAAATCAAGCCATATAAAAAGGAAATTCCTTGTGAAAAGACAGTTGCATAAGCCGCTCCCTCAATCCCCCAGCCAAAGACTAATATAAAAACAGGGTCCAAAATTGTATTTAAGATAACGGCCACCAAAACGAAGGTTAAAGGCGTTTTGCTATCACCTAATGAACGTAAGACAGAACTGATAAAATTATAACCTAGTAAAAAAAGAATTCCGATAAAGTTAATGCGTAAATATGCATTTGCATCTGCCAACATATCAGGAGGGGTATCAAGCATCAATAGAATATGTTCTGAAAATATAAAACCTATAAAACCTGCGACCAGAGATAAAATAGATAAAACGACTACAAATGCGTTTAAATAGGATTTAAGCCCCTTCTCATTACCTTTGCCTCGTTGTTGTGAAAGGATTGTCAAGGTTGCATGATTAATTCCGATAATAAAAGACAAAACTGTGACGATTACTGTTGAAGCGACTGTTATGGCACCTAATGGATTCGCACCCAATAAATTTCCAACCCATAAACTATCGATAAACTGGTAGGAAACTTGTAGTAAATTGGCAAGCATAATGGGTGTTGAAAACAAGAACAATTGCTTGACGATTGAGCCATTTGTAAAATCATGTTGAGCCAATCAAATCGGCCTCCCTTTCTTCAATGAAACATTCCCATAGTTTAACATATCGTTCGTACTCAAGCACGAGACATGCTCAGGAAACAAAAGGGATTCCGTCAATAATCTTCAGCGAATATCGAAAATGCAATAGCTTAATAAGCGCTAAGACAACAACCATTGCTAAAATACCCCCATAATATTCCCAAACCATTCTTGTTTATAAAACATTCGCTCCTTTTTTCCTCCAAGGGTAGTAAGTATGAGCCTTCACAGTAATTCACTTGCGGAAAATTTGAACTCAAGTTGATAAATAAAGTGCCATTAAGTGGCACGATTAAACAATGCAAAGAAACAACAGACTTTAGATGTAGGGAGAGAAACTTTGATTGAAACGGAGATAGGAAGGGGTTAGATTAATGGCAGATATTTTCGATCCAATGGAATATGAAATTGGCGTTCCAATACGGACTTTCAATATTCTCGATACAGCTGTAACAGAAGAAGGGTATGACGTGTTATTAAATATTGATTTAGATAGTGGCTATGAATTAGAAGATGTAAAAATGAAAATTTCGTTTGAGGACTTAGCTGCTTATGAAACAAATGATATACATGAAGGAGTAAAATACGCACTTGGCTTTTTTACGGAGTAAATCAAATAAAAAGTCAGTCCAATTTTGCTAAAAGGACTGACTTTTTATTCATTTATTTATTTCCATGGGATCAGTTTACGTTCTAACCATTGCAGCGCACGATTAAATGTTAGTCCAAGGAAAGATAGTATGAGAACACCTGCCATAAGTTTTGTTGTAATCATAAGGTTTCCATAGTGTAATACCATTGCCCCAATACCATATTGTGCGGCTATCATCTCTGCTGAAACCAAAAGCAATAGTGCTGTTCCAGCAGCCAATTTTAACCCAGCAAAAATAGTTGGTAGCGCACCAGGCAATATTACCTTGCGAACGACGCTGAAGTGGTTTGAACCAAAAGTCACTGCGGCTTTGATTAAGCTAGGATCTACACCTTTTACTCCAGAAAAAGTATTGATTAATACAGGGAAGAAAACACCTAACGCAATAATCGCAACCTTAGGCATTTCACCGATGCCAAACCATAAAATAATTAAAGGTAATAGAGCAATTTTTGGAATTGGATAAATCGAATAAACGATTGGGGTAAAAATGGCATCCGCCCATTTAGAGAACCCCAGGATTAAACCAACGATAATACCAAAAACCGCCCCAATTGTATATCCTCCAGCAATCCGATAGAGACTTGCGAAAAGGTTCTTAAACAGTTCCCCACTGCTAATCATATCCCAACCATCAGTGACAATTGCTGTTGGTGCCGGGAGGAATAAAGGTGGAACAATATTCATTCGACAGACAAGCTCCCATAAAATCAAAATACCGGTAATGCCGGCAACAGAGACATAAGCTGGTACCTTTTGTTCTAAAAAGGCAACTCGATTTTTTATGATTTTCTTGGTTTTATTTGGACTAGTGTTTGCCATTTTACACCTCCTTCAATGCTTCTTCAGCATCATGTCGGATTAATTGCCAAATATCATCCGCATATTTTTCAAATTGTTGCCGATATTTGTCTTGGTCTCGACCGATTTTAGGGAGGTCAATCTGAATAATTTTCTTAATGTGGCCTGGATGACGTGACAGCACAATTACTCGGTCTGCTAGGTATACAGCCTCCTGAATATTATGTGTCACATACAATGTGCTTAACTTTGTTCGATTCCAAATGGTTAAAAGCTCTTCCTGCATAATGGTCCGTGTTTGAGCATCCAACGCAGAAAATGGTTCATCCATTAACAGGAGGTCAGGCTCGACTGCAAGTGCGCGAGCAATACCTGCTCTTTGTTTCATGCCCCCAGAAAGCTGTTTCGGGAAGGCATTTTCAAAACCTGTTAATCCTACCATATCAATATAATGTTGACCTTTTTTGGCACGTTCCTTTTTAGGAACTCCTCTCTCTTCTAATCCAAACGTAACGTTTTCTAAGACATTGCGCCAAGGAAAGAGAGCAATATCTTGGAAAACAATCCCTAAGGTAGGTTCTTTATCATCGTTACTACCTTCAAAATAAACTTGTCCTTTTGTTGGTGACAATAAGCCGCCAACAATATTTAATAGAGTCGATTTACCACATCCGCTCGGACCAACTAAGACGACAAATTCTTGTTCATTAATAGTAAAGTTGATATCTTCGAGTGCGAGTGTTTCATTCTTTTTTGAATCGACAAACTTTTTTTCTACATTCTCAATTACGACTTTCATGCTGTCACTTCCCTATTATTTCAACGCTTCTTCTAATAAATCTGTATTAACAATTTTACTTGCATCGATTGCTTTATCAATCAGCTTTTCTTTCGCGTACCAATCAATTTGAGTTTGGATGTCTTCCTCTAATAATTTTCCTTGAGGATCCATATACGGCATACCCAGCTTAATTAATTCAGGGTCTTGGTCCGTATATTTTGCTATGATTTCAACAACCTCATCATAGTTTTCGCCAGGAACCAATTCACCGTTTTCTTGTGTTAATACGGCATCATAATAATACTGAGTTGCTTTTACATACGCTTTTAGGAATGGAACTGCTACCTCCTTGTTTTCGGCAAAAGCTGGAGAAAAGAAAATGCCTGATGTTTGATAATCCATTTCCTCACCAACTTGCGTAATCACTTTACCGTAGCCTTCTTGAACAACGGTTGAGATATTCGGTTCATTTAAAATGACTGCATCTACTTGTTTACTATTCAATGCTTCCATCAAGCCTTTAATACTGTTTAAGGGAACTAACTGAACATCATTAATTGTAAGTCCGTGGTTTTCTAGTATCCTTCCAGCCATATAATGGAAGGTAGAGCCTGTTTGCGTGATGCCAATTCGTTTTCCTTTTAGATCCTTGGGTTCTGCTACATCAGAATCGTCTGGAACGAGTACAGCTGAAGATGAGAAGCCTTCTTGTTCTCGCCCTTTATCTGCTACGATCCATAATTGCTGTCCACCAGCGACCATATTAAATAAGCTTGCTGTAATTCCAGTCGCTCCTACGTCAACGCTACCACCAGCTGTCGCAACCGTAATTGGTTGTGCCGCTTCAAACCATTGTGGATTAACTTCAAGATTTTCTTCCTCAAAGTAACCTTTTTCCATCGCAATAAATAAAGGAGCTGTACTTGTTAATTTCAGCATGCCTACATCAACAGTGATTTTTTCAGTAGATTCATTGCTTTTTTCACTATTGTTTTCTTCACTTGCATTATCTTGACTGCCACAACCCACAAGCGCAAGCATGACTGTGAGCGTAATAGCTATCAATCTCCATTTAGTTTTGTTCAAAGAAATTCCCCCTATTAATACAATTTTTTTAATTTATAGACTATTATAACGCAAGCTCATAATTATTCTACACAATTTTTAAAATTACTGTAATAAAATGCATCTAACAACATAAAATGAGGAAATTCAGAATTTCCTGTCATTAAAAGAAAGTAGCCATTTGGCTACTTTCCGTTCCTAATCACATACTTGGTTGACGTCGCTTTAATTGCTTTTCAATTGCTTGGTCACGTTCGCCTCCATCTGAAAGTTCTTCTGAGAACTCATGTTCATTCTTTAACCCCTTTTTACCTACTAATGTTGAAGTTCGAATGGTTTCGGATTGCAAATTATTATTGGGTGCACCTTGATGATTCCAATCAGCCACTTTCTAACCTCCTTCATCTAGCTTGGATTAACTTCGTCATAAGAAAGAGTTGTTACCTCTGTGTATTCTCCTTTTTCGATTTCACTATTTGTAGCTTCTTCGTTCATTTCTTCCTGATCATCCATTCCTGGGGCGACAGTAGGTTCTTGTTTCTTTAAATTTTCTTTTTTCATTTTGCACTCCTCCTTACTGTGGATCTGCTGGAGCAGCATCAACAGCTATTTCATAGGCATCAAGAATGGCTTCTTTTTCAGAATGATTAGATAATCCAATTAGATGTTGCCCATCTTCATCTTCCTCAACTTGCATAAGGACAGTATCATTTTCGGATCTTAATAATGCGTACGTTTCTCCCCGCATATCAAATAAAGCTTCAACTTCATACAAAATTTCGTTGCCAGCTTCATCTTCTACCGTAATTAAGTCACGAATATTTTCACTTTTAATCATCGTTTCACCCCATTCCCATAATAAGAGGTTCACTCTCCTCCGTATTAAAATTTCCACTTCATAAAGAATCATGCTGAGTAGATACTGGAATAAAATTGGTTTTATTAATAGACTCTTTTCTAAAAATTGTAGACCTGTTAAATCTAGATAGTCATTTTTTCCCATGATTAATTTAATTCAGAACTAAAGTTCAAAATATGACTTACACATTGTATAGTTAAAATTCGTTGGTTAAAAATAACCTTAATTACGAAAAGTAAAATAAAAAAACCTTCCTTAAAAAAGGAAGGGAAATCTAACAGTTTTACTTATAAAATTCATCTGGAATTGGACCAAACTTTCGCTTATGGTACAATAATGGTTCTTTTTGTTCACTCTGAATTTCAACAACTTCTCCGATCAAGATCGTATGGTCTCCGGCATCCACAGTCTTATATGTTTTACATTGAAGAACGCCTGCTGCACCAGCAATCACAGGGAGATTATGAGCAGACAATTGCCATTCACAATTACTAAAGCGATCTATTCCCTTCGTAGCGAATAAGGAACAAATATCACTTTGGTCACCTGCTAACACATGAACAGCAAATTTGTCAGTGTTTTTAAATACATCATGAGAAGATACTCGCTTATCAATTGACCATAGAATGAGCAATGGGTCAATAGAAACGGATGCAAAAGAATTGACCGTTAACCCAAGTGGGGTACCATTCTCATCAACAGTTGTAACAACCGTAACACCTGTCGGGTAATTACCCATTACTTCTTTAAATAACGCCTCATTTGTTTGGTTCGTCATCTGGTTCACACCTTCCAATAATCATTAGCTATCTTTTGATATATAACAATATTAACAATTTTAAAACCATGTGTACATTTTTCTGACTAACTAATTAAACTAAAAATAGGTAGCAATACAATCAATAAATTGCTTGTTGGCGAATCCATTTTGTAGCGACCCATTTCTCGCCCTTTTTGATTGGAACACTGCTATGCACGGACATCCGATCTACTTGACCTATGCTGTTTCCGTAATGAAAATAAACAGCGGATCCTTTCTTAGGGACAATACTAATTCCTGCTTTTGGAAAAACAGTTTCTCCGCCGGCTTCAACGTCATTTAAGTAAATGAGAAAAGTCCCCACTCTTTGCCCACCTTTTTCAGGGTCAACTTTACTGGGTGGGAAAAAATCAAAATGCTGTTTATACTCTTCCCCTATGTCATAATTTAAAACTTGAAGACCTTCTCCATTTTCAACTGGAAAGTCAGTCAGTGCAGCTATTCTTCGTTCAATTTTTCCAATTAAGTTGTTTTCATGGACACTAAAAGCCATTCCCTTGCTTGTTCGGCCAGGTGCGGTTACTTCCTGACCTGTTTTAGGGTCTACAATTTTAGAAGGGAGCAAGCGTTCTTTTGAGCATAAAATGAGTTCGTCACATTCAGCTTCACTCAATACATTATCTAAGTGAAGGATGAACGGCTTATCAGCTCTAGAGAGTACTTTAATGTCACGGTCGAGGGTGGAAATAACCGTGCCCTTTTTCCCTATTGGTGGTGTCTCGGACTGATATGCCTCTTGTACGGCTTCATTCGTAACGATGGATTCTTTCCCCACGATTCGGAAAAGTGTCTCGTATGCAAAGCGGGGGGCAAATCCTTTTTTGATTAAGGCATCTGCAATGACAACAGGACTAACACCTTTGCTTAACGTATCAATAATCCAATCCCTTAGTTCATTTGAGATTTGTCTTATTTTTTCCATAGAATCGTCTCCTTTAGAGGCCGTTCGTCTTTTTAAGTAAGCATTTACATAAAACAAAATGAGTTCATCAATTAATTGTAAGGCAGGCATTCTATTGCAGTTTCGATATATTAATAGATTAAACAAAATTCCAAAGAATTACAATAGAATAAATAGACCAAAAAGCCTTCTCGAGTATATAGGCGAGAAGGCAAATATTCATATATTCATTCTTCATAAATCATCTTTTTCGTCATACCACCATCTACTTCTAAGTTCACCCCATTTACAAAGTTGTTTTCTGGTGACGTTAAGTAGAGACATGCTCGGCCAATATCGTCCGGTTTACCAACACGCTGGGAAAAATGTTGTCGGTGGTCTCGTTCCGTTAATTTTGAATAATCACCTGTCTCAATCCACCCTGGGGAAATGGCATTAACTGCTATATGATCTTCACTAAAAGAAGCAGCAAGTGCATGAGTTACCGCCACAATTCCACCTTTTGTTGCTGCATAAGCTTCCGAATTGGGTTCGGACATTAAGGCTCTTGTTGAAGCAATATTCACTATTGCACCACCACTTTCGTTCTTCCGCATATATTTTGCTGCTTCACGTGATGCTAAGAATACACTTCTTAAATTGGTGTGCATGACGTCGTCCCATTCTTCTATCGTTAATTCATACGGGCTTTTCCATATTCCTTTACCGGCATTATTAATTAATATATTGAGACTATTGTATGTATCGTATGCTGTTTTCATTAACTTTTTTACTTCACTTTCGTTTCTTACATCGGTCAGAATAAAATGAGCTTGTCCACCATTCTTCTTTATATCGAAAACTGTTTTCTCTCCATTTTGTTTGTCCACGTCAGCCACAAACACTCTTGCTCCATTTTCTGCATAAAGCTTAGCTATAACTCTTCCAATCCCATTTGCTGCCCCGGTTATAACTACTACTTTATTTTGGTAATTCATTGGTATCCCTCCTTCGTTTTCATATCCATGATTATACCCTAAATATATTGTTCTATAGGATAATAAAATTTTTGTCACTAATTCTTATTCATCATGTAAACATTTCTATGAAGATCTTCACAAAAATCGCGTGTACCTTCTTAGGCACACGCGTTTCCTATGAATCTATCTCTATGGTTAAATGCCCTCAATGACGACAGATATACCTTGGCCACCACCGATGCAAAGTGAAGCTAAACCGTATTTTCCTTGTCTTTCTTTCAATTCTATAGCTAAGGAGTGGAGAATTCTTGTTCCACTTGCCCCTACTGGATGACCTAAAGCGATGGCCCCTCCATTTACATTAACCTTTTCCGGATTAAGATTCAGTGCTTTGATCACAGCTAATGATTGCGCAGCAAATGCCTCGTTCAATTCAATTAAATCAATATCACTCATACTTAAACCGGCTTTAGCCAAAGCGATTTTACTTGCTGGAACTGGACCTATTCCCATAATTGTAGGGTCTACACCGGCTACTCCCCATGAAGTAATTTTGGCTAAAGGCTTAACATTTGGATGTTCTTCTAAATATTTTTCTGAAACTAGTACAACCGCTGCTGCACCATCGTTGATTCCACTTGCATTTCCTGCCGTTACAGTTCCATCCTTTTTAAAAGCAGGTCTCAGACCAGAAAGCTTCTCTAATGATGTAGCTGGTTTAATATGTTCATCCTCAGAAACAGTAATGGTGCCTCTACGATTAGAGACTTCAACAGAGACAATTTCTTTCTGGAATCTTCCGGCATTCCTAGCATTTGCTGCACGTTGTTGGGAGATGAGTGCAAACTCATCTTGTTCCTCTCTAGTAATCTCGTATTGTTCTGCTAAGTTTTCAGCTGTAATCCCCATCCCACAACCTGTGTATTGATCTTGCAATGTTAAGGTAAGCATATCATCAATTTCTGGTGTTTTTAGTCCTGTCCCAAATCGTGTATTTCTTAAAACATGTGGGGCTTGACTCATATTTTCAGCTCCACCAGCTAACGCTGTTTCCGCATCTCCCAATAGAATCGCCTGTGCTGCTGAAACGACTGCCTGCAGACCTGATCCACATAAACGGTTAAGGGTTAGCGCAGGCGTTTCTATTGGAATCCCTGCTTTAAGAGCGATATGTCGGGATAAATATGAAGCCGCTTTTGTTGTATGTATGACATTGCCAAAAAACACTTGATCAATCTCATTTGCTGAGACATTGCTTCGCTTCAAGGCTTCTTTACTTGCTATCACGCCCAAATCGATGTCTGAAACATTTGTTAACGAACCACCAAAACTTCCAAATGGCGTGCGTGCTCCTTCTACTAAGTAAACCGCTTTCATTATCCTCACTCCTAAGATATTTTTTCTCGTTCCTTCTATCATTTTATAATTCTCCATTTAATTTTACTACACTTTACTGTTTATTTCGAAAATTTAAATTAAGGATTAAAAAAGAGCTCTTGGATTAATCCTCTGACTTATACACTGCGTGGTAAGAATTTTCTCCTGAATGAACAGAGAGGAGGGTATCAGCATAACCAACAAGACGATTAATTAGTTCTTCCACAATGGCATGAACGATTGGTCGCGTATCTTCTTCATGTAATTTAGGATCGTCAAAAATAACCGTTGAATTGATAAAGATATCGCGATTCCCATATAAATCATAATGAATAATAGCTTTCCCAGCAGCTCCACCAGTTTGGGGATCTTCGAAACTTGGCAAAAAGACATACCATTCTTCAGCAGTAGCAGACCGAAAGTTTTTTGTGAATGTTAATCCTTCTAATTCGTTTTTAATTCGGTTATTCAGTATGGTTTGTTTAGCATCTATAATTTTATTGTTTTTATGTTTGTCTTTCACCCTTAACACCTCCTCCAAATATCTATTCTCCCCACTCGTCATCATATCAACCGCTCTAGGTGGGGTATTTTTCCTATAAAAGGCGAATACCCAAGAGATTATATGGGTGTCTGCATAAAATGTACGGAATAAACATATGAGGAGGAATATAGAAAATGAATAACGGTCAAGAAATGTTTATGAATCCTTATGACACGAGAATATTTGGTAGACCATGGGGTTTTGGGCGTCCGTTCGGTTTTGGTAGACCATGGGGCTTTGGGCGTCCGTTTGGTTACGGCTTTGGCTTTGGTGCTCCGTTTGTTGGAGGTTTATTAGCAGGAGCAGCCTTAGGAAGTGCTTTCTATCCGCCATATGGCCCTTATGGTTATGGATACGGATATGGTTACCCATATTTTTGGTAATAGGTGAAGGTAAATTCCCCAAGCATTCCGTTAGTAGATAAAAGTTTACTGGATAAGGCTTACAATCGCATTAGTCTAGCTTACTTTAATGAGTCTTTTTTAAAAAATAGTCTAACAAAGAGCTACGAACCTTTGCAAACTTGAAGGTTCGTAGTTGACGTTTTGTTTGATTCTCTTCTATTCTTTCAATAATTGTCCGATGAAAAATTCACTTACCTTTCTAGAATGAAGTCTTGCTGCAACAAAAGGTGGGTCCACATCAACCACCGCTTCTAATGGTTGACCAAGCCATAATATTTCCTCATCGATTAAAATAAATGGGAAGGCGATATTTTCATCCATCCACTGATTTGGTTGTAAGTGTTGCATTGGTTGTTTTGAGACAAGAGTAAACGAAACTTTTGGATGCCTCTTAGCCAACATTCGCTCCCATTCTGTAGCAAGAGTTTTCCCCTCCGGGATCGCAATAACAATAGAGTTTTTCGCAGATTGTAGATCTTGGAATACTTTAGATTGCTTTCTTGCGTGCGACCAAGCTAATTTTGAGTGTTGGTTTTTAATCCAATATCCAATCTTTTGCGTTGTCACCTGTTGATTATGCTGCATTTGGTGGTCAACAAGTTGTCGGAGTGTTTTCCCACGGAAAATGTTTTTTTTAATAAAGGACGTATTACTAACGTGAATAAACTTTCCACGGGTACGAGTGATGGCGACATTAATTAACCTCTCACTGTCTTTGCCAACTAACAGCATCCCTGGTCTTGATTGAGGTTCGGCATCTACAGTATCAAATATCATCACATCCCGCTCACTTCCCTGGAATCGATGAACCGTTGCTGCTATAATATCCGCATTTTTGTTTTCGTTTTCTAATAACTCCTCTATCAGAAGGTTCATTAAATTAGATTGTATCCGGTAAGGAGTCACGTACCCAATTGATTTGGCCCCTCCGAGAACAGATTCATAGATGAGTTGAAAGGACAATAACAATTGCCAAAGATTATATCTCGAGTTTGAGCTCTTTTCACTAAGAGAATGGTGTCCTGTATAACTAGTATCTAAAAGTATAGAAGCATGTCCTGAAAAAGGTGTTTGCAAGACAATTTTATTGCGATTTGTATACACAGCTTCATGATCTGCCACAAGAGACTTGTATATATATTGATTCGTAAAAGCGGAAATGTCTGGATGCATCCTGCGCTGCTCTTTTAATAATAACATGTGGGGATGTAACTTCTGCTGATTCACGGAATCAGCAACGTTAGTTTTATGAAAAATATCCTCTTTTAACCACTCTGTTACCAGTAAGTCTCGACTTGCTGCGATGGGTGGTAACTGTTTAAAATCACCACATATGATCACCCTTTTTCCTAGCGTTGCTGCAAAAGCAGCTTGTGGAACATAGGCCATACTCGCCTCATCAACAATAATCAAATCAAATTCTTTTTCATAAATAGCAGAATCACTCGCTGCTTTCGCGAGCGTTGTACCAATAATCGCAGCTTTTTTTAACAATTCTAGTTCCTTTTGACGAAACTTATCTAGTAGCCTAGCTAGCTTAGTTTCAATTTCTAAAAGCTCGTCCGAATCTCGTTTGCTAAACGACCGAGTTAAATCTTGTTTTATTGTTCTTCTCTCAACTAATAGTGCAGTGCGTTCCTTTGATAATTTAGGGTTGGAACTCTCAATTAATTGTTCAGAAGTAATCTCAGTATGATTGGCAAGGGATTGCCCAGAATTTGTACCGTAACGAAGCACATCTCCTACACAAAATTTGTCTTTCCTCTTTAGAAATAAAGAGATTTCTGCAAGAAGAACATCTACTGCTTGATTGCTGTGTGCCAACACCAAAATGCGTTTTTCTTGCAAGTATTTATTTGCTGCTACACGTGCAAGTGTATATGTTTTGCCGGTGCCAGGAGGACCCCAAACAAACGTTACTGGATTATACTTTGACCTTAAAGTCAATTCATGAACATTGCTCTTGATTCTTGTTGTTGGATGTTTCGGTTCCATTGTTGGGTCCATTAGCCTTTTTAATCTAGCTCGCTTTTGCTTGCTTTTCTTAATCTCGTCTAATCGTTCAATTAAGTTTTCTAACAATTCCCAAGGGTCATGTAAGAGTGTCGCTTCTGATATTAATTCTCCTATACTTTTTTCTAGTGCAACAATCATTCCCTTACCTTCAGAAGATAGAACACGACCATTTGTTTTTAGCCCTCCCCATTCTAACCTTATTTTTGATCCGATTGGAATTGGCAATGAGCTTGATGTATCAAAATAGTACGTAAACATTTCATCTCTTGATATAAATCGACCATTATAGACAATATATCGTGTTCCACCAAATTTTTTTAAAAAAGAAATTTCTTTTTGAATCGCTTTTTGCCATTCTTTTATATATGTTTTTGTTGTATTTTTCTCAACCATAAATGCATCCTTTGTATGTTCAAGTTTAATAACAAACAACACTTACGTTTAAAATAAGTGTTGTTTGTTTATTATCGCATATTTTTACGAAGACATCACTTGCCCACCATTAACATGAAGTGTTTGTCCGGTGACAAATCGTGAATCATCTGAAGCAAGGTACACATAGGTTGGTGCGAGTTCAAATGGTTGCCCTTGCCGCTCCATTGGATTCCCAGCAAGCGGAACTTGATCAGCAGAAAAGCTTGCTGGTATTAATGGTGTCCATATACGTCCTGGTGCTACTGCATTAACTCGAATTCCTTTATCAACCAAATTATTTGCTAACGCACGAGTAAATCCGACATTTGCTGCCTTTGTAGCTGTATAGTCAATCAATTGATCATTTCCATCATAAGCCACAACTGAAGCTGTATTGATAATGCTACTTCCTGCCTTTAAGTATGGCAATGACGCTCTTGTTGTATAAAAATGAGAATAAATATTGACTTTAAAAGTATCATCGAACTGCTCGTCAGTGATATCCAATAAACTTAATTGTTGAAACTGAATCCCAACATGATTGCATAAAATGTCTAATTTCCCGAAGGTTTGAACCGTTTTTTCAACAATAGCTTTGCATTGTTGTTTCTTTCTTAAATCCCCCGGAAGCAATAAACATTGTTGACCAAGTTCTTCAATTCTAACCTTAGTTCGATTCGCATCTTCATGTTCATCTAAATAAGAAATGGCGACTTTCGCTCCTTCTTTTGCAAACGCAATCGCAACCGCTGCACCGATGCCACTATCCCCACCAGTAATTAGCGCAACTTTCCCTTTTAACTTTCCGCTACCTAGATATTGAGGATTTTCAATAATCGGTCTAGGAACCATTAATTTTTCTACTCCTGGTTGACGAAGTTGTCTTTGCTCAGGGACGGTTAATGGAACATCTTTGTATTCAGTGATTTTGCCATAATTCGGATACATCGGATACCCTTGAATGGATTTTTGTTGATGGTGATCTTGTGACATAAAGAACCTCCTGAATAACGATTTCTGATTACTCTATGTCTTTTGGGCTATGGATGTGCTTGGTTATTTCATGATGTCCAACAGTCCAGTAGAGACGCGCTCATTTCCATATTACTTGAATAGGATATTAGCGGGATTTACATTTTGTTTTTGGGGGTTACGAGATTGTCAAACTTCATTTATCATGCAAAAGCCACGTTATTATTAGAGCATCATTCACCAGAGAAAGTAAATGTCTTATATAATCAAAACCTTTACCCATTTCAACTTCCAAAGATTGGACCAAGACCACCATATTATACTCATCCTAGGTATGAACCATATTATCCTATAATTTAAAATGAACTAGCCCCGTGTTCCACAAACTGAAATACGGGGCTAGTCCCTTAAATATAGTGACATATAATCGATTTTTATATCATTACTTTACAAATATCATTTGTAAACTCAACCGGGTCTTGAACAGGTAAACCTTCAATTAACAATGCTTGATTGTACAAAAGATTGGTATAAAGATTTAGTTTGTCTTTGTCACTATTAAATGCTTTTTTTAAAGATTGGAATACTTCATGGCTTGGATTGATTTCCAATACTTTATCCGCTTTGATATTTTGGCTATCAGGCATTGCATTTAAAATTTTTTCCATTTCGATAGAGATATCTCCTTCAGATGCTAAGCAAACTGGGTGGGATTTTAACCGTTTTGAAGCACGAACATCTTTAACTCTTCCTGCTAACACATCTTTCATCGCAGCGAAAAGCTCTTGATTTTCCTTTGAAGTTTCTTCATCCTTATCATTGGTTTCTTCCTCAATGCCCAAATCTCCGCTAGAGACCGATTTAAATTCTTTTTCTTGATAGTTCATCAACATTTTAATCGCAAATTCATCGATTTCTTCAGTAAAATACAAGATTTCATAACCCTTGTCGGCAACAAGCTCAACTTGAGGAAGCTTTTCAATTCGCTCGACAGATTCACCAGCAGCATAATAGATGAATTTTTGGTCTTCAGGCATCCTAGAAACATACTCGTCTAATGTTACTAATTTCTTTTCATTTGATGAATAGAACATTAACAAATCTTGGAGCGTTTCTTTGTTTGCTCCAAAATCATTGTAAACACCAAATTTCAACTGGCGACCAAAGGACTTAAAAAACTCTTCGTACTTCTCCCTACTGTTCTTTAATAAAATTTTTAATTCGCTCTTAATTTTCTTGTTAATGTTTTTCGCTATTAATTTTAATTGACGATCATGCTGAAGCATTTCACGTGAGATATTTAAAGACAAATCCTCTGAGTCTACCATTCCCTTTACAAAACTAAAATAATCTGGGAGTAGGTCCGCACACTTATTCATGATTAGGACCCCATTTGAATATAATTCCAAACCTTTTTCATATTCTTTGGAGTAATAGTCAAACGGAATATTTTCTGGGATAAATAAAATTGCGTTATACCGAATTGTTCCGTCTACACTAATGTGAATATGCTTCAGTGGTTTATCAAATCCATAATGTTTTTCTGTATAAAAATTGGCATAATCTTCATCCGTTAATTCACTTTTATTTTTCTTCCAAATTGGAACCATGCTATTGATGGTTTGTTCTTCTTTATATTCATCATATTCATTTTCACTGCCTTCTTTTAGGCTTCTTTGAGTGATATCCATTTTAATCGGATAACGAATAAAATCAGAGTATTTTTTAATTATTTCCTTCAGCCGGTATTCTTCAAGATATTCATCGTATTGCTCTTCTTCGGTATTCTCTTTGATTTTGAGAATGATATCAGTTCCGACGGAATCTTTTACAGCTGGTTCAATTGTATAACCTTCTGTACCTTCTGATTCCCATTTATAGGCTTGGTCACTACCTAATGCTTTACTGACTACCGTAACGACGTCAGAAACCATAAAAGCGGCATAAAAACCAACACCAAATTGACCGATGATATCATGACCATCTTTAATTTCGTTCTCTCTTTTAAACGCTAATGAGCCACTTTTTGCGATAATACCTAGGTTCGTTTCAAGTTCTTCTTTCGTCATTCCAATCCCAGTATCTGAGATTCTAAGCGTACGATTTTCGTTGTCCGCATCTATTTTTATGTAGTAACTATCTTTGTTAAATGTTAAGGAATCATCTGTTAGCGCGCGATAATAGATTTTATCGATTGCATCGCTAGCATTTGAGATAAGTTCACGCAAAAATACTTCCTTTTGGGAATAAATCGAGTTGATCATCATCTCTAATAATCGTTTCGACTCTGCTTGAAATTGTTTCTTTTCCATAGCACTCTCTCCTTTTATAATAGAAAATATCATAATAAATTTCAGGGGAATATATAGATTAGTTTAGCACTCTCAATCCATGAGTGCTAACAAATATTTTAATAACATATCTTAAGTAGGACTGTCAAGATATACGAAAAGAAGCAACAGAGAAAATACTCCATTGCTTCTTCTAGAACATTAAACTTTTAATACGCCTCCCTGGCTAGCATTTGTAACCAGTTTAGAATAACGTGCGAGATAACCTTTTTTCACTGTTGATTCAAAGCCTTTCCAATTTGCTTTCCTATTTTCAAATTCTTCATCCGAGATTTCTAGATTGATTGTACGGTTGTTTAAATCTAACTCAATGATATCTCCATCTTCAACAAAGGCAATTGGCCCACCTTCTGCTGCTTCAGGTGAGATATGACCAATACTGATACCACGTGATGCCCCAGAGAAACGACCATCAGTAATTAAACCAACCTTTGCACCTAGTCCCATTCCGACAATTTGTGATGTAGGTGCGAGCATTTCTGGCATTCCTGGACCACCTTTTGGTCCCTCGTACCGAATAACAACTACATGTCCTTCTTTAACCTTTTTATTCACAATTCCATTTAACGCTTCTTCTTGAGAATTAAAACAGATTGCTGGTCCTCTATGATATCCTCCTACAGCAGGATCAACTGCTCCGACTTTGATAATTGATCCTTCTGGAGCTAAGTTGCCAAATAGTACAGCTAACCCTCCGCGTTCAGAATGAGGATTATCGAGTGGACGAATAACGTTCTTGTCCAATATCTCTGCACCTGCAACATTCTCTTTCAAGGTTTTTCCAGAAACCGTCAATAAATCACCGTTAATTGCACCTGGCTTCTTCAATAACTCATTAATAATCGCACTAACACCACCGGCATTATGCACATCTTCAATATGATAGTCTGATGCTGGAGCAATCTTGGCTAGATGTGGCACACGGTTTGCAATTTCATTAATTCGTTCAATAGGATAGTCAATTTCAGCTTCATGCGCTAAAGCTAGGGTATGAAGGACAGTATTTGTTGAACCACCCATTGCCATATCTAAAGCGAATGCATTATCAATTGTATCAATGGTCACAATATCACGAGGCTTAATATCTTTTTTAATTAAATTCATTAATTGTTTGGCTGACTTCTTAACAAAATCTTTTCTTTCTTCTGCAACAGCTAATATCGTCCCGTTTCCAGGAAGAGCAAGACCAAGTCCTTCAGCTAAACAGTTCATGGAGTTTGCTGTGAACATTCCTGAGCATGAACCACATGTAGGACAGGCGAACTGTTCAAGTTCTTGTAGTCCCTGGTCATCAATTTTTCCGGCTTGGTAGGCACCTACCCCTTCAAATACGGAAGATAAAGAAAGTGGGTTTCCATCCTTATCTCTGCCCGCTTGCATAGGGCCACCACTTACAAAGATTGTTGGAATATTGACACGTAAAGCGGCCATCATCATTCCAGGGGTGATTTTATCACAGTTCGGAATACAAACCATCCCATCGAACCAATGGGCTGATACAACTGTTTCGATAGAGTCTGCAATAATCTCACGACTCGGCAATGAATAGCGCATTCCAATGTGTCCCATTGCGATTCCATCATCTACACCGATTGTATTAAACTCAAATGGGACTCCACCTGCTTCACGGATTGCCTCTTTTACTAATTTTCCAAATTCTTGGAGGTGAACATGACCCGGAACAATATCAATATAAGAATTACAAACCGCAATAAACGGTTTTCCGAAATCCTCTTCTTTAACGCCAGCAGCACGCAATAAGCTACGGTGTGGTGCACGGTCGTATCCTTTTGTAATCATATCACTTCTCATTTTACCCTCAGACATTGGTTGAAAGACCTCACTTTTCTTTTAATTCAATAATATCTTTCTATTATTATATGAAATAATAACACGTTTTTTAAAAAAATAAAATGTTCACACAAGTAAAAATAGACATCCAACCAAGATAAAACGCTTACATGTTGTTATTTTCATTTTACTTAATTTGTTTTCATCTCTTTATTTTTTATTAGAAAATTCGTAATATACAGTTAGCTGTGTTTTGTATCAAAGGACATTAACTTAAAATTAGGAAGGAAGATTTTGTGGAAAAACTAAAGGTACTTCGCATCCCAATACCGACTCCAACTCTATGGCCGCACACATCAACTAATTGTTATTTAATAGGAAATCACCATGAGAGTTTACTTGTAGATACAGGTTACAATCATATTGAAACTAGAAAAGTATTAGAACAATCGCTTCAAGAAAATAACATGCCGGAACCGAAGCACATTGTTTTAACACATGCACATCCTGATCATGCTCCGGGGGTCCTTCAAGTCGCTAACTGGTCTCCAATTATCTACTGCCATACTTACGAAAAACAAGCGATTGTAGAGGCTATTTCACCATATTCGGCTGTAAAAACTGTTAATGATGGAGATTGTTTTCAAGTTGCTAATCACGAAATAATTTTCCTTCACACTCCAGGCCATACAAAAGGACATCTGAATCTTTATATCCCAACTGAAAAAATTTTGCTTGCTGGAGATAACATCCTATCAGAAGGTACAACATGGATTGGAAAACCTGATGGCGATATGACGGATTATCTTCATTCATTAAAGCGACTACAAAGTATGGAAATCAAAACAATCGGACCAGGTCATGGTCAATGGGTTGAAAATCCACAAAAGCAAATTTCTTTTGTACTTGAACGACGATTGTTTCGGGAAAAACAAATACAAAAGTTATTATTTGAGTTTAAACAACTTACTGTTTCTGAACTGACCAAACATATCTATCAAGATCATATTCATCCAAGCGTTTTTGAAGTGGCCAAGCGAACAACAGAAGCGCATCTCTGTAAACTCATTAAAGATGGAGAAGTGCAAGTGCATGATGATTACTATATGATAAAATCTTAATTTAGCGGAAATGGAAAACTTTGTTTTTTCTGTTTTGGCATCATTAATTCTCCACCGTTTTCATAGCTAAGAATGGTTTCTAATGAATCAATTGTCGGTGGGACCAAAGGTAATTTCCCTTGTTTATATTGGTTTAAGGCGGTTTCAGGTCTCATCCATACGGCTTCGGCAATTTCTTTATCATCTGGTCTTGGGGTTTGATTTGTTGGAAGGGTTGCTATGAAAAATCGTGTATCAAATCGAATTGGACTTTGTTTTGGTGTAATACGGTGTCCAAAGTATGTTAAACTGTTAAAGTCAAAATAAAGCTTTTCTTGTTTTAAAATACTTGAAAATGAGATTTCTCCTGCTAACAGCTGACGACGGTATTCTTGCTCAATCCCTAGATCTAATCTTGCAGCATGGCCGTCGTCCTGTCTAGCTAATAAGATCCCTACTTCTTCAAACAACTCTCTCGCTGCAGCAATATAGTATCCAGCGTGAAAATCCTCGTTTTCCTTTCGATTTATTACAAAATAGTCATCGATTATGGCATCTTCTTGTTCAACAGCACCACCTGGAAAAACAAAATACCCTCCTAAAAACCTCATCGTTTTTGGTCGTTTCGTCAAATATACTCTTGTTTTCTCGTCAATCAATACAACAGTTGATGCTGGTTTAAGATTTGAATCCATATAAACCCACCTTTCTAGGTCGTTTCAGATTATTTATATTCTTATTCTTTTATTTTTAGGAAAACAAGCTAAGAAGAAATCCACCATAGAAAAGTGGTGGATTCGAATGAAGGATTCTGTATATTTGCTTATGATTTTATTTAAGAAAAATTGTCTTGGAGTGCTTTTCGTAATAATTGTTCCCCGCGATCAAGGTCTGCTTTCACTAACTTCTTATATGCTTTTGCTGTCTCCTTATCTTTTATTGAGTAAACAACAACTTCCTTATATTTCGCTCCTTCTTCGACTATTTTATGTCGGGTTAATATTCCATCCTCTAATAAATCATGCAATGCTCGATAAATCTCAGAATGCTGTGGTTCATATCCAAAGGGTTTAAAAGCAGTTTTCAATTCTTCTAACAATTGCATTCCATACCAACGCTCTTTTTCGATACTAGTCAGTATGTATAATTTTAAAAATGCGCGTTGTTTAATTAGAAAACCTGTACTCTCCCGTTTCCTATTCATCGACATTCACCTCAAACTTAAGTGATTGACATCCTTCAGCTTCTCTAACATGCTGTTATATTTATTTAAATATTCAATTATATTGTAACACAATGTGTTAGTAGCTACTACTATTTCCTTCTAATGCTGGTTTACCTTAAACGCTATCGTGCTTTATTTGATGAGTTTCATGATATTTATTGGGCGAAGGGTTCAGTTTTACAATGTGTATTTAGCACATAGTACAACTTACAGAGTATGAAAATTCATAACCTTTTTTGTTTGATTAATCAAACTTTAAAGAACACTAACATGTGAAGTTTCTTAGTTTTGTCAAATTAAAAAACCTAGAGAAGACTCTCTAGGTTTTCCGGCTTTATTCATATTTTTTAAAGATTAACGATACATTATGCCCACCAAAACCAAGGGAATTTGATAGTACATAATCAATTGTTTTCTGTTTAGCTTGATTCGCTACATAATCTAAATTCAATTCATCATCTGGAGTTTCATAATGGATTGTTGGCGGCAAAATGCCTTCCTTAATCGCTAATACAGAAAAGATTGCTTCGACAGCTCCTGCTGCTCCTAATAAATGGCCAGTCATCGATTTCGTTGAACTCATGCTCAATGTGTATGCATGTTCACCAAAAACTTCTTTAACAGCTTGTGTTTCATATAAGTCATTATATGGCGTACTTGTCCCGTGAGCATTAATATAATTTATTTCTTGAGGAGAGAGATCGGCGTCTTCTAGAGCTAAACGCATGGCTCTTTGTGCGCCTTCCCCTTTAGGTGCTGGTGCAGTAATATGATGGGCATCTCCTGTTGCTCCATAGCCAACCAATTCTCCATAAATTCTAGCTTTCCGTGCTATTGCGTGATCTAACTCTTCTAATATAATGATTCCCGCACCTTCAGCGATAACAAAGCCATCTCGATTTTTATCAAATGGACGACTTGCTGTTTCTGGATTAGGATTGGTTGACAGTGCTGTCATATTATTGAACCCTGCAATCGTCATTTCTGTAATTGCTGCTTCAGTACCACCTGCAACCATAACATCGACTTCCCCATTTTGAATGACACGGAAAGCATCTCCAATAGAATTTGCACCTGAAGCACAGGCAGTAACCGAACAATTATTGATTGCCTTCGCTCCCAATTCGATTGAAACACGTCCCGCAGCCATATCAGGAATAAGCATTGGGATTGTGAATGGATTTACACGCCGTGCTCCTTTATCTAAAAACCGCTTATGCTGTACTTCAAATTCATCTAAGCCACCGATGCCTGAACCAATCCACACACCTACTCTTTCTGGAAGGACGTGTGTACCAATGGTGATCCCCGCATCATTAATGGCCATTTTACTTGCAGCTACGGCAAATTGCGTGAACCGCCCCATCCGTCTTGCTTCTTTACCATCCATGTAGTTTTCAGGGACGAAATCCTTCACCTCTCCTGCAACCTTTATGCTATTATTCTCAGTATTGAACTTAGTGATCGGTGCGATTCCTGATTCACCGTTCTTAATTCTGTCCCATGTAACATTAGCATTATTCCCTAAAGGAGTTACTGCTCCGATTCCTGTAATGACCACTCGTTTCTTCATATAAACTCTCCTTATTTTAATACTAGCTACTAATATCTGATATAAGAGTATTGTAACATATTTTTAAAATTTTGGTTTAAGATTTATTACTTGTACATTCATGTGATATAGTAGATAACAAGATTTGAATTATAGGAGAGAGAATAATGAGTGTACATAAAGATTTAATTAAACATGCTGCTAATCAGAATCAACAATATCAAGAATTTATGAGGTTAGATCAACTCCGTGAGAAATATATTGAACAAGCAGTTGAATTATGTAGGTTAGGGCAGCCATTTTCTACGGATAAAATAAATGCGGTAACCAATAAGATGAACTCCCTGACTGTAAGAATGCTTCCAAAGAGGAAAAATGTCAGCGTTGAAATGGTTCAGGAATATGTGAAATCGATATAAAGAAAGACTCCATTCTAAATTTAATAAGAGTGGAGTCTTTTTTCTTATTTCGAATATTCATCCATAATAAGACGATAAGATTGAATTTTATCGTCTATTGAATGACTGATGGTCACAATCATTAATTCGTCTGCTCGATAGAACGCTTGAAGTTCCTTCAGTTTTGATTTGACTTCTTTTGGATTTCCGATAATCATCTTTTGCTTTTGCATTTCTAGTTGTTGTTTTTCTCCCTCTGTAATTGGGTAAGTTTTGGCTTCATTAATTGAAGGTACTCCTTTTTTGCCATTTCCCTTTTCAAGTTGTCGTGACCAAACTAGAGAACTTAATGCGATCTCCTCTGCTCTTTCTGTTGTTTCCGCACAAATTACCGAAACTGTTAATATTATTTTGGGACCACTTCCATGTTCTCGAGGTTTGAATGCATTGCGGTACTGGTCAATGATTCCCTTTCCATCTTCACTGCTCATAAATTGACCAAAAGCATAACTTAAGCCTTCATTAGCGGCGAGTATAGCGCTTTTCTTTCCTGTTCCTAATAACCATACTTCAGGAGGTGTATCCGGTACAGGTGTTGCAGATAAAGTGGCATGTGGATTAGCCGGTATGTAGTCATCGTTGATAAAATGAAGTAAATCAGTAACTAAGCTAGGTAGATTCCAAACTTGTTGAAGGTAGTTTTCTGAAAGTGCCGTGGTAGCTTCAGCTGAACCTCCAGGAGCCCTCCCAATCCCAACATCGATTCTGTTAGGAAATAAAGTAGCTAACATGTTATATAATTCAGCAACTTTATATGGTTTATAGTGAGGCAGTAAAACGGCTCCTGAACCAATGCGAATTTTATTTGTCTGTGCACCAATATAACTTAACATCACCTCTGGTGCAGGACAGGCTAAGCCAGGCAAATCATGATGCTCTGCTATCCAATACCTCGTATATCCTAACTCTTCACCAGCTCGAGCAAGTTTAACGGAAGCTTCCAATGCTTGTTTTGCGGTATATCCTGATGAAATTGGGGCTTGATCCAATATACTTAACTTCATGTTCCAGCCTTCTTTCTCATCTGACAATTTCAGTTAATGTGAGTTGATAATCGCCGACCTGTCCTTTTAAATATAAATTTGTGATTGAAGTGGAGTAATTTGTAATTCTACCCCTGAAACTTAATTTCCGCTCAGGTACTATGACATCAAATGTTTCACGATAAAGCAACATCGCTGTATCGTGATACTCCTCACTTGTCACCTTAAAGCCTACAGATATTTTATGTAAATCGTTTACTTTTTCTTCATGGTATTGATAGACACTAATTAGGTGACCATCTAGCTTAATTTCGGTTACCACGTCAATGCCCTCCTTTTTTGCAATATTTTGCTATTTTCCTCTTTCAAAGGATTCCCTTTTCCGTCACGCTAAAAAAACAGAGTAAAAAGCAAGTACCTTTTTACTCTGTTCATATTGTTGAGATTTAACTCTATAAAGCATTATCCTGTAACAACATTTTCTCTCTCTGCGATTTTCTTTAAACGCAATTCTACTTCTTCTTCCGTTAAACCATGTTCTTTTACATACAGGTTTCGTGGATGTGTTCTACATTCATGAGTACAACCGCGCATATAAAAATGCTCATTTTCTTCGGAAACAAGTATTTGTTTATTGCATTCAGGGTTAGCACAGTTCACATAGCGCTCACAAGGTTCACCTGTAAAATAATCCTTCCCAACAACAACATGCTCGACTTTGTTTACAGGAACACTAATTCGACCATCGAACACATAACATTGTCCATCCCATAATTGACCTTGCGCTTCTGAGTCTTTTCCGTATGTGACAATTCCGCCGTGAAGCTGAGAAACGTCTTCAAACCCTTCTTTTTTTAACCAGCCAGAAAACTTTTCACAGCGAATTCCACCGGTACAATAGGTTAAAATTTGCTTTCCTTCAAGCATCTCTTTGTTTTCACGAATCCAATCAGGGAGTTCACGGAATGCTTTAATGTCAGGCTTGACCGCTCCCCGGAAATGTCCTAAATCGTATTCGTAATCGTTACGTGCGTCAATCACAATCGTATTGTCATCTTGCATTTTTTCAAAGAACTCTTTTGGCTCTAAATAATTCCCTGTAAGCTCTAATGGATTGATATCATCCTCTAGTCTAAGTGTGACAAGCTCTGGACGATGACGAACGTGCATTTTTTTAAACGCATGACCATCCGCTTCATCAATTTTAAAGACCATGTCCGCAAAACGCGGGTCATTTTTCATCGTTTCCATATATTTTTCGGTTTGCGCAACCGTACCAGACACTGTTCCGTTAATTCCTTCTGAAGCTACTAAAATACGTCCTTTTAATCCTAAGTCTTTACAAAATTGTAAATGCTCTGCTGTAAACTCCTCTGGGTTCTCAATCAGAACATATTGATAATACAGTAAAACTCGATATGAAGTATTTTCCATTTTGTTTAACCACCTAATCTAAATATGAATGAAAAAAAGACCTTGAACAGAATAAGCCCAAGAATCCTGTGATTATCACTATTATCGTATTATAAACCTTTTTTTAAACTTACGTAAAGTAATATGTTTTTCATAGAATGCTATGTATTTCCAATTTAGGTGAAAATGCTACAATTCATCTCAGAAGTCAAACACTTACTTGCTGACCACATAGCAAGTATAAAAAAAGCCAGCTCACATCTATCATGCGAACTAGCTTTCCCTCGTTCTTATGCAAATATAAGTACGGCTGTACCAACAATAAAACAATAGATACTAAAATAAATTAAGTTTCCCCTAGCCATAATTCCCATAAACCATTTTAATGAGAAATACGAAGCAATAAACGAAACAATGAATGCCCCTAAATAAGGAATGAATAATTGGCTAAGATTCGGGTCATTTAGTAAGTCTGAAATACTTAAGATTGTTCCACCCAAACTAACTGGAATATATAATAAAAACGAGAACCGCAGAGCAGTTTCTGGTTTCATTCCTAATCCCATCGAGGCAACAATCGTTGCTCCAGAGCGACTGATTCCCGGGATTAAAGCCACCGCCTGAGCTAAACCAACGATTATGGAGTCTTTTAACGTAATGTCTCCATCTTGTTTTCTACCGCGCAAGTTCCGAATGAGAAATAACGCTACCCCTGTAACGAGAAGAGTAATACCAATAATTTGAATTCCATTTCCTTTCATTACTTCAGAGATCTTATCATCGTACAAGACACCAATTACACCAGCAGGAATAGTTGCAATCACTAAAAAGAGGATGAACCAAAAGTCAGCTTTTGCCTCAGGTTTACGTGAGATTGTATAAGCAATTCCATTTTTAGCCAGGCGACTAATATCTTCTTTATAAATAAGTAAAACAGCAAATAACGAGGCGGCGTTTACAAGTAGCTCAAAAGTGAGACTTTTCGTTTCAATCCCCATAAAATATTGCGCCAGAACCAAATGGCCGCTTGAGGAAATCGGAATGGGTTCTGTAAACCCCTGTAATAAACCTAAAAATAAATACTTTAGAAGTGTTAATAGCTCAAACTCCATATAGTTTCTCCTTATACAAACTGTAGATTTCTAAACACACCTTATTTATATTAGCATACTTATCCAATTCGGAGTTATCTTTTTTAAGGCTCTTTTCTCAATCTTTGTTGCTCTTCAACAAAAGATATGTTGAATATGCTAGGGTATTCAAAAATAGATTCATATTAATGAGAAGAGAGCTTGCTAACTAATTTTAAATATACAAGATGGCTAATATATGGTTCATGTCGGCTTTAAGATTTAAACAACAAACCATACTAAATAGCTTTTTATTGAGTTTCTATTTTATCTTTGCAATTTTCATAAGCACTCTCTTTAATCTGATTATGATGGCACATAATTTTTTCTCTTATCCTTTATTCCGTGGGGTATCGTTTCAATTACCCACCAAATACCTCTGACAGCACTGCGGCAGGGAACAACAAGAAGGACCATAATCGAAATTAGGTCCTAAATAGTTATTATTATAATTTCTTTATAGTTAGCTACTATCATTAAGTAATATCAATTTTGTTTAATCCGTGACAATATCGTACTATAGTCTGCTCGGAAAAAACATGCTAATTAATCATTAGCACGTTCCTCCATTTTATTCAAAGATTAAGCTACATCATATCCTTGATCATCGATTGTTTCTTTAATCTTTTCAAGAGTAACAAGGTCACTGTTAAAATCCACATCCACTGTACCTTCATCTAAATTAACAGTTACAAGATGTACACCTACAAGTGCACCTACGCTACCTTCGACTGCTTTCACACAATGACCACAAGACATACCCGCAACATTTAAGGTTACTTTTCCCATTAAAGATACCCCTCTCGTTTATTATTAAATAATTTTTGTATCGTAACAAGAACTCATCCACAATTTCCAACCTGAAATCATTTGATAACACACCTTTTCATATGACCTTTTAAGAAGATTTGTCCGACTCAGTTTATAGCCGCCTGAGTGGTAGAAATTTGGGTTAGGCAACATCACAATAAGGATCTTTTTAGAATCCACTATTCCCAGTCCACCAACACCTTGTTATTCATATTACTATACCCCACTATAGTATGTAAATCATTCTGATTATGATTCATAAAACGTTCACATCTTCTACTGTATGAGCTTAGCTGACATAGCCCTATCAGTTCGTTTCAAATCGAGAAAAGAGCATTTTAAAAAGCTACTGATTGGAGATTACTGCAAATGTTTTGGTGGCACATCTTCATTGTGAGCATTGCGAGCAACTTCAGTAAACAAGTTTTGACTATGATTCAAGTCACTCTGTTGTGCTTGATTTTGCGGGATTAATAGCAATTGCTTAATTTGTTGAAGGTCTTGTTGTAGTTCTTGAAACTGTTTTATTGTCACAGGTTGCGCTTCCTGTTTTAATGTATATCCAACTTGACCATTCGGTTCGATCGTCGCATATTCAACGTCACTAATCCGCGACACATTTTGTTGTCTTAGGTTCATTTCAAGTTGATCAACCGTAAAGCGTAGTTTGCGCAAATTCTTTTCATTAATATTTCCATTTTCAATAAGGATTTTTGACTTGCCAGTAATAATTTTTTCGATAGTATCCGATTTTACCTGTCCTATTTCCATCAAAAATAATGTGATTACTAAGACAAGTCCGACCCCAAGTGTCACCCAAATGTTTTCTCCGGCCACAGGCTGAATTAATAAGGAACCAATCCCAATCATAATAACGGTTTGTGCCAATGTCATTTGGGAAATTGATTTCCTTCCTGCAAACCTTAAAAGAGCAGTACCACCTAGTACAATTATAATAGCTTTCCAGACCCAATCAAAATCCATCCGTATACCTCTTTTCTTAAAAAGACTTTATTTAATCAGTTCATGAACCATTTACATTTAAATCGTTAGTATTTTTCCCACTAGAGGTTGTAATATGAAAATTTAGTTAAAAAGTTTTCATAATTGCTGTAATTGTTTTTTCAAGAGGAATTTACATATTAAACTGACCGTTCATAATAAAATACAATTGACAAAGTACTTTTTCCATAATAAATTAATATAAGGATATAGTATTTATCTTTGTCTTGTACCATTATTCATATATTTCGCTTAATCTTTCGAGCGGGGGAACCATTGTGCTTATTTTTAAGCACCGGGGTGAATCCTTTAACAAAAGGTAGGGTACTCTCAATACCCGAATCCGACAGCTAACCTCGTAAGCGTATTGAGAGGAAAACACTGCATAACTGCACAGTGGTTTTAACCTCTGTGTATTTTTATGCATTTTTTTTCGATTTATCAACTGTATTTTAGTATAAAAATACACCTTTATTAATTTTTAATCTATTTAAATTGGAGGTAGATTTATGAAATTAGCCAAAAAAATTATTATTGCATTAATTCTCGGAGGTTTAACGGGCTTAGCAATTAATATACTTTTCCCCGACATTTTCCCTTCAATAGACCAATATGTTTTTACACCAATTGGTAAGATATTTTTAAGTATGATTAATATGCTCGTTGTTCCAATTGTGTTTTTTTCAATTACACTCGGTACTGCCGGTTTAGGTGATCCCAAAAAACTTGGGCGGATTGGAATTAAAACAATCTCCTTCTTCTTAATTACTACAGCTCTTGCTATTACTATTGCCCTAGCTTTAGCAATTGTTTTTGAACCAGGAAAAGTCGGAGATTTTAATTTAACAAGTATTAATTACGAATCGAAAGAGGCACCGCCTATTTCTGACACCCTGTTAAATATTATCCCAACAAACCCGGTAAAAGCTTTTACTGAAGGAAATATGTTACAGATTATTACGTTTTCAATATTTGTCGGTTTTGGTCTAGCTATGCTAGGTTCTAAAACTAAAGGGCTACTAAAAATTATTGAACAAGGTAATGACTTAATGATGTACCTTGTGAACCTTGTGATGAAATTTGCTCCCTACGGGACCTTTGGTTTAATTGCTTCTGCTGTTGGAAGTCAAGGTTTTGGCGCTATAAAAGCGATGGGACTATATATGTCGATTGTTCTTTTAGCACTTTTAGTTCATACCATTTTTGTTTATGGATCTGCAGTAGCCTTATTAGCAAAGAAAAATCCATGGTGGTTTTTTAAGGGGTTCGCACCTGCAATGAGTGTGGCATTTAGTACTTCAAGTAGTAGTGCCACATTACCTTTATCAATGGCTACAGCGCAAAAGAATTTAAAAATACCAAAATCCATTAGCAGCTTTGTTCAACCATTGGGTGCAACCATTAATATGGACGGGACCGCTATTATGCAAGGTGTAGCCACTATTTTTATTGCGCAAGTATTTAGTGTTGAATTGACTTTTACTCAGTTAATAACAGTTGTTTTAACTGCAGTCCTTGCAAGTGTTGGGACAGCTGGTGTACCTGGTGTTGGGCTAATCATGCTAGCCATGGTATTAAATTCCGTTAATTTACCAGTTGAGGGAATCGCGCTAATTATAGGAATCGACCGCTTGTTAGACATGACTCGAACAGCTGTTAATAGTACTGGAGATGCTGCGTGCGCACTAATTGTTGCAGAATCAGAGGCTAAGAATGAAAAAGCAGAAAAAGATTTAAAAACGGCAGGTTAACATAACAAAAGGATGAAATCATAATGATTTCATCCTTTTGTTAATTATCTATGAAACTATATGCCTATTCATCTGTAACTTTAACTAGCTGTTTGCCTATATTTTCACCTCGGAATAAGCCTAAAAAAGCGTTTACGGTGTTATCAAACCCTTCGACGATATTCTCTCGATAGGTTATTTTTCCTTCCTTTACCCATTTTGATAAGTACATTAATCCTTCCTTGTTGTGTTCAGCAAAATCACTAACAATAAATCCTTTCATTAAAGAGCTAGTTTTTAATAGTTTGTCCATAACCCTTGGCCCCATCTCAGGTTTGTCCAAATTATATTGCGATATCTGCCCACAAATAATGGTTCTCGATTGAAAGTTAATTATTTTCAAGACTTCATCAGAAACCGTTCCACCAACATTGTCAAAATATATATCTACCCCATTTGGACATGCATTCTTTAATGAAGCAAGTAAATCTGGTGTCGCCTTATAATTGATTCCCTCATCGAAGCCTAGTTCTTCTGTAATAAACCGGCACTTTTCCTCAGAACCTGCGATACCAACAACCCTACAACCTTTTAGTTTAGCGATTTGACCAACAATCGTTCCCACGGCTCCAGAAGCACCCGAGATGACAACGGTTTCTCCTGCCTTCGGTTGTCCAATATGTAGCAATCCAAAATATGCTGTTAACCCCGGCATGCCAAGCACATGTAAAGCCGTTGATACTGGCGCAATTTCTGGGTTTAACTTTCGAATATTCTTTCCATTGGAAACATTATATACTGACCAATTCAAACGGCCTTCTATATAATCTCCAGTCTCAAACTTTGGATGATTGGATGCCACAATTTTTCCAACAATCCCACCAATGAATGGCTCTCCTACTTTATATGGCTCAGCATAGCTCTTTGCATCTGACATTCTTCCCCTCATATAAGGGTCGACTGATAGATACATCGTCTGGATTAAAACCTCATCTTCTTTAATACTAGGAATTTTTTCTTCAACCATATTAAAATGACTTTCATCAGGCATTCCTACTGGACGATTGGCCAATAAAATTGTTTTGTTTTTCATTTAATAAACCTCCCTATTCACCCTTATTAGTCTTCTCTATCTTACTTATTCAACATTAAAGCAACGTTTCCTTAAAAAATTTGAAAAAACTAATCTTTTTTATTGGAAATAGTCAAAAAGAATGATAAAATAGTAACAACTATATAGGTAAATTTAAAAAATTGATAAAGGCAAATCCATTGAAAAGTGGAGACGCAAAGCTATAGGGGCTAAAGTATAAGATACCACGCCAGCCAGCTACCGATTATGAGCAAAAAATGACTAATCGGACCCGAATAGTCATTTTTTATTAGCTCCAACGCCTAGCAAGATAATTGAATATAATTGGTACATGCGGTGAATCCTTATACTTCCCTGAAAATGAGGAGGTAGCCATGAGTAATTTAGAAATTCTAAGCCTAATTGAAAAGCTCGGCCAATTATTTACGGACTACAGAAACTGTAAAGATCCTAAAACAAAGGAAGAAATTTACCGAGATATTCAATTAATCGGCAAAGCTATTGATGTTTAATTTTACTAATATTTTATAAACAACTGAGGAAAGGAGATTTGTCTCCTTTCCTTTTTCATTTAATTACTTCTAATATATTAATTCGCAGGTTTTTGGCTAGGGATTATAGAATAAATAGAATAGACATCCTCCCTAGCTCAACCGAGGAATACATATTCCCTGAAAGAAGGAATTAAATGATGTTCCAGCAAACCATTGACAGGAATCCAGAGTTACTTAGCAAGATTTCATATAAGAAACCTTATGCTCCAATGTTAATCCGGAACCACTTGTTTACAATAATCCCTAAAGAAACGAAATATATTTATGTAATGGCTATTGGCTCTAATAGTATTATCGGAGATAGCATAGGTCCCTTTGTTGGTACCCTTCTTACCGGCCAATACCCCAAACATCTGACTGTAATAGGAACATTAGCGTCTCCTCTTGATGCTACAACTCTCGAAACAAGGATTGAAGAGGTCCACTTTCCTAACAATAGCTTTGTAATAGCTGTTGATAGTGCTATTGGTCCTCCATCTTATGTTCAATCGATTGTAATTACAAAACAGCCACTTCAACCTGGAAAAGCATTACATCATGAGCTCCCAACAGTTGGTCACTGTGGTATTTTGGCAGTAATGCTAGAGAATCAAAAAAACATTGCCTCAAAGCTGATATATTCCGACCTAAATGTAGCTTATTCGATGGCAAGAACGATTGCACTTGGTATTTCGTTGGCAGTAAGACAATTCTACCAATACCCCGCCGAACAGCCTATATTAGGTTAAAAGAACCAACAAAAAGCGGTTAAGGCGTTCAAGAACTGGTAATTCACAGTTCTTGAACGCCTGTTGAAAAACACTCGGACTTACATTAGAGTTTTGAAAATTCTTCAATTAACTCTGTAAATTTTTTAAGAGCATTTTCAATAGGTTCAGGGGTTGTTAAATCCACTCCTGTCTTTTTTAATAATTCGAGTGGATAATCGGAACTGCCACTTTTCAAAAATTCTAGATATGCGGTAAGTGTTTTTTGATCCCCATCGAGTATTTTCGTTGCAAGGTGAATAGCAGAAGCATAGCCCGTTGCATATTTATAGACATAAAACGGACGGTAGAAATGTGGGATTCGAGACCATCCGTATTTCACTTCCTCATCAAAAACAATTTCGTCACCATTATATTCCCTAAACAGGTTTTCATAAATTTGATTAAAGACTTCTACATTAAGCGGTTGTCCTTGTTCTGCTAATTCATGCGTCTTCAGTTCAAATTCAGCAAACATCACCTGTGTAAAAAACGTACCTTTGAATTGGTCAATCCAATGATTAAGCAGGTGTTGACGAACCGCTTCATCTTTTTCATTTTTTAATAAATAATTGATTAGCAATACCTCGTTTACAGTTGATGCCACTTCTGCCACGAAAATACTGTAATGAGCAGTGATTTGGGGCTGGTGTTTCGAACTCAACCAACTGTGTACCCCATGTCCACATTCGTGAACGAGAGTAAAAAGACTGTCTAAGTCATCTTGATGATTTAGTAGAATATACGGATGGACCCCATAAACTCCAAGATTATAGGCACCTGAGCGCTTTCCAGGTGTTTCACGAACATCCATGTAACGTTTATTCTTAAATGTCTTTAATATCTCAATGTATTCCGGCCCTAGGGGCGCTAGCGCTTTACACATCGTCTCGAATGCTTCCTCATATGGTATTTCTTGTTTCACTCCGCTTACTAGTGGGACGCTTAAATCGTATTGATGAAGCTCCTCTAACCCAAGCTTTTCTTTACGAATTTTTGAATAGCGGTGCATTGGTGAAATTTTTTCTTTTGTTGTCGCAATCAGGTTTTCATAAACTTGTTTAGGAACTTTATCTCCAAACAGGCCTTTCTCTAGTGCTGATGAATATTCTCGAAGTCTTGCGGTAGTAACATTATTTTTAATCGCCGCTGAAAGCGTGGAGGCTATCGTATTCTTTAGTTGCAAATAAGGCTGATAATAAGCCTTATAGGCTTCGAGTCTCTTTTCACGGTTTTCGTCCTCAATTAATTTAGAGTACATTCCTCGTGTTAATTCTACCTTTTTTCCATCCTCATTTGTAACTTCCCCAAATTTTATATCTGCATTATTAATCATGCCAAACGTACTACTTGGGGCAGATAGCGCTTCACCTAATTGGGACAAGACGGCCTCCTGCTCTTTCGTTAATACATGTGGTTTATAGCGGAACGCATCAAATAAATCTTCTTCAAAGTATTTTAATTTTTCTTCAGCGACTATGTATCCCTTTAATGTCTTTTCATCTAAACTTAGTAAATAGGGCATAAAAAATGAAGTAGCCGCACTTACTTGAACACTCAATTGTTTCGCACGATCTAAATATGCTTGTGAGCTTGTTTCTTTTGTATTTTCATCCACTTTCAACATTGCATATGCATACACTTTGCCGAAGACCAAAGACAATTCCTCTCTAAGTTTCAAATACTGATACAAACTCTTCCCATCAGTAATATTGCCGTCAAATTGTTTGAGTTTTTCCGCCATTTGTGCAACCTGCTGATATTCTTGCTCCCAAAAAGAAACATCCGAATAAATATCGGTTAAATTCCACTTTTCTTGTTCAGGTACTTCGTCTCTACTTTTGTAAGATAACACGCAACCACTCCTTTAGTTATACTATTCTAGAGTATATTCTAATGAACTTATGCTAAAACCTTCAAATAATTAGAATAAATGGGTAGAATGTTTTTGATAGGCTCTTTTCTTAAACTTTGCTGCTATTAAACAATAAACACAACTGAATGAAATAGCTGCATTCAAGAGAAGTGAGCTACTAACATATTATTACGTTAAAATCTGCATTTGGATTTAACTACAATCTTAACGAAAACAGCTTCTTGAAAGGACGTTGAACTATGGCAACAATACCGCATATTGAAGATTCTACTCTTACTACTTACATATCACCACAAGGTGAATTTGAAACTTTTACAGATGATAATCATTTTTTCGAGAAATTAAAAGAATGGGGACTATCTACTGCCAAAAAAAAATTCTGGTATAAAGAAAAAGAACATCAACGTTTAGTTTCCATCAAAGGTTTTCAAGTATACGGGGAAACAGATGATTACAATACAATCATTATTGAATTTGAGGACGGTAATTTAAGTTGTATCCATCCTGCTTTTTTAAAAGAAATGCAAGCGGCTAGTTTTGGTAAAAACCTACTTACTAACCATACGTCTCCCGCTACACAAGTAAAACAACCCACAGATCAAGCGAAAGCGGAAAATGAAAAGAAATCAACAGTTTCTACAAGTAAAACAGAGAAAAAAACGACCAAGGAAAAAGCGAGTAAACTTGAGTTGCCGACCGAAAAAGTTCATTTTACCGCCAAAGTTAAGCAATTTGGTTTAACGTGGAATCATTTTAATGAGGATAATGATGAGGTCGTTGTTTTTGAAGAAGTAGTGATTCAACAAGAACAACCACTCGAAATCGGCTTTGCTTGGTGCGCTCATTCAAAAACATTAAAGAAACAAGAACTTCTACCTGGCGAAACACTGGAGTTTGATGGAAAAATCGTAAAAAAGAAATTGCCAAAAGGAAAAGATATCGAAGACGAAGAAATGATTGTACAAGAGCCGGTCCAATATAAACTGAATAACCCATCAAAAATAAAGAAAGTTTAATTCAAATAAAAATGTGAGATCCCCGATCTCGCATTTTTTATTTCCTACAACTCCCTGCTTACGTATAAGAATAAGATTTTGTCCCACTTTACACAATAAGCGCAAAGGAGGTAAAGACATGAAGCACTTTACAGCAATGGCAATTAAATTCGGAGCCAGCCTTTTAGTCTTATATGTCATTCTCGGCTTTGCTAATGGTATGTCCTTTTCGAATGTCTTCTTTACCACGCTTATTCTTAGTGTGGTTTCCTATTTATTAGGAGATCTGCTGATATTACCTAAAACAACCAATGCAACAGCTTCCCTTGCTGACTTTGGTTTGTCATTCGCGCTCATTTGGCTTATAACATCCAATATGACAACAGCAAGTACTTTTTGGCTCTCGTTTATTGCAGCGATTGGAATTACCGTATTTGAATATTTCTTCCATCAATACCTACAATATGATGGAATTGGGAGAACAAAGGTAGCAACAACTTCTGTCAGATCAACCAGATTACAATATCAAACTGAAGCGGCAGAAGAATTTGCACCTGTTAAACCAGATGTACGATCTGATGAGGATTTGGATAATAAATAACGAAAAAAGGCAGCTATTTAGGCTGCCTTTTTCGTTATTTATTGTTTAACATCTTAAATACTTGCTCAACATCTTTGTCACCACGGCCAGACACATTTACAATCAAAATGTCCTCTGGGGTTAATTCTTTAGCCAATTTAACTGCATAGGCCACTGCATGAGAGCTTTCAAGGGCTGGGATAATCCCTTCAGTTTTGGACAATAGCTGGAAAGCTGTTAATGCTTCTTGTGCACTTGCAGTAACATATTCTGCTCTACCACTCACTTTTAAATGACTATGTTCTGGACCTACACCCGGATAATCCAAACCAGCTGCGATGGAATAGGTTGGTTTTGGTTCACCTTGTTCATCAATTAATGTCAGGCATTTAAAACCGTGAATCACTGCAGGGATACCTTCTGACATTGTCGCCGCTTCAGACGGTTCAACTCCGATTAGACGAACATTAGGTTCGTCAATATAATGTGCAAAGGCTCCTATTGCATTACTACCTCCACCAGTGCAAGCTAAAACAGCAGTTGGTAGCTTCCCTTCTTTTGCTAAAATCTGCCGCTTTGATTCCTCACTAATCACAGCTTGGAAATGCTTTACCATTGTAGGGTATGGATGAGGCCCTACCGCTGAACCTAACAAATAGAATGTATTTTCATAGTTCTCAATTAGATCTGCTAAGGCAGCATCAACTGCATCCTTAAGACGACCTTGACCTGCTTCAACTGCAACGACTTTAGCACCGAGCAATTCCATCCTAAATACATTCAGCGCTTGTCGCTCAGTATCAAGTTTTCCCATATAAACTATGCATTCCATTCCGAACATAGCACAAACAGTTGCCGTCGCTACTCCATGTTGCCCTGCACCAGTTTCAGCAATGATACGCTTTGCTCCCATTCTCTTTGCAAGAAGGATTTGCCCTAATACATTATTAATTTTATGAGAACCTGTATGGTTTAAATCTTCTCGTTTTAAATAGATTTTGGCTCCACCAAGGGTAGTTGTTAAATTTCCCGCAAATGTTAGTGGGTTTTCGCGACCGACATATTCGCGTAAATAAAACTTAAACTCTTCCTGAAAATCAGGATCATCCTTATATTTTAAAAAGCTTTCTTCAAGGATATTCATCACTTGTTGGAGGTTCTCGGGAACAAAGCTTCCCCCAAATTCTCCATAAAAACCTTTTGTGTCTGTCCCTATACTCGTCATACTCATCTCGACTCCCTCTCAACTAATCTAATTCATGAACAATTATACTATAAAAATAGTAAATATTCACTTATTTTTAAGTTATTCCGTTAATAAGCAATTGCTAGTAAAGGAAAGTTAAACGGGTAACGATGATAAAAATATAAAAGTCTTTATCAATCGAGTAGCCATTCATAGGGTCATAAATTTTAACTCTATTTTTTATAGAAAAATAGTGACAACCAATCAAATTGCTATTGTCATGTTAGGTCAGCTTAAGCTATAAATTACTACTAAAAGAGTGTACTTCAAAAAGACAGATCCAAATTGTATCTGCCTTTTCGTTTTCGTTTATTAATTTAAAAATTTCCCGTAGTCAGGTACGGCAATCTGATCAAACTCATTTGCGAGTTTCTGTAAACTACTTGCCAATGTTTCACCTGTCATTGGAAACCCATGTCCTGTTACAGCAACCAACGGATTAAGTTCTGCTAACTTTTGCACCGAAGCTTTTGCAGCTTTCCAATCAGGTGTTAAATATCGTGGAGGTCCGCTAATTTCTTGCTCCTGTGTGATGACTTTATAAAGATACTCTTGTTTTACTGTAACAAATGCATCCCCCACGATTAAGCATTTGTCGGCTTCTCTAAAAAATGACACATGCCCTTCACTGTGACCAGGAGTGTGAATCCAGCGAAATCCTTCCATATAAGGTACAGTACCATCAGAAGGTAGTGCTTCCACTCGATCCCCTAGTTGTACTGGTTCATTTGGAAACATTGGTGACATTTTTGCAATCATTCCACCTTCAACTGTTGAATCAGGGGTAGGATAACTTTTTTGGCCAGTTAAATATGGCAGCTCTAACTGATGTGCATAAACAGGAATATTCCAGTACTTGATTAATTCTACTATTGCCCCTACATGATCAAAATGTCCATGTGTTAGTAGAATTGCTTTTGGTTTCGCATCTTTACCAAAACGTTCCTCGGTTACAGCAATAATTTCATCGGCTGATTCTGGCATACCAGCATCTACTAGAACAAACTCTCCACTTTCAGGATTTCCGACGAGACAAATGTTAACAATTTGAATGGTATGTGAATAAATATCAGGTAAGACCTCAATCCCCATTCCGCTACTAATGGACGTAGCTGGAATGTATTTATAGTCGCTGCCATAAGAAAGGTTCTTTTCCATGAAATTACCCCCTCTTTTTAATGTGTGAACCTACAATAGTTTTTGCCAGAAAAAATCAAATATACAAAATAAGAGAAGCAATCGCCTTTAAGACGATTGCTTCTCTTATTTTGCATTTGTATAAACCCTGCTGAGTTCTGGTACAGTTAAACCAAGACGATGTAAATGCTTGCGGATCCCGGTACGTTCCCATGTTTTTAGTATTCCATTATCCAAAGTCCTTTTTGGATAAAAAATCCCAATACTTGTAAGTTCTTCGAAAGATAAGCCTTGCGCAACATATCTTTCAATTTTTTCATCACGTTGGTTAATGATCGCAAGATAGGTTTCCATTGCGACTGCAAATTCCTCTTTTGTAAATACACCTTTTTGGTGCCCTGTAATATAAGTATTTGCATCAAGTTCTAAAAGACGTTTCCCAGAACGAATAAAATCATCAATATCGCCATCTGTCCCGTTGTACCATGGACCGAATGACGTCATATCGTAATCGCCGGCAAATACGACCCCTAAATCAGGAAAATACGGACATGATAATCCACTTGTATGCCCTGGGCTATGCAGAAACTGGACTTTAATCCCACTAAAATTATATTCTTTTTCATACTCATACGTACCTGTTAGTTGTCCTAAGCTTTTCACCCATCTTGAAGGAAGATTCTGCTTCCATGTTTCTACTCCTTTAGGACCCCATTCTTGGTACACACCGTTTGCTCTGGCGATTCCTTCGATTGATTGCGCAGTTTCGTATTCAATCGGATTAATTAACTTCTCTGCATTTGGAAATAAGTAATTATGAGATGTATGATCTGGATGATAATGGGTATTCATAATCAACTGAATTCCATTTTCTTTTTCAATTTGCAATAAGCTCTTAGGGTCAGCTCCAGAGTCAATCAGTACCTTATCAGCACAATCTAGATACAAACTTCTAGAATAAGGTACTTTACTACTTTTATTTGGGCCCTCAATAAGCATAATTGGTCCTATGCGTTCCATTTTAGTCACCTCAAAACATTGGAAATTCTATCAATTTAATATTGAGTGAATATTCATTCATTATAGCATATCTTTTAATTTGAGCAACCGCTCATTTTCCAAAAAAATGAAAAATGCTTCAATGGTGGCCTTTTTGAATATCCCCATCAAAGCATTTGGTAAACTATTTACTTTTTAAATTTGTATTTGGGAATCACAGGATTTAGAAGTTGAATTTTCAAAATCAACGGTTTTTTTACGAAAGGATATCTCCTCAATCATATCTAAATTGGGTTCGTAACCGATTCCAGGTGTCGCTGGAAGATAAATATATCCATCTTTCATTTCAACCTCTGGTGAAATAATATCTTTCTTCCAATAATGTGCGGACGGAGCCGTGTCTCCTGGGAGTGTAAAATTGGCAAGCGATGTAATCGCAAGATTATGAGCTCGACCAATTCCTGCCTCAAGCATACCTCCACACCAGAGTGGAACCCCCTTCTCTAAGCAAACATCATGAATTTTCTTTGATTCAGTTAACCCGCCTACACGACCAATTTTAAGGTTGATGATGCGACAGCTTCCTAATTCAATCGCTTTTCTAGCATCTTCTGCACTGTGAATACTTTCATCAAGACAAAGTGGTGTCTCCAACTTCGCTTGCAACTTTGCGTGATCAATAATATCATCGTGAGCCAGTGGCTGTTCAATCATCATCAAATTAAACTCATCTAACGCTCGTAAATGGTCAATGTCATTAAGTGTATAAGCACAATTTGCATCTGCCATTAAGTTAATCTGTGGAAAATGCTTTCGAATGGATTTTAGAATTTTAATATCCCATTCAGGTTTGATTTTTACTTTAATACGCCTATATCCTTCTTGCAAATAATTTTCAATTTGTTGTAGTAGCTTTAACTCAGTGGTTTGAATCCCAACACTTACTCCAACCTCAATTTTCTCCTTCGTTCCGCCTAATACTTTTGCTAATGACTCGTTCTTTTCCTTGGCGTAAAGGTCCCAAATCGCTCCTTCAATCGCAGCCTTGGCGTTGAAGTTACCGCGTACGAATGAAAATCTCTCCGTAATATCATCTGGATGGTTGATTGGTGCTTTCATTAATAGAGGAATCAGAAAATCATTCATAATATGCCAGTTCGTTTGGACGGTTTCTTCATTATACATCGGCTGGACAATCGAAACCGATTCTCCCCAACCAGATTTCCCGCTTTTACCGGTAGCTTCAACTACTATTATTTCTTTATCATATTCTGTCCCAACACTTGTGGTAAACGGGTACAATAAATCCATTTTGATATGCCTCAATGTGATCCTAGTAATTTCCATCATTACACCCTCTTTTCTAGTACATACAAATACTGGTTTGTAGTTCGATCATCTTTTACCAAATCATTAACAACCCAACCATTTGCTAAGTATTTAGTAAAAACTTCGCGTGTACAATTTCGCCAAGAGATAGCTAGCGAAAGGTCTCGTTGCTTAATTTCTTGAAAATTACCAGGTACAGGAACAAAGAGATAGTGATCTTCTAAAGTCAAATCCCACTTTTCAGGTACCAGTAGGCGGTCAATTTGTGCCGTCTTGATGACTTTTTTCTGCTCACCTGTATATTGCTTTCTTTCAGCTGTTTTTTTCTCTACGTCCACTGGCCATTCCACTAAAAAACGATCCGTGGCAATACCAGAATTCAAACCATCATCCATTTCACCGTAGGCATCTTCCATATATGTCTTACAAATTGCACCTAGTTTATGTAGATTTAAGTTTCCATTCACTGTTTCAAGCGGATCATATGTCCAAGTAATCAAATCATAGTCTTTTTCATTGGCCAGTGCTTTTTGGGCCCATTTTAACCTCTCGCCAATCCCATATTTGCGGTACTCAGGGTGAATCCCTAATGAATGGGAACAAAGGTAAACCTTGTTCCCATCGAATCCAGGAAAACTATATTGAAAACCAATTAGTTGATTTTTTATATACGCACCTAAAATGAATCCCCCATTTTTCACAACCGTGATGGTTTGGTTAACTGCAATCGAATCTTCAAAACTCCATACAATTGTTTCTAGCTGACGAACTTCTTCCAATTCTTTTATAGTTTGTAAATTTCGGATTTCAATTTCTGCTTGTACTTGTTGCCTCATTTCTCTCCTCCATTCATTACTAATTATACCCAACTCTGTTGATCTGCTTCTAGCATCATTTTCGTGAGAATCTTTGTTCCATAGATTAAAGCCTGATGATCAAAACTCATGTCTGGATGATGCAACCCGGGAGCAAGTCCGCAGCCAAGCCCAATCATTGTCGCGGCCAAATCTGGATTTTTCATGGTATAGAAATGAAAATCCTCCGCCCCTGGTGAAACGCATTCTGATACGACTTTTTCTTTTCCAAGAATAGCTCCAATTGCTTTTTCAGCTATCGTAACGGCCTGGATGTTTTTTACTGCAGCGGGTGAAAATTCATCATCCATATGATAATGGATATCTGTTTCGGTTAGTTCAGCAATTTTATCAACAGTATGTTTAGTTTTTTCGATTAATACTGTCATGCCTTCATTTCTTTCGGAACGTAGGTCAAATGTGAAATGTGCAGTCTCAGGAATAGCATTTGAGGCAACGCCACTTTGAAGTTCAGTAATTTTAATCGAATAACCACCAACATCTGCCGGTAAACGAATTTGTTTGATGGCCTGAATTAATAACGACGCAGCCTCAATCGGATTGTTACCATCCTCTGGTCTAGCTGCGTGAGCTTGAGCACCTTTAATCGTACCTTTTAGAGTCGTAGTAGACCCATGAAGAATTACGGGGGCTGCCTTGCCAAACTCAACTTCAAAAGCCGGACGTAGATGAATTCCACCTAGAAATTTCACGTTATCTAGTGCACCATCTTTCATCATTTGTAATGCACCACCAGCCAATTCTTCAGCTGGCTGAAAAATAAATCGGATTGTATAAGAAAACTTAGTATTCATTTTAGACAATGCAATGGCCGTCATCATCACCATCGTGCTATGAGCGTCATGCCCACATGAATGATTCGCACAGATGACTCCATTCTTTTCTTGTACAAGGGCATCAAGATCAGCCCGAAGTGCAATTACTTCGGGCTTTTCTCCTCGGATTTCAGCAATAAATCCATAATGATCTTTAAATGCTTGGACATAAAGACCAGCATCAATTAAAATTTCTTGCAAGTAACGAGAGGTTTTTTCTTCCTTCCAACTCGGCTCTGCAAGTTTATGGAGTTCTTTATAGGTGTTTAAAATGAATGTTTGATAATCATCTATAAACTGCATCGGATTCATAGAACTTTCCCCCGTTAGATTCTAAAATTTAGAACAAGATATGAGCGATAATTACCACAATCGGTAAAGTAATTAGCGTACGGAAAATAAAGATTAGTACTAAATCTTTAAAGCTTACAGGAACTTTTGAGCCTAATAACAAGCCACCCATTTCTGAAAGATAAACAAGTTGTGTTACTGAAACACAAGCAATCACAAATCGAGTTAGTTCACTCTCAATACCACTACCAAGAATGGCAGGCATCAGCATATCCGCAAATCCAATGACCATCGTTGGTGCAGCTTCAGCAGCTTCTGGAATTTGCATGAGTGTAAGAATCGGTTCAAAAGGTTTTCCGAGTATCGTAAAAAATGGAGTGAACTCGGCAATAACAAGCGCTACCGTTCCGATTGCCATTACAATTGGAAGAACGCCGACCCACATATCTGATACGTTCTGGAAACCTTCTTTAAACGTAGATGAAAAGGATTCATTATTCTTTGCTTTTGTGACTGCTTTATTTAAACCCCATTGAACTTGAGAAACGCCTGCTGGAATGTTTTCTTCTTCTTTTAATTCAGCTTTTTCATAACCCGTATCCGTTTTTTTCGATAAAGGTCGAATTCTTGGCATAATAACCGCTGCCACCAACCCAGCTAAAATAATTGTTCCATAATAAGGAATAAAGTGAGCTTCTAGGTCTAAATACTGTAGGATAACAATCGAAAAGGTAATTGAGACTACTGAAAAAGTTGTTGCAATGACAGCTGCTTCACGTTTTGTATAATATCCTTCTTCATATTGTTTGGACGTTAATAGGACACCAATCGTGCCATCGCCGACCCAAGAGGCTAAGCAGTCTAAAGATGAACGTCCAGGTAGTGTAAATACAGGACGCATTATTTTCATAAACAAAGCACCAACAAACTCTAGAAGGCCAAAGTTTAATAATAATGGTAAAAGCATACCTGCTAAGAAGAATGTAGTAAAAAGAATAGGAATTAAATCATAAAGAAGCAAGCCACCTGTATTTTCAGAATATACCATTTCAGTACCGAATTGATAGATGGTCATCGCTGCAAAAATTGTACCGAGTAAACGAGCCATTACCCAAAATTTGCTTACATTAAAGAGTGTATTTAACATTTTATTCTCTAGGACTAATTTTGGTTTCAACAACGTTGCCACTAGGGATCCTACTACAGAAATAACCATAATAATTAACACCATCGTTGGGATCCAATCCCCGATTAGTCCATATATTTGATTTGATAAAAACGCGATTGGAACTGTAATACCATCACCCATATTAATGGGAACAATAAACAATAAGATCCCGATTAGAGATGGAATTAGAAATTTTAAATAGTCTATTAATGTGAATGATTGATCAATTTTCGTTGTTTTTATTTTTGCTTCTGTTATACCGCTCATGCTTACACCTCAGTAGTTATATATTTTTAAATCTAGGTTTATTAAATCCTAGCTTTCTAGTTACTATTCTATAAATAAGTTTTGATTAGAATAAAGTTGTTCTAACTTCCGTTGTCTGACACTAATATGGACGTGGTCTCTAGTTTGAATTCCTGCAAGAATCATTTCCAATAAACTGATGACCGAAGCAATGGAGTTATGTCCATTCTCTACTTTTTCCTCTGTGGTTAACGTAATATCTGCCAATGGTCCTACAGGGGAGAGTTGTCTATTAGTAATGGCAATCGTTTTTACTTTTTGCCTTTTGACCATGTTCATTAATGTTAAGGTTTCGGTTCGGAAACGTGGATAAGAAAAAATTACTACAATTGAGTCTTCGGATAAATCTTGCACATCTTCAGGGATGAATCCATTCGGATTTGAAATGTATACATTCGCTCTAAATTGTCTTAATGCGTAATACAGCCAATACCCCGCCGCATAAGAACTTCCGAAGCTTGCGATATACACAACGTCTGCATTTGTAATTTTGTCAACGGCTTCCCAAAAATCGTTTTGATTTAGTTGGCTTAATAATTGATTCAGTACGTTTTTTTCACGTGCTATCACAGATTCAAAGATTGAGGATTGTTCTACTACATCATTTGAAGCAGTATCATCAAACATAGAGGCATGCTTATCTGCCAACCAATCAATGCGGATCTTTTCCTGTAAACCTGAAAATCCTGAAAACCCAAGTGCATATGCAAGCCGAATGACTGTTGTTTCACTTACACCAGCTTTTTTTCCAATTTGATAAGCTGTATGTAGTGCCCCTTCATCCAAATGGGCTTTAATATACTCAGCTACTTTTTTCTGCCCTGGAGACAAAGAAGGATAGCTTTCTTTAATGATTTCATTCAATTGCTTATTTTCCATCCTTCCACCCCTTTCCGAATTATGATGAAGGAAAAACTTCTTTTTTATAATATAAAGCATTAAATCCTGCTTTGGCAAGAAAAAAATGAATAAAAAAACATATTATTTGATATTTATACAAACATAGATCCACTAAATTACCAATTATCTGGATGGTGCCTGGCACCTGACATTTGTTACCACCACACTCTGGGGGTTTTTCTGATAGAATTTTAATGCATATATGAAAGGAGGGGTTCAGTTTGATGAAACGCAAGTTCTCTATGATTCTCATAATGATTTTACTTTTTACAGGAGGCTTTCTTTCAGGTATGTGGACTAGCAACAACAAGCCTAGCAATTCAGCCACAATGATTAGTAATGTCTTGCCCGTCCCAATTTCAGAAAAAAACCCTGTGGGGAAGGTACTTCCTGAACTTCCACTCTCTCCCTCAAAGGTTCTCACTGGATATGTTCAAGACTTCCGCGATCCTGACCAATTAGATATGACCCATTTAACACATGTTATTTTCTCTTTTGCTCACCCGACAAAGGATGGAGAATTATTGTTAAATGGTGATCCTGCGTTAAATAACTTAAGACATACAGTGAAAAAAGCGCATGGACAAAATAAAAAAGCGATTCTAGCTGTCGGCGGTTGGTACCATATTGAAGGAAATGAATCATATGATCATTTTAAATCTGCTATTGAAAACGATACTTCACGTACCAAATTAGTCAAAGAGCTTATGAGAATCGTAGAAAAAGAAGATTTAGACGGAATTGATATTGACTTTGAACATCCACGTTCTAATCAAGATGCGAGATATTTAACTCTTTTTATTCAAGAATTAAGCCAGCATCTTAAACCGAAACAAAAAGAACTTTCAGTAGCTGTTAATGCAAAAATTCATAGCGTAGCTGGGACCGAACTCACTTCGGTAGTATATGAACCTGCGATGTTTGAATATGTTGACCGAGTTCATATAATGGCCTATGATGGTCAATGGGACGGTGGTTATAATGCTGCTAACCTGTCCTCTTACACTTTTACTGAAAACATTGTCCAATATTGGACGAACCTCTTTAACACACACCAAATTCCAAAAGAAAAGCTTGTTTTAGGAGTACCATTTTATGCCCAACCCGTAGACCCTGACATTAAGCAAGTTTCCTATGCGGCTATTGTCAATCATGATTCTAGTAGCATTGTCAATGATACTGTAGAAATGAATGGAACTACTTATCATTTCAATGGACTAAAAACGATGGAGCGTAAAACAACACTCGCTCTCCAACATGGATTTGGTGGGATGATGATATGGGAAGTAGGACACGATACCTCTGGGACACACAGCTTGACAGCTGCCATTTCAGACAAGTTATCTAGTGAAGTGAACGCTAATGGAAAACTCTACACAAATAATTAAAAACAAAAAACACGATTCTCTTTAACTAAGAAAATCGTGTTTTTGTTTTATAAAACTATTTATCCACTTCAACCTTCACTAACCCATCTTTTCTTAATTCCTTCTCAAAATAAACAAGAATTCGGTCATTTTCTTCTATAGGCTCTTCGATGTTGACATTTTCTTTTTTTATGTAGATACTCTGCCCATCATCGGCTTTGCCATAATACCCGGTACGGTCAATTTTCGTAATTGTATAGGAATGTGTGATATACTCCTTATCAACTTGGTTCGAAACCGTTTTTGCTTGATTTAAAGAAATATTGATATAAATTAAGACTCCTAACAGTATGGTCAATAATGATAGAATAAACACCTTCATCAACTAGTTCCCCCACATAATTTGCAATTCCTTCATCATTATATGTTTGGGTGTTTGTTTCATGACACAAAGCTGCTGATTTCCCAACTTTATCCTTAACCTTTTCTTGCTACCACCAACATAGATTGCCCTTGAAACGATTCAACAGATTGATGATCGTGAACAATAGAAAAGTATTTTTGTTGTTCTAGCGAGGAAGAAAGGAACATTTTGCTCAGTTCCTGCCTCCTGTCTTGAGTGACCCCCATCATGTCGCACCATTTATTGAACACAAATTTTTTCCTAAATGTATGCAGTTCTTCTATGAAAAACCCAGATGTTTCTAATTTTGTAAGCCATTCCGATTTTTTATACGCACGGACATGACTAGGATCGCGTTGCCTTTCAACAAGATTATAGAAATGATCATATCCATCGTTTTCAGGTGTCACATTATCAATCAGAATAAACAGGCCATTGCTTTTTAGAACACGATAAACATCACGAACAAACTGTTCAACATTCGAAAAATGGTGCGCTGCAATTCTACAAGTTATAGTCCCAATCGATTCGTCAGGAAAAGGTAAATTTTCCGCATCACCCTGAACAAAAGCAACATTCTTCACTCCATTTGACCTCAAAAAGTCTTTTGCCTTCTCGATCATTTCTGGAGTTAAATCGAGCGCAACTACCTGTTGAAAATAAGGGGATAATGCGTTTGCCACATGTCCCCCACCAGTTGCAATGTCCAATAATTCACCGGAGGGATTGCACGCCCGAATAATCTCCGTCAGTTTTTGAAGATCCTCACCCTTTGCATGAATGTGACTCGTTACATAATTCTCTGCATTTTTACCGAATTGTTGAATAACCTGTTTTTTACCTTCCAAATTTTCACCTCAATTTTTTGTTGAACTATACTAAAGCTTATGATGAAAACAGTGGCTTAAACCTATTTTTCATTTTTTAACGTCATTGAGATAAACAGACTACGATAATACTTTTTAAGATCAACAACTGTTAATCCATAACTCTTTACCAGTTGATATGTATCTCGATCTAAACAACAACCATCGCATACCTTTTTCCAAAAGGGTGTTAATGCTTTTTGTAATTTCGCCAATAACGGTTGTTCCATTTTTACATGTTCGAACATAAGAATTTTGCCATTTTGTTTGCATACCCGCCTCATTTCCAACAATGCTTGATCAACATTGGGAATCGTGCAGTAAACTAGCGTGGCGACCACTGTATCAAAAGAATTGTCAGCAAAAGGAAGCTTTTCTGCACCTGTTTGCACCACTTTTATCGGGACATTTGCCTGATTCTTACGTTTTAACGAACGGCGAATCATGAATTCGCTCGGCTCAATTGCTGTCACTTCAACTTCTCGATAATAAGGGAAATTTACTCCAGTCCCTGAACCAATTTCAAGTACTTTTCCATTAGCCTCTTCTAATAACTGTTTGCGAATCTTTTTAAATCTTCCTTTTTCCAACGGACGCATAAAAAAATCATACCACTCTGAAAATGTCTTACTCACTTCCCTACCCCAACTTCCTTCTTAATTTCTCTTTGTTGTCGTCTAACCTTCTTATCATTATTATAGCTTGAGAATACGAAATCGACAGCTAAAAAGAATTTCTATTTAGATATAGACAGTCTCATTTGGTCTTCTAAAAATTTTAGTACAAAGATAATCCCTGCACTAGGCAGAATTTTGTTTTTCTAAATGGCTCTTTTCGTAAAGATTGTTGTTAAAATCCTAAAGCCGATTTTAACGCAAAATAAGCAATTTTGTTCGTTCATACTAAGTTTGCTGGCTCTTTTCTTCTGATTTAAAGTTACTTTCCAGCGAAAAACACGGCTGATCTTTTTCATTTTATCTCTAAAAACAACAAAGACATCCATGCAAAAAATATCGCACCATGATGCATGAAAATGGCTGTCCCCTGCCCATAAAGAATAATAGATGCGGTGCATAAACAGAGGTCGTTCAAACGTGATGTCAACGAGCTCGTAACAAAGACGGACCGTCGGAATGCAAGTGTACCATGTATTGTCGCTCTCTTAGAGAAGCACGTAGGGTAGATTACACAGTAAGCTTCCGAACTATGTTCGCTGTTTTTTAAACAGGGGAGGTATTTTTTGTGCGTATAATTAGCAACTTTGTCTGTGGTTTAGATGTCCACAAGAAAAGCATAACTGCATGTGTGCTACTGCCTAATCAAAAACATATCGAAACCTTCGGGACCATGACAGATGATCTTATATTACTTATAGATTGGATTCGCTCCCATAACTGTACTCATATGGCGATGGAAAGTACAGGGGTCTATTGGAAACCAATTTATAATCTTCTTGAGTTGGAACCTGATATTGAAGCTTATGTTGTCAATGCGCAGCATATTAAACAAGTACCTGGTCGTAAGACGGACGTTAAGGATGCAGAATGGATAGCAGAACTCTTAAAACATGGCCTCTTAAAACCGAGCTATATTCCATCAAGAGAGCAGAGAGAACTACGCGAACTTGTTCGTTATCGCAGAAGTTTAATTGACGAAAAAGCAAGAGAGGCCAATCGCATACAAAAAGTGTTAGAAGGTGCCAATATAAAACTTGGTTCCGTTGCTTCAAATGTACTAGGAGTTTCTGGGAGAGCTATTATTAACGAAATAATTAAAGGCAACATTGAACCAACTAAATTAGCTGAGTTATCTAAAGGTAAACTTAGAAAAAAGAAAGAGCTATTAGAACAATCCTTGAATGGACTAATTGGTCCCCACCAACGTCTTATGCTTAAAAAACAAATAGAGCATATAGAATTTTTGGAAGAGCAGATATCCGAATTGGATGAAGAAATTAAAAAAAGAACATCTTCTTTTGAAGAAGATATAAGGTATATGGATAGCATACCTGGAATAGGCAGACAAACAGCTGAACAATTATTAGCTGAAGTTGGACCAGATATGACTCGATTTCCAACAGCTAATCATTTGACCTCCTGGGCTGGGATGGCTCCAGGTCAAAATGAAAGTGCAGGAAAAAAAGACCTGCCAAAACAAGGAATGGGAATAAACATCTTCGGAGTGCTCTAATTGAAGCAGCAAATAGCATTATAAGAAAAAAAGATAGTTACCTTCAGGCTAAATACCACCGTATAAAACGAAGGCGTGGTAGTAAAAAAGCAGCTGTTGCCATTGCCCGTCAACTTTTAGTTATTGTTTATCATTTATTAACTAGAAAAGAACAATATCAAGAATTAGGTTCCGGTCATTATAAAAACCAAGCGATAGAAATTAAAAAGAACAAGGCGTTAAAGAGTTTAAAGAAGTTAGGATATGAAGTAGTTTTGTCGCCACAAACTGCTTAAATCCAGATTTTATATCCTGAATAAGGGATTCAAAAAAACGATAAACGAATCCCTTACTTTCTTATTGCCTTTTTTAAGAAAAATTTTCAGGGTAGTTTGAGAAAAGAGCCTTCTAAATAGAAAAACAAGCGGGGTTATTCCCCGCTTGTTCTTAAAATTGGCATAGTACAGCATCGGAATGATCCGCCTGATTTAATAATTTCTGTTATATCCACTTCGATGACTTCAAACCCTCGATCTCTTAACTGTTTATTCACTTCTTTATTAACAGGCAAGCTGATCACTTTTTTGTTTCCAATAGATAAGACATTTGTTCCTAGTGTAAATTGTTCTTCCTTAGAAACCTCAATTAATTCGTATCTGGATCCAAACAATTCAATATCTTCTTTAGTCAACGCCTCAGGGTAAATGATTGCGAGTTCCGGGGAAATGACGTTAAAGACACAATCAAGATGAAGGTAAGTTTCTTTAAACTTTATTCCTTTCACATCAAAACTTGTTAATAATTGACTTAAGTGTTCTACTGCTTGTTGATTGGTTCGAGCACTTAATCCGATGTAAATGGTCTCGCGATCGATGATAACATCGCCACCTTCGATATGATCCCCCACAATATTATAATAGGAGAAACCTTCATCTTCGAGCCATTGACGAAGAACATTCTCTTCTCCTTGGCGAACCTCGCTTGCCATATCAGCTACGAAAACAGTCTTTCCAAGTGTGAAGCCGATATCACGTGTAAATACCTGTTCGGGGTACTTTTTATGATATGGCAGTAAAATTGTTTCAATTCCATAGGATTTTAGCGTTTTAACAAAGTTTTCATGTTGTTCTAGTGCCCGATCGATATGTATCCCTTCATCTTTAAAGTGCTTTTGCGTTTCATTGATCACATCTCGAATCGTCATATATTGTGGTTGACAAAGGATAACTCGTTTTAGTGTATCGTATTCAGTAAAACAAGCTGTCTTATGTTCCATATTAGAGTTAACGGTCATACTAAACCTCCTTATAAATCCTTCGATTTTTAATATACCCCGAACTGGAAACAAATACTGATACAGGCATTAGACATAAGCAATCTTTCTTTTCAAATTGATAACGAAAAGGTTGAAAAATTTATTCTTTCCCCGCTCTTACAAATGTGGCTATGGTATAGTTTGTAAGAAGGAGTTGAACTAAAATTGCATGAACTTAATCAAATTTTAAACACCCCTCAATTTCAATCTAAAGAGACATTAAAATCTCAATTAAAAGACCTTGGGATTGGACCAGGTGACAAAATCATGGTCCACTCATCCTTAAGTTCGATGGGCTGGATTGCTGGTGGTGCACAAGCGGTTGTTGAAGCATTAATGGAAACGGTCACAACTAGCGGTACAATCGTTATGCCTGCACAGTCTGCTGATAATTCTGAACCCTCTTATTGGATGGCACCGCCCGTTCCAGCAGAATGGCACCAATCGATTCGTGATTTTTTTCCGGCTTTTGACCCCCATCTCACTCCATTAAGAGAAATGGGGAAAATTGCTGAATGTTTTCATCGACATCCTGCTACAATTAGGAGTCCTCATCCCGCTCATTCGTTTATGGCTTGGGGATATGATGCTGAGGAATGGATGTGCGAACACCCACTAGATGACTCATTCGGGGAAACATCCCCACTCGGAAAAATGATGAATGCAAACGTAAAGATCATTTTAATTGGTACTGGATTTGATTCATGTACGGCTCTCCATTTTGCGGAATATGCCCAAGAAAACCGTTCAACCTCACTACAAGGAGCTGCGATGCTGGTAGATGGTCAACGTGCTTGGGTGGAATATGAATGCTTGGATATGGATTCTGATCGATTCCCAGAGATTGCAAAAGAATTTCGCGGTGAAATTTTTGAAGGAAAACTCGGAATGGCAAAAACAATTATTGTAGAAATGCAACCGTTAGTGGAGTTTGGAATTACATGGCTAGCCAAACAACCTGTGGTTGATTAGTAAAGACACGGTAAAATCATTTTGTTAAGTGAGAGAATGAAAACGAAACATGATATTTTCTAATTACCAGAAACCTGTATTATTAAGATTGTTGTTAAATTACTAAAGTAAATTAACAGCCACAACAGAAAAAAAAACAGTCTTACATAAATGTATAAAAAACTGAACAAAACAAAAGAATCGGACTATCAACAGATAAGTCTGATTCTTCTATTTGTCTAAAATCACCTATTAATAAATTGGGTAATTTCTTGTTTGTACTGTGCAAAAGTCTGTTGCCCAAATCCAATGAGTTTATCCATATATTCTACATCATCAAATGGCATTTCTTCGCCAAGCTCTTTATTAATCCTTAAATAATTCTTCCCGAGTAGTAAGTTACAGTGGTAAGAAACAGATTCAGAAGAAATATCCATAGCAAGATCAATTAATTTTGGCGTTACTTTAAAAGATGGCAATTCGAACGGTAACCAATGACGCAAACCCCAGTACTTTTCACCATCTATTGAAAAATCAATGTTTTGTTTACCAGTCCCTATTGATAAAATTTGTGTTGATTCTAAGGTTTGGTGATGGTAATGAAGGGCATCGGTTAAGCTCACAAGAGATGGGTTATTAGCCCAAAGACCGCCGTCTATGGACAAATATTTATTCCCAATATTATTAGGTGGAAAATAGACAGGAGCGGAACAGGAGGATAGAACTGCATCCCAAAGTTTCACAGAAACTTCATCCATTTCATTCGGGCCTTTACTTCGATGAACATAGGGTTTACCGCGAGTTAAATCGACCGTTGGAATTAGCAGATGTTTTTCTACGTCTGATAAAAGAGTATCTCCAAAAGAGTCTTTTAAGAGGCTTCGCAAATGTCGATCACTGTAAACACTCTTGAATAGACCAACTTTAGCTTCACGGAGAAAAATTTGCTTCCCGTATTTTAAGTACTGCGCTAATAATGGATCCATTTCCTTTTCTAATGCAACAGCCGAAGCAATAATTGAACCTGTACTTGTTCCAGCAATCAAGTCAAAAAGAGTGCCAATCTTTTGCTGATATTCTTCTTCTATCGCTTTTAAAATGGCAATCGCGAAAACGCCACGAATCCCGCCACCATCGATGCATAGAATTTTCAAAGCAATCACCTAGCATTCTGCAATTTCGATTAGGTTCCCCTTTTTTTCTACCATTATGAAATTACATTTACTCTGATTTTTCCGATTCGAACTCCATGACTTTTTCAAGCTTTTCTACTAGCACCATACATTTCCGATTCCCAATATCATATATGTACATTTTTTGTTCTTTTTCTTGAAGGAACTTCCTAAATTGAATATCGCCTTCAAGCTGATTTTTCACAGCAAGTTCCGATACCATTTTCATAATTTGATTAATGGTTGGTTCTATTTGTGATGCAATTTTGATTGGGACAGGTAATCCTTTAACCCTGAAAGTTACGATTATAACCTTATCCAATGAATTCATCTCCTCGGTAAAATAATTCGACTCAAGGAGATGAATTCCTGCACTTTTCTTTTTTGTTTATGGCTCTTTTCTCAAAACACGGTTGTGGAATATAGAATAATTTAGCTATGATTCCATTCCATAGTTCGTTACGCTTCTAAATAAAGGATAACGCAGAGAAAGGCTTATTTCGCGTTTTAGCTCCAAACTTTAAGAAAACATCCTTGTTGATTAAATACGAAAAGTTTACTTCGGTTGTGCAGCGGTTGCAGGCTCTTGCTTTTCTACTTTTACTGTCCAACCAAATGGATCAGGCTCCGTACCAAGTTGAATCCCTGTAAGAGTATCGTATAATTTCTTAGATAGCTCTCCAGTTTCCCCATTATTAATAATTAGCTTTTCGTTTTCCCAGAAAAGTTCACCAACAGGTGAAATCACGGCTGCAGTCCCTGTTCCGAACGCCTCTTCTAAGTGCCCATCCTTATATGCTTGATAAAGTTCCTCCATCGATATTTGTTGTTCAGATACAGGAATATTCCAATGTTTTAAAAGTTGAAGAATGGAGTCACGCGTTACCCCTTCAAGGATACTTCCATTTAATTTCGGGGTCACAACCTTACCTTTGATTTTAAAGAAAATATTCATACTTCCAACTTCTTCAATGTATTTATTTTCTCTTCCGTCTAACCAAAGAACTTGAGAATACCCTTCTTTTTCTGCTACTTCTTGGGCTTTTAAACTCCCTGCATAGTTACCAGCCGTTTTTGCATTTCCTGTTCCACCAATTGTTGCCCGCACATACTTGCGTTCGACAGCAATTTTAACAGGATTAATACCTTCTTTGTAATAAGCCCCTACAGGTGAAAGAATGACAATAAACTTATAACGACTAGATGGAGCAACACCTAAGTAAGGCTCGGTTGCAAAGATAAATGGACGAATATATAGAGAAGTTCCCTGTGCGGTTGGAACCCATTCTCTTTCAATATCGATTATCTTTTGAATCGCTGCTAATGCTAACTCTTCATCGATCGGTGGGATACATAGTCGATCATTTGAACGGTTCAAGCGTTTCATGTTCATGTCAGGTCTAAAAAGCAATACATCATTATTTTCTGTATGATAAGCCTTCAAACCCTCAAAAACTGTTTGCCCGTAATGGAAAACCATCGATGCCGGATCAAGGGTTAACGGCTGATATGGAACAATACGAGCATCATGCCAGCCTTTTCCTTCTGTATAATCGACAATAAACATATGGTCGGTAAAATTCTTCCCAAACTCGAGATGATCGAAATCCGGTTTTTGTTTTGGTTCCGTTGTTAAGTTGACTTCAATTTTAAAATCTGTCATATATTCATTCCCCTGTTCAATAAATTATATTTTAATAATATTATGACATTTATTTACGAATTTGACCATTCCCATATACAAAAAATTTACTAGAAGTTAAAGCCTCAAGCCCCATTGGTCCTCTTGCATGTAATTTTTGTGTGCTAATTCCGATTTCTGCACCATAACCAAACTCAAATCCATCAGTAAACCGTGTTGATGCATTATGATAAACCGCCGCTGCATCCACTCTCGTTTGGAAAATTTCAGCATTTCTTTCATCATTTGTAATAATGGCTTCGGAATGTTTTGTACCGTACTGATTGATATGGGTAATGGCTTCGTCTACCGACTTAACAATTTTCACGCTGACAGATAAAGCTAGATACTCCGTATACCAATCTTCTTCCGTAGCAGGTTTCGCTGCAGAAAACTCTTGACAAACTGTTTCATCTCCATAGGTTTCTACACCATGATGGTCAAGAATCAATAACAAACCCTGCCCATGTTTTGCAAACCATTTTTCATGAATTAATACTGTTTCAATCGCATTGCAGACAGATGGTCTTTGTGTTTTTCCGTTAATAACAATCTCTTCAGCCATCGATTTTTCTGCACTTTCGTCAATATAAATATGGCAATTCCCCGCACCTGTTTCAATCACTGGAACGGTTGATTCTCTAACCACAGTGTCAATTAGATTTTTTCCACCTCTTGGAATCAATACGTCAAGGTATTCCTTTAAATGGAATAACTCCTTTGCAGTTTCTCGACTAGTATCCTCAAGTAACTGTACAGCTTCCATTGGAAGTGCACTATTTTGTAAAGCACGGTGAATCGAGTGAACCAATGCGATATTGGAGTATCGAGCAGATGAGCTTCCACGTAAGACAACTGCATTACCTGTTTTCAATGCGAGTGTAGCTGCATCAATCGTTACATTTGGACGGGCCTCGTAAATCATCCCAATTACACCCATTGGAACTCGATTTTTCTTGATGATAAGCCCATTCTCTTTTTCAATATTTTCTAAGTTTTCTCCAATTGGATCTTTTAATTGGATTAACAAGCGAACTGCATCCGCCATATCTTGTATTCGTTTCTCATTTAACATAATTCTGTCAAGAACGGATTCTGAAAGTCCATTTTGCCTACCTGTCTCTAAATCTTTCTGATTCTCAAGTAGGATGGTATCCTTATCTACAATCAATTGATCAGCAATTAATTCAAGAGCATTATTTTTCACCTCTGTGTCTACACCTACTAATATTCTGCTTGCTTCTTTTGCTAATTTTCCTTTATTAACGACTTCACTCATAATAAATCCTCCTATACTTTCACCCAATGATTTCGATGTATTACTTCCATCAAGGGTGTATTTGCTGCACTACTTCTTCCAACCACATCTTTAAGCTCATCTGCAGAATAAGCGATTTCACCTTTTCCTAATAAACCACCATTCGGTCCAAAAACTTCAACAACATCACCAGAACGGAACGTGCCCCATATTCTTGTAACACCAGCTGGAAGTAAGCTTTTCCCCTTATGTAAAATCGCTTCCTCTGCCCCCTGATCAACAAAAATAGCTCCTGAAACTTCTGAATGTAAAGCAATCCATTGTCTTCTTGTATTGATAGAGGAAACTTGCGGATTTTGAATATAAGTACCATCACCATTTCCCTTGATGATCTCGACGAGTTTTGCCTCTCCTTTTCCTTGTCCGATAAAGACAGGAACCCCTAGAGAAAGTGCGGTTTTTGCTGCCATTAGCTTTGACTTCATCCCACCGGTTCCTACTTTTGAGCCTGAACCTTCTGCGTAACCTACCATTTCATCCGTAATTTCATCGAGGTAATCGAGACGTTTTGCTTCAGGATTATTGCGCGGATCAGAATCATAGAGCCCATTAATATCTGTAAGAATAATTAATTGGTCAGCATGAATAAGTCCACTAACTAAAGCAGAAAGCATATCATTGTCTCCAAACGTCAATTCCTCAACAGAAACAGTATCGTTTTCATTGATAATCGGTAATAATTTTCGTTCGAGTAGTTCCAACAATGTAAAATAAGCATTTTGATAACGTTCACGATTAGAAAAGTCGGTACGTGTTAGAAGAATTTGGGCCGGAACAATGTTGTGGAGAGAAAACTGCTCTATATAAGATTGAATAAGTAGACTCTGTCCAACCGCAGCCGCCGCCTGTTTTCCTTTCAGAGTCACAGGTCGTGTAGGATAGCCTAATGAAGTAAACCCGGCAGCAACTGCACCCGATGAGACCATTAGGACTTCATGTCCTTCATTTCTTAGCGCTGCGACAGCTTCTACATGGTCACGTAACTTCGCTTGATCAATTTCCCCTTTTTCATTTGTTAATGAACTACTACCAATTTTTACAACTATGCGTTTTTTTTCCATGGTTAAATGCTCCCTTACAAATGACTACATAAAAAAAAGCCCAAATTCATCCTTTATATGAAAGGACGAAAGGGCTTATCTTCCGCGGTACCACCTCTATTGGATGTAAAGTTACATCCCGCTTTGCCTGATAACGCCAGGAATAACGCCCATGTATTAGGCATGGGACTCAAAAGGTAGGTTCCGCGACTTAATGTGACAGGATATTCCAGCTACTAATCCCGCTCTCTTGCACATAAGGACTCGCGTACTAGTCCTTCGTTAACGTTCAACTATTTGAATAAATATTAAGACGGCTTTAATAAAAAGTCAAGATAGGAAAAGCTGCATTTTTATAATATCTGATTTTGATCATTAATCTGACAGGATTCTGCTCTCGTTCCAAATTAACTTTCCGCCACAATAAACACTTGCTGCGTGATTTACGCCGAAATGATACGGTAAATATTGATAGTTTGGAATGTTCCATATAACAAAATCTGCTTTCCTCCCAACATCCAAAACTCCTGATTCTGCTTCTTGGCCAATTGCCCATGCACTATTAATTGTCACCGCATTCCAAATTTCTTCAGGTGACATTTTTAATTTTAATGCTGCTAATGACATAATTAGTTGCATATTTTCGGTTACACAACTACCAGGGTTAAAATCGGTTGCTAAGGCTACTGCTGCTCCCGCTTCAATCATTTTTCGTGCTGGGGCATATTGATCTTTCCCAAGATAAAAGGTTGTTCCTGGAAGTAAAACAGCAACCGTATTGGTATCACTCAAACGTTTGATTCCTTCATCAGAAATTGCCACTAAATGATCCGCACTTGTTGCCCCTAAATTGGCAGCTAATTCGGCCCCTCCTAGAGGATCAATTTCATCTGCGTGTATCTTTAATCCAAACCCTTTCCTTTTTGCTTCTAGTAAAAATTTATGTGATTGTTCAATAGTAAAGACACCAGTCTCACAAAAGATATCAACATATTCAGCTAGTTTCTCGGTATTGATATCATCTAGTAAACTCGTCATTTTCTGCAGAAATCTCTCTTCTTTTCCGCGATAGGTGAGTGGAATTGCGTGCGGACCCAAAAAGGTGGAAACGATTGAGATTGGATATAATTCGTTCAGTTTCTTGACGACCCTTAACTGTTTTAATTCCGTATCTCGGTCTAAACCATAACCGCTTTTTGCTTCAAGAGTGGTTACCCCAAACGATATCATCGTTTCCAAATGTTTCCGCGCTTTCTCAATCAGCTTACCTTCTGGTGTGTTTCTTGTCGCTTCAACAGTGGAAAGAATCCCTCCACCGTTCGCTAAGATTTCTAAATAGGGCACGCCAGCTTGTTTTAACGCTAACTCTTGTTCCCGTGACCCTCCATATACGAGATGGGTATGAGGGTCAACTAAACCTGGAGAGACTACTTTTTTCTTTGCATCGATTTTTTTAATAGCGATAAAGTTATGAATCTCATCGGAATTTCCTAACCACGAAATCAACCCATCCTTAACTGCGAAAGCCGCATTTTCTTTTATCAATAACTGCCCCAGTTGATCTCCTTTTAAAGGTGTTGAGCAGAATCGTGGTAGGATTAACTGTCCAATATTATAAATTAATAAATCTACGTTCATCTAGTTCACTCCCTAATGCTCAAAAATTATGGTTATGTGCATAAAACCAACTTGTTTTTCCGATTCTTTTTAATGAAATCAATTAGTCTAACAATGGAATATCAACGCCCTTTTCCTTTGCGACAGCAATTGCCTGCTCATAACCTGCATCTGCATGACGCACAATCCCCATACCGGGGTCGGTGGTTAACACACGTGTTAGACGTTCTTTTGCCAAGTCAGTACCATCAGCCACAACTACCATTCCGGCATGAAGGGAATACCCCATTCCGACCCCACCTCCGTGATGGACTGAAATCCACGAACCGCCTGCTGCTACATTGACTAAAGTATTTAAAATCGCCCAATCTCCCACCGCATCACTACCATCTTTCATCGCTTCCGTCTCTCGGTTTGGTGAAGCGACAGACCCACAGTCAAGATGGTCCCTGCCAATAACAATTGGAGCTTTTAATTCTCCCTTTCGAACAAGTTCATTGATGGCAAGACCCATTTTGAGCCTTTCACCGTAACCGAGCCAGCAAATTCTCGCTGGTAACCCTTGAAAATCAACTTTCTCTTGAGCCATTTCGATCCATTGCAGCAAATGTTTATTGTTAGGAAACAATTCTTTAATTAATTGGTCTGTTCGATAAATATCTTCGGGGTCACCAGATAATGCTGCCCAACGAAACGGACCTTTTCCTTCGCAAAATAACGGACGAATGTACGCTGGTACAAACCCTGGAAAATCAAACGCCTTGTCTATTCCTTCATCTTTCGCAACTTGGCGAATATTATTTCCATAATCAAATACAACGGCACCTCGATGCTTGAACTCAAGCATTGCCAAAACATGTTTCGCCATTGATTGTTTTGAGCGTTTTACATATTCTTCAAGATTTTCAACTCGAAACTTTGTCGCGTTGGTTAATGACAGACCTTCAGGAACATAGCCATTTAACGGATCATGTGCAGAGGTTTGATCGGTGACAATATCAACTGGGAACCTTCTTTTTAATAGCTGATGATGAATTTCAGCAGCGTTTCCGACAAGTCCGATGGACAAAGCTTTTTCAGCTGCTTTTGCTTCAATGGCCCATGTGATTGCTTCGTCGATTGAAGTGGTTATTTTATCACAATAACGAGTATCCAATCGTTTACTAATTCTGTCTGGATCGACCTCTACAGCCAAACAAACACCACCATTCATCGTAACCGCCAGCGGCTGCGCTCCCCCCATTCCACCAAGGCCCGCCGTTAATGTAATGGTTCCTTTTAGGCTGCCACCAAAGTGCTGGCGAGCAACCTCAGCGAAGGTTTCGTATGTCCCTTGCAGAATTCCTTGTGTCCCAATATAAATCCAGCTACCTGCTGTCATTTGACCATACATCATCAACCCTTTTTGATCTAACTCATGAAAATGGTCCCAATTTGCCCATTTAGGAACCAACACGGAATTGGATAATAAAACTCTGGGGGCTGACTTATGTGTTTTAAATACAGCAACAGGTTTTCCTGATTGAATTAATAAAGTTTCATCATTTTCAAGTCGCTTTAATGTCCGAACGATTGCATCAAATGCCTCCCAATTCCTTGCCGCTTTTCCGATTCCACCGTATACGACGAGTTCACTCGGTTTTTCTGCTACTTCAGGGTCTAAATTGTTGCATAACATCCTTAAGGCTGCCTCTTGTTCCCAGCCTTTACATACCAAGTTTAATCCTTGATTCGCTTTGATTACACGAACATCATTCTCTTTTTTCATTCCTCATTCTCCTCTCATTCTTTTACGTGGTTAAGTTCCATTTTTGTTATCTCAATAAGGTCATTATTTTTAAGCCAAGCTGTTAACTTTTCAATGTCTTGTGAAAATATGCGATCTTCTGTAATTGAAGAAACGATAGATCTAGCTTGATGGTAAAATTTCCTTGTTGCAGGAGCGAGCTTATCGATGCCTCGGTACTGTACTGCTTGGAGGGCACAGATGCATTCGATTGCTAGCACCCGCCGGACATTTTGAATAATGCTATAGGCATGCCGGGCAGCAATTGTTCCCATACTTACATGATCTTCTTGATTTGCTGAGGATGGGATTGAATCCACACTAGCCGGATGAGCAAGAATCTTATTTTCCGAAACAAGTGATGCAGCTACATATTGCATAATCATTGCTCCTGACTGAAGACCAGGCTGCGTACTTAAGAACGGTGGTAAATCATTTAATTGCGGGTTCACTAGTCGCTCAACACGTCTTTCTGAAATATTTGCTAATTCAGCAACTGCTATTTTCATAAAATCCATTGCAATCGCAATTGGCTGTCCGTGGAAGTTCCCACCTGAAATTACGGTTTTCCCATTATCAAATATCAAGGGATTATCGGTTGCTGCATTAAACTCAATTTCTAATTTTTCTCTGACATAATCCAGCGCTTGCCACGTAGCTCCGTGTACTTGGGGGATACATCTTAATGAATAAGCATCTTGAACGCGTTTTTCACCTTGCTTTGTCACCAATTGACTACCCGACAATAACTGTCGAAACCTCTCTGCGACTTGGATCTGTTGAGAGTAACCTCGGGCTTGATGGATCGAAGGGTGAAATGCATCCACTATACCTTCTAATCCTTGAAACGTTAATGCTGCAATTAATTCACTTTGTAAGGCTAATTCTTTCGACTCTAGCCAACTTATCGCCCCCACCGCTGTCATCGCTTGTGTTCCATTGATTAATGCAAGACCTTCCTTAGCTTGTAGGTCGATACCCTCTAGTCCTTCCACTTCGTAAGCTTCTTTCGTTGGCAAAGCCTTCCCAGCATAATAAACCTTTCCTTCTCCCATTAACACAAGAGCTAGATGAGAAAGTGGAGCTAAATCCCCTGACGCTCCTAAAGAGCCTTGTTGGGGAATGACGGGATGAATTTGCAAATTCAGTAAGATCAACAACCGTTCAATGATAATCGGACGAACTCCGGAGTATCCTTTTAATAAAGCATTCAAGCGAAGTAGAACCATTGCCCTTGACACCACTTCTGGAAAAGGCTCGCCTACCCCACAAGCATGGGAACGAATAAGGTTAACTTGAAGTTGATTGACATCGTCTTCCTCTATTACGACGTCACTGAATTTACCAAATCCAGTGTTAATTCCATAAACGGTTTTTTTTTCAGCAACTATACTTTCAACAGCTTCTCTACTAGCTTTTACTTTTTCTAAGCTCTCTTTTGAAACAGATACGATTACTCTTTCATAACAAACCTGTTTGACTTGATCTATGGTTAACGAATTTCCATTAAGTTCGATCATTTTAACCAACCTCCTTTTAGTACAATAAAAAAAGGCGACAATGGCATAGAAATACCATCATCGCCTCCTATTAACTATTAGACTCTAGGCAATGTCTTTAGATATGATTGATCCCTAATCCGATTGCTTCATGCTCCGCACCTTTCACAGGTGCTCCAATCGTTCCATAAAAAGCAACAGCAATCCACTCCCCTTCACGCTCATCTTGATAAGGTTTTCCTCTAACAATTGAAAAACGAAGACCAACTGTACGGCTCATTTCTCCGATTGCAGGCTTACCTCTTGTAACACCATCTATTCCTTCTAAAATGGCATGATAAAGTGCATGAGTTTCGCGATATACTTGGTCTTCAATTAGTTCATTCCGTTTAGCTGCTGTTTCCACCGCCGCAATCACTTTTTGCATATTCATACTGCCTACTTTCCCTTGGCAATATCGTACATGTTCAAATGAGGGACTTAACAAATTTAATTCTTCTTGTGACAAGGAAGCAAGTAAAATTGCAATTTTGCCAATCTCTGGTTTTTGATTCATAACAACCTCTATTTCTGAATTTTTTCTATTCACTAATAACTACTAATATTTTATTCGTCCCACTGTGAACATGTCAATGAATTTGGAAAATTTTAGTATACTAACAAAGCAATAGAGTAGCAGATTAAAGGAAAGTACCGATGTTCGCTATATTTATTTTCCAACATATCCCTAATGAAAATGGTACAATTACTTAAATAACGAACGGAAAGGAGAATGCTAGTGATCTATATTATCGGTGCATTATTTATTGGTTTATTTATTTTCTTGTTCACTAGAGAATCAGAAAAAGCAAAGTTAGAACGGTTTAAACGTGAATATCAGATCTCTAAAGGAGATATGCAAAACATTGATTTTTTTGATGTGGTGAGTGAACGGCTAGCATATTCACTGGACAATGCTTTGCAGACCTTTGACACAGCACAATTGAACCTTGAGTTTCGTATTCAATATCCCCGTATGTCACAAAAACAAGTAAATGAATATTGGCGTGAATTAAAAAGATATTTTATCCTTGTGGCGATCTTTAAGAAAGTAGAGATGTTTCATTCTAAAGTAGACGAATTATGGCATCTAATGTTAAAGGATGAAAAAAACTATGAACGTTTTTGTCAAGAATATATCGGATCAAAGATTCAGCATATCTCCCATAGCCAACCTACTTTTAAACCGACAGAAAGAACTTTCCTTGACTTTTGTTATGTTCAGTTGTTTACAGTGGATAAAGTGTCACTGAGGATATGGGGGAAATTCTTTAAAGAAGACAAAGGTAAGCAATTTCTGGATGATTTTGAAACATTGTCCATTAGCAGTCTTAAAGAGAAGTATATGAGGACACAAACCAGTCTTGAGGCAGAAGAAACCTTCATCAAGTTCCACAAAAGGTTTATTGAGATAAATGAAGCAAATGTAAAGCGCTGGAAAGACAAATACAACGAAACAAACGACGCTGGACCTGCTTATTTCGCCTATATCGACGCTGGGGAAAGCGATAAAGAGTTTAACGAAGTTTTCGGTCAAGATTCCCATGGGAATACATCAGATAGTTCTACTCATTCTGATAACCATGATTCTGGGTCTAGTTGTTCTTCTTGTAGCTCTTGTTCTTCATCTTAGAGTCTTAGATTTTCCAAAAAAGAAACATTAAAATATTTTAATTAAAAGGCTGTTTTCTCATAGAATGTATCTATTTGTTGAATAACCTAGCATATTCAGACGTATCATTTGTTGAAAAGCACAAAGTTAGAGACAAGAGCCAATTTAACAACACACTAGCAAATTGCCTATCACTCTCGTTAGTTGGATACAACGAGAGTGATAGGTAAACCAGTATGTTTCTATTTTCAGTATTAGAAGGTCAATCCACCGCCATCAACATGAATCGTTGAACCGGTAACGTAAGATGCATCATCAGAAGCGAGGAAAAGAACAGCCTTTGCTACTTCTTCAGGTTGACCAACTCTTCGAAGTGCATTTGCAGATGCAATAATTGGCCACTTGCGCTCATCGTCTTTCCACCCTTGGATAATATCCGTATCGATCACTCCCGGTGCTACCGCATTCACACGAATGTTTTTATTACCATACTCCAAGGCGGCATTTTTGGTAACTAAAACAACGCCACCTTTAGACGCATTATATGGTCCAACATATTTTTTTCCCTTGAAACCTAATAAACTAGATGTATTGATAATCGAACCACCACCACGCTCTTCCATTTTAGGGATAACGAACTTCATCCCAAGAAATACGCCTTTCAAGTTAATATCAACAACCCGGTCCCATTCCTCAATCGGCATATCAGCTAGTTTCACTTCTTCACCACCTACACCGGCGTTATTAAATAGGATATCAATACCACCATATGTATCAACTGTTTTCGAAATTAATTGCTCTACTTCATCTGGACTCACCATATCAGCAGGAACGCATATGGAATCCCCACCAGCATCATTAATTAACCGGACGGTTTCGTTCGCGCTATCTTTGTTGATGTCAGAAACCACAACCTTCGCACCTTCTTCTGCAAATAGACAAGCAGTCGCTCGTCCAATCCCACCACCGCCACCAGTTACAATTGCTACTTTTCCTTGTAATCTCATTCCATTCCCTCCATAATATCGACAATTTAGTGTTCATTATAACGTTAATTTATAAAATTTTCAATTTATTCTGAATACAAATGTTCTGCTAATTTCTTACGGATCTCATCTGGAATCCTTTCTGTTTTTCCTTCCTTGAAATTGTAATTAACATAAATTGCTGAACCTCTTGCACAAATGTATCCACCTTGATGAATTTCTTCATAGATTTTAAGACTAGTATTTCCAATGTCTTTAATCCATGTTTTAACCGTCACTTGTTTACCGTAATAAAGCTGGTTTACAAAATCAACATTGAAATTAATGATCACCATTTTCCAGTCATCCAAACTCAAGTCAGGTGTAAATAGTTTGAAAATCTCGTCCCTCCCTGACTCAAACCAGACAGGAATTACCGTATTATTTATATGACCAGCACGATCTGTTTCGGACATACGTGGATCAATTACTTTCTCAAACAATGTCATCCCTCCGGTAAACTTTTGATATTTTTATTGTATTATTCGGCAAATTGTCCAAATTTCCTTTCCCTTTGACAATATTCATAAACACTGTAGGGTTACAGCAAACAAAAACTCACTCTGATAAAAAGAATTTGTATAACAATATTAGAGGGTGACTGAAAAATTTCAAATATATTTAGCCAGAGTGGCGCCTCTTTTTTCCTCAATCTAGATGTTTTTTTGTTGAATCCGTCTGAGATAGGGGAATCTCCCTTCCACAATTTAAAAGAAACCTGATTGATGCGGAAAGGCTTGACTCTTGCGTGATCAGCAGTTTAGGTGAATACTCGCAAAAAGCGAAGGCAGATGGAGGCTATCCAGTCCGCCCCTCGGAAAGCAAGCACCTGGAGTGGTAATCCACGTCCAACATATAAAAGTTTGCTGAAAGCAAAAAAGAGTGTCCCTTGGGACACCCACTAAAAAACAAACTATCCGATCCTTTCAACAAGATGGAATAAAAACCTATATGTTAATTGATAAGCCTCGGCAATGGTCATCGATTCATTAAAACCATCGACATGGTTTAGAGCGAAATTCACATTCCAAATCCCCTCATTAGAGTCAAACATTAAGTCGACTCGTTTATTATCTCCTGTCATTTTTTCTTCGAAATAGGCCTTAATGAGGGTAGCATGCTTTTTTTGTAGCTTCAATCCTAATAGGATATTATATGTACCAAAAACATCATCCACTTCAAACGAAACAGCATCGACATTAATGAAATCAAACCATTTTGATTCAAGATACATAAATTCATTTTGATGTTTTTTAAAATACTCAATTGGTTGATTTAAAAATTCGCTTGTTTCTTCATTTAAAAATTCTTCTGTTTCTTTATCACTACGTTCAATATAGGCTTCTGAAAAACGTTCATTTGTATCTTTTTCAATCAGCTTAATTTCGTCAGTGAAAAGATTGTTTTTTTCTACAAACTGTTTTTCTTCTGGATAAAGTTCTAGAACTTGATTTCCATCAGCTTCGATGGTAGCATTTAACCATTTTTTAAGTTTCTCCATCATTCTTACTTCCTTCCTTTTCGTTTAGGGCGATTCTGAACTTTCTTTCGCCCATCACGTTTCCCTGTTCCTCCTTGTTGGGAGACAGATTCTTTCTGATTTTTATTTTTTCTTGGCGACCGCTCTGTGCGAGGCCCCCGATTTCGGCTGCTTTCACTGTCCATCATTTGCTTATCTTTCCGGATGGGGTTCGTGTTTTTTCGATTCCGAAGTTTAGGACCTTCCTCTTCTTCCAGTCTATTTTTTCGTCCAATTCTGGCTTTCTGACTTTCAGTCCCTCGTGAATCATTTGTTTCTTTTTCTCTGTTGCTGTTTATCATTCTAGAAGTTTTTCCCGGATGCTTTTGCCTCTTATTTTTATCAGTTTGGCCCTTTTTTGTATACCGAGTTTTATTGGGAGCCTTTTCTTCAACGTCAGTATTTTGAATATTTTTCTTTTCAATATTAATATTCAATACCGATTCTATTTCATCAAGTAACGAACGGTCTTTTGCTGAATAAAGTGTGATCGCCAAGCCTTTCATTCCCGCACGTCCAGTACGACCAATTCGATGAACATAACTTTCAGCATCCAAAGGGATATCATAGTTAAACACATGCGTAACACCTTCAACATCCAGTCCTCGAGCTGCAACGTCTGTGGCCACGAGTAGTTGAATGTCTGCATCTCGGAACCGTTTCATTACCTTTTCTCGTTTTCCCTGTGAAAGATCGCCATGAAGTTCATCACAAGAAAACCCATCTGTACTAAGGGCATCATAAAGTTTACTTACTCTCCGCTTTGTTCGACAGAAAATAACTGCTAAAAATGGTCGGTGTGTTTGAATAAGCTCAATCAATGTCGCTTGCTTCGCACGATCGGTCGTATATAGTGCGATTTGTTGTACATTTTCTGCTGGCCTTTGCGTTTTTTCAATTTGAACATACACTGGGTCTTGCAAGTGTTTCCGTGCTAATTTTCGAATTTCTGGTGGCATTGTCGCTGAGAACAACATCGTCCGTCTAGTAATCGGGGTTTGATTAATTATCTTTTCTACTTCATCAAGGAAACCGATATGAAGCATTTGGTCAGCTTCATCTAACACTAGGAAGGATAAATTCCCCAAATCAATCGTTTCTCTACCAATGTGATCTAGTAGTCGACCCGGGGTACCAACTACAATTTGAACGCCCTTGTCTAACTTCCTTAATTGTTTTTCAACATCCTGACCACCATAAACAGCTAATACTTCTAAACCCTCAATATCATTTATCAGTTTATTTATTTCCTCAGTAATCTGCAAGGCTAATTCTCGAGTTGGAGTAACAATTAGTGCTTGAATAGATGTCGAGTTTTCATTTTTTATTTTTTCTAATATAGGTAAAACAAATGCTAAAGTTTTCCCAGTACCTGTTTGGGCTTGGGCAATCAAATCTTTTCCTTCACTTATAATAGGAATCGCCCGTTCCTGTATTGGAGTGGCTTGTACAATCCCATTTTCGCGCAATTTGCTTACGAAAAGCCCTGATATTTTTAATAAGTTAAAATCAGTCAATCATTAGACCTACCTTCTGTATACTTAAAATTATAACCTTATCAATAATGAGTGTTTATCTATAAAAAAGCAAATATTCATGTTCACAAAAAATAAACAACGTGACTAGTCACGTTGTTTTACACTTTAATGGTTATGTACATGAGGACTTTTAGATGGATTTGTGATAATAAACTCCTCTTGAGGTACATAGAAGTACTGAATCCAAACACCATCTAGAAACTCTTCCCGCGAATCAAGTAATACGTCAATTCCCTTTTCCGTGTGTACGATCTCATCATGTTCAGTTGCTGTATCGAGAACAATTTTATAATGGGCATGATCTCCATGCATATAATCAATCGCAACACGAATCATTTTTCCTTCTGCTTCTTCAGTTACTAACATTTCCTTTAACACTTTCGCGGCATTCCGATTAATCTTGCACTTCATCTAACAATCCCTCTTTCCTTTCAATCCATCGCTCTTTCATTATCATAACCATTATTATATGTACAAATTAGTTTTATTTCCTATTCGAATTTCCATTTATCTATGTATCGTTTTCATTAGTACGTTTGAACTGTTCTTGTCTCTTCACTTTCTTTCATTTTAACTTTTTCGATTTTATCAACAAACATTTGAAAGACTTTTTTCTTTTCTTCTAAATCCTTTATAACCTCTTTTAAATGATTAAATTTTTGTTCAAAAGGTTGATGATAAAGCTCACGGATGTTGCGGATAATTTCTTCGTTTACCGTAGATTGAACCACTTGTTTAGTTATGCTAAATTTATATGAATATATTTGAAGTTCTTGCTTCACCCGTTCATATTCTTTATCAATCTCACTCAATAAATCTGTAATCTCCTCTTTCCATTCGTCTAATGATTTCTGCACATGCGGCTCCATAGTTCTTCCCCTTCTATTATTAGATTCAAATTGTCCTAACTTTACTATAACAAAACTTTTTTTCAATTCCTTTTCTATAACATTACAATCTCCTATCGATTACAATGAAAAGTGGTCCCAAATATAAAATTGGGACCACTTTTAAAAAATGCTTAACTCATATCTTTTTGACAGCATTTCTAAAAACTCTATTCCACCTATACTATTTCCTTTCTCGTCTAACGCTGGGCCAAATATTCCTATTCCAAAACGGTTTCGAACTGCACCCATTATCCCACCAGAAACACCACTTTTTGCTGGTATCCCAACTCGAATCGCAAATTCTCCGGATGCATTGTACATTCCACATGTTACCATAAAGGTTTTGCACAATCGCGCTACTTCAACAGGAATAATTTGTTTTTCTCTAACTGGGTCAAAACCGTTCATCGCAAACACAAGTCCGATTCGCGCTAAATCTAAACAATCCATTTCAATCGCACATTGCTTTGTGTATAAATCTAATAGATCTTCAACATCTTCATCAATAATTCCATCTTGTTTCATATAGTAAATAGGGATCGGTTAAGAAAAGCTGTTTCGAATTCAGATTGAGCAACTTCGAGTGAGTAAGTAATAACATTATGCCCTGCTAAATCCCGAATAAAGGAAATGAGTCGTTCTAACCTTTCCTCTACATTGACACCCTTGATTAAATGGGTAACAGCCAAGGCTCCTGCATTGATCATCGGGTTCAACGGCTTCCTTGAATGGTTTGTTTCAAGTTTTATAATTGAATTAAAAGGGTCACCTGTCGGTTCATATCCAACCTTATTAAATACACATTCTTCCCCACAATCCATTAGTGCCAAAGCCAACGACAAAACTTTTGAAATGCTTTGCAAGGTGATTTTTTGTTCAATGTCCCCTGCGGACAGACAAGTTCCATCTGCGTGATAGATCGCAACTGATAAATCATCTCGATTGCCTTTTTGCAAGGCAGGTATGTAATCAGCGACTTTCCCATGTTTTGTTACTTTTTTCGCTTCCCTTACTAATCCATCTAACTCTTCACTTGATCTACATGGCACAATGATTCCCCCCACATTAACTTAGAGCTGTTAATATTACCCCAACTGTAATCAGAGCTATTCCAAAGCCATTAAGTAGACTGATTTTCTCACCTAAGAAGAACACAGCTAAAACAGCTGCTACCACGACACTGAGTTTATCCACTGGAGCAATTTTGGAGACCTCGCCCATTTTCAATGCAAGAAAATAAAAGACCCACGAGCTTGCACCTGCCACTCCACTTAATACAATAAACAATAATGCTTTGCGGTCTTCCATCACTTCTGGAATCTTTCCCAAATTCCCTTGGAATAAGACCACTCCAAATAAAAAAATTGCCATGATGACTGCTCGAATGAGAGTAGCTGTATTTGAATCTACTTCTTGCAAACCGATTTTCCCAAAGATTGAGACAAGTGCTGCGAAAACGGCTGACAAAATTGCAAAGATAAGCCAAGACATTCGGATACCGCTCCTTTTTCATTCGAAATTTTTTCATCTCCATTATTCTTTCAAAATGACCATCTAAAAATGCAAAAAAAGAACGATGATCATATTAAGACCTCGTTCTTCTTACCGTTAAATCTCGAGTCTAAAAATACTAAATATAATCAGTATAAACATGCTTCATGCCAACTTTAATTTCGCCAATCAATAACTGATCGACGATTTTCTCTATTTTACCGGGCATATTGCCTAAAGTTCCTGAAAAGGTTTCGGCAGGTACAGCTGCCAAACGGTAGATAGCTTTAACAATCATGTCTGTATCTTCTTTCATTAACCCAATTAATAATGTTGTTAAGTCAAATCTCATAATTGCCGTTAATGTACCCACCCGGACCAAAATCAATAAGTGCAAGTTGTTCTGTTTCACAGTCATATCGTAAATTTCCAGGATGAGGGTCTGCATAAAAGAATCCCTCTATAAAAATTTGTTGAACAAATGATTCGACTAGCAGATTGGCAAGTTTTGATTTGATTTCCTTAGGCATGTTTAAGACAACAGGATCTGTTATTTTTACCCCAGTCATTGCATCCATTGTTAAGATACGAGATGTTGTATATTCCCAATAACCGTTGGCACTTGGATGGAAGAATGATTGTTGAATTGAAGTTGAATACTTTCGCAATTATGGGCTTCTTGTAGATAATCTCGCTCTTTCTTGAACGATTTAGATAATTCATTTACGACCTCTGATAAATGATACTCTTCTGCCAATTTGTATCGTTTCTCAAGAAGTACAGCTAAGTCTTTGAGAATTTCAAGGTCAGTTATAAATGACTTTTTGAATTCCTGGACGCTGTACTTTGACTACTACCGTCTCACCAGTTTTTAATTGTGCCGAATGAACTTGACCGATGGAGGCCGCAGCCATACAAGTTTCACTAAAGGTAGCAAATAGATCCTCAATAGGTTGATCCAATTCCTTTTCAATGATTGCTCTGACTTCCTCTATGGATACTGGGGGCACATGATCCTGTAATTTTTCTAATTCTACTATCACATCAGTAGGTAAATAATCACTGCGAATACTTACTATTTGTCCCATTTTTATAAACGTTGGACCAAGCTCTTCTAATAGACAACGAATAGGGTTTCCATATTCTTTGCTCGCTCTAAATTCATGCGACATTCTTTCTTGATAATTTAGTAAGTGGTGAAGACCAATGTCTTCAATTACATAACCGTAACCATATTTCGCGATTATGGATACAATTTCACGATAACGGTTTAATTGACGAATTCGCTTGGTAAGCATACCATTACCTATTCGCTATTTTTCCCTTATTATATCACTCTGCCAAATTGCTAAAGACTTAACAAAAGGACAAATAATTGACATTAAGTATATTTCTCTAATATTAATTGACAGTCTTATTTTTTCTGAAGTCTAAAAATTTCAATTGCAGACTCGGTTTAAACAAAAATCTGGACAACAAATTAATGAATTGTTTCTATTTTCACATACCTCTACCTTTTATTAACACGAGGAGGATAGGCAAAAACATTTTATGCCTTGAATTCACTCATTCGAAAAACCTTTCATTCATAATCAGATTGGAGTTAGTTAGAAATGTCTACTACGAGACCAACGGTTTATGACAGAACCAAATGGAAACAATACCAGGTAAACAATCATTACTTCTATAAAAGGAGAGTAACATGAATTCTAAACAATATCGTACGGAATATGATTCTATTGGAAAAATCACGGTTCCTGCCCAGGTTTATTACGGATCACAAACTCAACGAGCGGTAAATAATTTTCAGATTAGTGGTACAGTTCTGCCAAGAGGGTTTATAAAAGCACAAGGAATTATTAAAGCAGCCGCCGCTACCGTAAACATGGAATTAGGAAAACTACCGACTGATATTGGTAAAGCCATAATTCAAGCTTCTGAGGAAGTAATTGAAGGGAAATGGGATGAACATTTTGTTGTTGATGTCTATCAAGCAGGAGCAGGCACTTCCCAAAATATGAATGCCAACGAGATTATCGGAAATAGGGCGTCTGAAATTTTAGGAAGGCTGTCAAGTACAAACCGTGTTCATCCAAATGATCATGTCAATATGTCTCAATCTACCAACGATACTTTTCCGGCGGCAATAAACATTTCTGCAGTAGAAATGATTACGGAGAAATTACTTCCTGCCCTTTGTAATCTACAAGTAGAATTAGAAAAGAAAGCAGAAGAATTTATGCCTATTTTGAAGTCAGGACGTACTCATTTACATGATGCTGTTCCTATCCGATTAGGACAAGAGTTCTCAGGTTATGCAGAAACGGTCCGCGCATCAGCTCAACAAATAGAAAAATGCTTAAATGCTTTATATGAAATAGGTTTAGGTGGGAGCGCGATTGGAACCAAAATGAATGTTGACCAAAAATATCCATCAAAAGTTATACAGGAAGTAGTGAAACGGACAAACCGCCCTTTTCGGGCTCCTGAAAATTTGTTTTATTTTACGCAAAACACAAGCGCAGCCATTCGCACAATGTTAGCATTGAAAGAATCTGCTGTTCATTTAATTAAAATTACGAGCGACCTCAGGCTTCTTAGTTCTGGTCCTAGAACTGGGTTGGCAGAAATCACACTTCCATCTGTGCAAGCTGGTTCAACGATTATGCCCGGAAAAGTAAATCCCGCCATCTTAGAAATGACTCATATGGTTTGTTGCCAAGTCATCGGGAACGAAGCAGCGCTTTCTACTGCTGGACTATCAGGGCAGTTAGAAATAAATGTAATGATGCCTTTAATTGCACACACTTTGCTCCAATCACTTCAAATCCTCTCGAATGCGGTGTCGACTCTTGTCACAAAGTGTATTAGCGGGATTGGCGTAAATCAGGAAACTTGTACGAGATTTTTGGAAGATAGTTTAGCATTAGTCACTGCCTTAAGTCCCAAAATTGGATACGACATGGCTTCGCAGATTGGTAAACAAGCAGATGAACAAAATAAGACTATTAAACAAATCCTGCAAGAAAAAGGGATGTTCACAGCTGAATATGAAAAATTACTCGATCCTAGGAGCATGATATAATGCCTTAATTCAATGATCTGTCACCTGCCAAGCTGATTCCTTCATAAAATATTAAAAACCTTTCTTACTGGAGGAAAAAATGTTTAACAATTACGGTTACTTCTCAAATGTAAACTTTCGCCACCAACCTTATCCGGGTTTTCAAGGAGCACGATTTGGCGGCTACCCTCATCCTAATCACATGCCAATGCTTCCGTCTATTCGACAACAACCAACAAAAGGGCAAGCGACCTGGACAGATGGCGGACAGGTTACGCAATGTGGGACTCCGTGGTCGACTAACGAGTACATGACAGCGGCAGTTGGGACAAATACTCCTTATCAATGCGGACAAATTCTCAAAATCCGAAACCTAGACTCTCCTACACAACGTGAAATCTTAGTGAAGGTTGTAGACCGGGTTCCTAATTATCCTGCAACTAAATTAAACCTGCATCGTAGGGCATTTACAGCTTTAGGGGCAGACCCCAGTGTTGGTGTAATAAATATCGAAATCGTCTCTTCACCAGAGGTTGAGGAGGAAGAATGGGGAAAATATTTACTAGAAGTCACGCAAGCAGCCTATCCAGGTTATCGGGTTACCGACTACCGTTTTATTGAATCAACAAATATGTCTGCCACACAAACGAAACGCACTTATGAATTTAATCTGCACAACGCACAAGGTATGTTAAAGGTCAGAGGAAATGTCATTTACAATCCGACTACCAAGCGCGTCATTTCATTTGATATTTTTGAGGTGTAAAAAGTTGGAAGAAAAAGGATGGTGCCTGGCACCATCCTTTTTCTTCCATATATTCTCATCCGTAAGGCAGGTTCTCTTCTACAGCGATCTTGTAGTTAAAGACTACGCTTAACCTTAGTTTACTCTCGTGGGGTTTTATTGTTGATTTCTTGAAGTGTTTCTTGGATTTTGAAGAAAACAATTAATAATTCACAATAAATTCGCATGATAAACGGTCCCAAGACCATTGTAAACAAACCGGAAATGACTTGAGCTCCCCCACCGTAAGGACTCGCTGCACCTGCAAAAATTTGAATAATCCCAAATAAGACCGAAAGAGCAGCTCCAATCCAAAAGACAAATTTAATAATGGATGGTGTAATCATCTTGTCAAACTGTAAAAATTCTTTCATTATCAAACTCTCCTCTCTATGCCCTCCTTTTAAAGTATGAAAATCAAATTGTTATATGACGGTTTTCTAACCGACCGCAAATTGGATATTAGGGAATTTCTGGATGGTGCCAGACACCATCCAGAAATATGGGAATAAAAAACTAGATAGCAATGTTCTTGCTATCTAGCATATTGGCCCTTTAACTTTCGTTTATGATCCATTCCGGTTTTTCGGTGAAGTAATTTTCTTTACAAATTTACCTATTTCTTTAATGGCAAGTCTAGATTCCAACATTTTCCCGCTTGCCTGCCATACATGCCACATTCCTTTCCAAACCTTCATTTCGACAGAAACACCATCATCATGTGCTTTTTTTGCAAGCAATTCGGCATCACTACGCAAGATTTCAATACTTCCTACTTGAATGAACAAAGGAGGAAACCCAGTTAAATCAGCAAAAACCGGAGAAATAAGTTCGTGATCAAGCGGGTATTTTCCTGCATATGCTAGGGCCGCCGCTCTAGTTCCTTCTACATTTAAATAGGGATCTTTAAGTTTGTTCCTTCGGTAACTGTCTCCACTACTAGTTAAATCGACCCATGGAGAAAGACAAATGACTCCTCCAGGAAGCTGATAACCAAGATTTCTAAGATAAAGTGTGGATGCAACACTCAGTCCTCCACCCGCTGAATCCCCTGCAAATAAGATATTACAAGCATCGTAGCCTTGATCCAATAACCATTGATACACCATAATTGTATCTTCAATTGCAGCCGGAAATGGGTGCTCTGGGGCTAAACGATATTCAGGTAAGAGGACCTTGACCCCAGATGATTTCATAATCCTTGCAGCCAACGAACGATGCGTGTTAGCTGAACAATATCCATAGGCTCCACCATGGAGATAAAGAATAACCTTTTCATCTGTTGAATTCTGTTCTGTTGTAAGCCATTCGGCATATAAACCACCAATATACACCTTCTCTACGTTGCAATCAGCCGGAAGTTTTGACCATCTATTTGCTATTTCATCGATCCTGCGCCTTCTTTCTCCAACATCAATCTCTTTCAATCCTTTTAAACGTTTGACCGCAATTTTTATTCCTCTCTTTAAAATTTTACTTCGCAAGCTTGGCAAATGAACCTCCCCCTCCCTACATTGATAAGCGTATTTAAATCCTTGACACTTTTATTTTACTAGGAAACCTTCAAGGAGGAAAATTTGAATTCTTTCTTTTGTTAATATTCAAAAATAATCCTTAATTAATCCCATTCTCTTTTTGCTCTTCTCGCATAAATCCAATGTTTCCCACTGTATTGTAAATAAAACCAAAATACTCATTTCAAATGCAAAATAAAAAGCATTCATTCGAATGCATCAAATGAATACTTTTTACCAGTTATTTGGTTTATAATTATTCTGCCTTTTTAACGACTTCCATTTACATGTTGAGAAACTATTTCAACAATTTCATCCTCGATTTGCTTTCCTTTTTCCTCATCAAGCAAATTATTTAATAGAATAGAAAATATAACAGTTTCACCTTGTTCTGTTTTTAAATAACCACACAGTGAGCTAACGGTTGTAAGCGTTCCCGTTTTCGCTTTTATATTTAGTGTGCCCATCCTATCTCTTAATGTTCCACCGATCATTTTTTCTTTGTAACCAGCAACAGGTAAAGATTCTAAAAAAACAGGAAACCATTTTTCTTGTTGGATATGAAATAAAAGGCTAGAAAGCTCATTGGCTGGGATTAGGTTGACATGAGAGATACCAGAACCATCCCTAATCATTAATGATTTTACATCAACACCTAATTTTGGTAGTTGTTCATACATTACTTCAATCCCCTTTTCCCAACTCCCCTCTCCTTTTTTCACTCTCCCCAATTGCTTTACCAACATTTCCCCATGACCATTATTACTCAATTTCAAAAACGGAAGGAGTATTTCAGATAATGGTGCTGAAAAATGGTTGGTTAGGATGTTTGAATCCTTAGGTACCTTTCCTATCTTCGATGTACCTGAAATGTTAATTCCTTGTTTAACTAATTCTTCCCTGAACAACTCAAGAACATATTGTGTAGGCTCCCAAATCGCTACCCACTCTTTTTCTGCAGTTACTCCTAATGGTAGAAGCCCCTTTATGATGATTGTATTTGTACCATGTTCTCTGCCGATGAAAAGTTCTTTCTCGCTATCTGGAGATACCGTTACCACCTGATTAATGATTTTTAAATTCTTCGTTTTATTCGATACTTGTATTTTTGCAGGTTCACCAACCCGATTCCCTGAAGAAATCGTAACTAAAACGGTACCAGTATCATAATCATCATCTGGGGAGACAGTAAGGGCTGAAATTTGTGCCCCATAATAGGCACTTTCATCGCTCCATACTAAATCCTTTGATAAACGAATATCGTCAAACCAACTATCGTCAGCGATAAGGTCACCTTCAATATTAGTAATTCCTGATTTCCTAACGTCTTTCGCTAATTGACTAAGATTTTCTTTTAAAAGTGTTGGATCTCCATACCCTTTTAAATAAAGATTCCCATCTAAGAAAGTTCCGGATTTTTCCCCTTTAATTCTTACTTCTGTTTTAAATCGATAATCCTCCCCAAATATTGATAAAGAAACTGCAGTTGTTAACAACTTTAAGTTGGATGCAGGTCTCATGCGAACATCGCCATTATATTCAAATAAAACCTCTCCATTACGTGCAGAACGAATACTAATACCCGTTAAAGCTCCTTTTAATATAGGTTCTTCTTGTATGTATTTTTGTATGTCTTTTTGAAAAGTTTCATCAAATCCACCAGCGAAAGATTTTGTTGCCGGACATGATATTAAAATCATTGCTACTAATACGGAAAAAACAAATTTGTTTAAAAAGCATTTGTTTAGACTATCCAATCCATTCACTTCCAACCTTCTTTTTTACTAAATAGCATTACCTGTATACACGCTTCTACTACAAAATGTTCTCGTCAAGCCCTGATAAACGATTTACTTCAAAAGTTGCTTCCTTTGCTATAGACCAATAATTGCTCTAAGCAGTGTTTTATCTTACAGAGAAAACCTTTTTTCAAAAGGTTCTTTTTCAAACAATGTTGCTAATTAATATTGGATGATTTGGCTATGATTCTATTCCAAATTTGTTTACAAGATGAGAAAAGAGCCTATAGACTAAAGAGTAGCGCAACTAAAGGCTTATTTCTCGTTTAAATCGGCTTTAGGATTTTAACAACTAACTTTACGTAAACAGCCTTTAAAAAAAGCGTGCAATATGAAGCTTCCCGCCACTAATCGATTTTATATTAAAAAACGTACTATTTTTATTGAAATCTATTTTCATCATTTTCTTAACCAAATTTAGTTTTTAACTTTTTCTTGTTTTTCTTCCTATATGAAGGTTACTATTGTTAACGTAGCTTCATAGAAAGGAAGTAAGTCAAAAATGAATAAGCGTGTTTATTTTTTAATGATTGTTTCATTCGTAATCGGAATGGTCGAACTCATCATTAGTGGGATTTTAGATCTGATTGCGGAAGATTTGAATGTCTCACTTGGTCAAGCGGGGTATTTAATTACCATATTTTCATTAATTTTTGCGATTGCTTCACCAGTGTTATTATTAATGACTTCAAAAATAGAAAGGAAAAAGTTAACGCTTGTTTCCTTGGTGATTTTTTTATTTGGAAATATGATTACAGTCATTGCCCCGAACTACGCCGTTCTTTTTACTGGTCGTGTGGTGACAGCGTTAAGTGGTGCATTGCTGATTATTCTATGCCTTGTGATGGCTCCAAGTTTGGTTGAATCAAAATACCGAGGACGTGCAATCGGAATCGTTTCAATGGGTGTTAGTGCGTCACTTGTACTAGGAGTCCCGATTGGTATATTACTTGGAAATACTTTTGGGTGGAGAGCTCCCTTTTTACTTATTACAATCTTAACAATTCTATCCATCATCGGGGTTTATTTTCTCATGGATCAAGTTGCTCCAAAGCCAGGTGTTCCGCTTCGCCAACAACTTGCCACATTAAAAAGTCAAAAAATATCATTTGCTCATATTACAACATTTTTATATATGACTGGCCATACGGTTTTATATGCCTACTTAAAGCCTTATTTACAAACTGCAACTGGAATGGAAACCACATGGATAAGTGTCGTGTACTTCCTATTTGGAATAGCGGCAGTTGCTGGTGGTGGACTTGGAGGGACACTGGCCGATTTATTTGGCTCGAAACGGTCCATTTTATTCTCCATTATCGGATTAGGAGTCGTCCTACTCATTCTTCCAATAACAACAAACTTAATGGTGGTCTTTTTAGTGGGGTTGATGGTTTGGGGAATGCTCAGTTGGTTAGTTTCACCTGCAATGCAAACTTATCTTATTGAAACAACACCTTCGACTTCTGATATTCAACAAAGTTTAAGTAACTCCTCTCTACATTTAGGGATTGCTGTTGGTTCTTTAATTGGTGGAATTGTCGTTGAATCTTCATCTATTGAACAAAACCCAATTGTTGGAGGATTTATCGTTATCATTGCGCTTTTTACTGCAGTTATTTCAATTCGTAAACCATTAAGTAACCAAAATGAGATGGCAAGAATAAAAAAACAAATAGAGTTATAGTATAAACAGACCATCCTAAAGTTTAAGTTAGGATGGTCTTTATTATGATTAGCTCCTACTTAACCTAAAACACTTTGTAAAATGCACGAATTGGCTTTTTACCAAAATCAATCGTCAAGATTACAAAAAAAAAAACACCCCAAACGGTTGGTTTCAACTCTAACGTTTGGGGTGCAGTTTAAAATTAGATGGTCTCTTTCTCCTTCAGCTACAATTTAAGCCTGCCCAAAAGAATTTCCTTGATTTTCATCGTTCTTTTGAATAAGAACTTGATGAGGGAAGGGTATTTCAATGCCATTTTTATCGAAGGCTTCTTTAATTGATTTTCTTAGTTCTCTTTCAAGTGCAAACTGTTCACCATTTTGCGTTTTGGCGATTACTCGTAGGATCACTTCTGATGAACCGAATGCTTGTACACCAATTACATTTGGTCCTTCTACTACAACAGGGTTCTGAGCTGCTACAAGATCACACGCACGTTGCATGACTTCTATCGCATGGTCAATGTTATCATTATAGGATATTCCGATATCCACTAACGCTCTCATGTTTCCACGTGAATGATTACTTACACTTGTAATTTCACGATTGGGAATATAATGTAATGTCCCGTCAAAGCCACGAAGCTGCGTTGTTCGCAATCCTACTGACTCAACAACCCCATCAACAGGACCAATAGTTACATAATCATTCACATCTATTTGTTTCTCCAATAATAAGAAGAAACCAGTGACAACATCACTGACAAGGCCTTGCGCACCAAAACCAATGGCTAAACCAACAATCCCGGCCCCAGCAATCAGACTTGCTACCGATAAACCAAATATACTAAATAATGAAGCAACTAGGATAAAGATTAGTACATAGGCTAAAATATTTTCAGCTAATCTTTGAAGCGTTAAAGCACGACCTTCCGAAATATCATCGCGTTTCATCAGTTTATTAAAAGTTCGTTCTAAAACTTTATTGCCAATTGCTTTAACAATTGAAAACGCGATAAAGATTGCAATCACTTTTAGCAAAATGATCCCCGCACTAACTAACAAAGCTTCCCAGTCAAAATTTCCAAAATCCAATAAAATTACCTTCCTTTCTACCTCATTCCAAGCATAAAAAAATAATTAGTATACAATTTTGTTCCCTCTAAAAGTCGTCATTAAACTCTTATTCAAGAGAAATTCCGAATATTGTTTAAGAGTTTGTCTGATTTTGTCGAAAACAATTTTTGTAATTGCATATTTTATCATAAATAGTCTTCTGTGTCGAACTATCTCCTTTCCCCGGAAATAGAGATCATCATTCCCATATACATGATCCATGGTTTTATGTAGTGAATTTTGCTAAGATAAAAAGACACTCATCTCAATCTGTAGAGTGAATACATTTACTTAGGTGTACAATAATGAAAGTTGTTTTAGTTACCCCCAATTACCATCAACAGCGTGGCAATACAATTACTGTTCAACGGATTTCTAGTAAATTAGCAGCCTATGGCGTGGAAACTGAGATTGTATCCATTTCTGAAAATGTCGAAGAAAATCCTACTTTTCTCCCTAAAGGAGATATCATTCATGGATTTAATGCCTATCAATTTTTTAAATTTAAAGAGAATCTTACAACAAATTTACACAATTATGTCGTTACTTTAACTGGAACTGATTTTAACTATGATTTATTTAATGATCAAAAAAGGGCTAAAGGCATCCAATCCTTAATAGAGGCAAAAGCAGTTCACGTTTTTAATCAGCATGCAAAAAAGGTTATTCTGAAAGAGGTGCCTCAAATTCAAAATAAGATATTTGTCATTGAACAGGATATTAACGATTTTGATGACAATAGAAGCTCCCCTATTCAAAAAGAAGAAAACACTTTTTTATTCGTCCTTCCGGCTGGAATTCGTCCAGTTAAAAATGTCCCTTTTGCGATTGAAGCATTAAAAATTGTTCATAACAAATATCCCTATATTCGATTGTTGTTAGTAGGTCCAGAACTTGATAAATTAGAAGGAAAACTTGTTCGTGACCTTGTCCATAAAAACAAGTGGGTTCGATACATCGGGGAAGTCCCCCATCAAGATATGGGTTCGGTTTATAAAATTGCCGATAGCTTACTAAATACTTCCTATACGGAAGGTCAATCTACTGCAATCATGGAAGGAATGGCTTATGGCTTGCCTGTTCTCGTGTCTCACAATGATGGAAACCTTAGTTTAGTTGAACATGAAAAAACAGGTTTTGTTTATAAAAATCTAAGTGAGTTTATCGTATATGCAGAGGCTATCATAGACAGGACAAAAAAAGAAATGAACTAGGCTCTGCGGCAAAAAAATTTATTAATAATCACCATTCAAATTCAAAGGAAGTAAATCATCTACTAAAAATTTATCAACAGGTTTTAGAACCAACGAACAATTATGATAACTAGAAACCACTGAGTAGAAGTTATAGAAACCTACTCCAAAAAAAGAGGCACAATAATACCTTAAACTCTTTGTAATTATCATAGATAAAAATGTATCCCAACTTATAAAAAAGTTAGCTAAAAGGATAGCACATGGCTAATTAAAGTATCTACCATGTGCTTTTTTTATTTTATTTCTTCTTTCAGCCCTCAGACACTCTAACTATAGATTTGTTTTATGATCAATTATCTGCCACTCCCATATCCTCCGCCGAAATAAGGACCATATGTTGGTTCACCGTAACTTCCTCCATATTGTGGTCCGAATCCAGGAGTCCCATAGCCACCGCCAGTATACGGTCCAAAGCCTGGAGTACCATAACCACCACCAGGATGCGGCCCAAAACCTGGAGTACCATAACCACCACCAGGATGCGGCCCGAAACCTGAAGTACCATAACCACCACCAGGATGCGGCCCAAAACTTGGAGTACCATAACCACCACCAGGATGCGGCCCGAACCCCGGTACCCCGTAGCTACCCCCAAACCCAGGACCTTGACTACCTAATATTTCACTTCCTAAATAACCAATTCCAGCTCCAATTAAACCAGCACCTAATGCTCCGATTTTTCCATCTCTAGACACCATAAAAACTGGTTGTTGTCCATACATAATGAGCATTCCCTCCATTTAATCTTTAAAGAATACGATAGTATCCTATTCTTAAAGATTAAATTTGTATTGGACACCTGCCCTGTTTTGTTTATTTTCTTAGATTTCTCTATAGGCATGTGCCTAAAAACACCTATATCAACATAATAACCATTACTTGTTGCTTAACACGATAACCAATATATGGATGGTGCCTGGCACCTTCCTTTTTATGGGAAATAATTTCTGCGCATTTCGTCTAGTAATCTATGTTAAAATGTCTAATTAGAGAATTATTCAAGGGGGAATAGGGGAATGTATTGCCACCATTGCGGGGAGAAGGTTATGAAAAACTCCCTTTTTTGTTCTCAATGTGGGACAAAACTGGATCACGAGGAATTGATTAGCGCGAATAATCAAGGTGAGCTCGCTGCTGCCTTAGAAACAAACCGGAAGAACAAAGTAGTGAGTTTACTGCCACTCCTCCTTCCATTTATTAGCCTATTACTCGTTTCCACAGGATTAACTTTCTACTATGTAAAAGAATCCAATATAAACGAAGAAACACTTGAACTTAAAAGATTAGCAGATCAAGCTGCATTGGATGGGAACTTTAAGGAAGCCAAAAAATACGGTTCTGAAGCACTTGAACAACGTCCAGGATTCATGGTACTAGAAACTGATTTAGAGGCAATTAATGATGCCATTCAATACCAACAACGGATTAAGAACATTAGTAATGATATTAAAAAATCACACTTTAATCGCGCATCAAAAGAGCTTGCTAGTTTAAAGGACGAGTTAACTAGAAAACATGGGCCCATTTATCAGCCATTTAACGAGCAACTCCAAGAGAAAAACATTAGCATTACAGTTGGCTCCATTAAACAAGAGCTTAATAACTTAAATACCATCGATGAACTAGCTAATAAATTAACTATTTTAGCTTCGCTCCCGAGAGAAGCTGCAACTGCTACGAGAGAGCAAATCCTAAATAAAATTGTACAACTTAGCACCGATAAAGCTGAAACAGAATTAAGCAATAAGCAATTCTCAAACGCCTTTATAACCATTGATAAAGGCCTTCAATATGCGGTGAATGACGAGAAGTTATTGTCACTTAAAACTCGTGTTCAGCAGGAAAAGGAAGCATTTGAGCTTGCTGAACAACAACGTATTGAACAAGCCTTAAAAGCAGCCGAACAAGAAGATTTAAAAAACCGTACGGCTGCCGTTGAGGTTACAGATTTTATTGTTGAAGTAGATGAATACGGTGATATATATCTCAAAGGTACAGTTAAAAACACAGCAACTAAAGGGATCAATTCCATTACGATTTCCTACACAATCTTTGACGAAAATAAGGAAATCTTGGACAAAGGCGAAGTAACCGTCTATCCGTTTGAACTCGCTCCAGGTGAATCAGGAACATTTGAGGACACTTATTTTGGGGCTTATCAAGATGTCACCGTTGAAATTGATAACATCACCTGGTATCTAAATTAAAGGAGAGTTACAAAAGATGATAAAATGGATGGCTAGTATTTTTGTTACCCTGTTCATTTGGGTTGCTGGGATTTTTCTCTTCTCCCATTTAAAAGAGGATATACCGAATCAAGTGACTGCTTCTTCAAATTTAGTTGCACAATTAACCGAAACAGATAAACCAAACCCTTCCCCAAAGGATTTAAAAGAAGTTATCCATGACACCCAAAAACTAGTTATGAAGTTGGAATTAGAAGATGGATCACTAGGTTCAGGTTTTTTATATAATCAAAAAGGCGATATCATTACCAATGCCCATGTTGTGGCCAATGCTAAAGAAGTAAAAGTTAAAACAACAGATTCAAAAGAATATACCGGTCAGGTCATTGGAATGAGTACGGAAGTAGACGTGGCCGTTGTTCGAGTAAAAGGTCTTGAAGAGGTGGAACCATTAAGTATTGCCCGTATACGAAAAGCAGAAATCGGAGATGAAGTACTTGCTTTAGGAAGTCCGTTAGGGTTTCAAAACACAGTTACCACAGGAATTATAAGCGGCCTCGATCGAGACTTAAATATAGACAATTTTAAGTATGAAGACGTTTATCAAATCTCAGCACCAATTGCTCCGGGAAATAGTGGCGGCCCATTAATTGACCGCAAAACAGGAGAAGTCATTGGTATCAATTCTGCTGTATCCAATCAAGGAATGATTGGCTTTAGCATTCCTATTCGAGATGTCCTTCCCTTGATCGAAGCGTGGTCGGAAACACCAATGAAATCTCTTCCTTACTTAAATTCCCAGGTTGAACAATCGGTCACAGGTGGAAATGAAACAGTTGAAGACTACGCCCAGTACATCATTACTTATTTTTACGAAAGCATTCAACTCGGCGATTATGTGACAGCATACTCATTATTTGGGAGCGAGTGGCAATCCAATACGAGCTATAATGACTTTCGAAAAGGTTATTTAAATACAGAAACTGTCTATCTTGAAGACGTAAAAATAACTAAAGAAGATACTAATCAGATAACAGCTGTAGCTAAGATTGTTGCTGAAGAAAGAGAAAAGAAATCTAAGGTAAAAGTTAATTATGAAGTAACTTATACACTAGGTTATGAAAATGACCAATTAAAAATACTCTCTGGTAAAGGTCAAGCTGCAAACTAACTTATGGGAATAAATGCAATTATTTTCTTTTGTCATCTCGGTTAAAACCCAATATTAAGGAGATAGTAAGCGTAGTGTTATCATTAAACACTACATTTACTACGGAGGGATGTACTTTGAATATTCTTTTTCGTTTATTCCCAGATCTGTTTTTCAAACTGTTTCGAGGTGCATTCACATTAAAAAGCTTGTTGTACAAACTTCAACATCTGCTTAGAATGCCAACATTTGCATAACCAAGAGTATTCGTAAGTACTTTCCGGTAGTTCATTGAAAAAGGAGAGCTATTGGCTCTCCTTTCAACTTCTTGTTTGCTTGAAAGGAAACGACATCAAACTCTCCATTTGAAAATTCATTACTCAATATAATCGTAACATCTTCCTGTGCTTCCCCAAAGATAGCTGTTAGTTCCACGGTCAAATCATACACGGACCCTGAAGCTTTAAACGAACTATCATCTTTTAAATCCGCAGGTACTTGTCTTGGTACAACTTCTACAAGTTCTAAATCTTTAAATTGAGTAAAACCTCCATAATGCTCCTTGAGAGCTGCAACAACTTTTGGCTGTAGCATGCTAATCGTAACTTTTTCAAGGTCGTCCCTATTAAACTCCTCAGCATCAACAACCAAAGACATAAAACTAATAACCAAGAGCACCAAACTCACCGTTACTTTTTTCATTTTACCTCCTTCTTTCGTTTCTTTTCTATGTTGTGTACTTTCCTTTATGTTTATCCTTATGTGATAAAGTGAAACTTCAATCAGTGGGGGTTTTCTTCACCCCCCACTGATTGTTAGTCACAGATAATCTGATTGATGGTTCTAAGGGGCTAAAGCCCTAAGAAAATTAATATTACCAATCGGGCTTTTGACTTTAAGTTGATCTCCACTTATCCTTTTTTGGTCTTCCTCAAGTCTTAAAGTAGGAGTCTTACTGCAGGTAAGGCGGAATAAAAATAGAAAATCTTTTTTAAAAAAAAGTATTATGTCCATTTCCCGTCGTAATTTGCAAAAATAACCATCATTTTTTCTAATCTTCAATAAAAATGTTGTGATTTGTTGACAAGTTTTCAATCCTATTTGCAGGAAAAATAACAGTAAATCAAAAAAATAGTATATAGTCGAACGAAAATTGGAAAGGTGGTTACAATCATGGCAACGGATTTAACCCTACAACAAATCGTCGAAGGTATTCCTAAATCGATATTGAACGCATCTGACCGAGAATTAGCAGGGTTTCAACAAATTATTGATGAGACTATTCGTTTAAGAGAAGGACAAAAGAACCTTCAACAAATGATTAAAAATTTCTCCTCTACAACTATAAAACGCTCTTAAACAGAATGTTCTGGGGGTGATGTAAACACCCCTATTTTTTATTTTGATACGCTTAAAGGCGAAAGACTTTGAATTTCACCTCAGCAATTTAACTAACACAATTAAATTGCCCGTACAAAACTAAATTAGGGTGGGCACAAGGGTAAAATACATATTATAAAAAGAAGATTTAAATACGCGATTCATGCAATCAGAATTCTACGGTTGCATAAAAACATATTGTCTACTAAAATATAGTCCAAGCGAAGCGGAAAAGATAATTATGCGCATATGTAAGGATTATTGTCATAATGTAATTAACGGTGTGGATCATTGATCACTTACAGAAAAAAAGTCAAGCTAGAACAAAGGTTCATTTGCCCTGAATCAAAAAGGGCTGGGGAGGGTAAATCGATGTTGATTCGATATAATAAAAGTCATGAAAAAATCGCTATGGGGCTTTTATCTTTTAATCCAGATGAAAAGGATCTTCAAAAGCTGTTACAGACGATAAATGAATACGAAACACTAGCAAATCGTCAATTATACCTTTGGAAAGAAGAAGAAGGGTTTATTGGAGTGATAGGAGTCATGTTAGACGATCATCAGATTGAACTACAACATTTATCTGTAAATCCATCCCATCGAGATAAGGGTTTTGGGTCACTTATGGTCAATAAAGTATTAGAATTATTCCCCGATAAAACGTTTACCGCAAACGAAACAACTGCTCCATTTATCGAAAAATTAGAATTAAAAGACTCCATAACCCCTCAGACACAAAAAAAACATCCTCTTTCGGTTTAAACCGTTTTGTTTTGAGAAGGCAATCGAAGACTTTTGGTCTTCGGTTGTCTTCTTTTTATACTTGAATCAATCATCTATTAACAATGCTGCACAACTTTATTCGTTTGAAATAATGTTGTCAATTTGGTAAAATATCTTGTTGGTATTTTTTAATTATACATGTATTATGATTCATACGAATAGGAGGAGCAATCGATGTATCATGCTGAAACTTTCAAGAAAAAAGTGAAGTTGTTCCTCTCCATCTTCTGGCCAATTATGGTGACACAAATAAGTTTGTATATGATGAATCTGGTTGATACTATGATGTCTGGGCGAGTCGGAACAAATGACTTAGCAGGTGTAGCGATGGGTTCTAGCCTATGGATGCCTGTTTTTACTGGTATTAATGGCATTCTGTTAGCTATAACCCCCATTGTAGCCCAGTATTTAGGAAATAAGCAGCAATCTAAAATACATTATTCGGTCACCCAGGCTATGTATTTAGCTGTTATTCTTTCACTTATCGTTGTCTTTGTAGGAAGTTTATTTCTAAATCCAATTTTAACTTATATGAATTTAGATCCAGAAGTACACCATATTTCCTTTCACTATCTTGTTGGCTTATCTTTTGGAATCATTCCATTGTTTTTGTCAAATGTTTTGCGGAACTTTTATGACGGGCAAGGTTATACACGAATTACAATGTTCATAACCGTTTTAGCTGTCCCTTTTAATGTGCTATTAAACTATGGACTTATCTTCGGAAACTTCGGATTGCCAAGTCTAGGTGGAATCGGTGCTGGGTATGCAACAGCGATAACATACTGGATTATCCTATTGTGTAGTATAACGATGACTTTTCGACTCGGAAGTGTTAAAGAGTACCGTCTTTTTGTAAAATGGGTGAAACCTTCATGGACCGCTTGGAAAGACCAACTTGCGATAGGGATACCGATCGGTTTATCTATTTTTTTTGAGGCTAGTATCTTTTCTGTTGTAACACTTCTAATTGGGACGATGTTCTCAACCATTACTATAGCTGCAAATCAAATTGTTCTAAGTTTTACGTCGCTAATGTTTATGATTCCTTTAAGCCTCTCAATGGCGCTGACGATCGTGGTTGGTTTCTCTGTCGGCGGGAAGAAATTTCAAGCCGCAAAACAATATAGTACAATGGGCGTTTTAAGTGGTATCGCTTTTTTAGCAATCGGAGCAGTTTTGCTTTACTACTTACGCGAACCTATTGCTTACCTTTATACACAAGACCGTGAAGTTGTCTTATTGGCAAGTCAAATTTTCTTAGTCGCCATTATTTATCAATTATCGGACGCAGCACAGGCAGGATTACAAGGGGTTTTACGAGGCTATAAAGATGTGAAACTTCCTTTCTTTATTACTTTTATAGCCTACTGGATCATTGGAATCCCTGTCGGTTATTCACTTGCCGCTTTTACAGATTTAGGTCCTATTGGTTTTTGGGTCGGAATTTCTTTAGGGCTCACTTTTGCGGCAATTGGATTCTTAATACGGTTAAGAATTGTTCAACGTCAGATGGTTAAGAAGGATCCGACTACAATCGAAAAAACCTCATAAAGAAAAAAACGGAACCCACTCCTTAATGAGTTCCGTTTTTTTATAAGTTTTTCGGGTAAAGATAACAATTTTCAAAAAGGATGTTCCATTTTCACTTTATTGCAAAATTGTGTTTTGATTATAATCGTGGGATAAGTGTGTATTGATTAGCTCCATTTACAGTGACGATATTAAATAAAGTTTGTTTTCGGTCTGGAAACTTTACCGCATAAGTGATTGGAGTTCCCGCATTGTTATTCACACCTCGAATTGTTACAACACTTGGGACCGGGACTGAATAGGCGGCAACATTACTGTTGAGCATATGATTTTCTCTTACAACTTGCCCGTCGACTAAGATCTGAATTTCATTATTGCTATCACCTATATAATCCCAAATCAACATCCGTGCTGTACCATCTCCATCAAATCCGGACACCTCAAAGTCTCGTGAATCAATTTGAATATTTGTATTTGTATCCAATGTGTAGCCAGATGGAATTTCTGCACTGATTCGATTTTTCACTTCATTTACTGCAACCTCTTCGGGAATTGTTGACTCGAGTGTGAACATGAGAAAGAAAAACAGAATGGATAATATACCGAGTCCAGAACGAAATTTCTTTTCCCCATGAAACAGTTCTTCTTGATTTACACGTTCCTCAGATATTTCTTCGTTCGAATTTAGTTGAGCATGTTCTTGATTTTCTCCAAACATTTGCTTTGGATCTTTCTTCTGCCTTTTCAAGACTACCCTCCCCCATTCATTTAAACATTTTGATGCTAATGGGATATTTTTTAAACCAATAAGACATGAACGCACGTACCAGGAAGAAACTAATAAAAGCTAACAGGATAGCAAATGGTTTTGATAAAATTTCATCTTCTGCCCACAAATTCATAAAAAACAAGCCGAATGCAAGACCCACTAGACTAATAAAGAGCATTTGTGAAAACGGCCATAAAAATGGATACCTTGTATAAATTTTACGAAAGGAAGGTACTCGTAGTGATAGCCATAGTGTGAAACTTATTAGAAATAGCATGACAAAGTAAAGATTATCTTTTGGTGCTTCATAATTAATGACTGCAAAAATATCCGATACTGCCATTAATGGACTAAATATTAATATTAAATACATCATTAAAAACCAAGGAAGAAAGAAAACAATAATAATAAGGCTTAACAAACGTTTCATCATTATTGTTTTCCTCCTTTTTCAATTGGAAGGTCAACTACTTCTATTGTCGTTAACTGCTCAACACTAGCATTTAAATCTCCTGAAAACCGCATCGCATGATTTCGTATCGCTTGTTCACAAATGTTTCGGACAAGCCGACCATTGCCGCTATCTGTGCGACCTTCATAAGTTTTAAAAATCATTAGCATTTTTTCTTCAGCATGCTTTGAAGCTTTGTAGCCTTTCCCTTGAAGAATTAACCTACTAATTTTTAATAACTCGGAAGGACGATAATCTTTAAACGTAATAATATTGGGAAAACGCGATCTTAAACCAGGATTAACATTTAAAAACTGTTCCATTTCATCCTCATATCCAGCCACAATCACTACTAGTTCATTCTGATAATCTTCCATTGCTTTCACAAGTGTATCGATGGCTTCTTTACCGAAAGAATCACTTGAAAGACTGTAAGCTTCATCAATAAACAAAACACCTCCTAAAGCACGATCAATCACCTCTTTTGTTTTTAGAGCGGTTTGGCCAACATACCCTGCGACGAGACCAGAGCGATCTGTTTCGACCACGTTATCCGTTTTTACAACTCCAAGTTCTTTCAAGCGTTTAGCCACAATTCGAGCAATGGTGGTTTTTCCAGTTCCTGGGTTCCCCTTAAACACCATATGCAAGCTCTGGCTAGCCATATCAGGCAGGCCTAACGCTTTTCGTCGGGCATTCATTTCAATTTGTGCTGATAAACTCTTAACAAAATTCTTTACCTCTTCAAGACCTACGATTTTTTCTAATTCATCAAGCGCTAGTTGTTCCACTTCTTGTTTATGTAATCCGAAGTCATATTTCGTTAATAAAGTTAACTCTTCATTCGGTAACTCTATTTCATCCGCAATTCGAACGGCTTGAGTTCGAATCGCCTTTTCAATCGTATTTCGAACAAGCCGTCCATTCCCAATATCCTTTTTTCCGGCAATCTGTTTATTTTCATACCATACCTTCAATGGCTTGTGGACTCCCTCATCAAGATAAAATCCACGTGCTTGAACCATTAAGTTTGTCATTTGCACCATCTCATCCGCTGTATAATCAGGAAACTCGAGCTGTAAAGGAAATCGGGATGCTAATCCAGGGTTTACTCTGAAAAAATCTTTCATTTCCTCGGTATAACCGGCAAGTATAACAATTAGGTTCTCTCGATGAATTTCAATTAGTCGAACCAGTTCATTGATGGCTTCCTCACCTACACCTCCATTGCTTTTATCAACTAATGCATAGGCTTCATCAATAAAAAGAACTCCACCTAAGGCTGACTCAACCACTTCTTTCGTTTTTTCAGCCGTTTGACCTACATATCCTGATACTAATTCCGTTCGTCCTACTTCGACCAGATGCCCTTTTTTTAATACATCTAAATTTTTTAACATCAAAGACACACAACGTGCAATTGTCGTTTTGCCTGTACCAGGGTTCCCGTAGAAAATCATATTTAGGGTCTGGTCTGTTTTGACTGTAATACCCGCTTCTTTTCTTCGTTTATTCACCAATATTTGTTTTTCTAATGTACGTAAAAAAGTCTTTACATGTTCTAACCCAATGATTTCATCTAGATTCTCTTCAAGATTAAATGGCTGTTCCTCAATAATTCCAAAATCCTCTTTCATAAGGAGATTCAAATCTGCTTGTTCCTCTCCTAATTCAACTATCCTAGCAGCTTGTTTTCGAATTGCTTCTTCAAGGAGATTACGCACCAATCTACCATTGCCACTATCGTTTCTCCCGGGAATTTGTTTTTTTGCAAATAACCCAACCAATTCACTGTTAGCAATCTCATCAATTTGATATCCTCTTTGATTGGCCATCATGTGTGCCATTTTGACCATTTCTTCTGGTTTATAATCTAGAAATTCAACCTGAAAGGGAAATCTTGATGGAAGCCCTGGATTTGTACTTAGAAAATTTCCCATTTCATTTGTATAACCGGCTAAGATTACTACTAAGTCTTCACGGTAATCTTCCATTCCTTTTACCAAGGTATCGATGGCTTCTTGTCCAAAGGGATCATTTTTGTCCCTAGATAAAGTATAAGCTTCATCGATAAACAAGACACCACCGATTGCTTCTTGAATCTTTTGATTCGTTTTCGGTGCAGTAGACCCCAAGTATTCACCTACTAAGTCCTGCCTTGCTGTTTCAATAAGTTGTCCTTTAGAGAGAATACCCATTGACTTCAATAGTTTTCCAACCATACGGGCAACTGTTGTTTTTCCAGTTCCAGGATTGCCTGAAAAAATCATATGAAGTGTTAAAGGAATATCTTCTTGTCCTGATTGTTTTCGTCTACTCTGAATTTCTACTGTGTTCATTAATTCTTTCACAAATCCCTTTACGTTCCCTAACCCAATAAGATTGTCTAATTCTTTCATAATTTGTTCGATATTTTCCCCCTTATCTGGAACAATTGACAAAACAGGAAGGGATTTACCATTCTGTTTAACAAATAATTCGTTACCCTCTTTATAGAGAGCCATCTGTTCATTTTGTTTTATAAAATTTCTAGCTCGTAAATCAATCAATCCGTTACTAAGCTTTTCCTCAATCCAGAGGTGAAGAGACGTACCAAATTGTTGAGATTGTATCGCTTGTTGAGCTAAAAATGCAATGACTTTATCATCGTAAGTAAACGATATTAATGCATTATTTTGAAGATGTTGATTCACTTTCGCTAATAGTTGCTTTGCTAATTGTTCAAGCGCCTCCATTGATAGCGGTTGTGTGATTAAAACTGTTTTTATTGAGTTTTGAAGTTTTTCAGGAAGCTTTGTTAGAGCATCAGGTTCGTTGTTCACAGTATCTTCGATAGAAAAGACAATAAAATAATCAGCTGCTTCAACTGTAATGCCTGCCTCGGTACGAAAATAACCTTTCGTCACCAAACTGGCCACATATCGGAGAATGTCAGAATGAGCTTTACTAGCTCCTTTAAAGCAAACTGTTCCTATACCATATTCAAATGCTGCTGCCACATCTGATATAAAGTTTGTGTTAACTTCCTTTTCACTATAGGAGGAGAGATCAATTTCCATTACTTTTCGATAAGGAATCAGGCGTTGTTGATAAAGTTTTTCAATTAACAAGGAAAGTGCTAGCATTTTCCCTGTACCCTCGGGCCCTGCCATTAAGATTGTATGTTGGACAATTCCTTTTCGTCGTGTAAGGAACGCTTTTTTAAAAGCTGTTGTTAGGTTATTAAGAAAAGCCGTTTGGTCATAAATCGATTGAGCTAACCCTTGATTAATACGTTCAAACACTTCATCCAAGTTATGTACGTTTTCTGTTGTACGTAAATGTTGAAATCCTTTTTTCGAATCTGACATTACTTCTTTTACAGCACTACCCGATATCGGACTAGAATGTTTCGTTGATATTGGGGTAGTGGTTCCTCGATTCGTTACAAAACCTTTTTGGATACTGCTTATCTGATTTCCGATTTTATCGGATTTTTTTCTAAATCCATGCTGTTTAATATAATCAACTAACTGGATTTCTGGTAAAATAATTCGGCTCCATCTTTCAAATGACATAGTAGACTCCCTTAATTTTTTTTCAATCTTTTACTATTCTTTATAAAGGCTAGGATACGTATACAAATAGGATAGTCCCTAAAACCATTTTTAAACCAAAAGGAAAAGGCCGACACATTATGCCGGCCTTTTCCTTTTGAGTTTCTTACTTGTTTTACTCTTTTAAATTGTCAATAAAGCTTAACTTTGGTCATCATCTTCTACAAGGTGTTTTAGCATCGATAACTTATTGTTCCAGAACTGTTCATAATAATTTAGCCAGTCTCTCACTTCCACTAATGGGCCTGGGTGTAACACATAAAGCTTTTCCCTTCCTACCTTGCGAGAACGAACGAGGTTGGCTTCCGTTAGAATGTGGAGATGTTTCACAATTGCTGTTCTGCTTACCGAAAAGTTTTCTTTGATTTTTGTAATAGGGAGTTCTTCTTTTGCTAGCATTTCTAATACTTTCCGGCGCGTTGGGTCTGCAATTGCTTGAAAGACATCCTGCTTAGCAGCTGACACTTATTGTTCGACTACTTTTTTCAGTTTTTGAACAATTCCGGACCAACCCTGGTTCATTCGCTCTCTGATCACTGAGCTTGTCTCTCCTGCTTTTCCAACAATTTCGTCAGGATGCTTCCACCCATCATGAATAAGTGTGAATTCTGTTTTCCCATCTAATTCTTTCAATTTAAACGAAACTTTCCACCCTTCTGTATCCCATGAAAATGATAGGAGATGTGGCGCGTCCAGTTCCAACACCTTACATGGAGACGGTCCAAACGGTGATTGCAATTCAAATTCAAATCCAAGTTTCGGTTCAAAATTATTTGGCATAAACCATGCTTCAATTCCTTCTGCGGTCGAAACCACTTCCCATACCTTTTGAATCGCAGCATTAATAGTAATCGTTTGTTCAATCTTTGCTACAATATTTGAATGTTTATCTGTCATTTGTTTTTCTCCTCAGTTTTCAAAATTATAACACCTAAAGGTTACATATCGAATAATATAACACCTTTAGGTTATAGGTCAACCCCTTTCTACCAATTTACTGGATGGTGCCTGGCACCTGGAAATAACCACCTAGTCATGATACAAAGATTCAATTTGTGTTAAGTCATTCAACAAAGATTTCACTTCCTCTTTTGATAGGCGTATTAGTAATTGATCAAATAGTGAAACTACTTGGCCATCGTCCGCTTGATGCTTTTCTAAGTAACTCGATAGATTTTGTATTTGTTTTTCATTTAATGTCGTTACTGTATAGAAGCTTTTAATACTTTCTAATGTAAATACATTTTCAGTCTCATCAAATTGACCGGACAAAATCGTTCCATTAACGGTTTGCAACTGGACCACCTCATTTAGAATTTACCTTTATTTTTCCAACAAAAAGGTGCCGGTCGCCATCCAATTTCTGGATGGTGCCTGGCACCTTACATTTTTTTACTGAAACAAGGCTAAATATGCTCCATATCCTTCTTCTTCTAATTTTTCTTTTGGAATAAATCTCAACGCAGCAGAATTGATACAGTATCTAGCTCCATCTGGTCCGGGCCCATCATCAAATACATGCCCTAGATGTGTATCGCCGGTTTTTCCACGAACTTCAATCCTTCTCATACCATACGAAGTATCAAGTTTTTCCTCTATCTCCGTTCTTCTAATTGGCTTCGTAAAACTTGGCCAGCCACAACCAGCATCATACTTATCTCTGGAGCTGAATAACGGTTCACCTGAGATAATGTCAATATAGATTCCTTCCTCAGTATGATCCCAAAATTCATTCTGAAATGGTGGCTCGGTTGCATTATTACGAGTAACTTCATATTGAATTGGTGTTAGTTCATTTCTCAATTCTTCATCGGATTTCGTTTTTTTCCAATTTTCCCGAATAAACCTTGCTCGACCAGAGCCTTCTTTATATAAGTTATAGTGAAATGCATTCTTTTTATAATAATCTTGATGCTTTTCTTCAGCACGGTAAAAAGGTGTCGCCGGTATAATTTCCGTGACAATTGGCTTTTTGAATCGACCACTTGCAGCCACTTCTGCCTTTGAAGCTTCGGCTAATTTCTGTTGTTCTTCATTATGAAAAAAAATGGCTGTCCGGTACGATAAGCCGCGGTCATTGAATTGTCCACCCGCATCCGTTGGATCAATTTGTTGCCAAAATAACTCTAACAATTTTTTATATGGAAAAACTTCAGGATCAAAAGTAATTTGAACCGCTTCATAATGTCCTGTTGTGTCAGAACAGACTTCTTCATATGTAGGGTTTTCTTTGTGCCCCCCTGTATAACCAGAAACGATTTCCTTAATTCCAGGTTGTTCATCAAACGGTTGTACCATGCACCAAAAGCACCCACCTGCAAAGGTAGCTTTTTCCAATTTATCAGACATAAATGTCACCCCTATGATCAAAACTTGCCTTCCATACTCAGGGTTTAACCTGTGGAAGAGTTATTAATTATTAAGGCTACACGTTTCCATTCTTTTGCGCAACTATTATGCCAGCGAATATTCCCCTTATCTAAAGCTCTGTCCTCAAACTTTGTTTTTATTGAACCTAAAAATGGCCTAGTGATTTAGATTATACTCAAAAATAGTTCATTAAAGAGAAAAGAACTTATAGACTTAATTTAAACATACTCTAAATAGCTACTATTGCGTAAATATCGGCATTCGGATTTTACGAAACAGTCTATCTAAATACTTTACCAGAACATATTTACTGTTCCTTCATAATCAACAATTAAAAACTTGGTTTAAACACAGTCTTTTTCTTTGTGCATAAAGTGAATTATTAACGCCCTTTTAAAAAATTGTTCCTGTTTTTAACTGACTAAAAATGACAATGACCAATTTTTAGGGATAAGTCTATCAAAAGAATAAAATAAGGAGGGAAAATCCCTTTGGTACCATCTCCCTATTTTTCCCGAAACAAAGCCCCTAATCTTTATGTAGCCGATGTTAACCAAGAATCCATCTTTCAGCAACCTCATGAAACATTTCCCACGAAAATAACCTGGGTATATGGTAAAAACACAGCAATAGAAGAAGCTAAGCTTCAAAATAATGAGGAAGATATTAATGCCCCCGTTATAACTATCGAAAGCTACAATACATCTAACTCTGAAATCGAGTTTACAGAAACAAATTCAAAATTTGTTTCTGAAAATGTGACCTTACAAATGAGAAATCACTCACTTGATTCTTCCATCCAAAATCTAAGAACTAATAACATGTCCCAAGATTATTTTTATTCAAAAGTACAACATAATCAAGCAACCGATCGCGCTTCATCTAACGGTGCCGTGCAAGTTGAAGATGGGACAATAGAATCAACTGTTTCTTTTACATCCACGGAGGAAAAAAACACTTCAGAAACTAAGGGGTTAGCAAAGGTTTTTAAAAGTCTCAGTATTCATTCGCCTGTTAAATCTATTATTACTGAAGGCACTGAATTATTTGTTACAACTTTTCTGAAATATGACCAACAGAATCAGCTCGTTCATTTTTCAAATAATGACAATCTATTTACGATTGATTGTGATAAAATTGACGGAATTTGTTTTTAGTACTGCAGACTATAAGTAAACAAGAAAAAAGTTAAATTAGCTAAATCATCTCTTGCCGCATAACTCCATTCCACAGTATCCTTCACATGATGATATCTCTTGCGGAAAGGCTGTTTTCGTAAAGTTTGTTGTTAAAATCCTAAAGCCCACTTTAACGAGAAATAAGCCTTTCTCTGCGCTACTACTTATTTTGTAAGCTCTTTTCTCCTCTTAAAAACGAATTTGGAATGGAATCATAGTTAAATCATTCTATATTCCTTTAAAAAGCAACAATGTTTCAGAAAAGAGCCTTCGGAAAAGACAGCAATTTACTAATTTCTAATAACTATTCAATCCCCAATTGGATGCCCTGAAAAGTTCTAGAATCATAACTGAAAATCATTGTTTTTATAAAGATTAGAAGCATAGGAAAACGCACACTAATTCTTTTGAAGAGGTTGAATTTGATTAAGATTTATCCTTTCCAGTGCAAAAAAGCCCCTTTTAAAACAAGGGGCGACCTGCATAATGGTTTTAAAATACTTTCCCTGGATTTAGGATTCCTTTCTTGTCAATGATGTTTTTAATTTCCTGCATCAGTTCAACACTTTCTCCATGTTCTATCCGTAAAAACTGTTTCTTTCCAATTCCTATTCCGTGTTCTCCCGTACAAGTCCCGCCTTTTTCAAGGGCATATTCGACAATTTGCTGGTTAATTGCCTCCACCTTTTTAATACTAGCCAAATCATTGGCATCGATGGATAAAACCGCATGGTAGTTTCCGTCGCCAACATGTCCAAAAATAGCTGCATCCACACCATGAAATTCAACGAGCCTTCTTGTTTCTTTAATTGCATTCGGTAGCTCTGAAATTGGAACACATACATCCGTTGATAATAATCCTTTCCCAGGGTTTGCTGCCTGGATGGCAAAAGCAACTTGATGTCTCGCTTCCCAAAGTTGGGCACGTGCAAGCGTATCTTGTTCGAATTCAAATACTAAGCAACCTTCTTCTTTCGCTACTTCAGAGGCAAGTTCTACACCTTGATTTACCGCAAGCTGATTCCCACTCAATTCTAGAAACAATGTGGGAACCTCTTGATATGTTGTTCCTTTATAAGCATTAACAGCCTTGATCGTTGCTTCGTCTACTAATTCTACTTTTCCAAGTTCAATTCCAGCTTTTAACATGAAAGCTGCGGCACTTCCTGCTGCTTCAACACTTGGAAAAGTGGCTCTCGCTACCACTGTAGCTTCGGGAATTCCTCGTAGACGTAGCGTGATTTCAGTAAAAACTCCTAATGTACCTTCCGAACCCACAAATAGCGAGGTAAGATTATATCCGGCAGAAGATTTTACAACCACCCCACCTGAACGAATTATGCGCCCTTCGGCCAATACTACCTCAAGCCCTAATACTTGATCTTTCATCGTTCCATATTTCACACTGTTTGTACCACTCGCATTTGTTGATACCATTCCACCAATCGACGCGTCAGCTCCAGGATCCACAGGGAAAAATAAGCCATATTTTTTTAATTCTTTGTTTAATTGACTTCTGGTAACACCTGGTTGAACTTTTACGTAAAAATCATCAGGGCGAACTTCTAGTATTTTATTCATCAGCGTCAAGTCTAAACTGATTCCTCCTTGACTAGGGATAATTTGACCTTCAAGGCTACTACCTACACCAAACGGCGTAACAGGAATCTTCCGTTCATTTGCATAAAGGAGGAGAGTCGATATTTCTTCTTTTGATTTTGGGTAGACGACAATTTCCGGTTTTTGCGGTTGATGATAGGTCATACCCTTGCTATGTTGTTCAAGAATCGTTTCATTACGGGAGATTCTGTCTGCGTCTTGGATGATGTTCAATATTTGATCATACATCACAGTCATTTACAAACCTCCATCTTGACTAGTATAGGTCCTTACTGTGGCTAGTAACCCGTATGCAATTCGCTTCTGCACTTAACAAATGAAGCTTGAGGAATTTCATATTAGGAACTTTCTAAAATCAGCCTTTCAGGATTTTCGATATAAGAATGCACCATCGCCATAAAAGCATTGGCAGGTTCACCATCAATGATCCGATGGTCGAATGTTAAGGATGTTCCCATTACATGACCAATAACAATTTCGTCATCTACTACAATCGGTCGCTTTTTAATACTATGCACACCTAGGATTGCTACCTCAGGGTAATTGATAATCGGAGTTGCAAACCACCCTCCGTTTGCCCCTGTGTTAGAAATTGTAAACGTACTACCAGACATTTCAGCAGGTTTTAGCTTTCGCTCACGGGCCCTTATCGTTAAATCCTGAATTTCTATCGCAATCTCTAATACCGTTTTTTGATCTGCATTCTTAATAACTGGGACAATTAACCCTTCCTTTGTAGCAGTCGCGATTCCAATATGAATTTCCTTCTTGTAAATAATTTGCATGTTCACATCATCGACTGTTGAGTTAAAAATTGGATATTGTTTTAATGCTTTAGTAAGTGCTTTGATTAAGAATGGTAAATAGGTAAGTTTCGCTCCGCGTGATTCCGCATGAGGTTGAAGCTGCTTCTTCATTTCTACCAATTTTGTTATAACTACTTCGTCCATACCTGTACAATGGATTGCTGTTGATTTTGACTTTATCATATTATTGTAGATGACTTTTCTTATACCTTGGATAGGTTCAACCTGATGTTGTTGATCGTTTGCAGTTGTTTCAAACGTTTGTTTCGGAACTTCCGTTATATGGGCTAATTCTGGAACGATTGTCGCAGCAATCTCTTTTTCAGATTGATGATGATATTGGCGAACATCTTCTTCGGTTACTTTGCCAGCTTTTCCAGTCGGAGTTACTTTCGTAATATCGATTCCTAACTCCCTAGCAAGTTTTCGGACAGATGGTGCGGCAATAACCCGTTTCTTTAATGGTCGATACGAAGACCCTTGGTCAGATTGAATGGTAAGTTGTTTTTGATTCGATGACTCCATGTTGGGTATGGATTCTGGTTGAGGTGTTTGAGGGTGTTTGTCTGGTTGTGATTGATTACGATTTCGTTGTTCATAATCTTCAACTATAGTTATTAATGTTTTCCCTACTTTTACTACATCTCCCTCTGCGGCCCCTAAAGATTGAACTTTTCCGGTGACAGGAGAAGAAATTTCAACTACGGCTTTATCCGTTTGTACCTCGACTATATTATCATTTTCCTTTACATAGTCCCCTTCCTTAATGAACCATGTTAAAACCTGGGCCTCGTGTAAACCTTCTCCTATATCAGGGAGTTTAAATTCATATGCCATTTCCTGCAACTCCTTTTGAAATTTAGTGCGATAATACTTCGTGAATTCCTTGGCTAATTCTTGCTGCATTTGGCAACCAATCGTCTTCCACAGACGGTACCGGATAAGGTGTATCAAAGCCTGTAACGCGTATGATTGGCGCCGAAAGATGAAACAAGGCTTTCTCGTTAATTAGTGCCGAAATTTCTGCTCCAGGTCCTCCTGTTTTTACTGCTTCGTGAACGATGACTGCACGGCCGGTTTTTTGAACTGAAGCAATAATAGTGTCTTCGTCCAATGGTGCGATCGTACGCAAATCGATTATTTCAATCGATAGCCCTTCTTGTTTTTCAAATTGTTCGACAACGGTTTTCACAAGTGGCACAGTTGGTCCATACGTGATGACTGTCAAATCTTCCCCTTCTTTTAATACATTGGCCTTGCCTATCTCAAGAAGGTAATCCTCTTCCGGTACTTCTTCTTTAAAAGCCCGATATAATTTCATTGGTTCCAGAAATAAAACTGGATCGTTGTCCCTAATCGATGCGGCTAGCAGTCCCTTAGCATCGTATGGCGAGCTTGGCATAACCACTTTCATTCCTGGGGAGTGTAAAAACAAACCTTCTAAACTATCAGAATGCAACTCTGGCGTTCTGACACCACCACCGAAAGGAGATCGAACAACCATTGGAGCAGTTAGAGTTCCTGCCGAACGGAAACGAATCCTAGAAGCTTGGGCCGCCATTTGATCCATCGCTTCATATATAAAACCTAGAAATTGAATTTCTGCAACTGGACGTAATCCTCTTGCAGCCATGCCTACAGCGGTTCCAACAATCGCTGACTCTGCAATTGGCGTATCCACAACTCGTTTTTCTCCAAATAATGCTTGCAAACCATCCGTTGCTCGGAATACCCCACCATTTTTGCCGATATCTTCCCCTAAACAAATCACTCGATTGTCACGTTCCATCTCTTTTTGTAAAGTAAAATTGATTGCTTCAATCATCGTCATTTTCGTCATTTTAATGCCCCCTCAGTCACAATCGAGTTTTGCTGTTCGATGAGTTGTTTTGGCTTTTGTTCATAAACGAGATCGAATACTTCACTTGTTTTACTAGTTGGACTACTACTTGCTTTCTCAAATGCTTTAGAAACTTTCTCATTGGCAATCTCGAATTCTTGTTGATCCAGTTCTTCATTCCACAAATTACGATCTAGTAGAAAGGCTTTCATTCGCTTTAGTGGATCTTTATCGAGCCATGCTTCTACCTCTTCATTTTGGCGATATTTAGTCGGATCATCGGCAGTTGTATGTGGTCCTTGTCTGTATGTCACTGCTTCGATTAAAACTGGCTTTCCCTCTCGAGCACGCTCTAAAGCTTCTTTCATCGTCGAGTAAACAGCAAGAACATCATTCCCATCCACCTGAATACCGGATATGCCATATGCAGCTGCTTTTTGGGCAATTGTATCACTGGCTGTTTGTTTCGAACGCGGTACACTAATTGCCCACTGATTGTTCTGTACAAAGAAAACAACAGGTAGTTTATAAACGCCTGCAAAGTTTAATGCTTCATGAAAATCACCTTGAGAAGTTCCACCATCCCCTATGTAAGCAACACTCACACTGTTCTCACTATTGTATTTAGAAGCCCAAGCCCCACCCACAGCATGAAGACATTGCGCCCCGATGATGATTTGGACCGGGAACACATTGGTTACACTGGCTGAAGAGCCTCCTTGCAAATTGCCCATTGTGTAGAGGAAAAAGTTAGACATTGAAACACCGTGAACCAATGAAGCAGCTACTTCACGGTAACTTGGATAAATCCAGTCCCGCTTTTCTAAGGCGTATGCACTTCCAATCTGAGCGGCTTCTTGGCCAATCATCGGTGCATATGTACCAATTCTCCCCTGGCGTTGCAGCTTTAGTGCTCGTTGGTCAAATGTTCTTGCTTGAACCATCCATTTATAAAGTGCAATTAAATCCTCATCCGGAATATCAGGGTTTGTACCGATTATTGATCCTGATTCATCTAGAATCTGAACTTGGTTGACGATTCTTTCATTAGGTTCAATCCACATAAAAAATCCCCCATTCTCTTAAAACTAAAAGAAGTTGATATAATGTCAAAATCTTTTGATTTTAGTATAGTGTGCATGTTATCATTTAGTCAATTTATTTCACGAAAATTTAGACTTTTCAAACTAAAAATAGAATTTTTTAAATAACTATAAGGAGATTCATATGAACCACCAACAAATGGATAAACGAAAATTACGTGGAGAAAATTCAAAGCAAAAAATTATTCAATCAGCTAAACTCCTTTTTGTTGAACATGGTTTTAAGGACACAACGATTAGCTTGATATCGAAAACCGCTGAAACAGCTTATGGTACAGTCTATACTCATTTTCCCGGTGGAAAGGATGAGATTTTCCTGAACATCATGGATGAAATTCTCGATAGATTTTATCTAATAGCAGATATGAACTTTGTCGTCACCTCGAAAGAAGAATCACTCACTTTTACAAGAAATAATATTAAGAGTTTTCTAGATCTCGCTTTGGAACACCAGCAAATTTTAAAAGTCTTTCATGAAGCAATTGGTCTCTCGCATATAATCAATCAAAAATGGAGTACCTTCGTGAACAATTACATTTCGAAGATTGCTGAAAATATTGAGTTAGCAAAGGTAAGGGGACTTACAAGAGAAGAAGCTATCGACTCAGAAATTATTGCAGGAATGTTGTTTTTTACTGGTGAAAAATATATGTGGAAAATTGCTTTAAGGTCGACAAATAAAGAGGTTGAAACAATATCTGAAAATCTAGCAAAGATGTACGTGAACGGGTTATATAAATGAGGTTTTGCAAATTTTTTACGAAAGTGAGGATTCAAATGTATAAAACCTATTGTAGGATGTATCAAAAGTCACTCAAAATTATTTCCCCTATTCTCCCTTGGCGGAAACCAGCACTAATTGAAGGCGCAAACTCTGTGGAACAAATTCCTTCTTTAATCAAAGATCTGCATATTAAGCATGTTTTGATTGTTACTGATAGAGGAATTCTGTCATTAGGCCTGATGGAGAATATGGTCCATCAGTTAACAAATATAGGTGTTGCTTACACCATCTATGATCAAACCATCCCCAATCCAACAATAAAAAACATTGAAGATGCAGTTAAGCTTTATTATAGAAATAACTGTGAAGCCATTATTGCTTTTGGGGGCGGCTCTTCCATCGATTGTGCCAAAGGGGTAGGTGCTCGTATCGCTCGCCCGAATAAGAGCATTCAAGAGATGAAAGGCTTGTTAAAGGTTCGAAAAAGTATTCCTACCTTGTTTGCGATTCCAACCACTGCAGGTACTGGGAGTGAAGCAACGGTAGCTGCAGTCATATCCAATCCCCAAACAAATGAAAAATATCCTATTAGTGATATGTCACTTATTCCTCATTATGCTGTACTTGACCCTTTACTAACGATAAAACTACCACCGTCTATTACTGCTCAAACAGGGATGGATGCTTTAACACATGCAATCGAAGCATATATTGGAAAAAGTAACACGTCAGAAACGATTCAGTGTAGCCAAGAAGCCGTAAAGTTAATTTTTGAAAACTTATATGCTGCATTTGAGAACGGATCTAATTTAATTGCCAGAACGAACATGCAAAAAGCAGCTTATTTTGCTGGTATTGCCTTTACTCGTGCCTATGTTGGGTATGTCCATGCAATTGCTCATACACTTGGTGGTTTTTATTCTATTCCACACGGATTAGCAAATGCTGTTATCCTCCCGTATGTTCTTGAGTATTACGGGGAAAGTGTATATAAACCATTAGCTGAACTTGCCGATTTAGTAGGAATTGGCGCAGAGGCCGACACAATCGAAAGCAAGGCAAACATGTTTATTGACGAAATCCGTAAATTAAACGACAATATGGGAATCCCGAAAAAGTTGGATGGTATCCAAGATGATGATTTACCAATATTAGTAGAAAGAGCACTTAAAGAAGCAAATCCTCTTTATCCTGTGCCGAAAATTCTAGGCAAGAATGACTTGACTATTCTATATCAAAGGCTGTTTTTGTAAGGATTGTTGTTAAAATCCTGAGGCTAATTTTAAAGTAAAATATCCTTTTCTCTACGTTACTATTTAGTTTGTAAATTCTTTTCTCCTCTTCTAAACGGACTTCGGGATGGAATTATAGCTAAATCATTTATTTTTATAAAATCGAACTTTGAGAGAAGAGCTTAGCTGAGCATCAAACAATAGGGTTAAAATATAGTATGAGGTAAAAATAAGTTGATGAAAATGGAGGCTGGAGATGGAAAACTACAGCTCACTACTTGAAAAGCAAAAATTATTCTTCCATTCCGATAAAACAAAGGATATCAAGTTTCGGTTAGACGCCTTAAAAGCATTACAAGAATCTGTTAAACAAAATGAACAACCATTAATGGACGCGCTAAAGGCGGATCTCAATAAATCGGAATTTGATTCCTATACCACAGAAATTATGATTGTTTTAGAGGAAATCAAATTTACAATTAAACACTTACAATCTTGGGCAAAACCTCACAAAGTTAAAACACCGATTACGCACATAGGATCTACAAGCTATATTTATCCTGAGCCATATGGAGCTGCGCTCATTATTGCTCCATGGAATTATCCTTTTCAATTGGCAGTTGCCCCGCTGATTGGCGCGATTGCGGCAGGTAATTGTGCGGTGATCAAACCTTCCGAATTAACACCCACAACTTCAGCTTTATTTGCGCGAATGATGTCTGACATTTTTCCTGAAGAGTATATTGCAGTTGTTCAAGGGGGGGTCGAAACTAGCCAAGCTTTGCTGGCCGAAAAATTCGATTATATCTTTTTTACTGGGAGTGTACCGGTCGGAAGAATCATTATGGAGGCAGCGGCCAAAAATTTAATACCTGTCACTTTAGAGTTAGGAGGCAAAAGCCCCTGTATCGTTCACCATGATGCCAACCTCAAGTTAGCAGCCAAACGAATTGCTTGGGGGAAATATGTAAACGCAGGACAAACATGTGTTGCGCCTGATTATTTGTATCTTCATAAAGAGATCAAACAGGAATTTATTACGCTTTTTCGTGAAGCGATTATAGAATTATATGGAAACAACCCCCTTAAAAATCCCGAATTTACGCGAATTGTGAGTGTAAAGCACTTTGAGAGACTTCGTTCTTTTCTCGACAACGGGGAACTAACGATAGGGGGAAACTATAACAGCGATAACTTAATGATCGAACCAACTGTTCTATTAAATATTAACTGGGAAGACCCAATCATGCAGGATGAGATATTTGGACCTATCCTCCCTGTAATGGAATACAGTCAATTAGATGAAGTAATTAGTGGGATTGACCATCACCCTAAACCGTTAGCTCTATATCTATTTACTGAAAGCGATAATGTTCAGGAGCGTGTTTTAGAGTCTATTGCATTTGGTGGAGGATGTATTAATGATACGGTTTACCATCTTGGTTCCCCTCATCTTCCATTTGGTGGGGTTGGATCCAGTGGCATCGGGGCTTATCACGGTAAAGGAAGCTTTGATACTTTTTCACATGAAAAAAGTATTTTAAAACAATCAACTCGTTTCGACTTACCTTTCCGGTACCCAAATGTAAAAGACGGATTGAAAAAGGTCAAAAAGTTCATCAAATAGCCCAAAAATGGATGGTTCACCATCCATTTTTTGGCTATTTTTCATTAAAGTTTTCCGATAAATTGTAAGTCCTCAACTGGTTCAGCGTCCATTCCACCATCAAGAATTTTCCTAACATCCTTTAAGGTGACTTCTAGACTAACATATTCCCCTTTTTGGCCAGTGAATTCTTCTGCAACGTAAAACGGTTGTGTAAGATACGCTTCAAGGCGTTCGCCTCGATGATATACCTCCGTTTCAGATGAAGGTATTCCCGCAATTCCTTTAACATTGACTAATGACCGAATTTCGCGATAACGTCTCAGATACTTTTGAGCCCTTTTATAAATGGATTGGTGTGTTTGATCTATGTGGGTGCTCTCTGTGATGGATGATGTGGAGTAAATTGGGTTTACGGCAGGATATCGATGACGCGCAGCTAGGTCAGCGTCAAATTGCCATAACGTTTCAAGTGGTCCATAAGGTAATTCTTCATCAACTGATAAACCTTTTAAATCCAGCAAGAATGTTGTAACGGATTGGATGTTTTCTTGCTCTAAATTTCGTTGTAATTCATAGATTTCACCAGTGAGTACATGGGAACGGTCTGCAGCAAATAATACATCATGGTTCACACCAATCGCTTTCATTTTTTCAAACGTCTCAGCAATAGAGCTAACAATTATTTCTACTTCACTTTCAACATCACTTAGTTGAGGATAGTTATCTTTGGGATTTAACAAAATGGTTTTGTAGCCTTCCTTTTGTAATCGATGGAATAACTCAGCTAAGACAACTAACTGCCCCATACCTGGTCGAGCGACTAAACCAACTGTTCCTCCTTTTGCAATGGGTGCGAACAAATCAAACGTTTTAATCCCTGATTCAATCATTTTAACCGTCTCCCCTCTTATTATCAATTCATCCAGAGTACATTGTGCCAGTGATGCTAATGCAACCAATGTCCTTACTTCTGAACGTCCAACAGATATTTTGCCTGTACAAAGATTCGAAACTGTTGCTGGACGCAAACCAACTGAACGTGCTGCAGAAGTTAAATTAGGAACTTTCCTACGTAGCAATGGAACATTTAATCTTAAGTTTTCCATTATATCCCTCCTTACTTCTAAATGTAATATATTTTACGCTATAACGAAATAATTAATTACTTTTTAACGTAATTTTTTTTACTCAATATATAAATATCTCTTTAAACAAAAAAACAACATCCATTTAATGGATGGTGCCTGGCACCTTCCATTCTTTTCCACAAAATCGCCAAAATTACCCTAAAATAGAAATATTATATCTAATTGACAGATATTATAAATCACTGCTAAATTTAGAATGATAAGGAAGTGAACATTTTGAATTCGAATTTATTACTTGCAAAACAATTTCAGCGTGAGCAAAAGTGGAAGAAAGCAATAGATCATTACCAACGATATTTCGAAGAAATGATGGGAATTGCCGAAGAAAATATCTTTGTCGCTTATGCAAAATGTTTAAGATTTTGTGGCCAACCATCCAAAGCCATACGTATCTTGCAACAAGGAAAAGAACAGTATCCACAAAGCGAAACTATTTTAGTAGAATATCATAATTTATACGATACTTTAGGAGATTGGGTAGCCGCTAAAAACATAGCAAAAACGCTTGTTAGGTTGAACCCCAATCAACCAGATTACCATTTTCGTTTAGGAAGGACATATTCCTTCTTGCTTAATCGAAAAAAGGCGAAAGCGGCGTTCCAAATCGGATTGCAAAAGAAACATCAACTCTCAATCAGTGAATTAATAAATAAGATTCAAAGTGGGTTTGCCGAGGACAGTTCGAAAGTCCAAACAGAATATATTTTTGTGGATGGAAAGAACAATTTAGGTGGGTTTATTCATACTTATGAAGGCAAAAAATACTTTACAAAGATTGCCCATTTCACGAATAAAATTACTGGTGCCGGTCGGGAAGAACTATTTTACAAAGAGGTAACAGAGGAGTTCCCCATTTTGCAATCTTTTACCCCATCGTTTATAGATTCCCAGCAAATTGACGGAATCTTGTATTTAACTATTGAAATGATTGAAGGTGTGGAAAATCCTCCCGATCTGTCTGAGGAAGTAGTGGAACTTTCTAAAAAAATAAGTTCGATTGGATACCAAGAAATCATCACACATTATCCAAAACCGAAATACGTTTATCAATTTAAGCGGGGGCGGGCTATTTCTGTTGTCCATTTTTTTACACAAATACATGAACAAAAATACAACCAAAAACTATTTGATTCACTTAAAGCAATTATTAAACAACAAAAATATCCAAGAGCTGCATCCCTTGTCATTCAACGATTAGAAGGGATCATTATGGATAATGAACTGTATAAACATATTGATCAAAAAAAACATTACTCGTTATTACATGGGGATTTCGCCTACCAAAATTTAATGATAAGCAAAATAGATCAGCAACCTAAGGTTCTCGATTGGTCCACTTTTACAATAGGACCTCATTTTATTGATATCGCCCGGTATTTTACAAGCATACGAACTCCCTACTCAAGGATTAAAACCTTTTACCTTGAGGGCCAAAACCTTGGTAAAGATTTAACCAAAATTGAGCAAATCTTTTTTCTATACGCACTTATTCTATTTTACTTTCAAAAAATCGGTCGATTAGGGATTGAGACAGAATTATCGGTTGACTTATTATCTGCTTTAGAAGATTTGGAGGTGCTCGTGTTTAACTATCTAGAGGGTAAAGGAGAAGAAACATTGCCAGAAGCAAACCAAGAAGAATTATTATGCATGTTAAAAAAGAAAGAGCTTAAAATTAAACAATTGGAACAAAGACTTATAATCGTTGAGGAAGAAAGTAAATATCTTCATAAACGACTTCAAAATGTACTCAATAGTAAATCGTGGAAATTGACAACCCCGCTTCGTTTATTTACAGAGGGGTTGGCAAAAAAAGACTAGAATAAAAGATTTTGAACCAAACAAAAAGCCAAAAGACGTGAGGGCCACTTCCTCTATTCTTGGCTTTTTTTAATTCACCCCTATTAATATTCAATTTTCAGTCTATTCTTCTTTTTTATAAACCTAATCTTCAAGAGTCTCTTTTGGACTCCTAATGGTCCTATTTAATTCCCTTAATAATTCGGGTAAAGTTTCTTGGTCAACCATCGTACTTAACGCATTACTTGAAATGGGGATATTGTACTTTTTAAACACTTCTAATGTTATTCCCCAAATTTCAATTATTGTTTTGGACGACATATTGGATTGAATAACCACGATCATTCCCCCTCTTTCCTTCCATTGTAACACTTTCCAATCTTAAATTGGTATTAATATGGAAGTTTAGAAAGAAAACTTGCTGGTAGGCGAGCCAAAGGCGAAGACAGGACCGTTTGTCTATGGTTAATCCTCAGGTTCTTCTTGAAAGTGTTCATTTAAATAGGGATTCTCTGTTGTTGCAAAATTTATTGATTGGAGACTATCTTCTGCCTCGACTCCGTAAAGTCCGTTTTCTGGTTTTTTTTCCACTTCTTTATCTTCCTTTTTCATCACTTCTATATCCTCCTTTTATCGAAGATGTATTTCACTAAGTTCATTTAGGAACGTTCCGCTGTTATATCCTTATAAGGCATAATCCGTTGTTTAGCTTCTTCATAATCTAAACTTTCCACATCTTTCATAAATCGATCAATAGCTTCAATAGGATAGCCATATTCTTTTAATAGTTGTTCTAAGTTCGCTTTATTATCCATTTTCAACCTCCTGTTCAGTTGTACTAAGACTATATTTCCCTTGTAATACCTGTTTTATGTTCTGGAGACACTAAATTTAAGGCTTTTTCGTAAACTTTGTTGTTATAATCCTAAAGCCGATTTTAACGCGAAATAAGTTTTTCTCTGTGTTACTACGTAGTTGACGATTTTTAGAATGGAAATAAATTATTCTATATTCCCTTAAAAAAGCAGCATCTTTGAGAAAAGGGCCATATTAAACAACAATATAATTTTTATGGGAAACCACCGTCCGGTTATTGCTAAATTCGTATTGAGATAAGTTTTCTATAATTTCTATAATAACAGAGTTCTCATTCACTTTTTCTACTTGTCCCTTGATCCCTTTTATGGACATGATATAGTCTCCAACCATTGCTTTTCTTACTGTCATGTCTATCTCTCCTTCCTAAAAGGATTCTAATATTTATTAAAATATAGAAAAGATTGGGAGAGATTTCATCTCTTTTGTCAAACAATCTTACATTCTTTTTTTCATTATATATAGGAAAAAAAAGCGAGAAGTAAAATCCCCTCGCTTTTTCGCTTTAGTTAAGATCAGAACGTGTGGATAACCATGGGTCAATCGCAAATGCAAATTTACCAGTTAAACAAATTGATACATGGCCAGCCTCAACTAACTGATACGTTTTGTCTTCACTAGAGACAAGATCCATAACCGGCAGGCTTTGACTCTCAAGTACTAAATTATCGTTTGTCGATGTAATAACCAATATGTTACAATCAATGTTTCTTAAATCCACTCGCTTACCGCCAATAACCAACTCACCTTTTACAAGTTTATTGTTTTTGTATAATTCATTTAACATCTGTTTAAAGGCTGCGCCCGAGAATGTGACAGGATCTTTCAACCATTTATCCATCCTTCGCCACTTGTCTACATACGCTTGATCATGTCCGCGCGTAATGAGATTGATGTTAGGGCCGATATTAAAGCCTTGTAATGCAAGTAGTGTAGCATATAAAAATTCAGATGGGATCACTTCATAAGCATTGATCATTCGATCGAGATTAAGTGTTCCATCCTGAATCGCATTCACCCATTGGTCTGGTAATATAAAATCACTATAATCAATCGGTACCGCAGCTAATACCAAGTTTTTGATTGGTAAATCCGTAATTGAAGCCAAAATGGCAGATAATGTACCTCCAATACAATAGCCAACTAAAGATATTTCTGAAACCTTTGAATGCCTCAATGCCACTCTAATCGCCATTTCTAAATAATCTAGTATATAGTTGTCTAATGTAATATCTTTATCTTCTAACCCTGGGGATCCCCAATCGTACATATATACGTCATAACCTTGTTTCGTCAAATTTCCAATAACACTGTTTTGTTCGGATATATCTAGTATATAAGGTTTATTCAATAGTGAATATACCATAAAGAGCGGAATATCGTATTTCTTTTCTTTGGCAGGATAATACCATAAGACAGACTTATTCTTTTTCCAAACAGCTTGTCTTGGCGACGGGATAATTTCGGGCCTCGGTTCATTTAAAACTTTATAAAGTTGACACCAACGGTCCTTTTCGGTATTCAAATTCGGGACTGGTAATCGCCCTTTTAATGTGGATCCCATTGAAACCCACTCCTTTCATATAATTTGATCAAGTTGTTTTCGTTTAAGTTTGATGAAAAAATTCTCATTTTTGATTTCAAGGTGAAATCACTTGTCAATGAAAGAGAATTGTAGGAACACCCCCCCTATTCGTTTATTCAGCCGTGACAAGTGGTTTTTTCTGATTCTCCATTCTCACCATCTCTTTAAACTGCGCCACTTCTGATTTAATTTCTTTAAGCTGAGTTAATTCAGTTTTTAATTCCTCTACGATGGTTTTTGTTCCCTGATAATCAGCCAATTCTTGTCTTAACTTCTTAACCTCGGTGTTTATTTTCTTAACTTCAATTAATTCTTTTTTGGATTTATCCCATTCTGTTTGTAAATTTTGATTAAATTCCATGAATTCTTTAACAAGTTTATTTTGTTCCCGAAAGGCTAATGTAAAGGCATCTTGTAATTCCCATATTTGTTGTTGGAGGATATCTAATTTTTCTTCTGCTTGCACTGTTAACTTTGCAACATTGGCCACATCTTTTTTGGTTGGAATGTTTATCATATTTGCGATTAACTCTTGATTTCGCTTCATTCTTTCAATATATCTAGAGTGAGCCGTGACACCAAGTTGAGTCAACATCGTTAGTTCGCGCTGATCAATGGACTTAATGAGTAAGTCGTTTAAGCGCTTCTCCCACATTTCACTAAATACTCTAAATGATTCATAAGGATTGCTTGTGTATTCTTCTCCCATTTTCCTTCACCTCTTAGTCATAAAACAAATTTTAAAGTTGAATGAATACTCATTCATTTGTTTCTAAAAAAATATTTAGTCCGCCTGAAAACCTCCTCTAACGTAAACACAATATAAATCGGCAAAATCTATTATTCTCCAATATTTTACACCGATAACTTTAGTAGAACAACCTTATTTTCTCTGCAAATATGAATATTTTGAAAACATTTTCCTCCTAATGTTTATTTTAATCTTTTTAATAAAAAGGAAAAAGACAGGTTCATATAAAACCTGTCTTTTTTCATTATTCATGAAAATTGGTGCCATCCGTAGTTTCTTTGACGATTCCCACTCGAATAACAAAGTCTCCAAAATGTTCGCCCTCATGGCGTTCTTTTGCGTATCGAGGGAATAGTTTACGAAGTTCAGTTAATATCTCTTCTTCGCCAATATTTTCTCGATACATTTTACTTAAACGGCTTCCATCAAATGCTGCACCCAAATACATATTGTATTTTCCTACTGCTTTACCGATAAAACCAATTTCGCCAAGTGCGTGACGCGCACACCCATTCGGACAACCTGTCATTCTAATCGTAATTTCTTCATTTCTTAAACCATTTTCTTCAATAATCTCATCGATTTTATCTATTAGGCTTGGTAAGTATCGTTCCGCTTCGGCCATTGCTAAACCACAGGTAGGCAAGGCTACACAAGTCATTGAATTTCGGCGGAGGGCAGAATAATGACTGCCATCTGTTAAGCCGTATTGTTCAATCAACTCTGTAATTTTTTTCTTCTTTTGACTTGATATATTGCCGATGATCAAATTTTGATTTGCCGTTAAGCGGAAATCCCCAGTATGGACTTTGGCAATTTCACGTAAAGCGGTCTTCAACTTGAAATCTTCATAATCCTTTATTCGACCACCCTCAATGAAAAGGGTTAAATGCCATTTGCCTTTGATTCCCTTGACCCAACCGTAGCGGTCTCCGTTATGTTCAAAATGATAGGGCCTTGCTTCATCTAAAGCCCACCCGAGACGAGACTCTAATTCTTCTTTGACTACGTCTAGCCCAAGACGGTCAACCGTATACTTAAATCGAGCATTTTTACGAGCAGAGCGGTTCCCATAATCACGTTGAATTGTAATTGTTTTTTCTGCAATCTCATATAATTTATCCGGTTTGCAGAAACCAATAACTTTTGCTAGCTGAGGATATGTTTCTTTATCCCCATGCGACATTCCCATTCCACCGCCGATGGCAACATTGAAACCGACAAGTTTGTCATCTTCAATAATCGCAATAAAGCCTAAATCCTGTGAAAACACATCAATATCATTAGCTGGTGGGACAGCAATACCAATCTTAAACTTACGTGGTAGGTAAAGCGGACCATACATTGGTTCAACTTCCTCTTCCACTTCTGGAGTACCGGCTACTTTTTCTTCATCTAGCCAAATCTCATGATAAGCACGTGTCTTAGGCAACAAGTCATCACTTAGTTTTTTTGACCACTCATAGACTTCTGCATGGATCTCAGATTGATAGGGATTTGATGTACACATCACATTACGATTTACGTCTCCACAGGCTGCAATCGTATCTAATAATGCCTCATTAATCCCTTGAATCGTGGATTTCATATTCCATTTGAGAATCCCATGCATCTGAAAGGTTTCGCGTGTTGTTAGCTTCAAAGTTCCATTCCCATATTTATCAGCTAACTCATCCATTACCAACCATTGGGAAGGTGTAGATACTCCACCTGGCATCCTAACACGTAACATAAATTGGTAGGCAGGCTCTAGCTTTTGCTTTTGGCGCTCGACACGAACATCACGATCATCTTGTAAATAACTACCATGATGTTTCATTAACCGGTTATCATCATCTGGAATACCCGAGCTTATTGGGTCTAGCATCACTTCTTTTAGCGTTCCACGTAAATAATTGCTCTCTCTCTTTATGCGCTCTACATCACTTGGAGCTCCTTCTGGCGCTGATAAAGTTTTGTTCACCATGTTGAAATTACTCCTTTCAAATCCCAATCAATATACATCACGTTGGTAACGTCTTTGCTGCTGCATCTCAGCCAAATATTCTTCTGCTTGTTTAGGGGTTAAATTCCCTTCTTTTTCAATGATATCTAGTAAAGTGTTGTGGACATCATGCGCCATATGCTTCTCATCTCCACAAACATACACAACTGCCCCTTCTTGAAGCCAGTTGAATAATTCTTTACTATGCTCTTGCATTCGATGCTGAACATAAATTTTTTTAGCAGTATCGCGGGAAAACGCAACATCCATTTTGGTTAGCACACCGTCTTTTAACCACTTCTGCCATTCTGTTTGATATAAAAAGTCGGTAACAAAATGTTGGTCTCCAAAGAACATCCATGACTTACCTTCTGCCCCGATTTCTTCGCGCTCCTGCATGAAGGAACGGAATGGAGCCACTCCTGTTCCAGGTCCGACCATGATAATTGGTGTATCCGCTGTTTCTGGCAAACGGAAATTATCATTATGTTGAACAAATACTGGTACAGTGTCTCCAGGTTGCAAACGTTCTGCACAATGGATAGATGCTACCCCTTTGCGTTTGCGACCATGAGTGTCATAGCGAACAGCACCAATCGTCAAATGAACTTCATCAGGATTGGCTTCAAGGCTACTTGCAATTGAATAAAGACGTGCTGGCATTTTACGAAGGATTGAAACAAATTCCTGTGCGGAACTTCCCCATCTTCCAAAATCACGTACTAAATCAAGTAAATCCCGACCGTCCAAGTAGACTTTAAGTTTCTCTTCATTTCCAGGAATTAATAATTGGCGAAGTTCGTCATGATTATTAAGTTCAGCAACTTTTTGGATAAGAGGCTTGGTTAACACTGTAATCTCATAGTAAGACACAAGTGCTTCTTTTAAAGATCGAATATCACCTTGTTTATTGATTGTCACGGTTTGATCAGGACTAAACTGAAGTTCCTCAAGAAGCAACTCCACTAATTCAGGATCATTTTCTGGGTAAATGCCAAGACTGTCTCCCGGTTTATACGTTAGACCCGACCCTTCAAGAGATAATTCTAAATGGCGGGTTTCCTTATTAGACCCACGACCGTTTAAATTAATATTCTCAAGTACTTCCGCTTTAAAAGGATTCGTTCTGGAATAAATAGGTTCTACTGTTTCAGTCGTCACAGAACTCGAAGTTTCTTTTCCTTGATTGACATTGCCGCCTTGTGACTCATTAAGACTGGCTAAAACACCATCAAGCCATTCTGCAGCAGGTTCATCAAAATCAAGGTCACAATCAAAGCGTGGGTAAAGCCTAGTACCGCCTAGTTCTTCCAAACGCTGATCAAAATCTTTCCCTGTTTGACAGAAAAACTCATATGAACTATCTCCTAGGGACAACACAGAGTAATGTAAATTTTCTAGTTTTGGTGCGCGACGTCCATGAACAAATTCATGAAAGGATAAAGCATTATCTGGAGGATCTCCTTCTCCATGTGTGCTCACAATAATCAATAAGTTTGTCAGTTTTTTTAGATTATTCGGTTTAAAATCACTCATTGACGACACAGTTACATTGAAGCCATTGTCTTCAAGCTTTTTCCCTGATTTCTTCGCAAGTCCTTGCGCATTCCCAGTTTGTGAACCATATAAAATGGTTACTTCCTTCGAAATTGGTTGCCCTAAGTTTGCGACAGAAGCTTCACTCACCTGTTTGATCGCTGCTTCTAATGGAGCACTCGCAGGAATATTAGACTGCGAAGCAGCAAGGAAACCGCTCAACCATACTTTTTGTGATTCAGTCAACGTTGGCAGTAGACTGTTAAGAAGCTCTACCTGCTCTTGATTAAACGGACTGTTCAATACCTGAAGTTGCAACTATATCCACCTCACAAAAAAATCTAAACTTGTCATTCTTTGTCATTATAAATACTATTTTCATAATTTCCCACCGTTTTGGGTCAAAAAATGATTAAGTTTATAATAATTTTACTATTCCTATAAGTCAAGTCGGTTTTATGCAATAAAATCTTTTTTGTCTTTTCCTTCAAGTTTTACGTCGTGATCCAATGTCATACTCATTGATAATTTGTTATATATTTAATATACCCTATAAATTCGAGTTGACAAGTCGGAATACTATTATTTAATCTATAAGTACATTATTCATCATTTAGAATATTGCTAATGCGTTAATGACTGCATTGATCGATTTCTAACAAACATAGCTACATAGCAATATAAATTATTGGAGGAATGGAAATGTCTTATAGTTACGTATCACACCTTGAATGCCCAAAGTGCCAAGAAATTTATGCAGAAAGTGAAATCCAGCAACTTTGTAAATGCGGAGCGCCATTATTAGTACGCTATAAACTTGATGAAGTGAAAGGTACTTTTAATAAAGAGGACTTAACTTCACGTGAAAACAGCTTGTGGAGATACCATGAGGTCCTTCCAGTCAAAAACGAAGAGAACGTTGTAACGTTAGGTGAAGGAATGACTCCTTTCGTTCATTTGAAAAAACTTGGTGAAAATATGAACATCCCAAACTTGTATATTAAGGATGAAGGAATCATTCCTACAGGATCGTTTAAAACTCGCGGGGCTAGTGTTGGAGTTTCAAAGGCAAAAGAAATTGGAGTAAAGCAACTTGCTATGCCTACTAATGGTAATGCCGGTGCTGCATGGGCCCTTTATTCTGCCAGAGCAAGGATTAAAGCAACCATTGTTATGCCAGAAGATGCCCCTGCCATTACCCGCAAGGAGGTAGCTGTCTCTGGTGGTGACCTTTACTTAGTAAATGGATTAATCAGCGATGCAGGTAAGATCGTTGGGAAGCTTGTTAAAGAGAATGGTATTTACGATGCTTCCACTTTAAAAGAGCCATACCGTATCGAAGGTAAGAAGACAATGGGCTATGAAATATTAGAGCAGCTAAACTGGGAAATCCCTGATGTAATTCTTTACCCTACAGGGGGCGGCGTCGGACTTATCGGTATTTATAAAGCTCTTCTTGAAATGCAGGAGCTAGGCTGGATTTCATCTAAAAAGCTTCCAAGGCTTGTCGCAGTTCAAGCCGAAGGTTGTGCACCTATTGTCAAAGCTTGGGAAGAAGGGAAAACGGAGTCCGAGTTTTGGGACAACTCAGAAACTAGTGCATTTGGTATTAATGTACCTAAAGCACTGGGAGATTTCCTTGTACTTGAAGCCATCTATAAAACGAATGGATGTGCTGTAGCTGTTTCAGAAACAGAGCTTTCTCAAGCACAAGTAGAAGTTGCTAAAATGGAAGGGAATTTTATTTGTCCAGAAGGAGCTGCGACCTTTGCTGCAGCGAGAACATTACGAGAACAAAATTGGATTAAAGAAACAGATAAAGTTATTTGCTTAAATACAGGTCAAGGAATTAAATATCCTGAATCTGTGGATCTTTCCAACATCCCTTTACTACAGCCGAATGATGTAATTACAAGTTAAGGAGGTTATTTATGAAAAAGATTGGAATGCTGGGACAAATTTTTATTGGGTTTGTCTTAGCGATTATTTTTGGAGTCATCTTTGGTCCTAAGATGGAAGTTGTCCAACCGTTAGGTGACTTCTTTCTTCGACTTATCAAGTTTATTGTAGTGCCTTTAGTATTGGCTTCCTTAATTACTGGAATTACAAGCCTAGATAATGTTAAAAAGCTCATGACTGTAGGTGGGAAAACTCTTGCTTATTTTATGGTAACCACTTTTATGGCAGTTACTATTGGTTTACTTATCGGAACAATTATCGCACCAGGAAAAGGTCTTAACATTGCAGTGCCTACAGAAAATACGGAACAGCAAGAGATACCTAGTTTCCTAGAAACATTTTTAAACATAATTCCAACAAATCCGTTTGAATCGCTTAGTACTGGCAATATTCTTCAAATAATCTTTATTGCGATTGCGGTCGGAATTGCAATCACTGCTGTTGGGGAAAAAGCAAAACCGTTAGCCAACGTTTTTGATGCTTTAGCGGAGGTCATGTACAAAATTACCGGTGTCATTATGAAGCTTGCACCTATTGGAATTTTCGGGATCATGGCTCCAATTGTAGGAAATTATGGTTTGTCGATCATTTTACCTTTATTAAAAGTAATTCTTGCTGTAGCAATCGCGTGTGCCATTCAGCTATTTGTCACTTATTCAATAGCAGTAAAAACATTAGGAAAAATGAGTCCAATCAAATTTGTAAAAGGGATTGCCCCTGCGGGTTTAGTGGCTTTTACAACAGCCAGCAGTTCAGCTACTTTACCTGTTTCAATAAAAAACACGGAAGAAAACCTAGGTGTTTCTAAAGAGATCTCTTCATTTGTCTTACCACTAGGATCAACTATTAACATGGATGGAGCTGCCATCTATCAAGGAATTGCTGTTATCTTTATCGCTCAATTCTTCAACATCGAGTTATCGGTAATTCAGATATTCACAGTAATGTTAATGGCAGTCCTTGTATCTATTGGAGCAGCCGGAGTTCCTGGTGCAGGTTTAATCATGCTTACGTTGGTTCTTCAATCTGTTAACCTTCCACTTGAAGGAATCGCCCTAGTAGCAGCCATCGACCGCATTCTAGATATGTTCAGGACAAGTTTAAATGTCATTGGCGATGCCTCGGCAGCCGTTGTTGTCCAGCAGTCAGAAAATAAGAAAAAACAAGCCAAAGTTGCATAAATTAAAACGGATGCTTAATAGCAGCATCCGTTTTTTCTCTTTTCCTCCCCCTCTTACCAACAATTTAAACTCATACAGTTCTTTTATTCTATAAGACCTTAACAATCGTATATAAGGTGCCTACCCTGTTGCTTCTTTATAATTATGAACATCCTAAAATAATCTTAACAATATAACCATACTAATCATTCAGTTCACAGAAATTCGAGACTAAATGTTGGGCGAAATTAGATAAAATCATTCGAATAAGTGGATATGGTTAAAGCCTCAGATAGACATGCTAAAATGGGAAAACACGTCCATGGCTCTAAAAGATGAGGATTTATTTGTAACACCGATTTCGCTGTCAACTTTTTACGATATAGGGACAAGCAGGAAAATAGTGGATGTCTACCTTATATACTCAATAATTTTAATTTATACAACAATGTCCATTCCCCACAAAATGTTACTTGGGTTATTGAACTAGGAACCACAATGGAATACTGTACATAATATTATATTCGGATTATTAACGAAGTTAGCGACAGGATCGTCGGTGCATTGTTCCTTACGTAATGATGATTTTGACATTATCCTTAACAATCATTATCCTCAACTACTCGCATAATGACTGCACTTAGCAAAAATCAGTAAAAAAAGCAGAGAAACGACTAATTCTCTGCTTTTTTTCAAAATTATTCTTTTATTTCCAACACTAGACAGACATCCGATTATTTTCTTTCTTCTCAATAGAACTTGATATAGAATAGAATTTTGGATTTAAAGGTGGTAGCATTTCAATAAAACGTTCAAACGACAATTCACATGCTTCATATTTTTCTAATAAATCCAACACAGTTATTTTTGTTTCAAGAATACGTTTCTCATATACTCCTTCTTCAGCCATAGCCTCTAATTCAAATCTATGTGGTGGACATACCGTAATAGCCGCTAACTCTTTCACCTGCTCAGCAGTAGCAGGTTGTGTTAGATCCAGCCAGTTTTGAAGTAAATGATCCAGAGAGATTGGCCTATTAATCGGAAGATAGGTAGTTGATTCCGTATTTTTTAGAACCACAATATCATGTGCATTCAGTTTGAATCGTTTTAACACACGATCTACGATTTCGGCTTCATTACTAGGAAACACACCGAGCTTATCTCCTTCCTTAAAAGCCACTTCCTCAGGAATTGATAGCTTTGTAGCGTCAACAAAGCCTTCTGAAATCCGATCGTTATATTCTAATGACAACTCAGTACCTGTTACAAATTGCATGCCTAGACCATTGGACGCTTGTTTTTGTTCAGAGCTACCTTCAAATTTTAACCCAAAGGCCTTGAGCGCATTTGAAAGCAATTCTTTTTTCCACTGTTCAAGTTGTTTTTCAAACTCACCGCTTGCATCTGCCTCACCTCGTTGGGAAAATCTTGTTGCCCCTTTCTGCTCCAACTGTTCATCGATCATAGATGGAACGTTTTGATAAGTACTTGCCCAGTTTCGGTCCCCACATCCAAACACCGCATAATTTACACCCTTTAATTCACCATACTGCACAGTGTCTAGCCATTTTACAAACTTTCGGGCATTTTTAGGCGGTTTCCCGTTATAGGATGATGTAACAATAATCACTGCTCCTTCTTTAGGTAAACGACCAATATAATCATCGAGGGTGCCTACTTCCGTCTTTACCCCATAAGCATTTGCAAGGTCCCCTAAATCCCGGGCAACTCCTTCAGCCGTTCCCATATTGGATCCGTACAAAACAAGCAATGGTTTATTATCTACCCCCAGTAGTTTTCCCGCTCCTTTTTTATCCAGTTGTTTCGTTCTTTTAGCCTCCGTTGTTAGGGAGAAAGGATCCAATATTTTCTTATTTCTAAGCTTAACTCGTAGCTTAAAATTGTCTGGTTTAAGAGTTAATGTTTGTTTAATTTTCAATTCATAATTTTCATGATCGACTAACTCAAAATGCTGTAAAATCATACCGAGTACTAATGTAGCCTCATGAAGAGCAAATTGCATTCCAATACATGCTCGTTGCCCGTTCCCAAATGGTTTGTAAGCATCGTGTGGAATATTCTTCGGATTATCAAAACGCTCAGGCTTAAACTCCTCAGCATCTTCACCCCAAGCATTTTTGTCGCGATGAAGTTGTGGCAATAATACAACAACATTTTGACGCTTTTCAATTGGATATTTTCCACCTAACACCATATCTTCCTTGGCATATAAGGTAAATTGCGGTGCAGTTGGATAAAGACGTAAGGATTCGTTTAGTATCTGTCGAATATATTTAAGCTGTGTAACTTGTTTATAGGTCGGAATAGGACTTGTTAGCACTTGGTCAACTTCTGCGTAAGCCTTTTTCATAACCTCTGGATGTTTGAGCATTAAATACAGAGCAAATGATAGTAACCCACTTGTTGTCTCATGTCCTGCAATAAGGAACGTAATGATCTGGAATCGAATATTTTCATCATCTAATTGCTCGCCTGTCTGTGGATCATTAGCTGTTAACATCCGTGCAAGCAAATCGGTTTCACCTTGGTCGCCTTGTTCTCTTCGTTCTGCAATCAATTTATCAACCAGAGAGAACATCGCCTGAATATCTTGTTCAAACTGCTTTTTCTTAGAAATATACAACTTATTTTGAATCGGTAAACGTGTACTTTGATGCATGGCTTCATCTAAAGCGTTGACCATACTGATGATAAAAGGGTTATGTTCTTCTTGATAAAAGCTGTTGAAACGATAATTAAATCCACACAAACCGATTGTATCTAACGTTAGTCTTGTCATATTATCGGGTACATCAATGCTCTCATTTTGACCCAATCTAGCCCATTTCTGCACTAATTGTAAAGCAATGTCTACCATCATAGAATGGTAGCCTTTCATCGCTTGTTGACTGAATGATGGAATCAAAATATTATGTGCTTTTTGCCAATTGGGTTCTTGTGTTTTTCCAGTAAACAGCCCATCCCCAGCAAATGCGCGGACAAAATGAAGTCCTCCAGCAAGACTTTTATCAAACTTAGAATCATCACAAACTTCCTTAACCCATTCCTCTCCAGAAAGAACAATTTGTGAAAATCCACCATAAAACTCCATGCGAAAAATAGGTCCATACCTATCGGCTAACTTACAGAGTGATAATGTTGGTTCGTCCTTATCAAGTAAAGGAACATTTCCCAGTGGTCCATATGTTTTTGGTTGCGGAATCCGCATTTGCTTTTCCATAGATAAAATTTCCCCCAAACCTTCTAATTATATCTAAGCTTGATTTCTTAATACTTTTACTTCAATAGGAAAAACAAGAATAAACTTATTGACTTTCTTTTTTTCCAGCTACCCCATATAACACAAACTCAGCTATCTCTTCACTAATATTACCTAATGGCATTGTTTCAGGGCTAACCTGCTCTTGAACCTTTTCAAAGTTTAAAATTGCCCAAATCGCACTGGTAATTCCTATTTCATATAATAGGGACTGCACTGGAGTTAATTGATCGTTCGCAACTTTTTTCATAAGGTGTTTCATATGTTTGTCTTGGGTATAAACCTGTTCTAAAAATACTTTTGCCAATTCCGGATGATAAGGGTACTCCCTAAATAGAATGTTAAAACTATCTAGATTGCTGCGTACTAAATCCATACGTGCCTGGATGATATCATGTACATCAGGCTCAAGATCATTCTCTACTTTTTTAAAAACAGACGGAGTAATACAAGCTAAGAAGATTTCTTTTTTATTTTTAAAATGCTTATATAAAGCAGCTTCTGAGACACCAACTCTACGTGCGATTTCCGCGGTTGTTGCCCCATTGTACCCGCGTTCAGCAAATAATTTTCTTGACTTTTGGATGATTTTTTCTTTTGTATTTGTTTTTTGCCCCATCATTTCCCCACTTTCAGCTAAGGTTAGTGAATACTTACTCACTCAATTTATACATTATTGCAAAAATTAAAACAATACTTATTTTCACTAAAATTATCTACAATTTTCGACAATTGCTAACTGTCCTGATTTTAACTGGTTAACACTAAATAAATTCTATCCTATCTATCTTTATGAGGTACCGCTTCTTTCCCTGATGTTTCTTAAGTAAAAAGCCTCTGTGAAACCCTTTTGTTGACTTCCGCTCAAGCCACTTGGTTATCCGCGTGGTGTCCGAGAGTCTATCTAGCTCTGCCCACAGAGGCAAAACTTCTTTTCTCAGAGCCTCTTTTTCATGATATTCGGCCACGCATTTCTTACTCCTCGCCTTGTCGGGTCAGCCTTGGCCTCGCATTGTCGAAGAGTCTTCGTGTCCTCTGTTACAATCACCATACCAGAAAACCAGCATCGCTCTTTAACACTACATGAACAAAAAAACACTTGGACATGCAAGAAAAATTAATTTGTGCATAACTTTTATTTAGTTAACAGCAACTACAATGAATACTTTTCACTACCACTGTAGTAAAAATATGGATTACAAGCAGGAAATGAAGGAAACATGTCGAAATTCAACCTATACAAGAAAAATTTCACCAGGATTTCATAAAGGAGTTGCAAAACAGGATGGGTTTGACGTACGATGAAAAGTCCTCAATTACTGAGTTTATCATTAATAATAAAGCGCAATTTGAAAACAAACTTTTATCAGAGGCTGTAAACGTCGCCTCTAAAATTCAAGACATACTGCAAACAGGAAATATTGATCTTCTTGTAAATGCACAGAAGTTAGTAATATATGTTGTTGAACAAAAAGAAACTGAGCTCGTAAGTTTTGCCGAACAGGAAGGTGTCGTGTGGGCAAAACATTCTCTAACGCTCGCTTTTAAGCTAGAATGGGTCCAAGCGATTAGAAGGACTTTATGGCATTTCCTTTATAAATTTGAACAGTTACATGAAAAGAGAAGTACCATGGATCAATTTTATGAACAAGAAAAATTGATTAATGATCGGATTGACCAATTTTTGAACAACTTTTTCCTTAGTTATTCGCATTATAAAGACGAGTTGATTAAATCTCAAAGACAAATGGTGGAACATTTATCTGTTCCGATTATTCCTGTTAGTCGTACGGTTGCTGTTCTACCTTTAATAGGTTTAATTGATTCATATCGCATTAAGACGATTGAGGAAAAGGTTCTAACTGACATTGAACAATTAAAAGTTGAAACCCTCATAATTGATCTTTCTGGCGTTGTTACTATGGAAAAAGACATATTAGACCATTTCCGTAAAGTTTTAAGTGGTATTTCGTTGATGGGTTGTGAAGCTGTTTTAACTGGTTTACGCCCTGAATTGGTCAGAAATATGATTCATGATGGAATTACTTTCAGAGACAAGGCTAATACAAGAGGTACCCTTCAACAAACCTTAAAAAAATATCTAGAACATTAGACTTGAATAACTTGTATGCAGCTATAAGAACGGTATGATGTGTGTTAAATGAATACAGATTTAACCAATATTAAAGAAAAAACAGGGAGAACTTTTTGCACTTTAAAATTTAGGGGCAATTTGCAAAGCTAGAGAAATTAAAAACATTAGAAATAGCAAGGCGGAGGTTATCCCTTGCTATTTTGCTATTAATTGCTCACGAAGAAAACATTTCCGCTACCTTCTATGAGAATTTATAGGAGGAGAATTTCCTGCTATTGTATTTAGAGGAAGCTTAAGAAGAGGATATAAACGGAGATATTCCGATTAACCACTCTTAATAACACAAAAATTCAAATATTTGGATAGTCTAACCCGGAAAAACTCCTCAGATTTTTAGGGGAATTTAGGTATTTCCCAATTTAACCGGAGTTTTTCCGATTATTTTTCATACGCAATGAAATCACCAGTTTGTAGAACAATTTGCAAATAAAAGTGTAGTGTATTTTGCTGTGGATTACTAGCTGCCCCCATATTTATTTACAAATTCACCCAAAACAATGATCAAAATCCCTTTATCAACAAAAATAGACCTCCAAATCACCTTATAATTTGAAGGTCATTTTCATTTTATTTTTTATTGTTTGCGATAGTTTACGGATTCTCTGTTTTTCCTAATTTGTGTAGCTTTAATCATAAAACCACACTTTACTTATTCAAAATAAGTTTACCAATAGCCGTAACCGCCGTAACCTCTTCCGTAGCCACCTGCACCAACAATGATCAATAGGATAAACAGTACGACAAGTAAAGCAAAACCTGTACCATATCCGCCTTTACCACTCATTCTATACACCTCCAATTTTACTAGGTCACTATTAAAATATGCACCAAGCCTCAGATTCGTTTGGGCAATCAATAAGATTAAGGAGATGTATAAATCTTTCAAACAAAAATTTTCAAGGTCCGTGGACCCAAGGCAAAGTCTGAGTTACAAAAAGCTATAAAACGGTCCTCGTTAATGGGGCTTTAATACAACCTTTATACAATCTTCAGTTTTAGTATCAAACACTTCATAGCCATGCTTTGCTTGCTCAAGAGGCAATACATGTGTAATAATATCCCCCATATCCACTTTTCCTTGATTTGCCAACTCATATAGGTATGGCATATACGGAATGACAGGTGCCTGTCCTGTTTTTATATCTACATTTCGTTGAAAAATATCACCCAATGGGAACGCATTATATCTTCCACCGTACACACCTGTGACTTGGATCGTTCCACCTTTGCGTACAGCTTGACTTGCAATAACTAGCGCCCCCATCGAGCCACCTTGTAATTTTAAACCAGTCGCTAGGAACTCCATAGGAGTAAATTTCCCGTCCATCCCGACTGCGTCAATGACAACATCCGCTCCACCCTTAGTCAGTTCTTTAATATATTCACCCGTATTTTGATGTTGTTCAAAATTGATGGTTTCAACCTTATTTGTCCGCTTTGCATGTTTTAAACGATAATCAATATAGTCTACAGCAATGACACGTTTTGCTCCTTTTAACCAAGCAAATTTTTGTGCAAGTAAACCTACAGGGCCACAACCTAAAATGACCACTGTGTCACCATTTTTTACGCCAGCATGATCGACACTCCAGTAAGCTGTTCCAGCTGCGTCTGCAAGAAGCACTAGTTTTTCATCTTCTATCTCACAATTATCAGGTATCTTAAAAGGAGTAAAATTTCCAAAAGGAACTCGTAAATACTCCGCCTGTCCACCAGCAAGTCCCCCGGTTAACTCCGAGTAACCAAAGAAACCTCCCATCTCTCCGTGAGGGTTAGAATTATCACATTGACTGGTCAAATCATGATTACAATACCAACATTGCCCACAAGCCGGTTGGAACGGGATTATGACCCGGTCTCCCTTTTTAACTTTTGTCACTTCAGGACCCACTTCTTCGACAATCCCCAGCGGCTCATGGCCGATAACAAAATCCGTTGGTGAGTTTGGGATCATTCCATGGATCAAATGTAAGTCAGAACCACAAATAGCCGAAGTTGTTACTTTTACTATAATATCATCGGGATTCTCAATATCTGGTGTCTTCACTTCTCTTACCTCAATATTTTTTATCCCTTGATAGGTGACAGCTTTCATAAAAATATCCCTCCTTTTTTATTGATCTGGCGTAGCAAACATTCCTCTTCGGTCAGTATCTATTGGAAATAAATTCATTTCAGCTATTTGAACAGCTGTTTCAGCCGCTTTTAAATCCACTTCGTATTGAGTTTTAAAATCTTTAGGGTTTAGCCAGCCTTTTTTAATCATAAAGTCCGCTATTTCTGCATGTAGATCTAATGCTCTTTCCATTTGACTCGTTAATATTTTTCTTAATTCAGGACTAGCTGTTTCAGTTATCGCAAAACCATAGTTGCGGATGCCATTTTTAACTGATAATAAAAAATCCATCGCAAATGCAGAGTCTGCTAAGTTAGGCATTCCCTCAGCATTCCTTGGATCTAAATAGTCTTGCATTACCTCACCTCTAACTAGTGTAATAGTTCATTTTGGTTATAATAAGCAGTTATTTCCTTAATCGCTTGAATGGATTGTTGCACATCTTTTTCCATTAATTGCTTCAATTCATTATCAAAACATAGTCCTTGCATCAGTTTTGAACGAAGCAAGCAGACGGTTTTGAAATTTAGAATCTCATGAGTTTCTAATGTTTCATGTAGAGCTAAAGTTTCTTCTTGTTGCATCATTACACCTCCGCCTTTTATATCAACAATAATATTCTCCCCCAATCTACTCAAGGCATGTTATGGGATATTCTTACATCCACACTTCTGTATAAACCAGATTTTTAAAAGCAAGATATTAGACAAAAAGATCTTGGAGTGAATTTTCGTGACCAAATATTTAGGCCTGCATGAGACGATCGATGTCCATGAGATATTAACATTTAAGCACTTAAGCTTAACGAAGACTACAACCATGAGTAAACTCGTACAAGACCCTGCATTAAAAGGAATTCTTGAAGAAGATTCGACTGCATGTTCAAACCATATCCACCAATTGCAAAAATTTATCACTAATCGGGAGGAGACCCTATGAACCAATTGATTCAAAGTTTAATGGGTATGGGTGGCTTGACGGATCAAGTCATTGCGACAGATTTTTTAATTTCTACAAAATCTTCCATAAAAGACTATTCTGCTGCACTAACAGAAACTGCTACTCCAGAATTACGTGCTGCTCTTCGAGAACAATTACGTGCTGCAATTGACACACATGAGAAAATGACTAATTACATGATTGAAAAGGGTTATTACCACCCTCATTCGTTAAGTGAGCAACTCAATGTGGACCTTACTGCATCAGATACAGCTTTAAACTTAGAAAAAAAGATGAAATAGGTGATTTAGAAAGTATTTTTCAAACGATCAAAAGCTCCTTTCCGTAAAAAAGGAGCTTTTTTGAATTTAACAATAATTGCATTACCTGCCGCAATCGCTGTTCCCACTTTATGTGCAAATAAATTTAATTTCTTTAAAAATATTCTGCTGACATTCGCTCATGAACAGGTATTGTAACAGCTATCTTTGCCTCCTTTTTCGCTTCTTCAATTCAAAAATGCAGATCTTCTTTTGTTCTTAGCAGGCACGGTATCGATAAGACTATCATCCTGTGGGTCTCTTACCTCGAAAGATTGTTGCCGACCTACCCATTTTCCAGAAAATTTTTTTTCTTCTAGTAACCCCTGCACTCACCCTTTTATCTGTTATGGTTAGACAATGTTTGCCGGTGAATGCTGATTAAATCAATTAATAAAGAGAATCCTGTTTCCCTTTTCCCTGCACCTGCCCCACTAAGGGTCACAGGTCCTAATAAATCACATTCATATGTTACCGCATTTACTGCTCCACTAATTGAAGCTAAGGGGTCAAGCAACTCTACTTTTTCCGGAGCGATGGAAGCACATATTTGTTCACCACGCTTGGTTGCCTTCGCTAAGAGCTTCCACCGTTTCCTTTCCATTTTCGCTGTCTCGATTTCTTTCAAAGTAAGATTGGTAATTCCCTTGCAAATAACATCTTTTACATTTAGATTTGCACCCATTAAATAGTTTGCTAAAATCACAATCTTGTAGCGAGCATCATATCCTTCAATATCGTTTGTCGGGTCAGCCTCTGCATATCCTAGCTCCTGCGCTTGTTTAAGAGCTTCTTTAAATGAGATTCCATCTTCTTCCATCTTCGTTAAGATATAATTTGTCGTTCCATTTAAAATACCACGTATTTCTGTGATTTCATTCCCAGCCAGAGTGGTTACGGGCATCCTTAACGCGGGTGTCCCACTCATCACGGTACCTTCAAAGCCCCAATAGACTCCTTTTCGCCTTGCTAGCTCCATTAGTTCTTTAAAGGCAAGAGCAACGGGACCTTTATTTGTCATCACGACATTCTTTCCAGAATTAAATGCCGCTTTACAATAATCGATCGCTGGTTGCCCCGTGTTCACATCTGTAAATGAAACTTCAATAATCGTATCCGCATTCGTTTCCTGAATTGTCTTTAAACTATTCCAACCGGTCATTAACCCCTCACATGCTGGGTAATTTTCTATAGTTCCCGTTCCCTCTAATACGTCTAGGACAGTAGAAATATCAAGTCCATCTGGATGATAAATTGAGCCTTTATTTATGTCAGCAATTGCAACAATTTTTGTTGTTAATTCTTCTGTTTCATAGAGAAACTCTTTTTTGTCACGGAGAATCTCGGCGAACCCTTGACCAACATTTCCAAAACCAATTAAGGCTAATTTGTGAGTCACTTTCACACCCCCAATGTATTTATTATTTTGCCTCCCCTGTTAGGAACTCAATGACCGTTTGCACCAATATACCTGTCCCTAAAGGTAAACAGGATTCATCGATATCAAAAATCGGCGTATGCAATTCACGCTTAATTTCATCATTTTTACAACAACCTAAAAAAAACATTGAACTCGGTAGCTGTTGAGAAACGTACCCGAAATCTTCGCCGCCCATCCCAAAGCACCCATTTGTAACTTTCGCCTCGGGATTTTGTTGTAAAATCGCATTGTTAATCAATTCATTCACTCTAGGACAATTGTATAGAGCAGGTTCTCCTCTTTTAATGTTTAATGTGCAGTTCCCTCCCAAATTTACTACCAGCGAGAATGCTCTCTGAAGTTCGAAGGCCAGAAGTTTGCGAACTTCTGGTGTATAACTTCTAATCGTGCCCTCAATGATTACTTCTGTAGGAATAATATTACTTGCAGAACCAGCATGTATTTTGCCGATGCTAATTACACCCGACTCAAGAGCTTCTAATCGACGAGATACAATTCCATAAACAGCTTGCAGTACGGGACCGACCATCCAGATTGGATCCGTTCCTTTTTCAGGATAAGCTCCATGACCTCCTGTTCCATAAATTACACCTTCAAAAACATCAACATTTGCCATACTATAACCATCATTTATTTGAACTTCACCAGCAGGTAACCAAGGACACATATGCAGCGCAACAGCCATGTCGACATCATCATAAACACCATTCTGAAGAAGATAAGGTGACCCAGATAGTCCATTTTCATCCGGGCTTTCTTCTGCAGGTTGAAAGATCAATTTTACAGTACCGGATAGCTCATTAGCTTGAAAGATATTTGTTAAAACTGTTGCAACCCCCAATAAAATCGCAGTATGGGCATCATGGCCACAAGCATGCATCACTCCACTTTTTTTTGAACAATAATCACAGTCATTTTCCTCTTTAATTGGTAAAGCATCCATGTCTGCACGGAGCGCGATACATGGCCCATCTCCACGCGACAATGTTCCGACAACACTTGTCTCGACACCAATACCTGCTTCCACTTTCATTCCTTCTAAGTTCTTTAACGTGTTTTGAACAAACCTAGATGTCTCGAATTCTTTAAAACTGAGTTCGGGATATTGATGTAAGTGTCGCCGCCATTTTATTAGGTGGCTAGTTAAAAGATGAACCTGTTCCGTTACTGAAATTGGTTGAGTCATTTGTCGCATTTTCCCTTCCCTATCAAATTCTGATTTCCCCTTAACTTTTTATCCTCTGTTTACATATGCAAAAGCCTGTTTGAAATCAGCAATTAGATCATCAATCTCTTCAATTCCACACGAAACACGAATGAGCCCTTCAGGTATCCCCATCGCTGCTCTTTCTTCAGGAGTGCATTCAATGTGACTTGTTGTACGAGCTGGCCCTACGGTTGTCTCGACCGCCCCGAGATTTGCAGCTCGGTTGGCAAATTGTAATCGGGGCAATAACTCTTTAACCATGTTCATTCCACCTTTAACACTAAAGCTAAGCATCCCTCCATATCCTTTCATTTGTTTTTTGGCGATGTGATGGTTGGGGTGCTCCTCAAGCCCTGGATAATAGACACCTTCTACTAAGTCTTCTGTTTTTAAGTAGTTTGCTAATGCTATAGCATTTTTGCTTTGTTGACATACTCGCAAATGAAGTGTTTTCATTCCACGAAGCATTAAATAGGCTGCCATTGGGTCCATTGTTGCTCCATTAATTTCACGATAATGAAAAATTTGTTCAACCAATTCTTTCTTTCCACATACAATGCCGCCCAAAGCATCCGCATGTCCGCCAAGGAACTTTGTAGCACTATGGATCACTAAATCTACTCCTAAGCTCAATGGTGTTTGATTAATTGGTGTTGCAAACGTGTTATCAACGATTACCAATGCACCTACCGCTTTTCCTGCCTTTGCCATTCGCTCAATATCTGTAATCTTAACTGTCGGGTTTGTAGGAGTTTCCAAATATAAAATTTTGCATCCCTTCAGTACCTCGGCTTCCATTTGTTCATGGTTTCCTGTTTCACACAAGATGACCTCAATTTGTTGCCTAGGCAAGAATTCAGTAAAAATTTTGTTAGTCCCGCCATACGTATCTTTTATAGAAACGATCCGATCTCCTGGAACTAAAAAAGTTGCAAAAGTATTACTGATGGCAGCCATTCCTGTTGAAAAACTAGTAGCCGCTTCTGCACCTTCTAAAATTTTCACTTTATCCTCAAAAGACTGGACAGTAGGGTTCGTATTTCGTCCATAAATATGACCATCTATTTTTCCAGTCGCAACCTCATACCATTGTTCTAAATCATCATATCCATAAGCGACGCTAAGAACGACCGGAACCTGTGTTGCACCGTGAACTAAATAATCCTTTTCCCCTGCCCATACTGCCTTTGTACCAAGTTTTGCATTTTCCACAAGATCCCTCCTCAATATTTTCCGAACAATAACCCCCGAGATTTTGCTTCTATCACCTTTTTAAACTTCTTTTATAGCTGTAACAATCCTCAAGCCAATCTTCGATTAACCAACACCCTACACTTCTTCAATTTCACCGATGTCGGATGGGAAATCATTGCTATTTATCAATGGTAGAAATTGCTCTTTTACAAATAATTGTCTAGGCAGTGACGCGAAAGTTTCACACCCGTTTTCCGTTATTCGAATCGATTCACTCGCTTCAAAACCATAATCATCAAGCCATATTCCCGGAATCAAATGGAATGTCATATTCGGTTTTAGTATCGTTTTATCTCCACTCCTAATGCTAACTGTGTGTTCTCCCCAATCAGGTGGGTAGTTTAAGCCCATTGAATAACCTAGTCTTGAGTCTTTAGTGAGTCCAAATTTACTTATGGTTTGCTTAAAAGTGGACTCAATTTCTTCAGAAGCGATCCCTGGTTTTATCATCTCAAGGCAGGCATTTAAGCCTTCCACTACTACATCTGATAAAATCTGGATCTTGTCAGCTGGCTTTCCAAGGCTAATGGTTCTCGCAAGTGGCGAATGATAACGCTTATAGCAGCCAGCGAGCTCAATTGTCACAATATCTCCAGACTCATATGGATCATCTGTCCAAGTTAAATGAGGTGTAGCTGAACGCTCTCCAGAAGGAAGTAGAGGGACAATCGCAGGGTAATCACCGCCAAATTCATTTGTCCCCCGAATTTGTGACCTAAATATCTCTGCGGCGACATCACACTCACGAACACCGACGTCAACCATTTCAAGAGCTTTTGTCATCGCAATTTCACTAATTTTGGCGGCGCGCTTTATCATTTCTATCTCGACATCAGATTTAATAAGGCGGAGCCAGTTGACAAGGAGAGAGCCATCGCTAATTGTGGCATTTGGTAATCCGCACTTTAATGCTTCGTAACATCTTGCTGTAAAATAGTAATTTTCCATCTCAACACCAATCGTTCGTTTATCTTGACCAATCTGTTTTAATATTTCAGCAACATATTTCATTGGATGGAGTGTCGTCGATTGCACATATTCGTCCGGATATGGAAAAATGTTTTCATGGAATAGCCAAGTTGTCATTCTTGCACCATTTGCATCTTGATTCCGACCAATCCAGAATGGTTGATCCTCATCATCAATAACAACCAGCATTTGGTGAACGTAAAACGACCAAGCGTCATAACCTGATAAATAATTAATATTGGCTGGGTCAGTTATTAGCAATACCTCTATTCCTTTTTTCGCCATACTTTCTTTTGTTTTTCGAATCCTTTCTTTATACTCCTCTGTGCCAAAATTCATAGGAACACTCCCCCTGCCTTCTCCATTACATTTGGTTATACCCTTATATTAGTGAAACAGGCAAGAAATGGTCATCTGTCAAAATGTATGAAAATTTTGTTGTTTTTTCTTTCAAAGTATCGAAATAAGATTAAAGCCCTTAACCTGCACAAAAAAACGACTTCTTTTTAAGCAAAAAGAAATCGTTTTCGATGATTGCCTTATTATTTTTGGTCCGAATTTTCGATATAACTTCCAAGTTTCCATATCTTTATGCATAATTCTAGAAGAAAAACCTCTTCAGGATCGAGGAGAGATAGCCCTGTTAAAGACTCAATTTTTCTCAATCGATAAAGCAACGATTGTCGGTGTAAATTTAAAGCTCTTGCTGTTTGGCTGACATTGCCATGACATGCATGATACATACTTATGGTTCCAATCAAGTCCATGTTTCGCTGCTGATCATACAAAAGAAGTGGTTTAACGGTAGTGTAAATTACCTCTTTCATTTCTTCATTTTTAGAAATAGTTAATAGAATTCGATCCATCTTTGTGTGTTCATGAAATGTCCGACGCCCAGGACCATTTTTGCGCCTCCCTAGACTTAGCGCTAATTTCGCGTGATCATAACTTAGCTTAAATCCTTGTAGGTTTTGATAATAATCTCCAACTCCCCATGATAACACAACATCTGGAAGCAAGTTGCGAAGACGACGCTCAATAAGATCTAAAAAAGCAGTAGGATGATTCCCTCTATCTCCAGGTATGGTCTCAAGAAACAATACGATTATTTCTTCTTGATAGGTCAGCATCACTTCCCGTTTTAACGATTGTGCTGAATAGTAAATTTCCTCCTCAATATAGCGGATCATATTCTCAAACCAGCTTTCATACGAATCGGTCAATCTCTTCGATTTTTCGAACAGGTTCTGTAAATTTTCAGGAAGGCCAACAATACATAAATAGGGTAATTTTATGTTATATCCCAATAATCTCGCACGCGAATGCGCTTGCTCCGATGAATGAATATTACCGTGTGCAAGTTCTTGAACAAAGTCACTACGTAATCTTATTTTTGTTGTTTCAATCGCATTCTTTCGTGATAACCATAAAGCAATCGTTGTAGTAGCATGTTCTAAAACAGTTCCAACAAAAGAGGAAACATAAGTTTCGATTTCCATTTCTGGAGGTAATAACACATATAAAAATCCTTGTACGTCACTGGCCACTTGTATAATTGGGAGCTGCAATACATTGTAACCATCGAAGCGAACTGACTGAACTTTATGAAACAACGGATCATGTGGTAATAAAGCTGAATCATCTACCACCGGAATAAGCCCCTTCATTACGTATTGGTTCCAATTTTTTGTTATTTGATGACTTTGTTGGTGTAGCTCTTGAATCATCCCCGTATGGTCCGTTAATATCAATGGAAATCCGATTTGTTTTTCAATATAGTTTAAAATACTATTTAAATCCTTTTCTTGGAGAATTAATTTTAAAAGATGCTGTTGAACTTTCTCTGATTTTTCACGATTCCACTGTTGACGATTATTCAAGTCCCTCATAACCTCGGCAATAATATTGGCAAATCGAATTTCCCAAGGTAATTCAATAATAATGAATTGCTCCTTTTCGGCAAGTTTTATTACTTCTTTTGGAATATCATATACATGGCGTCCCAAAGCAATCATAAGGGCAGAAGCTCCTGATTTTATGATATCCTTCACAAAACTCTTGAAAGTTTGAACCTCTTTTCCACAACCAATACCAGTACTTAAAACAAGTTCATTTTTGCGAACAAAATTTTCTACAGGCATTTCAATTACAGAAATCCATTGTACATAACGTTCCTCCATTTGACATTGGCCAGAGCGAACAACGGCACCTTGCATAACTTCCATATTCCATATTTCAGCAATGGTCAATTTCATAAACAAAACCCCCTTGACCTAAGTAATTTTGTGTTTAACGTTTCGCTACAGAGTTAACAAAATGGTCTTGGGGTCTTTTCAAGTATTTATTTTTAATAGTTGTTGAATAACGGATAAATCGACATTATTCCCTCTGATGATGGCGACTACACTTCCCTTACGGTAAGGGATTCTATTATTAAGGACTGGTGCGATACTGGTCGCTGCCGCTCCTTCTATGAGCATTCGATGTTCTTTTAACATATAGACCATACTATCTGCAATCTCATTTTCAGAAATAGTGAAAATGTTATCAATATTAGACTTTACCAACCTAAATGTATATTGATTATTAAGACCGATACCACCTAGTAAACTGTCGGCTAACGTTTGTCCTTCTGGTAATTTCACTGGATGACCTTGCTTTAAGCTTTCATACATAACAGCTGAGTGGTTTATAGTTGTTCCGATTACATTAACATCTGTATCAATTGATTTTAATGTTAATCCAATCCCCGATAATAGCCCGCCTCCTGATAATGGAATAAGGACATCTATTAGATCCGGTATTTCCTCTATTAGACCAAGTCCGATTGTTCCATGACCTGCAATGATATGTGGGCCATCAAATGGCGGGATTGCTGTCAGTCCTAATTGTTTTTCAAGTTGGAGACACCGTTCACTCGCTTCGTCTTGACTCTCACCATGCATCTCTATTTGAGCTCCAAGTTTTCTTAAAAATTCAAGTTTAACCTTTGGAACATTGTTAGATACACAAACAACAACATTAATCCCTAACTTTTTAGCAACATAAGTAACGGCCAGCCCATGGTTGCCGGTTGAAAAGGTAGAAATCCCTTTCTTTTTCTGACTATTACTTAAACTTAATATCTTATTTGCTGCTCCTCTTACTTTAAATGCTCCTATGTCATGAACGTTCTCTAATTTTAAATAGACATTACGTCCAATATTTTCAGATAATCCTATAGAGTGTACTAAAGGTGTTTTGTTTACCATTGAGGAAATTCGTTGTCTCGCTTCATAAACATCTCGGATTGTTACATTTTCCCTAATGTTTGAAGCATCCATGAGTAAGTTCCTCCTTAAAAAGGCTTCAGATAATTCATATATACTGTCAAACAGCATATAGTATGAATTTTATGTTTGGTATCAAAAAACTAACGAGGGGCTAGAATCTTCCTAAAAAACGATGGTTTCTACAAAATCATCTTGATATACTAATAGTTATTGTGTTTAGAAGTGAGGGAAAGAAATGCCTACAGAAAAACTTAGCTCAAGAGCCATTGTTATCGGTGGAGGTGTCGCTGGAAAACTTTCAGCTAGAGTTCTCGCCGATTATTTCGAGGAAGTAATGATAATAGAAAAGGACCATAAACAAGACCAACCCCAAAATCGGTCTGGCGTTCCCCAGGGTTTACATGGTCATGCTTTATTAAAAAGCGGTGAGGAAATATTAGAAGAATTTTTCCCAGGTATCATCGATGAACTTCAAGATTCTGGGGCAGTATCGGCCAATTTTTCACGTGACCTTGCTTGGTTCCATCATGGTAGTTGGAAAATAAGATCGCATTCACAACTAATGACCATTCAGCAAAGTCGACCTTTTTTGGAGTATCACATTCAGAAACGACTTCAGCATATTTCTACTGTTCATTCTATTTATGGTGCAAAACCCCTTCGACTTGTTCTTGACGCAAAAAAGACAAGTATCGCGGGAATTGAGTATCAGACGGAAGAAGGCAAAGTGGAGGAAATTGACGCCAATCTAGTAATTGATGCCTCAGGTGCAGCAACATTTACTACTCAATGGCTTAAAAAAAACGGCATCGCTACACCACCAATTGATGAGATACAAGTAAACCTCTGTTATGCAAGCAGGGCTTACGAACACTTATCTCCCGAAGACAGGGATTGGAAAGGTCTGCTTGTTTATCCGAATCCTCCACATCAGATAAGAGGCGGAGGTATGTACCAAATTGAAGCAAACAAGTGGATGGTCACCTTATTTGGATATGGACTCGATAGTCCTCCCAAGACGGATAAAGAGTTTTTAGAACATGCGGCAATCCTAGACCATCCTTCGTTTTTTGGAGCAATTATTGATGGCAAACCTGCTTCCGAAGTAAACATTTATCGTTTCCCAAAAATGAGGAGATTCCGTTATGAAAAGATGGAAAATCTCCCCAATGGACTAATTGTTATTGGGGATGCGCTTTGTCGAATTGATCCAGTATTTGCCCAAGGGATGAGCCTGTCAGCTTTAGAGGCTAAGCAGCTAGAGAAAGTATTGAAACAAGCAACAAAACATCAAAGTCTAGAGGCTATTAGCAAAAAAGCACATCAGGAATTCCAACGTGTTTTAAGCATTCCCTGGTTAATCGCTTCGATTGAGGATTTTAGGTTTCCTCATACTACTGGAAATAGATTTTTCGGATTATCATTTTTACAAGGCTATATAAAAAGAGTCATGTTAGCATGCTCAGATAATCAAATCGTTTACGAAAAGTTCATGAACGTTTTGCATCTTAAGGCACATCCTGCAACTCTTTTTGCACCGAAGATGATAAAATCCATTCTATTTAAGACCGTGACACCTCGTCACAACCTTGATAAAGAAAAAGTGATTCGGTCATAATAACTTCGAGGTGATTTTATGAATGTAAACCGACTAAAGGAAATTGTCGCTTCGAAGGATGAAATTTTGCTCCACTATCACGGCATACCGATCTGGATTGATAGCATTGACGAAAGTTCAGGTTTGGCAAAAGGTTCTGAGCGTGGAGCCCATGATACAAGCAGGCTTATCCCTTTTGATGAAATTGAAGAATAAAAAAGGCTAGATTCACTCTCAATTATACTGAGGTGAACTAGCCTTTTCTCACTTATTAAACAAGAAGACTCCAATTAGCATCAATAGCAATGCAAATAGTTTGGTAGGTTCAAAAGCAAATCTTTCCCCACCAAAAAGTCCAAAGTGATCAATGATAGAGCCAATTAGAAGTTGGCCAACAATGACGGTCATCAAAGTTGCTACCACACCAATCTTTGGCGTTACTAGGACCATAACAAACACATAGAAAGCACCTAATAAACCACCAATTAAGTTCATTTTTGGGACTTCTGAAATTGCCAGTATGTTCCCTTTCCCAAAGAATAGAACGGTAAAAAATAAGGCAGCCGTCCCTATAAAAAATGAAATAAACGAGGCTTCCATTGTTCCGACCTTTTTCCCTAAACCACCATTGACAACCGCTTGGATCCCAATTGCGATCCCACCAACTAAAGCCAACAATGAATAAACTATATTCACAGAATCCATCCCCTAACTAGCCACAACCATTTTCTGGATGGTGCCTGGCACCTACCTATTTTTTGGTTACATCTTTATTTGTACGATTTTTCACTTCATCCATTTTCTGATAGAAGGTTTCTTCTGCATCTAAATCAAAGTAGTTATAGAACTTCATAAGGTAAGCCATACAATCTGCCAATTCTTTTCCGATTTCCTCCTTGACCTTAGCTTTTGCTTGGCTAAAGGCCTCACCTTCCTCAACGCCATCTTGAATAGAGCGATAAGTAAGATTAAACATTCTTCGCATCTCTTCTGCTACCTCAGCAATTTCAGTTGAGAGCAACATATAATTGTTCAAAAGCGATGCCCTACTTTTTTCAAAGCTTTCTTCATTAATTATCCAACCCATTTCCTGTTGGAATTGTTTTGAGAAAGACTGTATCTCTTTCATGTTCATCCCCATCCATTTCCTTAATTTACTATACTATGTTTAGAACAAATTTCTCAGCATTAGTCTGCATTGTGTCTTATAATGAACGGATTAATCAAAAAAGGGAGTTCATAACCCGTTTGAAAATATCATTTAAGTTAAATATTACCACAAACAAACGAACTATTCAGTATAGAAAACCCGCCAACGCAGCTTTAAACTCACTTCATATTAAAAGTCTCTTTTCTTAAACTTTGTTGCTTTTGAAGAAAAGTGAGACTGAATGAACAGTAATACACAAATAAAAATCTTCACTCAGAGAAAAGAGCTTGCAAACATCATTTCAGTTTATGAAATGATATTTATTCCGTTTAAAACCAGCTTTAGGTTTTTTTTACATCAATCTTTATGAAAAAAGCCAAAAAAGAATAAATGTTCATCCTTTAGCTCAATCTAACTTTGAAAAAATTAATGTTAGGAGCGAAATTATGAATAATGCACAACAGGCACAAATGCCGACTCCCCCTCAAGTAATCACAACAAAAGATATGCTCTATCTTAAAGATGCGCTGTCTTGGGAACTATTGGCTTTGAAAAAGTTTCATCATCTCGCTGAGCAAGTGCAAGATCCTGAAATGAAGCAAGCCCTTGAAAATGCTGGGCAAATGCATCAAAACCATTACCAACGGTTACTATCGCACCTCCAAGTGAATAATAACGCCGCCATGGCAAATTTACCAAATCAAAATCAACAGCATTAAACAAAAGAGGTGAAAAAATAATATGCAAAATCAACAACAGCAAAATAATAATATGATTAAAAACCCTCAAGGTCTCAACCTACCACAGGTTAAAGGCCCCGAAATGAATGACCGTGATTTTATTAATGACGGCTTAAGTACCTGCAAATATTTAACGGATAGCTTAAATATTGCAGTACGTGAAGCAAGTCATGAACAGCTGTATCAAGATATGCTTCAAATGCTTCAGGAGACGCATGAAAGTTGTCGGACTCTCTTTAATTTGATGTTTAAGAATGGTGTTTACAAACTCGAAGCGGAAGAACAACAAAAAATTGACCAAGCTTATCAACAATTTAGTAACTACTCTACTCAGTTTCCATATCAATAAACCTAAGAAAAAGGCTAAGTTGTATTACTTAGCCTTTTTCAATACATTGAACTGTTTAAAGCTCATTCAGTTTACATAAATTTTAATACCGACTATTTTAACTATGTTAATTGGAAATGTTTCCAATTAAAACTAGGCTTGCAAATCTAACAAAAGTTCTTATAATACAGTTGATAAATAAAAATGATCGATTGAATATAAACGTTTATTAATTAATAAAGGTGGTACGCAAAATGGGGCATCAACAAACTTTTTTTCAAAAGGTAAAATCACTAATTCAACCAAAATCTGATCAGATTATAAACTGTGATATGAGTCATTTTGACAAGATTCATTATCCTGTCCCTACTGAAGTTGTTACAAATGGAATCATTAATAGAACTAACTTAACCAAGTTAAAACTAGATGAAAACTGGTTATTTCATCAGTTGAATCAAAATGGCGTTAGTTCTGTTTCGGAAGTGACTTATGCAGAAGTCCAACAAGACGGTTCCTTATATATTTACCAACCAAAAAATAGCGCACATTAGGACTCGGAATTAACCCTATTTTGATCTCGTACTCAAATAAACCCTTTTATTAGTTTTTTCTCCTACCACTCTGTTCTAAAGGAAAAGAAGCTCGCCTAAGCAAGCCTCTTTTCTTTTTTTTTGCTCTTTTCTCAAACTTTGTTGCTTTTAGATATATAGAGATAAGATTAGCTGCTGTGTTTTCACTGGACAGCAACTTTAAATCAGGAGAAAAGAGCCAGTCAGCTTAGTAAGAACACACAAAATGGGTGTGGCCAAAATGTAACGATAGAAGGTCTATCGTGCCCGGATGGGTCGAGGGATCGCCACAACGGTGACAAAGAAGGTTACAATAATCAAGATGGCAAGCAAGGATAACGCCATTCCAAATGGGAACCCTTCTAACACTGATTTTTGTTATATTTCTAAAGATTGAGACGCTTGCCACAAAGGCGTTTTAATATGCAAAAGAGGAAATTCTCTTCGTTCTTTCTTTACTTTTGGAAGATTAAACGGGCGCAGCAGCAAGACGAGCGGCAACTCCTTGGTATGTTGTAGTTATAAATAAGCGAGTTATCGCGTTGGATAAGAGGGCTTTTCGTTTGTATTCCTACCAACGAAATCCTGTTATCAATTGGTTTTGCACCATTTTTTTTCACATGCGAAAGCAAAGCCCCTGCGAAATTAATCAAAAATGGGAGCTAAAATTTAAATATGAAAAATGCTTCAAGTGTTTTTTACGTATCATTAGCTATTATGACTGGCCTTGTTTTAACACCAAACAGAGATTCCTCAGGAGCTAAAGAAGAAATCGATAGTAAGCCTGAAATCTCAGTGAAAATTGCGGAACTTCCAAAGGTTGAGAATCAAATGAAGCCAATCAGTGACGGAATAAGCAGGCTTGTTCTTCGTTAAAATCGGCTTTAGGATTTACCAACATTATTTACGAGTATAGGCTTTTATTTAATAACGTAAGTAGCCAACGCCTTTTGAACATCATAAATATTTTTGTCTTTTTTAAACTGCTTACTTATTGGTTGTGCCATACTTGAAATCCAAATTTTCAATTCAGCATCAAGTTCAAAAGACCCTGCTGTTTCAACACTGAAATGTGTAATGCTTTTATAAGGGACCGAGTGATATTCAATTTTCTTCCCTGTTACTCCTTGTTTATCGATGAGGATTAGTCTTCTGTCGGTAAACACAATTAAATCTCGAATTAGTTTATATGCTCTCTCAACTCGCTCATTCTCGGTTATAATCGAAGATAGCTCTCGCTCAACCTCTTTAACATCCACTTCAGAAACATTTCCCATTAAACCATCTAATAAGCCCATTTTTTCCCTCCTTAAAATTGTTTTCACTATTTTAAATTCCTTATGAAAACGTTATTTCCTTTTTTAATACTTAGTATTTATAATGATCAAGATATGTTACATTAATAAGGTATATTTACTAATTCAAAGGAGCTATCAAAATGACAAACGAAAATTCTAATAATCAATTGCCACCAAAAACCTGTACGATCGATCGACTTATTACAATGCCTACAGATATCCAAAAAGTACTTACAGGTAAGAAAACCGCAACGCGACGAAACGGACGTTATGCTGATGTGGGAGAAATCATGGAACTTGAAGGGAAGAATTTCATCATTACAAATGTCTATTCACAATCTCTGGGCGAATTAACAGATGACGATGCACGTCGAGAAGGCTTTAATACTGTGGAAGAATACAAGGAAAGTATTTTATCTTATCATCCTGGCATGCCTTGGTTACCAAATATGCGTGTGTGGGTTCATGAATTCAGTCCTGCTAATGAGTAAATAATATGCCTTACCGTTTGCTCATATACATCCATGTATTAAGTGCAATTGGTTCAATTGGACCTTTCTTTATCTTATTCCCAATTGTCAAGAAACTTCCACAGGCAACTGGTGAAGCACTTATAGCTTACATACATACTTTTCGCTCAGTTGTTCTGTTTACAAAGCATTCGGGTCATGTACTTGTTGGTTCAGGGGTACTTTTAGTTCTGTTAGGTCCATGGAATTGGAACACCTCTTGGATTTTAATGACTCTTGTAATTATGTTTTTGTCTATTTTCTTTTTAGCTAGGGCGTTTTCACCCACATTAAAAAGGTTTGAAGAAGCCGCCGTCAATAAACATGACCTGGCAAAAAAACTAAATCGAACGCTATGGAATTACCTAATTTTGTTATTGGTTATGCTATGGTTTATGGTAGTAAAACCTACGCTTTGGTAACAAGGAAATAAAGATACCATCCCAACAAATATGGGATGGTATTCTTTATTATTGGCTCTTTTATTAACTTTGTTACTTGCAATGCGAAATAGCTTAACCATACAAAAAAGCTTCATTTATGAGAAGAGCGCTGTCAAGTTAATTCAAATTACGAAATAGCTAATAATATGGAGTACCGTCGTTATGATTTTAACAGCAATCTTAAACAGCCTTATTATAAGTCAGAGATTTTCGGACATGAAATTTAGTTTTTGAAAATGGAGTTTCTACTATTCCGTGTTTTTTAAAAAATCTATCTATTGGATTAGCCCATGTTCTTATACTCTAATAGTTTTAATAGGAATACGCTAAAAAGGATATCCTGTAAGTGTACTTTCCTAATATCTATTCGAGGTGATTAAATGGATTTAAATCGTGTTAAACAAATCCTGTCTTCTAGTGCTGAAATTCCAGTCCACTATCACGGTGTTCCTGTGTGGATTGAGAAAGTAGATGAGTCGTCACAAATGGCTACTGTTACGGGTAAAGATACACGTGACGAGCCTATGCCTGTGCCAATCACTGATTTAATTGAGGAATAACGTAAACCCATTGTACAAAAGGAAGTCGACGAGCTAATTTCTCGGTGCCTTCCTCTCTCTTTTCATTATCTTTCTTTAAAGGAAACTTAGCTATGATTCCATTCCAAAGATCGTTTATTAAAATGAGAAAAGAGCTTACAAACTAAGTAGTAACACAGAGAAAAGCTTAATTTGCTTTAAAAAACGCTATAGGATTTTAACAACAAACTTTACGAAAACAGCCTTTTTTAATGAAATAATGAAGTCATGCTGCAAAATTAATGCCTCTCTTCTTTTAAGTCCTTAACCTGGTTAGCCCCGCTCATCAAATAAACGGTATATTTCTTTTTTTAATAAATGAAGCAAATCAAATTCAGATTGAAAGCTGATGCTCTCGACTACGTTTCGATAATACCATTCCTGTTCAGATTTTCCGCGTTTAAACCGTGACCAGACTTCCTCTCCTTCGATAGATAAATCATGGAGGATGGATCGAACATTATGTAACTTATCTGCACAGGCAACAATTCTGATGTCTTCAGGAGCAGTTTTTAAAAACTGAATTGTATGATCTTTTCGAGTCTCCCAACTTAGTGTTTTATCAGGCTCGGAACAACCTTCTACTATTGTTGCGACTCTCCCTCCAAACCATTGATTGATTTCTTTTATTGTGACCGATGTATCTTCAACAGTATCATGGAGTATCCCAGCTGCAACTATCTCATCGTCGTATCCTGCTTTCAGCAGAATCATTCCAACAGCAATAGGATGTGTTATGTAAGGTGTTTTTGTGTTTTTCCGATATTGTCCATCATGAGCGACGGAAGCTACTTGGATTGCTGTCTCAATTAATTCCATATGCTCAACCTTTCCTCTAAATTTCTTTATTATATTATCTTCAACAGAACTATAGAGTCATAAAACTCATCTAGAGCAGTTATCATACCTGTTACCCATTTAGGGAATGCTAAGGAAACAATCTGAAGAAAGGAAGTTTTTGATTATGAAAAGAATGTTGTCACTAGCTATTATGTTCATCCTTTTCAGTTTCCTGTCCGCATGTAGTGCAGATGAAAAGAAAATTGTCATCATGGAAGACTTAAATAATCCATCTCGTGAAGAAATAAGAGCGAAAACTCAACATCAACCAAATTCTGATAAAAAAATATCAAAAGAAATCGGGATAGGTGCTACCCGAGAGCAGTTTGAACAAGCTTATGGGGAAAACTACGGTGACCAGGAAATTGCTAGATATCAAAATGAATTTATGATTGTTACTTATGAGAGTCATCGAGCGGTAAATGTCCAATATCAATTCGCATATAAACCAGGAGATAATCCTACGATGGATGAATTAGAGGCCTTTATAACCGACCGAATCCCTTCTGATGCGGTTGAGTTAAAACGAGTGAATAAAGATACCACTCAAGAGGTGATACACTACCATAGCAACGCATTAAAAAAGCACATCGCAAAACACAGCTTTCGCGAAGGTGAACCAGGTAATTTTGTTGTTATTTTAAATAAAAATGATCAGGGTGATTTAAGTGTAACAATAGCTGTTGGTGGTCACAATTAATTCAGAAAACCCTGGAGTAGTACGACTATCCAGGGTTTTCCCATCTCAATTAACCGTATAGTACGGGAGACAAATATCTACTTGAGTCCCTTTATTTAACTCACTATGAATTTCAATGCTTCCTTTATGTTCTTTGACAATGTTAAAAATAATCATTAACCCTAACCCTGTACCCTTTTCCTTCGTACTATAAAATGGTTCTCCGATTTGTTTTAATCGTTCAGGTGCTATCCCACATCCTTGATCTGTAATAAGGATTTGAATATGTCCTTCACGCTTCCTAACATGAATCGTAATTCGTCCCCCATCTGGCATTGATTCCATTGCATTTTTTATCACATTTAAAAATACTTGTTTCACTTGATTGGGATCGCAGTAGATATCTGGCAAAAATTCATCTATCTGTGAAACGATCTCTATATTACTCATATTTGCTTGCGTTTCAACGAGAGGAAGAAAGGCTTTTAATAGGGAACGAATGGAAGTTCGGGAGTATTTTTTAGCTTGAGGTTTAGCCAAAATGAGAAATTCATTCGTAATCAAATCAATTCTGTCAATTTCACGGAGCATGATATCATAGTAATTTTTATCTCCGTTTTTTTCTTTAAGGAATTGCATAAAGCCTTTTATAGAAGTAAGTGGATTGCGAATCTCGTGTGCAATACCAGCGGCCAGTTGGCCAATAGCACTAAGACGATCGGATTTACGTAAATATTCTTCCGCTCGTTTTAATTCAGAAATATCTTTAGCAATTCCATATACCCCAACAATTCGGTTGTTTACGATGATAGGTAGATTCGTAATATGATAAATTCCACGGCGCCCGTTACGATGGATAAGTCCCGTTTCATAGGACTGAGTTTCTCCTTGAACTGACTTTTGAAACGCTTTCAGAGTATTACATAGTGATTGATTATCCACAAAATCCGAATAATTTTTTCCTACTATCTGTTCAGGGAAATACCCTAATCTTTCCACAGAGGGGTTAATATTCGTTATAACACCATTCAAATCCAGACTATAAACTAAGTCAGGATTAAGTGTGAAAAGGGATTGATATCGTTGTTTGTTCTCTTCTAGTTCTTGTTCAATCTCTTTCTGTTCAGTTATATCCCTAATAATAGCTGAAACCCCAGTAACAATACCTTTCTTATCTTTTAACGGAGCATGTGTAATACTGACAGGAATTATGCTCCCATCGTTTCTTTTACGAACCGTCTCATACCCCTTTACTTCAGATTCAGAATAAACTAAACCAACAAGCTGTTTAAATTCTTCTTCATATCCATCTGGAACATTTTGAACCTTATTCCCAATAAGTTCGTCTCCTGAATTTCCAAACATATCTACATATGCTTGATTGACAAAAGTTAACGTTCCATCCTTATCCATCGTTGCGATTGCATCCACAGTATGATGGACAAATGACTCTAGTAGTTCTTGCGTTTTTCTTAGATCATCATGCGTTTTCTTTAATTCTGTTATATCACTACATGATCCAATAACCTCAATCACTTCACCGGCTTCATACACCGGTTGTAAGGTGGCTACATAAGCAATTCCGTTTAAATTTACCTCGTAACTACACTGTTCCCCATCCCACGCCTTCTGATAATAGTTGAGCTTTCGAGTTGCTACCTGTTCAGGTAGAAAATGAAAAAGGGATTTGCCGATGATTTCTTTTAATGGTACACCCAATTTCTTCACTAACTGACCTGCACCGAATGTATGGATAAACTGCTCATTTTCTTTTCGATACTTAAAGATCATCCCCTGGTGATTTTTGAGAATATGATTGATTTCTTGATGTCTAGAGCGAAGTTCAAGTTCCAATTTTTTCTCATAGGTAACATCTCTTGCAATCCCATAAACTCCAACTATATTTTCCTTAACCAAGATAGGGAGAAATGTAAAATGCAAATCAAGGTCTTGACCTTTTTTATGTGTGATTCTCGCCTCACAATCTTGGACAATCCCTGTTTTAGCTTTATTAAAATGAGTGGCCACATTTTTTTTATGTTTTTGGTCAATACAGCAATCATACTTTTTCCCAATTAGCTCTTCCTGAGGATAGCCAAAGATCGTTTCGCTTTTATTATTAAACCCTAAAAAGTCTCCCTCCAAAGAGAGGATATAAATAGATTCTGGGTAGTGGTCAAACAATGATTTAAATCGCTGTTCACTTTCTTTTAGTTGTTTTTCCAAATGAATTCGTCTATCTCGCTCAATTGCAAAACCAGCCAATTTAGCTGTACCCTTCAATATTTCAAGATCAAATGGAGTCGGTCTACAAACTTCTTTGTGATAAATGGCAAAACTACCAATTGGTTTTCCCTCAACTGTGATAGGGACTGACCAACAGGATCGAATTCCGACTTCAAGAGCTTCCTTCAAGTTATCAGTCCAAAATGGGTCTTGCTCGATATCTGGTGTAAATACTGGTTCATTTAAATAAACAGCTCTTCCACACGACCCAGCCTTGGGCCCAACCTTTATCGGACTAAAGGCTTCAAAGAAATCGTTTGGCATATTTGGTGCAGATTCGACAATTAGCTCTTTGTCATTGTTTAATAGCAAAATTGAACAATAAACCTGTCGTTGTAGCTGTTCTTCTAATGAGCTTGATAAGGCTCTCAATATTTCAGCTATTGAATCTCCTCTAGTAATTGTATCAATTAAGTAGGATTGTAATTCAAGTATCATATTCATTTCATCTAATGAAAACCTGCGTGAAGGTGTTCTTCCCGCCTTTTCATAAAAGATAACCATAAAATCTCCCCTAAAAATCCCTATCTTTGTAAATTATTTGATAATAAAATTATAACATTCTAAAAAGTGATTCATAGAAAATTACTTAAACTTTGTTCAAAAAAATTATTATTATTAATGTGAAAATGCCCCAGACTGTTATTTAACTAACAAAATCTGAGGCATTTGAGTACTTAAGCCAAGTTACAATGCTTAGTGCAACCTTCTAATAATAACTTTTGCTTCCCATTCTCCAAATTAATAACGGTTAAGCTTGTTCCATGGATATAAGGTGGTGCCCAAACCTCATCAATTGGTGCATTCCGACAAAGTAAATACAAAGTTTTTAATACGACACCATGGGTTACTATTAGGATATTACCTGAGGAATGATTTCTTTCAAGCTCTAAAAAAAAGTCTTTTACTCTTTCTTTAACATCTACAAAGCTTTCACCTGATGCGTTTGTAAACAGCGCAGGAGCGTTCCAATAGGCATGAAATTGTTCTGGATATTGCGTTTTAATTTCTTCCTCGGTTTTTCCTTGCCAAGGACCTAAGTTAATTTCATACAAACGCTCATCTGTTTCGATTGGAATCGAACGACCTTTATTTACGAGTTTAGCGGTTTGCAATGTTCGTTGACTTGGGGAAGAAATAACCCTTTGAAACTTTGTTTCTCTTAAGCGCTCGCCTAACTGCTTTGCGTCTCTTATACCTTTTTCAGTCAGTTCTGAATCTAGGCGGCCCTGCGTTCGTTTTTCGGCATTCCATTTCGTTTCACCATGACGAACCACATATACTTTAACCATTTGCTTCTCCCTTCACACCAATAGGATGAAAAAAATGACCACTCATCCCACGAATGATTTCTTGTTCTCCTTGTGGATACACGACGATAAAGCAAGTAGATGGACCTGAGCTTTTCCGAAGGTCTAGGTTTGTCTTTAGCTCTGTTTCTTTAAAAGAAGAATGAAAAAAAAGCTGATTTAGCTCAAAAAGCACTCCTTTAGATCCAACTGGAATTGTGATTCCCGCTTCTAACTTGCAGATTTGATGAAACAAATGTAATGGAGCCACCTCGTCTGCTTGCTTAAATACCTCTTCGCCAACCAATGGAGAGCCAATCACAGCTATTTCTAAATCTGATGAGTAAGTCTCAAATCTACTTAACGACCTGATTTTTTTCTTTTTCCCAATGACAGTTACTCCTATTGCAGACTGAAATAGAGTGAAATTACTTTCGGTGCTTCCAGTAATTTTTAAATCTTCAAGTCTGAGTTCCTTTTTGCCTTTTTCAATTCCACTAACAAGTTCTTTCCATGCCTTTTCTCCTGCAAAATTCTGCAATGTAACCGCAAATGGTTGTGCGCCAGCTGATATACATTCCATCACGGCAACTCGGAAGGAATAATAACCAACCACTTCATAAGGAGCTTTAACTGCGTCTTCCTCTTTCATTCCAATGGCACCGCTATTGTCACAAGCTAGGACAATCTCCTCGTCTTGATTGAACGGAAGAATTAATACATCTCTCATATGCTTTCCTTTCGATTTACAAAGCCAGAACTTAGAATCCCTGCTAATCTAGGAGCTAGCCCCCAAGCAATTCCCATATTTAAGGTTGACCCAATTAATAACGAAGGGATCATTGCGAAATAAAAAGCGTTTCCTAATATGAACAAAAAAGGTAGAGGCGCGAAAAAGCTGTTGCCTACAACAAACAGAATAGCAGCGAACCATACTTTTTCTTTTTGATAAAAAAACGAAAAAATAACAACAAGTAAAGCCATCTCAACGGCAATCATTCCATGCAGTAAACCTAGTGGCATGCCTGCTAATAAAGCGGATAGCAGATGGCCAAGCACAGCGACAATTGCCCCAGCTGTCCCACCTAGTATCCCCGCTGCAATCAAGGCTGGAAACACATCAAAAGCAACACTTCCGATGATGGCTGGAACTTTTATTGCTGCACCGATAACGCTTAGCGCAATTAATAATGCAAGTAAAGTTATCTTTTTACTCACCTTTTGTCTCCTCTTTCCTCTTCCCACCACGAAAAACATTTGCGCTTCTGATGTATTCTACATCCTTTTGATTTAATCGGAAATTTATCACTCTCGCAAGTGCAAAGAAATAATCAGACAATCGATTTAGAAATTGCAATGCTGTCTCTGGAATATTTTCGTCTACTTTCAATAAAGAGACAACTAGCCTTTCAGCTCTTCTAGTTACTGTTCGTGCGATATGAATTGAAGCAGCTGGCGGAGTGCCTCCAGGTAAAATAAATCGCTCAAGCTCAGGAGCCTCCTCTATCATGTCGTCAATTCGTTTTTCGAGATAACTGACAGCATCTTTCGTTAGCTTTAGCGGAGGGTTATTAGAAACGTTTGCTAAATCGCCACCGCAATCAAAAAGTTCATGTTGGATTTTTTCTAGGTCCGTCAAGATATCTTGAAAGATGCTTCCATCAAGTTGTGTGACAGCCTGCCCAACAAAACAATTTACCTCATCTATTGTACCGTAAGCCTCAACTCGAATATCATCCTTATCTACTCTGCCTCCAATTAAACTTGTTTTTCCTTTATCACCTGTTCGCGTATATAATTTCATTTCTCCTCACCCTCCATTATTAAATATAGAATCACTATATAAATGAAAAATTATTTATTTGATTTGACGAGCAATCCCGTACCACACAATCTCAACTCGCTCTGCGACAGATACAATATCTTGATAGGCCCATCCGGTCACATCTCGCCATTTGCGATCTAAGGCTTGAAGTGGAACAATCCCCTTTGAAAAATCGGTTCCAATTATGACTACGTTTCGTTGTGGATCGTTTTGTTCCCATTCATTCCAGCTATCAATAAAACTCCGCCACATATCTCGAATGTCAGAAACATCATACTTTTGAACCCACACTTTAAACACCGATTCAATTCCATCAAAAACCATGAAAGGCTGTTGGTAGATTGCTTCTTTTTCCGTCCATAGGTTAGGAAGCTCTCCACCATAAACGGAAATCCACTGATGTGGTGTTTCATTTAATTTATAATATTCTTTTACCCATTGAGATTTGCCATTAAAGGCACCTCCTGTAACAAAATGCATCTCTCTCCCCTCTTCCATCCATCTTTCTGCCATATCAATTCAAAACCATTGCCGTGAGGTACTTTCCAATCCCAAAACGCTTTTTCTTCCGGTGCAAATTGTGATAACAAATATTTGATTACACCGCCATGTGTAATAATTGTAGCTCGATTTTGTTGGTGAACGTGGAGGGATCCTCTTACCTTTTGCCAGCCACAATCTACACGTTTAGCAAATTCTTTATAAGATTCCCCTTCCGGCGGTGTTACCGAACAAAAATCTTGCAACCATTGTTCATATTGTGGGTCCCCAGATAAATCTTCAAACGTTTTCCCTTGCCACACACCAAAATGAAGTTCGCGAAACTCAGTAACTTTTTCAGGGTAACCACTAGGAAATAAACTCTTTGCTGTCGTTAAACACCTTCCTAAATCACTTGAAAAGACGAGACGGTCTGTTAAGTGAAACCTAGTTAATTTTTCTTCCTCTTCAGGCAAAAGTGGAGAATCGTTCCACCCTAAATACGCTTGTCGTTTATTTTCTTCTGTTAACCCATGACGAAATAATGTAATAACCATAACATCATCCATAACAACCATTCTGTCCCTTCTACACCGGCTCCAAGGACATCCCCTGTGATACCCCCAAACCATCTGTTTGTTTTGTTTAAAATGAATAATAGCATCAACAGTGAAGCAACCAATAATATGACGGCACCTATAATCAAACTAGGTACAATCCAGACCAATCCTCCGATAATGAGGATAGAAAACAGGGGATAAATCCAAAGTGTCCTACTTGTAGCTGCCTGTTTAAACAGAACCCCAAGGCCCTCGTTCTTTGCTGATTGTCCTTTTAAAAGCAACACTCCCATAATCATTTTACCAAAAAATGGGATAAGTAGAATTAATAGGTAGGTTGATAAATCATTCTTAAGCGTAATTTCATATATAAAGAAAAACTTTGTACTTAAGAGGACAATAACAGATAGAACCGAAAACGCCCCAGACCTAGGGTCAGCCATAATTTCTAACCGTTTTTCCTGATCACGATAGGAAAAATAAGCATCGCTTGCATCCATCCAGCCGTCAAGATGAATGCCTCCTGTTACAACAATTCCTGCTACCCAGACAACAAGTGCCGCTGTTAAGGATGAAAAAGGTGTCCATTCAACGAGGAAATACAACAGACTAGAGTAGATTCCTCCTTGTATTAAGCCTAATATAGGGAATGTTTTAATCGCTTTTTCTAAATGGAGATTATCCATTGGTAGTGTTAGCGGAATAGGAACACTTGTGAAAAATTGGAAATTTATCAATAACCCTTTCAACCATTTCATTTTCAGCATTCTCCAATAATCGTTTATTTCTTTTGTCTATATATTCCCGCATGAGTAAATTGCCTGACGAATTCAGTGATCCCCTTTCATTAATATCGGAATTCCTACTTCAACAAGATAAGCCCTATTCGCCATCCTCACCAGTTTTTGATGTAGTTTCCCTAGCATTTTTTTATAAATCATTGTTAGCTCATTATCCGAGTAAGGTTCATAAAAAACTTCATTACTAACGATAATCAGAGTTTGACAGGAACTCACGATCATTTCAATTCCCTCTATAATGTCTTCCATTAATTGTGCTTGAAAACTAGGATTTCTCCATTTCTCCCCCTCCCGAAAAAATTCATTGTTTAATAACGTTGTTAAACAATCCAATAAGACCACATCAGTTATATCAAATACATCCTCTAGCCTCTTTAACCCAATAGGCTGTTCCCACGTCTTCCAATTGACTTTACTTTCGTTTCGGTTTCGTTGATGGTGAGCAATTCTAGCTTTCATTTCCTCATCTGATGCTTGTCCAGCTGCAATATAATGTAAGATACAATCTGACTGACTAGAGTTGTGGGCGTCATATTGCCTTGCGATTTTAATAGCAAGTTCTTCGGCAAAGCTACTTTTTCCACTGCGGACACCTCCACTTACAAATATAAGTGACAGTCGCTCTTCCACTGTTGAATCGCCTCCATTAGTTGATTATTTTCAGACGGTGATTTAACAGCAAAACGTAACCATTTTCCCTCCAGCCCTGGAAAATTCATCGTATGTCTCGGGATGATCCCTCTTTTAATGAGAAATTGAAACATAGGAAATTGATTATCCAAAGTGGGATCTTTTACTAAATAGAAATTTGTTTCTGATGGTGAAACTTTGAATTGTAGATGATGAAAAAACGCAAACAAACGCTTTTTTTCAGACATAATCAGATGCAATGTTTCTTTTCGGTAATTCTCACTATCAAGACACCATTCCCCTACTTTCAATGCTATGGCATTAACACTCCACTCAGGCTGAAATCTAGCTAAGCATTTGATTATCTTTGAATCACCTAGTACATACCCTAGTCTTAAACCAGGTATGGCAAACATCTTCGTCATTGAACGTATAATCAATAAGTTTGGAAACTCTAATATGTATTTTGTAATAGATTCATAGTAATAAACAAAATCATAAAATGCCTCATCTATTATCAGTAAACAGTTCTGTTTCTTACATGCCAAAAGTAATTCTTTAACAACAGCATCCGGATAATACAACCCAGTTGGATTATTAGGATTACAGAAGAAAACGGCATCTGTATTTTTAAGTTTTTTTTCAAGCACTTCGATGTTCAAGTCCCAGCTACCTGCTATTACTTGGTGGTAATCAATGTTACAATTATTCGCTTTACATGCCTGTTCATATTCTGAAAATGCAGGTTGTACAATTAACACTCGCTTATCGGCTAAGAATCTACCAACGAGGGAGATGATTTCTGCACCACCATTCCCAAGTAGGATCTCCTGCGTATCCAAACCGGTTTCATTTGAAAGTTTTTGCTTCAGGTTCAAACCTGCGGGGTCCGGGTAAACGCTAATTTCCTCAAATAAACTTTGCCAATTCTTTTTTATAACTGGTAGCGGTCCAAGAGGATTAATATTTGCACTAAAGTCAATTGTTTTATCTGGGAACGGCTCCTCTAAAGCATTAAAAAGATATTTTGGATTAGCTCCATGTTTTGGCCAGTTCAATGAATAGCCCTCCCAACCATAACATTAGTAAAAAAACTGGAATTGTTTTCGTCAAAATTCTATTCGTCTTTATGATATGTTCTTTTCCTAATGGAAGTATAGGTTCGCCCATTCTTGCACGGTTTGACACGATACCTTTATAATAATTTGTCCCACCAAGCTGGACTCCAAGAATAGCTGCAACAGCTGCTTCTCCCCAACCGCTGTTTGGACTTGGATGCTTTCTTGCATCTCGCAAGACGATTTTCCATGCTTCCGAAAATGTCAGCAACACTGGACGATTTGTTAGCACCATACAGAAGCTGGTAAGGCGACTAGGAATCCAATTTACGACATCGTCTAATCTGGCTGATGCCCATCCAAACTCATGATATCTTTCATTTTTATAACCAACCATAGAATCGCAAGTATTAATTGCCCTATACAACAACGCGAATGGCGCTCCACCTATCAAAGCCCAAAATAAAGGAGCGGTAATGCCATCACTTGTATTTTCAGCAACGGTTTCAACGGTGGCCCTGGTAATTTCAGCTTCATCAAGATGGTTTGTGTCACGACCAACGATATACGAAAGCTTAATGCGGGCTTCTTGGAGATTGTATCTATCTAATGGTCTATAAACAGATAATGCTGCTTCCTTTAAGCTCTTTTGTGCAATAGTCGTTGCAATCATAAAACTTTCAATTGCTATACCTAATAAGATATGTGTTTGATATGACCACCAGACAAGAATAAAGGAAATCCCGCCAACCACCAATAAGATAGAAACTAACATCATATATCCCTTTAGTTTCTTGTTTGAGCCAACGTTCCATTTTTTTTCTGTTCTGGCTATTAGTGCTCCGATCCATTTTACTGGGTGGGGCCAGGTAGGTGGGTCCCCAATGATGGAATCAATCACGATCGCAATTGAAAGCGCAATAAGATGGAAGAAAATCATGATATCAACCTTTTTCTACTTTTCATAATTGCTTCAATCGTACATTCGTAAACACCGTTGCCAATTAATTTTCCAAGTGGGGTAATTGTACCTGCAAACTCATGCTCATGGCCTTCTTGTGTGGCTGCAATTAAAATGCTATCCGTTGAAGTTCCTGTTGCGATTGTTCCCGTTCTTTTATCTTTTATTTCAAGTTCCTGCATAGCCTTTACCTTTGCTTCTGTAGCGGTCATAATACATTGTATAAAAGCTTCCTCGGTTAAGTGACCGTTAACAAATACCCACGTATTAATCGTTCCTGGACTTAATTCAAATGAATGGTGGGCGCTTTGTGAAACATCAATTGCATTTCCAATACCTGCGGTTACAACAATAAAGATGGAAAAACCCTCTTCTTTAAATTTTCGATAACAAAAATCCTCCATCATAACCGCAGTCATCATCCCTACAGTTTCACTAGGTTCAAAACCATTCTTCCTTAAAAAATCCTCCATTTCTTGCCGATGATCATCGCAGTTATAGTTTTTATCCACATGACGATTTACAAATGCTTGATGCCACCCTGTCCCTGCCCCTACTACCCCTGATGACATTGTCCGAAGAGGGCTAGGTGTTTTTATTGCAATAAACTCGTTAGTTACAGCTAAAAGTGATTCATCAATTGTACAATTGCTATTCTGCTCATTCACATCTGGTAATAATACCAATTGTGGAGCAGGTACTCTTGGATGTGGATGTTTCTGAATATTCGTTTTATACACTGTTTGTATCCGTTTTTCACGAAGAACCTCATTTGGAGTGTCATTTGAGTGGATACTTCCATTTTCCATAAGTAGAAGTCGATCACAATATAAACCAGCAAGGTTTAAGTCATGAAAAATGGATATAACAGTTAGGCCACGTTCATTGGTCCAGCGCTTCAATGAGTCTAATAACTCTTTTTGAAATGAGAGATCTAAGTGATTCGTCGGTTCATCCAAGAGCAAGATTTCAGGTTCTTGAGCAAGAGCTTGTGCTAGAAAGACACGTTGTCTTTCTCCACCTGAGAGTTGTTGAATATCCTGATCCTGAAAAAGTGCAACTCCTGTCTGCTCCATTACTTGTTGAACAATTTGCTCATCCTGTTTCGACCATGTTTGGAACCACCCTTGTTGATGCGCATATCTACCAAGCGAAACGGTTTCTTTAACAGTATAAGAAAAAGCTTGACTAGAGTGCTGGGGCAGCACTGCAATGATTTTTGCAAGTTCCTTCGCGGAGTATTGTTTTAATGGTTTATCGTTCAAAAGAATGTTTCCACTTGAAAAAGGAAGAACCCCGCTTAACATATTTAATAATGTTGTTTTACCACTTCCATTAGGCCCCAATATCCCAAATAATTCTCCTTTTCTGACTTCAAAAGAGATATCCTTAAGAATGGGCTCACTTGAATACCCACCTGCTACCCTTTCAACACTAAGCATGATTTACCCCCTTCCTTTATTACGTCTTTTCATTAGGATGATTGCAAAGGTAGGTGCTCCAATTATCGCAGTAATAACACCAATTGGGAGTTCAGTAGGTGAAATGATCGTTCGGGCTACTAAATCGGCCAAAATGAGAAAACCACTTCCAGTTAGAATCGACAAAGGTAATAAGTGACGATGATCTGGTCCCCAGATCAAACGCGTAAGGTGTGGAATCACTAGCCCAACAAAACCAATAGTTCCCGATACAGCAACCGCAGCTCCAGTTAAAATGGAACCAGCAATTAAAATCATCATCTTTCTTTTATGAACGTCAACGCCAATATGCTGTGCTCGTTCTTCACCAAATGACATTGCGTTTAATTCTCTACCGTTCAATAGCAAGATGATTGTTCCTACTAAAAAGAACGGTAGTATTATGTAGATATAATCCCAACCACGCATTGACACACTTCCCAGAAGCCAACCAATTATCTGTCTTAATTCATCACCGGTCAAGGCAATCATTAGGGAAATAAACGCTCCTAAAAAAGAACTAAATATAATCCCTGTTAATATAATGGTTTCAACTTTCATCCCGCGATCAATTCTTCGTGCAAATATGAGTACAATGATAATCGTTAAAAATGCAAAAAGGATACTTAATACAGGTAAAGTAAACATCCCTACAAAAGGTATTGATACTCCAAAAAACAAGGTAACGACGGCACCAACCGAAGCTCCTGAAGAAACACCAAGTGTATAGGGATCTGCTAATGGATTTCTTAATAACCCTTGAAAAGCGGCACCAGCGATAGCGAGTGACGCCCCCACCAAACCTGCTAATAGAACACGCGGTAATCTGATGTTCATAACAATATTACTATGCATCGGGTTAATCTGTTCATTAGGTGGGAAGCGGAAAACTTCAGCACCAATGATATTGAGTATATCAAAGACCGGAACAGAAACTGTCCCGATCGATATCCCCATTAATATTGCAATAAAAAGAAAAGCAGTTGCCAGTATATAAGATGTAAATTTATTTACTAAATAGTTCTGGGTAAACAGCTTTTGCAAGTTCCTCGACTCCTTGAGCAATCCTTGGGCCAGTGCGAGTCACCATATCGGAATCTACATCAACCACTTGTTTGTTTTTTACTGCAGTCATATCTTGCCATCCATCACGATTCATCACATTAGCAACCGCATCACCTGTATAGTATCCATGAGTAGTGATAATAACATCCGGATTTCTTTCAATGACCGCTTCTGGATCTAACTTTGCCCAACCTTCTTCAGTTACAATATTTTTCGCGTTAATCACTTGTAGCATTTCATCCATAAAAGTATTCGCACCTGTTGCAACAATATCTGGAGCTGGTGACACCTCAACAAAAACTGTTTTACGATCTCCTTCACTAATTTCACTAGCTTTTGCTTCGATATCATTAATTAAAGATTTCATTTCAGAAACAATCGATTCCGCTTGTGTTAATTCCCCTGTTGCAGAGCCAATCATCAATATGGAATCATATACTTCGTCAATATTCTTCGCATCATTCACGATAAGGACAACAATTCCAGAATCTCTCAATTGTTGAAGTCCAGCCCCAGCACTTTGGGCAGTAGATTCATGAGCTAAAACAAGATCAGGTTGTAAAGAAATGATTTTTTCAATGTTTATTTCCAACCCACCAATCTTTTCTTTTTCTAGTACTTCTTCTGGAAAATTATCGTAATCAGAAACTCCAACAACTTTGTCACCCATTTCCAGGCTATATACAATTTCTGTATTACTTGGGATTAAAGAAACGATTTTCTCCGGTTTTGTCTCTATTGTTACTTCATTATCAAGAGCGTCCGTTATCGTTACTGGGTATGTAACTTCCGTTTTCTTTTCATTTTGATTTTCCGAACTTGATGGACCTTCATTTGTTTGATTTTCACTACTTCCCCCACAAGCTGCAAGAATTCCTAATAATAGAAAATAAACAAATAATAAAGGATAAAGCTTTTTCATTGTGTCATTCCTCCAATGGTTATTCAGGATGTTTCACATCACCCTAGTTTTTTAACAAAGCCCTTCTGTTGTTAAAATCTTAAAAACAATTTTGACTTCGGCAATAGCTATTATATAGCTTGAAAATAATTTGCAAGCTCTTTGCTTTTATTGATTGCTATTTTACAGCTAAGGTCGACAATTCAATTTGTTTTATTAGCAACAAATATTAAGAAGAAGCCTAACAAAAAAAACATCTCCACAACAAAAGTAGAGATGTTTGTTTAGATAACTAATAAATTATGTAGCAATCCTGCCAAACACCTCCTATCCTCGTAGGTTGTGGTGCAAAGAAACAGGCAGGTCTCCTGGCTCATGAATATTTGCTTGATTGCGCCTTCCCATACATAAAATATACAGTGGCATAAATGCAATTGGCTATCCATTAACAGTGGCGGGACCGCGTTGGATTTTCACCAACTTCCCTATTAAGTCTTCAAAAGTTAGAGAAACATACCTTTGAAAAGACACCTATTTCTATTTATTAAATTTTCCGCTAAAAAGAATTATACACCTATAAAGTAGGATTGAATAGAGTATTTTCAATTAATACAAATAAATGTCGTATCTTTAGACTCCATCAATAATCCTACTTTTCAATTGAAACTAATATAAATTAACCAAAGGATGACCAATTTTGCAATCTTTGACGGACTTCTTGCTGATTATGGCTGGCTATAGTAGGTCGCAAAAAAGAAAGTAACACATTCTCTTTTATATGCTATTTTCACATGCAATTTGTATATAATCTAATTTCGATCTATTAATTGTTTTAACAACAATAATATAGCCTTCTACAATTAGAAGGCCCTAGGCTGTAGACAAACTCGAAAATATTGAGCTTGCCTACAATTTCTTTATATTTTTTTGTGAATTTGGGGACTGTAATTTCCGTTCAATGACCGTCCGCTTTCTACAGGGTGGAAACTAAGTCTTTCCTTCGCAAATTGCTTCTCCCCGGTCTCACCTGCCCCAATAATCCCGCAGAAGTCTTAGCGTCTCTCGATTCAACAGTTTTCAAAAATTCAATGTACTTGTTTTATCCTTCAGCCATTTTCTGTATATAAGCTAGGTCAAAGCGATTAGTAGGTATTTCTAAAATAAAATTAGTAATTCTTTTTATGTTCTTTTGTTTCCCAACTTTCGATTCCCTTTAACCCAGGTATACTGTCTGCAAAAAAAACTGGATCCTTTTGTTGTTTCCGTTGACTTTGGTAATCCTTAAGAGCTGAAAAAGCGATTTTGCCTAGTAAGCTAATGGCAATAATATTAATCAAAGCCATGATTCCCATAAACAAATCAGCTAGATTCCAGACGACAGCTAAGTCAACTATTGCGCCGAAAATGACCATTGCAATGACTGCTATACGGTAAACAAATAACGCCGACTTACTATCTTTAATGAATTCAATATTAGTCTCCCCATAATAATAATTTCCAATGATTGATGAGAAGGCAAATAAGAAAATCGCAATACTGATAAAGGCAGAGGCCCATCCACCTACATGTGTTGCTAGAGCAGACTGTGTAAGTTCAATTCCAGTCAAGCCGCTACTGAGGTAATCACCTGATAGCAAGATGATGAAAGCGGTAGCCGAACAGATTAGAATTGTATCAACAAATACTCCTAGGGTTTGAATTAACCCTTGTTTGACTGGGTGAGATACTGCTGCAGTTGCAGCAGCATTCGGAGCACTCCCCATCCCAGCTTCATTCGAGAATAAACCTCGCTTAATACCCATCATGATAGCAGCACCAATTCCTCCACCAACTGCTTCTTCAATTCCAAACGCTTCTTTAACAATTAGTGAGAACAGTGTAGGAATTTCATTTAAATTCGTTACCACAACAAATAATGCCAAAATTAAATATAGAACAGCCATGACCGGAACAATCGTTTGGGAAACGCGAGCAACTCGCTTAACCCCCCCAAATATGATCAATGCTGTAAAAATAGCGAGAATAATACCAATTACAGTTCGGTCCATACCAAAAGACTCTTTAAACGCAATGGCAATTGTATTAGATTGTACAGAGTTAAAAACGAGTCCGAAAGAAAAAGTAATGATCACTGCAAAAAGAATTCCCATCCAACGCTTGTTTAATCCTTTTTCCATATAATAAGCGGGTCCGCCCCTAAAGCCATCTTTATCTTTTACCTTGTAAATTTGCGCAAGTGTACTTTCAACAAAGCTTGAACCTGCACCAATAAATGCAATTAACCACATCCAAAATACAGCACCTGGTCCACCAGCTGCAATAGCAGTTGCTACACCAGCAATGTTCCCTGTTCCAACTCGTGATGCTGCTGATATTGTAAATGCTTGAAAAGATGAAAGCCCTTGTTTGCCATCAGTCGACATCAAGGCCTTATCACCTAAAATTCTAAACATTTCGCCAAATAATCGTACTTGAACAAAATTACTCTTAAATGAAAAATATAGACCAGCAAGAATTAAAACTGCGATCAGGACGTAGCCCCAAATTAAATCATTTAAGATCGTTATATTTTCGTTAAATACTTCTAACATCCTTTTAACTCCTTTATGTATCCCTTGGTGATGATGCGTTTGTAAATAGAACTATTTTTTGCTAATCCACATCTATTTATTTTAATATCCACTTCAAATAGAGATTTTACACATAAAAAGTACCCGATTCACAAACGAATCTAGGTACTTTTTTACTTTAAACTTCTTTCTCTACTTCGAGATCATTTTCAACTTTCCATAATTCTTGTAACTTCCCACTCTCATTTTCATCGAAAAGGAAGGAACCATTCGAATAACGATCGTTAAATCGTAAAGATTCAGGTTTAACTGAGAAGATTTGCTGTTTTTCAGTTAATAGGAATACTTCATCCTTATTCTGAGCTACTTCAAACCCAATAATTCGATGTGGGTTGGTTTTTAACTCACGTAAGACAACAACTCCACGTTTCGCACGACTGGTTGGTTCAAAATCAGTTAACTTCATTTTTTTAATTGCTCCACGTTGTGTGGCAATAATGATCACTTGATCACGATCGGCCTCAATCACTTTTCCACCAATAACGTAATCACCATCTTTTAGGTTGATTCCTTTCACGCCAGAAGCTCGAATTCCAATTGGGCTGACTTCCTCCTCAGTGAATAATAAAGCATATCCAAGATGAGTGACTATGAACATTTGATTCTTCCCCGTTGTTAGCTGAACATCAATTGTTTCGTCATCGCCTTTTAAATTCATAGCCATTAACGTTTTAGAATAACGTTGAGCTTTATATTGTTTTAACTCTGTTTTCTTAACCATACCATTCTTGGTTACAAATTGTAGATATAAATCTTGTTCGAAGTCTTGTATTGGAATCGCTTTGATGATATGTTCATCTCGCTCAAGGGGAACAATGTTCGCAATATGTTGTCCTAGGTCTTTCCAACGAATATCAGGAAGCTCATGAACTGGGAGATATAAGTAATTTCCTTTATTCGTAAACAACAGTACCACTTCTTTTGTGTTCATTTCCATTTGAGCTAAAAGTCTATCTGTTTCTTTCATAGCGAAATCTTTGCCGTTTGAGGCCGCATAAGAACGCAGACTAGTTCGTTTAATATAACCGTCCTTTGTGACAGTTACAATAACATCCTCACTTGCAATTAAGACTTCTAGATTGATTTTTATTTCTTCTATTTCTTCCTCGATTTTAGTTCGACGGCCGTCAGCAAAGCGCTTCTTAATTTCTTTTAGTTCTTTTTTGATCACAGACATTAACTTTCTGTCACTCTCTAAAATGGAAACGAGTTCAGTGATTTTTTTGTTCAGCTCTTCTTGCTCTGCTTGAAGGGCCGTCACATCCGTGTTTGTTAGTCGATACAATTGTAAAGAAACAATGGCTTCTGCCTGCGCTTCGCTAAACGCAAATTTTTCTATTAAATTATTTTTTGCATTTCGCTTATCTTTCGACGCACGAATGGTCGCGATAACCTCATCAAGGATCGATAAGGCTTTTATTAACCCATCGACTATGTGTTGACGATCGCGTGCTTTTTTTAGTTCAAATTGTGATCGTCTCGTGACAACTTCACGTTGGTGAGCAATATAGGCATCCAATAATTCAGCAAGACCCATTTGTTTTGGACGCTTATTATGAATGGCAACCATATTAAAGTTATAAGTAATTTGTAGGTCCGTGTTTTTAAACAGAAAATTTAAGACTCCTTGTGCATCTGCATCTTTCTTTAGTTCGATGACAATTCGAAGACCAGTTCGGTCTGTTTCATCTCGTACTTCTGAAATTCCTTCAACTTTACGATCAAGGCGCAATTCGTCCATTCGTTTGACCAAATTCGCTTTATTCACTTCATAAGGAATTTCGGTGACGGCAATTTGTTGCCGTCCCCCGCGTAAAGGCTCAATTTCTGTTTTTCCACGCACAATTACTTTGCCTTTTCCAGTTCGATAAGCTTTAGCAATTCCTTCTACACCTTGAATGATGCCTCCAGTAGGGAAGTCTGGACCCTTAATAACGGTCATTAACTCTTCAATGGAACACTCGGGATGGTCCATTCTCATAAAAACCCCATCAATAATTTCATCAAGAGAATGCGGTGGTATATCGGTTGCATAACCAGCCGAAATTCCTGTTGACCCATTAACAAGGAGATTTGGGAACATTGAAGGTAACACCGTTGGCTCTTTCGAGGTATCATCAAAGTTTGGGATAAATTCGACAGTTTCTTTTTCAATATCACGCAATAATTCAGTTGAAATGGCTGATAAGCGTGCTTCAGTATACCGCATCGCCGCTGGTGGGTCGCCATCAATGCTACCGTTGTTTCCATGCATTTCAATTAGGACGTTTCTTACCTTCCAATCTTGACTCATCCGCACCATTGCTTCGTAAACAGATGAATCACCATGTGGATGGTAGTTACCAATTACATTTCCAACTGTTTTTGCTGATTTTCTAAATCCCTTTTCATGCGTATTTCCCTCCACATGCATCGCATATAAAATTCTCCGCTGTACAGGCTTCAACCCATCACGAGCATCTGGAAGAGCCCGCTCTTGAATAATATATTTACTATAACGACCGAAGCGGTCACCAATGACTTCCTCGAGAGGTAGGTCGCGAAATTTCTCTACAGAACTCATTCTTCAGTAACCTCCTCTGCAACAGTGATGTTTTCATTTTCGAGTATCGTATCGCCCTCATCTAAAGTAAAAGCTACGTTGGATTCAATCCATTTTCGTCTTGGTTCAACTTTATCACCCATTAACGTTGTTATCCTACGCTCAGCACGGGCAGCATCATCGATTTTGACTCGGATAAGAGTACGGGTTTCAGGATTCATTGTGGTTTCCCATAGCTGGTCGGCATTCATCTCACCAAGACCTTTATATCGCTGGATTATATAGCCTTTACCAACTTTATTAAGCGCGTCTTGTAGGTCATCATCACTCCAGGCATATTCAATTATTTCTTTTTTGCCACTTCCCTTACTCACCTTATAAAGTGGAGGTAGGGCAATGAATACTTTACCAGCTTCGACTAGCGGTCGCATGTACCGGTAGAAGAAAGTTAATAACAATACTTGAATATGCGCTCCATCTGTATCAGCATCCGTCATGATAATGATTTTATCATAATTGACGTCCTCGATATTAAAATCTGCGCCTACTCCTGCACCAATTGTATATATAATCGTGTTAATTTCTTCGTTCTTAAAAATATCCTGTAATTTAGCTTTCTCAGTATTGATAACTTTTCCTCGGAGCGGTAGTACAGCCTGAAACTTTCGGTCACGACCCTGTTTAGCAGAACCACCAGCAGAGTCACCCTCAACAAGATAAAGTTCGTTTTTCGCAGGATTTTTACTTTGCGCTGGTGTTAATTTACCTGATAAAACAGCTTCTGACTTTTTGCGTTTCTTCCCACTGCGAGCATCTTCTCTTGCTTTACGAGCTGCTTCACGCGCTTGGAATGCTTTAATTGATTTTTTAATCAACAGTGAACTCGTTTCTGGATTTTCTTCTAGGAAGTAAGACAAATGTTCTGATATAACTGAATCCACGGCCGAACGCGCTTCACTTGTCCCAAGCTTCCCTTTAGTTTGTCCTTCAAATTGAAGCAATTCTTCAGGAATCCGGACAGAAACAATCGCAGATAAACCCTCACGAATATCTGTACCTTCTAAATTCTTCTCTTTTTCTTTAAGAAGTCCCACTTTACGGGCGTATTCATTGAACGCACGTGTTAAAGCTGTCTTTGCACCAACTTCGTGAGTACCACCATCTTTTGTTCGAACATTATTAACAAAGCTTAAAATATTTTCTGAATACCCATCATTAAATTGGAAGGCAAAGTCTACTTCAATCCCTGCATTTTCTCCTTCAAAACTAACGACAGAGTGAAGTGAATCTTTTTCTTCATTCAAATATTGAACAAATGCTTGAATCCCGGTTTCATAATGAAAAATGTCACGGAGATCGTTGCGTTCGTCAATAATTTCTATTTTTAACCCTTTTAGCAGGAACGCGGATTCCCTTAGGCGTTCACATAATGTGTCATAGTTATAGGTGGTTTGAGAAAAAATAGTTGTATCAGGCTTAAAATGGATGGTCGTACCAGATTGATTTGTTTTACCAATTTTCTCAAGAGTTGTGACCGGCTTACCGCCATTTTCAAACCTTTGCTCATATACAAAGCCATCACGCTTGATTGTTACGACCAACTTTTCAGAGAGTGCATTGACAACGGATGCACCAACTCCGTGAAGTCCACCACTTGTTTTATAACCACCTTGTCCGAACTTCCCTCCAGCATGAAGGACAGTTAAGATAACTTCAGGCGTAGGCTTACCAAGCTTATGCATTCCAGTAGGCATACCTCTACCTTTATCTTGAACAGTTATGGAGTTATCTTTGTGTATTTTTACAATAATATGATCGCCGTATCCTGCAAGAACTTCGTCAACAGAGTTGTCGACAATCTCATAAACAAGATGATGCAAACCTCTGGTATCCGTGCTCCCAATATACATCCCAGGGCGTTTGCGAACAGCTTCAAGGCCTTCTAGAACCTGTATGGCATCATCGTTGTAATCAAATGCTTGTTGGTTTTTAGCCACTAAAATACCCCTTTCGTAACTTACAAAACAACATTGGCGTTTTTTTATCTAGTGCCAATGAAGACAATCTCTTTATTGAAATAATCTTTCTCTAAAAAGTAGAAAAAGAACTCACAAACGTTCGTTCTTGGTATATCTTATCATACTTTCTAAAGTCTCATATGCTTTATTTTAGCGTTTTCTCATGATTTGGCAAATTGATTTCATTTTTCCAGTGTATTTCAATCTTAAAATATTGTCCATTTTGCAAACAAAAATGGACAATATTTATAATGGCTTCAATCCAGATTTATAGGTTAATACCAATGATTCCCCGACATTTTTTTTGTTAATAAGCCACACCCTAATATTAATAACGAATAAGAAAAACCCATTAGGAGGTGGTTTCGTGAATCGATCTCGAATGATTTTATTTACGATTCTTGGCGTGGTAATTCTTCTGATTGCATCCAATAGTCTTTTTCGATTACAAGGAAACCATTCGATACAACAACAAACTAAGCAGCAACCAACCCTGCTAAATGAACAAGAAGAAACCCAACCTGATAACCAACGATTGATGGAAATCAACAATGTCGGTCGTGGGAGTCAGATCAAACAAAAATTGGATAATCGTAAAGAAGTTACACACTTTCACCATAATGAAACGGATACTAGTCACTACCTCGACCATGAAGTGGCTGTTAACTTTAAAAGCTTACCAACTAGAGATCAGTTAAAACAAATGAGCGACGATATTGATGGACGAGTGGTTAAACAAGACGGACTTTTATTCTTGTTTCGTTCACGAAGTCAGGAAGCATCCACAGTACTCGAGTATTTTCGTGCAAAAGACAACGTCGATTTTGCAGAACCACATTATTTGTTAATGTCTAACGAATTAAATGAAGCTAGTTCGTTTAGTCAACCAAATGATCAATTTTATCAAGAAGAATATCAATGGAATTTACCAGCCATTGGGACTGAAAAAGGGTGGAGTATTTCTCGTGGAAATGAGGATATAACAATTGCAGTAATCGATACAGGAGTGGACTTAGACCATCCTGATTTAAAAAACCGATTAGTAAACGGTTATAATGTGCTCGGGGATAATCATCAACCAGATGATGATAACGGACATGGCACCCATGTTGCAGGAATTATTGCATCTGAAACGAATAATCGTGAAGGTATTGCCGGAATGACTTGGTACAATAAAATCATGCCTGTAAAAGCAATGAGTGCGGAAGGTTATGGAACAACCTTCGATATCGCAAAAGGGATTATATGGGCTGTTGAAAATGGAGCAAATGTTATTAATTTAAGTCTTGGTAACTACAAAGAATCCAATGTCTTACAACGAGCCATTCGATATGCCTACAATCACGATGTCGTCTTAATTGCAGCCGCTGGAAATGACAGTTCCCAGCAACCCTCATACCCTGCCGCCTATCCAGAAGTACTTAGTGTTTCAGCAGTAAATTATGATGGTAAACTTGCCGATTTTTCTAACTACGGAAGTTATATTAATATTTCTGCACCCGGAGTGTATATTCCAAGTACGTATTACAAAAATCAGTATGCCTCTCTTTCCGGTACATCAATGGCAGCACCACATGTAACAGGCTTAGCTGGCTTAATCAAATCGGCAAACCCCGAGCTTTCAAATAAGGAAATCATGGAAATTATTCAAAGTTCTGCCCGTGATCTAGGAAAAAAAGGCAAAGACATCCAATTCGGCAACGGCTTAATAGATGTCAATTCAGCTTTAAAAGCTGCAGCCGATAAGACAGTACAAGAAACCGAGCGGAAAGGCTTTTTTCGCTAGGATGAAAAAGGTCATCGTAATGCGAGCATTTAAAGCATTCAGCGAAAGCAAAGCTCCTTAGAAAAATTTAGTTCTTTGGTGTAGTGGACCACTTACTTCAATAAAAAAAGGAAGGCAAAATCATGCCTTCCTATTATTTTGAAACAACATACTTCGCTTCCGATACCCCTTCTAAAAACATTGGAGTGCTCTTTGTAAATAAGTGTAGTTCATGCATGGCTCTTGTACAGGCAGTATAAAATAATTTACGTTCTCCTTCGTTTCTGTATGCGGACGCATCGTAAATAGCAACAGCATCAAACTCAATTCCTTTAGCCAAATAAGCAGGAATTACACTTACCCCTTTTTCATAGGAGATTGTTCCTTTTTCAATGAGCCTTGCGTCTGTTTGTTGTCCAATTTCATCATAAACCCTACGGCTTTCTTGTTCAGTTCGGCAAATGATTGCAATTGTTTTATGTCCGTTTGCTCTCCACTTTTCAAGCGACTCCAGAATGGCTTTCTGCAGAGCCGCATCATCCTTTCTCATGATGACCATCGGCTTCTCACCATTACGATTAAAAGGCTCAATCATTTTTCCATCTGGTAATAAATCACTTGTGAATTCCACTATAGGTTTTGTCGAACGGTATGTTCTTGATAAAGTAATGACTTCTTTTTCGTTAATCCCAAGTGCATCTTCCGCTAAAACAGTCTCAGAACCAGTCGGTCCAGCATAAACAGCTTGATTTAAATCTCCAAGGAGAGTGATCTTGCTATAAGGAAATAACTGGCGAATATAAGCAAACTGAAACGGCGTATAATCCTGAGCTTCATCGATAAAAACATGACGGATACTTGTATTTGACTTCCGCCCCTCAATTAAGTCCTGTAAATACAAATATGGAGTTGCATCATCATAATATATGACATTGTCTCTAAGTGCATTAAGCGTAAAGCCGCTAATTTTACTCCAGTTTGAAGGTAAGTCCGTCGAAGCTAGTTCGGATTGAAATAACTGTTCATAAAGAGCTTTCAAATCGACAAATTGTAATTTTTTTACCATCTTAAAAGCTGGTTTCATTCGTTTCGATACAAGCATACGTGATAGGACTTTTTGCTCTCTTTCAAAGTCATCGAACGTATCTTCGTTAAATTGCTTTTTCTCTTGAAGTTGTTTATAGGCATCAAGAAATTCTTCTTTGTCTAAAAATTGGATTTCTTCTTCTACCCACTCTTCTTTCCGTTCTTGTCTCGCCTTCCTTTTTAATTCTCTCAACAGCCACTCTTTCACCATTTGAATACGGTTGGGGATCGAAACAGTTGGATCCAATGAATAAAAATATTCATAAAGCTGACTTTTTGAAAATAGCACTTTTTTACGAAATAGAATATCCTTAAAAATCATTCCTTCTATCTTTAACCCCGTTACGTAAGAATCAATGATTTTCTTAAAATGTAAGCTTGATTTCAAGCGAATGCTTTCTAGTCGTGTTTTATAGGAATCCTCATCTTGGTAAGAAAGTAAATATTCCATTTGGCTAAAGATGTCCTCTAGTTTGAAATTTTTGCTTAAACGCGATAGCAAAAATTCTTGAAAAGTTGCCTGTTGCATGTTTTCTTCCCCTAGTTCAGGTAAAACGGTAGCGACATAGCTGTTAAACATGGGGTTGGGAGAAAACAACATAATGTTTTCTGATTTTATGATGTTCCGATAGCGATAAAGCAGATAAGCAATCCGTTGCATCGCTGCTGAAGTTTTTCCACTCCCAGCTACTCCTTTAACAATTAAGAGGCTACTATCATCGTTACGGATAATTTGATTTTGTTCGCGTTGAATTGTTGCCACAATGCTTTTCATTTGGTTATCGGCATTATTCCCAAGCACTTCTCTGAGCATTTCATCCCCGATGGTCACGCCTGTATCAAACATCGCTTTAATTTTTGCTTCTTTTATGACAAATTGACGCTTTAACTCCATGATACCTGTTACTTTTTCAAGGCTAGTTTCGTATTCAGCTGGCCCTGGGGCATAATCGTAATAGAGACTTGAAATCGGAGCCCGCCAGTCATAAATAAGAAATTCCTCATCTCCTTTATCCATGAAAGATGCGATCCCAATATAGATTGAATCTGTCTTTTCTTCGTGGTCTTCTTTAAAATCAATTCTCCCGAAATACGGAGAATGCTTTAACCTTGACAAAGTTTGCAATTGCTTATCAATTTGGGTTTGGCTTCGTTCCCGTTCCGAAAGTAATTCTACTTGCTGCTTGATACTCGTATAGGTTTCTCCTATATCATCTGGTTCATCAAAATTTACTGTTACATCATCCCAAAACGTTTTGCGGATATGGAGCGCCTCGGATTCAATTTTCCCGCCTCGTTTCTCTAATTTTACCGATTTCTCTTTAATTTGAGAAACAATCCACTCGACACGATTTTGTTCGTCTTTCATTTCCTGTTGTTCACGCTCACTCATCCTATCACTCCTTGAAAACGATCAATGACTGTATTATGTATCGTATGCCCTTAAGCGTAATTTCATTAAAAACATTCGATTTGAAAACGCGGAACCCCCATGGTTCCGCGCTATATATTATTTTGTCATGGCATGTTCAACTTTAATGCAGCGATCCATGATTACCGTATAACCTTTCTCTTTTAAATAATCGTAAGCCTCATGATTAGCAACTCCTAATTGTGCCCAAAAAATATTAGAATCAATTTCAGCAAATTCTCTTGCAATTTCTGGTAGGAATTCAGAACGTCTAAAGACATTAACGATATCAACATGTCCATCAATTTCATTTAAAGACGAAACAGCTTTAACACCTAATATCTCATCGGCATTAGGATTCACTGGAATAATTTCGTAGCCATTATCTTGCATTGCTTTTGATACCATATAAGAGGTTCGTTCGGGATTGTTACTTAACCCTACAACAGCGATTCTTTTGGCTTTCTTTAAGATTACACCAATTTCTTCTCGACTTGGATTTTCAATAGCCATTCTGTTCCACCACTCCCTATATTTTGATAGCTTCACTTCCATTTTAACCTATGTTTGTCTAATAATGTACCTTGACAAAAGCTTTTAACAAAATGAAATTAGAAATTTGTTGAAAGGAAAAATACAGAATTAGCCTAGAACGTGGTACAATAATAATATTCTTTTTAAAGGGGAAATTTGGATGGTAGTAAATGCTCTTATTCTTATTCTCGCTTATCTACTTGGATCGATTCCGTCCGGGCTGATTGTGGGCAAGCTTTTCTATAAAATGGATATCCGTGAACATGGCAGCGGCAACCTTGGGGGAACCAATACATTTCGTACACTAGGGAAGAGAGCAGGAATTGTCGTAACATTATCTGATATCTTAAAAGGGACACTTGCAGCAAGTCTACCACTTATTTTCGATTCAAGTTTGCATATGTTGTTTGTAGGAATTTTTGCAGTTGTTGGTCATATGTATCCGATTTTTGCTGGCTTTAGAGGTGGAAAAGCAGTAGCAACTTCCGGGGGGATTCTTCTTGCATATGCTCCAGCATTGTTTTTGTTCATGTTGATTTTCTTCATCATTAGCTTGCTAACAACAAAGTATGTTTCGTTATCCTCCATTTTAACAGGTATCGCAACATTTCTTTATTCTTTGTTTACAAAGGACATCCCGCTAATCGTTGTCGTCTTTTTCCTTATGGTTTTTGTCATCTATCGACATCGAGCAAATATTAAGAGAATCCAACTTAAGACTGAGCCAAAAGTAAATCTGCTGACGAAAAAATAAACAGAAAAAGGAGAGGGCTTAATAAGCTCTCTCCTTTCTTATTCATTGCTATACTTTTAAAAGTTGGAACCGTGATGAACCTAGAGGATCTTGAACATAGTCTAACTTGGTATGATCAAAATAAACATACTCCTCTTCATGAATCAGGATTTCAAGTTCATCAAAACTAAATGTACGATCAGCAGTTAGCGGTTGCTCTTCCAGAGACAACTTTAATTTAGGTCCCCCTCAACCAATTCCCATTGAAAGACGTACAAATAATTTCTCATTCTCTTGTTGTTCCTTCAAAACAGCTACTTTAAGAATTTTATAGGCATTTTCCGTAAGAGTAAACATTTTTTCCTCCTTCCCTGATTGAATCCAAGTGGATAACACGTTAAAATATGGACAATATGTGAATGTATTCGATAAATTACTACAAATCTCTTCATCCATTTTATATTATCCATGAAGATTCGAAAATAATTCTGCTCGAAAAGGGCTAAGGGAGAAGCTTAGTATGAAAAAGAAACAAAAATGGTATTTTTTTCTTATCACCATCGGGCTCCTATTATGTGCTACTTGTATAGGATTTTTTTTACGTGAACAAACCCTAGCAAATGCTGAAGATCATTTAGTTCTTTCCAATGCCAACCATGTACATAGAGAAATGGTATCAGATGGAAAAACCTACAAACAAACCGTTACACTTGGAGCAATCGGTGACATTCTGATCCATGATCGGGTTTATATGGACGCCCAAGTTAAAGATGGGTATGATTTTACACCAATGCTAGCGAACGTTAAGGAAATTCTCGTCCGTCCAGACCTATTACTGGCTAATCAAGAAACCATTCTCGGTGGGATTGAAATCGGTTTATCTGGTTACCCAACGTTTAATAGTCCACGTGAAGTGGGTGATGCTTTAATTGATGCAGGAGTTGACATCGTTTCAACTGCGAATAATCATACGCTTGATAAAGGAGAAAAAGGGGTTCAAAGTTCTATGAATTATTTAAATCAAGTAGGTCTCCCCTATGTAGGATCCTTTAAAAATGTAGAGGATAAGAATCGGTTACGCATTTTAAACCATAATGGCGTTAATATCGCCTACCTATCCTATACTTACGGTACAAATGGAATTCCAATTCCAGAAGGGAAGGAATTCCTCGTAAACTTGATTGATAAAGAAGCTATGAAGGAAGAGATTCATCGTGCAAAAGCAAAATCCGATGTTGTGGTCATGAGTATTCATTGGGGAAATGAATATCAAAGATTCCCAGATGATATTCAAGAAGAACTCGCTCGATTTATCGTGAATGAAGGTGTTGATGTCGTATTCGGTCACCATCCACATGTGTTACAACCAATGGAATGGATACAAGCGGATGACGGACGAAAATCGCTTGTCATTTACTCGTTGGGAAATTTTTTATCAGGGCAAATGTGGGATTATAAAGATATCGGTGGAATGGCAACAATTGAGATTCATAAAACAGTATCGCCAAATGGTTCAGCAATTGAATTAATAAATCCAACATTTATACCAACTTATGTCTCAAGCAGCGGGCAACGAAATTATCGTGTTGTTCCATTAGAAGAAGCCGACAAATTTGGACTTGAGGATGCTAACTCAATTTATGATGAAATTATGTCACATATGATGGCATCTTTGAAGGAACCCTAGTAAACTCCCGTCATTTTATGGGAGTTTTTCTCTTATTTTTCGCCATAATAAAGGAAGACAAAGCATATTTTTCGACAGTCCTTTTTCATAACACTTATAATAGTGATATTGTTGCATGGAATTGCATGGAAGGAGTTTGGGAATGAATATTACAATCAGCGATGAAGCTATAACTTGGTTTCAGCAAGAATTGGATTTGAAAAAAGATGGATTTGTGCGTTTTTTTGCAAAGTACGGTGGTGCAAGTCCGGTTCAGCAAGGATTTTCTCTGGGAATGTCTAAGGAGGAACCAGAAGGTGACATCGGCGCTAAGACATTAATCAACGGAATTACCTATTATGTTTTAGATAAAGATCTCTGGTATTTCGATGGCCATAATTTGTCAGTCGGTTATAATGCCAATGTGGATGAGCCTGAATACAAATATACGAAATAAGCAGACGCATTTTGCGTCTGCTTTTTTTGATTACCATATTAAATGGTCTAACCCTTCTTTCCGTAAAATTTCATCTCGTAACTCGCCGAATAAATCATAATGAGGCATTGTAGGTTTGCGGTTATCAATCCATTCAGCTTTCAAGCCATATTTCTTGCCCCAGTTAATCAATTTTTGTGTATCGCTACAGCCGACTTTTGTGACTGTTTTGGAGTTAGGAAAACGATCATCGAGCCAGTAATGTGTGATAAACGCGATTTCTCCTTGAGCAACTTTTTCTTTCCATGCTATTAATTCTGCTCTATTTATACCAAACGCCACAATATTAAGACCCTTTCGTGGTTTCAGGCTGTGCTTTCGCCTTCAAATAAGCTTCATGCCAATCGGGATAGGAGCGCTTAATCGAAATTGGACGGAAGGAATCCTTTTTAACACAAACGTGACGTGATTCTCCTGTTAATGAAAGTTCACCATCTCCATTGTAAACCTCATAGCTGTATGTAACCCTTAGACCATCATAGTCTGAAACCCAAGTTTTTATTGTCGCTTTTTCACCATATCGAACAGGTGTTTTGTATGAAGCTTGGATATCGATTACCGGTGAGATAATCCCTTCTTTTTCCAATGCTGCGTAATTAAATCCAAGATCTTCAATGAGCTGTGTTCGACCCAGCTCCATCCAAATTAAATAGTTTGAGTGATAAACAACACCCATTTGATCTGTTTCTGCGTAGCGAACTTCAATTTCTTTTGTTGAAATATGCATTACGATTCCCCTTTTGTTAATTTAGTAAAGGCTTGTTTAAAATCTGTTCTATCCAGGTTAAAGGCATCTTCTGTTAGTTCTAAGGAGCCTTGGTCATCTACTAATCTAAATGCTTGGGCTTGAATAGCCTCGTTAATTAAATTGGCAGCAAGTCGTCCATTTCCACCGATTCGTTCCTTTTCAAGGTTATCAGTAATAAAAGCTTTAGCCTCATTCGTAAGCTTATACTGATAATTTGCTGCGTAGTTTTCCATAATCGCTAGCAATTCTTTCTCAGTGTAATCAGGAAAATGGAAGAACTTTTTAAAACGAGAACGTAGACCAGGGTTAATTTCTAACAAATCATTCATTTCTTGTGGATACCCTGCAAGAATGACAACCAGGTTTTCGTTATGACGTGTCATTTCATCTACGAGGGTATCAATTACTTCTTTCCCAAAGTCCCCATTTCCCTGGCTAAGCAATGAATAGGCCTCATCGATAAACAACACACCACCTAACGCTTCACGAATTTTCTTTTTCGTTTTAATGGCGGTCTGACCAACATAACCTGCTACAAAATCTGCGCGGCTTCCTATGATTAAATGGCCACGTTTTAAGATCCCACACTCCTTAAGAAGCTCGGCATATATTTTCGCTACAGTTGTTTTTCCTGTTCCCGGGTTCCCTGTGAAAACCGAATGAAGTTGGATTGGAACTGTTTGGAAACCTTGATCTCTTCTCAATTTTTGCATTTTCACAAATGAAATCAAGGATTGAACTTCTTCTTTCACATTATTAAGTCCAATCAAGCCATTTAATTGTTCCATCGCATTTTCTTGAGGCTTTTCTTCCTCAAGCGTAAAATCTTCTTTTTCTAGTAACGAGTAGTTAAAGAGATCCAATTCCAGCTCTGTTTGGGAGCCTTTTGTAAAAATGGCATCCTGGACAATATTACGCACAGTCCGAGCATTTCCAAATGTATCGTCCACGCGTTCACGTTCGATACGATTTAAGAGCTCAATTTTGGCCCCTTCTGTTAAAACATAGTCATTATCTTCTGCCGCTTTCTCCCCTATTTTTAATAATTCTTCATCATTATAATCCGGAAGGTGAATCAAATTTGAATTAGGGAACCGACTTCTAAGACCTGGGTTTGCATCAATGAATTGGCGCATCTCTTCAGGATAGCCGGCTAAAATGACCGCAAATTTATCACCATATTCTTTGCCAGTCATTAGTGAAACCAATGTATCAATGGCTGTCTGTCCATAATCATTTCCAGTTTGGCCTTCACGTTTTAAGCTATACGCTTCATCGATGAACAGTACGCCGCCCAATGCTTTTTCAACCATTTTCCGGACATTTTCCTCCGTTTGACCTACATAAGCACCAACCAACTGTGATCGATCCGCTTCAACGACTTCTGCTCTTGGAAGCACTCCAAGCTGATTATAGATTTTCGCTAATAGTCGAGCAATGGTCGTTTTACCCGTACCTGGGTTACCAGTCAAAATCATATTCAGACTCATGGCATCTTTAATTTGGAAACCTAATTCTTTTCGGTTTTTTTGATACTTAAGAAAATGATAAAAGCGATTGACGCGTTCTTTTACAGAATCAAGCCCAATAAGGTTGTTTAATTCTTTAAGAGGATCCTCTTCTGTTTCCTCCTGTTTTTCGTAGGAGGAAAAAGCTTTTTCCCATGATTCCTTTACATCTAATAGTCGTTTTAATCGAAGCTTCATTTCTTCATAATGAACTGAGGTATGAAATACACCTGTAATCGATTGCTCGTATTCTTCTGTTGCTTTCAGCAGCGCAGATGTTTCTTTTACTGCTTCTTCTAATAAATGGGATAATAATTCAAATCTCTGGTGATCTTCTCCAGAGCTTTTTAATTGCTCAAGTTGCTCAAGTGTTTGTTCAGTTTCATCAAGAAAGTCTCGGCAAACCAAAATAAACTGTTCTGCTGTTTTTCTTTTGGCTGCTCGATTATCGGTCTCCCGTAATGGGGGAAAGTTAAGGCTATTAAAGGTTCCTTCGAAGCCTTTCCACTTTGAGGAAGCAATATACTGTTTGGCTTTTAGGTTACCTGGGTTGATGGTTAATACTTTCTCCATCCAATTCAAGGCAACTATGTCATTTCCTCTTTGCTTTGATCTCGACAATGCTGCTATTGCAAGCAGTTCAGCTTTTTCTTCGGATTGACTGCCTTCTGATAAGTTTTTTATGTAGGTTAGAAGTTCACCCTCATTTTGAATATACCCACGTTCAGCAAACTCTTGTTCCCATTTCAGAAATTGCCTACTTTGTTCATTTTGTGTTCTTCTTTGTTGACTCATATCCATCACTTCTTTTTAATTAGGTTTAAGTCGTATATTATCATATTTTCACTGTAAATAGGTAAAGACCTGCCCAAAAATAGGCAGGTCTATGGTCGCTTTCTTCCTTAATGATTATTTCGGGCGTTAGCCTCATCTCTAATTTCAGAACGAAACCCGTCGATGGAATGACGGCGGCGCTCATTTTTCGCTTCGATATTTGCACGATCTTCAGCGGAGGAAAATTCCATTGCTTTTTCTGCTTCTTCCATGTTCTCGATGGTATGATGAATCATCGATTGTAATTTTTCAACGTTATCGCTACGATCATCTGGATTCGGTTTGTTATAAGCCATTCGTAACTACCCCCTTTTTGCGACCGATTTTAGTTTGTGTTCACATCGTCTAAATTATAAAGGAAAAGAGTGTTAATATTTCTTGTGTGTGGTTATATGAAACCCCATAGGAATAATACCAATTCATACTCATGAAGAATAGGTAAAAAAAAACCCGTCTGAAATTGACGGGTTTTTTACAATTATTCACCTTTTGTCTGAATAACTTGTGCATGCTCACCTGATGTATCTTGCATTTTCTTTCCTTTATTTCCACCAGCTGCTCTTGGCTGGGTTCCTAGATGGCTTGGCACAAAATATTTACTTTTACGTTTTGGATTTCCCATGACTATCCCCTCCTCTACCATTCAGTGTTTCCTGTGAAGAGAAGATTCATTAATGGAAAAAGAATGCTATTATTCTGCTTTGCTTAAACGCTTTTGCTCAAGCTTTGCTTCAAGTCTTTCCATAGCTTCACGGTCGTTTAGGATTTGGCGTTTATTTTCTAGAACAAGTTCTTCAAAAGAACGTTTTCTTGGTTTTCTCAATGTATTCACCTTCCTTTGTCACCATTGTAACAGTTATTATGCCCAGAAACGATTTCAATTATTACAACTTTTTGAAAATTTAATCCTTTTTTTATTCCCATCTATTTTTATGTCTAAACCTAATACAAAGTGCTTTGACCTAAATTCCTTTTAGCATAAAAAAACTTTCAGGAAATTTTCCTAAAAGTCTCAAGTTGCAATAAACGCTTCCATTTGTTCTAAGGTCATTGCACCAATCTGTTTTTTTATTATCGTACCATTCTCATCAAGTAAAAAAGTGGTTGGTACGGACAAAATCGAATAGCTTTCATTAACTTTTCCCGTTTGATCTAGCAGAATGGGAAAGGTTAGATTATGTTCTTTGACGAATTTGGAAACATCATTTTCTGGATCGATATTGATTGCGAGTATCTCGATATGACCATTTAAACGTTCGTACAAATCTTGCAAGGCTGGCATTTCTGCTTTACAAGGAGGACACCAAGTTGCCCAAAAGTTGAGAATTACTTTTTTACCCTGGTAATCAGCCAAATTCACTTTTTTTCCTTCAGGCGTCGTTAAAGTAAAATTAGGTGCTTTTATTGAAACATCCGTGATTGCTGTACTTTCGCTCTGAACCGAATCGGTATTTTGTTGACCCTTCCCGATTGCCTGGACAACTGCAACACTGAAAACTAAGAAAAATAGGGTAACTAACACCCCTTTTTTTATCATTATTTATACACCTCTTTAGTCATTACTGATATAGATAGCTTTCCCCAAAAAAGAGGAAAAATTAGGTGTGTATGAATGAACAAGGGCAGAATTATCCTGGATACGAATTAAAAGTTTAATTTCAATATGCCATATATTTACTATAATTTTATTTAATTTCCTAAAACTTTCTTAACAATTTCCATAAAATTTTTGGCAGGCGTTGAAATGAAATGATGTTCTAACCAAATAATGCCAAGAGATGAAAACAAATCGGCATCACGGATGATTGTTGGAAATAAGTGGAGACCTCCATAAACTTTAAGTACCGACTCAGGAACGATTGTGGCTCCCATTCCAGCTCGTACCATTTCCATAAGAACATGCATATCCGAACACTCAGCAATTATTTTAGGTTGAAGTTGCTGTTTTGAGAAAGCATTCAAAATGGTATTATAGCTCCCTAATCCTTCTGTACTTGGGATGATTAAAGGAAATTCTGTAATCTCTTTAAGTGATATGCTCTCAATGGATTTTGTATATACGAAAACAAAAGGGTCATTAAGTAAATGATGATATGCTAGACCTTGGTGTTCAAGGGGAAGACGAACAAAAGCCATTTCTATCGACCTTGATTTCACCATATCAGTTAAATAAAAGGAATCATTTTGTACGACTTTTAGGGAAACATGTGGGTATTTTTGGTGATACTTTTGTAACATATCGGAAAAGAAGGGAACTGAAAGAGTATTAAGCCCAACCGATAGTGTACCTTTTCTGCCTTCCTCTGTTTCTTGAAGTTCATTTTTCACTTCTTCTAAATTATTTACTAGCTGAAGTGCATGGCGATAAAGGACTTCCCCTTTATCCGTTAAGGCCATACTTTTGCCATTTCTCTCGACTAGTTTTACCCCTAACTCTTCCTCAAGCTGTTTTAATTGCATGCTAAGCGGTGGCTGTGACATATGAAGTCGGTTCGCGGCGGCAGTGATATTCTTTTCCTCGGCTATCGCAATAAAATATCGTAATTGTCTAAAATCCATATTTGGTGTCCTTCCTTTTGTTATATGCAAAATGTATGATTTGTATTTGAATTATATATTTTTCATATACCACTGTCTATGATACGATTACTATCGTTTGAATCCCGTAGATAGAGAGAAAGGTGATTAAATTGGAACGTTTATTTAAATTATCACAATATGGTACGACATTCGGGAAGGAATTGTCAGCCGGATTTATATCCTATATCACAGTCGTATATATCATTATTGTGAACAGTACAATTTTAGCTGTAGCTGGTATTCCATTAGAAGCAGGGATTATTGCAACCATCTTGACTAGCTTCTTTGGGTGTTTAGTGATTGGACTTTGGAGTAATACACCTATGTTACTCATACCTGGGATGGGTTTGAATGCGATGTTCACCTATACGATTGTACAATCGGGAGGGTTTACATGGCAGGAAGCACTTGCGGTTGTTTTTGTAGCGGGGATTATTTTTGTCATAATTGCGTTTACCCCATTGGCAAAAATAATCACTTCCTCAATTCCTGATTCCTTAAAAGAAGCTATTTCAGTGGGAATTGGGATTCTGTTAATTCTCATTGGTTTTGATAATGCTGGAATTATAACAAACTCAGAACATACATTATTGGCAATTGGAGATCTTAGTAGTCCTTCTGTTATTGTTACATTTATCGGCTTAATCATTACGATCTTCCTTTTCATTAAAAATGTACCTGGTAACTTATTATTAAGCATTTTCATTACGTCCGCACTTGCTCTTCTATTTGGCGGAGCTAAAGTGGAGAAATTAACTTTCTCAACTCCGTCATTTACAGAGTACTTTTCAGTATTTGGTCAAATGTCTTGGGGGCAAGTTGGAAATTTTATCTTCTGGTTAACATCAATCTCTCTGGCAATGGTGCTTGTATTTGAAAACATTGGATTGATACACGGTCATACTAAAATGTTGAAACGACCGGAAAGCAGCAAAAAGTCACTTCAAGCAACAGCTGTTTCCGTCTTATCATCAGGTGTATTTGGTACAAGTCCAACAGTTGCTTCGGTCGAAAGTGCTGCAGGAATTACTGCGGGGGGACGAACAGGATTAACAAGTGTTATTACCGGTTTCTTGTTCCTCGCTTCCATCTTGTTTATACCAGTAATAAAAATGGTTCCTTCAAGTGCAGTTTCTCCAGTACTAATATTAATTGGAATCTTAATGCTACAAAATATTGTGCATATCTCAATGGATGATTTAACAGAGAGCTTCCCGGCTCTATTGATTATCGTGTTAATACCTTTAACCTATAGCATCGCTGATGGAATGGCGATTGGGTTTATCATCTATCCATTAATGAAGTTATTGATGGGACAGGGAAAAGAAATTCATCCCGCTCTTTATATGATAGCCTTGTTATTTATCAGTAACTTTATTATTCAGTATGCCTTCTAAAAGAAATGTATTTTGGATTTTATTCTAGGCATTTTATACCGTTCACTTTTACAAAACTTCCTTTGTTTCATATTCCTTAAAAAGAGAGCAAAAGAGCCATGTTCCTGGCTCTTTTGCTCATTTTTCTATGATAATCTCTATTTAGGCTTTTCAATGACAATTGTGACTGCTTTAGAGCTTGTCCCTCTCTCGGCGCCTACATATGTTTTATATAGTTCTTGTTGTGCTACTAGCACTTGAGGAATCGTTGATACCCCATTCATCATTAATCTTCGCGCTAATTCATTCATCGGTTCTGTTTTATTATACGAATCGTGTGCGTAGTATAGGCTTTCATCTGTTTTAGGATAATGAGATTCTAATTCTTGGGAGGGTGAAATGATGTGATATTGAATCCCATCTTGCTCAGTTACTCCTCCAATGACCGCCTCCAAACTAACACATTGTGGATTAGCTTGTTGCCACCGTTGATGAAGATATAAGGCCATTTCACGTAGGTTAACTCGGTTATTAGCTAGCGTTTGCACAAGCTGAAGGCTTTCTTGATAGAATTCTTCTTCCCCAGTAAAAATGAAAAAGATATCCGGAGTTAATTCATAATAATACGTTCGTTCCGAGCGGGCTTGATGTTCATAACCTCCGTATTCCTGACGATCAATTACGATGGAAAGAAAATTTTCTCTTGCAACAATTGAAAAAAGACTCATCTATCTTCTCCCCCTTCAACAATACCTAATTTAACAATAAAAAGTTATCAAAAGGATTTCAATAGAATACTAAATAAAGTTATGAGAAATTAATGACAATTTTAAAAATACTTATATTGTCTAATGTAAAAAACCCGTTTATACAAATGCATAAACGGGCTTTTTTGAAAGATATTATCCTTTTAATTTTTCACGAAGAACCATTTGTAGGATACCACCATGACGGTAGTAGTCGATTTCAACCTCAGAATCGAAGCGAACGACTGCTTCAAATGTTTTTTGGTTTCCATTTTCGTCAGTCGCAGTAACTTTAACAAGGTCACGTGGACGTACGTTTTCATCGACCTCAACGTTGAAGCTTTCTTTACCTGTTAATCCTAGTGTTTCAGCATTTTCACCATCTTTGAATTGAAGTGGTAGAACACCCATCAATACTAAGTTTGAACGGTGGATACGCTCGAAGCTCTCTGCAATTACAGTCTTAATTCCAAGTAGATTTGTTCCTTTTGCTGCCCAGTCACGGGAAGATCCCATGCCGTAGTCTTTACCAGCAATAACCATTAGGCCAGTTCCATTTTCTTTATATCTCATACAAGCATCATAAATAGAAGTAACATCGCCTGTTGGCCAGTAAGTTGTATAACCGCCTTCGGTACCAGGAGCGATTTGGTTCTTAATACGAATGTTTGCGAATGTACCGCGCATCATAACTTCGTGGTTTCCACGACGAGAACCGTATGAGTTGAAGTCACGTACTTCAACACCTTTTGAACGTAGGTATTGACCAGCAGGTGTATCTTTACCGATTGCACCAGCAGGAGAAATATGGTCAGTTGTGACAGAATCACCAAACTTACCAACTACACGTAAACCAGTTAATGGCTCAACTGTTCCTGGTTCAGCGCTTAAACCTTCAAAGAATGGAGGGTTCGCGATATATGTTGAATCATCATCAAAGCTATATAGAGCATCGTTATTTGTTTGGATTTCGTTCCAACGCTCGTTGTCGCTGAATACATTTTCATATTCGCTGCGGAATAATTCCGGTGTAACAACTTTGTTTACAACTTCGTTTACTTCTGCAGTGGATGGCCAAATATCCTTGAAGAATACATCGTTGCCATCTTTGTCTTTTCCGATAGAATCGTTTTGAAGGTCGATATTAACCGTTCCAGCTAATGCGTAAGCTACTACAAGCGGTGGAGATGCTAGATAGTTTGCTTTTACCAGTGGATGAATACGTCCTTCAAAGTTACGGTTACCAGAAAGAACAGAAGTAACAAGTAAATCAGAGTCTGCAACAGTCTTTTCGATTTCTGGTAGAAGTGGACCAGAGTTACCGATACATGTTGTACATCCATAACCTACTAGGTTAAAGCCGATAGATTCTAAGTATGGTAGTAATCCAGAATCACGAAGATATCCTGTAACAACCTTAGAACCAGGTGCTAGAGATGTTTTAACAAACTTCGGAACTTCCATTCCTAGTTCAACTGCTTTTTTCGCTACTAGACCCGCACCAACTAGTACGTATGGGTTAGAAGTGTTTGTACAGGAAGTAATCGAAGCAATCGCAATTGCACCCGTTTTCATTGTCGCTTGTTCACCGTTTTCAAACTCAACGACAGCAGACTTCTCGATTTCAGAAGCTTCTAAGCCGAATCCTTGGTTTCCAGCTGGAGCAGTAATAGCATCATTGAAGCTCTTTTTCATTTGAGAAAGTGGAATTAAATCTTGTGGACGCTTAGGGCCAGAAAGATTTGCTTCAATCTCAGAAAGATCGATTTCAATAACATCTGTATAAACAGGCTCAAGTGTTGGATCAAAGAATAAACCGTTTTCTTTACAATATTTTTCAACCAATTCAACTTGCTCATCAGTACGTCCAGTTAAACGCATGTAATCAAGAGATTCAGAGTCAACTGGGAAGAACCCACAAGTTGCACCGTATTCAGGAGCCATATTGGCAACTGTTGCACGGTCTGCTAATGGAAGTGTAACAACTCCAGGACCGAAGAACTCTACGAATTTACCAACTACACCATGGCTACGAAGAACTTGAGTAACTTTTAATGCAAGGTCAGTTGCAGTTGAACCGTTTGGCATGTCGCCAACTAATTTAACACCTACTACCTCTGGTACTGGGAAGTATGAAGGCTGTCCTAGCATTCCAGCTTCTGCTTCGATCCCACCGACGCCCCATCCAAGAACACCGATACCGTTAATCATTGTTGTATGAGAGTCTGTTCCAACAAGTGAGTCTGGGAAGGCTTCGAATTCGCCATCTTCAGTTTGAACTGAATGGACAACGCTTGCAAGATACTCTAAGTTAACTTGGTGTACGATACCTGTTGCTGGTGGAACAGCACGATAATTGTCGAATGCTTTTTGTGCCCAACTTAGGAATTGATAACGCTCTGCATTACGTTCAAATTCTAGGTCCATGTTTGCTTGTAATGCATCAGGAGTTCCGTATTTATCAACCTGTACAGAGTGGTCAATTACTAAATCAACCGGTTTTTCAGGATTAATTTTATCTGGGTCTCCACCAAGGTCAGCCATTGCTTTTCTTAATGAAGCAAGGTCAACAACCGCTGGTACTCCAGTAAAGTCCTGTAGAATAACACGAGAAGGTTTGAAAGGTACATCTACCTCTTTAACTTCACTAGTTCCCCATTTTACTAGATTTTCAACATGTTCTTTTGTAATAACTCGGCCATCATGTTGACGAAGAACAGATTCAAGAAGTACCTTAATCGAATAAGGAAGCTTCGATACGTTTCCTAGTCCTGCTTCTTCAAGTGCTGCAAGACGATAGTAATGGTAGCGTTTCCCGCCTGATTCAAATGTACTGCGGGCTTTAAATACATCAAGGTCAGTTAATTGTTTAGTCATCTGACTACCCCCTTTGGTCGTAACAATCATACACTAAATAAATGTAATTGTCGAAAAGTTAGAACTTTATTCGACATCCTAACTTTTCTCACAATTCTAATCTTAATATAACTCTATGTATAAGTAAATATCAATATTGTTATTGTTTTTGATAAGAAAAACTTATAGTATTTTAGGTTTCTACAGTGAAAATACGATAATCAAGCATGTTTGAATTATGAAAAAAACCTTTAAAATCAAGGATTCACAATAGGTTATTATTCCAAAAAAGTATCGATTCTGGAAACAAGGGCAAAATAATCCTGAAAATTTTCAGAAAGAAGGTGACCATTTTGGCAAAACGCAAGGCGAACCACATCATCCCTGGTATGAATGCAGCTAGTGCCCAAGGGAAAGGTACTGGATACAATGAGGAGTATTCGAATGAACCACTAACAGAACTGCAAAAGCAAAACAACAAAAAGCGTAAAAAAAATCAGTAATCCAAACTATTTGAATCTAAACGTGTAAAGCTAATTGCGAAATAAAGCGGAAGGTGCTCTCCTCCCTTCCGCTTTTTGTTCAGTTTATTGTAAATTTACTTCTTCGACAATTTTTTCTAAATCGTTCATAAAACGTTCCAATTGTGGACGTTGTGTTTCTGATGCCACTTCAAGAGCATTTTCGATTTGTTGATAAGCTTCGTTCACTTCATTCTTTAAGTGTTTCAGCTGATGACCATAGTTTGCACTATCAGTCACAATATCTTGATAAAAATCTTGTACTTCCTCAAACCCTTGTTGGGCTGCTTGAAAGGCTTGCTGTTTATTTTTATGATAAGGCATAGAATTTCTACCTCCTGTTTTCTTTTGTAGTGATATAGAAATTTCGAAGTAAATTGCGCCTCGAGTATTCGTAAATTGTGCAGGAGTGAAAGAAAATATTCAGTATAAATTCAAATCCATCACAACAACCTACTAGTAGGAGGGATGTATGATGAATAAAAACGATAGCAAAGATATGCGAAAAAATGCGCCTAAAGGACATAACCCGGGTCAGCCAGAACCATTGAGTGGCTCAAAAAAAGTAAAAAATCGAAATCACTCAAGACAAAAGAATGGACATAACCACGATATGTAAAATTACAAGAAAAATGAGGCCTTTGCCGTACAGGCAGAGACCTCATTTTCTCGTTTTAGCTGTATGTGATTCCTCATAACCAAAACATTTCCTTCTTGGTTCATGAGGCAGACTTTTGAATTAATTACCTTTAGATGTGTGTTAATAATGCTTTAATAATTAGAGTTTCTTCCTCATCAGTAACTGTCCTTAAATCAATTTGGATTTCTTCTTTATGTCTTCTGACAATAACTGCAGGTTTTGAGTCTATTCTTAATTTTCTAGCCAGTTGTTCTGTTGAAAGAGTGGGATGAACTAAAGCCACTAAATAAGTGGGTAGCTCAACTTCTGGCATCGTCCCTCCTCCAACTTGACTTGTCCCTTCAATAATTCTTAAGGAATAACCACTTTTCTCATTGTTTAATTGCTGGATGAAATTCTCAGCCCGAGCTTTAATTGTTTTGGGCTGCATTAACAAATGTCGCACTGTAGGAATTTGTTGGATCCCTTGTTCACCTTTCAGGTAATCTGCTAATGTCGCTTCTAATGCTGCTAAAGTCATCTTATCTACACGTAGTACTCTTGCAAGTTGATGTTTCTTTAATTGATCGATGAGATGTTTCTTTCCAACAATTAGGCCTGCCTGTGGTCCGCCAAGTAATTTATCTCCGCTAAATGAAACAATATCGGCACCTTGTTTAATGATTTCACTAACGACCGGCTCCTCACCGATTCCATGTTGTTGAAAGTCATACAAAACCCCACTTCCAAGATCTTCATAAAAAAGAATTTCTTCGTGTTTACTAGCCAAATCTGCTAGTTCGGTTGTTTCAACAGTTTTAGTGAAGCCCATGATCTTAAAATTGCTAGTATGGACTTTCAAAATCATACTTGTCTCTTCATTGATGGCCTGTTCATAGTCACGCAAATGGGTTTTATTTGTGGTGCCAACCTCAATCAGTTTGGCTCCACTTTCTTCCATGATACTCGAGATTCGGAATGAACCTCCTATCTCTACCAATTGTCCTCTTGAAACAACAACCTCTTTCTCTTTAGCCAATGCACGCAAAATGAGAAAAACAGCCGCTGCATTATTGTTAACGACCATTGCCGCCTCAGCGCCAGTAATTTCTTTTAGCAACGATTCGGCATGACTATGTCTTGATCCCCGTTCTCCTTCTTCTAGTTTATATTCAAGATTGGAATAATTTTGAGCTGTTTCAATAACATGTTCGGTAGCTCGATCGCTCAATCTAGCTCTTCCTAAATTGGTATGTAAAATAGTTCCTGTTGCATTTATAACCCGCTTAAGTGTATAGCTTTGTTGTTGTTCGATTCTTTTTTTAAGCAACTCAAATACACTGGAAATAAATTGGTTAGATCCAGGCTCTGGTCCCGTCCATGTTCTTTCAAGTATTTCTTGCCGAATCTCGGAAATCACTTGCTTAAGGTATTCAGTTAGAATTTGTATATCGACGGTATAGTATTTAGCAATGCTGTGGAACTGCGCATCTCTTTGAAGTTCATGAACCGGTGGCATTTGCCGAAGAAGTTGCTTCACATTGTTTCCCTCCAGTTTTAACAATAGCCCCTACATTATAGCATTATTTCCCTACATGTCCGACAAATAAAAGGATTCCTTGTCCTGCTTCTTTACTTCCGTGCATATATTGTTCACAAAAGAATGTTTAGCAGGAGGATCACATGTTTAATTTAATTGAAAAAGCAGTATTAGGCATGGCGACATTGCGTCTCTTATCAGGGAGTATTGAAATTTTTGCAGCAATTTTAATGTTGAAGCTGAACGATGTCGGAAAAGCGTTAGTTGTGAATAGTTCGCTTGCATTAGTTGGTCCTATCGTTCTTATTCTCACAACAACCATCGGTCTATTAGGATTGGCCGATAAAATTTCATTTGGGAAAATGTTTTGGGTTTTATTAGGAGTGGGCTGTATTTTATATGGTGTTCGAAGCAACTAAGTTCCTTCAAATACTTCCAGTTGATTTTCTTCGTATGATTCCATTGTGTTCTTGAAAAACTACCGTAAAAGAGAACATCAGGAGGGATTAGCTATGGGGGTACTAAATGGTGAACCGAAAGAAGAGCCATTGCATGTAGGTGAAATTTATCATTTATGGACTCATTTATTGGAATCAAAAGCGCTTCTTGTTACGCTACAAGTTTTTATCAATCATACTGGAGATGAGGATTTAAAAAAATTTCTTCAAGAATTCACCGAAGACTGTATACAGCAAGAGGAAGAACAGGTGGAGCAACTTTTAAAAGAGAATGGGTTACGACTTCCACCTGCACCTCCAGACCGACCGATGGTAAACCTAGAAGACATTCCTGCAGGGGCTCGATTAAATGATCCTGAAGTAGCCGCTCTCGTAGGGAAAGAGCTAACGGTTGGAAAACTTCTAACAAGCTATGTTGCCAGCATTGCCATCCGGCAAGATATTGCAGAAATGTATAATGAGTTCCAAACCCAACGTGTTGAATTTCAAGGAAAACTACTAAAAATGAACAAAGAAAAAGGATGGCTTGTTCCGCCACCACTTAATACAAGATAATCAAACTTATAGGCGCCTGGAAATTAGATTCTAGGCACCTTTTTCTTTTTCTAATTGTGCGATAATCGCGTCTGATTTCGGGAACACTCCCGTTTCATCCTTTGAGTAAATTTTCTCGCCATTTACAGTTACTTCAAAGACACCCCCCGAGGATGGAATTAACTCCATTTTTTCAATTCGGCCTCGAAAGTGGGTAAATAAATCTTCTGCGAAACTCGCAGCTTTTGGTGCATAGTTTCACATCATACAGAATTCAATTTTCATTTGGAATTTCTCCATCTTTGTACCCCCATAACAAACTTAATTTTAACGTCATTGTATAAAAAACAATTATATATGGCAAATGATACAAGTTAAACATGTGCTTTTTAAAACTAGCTTCGGTATACTATAGATTGGAGGTGTTATGTTTTGAGTGAACAAGAAAAAATACGTCTTACAACTTTGTCCTCTAAAGCTGGCTGAGGCTGCAAAATCAGTCCTGAGGACTTGATGCAAGTTTTGCGTCTATTACCTAAACAAGAATCCGTTCCTGAATTATTAGTAGGAAATGAAACAGCTGATGATGCAGGAGTATACAAGCTGACGGAATCAATTGCTTTAATTCAAACTGTCGACTATTTCACTCCTGTAGTGGATGATCCATATATGTTTGGCCAGATTGCAGCGGCTAATTCTCTAAGTGATGTATATGCAATGGGAGGAGAACCGAAAACGGTTTTGAATATTGTCGGGTATCCTGTAAAAAAACTTGGACCTGATCTTTTAGCTGAAATCATGAGAGGTGCTGCTGACAAGGTAAAAGAAGCAGGAGCAGTAACAATCGGTGGTCATTCAGTAGATGACCAAGAACCTAAATTTGGATTATCGGTAACAGGGATTGCTCACCCTGATAAGATTTGGAAAAATGTCGGTGCCAAACCTGGAGATGTTTTGGTATTATCAAAACCACTTGGAGTCGGTATTATAACGACAGGAATTAAACGCAATAAGGTCACATCGGAACAAGAAAAAGCGGTGACGGAAACGATGGCGCTATTAAATAAATCAGCTGCTGAATCACTAAAAACATTCCATCCACACGCAGTTACTGATGTTACAGGGTTCGGACTACTAGGGCATGGTAGTGAAATGGCACGTGGCAGTGATGTGACGCTCGAATTCACCTTATCCAACGTTCCTGTATTAGCTGGGACCTATGAGCTGGCTGCGGAGGGAGTTGTTCCTGGTGGATCGAAGGCAAATCATAAGTGGCTTAGCAATGACGTCGACTATCAAGATATTTCCGATAGTGAGCAACTTGTCCTTTGTGACGCGATTACATCCGGCGGTTTATTAGTAGCTCTGCCAGAGTCAGAAGCAAATGAGTATGTAGCCAAGTTACATGAAGTAGGGTTAAATCAAGCTACAATTGTTGGGAGAGTAACTGAAAAAAGCGATAAATGGATTCACGTTGTTCGCTAACAATAAACCCCACTAATTTACATTTCAAACAAAAGAAAAGCAGGGTTCCCACGGGAAGCCTGCTTTTTCTTTATACTCGATGTTTATGAAATAACCCCATTACTTCGACAGTCTCGGTAATATTCACAAATGCGTTCGGATCAATTTTTGCGACTAAGGATTTAACTTCTCCTAGTTCATACCGGGAAATCACCGTCATAAGTATATTTCGCTTTTGATTTGTGTACCCACCCATCCCATCGAAAATTGTTACACCACGATATACATTTTCTAAAAGATGCTCTCTCATTTCTTCACCTTTTTGGGTAACGATCATTAAGGTTAACTTTTCATGATGGGTATAGATTGCATCAACGACCTTACCAGTAACAAAAATGGATATCATTGTATACAGTGCGGAATCCCAGTTAAATAAAAAGCCACTGACCAAAATAATAACCGCATTCATCATCGTTAACATCGTTCCGATTGGAAAATCTCTTTTTCTCGCTATTAACATCCCAATGACATCAAAGCCACCGGATGAACCCGAACAACGAAAGATAAGTCCAATCCCAATCCCCGTTAACGCTCCACCGAAAACGGAAGACAGTATGATATCATTCGCGATGCTCATAATCGGAATGATATAAAGTCCCAAGGATATGACAATAACAGAAAGGATGGTATGGATAATGAATTTTTTTCCTAATTTGAAATATCCGATGACCAATAACGGAAAATTCAACAGGAAGTTTGCAATCCCCGTGTTAATGGGAGTCAACATTCCGAAAATCATAGAAATCCCACTTATACCACTGCTTAGAATTTCATGTGGAATTAAGAAAAAGTTAAACGCGATTGCCACAATCACGGAACCAAAAATGACGCCTAGGATTTGCATCGATGTTGTCCCCCTATCTCTCTATCTAATAAGAGAATACAAAAGGGCATCGGTTGCTGTAAATTTAATAGTTTTTTTCTATTATTTGGATTTGTTAGTCATTTTTTAGATGGTTTAGTAAATGTTGATAGGAGGAGTACAGTACATTACATTATATTTTTTATCATTTCCTTAGTCATCCGATCGAGAGTGAATGTTGGTTTAAATCCCCACTCTTCCTTTGCGCAAGATGCATCTAATTGATTCGGCCAACTATCGGCAATCTGCTGCCTAACTGAGTCAATTTTATAGTCCAGGCGGAATTCAGGAATTTCTCTTCGAATCGATTGAGCTAACTTTTCTGGGTCTAAGCTCATTGCCGTCACATTATAAGCATTGCGGTTTTTTAACTGTGTACCATCGGCCTCCATCAGTTGAATGATGGCTGCTAGCGCATCAGGCATATACATCATATCAAGATACGTCCCTTTTTTTATATAAGAGGTATATCGACGATGTTTCACGGCCTCATGATACATTTCGACGGCATAATCAGTCGTTCCACCGCCTGGTTGAGTTTTATAAGAAATTAAACCCGGAAAACGTAAACCACGGCAATCCACTCCATAGCGCCTAAAATAATAGTCAGCAAGCAACTCTCCTGTTAGTTTGTTAATCCCGTACATGGTTGTAGGACGTTGAATTGTATTTTGAGGAGTTGCATTTTTAGGTGTAGTTGGACCGAATGCCCCAATGGAGCTAGGTGCGAAAAACTTTGTTTTGAATTCTTTTGCTGTTTCGAGGACATTTAAAAGGCCACTCATGTTCAGATTCCATGCAAAAAGAGGGTTTAATTCTGCTTTTGCTGATAGCAGAGCTGCCAAGTGAATGATTGTATCAACTCGGTGGGTAGACACAAGTTGAGACATTCTTTTTTGGTCCATTACATCTAAAATTTCAAAAGGACCTTCCGTTGCAACCTCATGGTCCGGTTTTCTGATGTCGGTGGCAATCACTTTGTCCTTCCCGTAGGTTTCTCTCAAGGAAAGCGTAAGCTCCGAACCTATTTGCCCTAGAGCACCGGTAATTAATATTCGCTTCATGAAATAGTATACCTCCAGTTATAACAGGCTATAGTATACTATTCAAATTGTTACCCGGGGGGTTATTGTTTAAGGAATAATCCGCAACTCTTTCCCTACCTTTTCATACACGCTTAATGCTTCATCCAGCATTTCTTTTGTGTGTGCTGCGGTCGGCATATTTCGAACTCGACCGGTGCCACGTGGTACGGTTGGGAAAACAATTGATTTTGCATAAACCCCCTCTTCAAACAATCTTCGACTAAAAGTTTGTGTTTTGAACTCATCGCCAATGATACATGGGGTAATTGGTGTTTCACTATTGCCGATTTGAAATCCTAGTTTTGTTAGACCCGTTTTTAAATAATCGGCATTTTCCCACAAACGTTGATTCAATTGCGTATCTTTACTTAACAGTTCGATTGCGGCTATACATGCGGCGACATCTGCTGGCGTGGAAGCAGTCGAAAATAAAAACGGCCGACTTTGAAGTTTGAGCCACTGAATTAATTCTTTTTTCCCAGCTACATATCCGCCAACAACGCCAATAGCTTTGGATAGTGTTCCGATTTGAAAATCAATTCTGTCTGATAAACCGAAATGTTTCACCGTTCCGGCACCCTCACCAAGAACACCCGAACCATGGGCATCATCCACATAAGTTATCAAATCAAATTCCTTTGCAATACTCACAATCTCAGGCAATTTGGCGAGGTCTCCATCCATCGAGAAAACTCCGTCCGTAATGACCATAATTTTTTTGAACGTCACTGAATCTCTTGCTTGCTTTGCCTTGTTACGGAGGTCATCCATATCTGAATGCCGATACCGAATAATCTTTGCTCTTGATAAACGACAACCATCGATAATCGAAGCATGATTTAGTTCATCAGATAAAATTGCATCCTCTTGATTCATGACAGCTGAAATAGCCCCCATATTGCAATTGAACCCTGATTGGTAAACAATAGCAGCTTCTGTACTTTTAAACTGAGCGAGTTTTTCTTCTAACTCTAAGTGCAGATCAAGAGTTCCATTGATGCTTCTTACAGCCCCAGCTCCTACTCCATAAGCAAGGATTGCCTCCTGGGCGGCATTTTTTAAGCGTTGATCTGTTGCTAAACCTAAATAGTTATTTGAAGAAAGGTTGATTAGTATTCTTTGATTAAGTGTAATGATTGGCCCATTCGCACCTTGAAGCGATTCGATTTCATTATAAAGTCCTTTTTCTTTTAAACTTGAGAGATTTTCTGATAAAAAAGTCATTAATTGACGACTAGACATAAGGAACCTCCTTTGGTTCTTGTTCAAAATGGTGGGTTCTCATATAAGTCTATTCCGCGATTGAATCTAGAACGACAAAAAAAAGAAGGAAACAGATTGTTTCCTTCTTTTCTCCGTAAATCATTGTGGAATCACTCTTTATTTTCGAAGCTTCCACTTAAATCGTTTCGGCAACTTTCTTCTTCGCATTGGGAATCTTGGTTCTTTTTCTTTAAAGAATCGGACAACAACATATAGTATGTATGTTGCTAGCGCTACATAAAAAAAGATTGGGACCTGTTCAAATCTGGCCTTCGCATATAAATAAACCATATAGAATAAGAACAAAGTAATCAATCCACTATACTTAGGCAACCCAACTTTTTTAAAGCTAGGGATTCGAACACGACTAACCATTAAAATCGCCAATAAGTAGTAAATGATAAAAAAGATCCATACAGGAATTATCTTTGCAAACAAAACCAAGAAAGTAACAATTCCTCCAGCAAGTGTAATCGGAATGCCTTTAAAATATCTAAGCGATTCTGACTGATCAGAAATATTAAATCTTGCTAATCTGTAGGCACCAAACAACGGGAATAAACCTGCTATGACAATCCCGAGCATTTCAAAATCACTAAAATAAGTATACGCCACTAAAAGTGCTGGTACAACGCCGAAAGATACAATGTCCGCCAGTGAATCAAGTTCCTTTCCCATCTCGTTGGAAACACCAAGGATTCTTGCTACTCTTCCATCGACAGCATCTAACATGATCGCGATAAAGATTAAAATTGGGGCGTTTCGCATATCACCATTAATAATGTAACTGATTGCTAAAAACCCACAAAATAAGTTTCCAAATGTTAGAATATTGGGTATGTGTTTTTTCATGTCGCACGCCTTTCTCATGTAAAACTCAACTAGTAATGATCTTAACTCGTTATCACTGAATAAATAAGACCCCTATTCCAAAAGAACCAATCTTATTAATTTGTTCCAATTACTCCATTATATTCTAATGTCACGTATTAAATCATATCAAAAATAAAAGAAAAAAAATAGCGCTGTTTTAACCAGCACTACTTGATATCTTTTTACCTATTTAGTAGGAGCCATCAGATAATTTTCAAGTTCCTTTTTTAAGATTTCAGCGCCATCGGAACTCAAAACAATCTTTCCTCCCGCTAAGATTAGATTGTTTGAACTAATTTTCCCAGTAATCATACATGTACGATCTGGTTGATATTTTTGGAGGATAATAGTATCTTCATCAACAAAGATTTCTAGTGGGTCATTTTCATGAATATCCATTTTTTTGCGCAACTCCATTGGAATGACAATTCGGCCTAATTGGTCTGTTTTTCGAACAATCCCTGTCGCTTTCATTAATATCCCTCCTTTTCTATACTTCAATTATAACAGATACAGGAATTATTTTACATTAACTACAAAGAATTCGGTAAATTTTTTCGTTAAAAAGAACAAGAAACAATCTTCCAGTGAAAAGAACTTTTCGAATTCGCTAGAATTTAGTATCATCGAATAATGAGTGTAAAGGATACTAAAAAAGCGAGGCTAAATAAATGAGTTTATTAACTGTAGAGAAATTAAGTCATACATTTGGGGACCGTACTCTTTTTAAAGATGTTTCCTTCCGCCTCCTTGCTGAAGACCATGCAGGTCTAGTTGGAGCTAACGGAGTTGGAAAATCTACCCTAATGAATATCATCACGAACCAATTAATTCATGATTCTGGGAAAGTGGAATGGACACCAGGAACACATTATGGCTATCTTGACCAACACACTGTATTGACACCTGGAAAAACAATACGTGAAGTATTAAATGATGCTTTTCTCCCTCTATTTAAAAAGGAAGAGGAACTTAATGAAGTAACAGCAAAAATGGCCGATGCTACGCCGGAAGAATTGGAAGCTTTACTTGAACAGATGGCAGCCATACAAGATGAATTGGATGCTGGTGGATTTTATAACTTAGATTTAAAGGTTGAGGACGCTGCACGTGGATTAGGAATTGATGCAATTGGTCTTGACCGTGATGTTGCTGCTTTAAGTGGTGGACAAAGAACAAAAGTTCTTTTAGCAAAATTATTGTTAGAACAACCAAAAGTTTTATTATTAGACGAACCGACTAACTATTTGGATGTTGAACATATTCGCTGGTTATCAAATTATTTAAAGGAATATCCGCATGCTTTCTTATTAATTTCCCATGATACCGAGTTTATGAATTCTGTTTCAAACGTCATTTTCCATTTAGAGTTCTCAAAGCTATCACGATATACAGCAACTTATGAAAAATTCCTAGAATTAGCGGAAATCAACAAAAATCAACACATTAACGCATATGAAAAACAAAAGGAATTTATAAAAAAACAAGAAGAGTTTATTGCCAAAAACAAAGCTCGTTACTCAACAACTGGACGAGCCAAGAGCCGTCAAAAGCAATTAGATCGAATGGAACGTATTGATCGTCCGGAAACAGCACTGAAACCAACTTTTGAATTTAAGGAATCACGCAGTTCAAGCAGATATGTTTTTGAAGGAAAAGATGTTGAAATTGGGTATACACACCCTCTTCTGCCAAAGCTTACAATGACAATTGAACGTGGAGAAAAAATTGCCCTCGTTGGAATGAACGGCGTCGGAAAGTCAACGCTTCTGAAAACAATACTTGGAAAAATTCCTCCTTTAAGCGGAAAAATTGAACGTGGAGATTTCCTCTATCCTTCTTATTTTGAACAAGAAGTAAAAGCCCAGAATATCACGCCGATTGAAGATGTTTGGGCAGCTTTCCCTGGATTAGATCAACATCAAGTTCGAGCAGCACTTGCTCGCTGTGGGTTGAAGAATGAACATATCTCTCGCCCGCTCAATCAACTAAGTGGTGGAGAACAAGCAAAAGTTCGTCTTTGTAAACTAATGATGGAAGAAAGCAACTGGTTGCTATTCGATGAGCCAACCAATCACTTAGATGTTACAGCCAAAGCTGAATTGAAAAAAGCGATGAAAGAATATAAAGGAACCATTATACTTGTCAGCCACGAACCTGACTTCTATGAAGATTGGGTGACGAAAGTCTGGAATGTGGAAGAATGGTCTCAAAAAGCTTAATAGAAAACCTACCAAAAGTCCTATTAAATAGGGCTTTTTTGGTCAGAAAATAAAATTCAGACTGGGTTATGAGTGACCTTCACTAAAGACTCTGTGAAAGCTCACGACTTATTACGTACTCAAAATTGTTCCCTAACGGGTCTTTAGGTAACATGTTTCATCCCACTTCTTGCCTAATCCCAAACAGGAGAAAAGGAGATGATGAAGACTTTTTACAATCTCTCCCTATTAACACCTATCTAATTATAGAAAAAATCGATATTAAACAATTCAAGCTATCGATATTTTGAATTGTTAGTATCCTAATACACAATGGTATAGTAAAATAGGACTTTCAACATAAAGGAGATTGCAAATGAAAAAACAGCTTATGATATTGATAGGATTGGTGACGGTTCTTTTATTGGCGGCATGTGGGAACAGTAATGAAAACGCCGAAACAGAATCTAACTCTGAAACAAAAGAAGTAAAATTGATTAAAATTGGGATGATTCCAGACCAAAATACGGCTGATTTAAATCGCAGTATGGATGATTTTGCTGCTGACCTTGCGAAAAAAACAGGATTTGAAGTAGAATTTGTTCCATCAGTTGATTATGGCGCTTTAGTAACTGCTTTTGACCGAGGAGAAATCCAATTGGCATGGTTTGGGGGATTAACGGGGGTTCAAGCTAGAAATCTTGTTCCTGAAGCCGAAGCTATTGCTCAACGCCCAATTGATGAACAATTTAAATCAGTGTTTATCGCAAAGTCTGATTCAGGCGTTGAATCCCTGGAAGATTTAAAAGGCAAGACTTTTACATTTGGTAGCGAAAGCTCAACTTCAGGTCATTTAATGCCACGGTATTTCATGACAGAAGCTGGGATTGATCCAAAAACAGACCTTGAAGGAAATCCAAATTATTCTGGCTCTCATGACAAAACGTATAAATTGGTTGAATCCGGTGCATTTGAAGCAGGTGCTTTAAATATTTCGGTATGGGAAGCTGCTGTAGAGGAAGGAAAAGTTGACACAGACAAAGTTAAGGTTTTCTATACAACTCCAGAGTATTACGATTACAACTGGACAGTAAATAAAATGGACGATGAAACAAAATCAAAATTAAAAGATGCCATTCTTTCGATGGAAGCTGGGGATAATGAAGTTATGGATCTCCTCTCTACAGACAAATTTATCGAAACAAATAATAAAAACTATGAAGCAATTGAAAAAGTAGCTAAGGAATTAGCGATTATTAAGTAGGTGACACAACGTGTCTAAAAAAAACATCATTGAACTTAATCAAATATCCAAAAACTATGAGCGGAAGATAGCCTTATCTTCCCTTTCTTTTGTTGTTGAAAAAGGAGAAACCATCGCTTTAATTGGTCCAAGTGGGGCTGGTAAGACAACTTTATTAAACATGTTAGCCTCTAACTTTGAGCCTAGTAGTGGCGAGATATTTATCGATGGGAGACCCCTATCGCAACTAACTGATCGTAAAAAACGAGCCAAAAAAATTGGAATCATTCGTCAGCAATTTGACCTTGTTGGACAATTAGCTGTTATTCATAATGTACTTGCAGGACGTTTAGCTGACTGGGGACTGGGAAAATCACTTTTGAATCTTTTTATTCCTCAAGAAAGGCAAGCTGCTACTCAAGCTTTAACACGTGTTGGCCTTCCAGATAAAATGTATGAAAGAACATCTAATCTTTCTGGGGGTGAACAGCAACGGGTTGCCCTTGCTCGCTTGTTGATGCAAAAGCCAGAAATTATTCTTGCCGATGAACCTGTCGCCTCCCTCGATCCATCTAGAGCAGAAGACATCTTGGAGATGTTAACAAAAATCGCAAAAGAAGAACAGCAAACAGTGATTGCAAGCCTTCACTCAGTAGAGTATGCACGTAAGTATTTTTCCAGATTAATTGCTCTGAAAAATGGGGAATTATTTTTCGATTTGCCAGCAGATCAAGTTACAAATAAACAGCTTCAAGAGCTTTACCAGCTTAAGGAGCTGAAATGAGCATGTTTTCATTTGATCTACACAAAAGAAAAATACTCACTGTGTTTCTACTGCTTCTATTTGTCTGGAGCCTTCTAGGGGTAAAATGGCAAGATGGCGTGATCCATGCAAGCGGAGTCGGGACAGCTAGTGAGATTTTTATGGCTATGTTTACTCCTGAACTATCGGCTAATATTCTGGCACTTGCTTTTGAATCGTCTTGGATTACACTTGCTTACGCTACAGCAGGCATGAGCCTAGCTTTAGTATTAGGTTTGGTTTTTGGAATTCTCGCTTCAGGTGTTCTTGCTACTAGAAAATCTTCAAGAACGTTTTTAAAAGGTAGCTTTCGGGGCTTGCTCGGATTTATGAGAGCTATTCATGAGCTTGTTTGGGCATGGTTGTTTGTTGCTTCCTTTGGATTGTCTCCGTATGCCGCAATTTTCGCCTTAGCCATTCCTTACGGTGGAATCCTTGGACGTATTTTTGCTGATATGATCAACGATGTACCAAATGAGCCGATTCAAGCACTTCAAGCAGCAGGAGCTTCAAAATTGCAATGTTTATTTTATGGTTATCTCCCTAGTGTGAAAAACAGTATGATTAGTTATACAATGTATCGCTATGAGTGTGCCATTCGTTCATCTGCTATTATGAGCTTTGTTGGACTTGGTGGTTTAGGCTATCAAATACAATTATCACTGGATGATTTGAATTATGATGAGGTCTGGACATTTATGTACTTTTTGACCATCATTGTCGTATTAATTGATGGCTGGAGCAGTCTGCTACGAAAGAGGATGGCAAAATGAAAAAAAGAAAATTCAATTTCATGTGGTTTTCATTTTACGCCTTTCTGTTGCTAATAGGTGCTTCATGGTATTTTGTTATTGGTGTCGAAAAGGCCAGCTTAACAGAATTATTTTCTAATGAAAACATGGAATACGCGAGTAAGTTCTTTAAGGGTTTATTAGGTGTTGGCGAAGAGGAAATTGCATTTTTAAACCAGGAAAGTTGGTCTGATGCCTTTACTCTCTCAATCGAAACATTGCAAATGAGTATTATGGCTATTGGTTTTTCGACAATCGTCATGTTTTTAACAGTCATTCCAGCCGCCCGAAATGTAGCAGACGGATCGATGACGCTGTCAAAAAAATGGTATCGATGGTTTGTGTTTGGTCTTATTCGCATCTCATACATTTTTAGTCGAGCAATCCCTGAGCTAGTGTGGGCAATGATTGTGATCTTTATTTTCAAACCTGGGATCCTTCCAGGAGCAATCGCTTTAGCTCTCCATAACTTTGGGATACTTGGGAAATTGTGTGCTGAAGTGATTGAAGATACCGATTCTCGCCCTATCCGCAACCTCGCTTCATCTGGGGCTAACCCTGCACAAATTCTTATGTATGGAGTCTTCCCTACGGTGTTGCCAAAGTTTCTGACATATATTTTATACCGGTGGGAAGTCATTATGCGGACGACGATCGTTGTCGGTTTTGTCGGTGCAGGAGGATTAGGGCAACAATTTAAACTAAGTATGAGCTTTTTCCATTATACTGAAATCACATTGTTGTTGATTTGTTATTTAATTTTAGTTTTTATTGCGGATTATATTTCGGAAAAGTCTAGGTACTTTGTCAAATAGGTGCTTGCTGGTTTAAACTTAGTTAACTCTTTCATTCTATTTGATTGAGAAAGCAACAACGTTTTAGAAAATAGCCTGAAATAAAAAACGAGCCATGCGGCTCGTTTTTTATTTGTCTATACGAAATGTTTCATAATGAATAATGGATTCCCTTGCTATGTGTTTTTTTGCGGACGGCTGCTCTTCAGGATACCCTAATCCTAAGATAGCTACGACGCGACGATCAGCAGGGATGTTAAGGGCTTCACGAACATATCCTTCTCTCCTGTCTGACTCTTGCTGATCTTCTGAATGATATATGGCCCCAAAAGCTCCCCCTACTCCTAATTCAACTGCCTCAAGCCAAATAAAACCACTAGCTATCGACGTATCTTGCAGCCAATATTTACTAATATCCGGGCGACCCAGAACCACAATTGCTGCAGCAGCATTAGCTAACCAAGGAACATAAGGAGTGGTTTTTGATAGTTGTTTAAGCATTTCCTGATTGGCAACAAGTAAAAGCTCTTTAGATGGTAAGTTATTGCCTGAAGGAGCTAAGTAACCAGCATCAAGAATTTTCTCCAGTTCTTCTTTCGGTATTTTTTTATTCTGAAATCGGGTAATTTCTCGCCTATGTTGAATGGCATTTAGAACATTCATTTACATCCCTCCAGAATTTGGTACTAATTTTAAATTACACCTAATCTAATTGGAATACAAGAATATAATCTATAAAAAACTGTAACAAACAAAAAAAACGAGCGTTTCTGCTCGTTTTATTATGCTGTTTTCGTAAAGATTGTTGTTAAAATCCAAAAGCCGATTTTACGTAGATAAAGACATTTTGTAAGTTGAAAATAAGTTTGCAAGCTCTTTTCTCATAAATGAAGGCAATTTTTCAGTTTGAAATAGCTCATTTAATTGTTTTTTATCTTCAAAAGCAACAATGTTTGAAAAAAGAGCATTGAGAAAAGAACCTTTTATTATGACAACCTTTTTTCTCGCAAGTACTCAAGTTCTTTATCAATCATCTGATCGAGCCGAATAATACTCTCCCTCGCTCGCTCCCTCGTAATGGTGCGATAATGATGAGCACCGCCTTCTTCTTCATCCTTTTCATCCGCCCATTTCACTATTTTTTGAAGCATTGTGCGATTAATATCATTGGATGGAAGAAAGGAATCTGTATGGAACAATATCGCAAGCGCTGTTGTTTTTGCTTGAATCGGATTTTCACCTAAGCGAATTAGTAGTTTGTGGGCTCTTTCTGCGCCTTTAATTGGATGAATGTCGTTTTGACGATACAATTCATAATCCCACTTTCCGTTACGGTACCAAGTAAAATGACCGATATCATGAAGGAATCCTGCTTTTGCTGCGATATCGACATTTTCATTATATTGTTTTGCAAGATGGAAGGCATGATAAGCGACGGCAATAGCATGAGCAAAACCGGAGCGCTTAACGTATTTTTGTGTAATATGGTGCTCGAAAATATCAATTAAGGTAACATCTCTCATATTTATTTCCTCCTCCAATCCAAACTATTTGGTCGCTCATTTTGTTGAAAGTGATCATTTAAGGTTCGAATACTAAGATAATTTTCGTGAGGATATCACAGAATAGCCTTATGAACAAGTACTTTGGTGAAAAAGTTTACAAAATTCAAACAAATACCTTGGGAACAAACTGAAAAATATTCTTTCTTATAGTTTATTTGGATGAACCAAGAAATGCCCCATCAATTGACGGACAAATTTTCATAATTGGCAGATCCCAAAGAAATAGCGCTATGCACCTTCTTCCAGTAAATTTTATTGATTTTTCAAAACATTATCCACATTTTGCAGAAATTATTCACAACCCTCGTCTATCCACAGGGTAATTTGAACTAATTGCTAGTTATCCACATTTATAAGGAAAACATTATTATTTTATCGTTTAAACACTTAAAATATTTCAGGATAATTCCTCTCTTAACTGTATCACTAATAAATAAACAACTGTTTCACTTTCGTTAGTACCAGGTGCTAATGAAAGTGAAAGAATGTCTCTCTCGGGTGGACACGGCGGTATTTTCAATTTAACTCCTCCCCTCCCCTCTCTTTCAATTCATTACAAAAGGCTATTTGCTTAAAATTGTTGTTAAAGTCCAAAAGCCGTTTGTAATTCAAAAATCGTCATCCCGTTTGCTAAAATTAAATTCACAAGCTCAAAAAAACCTACAAAAAAACTGCAATGCGCGATGCATTGCAGTTTCTAATTTTATGGATTAGTAGACCAAAGACCAGCAGATTTAACAAATACACGTGGATGTAATTTTAATTGAGAAACAATCATTTCGGCTAAGTCCTCTGGTTGCATTACACTATCAGTATTATCACCAACTAACTTGTTCTCAACAGCCAAATCAGTTGCAACCGTACTAGGAGTCATAGCAGTTACACGAATATTGTGTTTACGAACCTCCATTAATAAAGATTCCGTTAGACCTAAAACAGCGAATTTAGATGCACTATAGGCACTGGTCACTGGTGCTCCTTTTTGACCGGCAGTCGATGAAATATTAATAATATCTCCTGTCTTACGCTCAATCATTTCTGGAAGCACAGCTCTGGTAACATAATAGGTACCCATTAAATTTACTTGAATGATTTTTTCCCACTCAGCTGGTTCAAGTTCTAAAAAACCACCAAATTTAGCTGTCCCAGCATTGTTTATCAAAATATCAATAGGACCAAGTTCTCCTTTAATATGGTCGACAGCATGCTGAACAGAATCGATATCAGATACGTCTGCGGCAGCTCCAGCAACATTTACATCATATTCTTCCAGTTCTTCTGTTACTTTCTCTAAATTAGATAGAGTTAGGCCTAGTAAACCAATGTTCACACCTTCTTTTGCTAGTGCAATGGCTGTTGCACGTCCAATCCCTCTTCCAGCCCCTGTAATTAAGGCCGTTTTTCCTTTTAAAGATTGCATATTATAACTCCTCCCATAGTTCCTCTTGAGGTTTTGCCCTCAGATGAAAAATTTTATCACAAAAAATAGTTTTCCCAAAAATAAAAGGCTGTTTTCGTAAAAGATTATTGTTATTACCCTAAAGGGGATTTTTACGTAATTGTGCCTTTTCTTATGTTTAAATTAAGTTTGTAAGCTTTTTCTCATAAGTGAAAGCTATTTTATTTTATAACCTAGCTTCTTTCAGCCATAATTTTTGTTCATAAGAACAGTTTGATAATAGAGCTAAATAAAAAAACCAACAAGATTGTTGGTCTGAAAACGAATTGGCTTTTTATTTGTTTAAAATGTTTTTTCCCTTTGTTCCCAGTCTGGATATAAATCTGTTCTTCGATCACGCCATGTAGTAACAGAACCACGTTCACGAACCTCATATAATAAACTTAGATCCAAGTCCGCTGTGACAAGCATATCATTGTTCAATTCTCCTTCAACTTGAAGACCTTTAGGAGGAAACGGAATATCATTAGGCGTAATAACAGCAGCCTGCCCAAAGTTTGCTCTCATAAAATCAACAGTTGGCAAGCTTCCCACCGTACCAGTCAATACTACAAATATTTGATTTTCAATAGCTCTTGCATGGCTTGTATAGCGCACTCTGTGGAATCCGTGACGATCATCTGTACAAGACGGACAAAAAATGACATCTGCTCCCTTTGCTTTGGCCATTCGAACAATCTCAGGAAATTCAATATCATAGCAAGTCAACAAGGCAATTCGGCCTTTCGCTGTATCAAATACTTTAAATTCTGAACCCGGGGACATATTCCATTCATTAACTTCCGTTGGTGTAATATGGAGTTTCGCTTGCTCTTCAATTTGACCATTCGGATAAAAAAGGTGAGCCACATTAAAAAGCTTCCCTTCTCTCGCAACTACATGAGTACCACCAATGATATGCATTCCTGTTTTAAGCGCTAATTTTTGAAATAAATTTAAATATTGGTCAGTAAATCCAGGTAATTCATTTATTGTTAGACTCGGCTGCTGATCACTGCCAATTGATAGTAATTGAGTGGTGAAAAACTCAGGAAATAAAACAAACTCAGAATCATACTCTTGAGCTGTTTTAATATAATGTTCGCATTGAGCTGCAAATTCTTCAAATGACCGAATGGTATGAAGATGATATTGAACTGCTGAAACTCTCATTTTCATCCGTTAATCCCCCCAAAAAATGCTACTGTAACTCAACCGGTTAAAACCATGACAATCATTATATAGCATAATAGTAGCAAGCGATACCATTTGGGGTGAAAAAAAAACAAAAATAAAACTGACGAATATTGGCAAAAGCAGAGACAAATCGGCTTATGAATATAATTGTAAGATTAAAAACATTGTCGATTATTTATAGCAGATAGATAGCATAAACTATCAAATGTCTATCAAATACTATCTTATTGTTATTTTAACTGTCGAACCATGAGAATTTGTCAACTTATGCGCTTCCCCGAGAAATACCTTTTTTATGTTCTGTTAAACTTTTTACAAGACACCACTTTCAATTAAAACTTCCTGCTTTCTAGTATCAATCATTGCGTTAACACCGAGTGGAACAGCCAGATTTGGCGAACAGTGGCCTACTTTAAAGCCTTTCATTGCTGGTTTATTTGCAAGCCTCAGATAATGTAAGATAACTTCCTCTGTGCTAAAAGAAGGACCCGAGTCAGCTGTGCATTCGTGGAAATCCCCAATTAGGATCCCTGAACAATCGGTGAGTTTTCCCGCCATATATAATTGGTTTAACATTCGATCGACGGCACGTGGTTGCTCCTTAATTTCTTCGATTAATAATACTTTCCCTGTTGTATCAAGTTCAAACTTTGTACCTAAACTACTCGTCAATAACGTAAGGTTTCCACCAATTAGCGGGCCGAATGCATATCCGTCAATAACAGATTGTTCATTATTGCTTGAGATGTTGACTGGGTTAGAGTCAAACAATTGTGTGATTGATTGCTTTGTTTGTTCTTCAACAAATTCATTTCCAAAGTCAGAGGCAAGCATTGGACCGTGAAATGTAACTAAACCAGTATGTTTCCCAATTGCCAAATGCAAAAATGTGATGTCACTGTAACCCCATAAAATCTTCGGGTTGTTTTGAATTAGGGAATAGTTAATCATTGGAGCTAACCTCGCCGCTCCATATCCACCTCTCGCACAAAAAATGGCTTTGACTTCTGGGTCTTCGAACATGGTATGAAGATCTTCTAATCGGTCGATGTCTGTTCCGGCTAAGTAACCATATTTATCGTAAACATGACGCCCCAATTTCAACTTTAATCCTAGTTCATTTAGAAAAATGAGACCTTTTTCGAGTTTTTCGGGTTGAGGAATTCCTGAAGGTGCGATAATCCCTACTGTATCGCCCTTTTGGAGTCGCTTTGGTTTCATCATAATTGATTCCCCCTTCATTAGAGGTAATCTATGTGTGAAAGGCAGTTTTATGCATTGCTTATCGAGAAAGAATGTTGGTCATACACTCCACTAGTACAAGCATATGATTTAGTAAGAGAATCCAAGCTATACTGCAGGGTAAAAGCAATGGGGGTGTATGTTTTTGAAGAACTTTATTAAATTGATTTTATTTGTTGGCGTTTTAATAGTCGCGATTGAGCTAACGCTCGATGAAGTCCTGAAGTCAACTTCTGAAGAAGCAATAACAGTAACGAGCTTTAAAACAAAAGAGGAAAATGTACAATTTCCTGAATTAGAAATGTTTCTTGTTAGTCAAGACGTAATTGAAGGGGAAGTAGTGGAAACCTATCAAGAATACGAAGTTTACTATGATGGAAATGGAGAAATGATCAAAAAGGAACCCACATCAAATTATGATTATATTCGTTATAAACAATAAGAAAGAGGAGCCAACGCTTGTACACGTTGACTCCTCTTTTACACTTTGGTTATGCGATAACCCTTGCAAAAAACTCATTATATAATGATTGAACCGCTCGTTTTTCATCAGCTTCCTTGACACCAAACATCATACTTACTTCAGAAGAGCCTTGGTTAATCATTTCGATATTTACACCACTGGTTGCTAATGCTTTGGCAGCACGAGACATGGTACCGACATTACAGCGCATTCCTTCTCCAACAACCATAATCAGACTAAGATTATGCTGAATTTTCACTTCATCTGCTTCCAATTCATTTTTAATCCGCTGTAAGATTTCCTTTTCAAAAAGAAAACTCATTTGATCTTGACGGAGAATTATCGAAATATCATCAATTCCTGAAGGCAAGTGTTCGTAGGATAGCTGATACTCCTCTAATATTTGTAAGAGTTTTCGACCAAAGCCAATTTCTCGGTTCATTAAGTATTTGCTTACATATATGCTACAAAAACCTTTATCGCTGGCGATGCCAACGACAGGACCATTTGTGTTCTTTCGTTCGCTCACAATTCTAGTTCCGGGTGCATCAGGATTATTTGTATTCCGTACATGGACAGGGATGCCAGCATGAAAAGCCGGCATAAGGGCTTCATCATGAAAAACAGAAAAACCAGCATAAGATAGTTCGCGCATTTCACGATATGTCAGTTCCCTAATTTCTTTAGGGTTTTCCACAATTCCTGGATTTACTGAACAAACTGCATTTACATCAGTAAAATTTTCATAAACATCCGCCTTTACCCCGTTTGCTAAAATCGATCCCGTGATATCCGAACCACTTCTTGAAAACGTGACGATATCCCCTTTTTCGGTGTAGCCAAAGAACCCTGGAATGACCAGGATACCAGATCTTTTCCTCAGTTCATATAAAGAATCATAAGCTTCGGGTAGTACTTGGGCACTCCCCGGTTCATCACTTACTAGTAAACCAGCCTCTTTTGGGTTGACATATTCTGCCTCAAGTCCGCGAGATTTGAAATATGCGGCTACCAATTTCGCATTGTTATCTTCTCCGCTCGCTTTTACAGATTCAATAAAATGAGCTGAATCTTTCGAGCGATCGGCTAGTAATTTAAGTAAGTCATCAGAAATAATTTCAATAATTTCATTTGAGAGACCCAACTCATTCGCGATGGATGTATACCGTTGGATGACAGTATCAAAGTATTCTCCACCATCCCCTGTCTCTAGTACCTGCTCTGCACAAGCAATTAATAGGTCTGTTACTTTAATGTCATCGGGATAACGTTTTCCTGGAGCAGATACGACGACCACTTTGCGGTCTGGGTCCGCAGTAACAATATTAAATACTTTCTCAACTTGTACACCGGAGGCTAAAGATGAGCCCCCGAATTTAACGACTTTCATAGTTCATCCCCCGTATTTTAGATTTGTTTTCCATTATCCCTTTTTACCTAATAAGATGCAAGAATTTTCTCCCTTATTAGAAGAATCTACAAAACAGAAGATACACTGAAAACGAATTTTTCTATTTGAAGCGATCAGTATTTGTCAACTCGAGAAAATGAGTTAGTATTCTTGCGGTGAGTCCCCAAATGACATAACCTTCATAAGTGTAGAATTGCTCTTCTAGTTGACGCATTTGCCAATTGTAATTTTCGCCACCCACAATTAAATCAAACGGAAACCCATCTTCAGGTTCGACTTGAAAATTAATTTTATACCGATCAGGTTCGGTCTCACGAAGGTAAGATAGTGGCACGGTAAAAATTTGCCCTACTTCGTCTGGGTTCGGCTTTAACTGGGTAATATCTTCGATTAATCCAACATACGGATAGATGATGGTGCCAAATGCAGAGACCATATAATCTAAAGGGACTACATTTGAAATATTGCTTTGATCGATTCCAAGTTCCTCCGTGGTTTCCCTTATCGCACAGGCCATTCCCGTAGGATCAGTTTTCTCCATTTTCCCTCCTGGGAAACAGACTTCATTTGGCTGCCGACGTAAATGACTGGCTCGAACCTCGAATAAGATATGCGTTTCTCCGTCTTTTTTTACGAGAGGTAAAAGGACGGAAACTTGAAAAAAGTCGTCTTCACCAAGAATTTTCGGTTTCCTACCAGACAAGTTCTTTAAGATGGTTTCAGCTTCCATCAATATTCACCTCTTTCTCAACGCTACTTATTCTATTATACATCGAATCATTAAAAAGAATGTTGAAGAACGTTATCACGAGAATCGAGAACGACGTACTGTAAAATTTGTGTCTAAATTTCATAATGGGTAGAATAAGGGACAAACGATATAAGGAGTTTATACCGATGACCTACAAAATCCTTTTTCTAGATATTGATGGCACCATCCTTCAACCTAATCATTCTATCGAGGATTCCACGAAGCAAGCGGTTTTACAAGTACAAGCGCAAGGAATCGAAACTTTTCTTGCAACAGGAAGGCCCGTACACGAAATAAAAGAAATCGGGGATGAGTTAAAAATCTCATCCTTTATTGGCTATAATGGTGCGTTAGCTCTTTATAATGGAAAACAAATTTTTGCTGAACCAATGAAAGAACAAACTGTTCATCGTCTTCTTGAAGTAGCTAAAAAAAACCAGCACGAAATGGTCCTTTATACAGATAATGCGAATTACTTTACCTCCCTGGCCCACCCTTCTGTGACCGAATTTATTAAAGCATTTAGGTTGCGGAACAATAAGGTTTATCAACAAGATAAAGCCAATCAGGTTCTGGGAATGACGATTATTATGAATGGAGAAAATGACCAATACTCTTATTCCCTAGAAGACGGTATTCATTTTTCACAAGTGAATGTTGATGGAATGCGACATTGCTTTGATATCATACGAAATCAAGTTAACAAAGGAGTCGGGATTCAACTATTACTAAAGGAATTAAATATCGAAAAAGAACAAGCAATTGCTTTCGGGGATGGAATGAACGATAAAGAAATGCTGCAGGCTGTAGGAGAAGGATTTGCAATGGGCAATGCCCATGAAGATTTATTTCAGTATGCGGATCATAAAACCACCTCAGTAACAGACTCTGGTGTCTATAATGGCTTGAAATTCTTAGGGTTAATAAAAGAATAAGCAGCTGTTTTAAACCAAACAGCTGCCTTCACCTAAATGCGCTTTAAAAGAGATGAATCAAGTTCTTGGATTGATTTTTTCCCGGAAAGAGCCATAGTTAAATCAAGATCCGCGATCAAATTGCGTAGCACTTGTTTAACACCAGCCTCTCCAGCAAGTGCAAGGCCATAAATATATGGACGCCCAACTAATACGGCTTTAGCTCCTAAGGATAATGCTTTTACGATATCCGCACCACGTCGTATCCCGCTATCCAATAGAACTGGGATTTCGTCGTTGACAACATCACAAATCTCAGGAAGAGCATCGATTGTCGAAATGGCACCATCTACTTGTCTTCCACCGTGGTTGCTGACAATAATTCCATCTACTCCATGTTTTAAAGCCAACTTGGCATCTTCAGGATGAAGAATCCCTTTTAATAAGATTGGCAATGAAGTTTGCATCCGAATAAATTGGAGGTCTTCCCAGGTTAGTCTTGGATTCCCAAACACCTGCGACCAGAGTGTAATCGCGGCGACAATGTCTTCATGTGGTGGCTTTTCCAGTCTAGAGCAAAAAACGGGATCCTCAAGATAATTGCCAATACCCTGCCCCATTAAAAATGGTAGATAAGCATTTTCGATATCTTTCTCACGCCATGCCATCATCGGAGTATCTAGCGTAATGACAATTGCAGCGTAACCTGTCCTTTCAGCGCGTTGCACCATGGATGCAGCGATTTCGCGATCTGAGCTCCAATATAGTTGGAACCATTTCAGACTATCTTCTGTCGCAGCAGCAGCCACTTTCTCTAAACTGTGTGTGGATGCAGTGCTAGATATAAACGGAACTCCCATTGAAGTAGCCGCTCGTGCAGAAGCGATCTCCCCTTCTTCATGGACAATTGTTTGAACTCCAACCGGTGCACAAAGGATTGGGTAGGGAATCGTTTTTCCAAATAATTCAATACTTAGGTCTCGTTTGCTCGTATCACAAAGCATTCTCGGGACGATTTTCCAGCGATTAAATCCTTCACGGTTGGCTTTCGCCGTCTCTTCTCCTCCTGCGGAAGCTGCGACATAATAATATGGTGAAGCATCTAGTTTTTTTCTTGCCGCTTGCTCTAACTCTTCAAAAGAAACCGGAACAACAGCTTTTTCTTGTTCCCGATATACTTTAAATTGGACTTGGTTTCCAAAACTCATTCTCTTACCCCCTTAATCAATACAACGATTACAAAATATGGTATGTACAATATTTAGAATAACTAGAAAAAACACAATAAGTCAACTGAATTTTCTGATAAATAAAGTAAAAATCACTCTCTTTTTTACAGAAAGTGATTTTCCTTTGGTTTAATCTTTATTTAACAGTTCTTCTCCTGCAATACCGGGATTTGTCATTTCATATGGATTAAGGATAATATCCAACTCTTCCTCTGTTAAAACATCATATGCAAGACATAGTTCACGCACAGATTTCCCGCTAATGATGGCTTCCCTTGCGATTCGTGCTACAACTTCATAACCGAGATGAGGGTTCACAGCGGTAATAATTCCTACGCTTTGATCCACATCCTCCCGTATTTTTTCTTCATTTGCTTCAATACCTTTAATACAGTATTCAGTAAAGACACGAAAAGCATTATTCATAATCGAGATGGACTGAATTAAATTGAAAATCAAGACAGGTTCCATCACATTTAATTCAAGCTGACCAGCTTCTGAGGCGAGACAAACGGTATTATCATTGCCGATTACTTGAAAGGCTACTTGGTTAATGACTTCAGCCATCACTGGATTTACCTTGCCCGGCATTATCGATGAACCTGGCTGACGCGGCGGGAGTGAGATTTCATTAAAACCAACACGTGGGCCAGATGCCATTAAGCGCAAATCATTGGCGATTTTCGACATATTCATCATACATACCTTTAAGGCTGCTGACACTTCCGTATAGGCATCCGTATTTTGAGTCGCATCAACCAAATTCTCTGCATTTACGAGTGGAAATCCACTGATCTCAGCTAAATATTCTACTACTCGTTTAATATAGTTTGGATTTGCATTTAACCCGGTACCAACGGCTGTTGCACCCATGTTTACTTCATATAAAGCTTCTCGCGTCGAGCGAATTCGCTTTATATCACGAGCAATTACACGGCTATATGCTTGAAATTCCTGACCTAAACGTATTGGTACCGCATCTTGTAAATGCGTTCGTCCCATTTTAATATATGAATCAAATTCTTCTGCTTTCTGTTCAAAGGCTCGGTGCATAATACCCATTGTTTCTAGGAGTTGTTCCAATAAGGTAAGGACTGAGATATGCATGGCTGTTGGAAAAGCATCGTTTGTTGATTGGGCCATATTCACATGTGTATTGGGGCTTAATTTCAAATAATCGCCTTTCTTTTCACCTAGTAGCTCTAATCCCCGATTAGCAATTACTTCATTCGCATTCATGTTAATCGAGGTTCCTGCTCCACCTTGAATCGGATCGACAATGAATTGGTCATGCCATTCCCCGTCAATAACTTCCTCTGCTGCTTTTACAATCACCTCTGCCAACCCTTTATAGAGTCTTCCAACCTCCGAGTTAGCTAAGGCTGCAGCCTTTTTAACCATTGCCAAAGCACGGATTAATTCCCCGTGAATGCGATAACCTGTGATTGGGAAATTTTCAACAGCTCTGAGCGTTTGAATCCCATAATACGCATCAATTGGAACTTTTTTTTCACCGAGAAAATCTTTTTCTATTCGAACATTTTCTTCCGTCAAGTGAACACTCCTCCTACAGGTTTTTTGTAAAATTTACACCCCACGTGACACCATAACGATCTTTTACGACTCCGTGTTTCGCTCCCCAAAATGTATCAGAAAGCGGAAATTGTATATTCCCGTCTTTAGCTAGCTTTTCATAAACGGAATAAAGTTCTTCCTCACTACTCATTTCCAAAACGAGCTGAAAAGATTGACCAACAATATGGTTTTCACTAAAGATATCAGTTAAATACAGTATGCAATGATCTTTTATATGTAATTCGGCATGAATATATTTCCCTTCATGACCTTTAAACATTTCTACCCCATCTGCTAGCTGGGCATTTTTCACTTCCCCTCCAAAAACATCTTGGTAGTATGCCAGTGCCTCCCGACAATTTTCAAATGCAAGACTCGCAATAATTGATTTCATCATTATCCCCCTAAACTTGACCTTATCTTGTATTGTATCCGATTAAAGTTAGACATCATTCACAATTCTTCATGTCGTAATTTAAGACTTTTGTCAAATTCGTTGAAGAATTGTTGGTTTATGAAAACGTATGGTGAAAGCACACTTCTTTTGATAGCTTTTGTCAAGTGGCAGGAAAATAGAACCCCCTGCGATGAATATCTTCTACATACAAAATTGGTTCCAAAATCTACAACGGATAAATTTTAAAAGAAGAAAGGGTTGGCAAAATGAATCAATTTATGAAAGCATACACGATTAAAGAAGTTTCAAAAAAAATCAATGTTCCTTCCGGTACAATCCGTCAATGGGAAAAAGATTTGAACGGATTACTTGCCATACCAAGAACAAGACAAGGAGCAAGATTTTATACGGATAAAGAAATTAAACTCCTAGAAAATGTTAAACAAATGCGCAGCAAAAATCTTAGTAAAGATATGATTCGCGAACTTATGAAGAAGCATATGAATAACATGAGCAGTGAGGAGAACGTTGAGCAAGAAGACCAAACCAATCTTCCTATAGTTGCTGAGACTAATGCTCCTGCTGAACAAACTCATCAGTTTGATGTTGAAGGTTTTTTTAATGCTCTTGAAGTTTACAAACAAGATCTATTGCAAGATGTCCGCGCAGAAATTCGCAATGGGTTGCGAACACAGATTGTTGATGAAGTAAAAAAAGACATTGCTTCAAATTCCTTGCAAACAATCAAAGCATTATCATTATCGATTCAACGGTCTAAGGACCGGATGAAAGCTGATTTAAGTGAACTTTCGCAGCAGGTTACGGATGTTTCGGAGCGATCATCCGACTCATTCGCAACGTTATCCGAAGTATCATTAGGAACGGCAGAAAAGGTAACAGACCTTTCAGAGGATGTTACGAAGCTTTCAAAAGGGACGACAAAAGAAATTTCAAATTTAACTTCCAATGTCACAAAAATTACGAATGGAACGAAACGAGAAGTTGCTGCCATAAAAGAAAATCTCTCAAAATTAACAAAAGGAACAACGAAGAATATAAGCTCGCTTTCAGAATCTGTTTCGAAGCTTTCGGAAGGTACTTATGAAGAAATGCGCAACCTTGCAGCAAAACTAGATGAGTCATCGGAAGAATTTAAAATCTTAACAGATTACCTTTCTAAAAATAATGAAATGACAACCTCCGAACTTAGTACAATGAACGAACAACTTGCAATGGACAGAGAGTATTATCTGGAAACTTTAAAATTAGAACGAGAGCAGTTCCGTAATGAAATACATAAACGGGATGAGATTTTTAAAGATATGGTGGTCAGCTACCGTGAGGCGGCAGCTGCAAAAGGGCCCGAGAAAAAATGGTGGAAACTTTGGAAGTAAGTCTTACATGAGCAGTGGATTTAATTCCACTGCTTTGTTTTGCTTGTCCAATAAAATAGACTCTTCCCTTCCTCATTAAATATAGTAAAATCAAAGAGTAATCTTATCAGGAAAGAAGGGTTTAAATGATACATTCAAAAGAACAGGTTATGAATAAATTCCCCTCTTTCTTAACCGCTGTTATTGTTACCTTCTGTGGCGGACTGTTATTCTCACTGATTGATTCACCTGTTCCGTGGCTTTTAGGACCCATCGTAGGGATGCTCCTTGCTACAAGGTACATAAACACTCCCCTCTATTGGCCGCCTGTTTTAAGGAATTCAGGGCTCATTATCCTTGGCTATTCTTTTGGTTTAGAACTAACTAGAGAAGCCTTAGTGGAAATTGGCTATAAGTTACCTGTCATGTTTTTAATGACTGTTTTAATTGTAGTTTTTAGTGCAGTAATGGCTTATCTGATTTCAAAACTTACTGGAGCAGATTATCCAACTGTGTTGACCGGCAGTATCCCTGGCGGACTGTCACAAATGATTTTATTTGCCGAAGAAGCTAAAGGGATGGATGTGACAACGGTAAGCTTTTTACAAGTATCACGTTTGTTAATGGTTGTGTTCATCGTGCCTTTCATTGTCATACTTGGTCCTTTTGCACAAGGAATGGATGAATCAAGCTTGGTTGTAAAAGATAGTGTTAGCACCAGCTCTTCACTCTTTCCGAACCTTTTGATGTACATCATCATATGTTTGCTGATGGCTAAGGTTGGCCAAAAACTAAAAGCTCCTACCCCTTATCTTTTAGGTCCGATTGTAGGAACTGCTTTGTTAAATCTTACAGATTTCCAAGCTCCATACTTATCAAATACCATCTTAGATTTCTCACAATGGATGATTGGAGGTTATATTGGCTTACTGCTCAATCCAAGAGAACTTAAATCAAAAAAGAAGCTCATTCTATTAGCATGTATAAGTGGTTTTTTGCTCATTTTCGCCTCAATGGCATTTAGTTTAGTTCTCGTACGTATTTATGGAGTTTCTCTTTCAACAGCATTTCTTAGCTTGGCACCTGGTGGTATGGAGCAAATGGGGATTCTCGCCCACGAAGGGGATGCGGATGTTTCGATTGTAACAGCATTTCAAATTTTTCGCTTATTATTTATTTTCTTTGCTGTGCCTCCTCTTTTACGCTTTGTTTTTCGGAGAAAGCTCCAAAATCAAAATCCTGAACAAAATACAGGGTAAACCTGATAAAGACAGAAAGCTGTGCTCTCTGTCTTTTTTTTATTGTTTATAACTCCGGGCGATGATTTAAAAAGTTTTGGTACATAAAACCGTTCACTTGTTCTTCTGAAAAATGCTTTAGCAGCTCATTGATTAAATCTTGATATTTCCCGGCATGTTCTAGACCTTTTACATGAGTAGAGATGCCATCAAAATCGGAACCGAGCCCAAGATGTTTTTCACCACCTAGCGAACAAAAATAATCGATATGTTTGACCACATCCTGAATCGTTGCGTTAGCATCTTCTGTTACAAATTGTGGAGCAAAGACAACATGAAGCATTCCGTTTTTCTGAAACAATGCTGATGCTTGATTACCATATAAATTACGTGGGTGATTACAAAGCTGACGTGAGTTTGAATGACTTGCAATCGGATAGGCTGCTGTTTCCATTACATCCCAAAAACCTTGTTCAGATAAATGAGAAACATCGGTTAAAATTTGATGTTGATTGTTGAATTCAACAATTTCTTTCCCAAACAATGTCAACCCTCCACCTCTGGGTTCTCCTGCGCCATCAGCAGCTAAATTTGCATTGTTCCAAGTCAATCCAACAGAACGTACACCAAGTTGGTATAAAATATGTAACTTGCTTAAATCATTGCCGATGGCGTCGACACCTTCGAGAGTCAACATTGCACCGATTTGTCCGTCCTTCAACAAGTCGAAGTCTTTCCAGGACTGAATATGGCGCATTTCGGGGTTTTTGCCTAAGACTTCACGATAAAATAAATCTACTTGTCCTAGTGCAGCATCAAATTTCTGTTCTTGTTTAATATCTGGATCGATAAAAATGGCGAAGCATTGTACACCAACTCCTCCATCCTTTAACCGCTCCTTATTTGTTTCAAGTTCGGGCGCATCAGCAAACCGAAGTTCCCCTTTTGCTTCTTGAAGTTTTAATAAAGCATCACAGTGTAAATCAATAATTTGCATCTCAGCGAGCACCTCATATGGTTAAATTTTCTAGTGGTTCTATTTTATCATGAAAAGCGATAGGTTGAGGAATTTCTGTTCATTTCCTAAGATGAATATTGCTTTTCCCTCCATTTTCAGAAAAAAACACATTATATAAGGGTGTAAATATTTGATATCTTATCAAACTTGTATTAAAATAGGCAGTAGAAATGAATGAATATTCATTCTTTTCTACTAATGGTGATTGAATTCGTGTGTAAAATTTAATCCGTGAGGTATAAAACCATGTTAATTACAAAATCTTATTTTCTAAATGAAATGGAACGGTTCAAACTTGAAGAATATGTATTGAGTATGGATAAAGAAAAGACTGAAGCTGAAATTCTAAAATTAGACGACCGTGAATTAACTGAAATGGCCAATTTTTACTGTCAACAGAGTTCAACGCAAAAATAAAGCTAAAAGGTCACTACCTTGGGGGAGGTTGTGACCTTTTGCTTTATTGTTTTGCAGCACGAAAGCCTGCTTCTAACGCATCTTCTTCCGTACAAAACCATATGATGTTTTCCTTACTTACTGAATCGTAATTTTTACCAGTAGGTTTATGGTAGATTTTTGAATTGCGATTCCCTTTAATCTTTCCCTTACAATGTGCATTGTCCATTTGGTTTCCTTGCTCTAATAATTGAGAATCTTTCGTGTTGTAACCATTGTTTAATACATAATCTTCGATACTCCAAATTCCATAACCCGATTTCTTTGCTTCCTGCTCTACACTTTTAAACTGATCAACGTATTTCGTGTTTGGTGGGAAAACAGCTACTCTGGCCAATCCCTTTTCTAACAATACCTTATTAAATAGAACATCCTCATGCCATACATAGGCAAGAACTCTCCCGTATTGATCTCTTTCTTGGACATCCAATTCTAGTACCACTTTTTTTCCTAACAACTCAGAAGTAGTATATTCAGAGGCTTCTATACCAAAAGGTTGAACTTTTAGTTGAGGATGTTTCGTTTCGGGAGTGTCGATTAGCGTCATTCTTACTCTTTCCTCTTCTCCATTTTCAAGTTTAACCTTAATCGTGTCGCCATCAATAACTTTAAGCACTTCAGCACGCTGTCCCTTAAATTCAGAACCCTCAGTTCCCTCCAAAAAAGAACATCCTGCCAAGGTAATCATTAAAATGAATAAACAAAATCCTTTTTTCATGTCATATACTCCTATTACAAAACTGATTAACCTTGCTTAACATATTTTTTGCTGTTTAGTTGTTCTATTTTTAGTTCTTTATAAATGGGTAGATAACTTTTCCTACGCTTAAGTTCTCTCCAAACTAAAAGAGCGTTTCTTTTTTATACGCTCTTTAACGGCTAACCTAAGTTATGTTTTACTGCATATAGTGCAGCCTGGGTACGATCACTAAGTTCCAATTTTGATAGAATATTAGAAACATGGGTTTTCACTGTTTTTTCGGTAATAAATAAAGACTCTGCAATTTCTTTATTGCTTTTTCCTTGGCTAATTTCAATTAATACATCTTTCTCCCTTTTCGTTAGTTCTTCTAAGCGACTTTTCGGCAAAGACTCTTTTTTTGACAAATTAGCTAATAAAGAAGAAGTTGCTTTTGGATGGAGTTGATTCTCTCCGTTCATGATACTTTTAATGCAACGGACAAGCTCATCTGGTTGAATATCCTTTAATTGATAGCCAGAAGCCCCTGCTTCTAGTGCTGGTATAACATGATCTTTGTCTGAAAAACTAGTTAAAATCAGAATTTGAATGTTTGGTTCATCACTTTTAATGATTCTGGTGGCCTCAATTCCATCCATTTCCGGCATTGCTAAATCCATTAAAATGATATCTGGTTTTAAAGATTTTGCAAGCTCGACCGCCTCTTTGCCATTCCCCGCTTCTCCAATAATAGTAATATCTTTTTGTGTCTTCAAAAAGAAGACAAGACCTCTTCGCACCACATGGTGGTCATCCGCAATTAATAGACGTATTCCCATCGATTCTCCCCCTATATTGGAATGTTAACCTCTATTTTTGTACCTTTACCGGGAATGCTTTCTAACGAGAAAGACCCATTCAATGATTCTGTTCGTTCTTTCATATTCTTAAGCCCTAACGATGGGAGATTCAACGTTTCGTTATAATGAAATCCACAGCCCTGATCTTCAATAATCATCGTTACATTATGTTGGTAACTTTTTAAACGTAAGCTAGTTTTTGTGCTTTGTGCATGTTTTTTGCAATTTGCTAGTGCCTCTTGACCAATCCGCCATAAAGCTTCTTCCATTTTCCCAGGTATACAGATGATCCCCGACACTTTGGTGTCTACTTCTAGCCCTATCATGTCTCCATAACTGCTTAAGGCATTAGCGATTCCATTTTCTAACCCTTGTGGTCGTAGTTGCCAAATTAACGCTCTCATCTCACCGAGTGCGTCTTGAGCTAAATCTTGGATGTACCGAAACGTTTGTTTGACTTCCTCTGTGTCGGTCAACTCGACACCAGCGCGGGCTGTTAAATTGAGTGAAAACAAAAGCTGATTGACTGAATCATGCAGATCTCTTGCCAAGCGGTTTCGTTCTGTAACAAGTGCATGTTCTTGCTCCTGCTGAGTAAGTTGAATCCGCTTTAATGCCGTGCCAACTTGAAGTGCGACGGCCTCTAACAAGGCTAATTCTTCCGGTTCAAAGTAGGTTTTATTTGGTGACCCTACATTGAGCAATCCAAAACGTTCATTTCCAGCTCCAAGAGGGACTGTTGCATGGTGAGACAAACCGCAAGTTGCTCCTGCATTTTCTTCTATAGCTGTTTCAATTCGCTGACATTCGATGATATTCGTTGCTTTCTTTAATTTTTGATTTCGGTATCGGTTCACACACCAGCAATCACCCTCGCACATCCGTCGAAAATTCTTTTGTGCCAAAGCAGGAGGTAAGGCCTCATAGGCAACCATCTGATATTTCCCATTCCCATCAATCAAGAAAATCCAACCTGTTTTTAGTCCGGTTACATGTAAAAGTTTTTTTAACACTTCCTTAAGGACCTGATCCATTTCGGTACCTTCATTTAAGAGTTCAGCAATTTCTTTTAATATCACAAGTTTTTTTGATTTAGCATCATCTGCCATTTTAAACCCCTCCACAATTGCTTCTTGTTCCATTATAACCTGCCTAAGTGCAGTAAACCTCAAATTAAGGACTGAGTTTTCTAAGACTTTAGACCGAAATAACATTAATAAAAAAATCATTCTTAACATGTAAGATTAATCAGTACATTGCCGAATGTTGACCTTTTTTTTACAGCTTATACTGAAGGTGTGAAGGAGGCGGTAACGATGAACCTATTTGAATTAGAGTACGAGATTAACAGGAGAAAAGAAATAATTGCGGTTGATGAGGTAGACTTCCTACCAAACCATACGCGCCTACTAAAGGATCGGAAACAAAGATTATTATATAAACTTTTTAGAATTGATATCGGAATATGATTCGGTTGTAGAAAAGAAAAGGGACTATAAATCTACCAAGAAAAAGGGATTCCTTGGACAACTGGAATCCCCTTTTCTTAGGCTCTTTTCTCAAACTTTGTTCTTTTTAGAGTAAACAAAAACGATTTAGCTATGATGTCATCCAAAGTAAGTTTAGAAAAGGAGAAAAGAGCTTATAACCTAAGGAATAACGCAGAAAAGCTTAATGTGTTAAAATCGACTTTAGGATTTTAACCAATAAAATTTATGAAAACAGCCTCTTGGTATGATTATCTGTATCTTTCTTCCTTAAAAGGGTTGGCTGTCATGCTATACCCCATTTCTTCCCAGAATCCAGGTTCATCCTTTTTCATAAAACGGATACCTGATGCCCATTTTGTCCCCTTCCACAAATAAAACGTATCTGGTGGAATGAACCTTAGTGGATACCCATGCTTAGGATCTAAATCTACCCAATCGTGATGGTCATCTTTCCAGCGATAGACGAATAATGCGTCATCACCCATTAAAGCATCTAAAGGTAAATTGGCACTATATCCAAAACGGTCGCCTTCGTAATATCCAAAAACCTGAACATATTTAACATCATCGGTAAATTCAACAAGTTTAACGAGCTCCCGGAAGGCTACACCTTCGAAGGTTGTCCCAAATTTTGACCAGGTGGTAACACAATGCATGTCCACTGTTGAAATTGTTTTTGGCAACTGCTTAAACTGTTGGTAAGATAGGCTAACCTGCTCTTTCACCTCACCAAAAAGTTGAAAATCCCATGTTTCTTCATCAAAATGATACACATCACCTACATGAAGAATGGGCCATTTTTCAGTTTCAAATTGACCAGGTGGCAATTGTTTTCGCATTTTTTCAACCCCTTCCTTTAAAAACTCTTTCTCATACAATTATTACCGTTAAGACGATATGATTCGCGTACTTTTACCATCGAACTGAAGCATGTTACTAACATTTTCAAGGCTAAATCTCTTTTCTATCATAGGTTTTTTTCTTAAAAAAATGCAAGTTTCATTAAATCAATGAAAAATCTGACTGTCGCAACACAGCAAAAATTCAATCTTACTAAGGAAGTTAAAAAAGGAACCTTTTCCCCCATTAAGGTAAGTATGAAAAAAACTGGCTCCACCCCTAGAGGAAAAAGAGCCAGTTACCATAATCACATGAAACCAACCTTCAGCATGACCGTGGAGATCCCTATCTATTACTGTGGTTCTTTTAATAATCGCCGAAGGACTTTTCCAGAACTAGTTGCGGGAAGCTGATTAATAAATTCAATTGTTCTTGGATATTTATAAGCTGCCATATGTTCTTTTGCCCAGGCAATCAGTTCGACTTCAGAAACTTTCCCTTTGTAATTCGGTTTTAATACAACAAAAGCTTTCACACTTTCCCCTCTAAGCGCATCTGGAATTCCAATCGCAGCGCTTTGTTGGATTGCTGGGTGTTCATTTAACAATGCTTCCACATCTTCCGGGAAAACACTGTACCCAGAACATTTAATCATTTCTTTTAAACGACCATGGAAATAGAGGTATCCATCTTCATCAAGACTACCGATATCACCGGTATAAATCCAGCCATCACGTATTGTTTCAGCTGTGGCCTCTGGGCGGTTTAGATACCCTTTAAACACACCAGGGTTCCGAAGAACAATTTCTCCTTTTTCACAGGGTTCGACTTCTTTTCCAGATTCGGTATCGAGGATTTTGATTTCAGTCTCAAAAGTGGGAATCCCACAACTCCCCCATTTGATTTTGGAAGAAGGCATAAACGTGTCACATGTATGTGTTTCACTTAACCCATATGCGGCTTCATACATTAAGCACCCATTCGTTAACTGCTTCCACTGTTCGGCTAAATTTTGAGTTACAGGAATACCGAAACTGGTGGCCATATTTCGTCGTAAGGATGATAGATTGCGCTTTTCTACTCCTGGTGTATTTAAGATCGCCGCATTCATTGGGGCGATGCTATACCACACAGACACAGAATACGTTTCAATTGCCTCAATAGCGATGGCAGGATCAAATCTTGTCAATAAGATTGATGTACACCCACTATAAACAGGAGTATTGACCCCCATTACCATTCCAGCAATATGGCAAAGTGGTGCAACTGCTAAGGATGTATCCGTTATTTCCACCTGATTCGCTTGGACTGTTGCTGCCGTTTTAAATAACGCGGATATATATGGGAGCATCGCTGCTTTTGGCCGTCCTGTGGTTCCAGAAGTAAAGACCATCAACCCAATATCATGATATAAATCTATATCCACTTGACCTGTAAACGGCACGTATTCACGTAAAATAGAAGTGAAATCAATTGATTCAGCAAGCAACCTTTTTTCCAATTTTAATTCTTCAGGTAGTGGCAATGTAGGATTTTTAGGTAAAAAATCTGCATAATTGGTGGTAACAATGAATTCAACAGACTGTGTATGAGCAGTAGCAGAGTGGAGTTCATCATATAATTCTTGTCCAGAGACAACACCTTTCACTGTTGCCTCATTTAATAGATAACGTAATTCTGCGTCTTTATACATTGGATTCAATGGAACAACAACTGCCCCGAGGCGTTGAATTGCATAGTGCGCAATAATATATTGTGGACAGTTTTGCAAAAATAAAGCAACACAATCGCCTTTTTTCACTCCTTGATTAACTAAAAATCCAGCAAACCGATCCACATAATCATCAAGTTCTTTCCAATTCAGGTCATTTCCATAAAAAGAATATGCCACTTTTGTCGGAATCTCTTCGGCATTTGTTTTTAAGTATTCATGTAAAGGTTTTGCTCCTAAACGATACTTTAATTCTAGTGAAATATCAGAGGGCCAACTTTTAGAAGAAATTCGACTCATTAAACCAAACATCCTTTCTACTATTATGTTAGCTAGCGGTTATATTTTTACATTGATTATCCTATCAAATATGGGAGATACTACCTCACCATTATAAATGATTTAGAAAATTCAGTCTATTATTAAGATTATTTCCTTGTGCATTACCGTTTCACACTAAAGTGGGAGAATAATAATCAAGATCCTCGTGTCCCTTGTTCGACCGATTCTAGAAATCTCGTTATACTATAAGTATAAAAGCAGAAGGAGTAAAATATGAACAAAAAATCAGCTATTATCACAGGTGCCTCAAGTGGCTTTGGCTTATTATCTGCGATTAATTTGGCAAAAAGCGGCTTTCACGTTGTTGCCACGATGAGAAACTTATCAAAAGATCAGCAACTTATCGAAAAAGCAAAAGAAGATAATGTAATTGATTTAATTCAAGTTGAGGAGTTGGACGTATCTTCACCACAATCCATCGCTCGCTTCCAAACCGTGCTGTCAGAAATGAGGTCGATTGATGTTCTGGTGAACAACGCGGGTTTAGCGGTTGGAGGTTTTTGTGAGGAGTTATCACTCGAGGAATATCGAACACAATTTGAAACAAATGTTTTTGGTGTAATCGCCCTAACTCAAGCTGTCCTTCCTTACATGCGAGAACAACGATCGGGTCGAATCATCAATATGAGCAGTATTAGCGGCAGAATTGGATTTCCTGGATTATCTCCATATACAGCTTCCAAACATGCATTGGAAGGCTTTAGTGAAAGTCTCCGGCTTGAATTAAAACCATTTAGTATAGATGTTGTCTTAATTGAACCCGGTTCCTATCAAACGAATATTTGGGCAAGTATGGATCAAGTACGAATTGCTGAAGATTCACCGTACCATTTTTATATGGAGAAATTAAAAAGTGAAATTGAAACAGGTAAACAAAATCATGGAGATCCGGAAGATGTGGCAAGACTTGTTGCTCAAGTTGCTAGACAAACCATTACACCAGACTTACGCTATCCAATTGGAACAGGAGTCAAGTCAAATCTTTTGTTTAAAAGTCTCCTACCATGGAAAAAGCTTGAATCTATTATTTTAAAGAAATTGTTGAGATAAAATTTTTTCTGATTTTGGCTTTATATCAAATTCTGTTGTTTTCGAAGAAAAAATACGACTGATTTAGCTATGTACTCCTGAGTAATTGCTTATTTATGAGGGGAAAACCTGCAAACTTAATATAAACGTATGAAATGGCTACTATTGCGTTAAAATCGGCTATAGGATTTTTAACAACAATCTTTACAAAAAACTTTTAAAAAAGCTAAAAGAGCATGAATAAGAAGACGTGCTCAATCCTTTATAGATTGAGCACGTACTAGCACTATTTAAACCAACCTTTTTCTTTTGACTGACGAATCGCTTCAATCCGATTGGTTACTTGAAGCTTATCTAGAATTGTAGAAATATAATTTCGCACGGTTCCTGCTGTAATGGTTAATTCTGCAGCAATATCTTTTGTATTTTTTCCGTCTGCTACTAACCCTAAGACTTCCATTTCCCTTTCAGTTAAAGGGTTTTCCTCACTGTATAGGTCATCCATAAGTTCCGGTGCATATACTCTTAAACCACTCATAACATTTCGAATTGAGTCAGCCAGTTCCTCGCTAGGGCTGTCTTTTAAAAGATAGCCTTTTACGCCTGCTTTTAATGCCCTTTGAAAATAACCTGTGCGAGCAAATGTAGTTAAAATTATGACCTTACAATCAAAAGGGAGTAATTTTATTTCTTCTGCTGCTTCAAGTCCTGTTTTCTCTGGCATTTCAATGTCCATGATGCATACATCTGGCTGTAATTTTTTTACAAGTTCAATCGCTTCTTCCCCATTATGAGCTTTACCAACGACTTCCATATCATCCTCTAGGTTCAGTAAGGAACCTAAGGCGCCGAGCATCATCCGTTGATCTTCTGCAATGACAATCTGAATCATCTTGTCCCCTCCATTTCAGACTGCTTTATCACTTTTGGTACTTTTACTATTAATTTCGCACCATTTTCTGGTACAATTTCTAGACTGCCGTTAACAAACTCTAGGCGTTCACTCATGCCATTTAACCCGCTTCCTTTGGTAAAATGCTTTTCTGTTAGCCCACCAATTCCATCATCTTGAATGCTTAATGTAATTTCTTTTGGAGATTGTTCCAAAGTAATATGACAGTTGGATGCGTTACTATGTTTGACTACATTGGTCACAGCTTCTTTTAGACACATACTAATAAGATTCTCGATAAATGGTGAGCCAAATTTAACTGGCATCTTCGCTTCAAAGGTAAACTCAATTTCCGCTGCTTTTAAGATTTGCTCAACACGATGTACCTCATCTTTCAAACGAATGCCTCGCATTTCTGAAACCATTTTGCGTACTTCATTTAATGCAGTTCTTGCCGTTCGCTGAACGTCTTTTAATTCTGATCTCGCCTGATCTGGATCCTTATAAATCAATCTACTAGCCAAGTCACTTTTTAAGCCAATCAAGGATAATTTTTGACCTAATGTATCATGTAGATCGCGGGCAATCCGTTGACGCTCTTCTGCTTTTACCAGTTCGGCTATACGCTTGTTTGCGTCTTCTAGTTTTTCTTCAAGGCGCCCACGTACTTTTTTGTTACGAATGCTTAATGGTAAAAGAATAATACTAATCCAAACAATAATTACAAACGGCAATTGTCTCAGAAAAAGACCTTCATTCAAAATGAGCTCAAAGTTTATCGCCGCAGACATTCCCACAAGATGGATAAAATACAGTACAAAAAAGGGTACTTGTTTATGAATTTGTCCGATAAAATATGCAATAAAAAAAGCAAAATAAACATAGCTAAACGTCAATGTAGAGGCAATAGATATCGCAATTAAAAAAATCGTCCATATATAGACCGTCCATGATTTCGCAATAAACGCAAAGCGAAAAAACAAAAAGAAAGATAACGTTAAGATCGTACCGGTGACCATCTCTGCAGTTGTAGATGACTGTGAAAAAATAAAGTAAAACGGCAAGATGCCGAGAATGGTCCAAATATAAGGTGAAATCCCCGTTGTTTTTAGCAAATTCCAATATTGTTTTAGCATAGAGTATCCTCATTCCCTAATCGTTCACTATATTTTACCATATCCTATGTTCCTGGTTTATTAGAACTGCTTTAGAAAAATTATTCGTGTTTTTTAACATGGACCCAAGATGTTACAAAATAAACTCTCCTTAAATAAGGAGAGCTTTTCATTAAGCAGTTTATACCTCTGGTTTCGCATCTACCGAAACCCTAGATTTTGCAACTTGTTTTAGATGTTTATATCCGACGAATTTTTTGCTTTCTTCATCCCATAAACGAAAATTCAGTGAGCTTAAACTTGATGCAAGTGTAACTGTTGGTACATTTTTGAGTGGTTCCGTATTATTATGAACTTCCTCAAGTTTGTAGTTTGGAACCCTCGGGCTTAAATGGTGAACATGGTGATAACCGATATTCCCTGTTAACCATTGTAGAATTTTTGGAAGTTTATAGAATGAGCTTCCTTCGACCGCTGCTTTTACATACTCCCAATGATCGTCTTCTTCGAAATAAGAATCCTCAAAAGTATGTTGGATATAAAATAACCAAATGCCCAGAGACCCTGAAATCATAAAAATGGGCCCTTGTACAAGTAGGAAATTTTGCCAACCAATTGCCCAGCATAGTAATCCAATGATAAGCACAAGAAGCGCATTCGTTAAATAGGTATTTAAGCGCTCTTTCCTCTTTGCTCTTCGATGATTGAAACGGTTTTCGATTCCAAATACATAAATTGGACCTAAGATAAACATCACAAATGGATTGCGGTATAAACGGTATTGAACTTTTGTCCAGAATGGCGCATCTAAATATTCATCAACCGTCAACATCCAAAGGTCACCAGTTCCTCGCTTATCTAAGTTACTACTTGTTGCATGATGGATGGCATGGTCGTGCCCCCACTTTTCAAATGGAAACAAAGTTAAAACTCCTGTTATAGTTCCTAGTACTCGATTCGCTTTTCTACTCTTAAAGAACGAATAGTGCGTACAATCATGAAAAATAATGAAAGTTCGTACTAAAAACCCAGCAGCAATCACTGTAATTGCTAAAGTGAGTAAATAAGAGATGGATAGGCTTTTATAGGCTAGAAACCAAAGAATGAAAAATGGCCCCAATGTATTTACGATTTGGAAGATACTATTCTGTAATTCAGATCTTTCATAAGGGGCAACCTGCTTCCTTAGAGCTCGTTGTTTTTGATCTTTCATTTTTACAATTTCCCCTTCCGTTATGTTGATAATCTAATTATAAGCAAGGAAAAAATGTAGTTGTAGTCCCAGGTGTCATGTTTTCGATATGACAAATATCATGTTTGTCCATATTTTTTATTGAACCAAAAGCGCACTATTCCAGCTTAAAGGCTATTTCATTAGGGTTAGCGAAGAAAATTCATCAATTATTAAATGAAATAAATCGTTTATATGACAAATTTCTTTAATTACTGAAAACTTATCTATGTATGTAAATTCTTATCCTATCAACTCCATTCCTTGATAAGGGAAAGTAATGACAGCACTAGTCGAACGAGACTATTCTGTTTCTCGACTTCTCCATGAAAGGAGGTACTGGATGAACGAGGGTGTCGTTTTTATTTTGGATTGCTCACCAGAAAAAGATTCATTTTTAACTCTTTTAAATGACGATAATTTCCAATCACCATGTAAATTAGTGAAAAAACGTCATTGTTATTGAGTTAAAAATTATTAGCTTATTGTGAAAGAAATCTTGTAGACTGAATTTCCGCCGAAAATAAAGTTAATTCATGTCTAATCGTAAAATTTTTAAAGACCGAATAGTAAATGGTTACTATCTTTCTGTGGCTGATTTTTCACTTATCCGAAATATCAGAGTTTTACGGGGTTGTTAGAGGAATATTTTGGTTTGAAGTTAGCAAAATTTGTGAGCATGCACATTTGGCTAAAACTGAAGGATTAACGTATATAATGTTAATTCTTATCCCAAACAAGATTCCCACAAAACCTTCTTAGAGCAGTTGATTTATGACTTATATGCTTATGAAGATATAAGCATAGAAAAGGCTAAAGACCACCATTCGTGTCTTTAGCCTTTTAAATTTAGTGTGATTCATATTTCAAGAAATGATGCCTATAGATTGAAGAAACACGATCAATATGGCAACTGGAGCAACATAGCGAATCACGAAATACCAAATAGAAAAGAATATATTTAGGTTTTTGCTGCCTTGTGCCAGCTCAGTCTTTACCAATTTTGACGGCAATCTGTGACCGACAAAGATAGAGATAAAGAGTGCTCCAAGTGGTAAACCTATGTTGCTGACTAGAAAATCAGCAGCATCAAATATCGACTTTCCAAAAACTTGAACGTCTGCAAGCACACCAAAGGATAGAGCACTTGGTACCCCAACTATAAAAATAAGCAATCCACTTATCCACGTCATTCTCCCTCGTTTTGCTTTGTCATCCTTAACGAGAACAGCAACCACAATTTCTAAAATAGAAAAGGCTGATGTTAATGTGGCAAACAAAAGCAATACGAGGAAAACAAAGAGGAAAATCCCTCCAAATGCTATTTCATTAAAGACAGCTGGGACCACTACGAAAACAAGTCCTGGCCCCTGACCTGGCTCAAATCCAAGGGCGAATACCGCTGGAAAGATAACAATTCCTGCGAGGAAGCAAATCAAGATATTTAGCCCAGCAACAGAAAAAGCTGATTTTGCGATATTCTCCGTTTTTGATAAGTATGAGGCGTAAGTAACCATAACAGATATACCGACGCTTAGTGTGAAAAAGGCTTGTCCTAAGGCCAATAATACCGTTTCTGCTGTTAAGGCACTCCAATCAGGTTTTAACAAAAACTCAACACCAGCCATCGCCCCATCAAGAGTCAACGACCGAAAAGCGAGGAGAATAAAGAGTAAAAATAATGCCGGCATCATGTATTTACTTGCCCGCTCAATTCCTTTTTGAATTCCTCCTTTAACCACCATGATGGTCATAACCATAAATATAAACTGACAAACTACAACCTCAATTGGATTACCAATAATAGAGTTAAACAACTCACCATAATTTTCATTGGTTAGCGAACCAGTAACGCTTCTTAGTAGATAGGAAAGAATCCATCCGCCGACTACACTATAAAAAGATAGTAAAATGAGAGAAAAAATGACCCCAGCTACTCCAAGAATATACCAACTTGTTCCAGGAGCAAGCGTTTTATATGCTCTAACCGCATCTTTTTGAGTATTGCGGCCAATGAGAAACTCAGCGATTAAAATAGGTGCGCCAACAACCACTGTTAACACAATAAACAGAAAGAAAAAAATTGCTCCCCCATTGGTTCCAGCCATATAAGGGAATTTCCAAATAGCACCAAGTCCAATTGCTGACCCTGCTGCTGCTAAAATGAAGCCGAGTTTTGAATTCCACTGTTCATGTTTTTTCATATTGTATTGTATCTCCCTTTGCAATTTCATGCTGAACATTTTTAAATAATACTATTTCTTCAGAAAAAATGATAGTCATTTCTCCAGAAAGAATGTCTCATTGTATAAATCCAAGCTTAGACTTCTTTCTGTAAGGTTGATTAAAGTATACTCCTCTTTTATGCCCCATAAGCATTCAGTAACATCCACCGACTTTAGACAATATGATAATATATACTGGAGGTGGGCTTATGGCCGTTGTCAACCATACTGAGGCAGATATAAACTTGCTTGCAAGATTACTAAGGGCAGAAGCTGAAGGAGAAGGACCGATAGGAATGGCCCATGTTGGTGCAGTAGGCATTAACCGTATTCGAGGGAATTGCTCAGATTTTAAAGGCATCCGTACAATTCCTCAAATGGTTTACCAAGAACATGCATTTGAAGCTGTTCAAAAAGGGTATTTTTATCAAAGAGCCAGAGAAGTGGAGAAAAAGCTTGCAAGAAAGGCTGTAAAAGGGCATCGTAGTTGGCCTGCAAAATATAGCTTATGGTATTTTAGGCCGCCTGGAGATTGTCCTTCAACTTGGTATAATCAACCCCATGTCGGACGGTATAAATTACATTGCTTTTATGAACCCCAAGCAGGAGAATGCGACAATATTTATAATACGTACTAAATCGAACTACTCCCGATTAGATGGGGGTAGTTTTTTTATTAAGGCTATTTTCGTAAAGATTGTTTGTTAAAATTTTAAACCCAATTTTAACAAGGGAAAAGCTATTTTGTACTGAGAGCCTTATTAAAAAGCCTTCCCAAATGATAAAAAGCTGTTCCATTAATAAATTGGAACAGCTTTAAGGTAATTGTTAGATAGACATAACTTCTAATGGTTTACGAACCTGATTTTGAATAAAACGATGTAAAGCCCGAACAATTTCCGTTTTATCGTGATCAAGTGAAGCTACATGATACGAGTTTTTTAACGTCACTTTCTCTTTGACTTTTGTCGAGACCTTTCGATAAATAAAATCCGTATTTTCGGGTGGAACAACATGGTCAACAGCTGATTTAATACATAATATTGGCACTTTGATATTCCCTAAAATTTTCGGGGTTTGTTCCATTAATGCTTGTAACTGATGAATAGCCTTTAAAGGTGTTTGAGAATAAGTAATCTCTTCTACTTCTTTTGCTTTTATATCCGGTGCTCCCTCAGGAATATACCTTGGCTGTTGTTGATTTTTCAAATCATCGAAAGCGGGCAGGGTTAAGGCAGCATTGATGGTCGCAATTCCATTAATTTCAGGATATTTCCCCGCCAGGTTAAGTGTTAAAGTTCCTCCCATGGATTGTCCAACCACAAATACATAATCACATTGTTGTGCCAAAAGTTTATATCCTTCTTCAATTGTTGCGAACCACTCTTTATGAGTACATAATTCGAGGTCTAGATAATGAGTTCCATGCCCTGGCAATCGCGGTGCTAAGACAGTGTATCCATATTTCCCCAAGCTTTCGCCAATGAAACGGACACTTTGAGGTGTACCAACAAATCCGTGTGAGATTAATATACCCACCTCATTCCCTTTAATATAAAAGGATTCTGCACCTGGAATTACCGAGTAATTTTCCTTCATTCCTACTTCCCCCTTAATAAACCTTGATCCACTGTTAAAATTACGTTGCGTTTTAGTTGTTACTATCATAACCTTAGTATTCCTAGTTGTAAAGTATGAATTAAGTTTTTTACACAACAAACAAACGCAGTGGTTCATAAAACCACTGCGTTTGTTTGTTTTCTTGAAGGTAAGTTATGAATCTTATGAACTGAGAACAACATTTTTAGGTCTACAAGCTCTATACCATTGGCTGCAAAAAATGATAATTAAAATCAAATCAACCGCATCTCCACCATAATACATCAAAATACCTCCCTGTTCAGCCTGAGTTTGAGCGACTCCTGTTGGTGGGAAGGCGTAAATGTATTTGGAAAGGATACCATGTCCAGTTAAGGCAAGGACAAAGACAATGGCACGATAGAAGTAACTTTTCCGATGAGGCATAGGATCAATATAAATCATCGATACAGTAAATAGATAACCTACTAGAAAAACATGAATATGGATCAAAACATGTAGTGTCAAATAATGGTGCATCATCTTATATAGATTGGTTGTATAAAGGAGCCATAAACCACCTATATTTAACACCGATGCTGTAAGGGGGTTTGTAACAAACTGGACTGGTTTGCTTCTCAATATTGTTGTCAACCGGCGCGCATGGCTGGTTGATAGAGTACGTAATAACAACGTCATTGGAGCGCTTAGTACCAGTAACAATGGAGCTAACATCCCCAGCAATAGATGTCCTATCATATGAAAAACGAAATCATGATGAGCTCGAGCAGCTATTGGACCCACAACAGCCGATACGGCCAGCAACACCCCTAGTATCCATAAAATCATTCGAGAAATTGGCCACTTTTTATAATATGGATTTGAAATTGCTATACATACCAGATACACGAGAATCCCCATCCCTGATATCACTAACAGAAATAGTTCCCCATAATTAAAGTGAAGAAGCACTACACTCCCTCACTTTCCCTTAGGGGTTTAGTATTTTTAGATTTTAGAATTAAATAATAGCCGATGGCAATCATGATAATCGCCGTAAGATTCCAGACCACATCATAAGGGAGAACGTCCACATTATAACGGATTTGATGGACCATCATTAATTTATGCTGAATGGTGCCATCATAAAATTGAAAAAGCCCAGCTCCTAGCAAGACTCCTCCAAGCCAAGTTTTCCATTTCAGACTCTCTTGCCTTCGTAAATCCGCTAACAGAAACAAACCTCCTACGGTCGTAAACCAGCTTAATGCATGAAAAAAACCATCTGATACAAGTCCAATCGAAGTTGTCGATTTATCGTAAAAATGATGCCAATGTAAAAGCTGATGAAAAATCGCTTCATCCAAAAACGTTACAATGCCCACACCAAATAAAAAGCCTGACCATATATTACGTGGATTGAACTGTTTTTCTGAAACGTATTGAGGGTTTGCCATACCGAATTCACCTTCCATTCTTTTGTTGAGAATATGAAGCAAATCACTTACAGTTTATCCCAGTCCATCTTTTTCTATGTAGTTTCGCTACATAGAAAAGGAATCATCTAGTACACTAGATGATTCCTTTCAAATATTATAAGTTTTTTAAAGCATCAGAAATTGGAGTGTCCCCATTTACTACATCAAAAGAGGTGTTAAATGTATTTTTTTCATTGATGGACTCGAATATGACTCTTGCAACATCTTCTCTTGTGATGGTTGTCCGGTCAAGGCTTTCACCAACTGATATCTTTCCTTTTGCTGTTTCATTTAAAAGACCACCTGGCCTTACAATTGTATAAGTTAAATCACTTTGCATCAGTATTCGGTCCGCATAGTGTTTGGCTACATAATAAGGGCGAATTTTATTGTTCCAATTCTCGCGATTATGAGCTTGTAACGCACTTACCATGATAAACCGCTTTATCCCAAGATTCTCTGCTGCCTCAATTGTTTTTACAGCCCCATCTAAATCGATGAGTAAAGTCATATCCGGCCCTGTATGTCCACCTGAACCTGCTGAAAAGACAACAGCATCACAACCTGTTGCAGCCCCTGCAATGTCTGCCACTGAACCTTCTAAACTTGCTAATACTGTTTCAACACCCATCTCCTCGAAAGATGCTTTCTGTGCTTCTTTACGTACCATCGCACGCACTTGGTGTTCATTGCTTTCATGCAAGAGATTTACCAGATGTCTGCCGATTTGACCATTTGCACCGACGACTAATACTTTCATCTAATCAAGCCCCTTTCAAGAATCTCTTTTCATTTTATTACACATTTTAAACAGAACTCCAATTATTAGCTCTTTAAGCTCTTACTTGTGTTAACCTATCAATGTGGGAAACAGAAGTAAAAATCTAAAATATTATGAAACAAGCATAATTAAAAGACGGGCCACTCTTTCCGTAGCACCGTCTTTATTTCTATCCATTCTATTAGCTAGATTTCAAAATCAACTACAATTAAGTCTTCTAAGCCAATTTCTTGTAAATAACCCAGGATTTTTTGATGTTCAGGGTGTGGCAAATAAAAATCTAAAGCTGCTTGATCCTCGAACCTTACTGTTAAGCCGATATTATAACCTTGGCTCCGCGGTGAGAAATTTTCTCCTTGTCGAAGGTCTATGATACCAGGGATGCTGTTTTTTAATTGATATGTTTTATTGATTAATTCTGCTTTTTGCTCTTGAGTAACTTGGGGGTTGAGTTTGATTAAGACTATATGTTCAATCATTAGATAGCACACCTGCCCTCGAGTTGAGTGATTGTTTATCGAAACCGGCAATTTGCTTATAACGATTAGCAATTTCCTGTAACTCTTGATGCGTTATCACGTCATGAAGATGCTTAAACCCTTCGGGCGCTCGCTCTTCTACGATTTGCATGACTTGCTCTGGTCCATTGCCACGGTTGCTATAAACAATATTAGCAGTCGGCTTTATACGGGCTTCTTCATATTTCCGTAATGCACTTTCGACTGTTGAATCAGCTGAAACGGCCTGAGCAAGTGCATCTGCATCCAGGATGGCCTGCGAGGCACCATTCGAACCAATAGGATACATCGGGTGCGCTGCATCCCCTAATAAGGTGACCCGTCCAAAAGACCATTGTGGCAATGGATCACGGTCAACCATTGGAAATTCATAAACCGCTTCCGTTTCTTCAATTAATTTTGGTACATTCAACCAGCCAAAATCCCATGAAGCAAAAGCAGGAGCGAATTTTTCTTTGTCAATTTTTTTATTCCAATCGGCACGTGAAGGCATTTCATTTACCGTTAGTTCTGCAATCCAATTAACAAGTGAACGCCCTTTAGCAGCAGTTTCAGGACAAACCGGGTAGGCAACAAATTTCTGATCTTGATAACCTGCCATAATCATTGATTTCCCTGTTAAAAATGGAGTAGATTCGGTGATCCCCCTCCATAAAATCCGACCACTATATTTAGGTAGTCCTTCATCCGGATAGTAAAATTTTCGAACAGCTGAATGGATGCCGTCCGCCCCAATTAACATGTCGGCTTGGAACGACCCCAATGACTGACCTGTTTTCTTATCTTCAAAATCGGCGACCACGACTTTCCCGAACATTTGAAAAGACTTTAAATGATGGCCGGTATAAATTGCCTCTTCACCCAACTCTGATTTCACTGCATTCAGTAACAACATTTGCAACTTTCCACGATGAATCGAATACTGTGACCAATGGTAACCTGCATTTTTACCACGAGGCTCTTGCCAAATTTGCTGACCAAATTTATTCACATAGATAAGCTCTGCTGTTTGAATCCCAGTTTTTTCTAACTCCTCCCCTAAACCCAGTTCGGTTAGAACTCTAACCGCATGCGGGAGAAGATTAATCCCAACTCCAAGTGCTTTTATGGTTTCAACACTTTCAAAAACGCGTACTGATACACCAACGCGATGTAGTTTAAGAGCTGTAACAAGCCCACCAATTCCTCCACCAACGACGATGGCTGATTTTTCCTTCAACAAAGGTCATTCCTCCCTGTAATTGGATTATAATCGTATTTCTATTTTGTTTCTTATAGTTAGAGTATCTGTATTTGATTGAACTCTCCTATCCTACTAAACTAGTTTCCTCTTCATTCTCATTCTGATTGTAATGAGCATGGCGTTCTTGAACAAAAAAGACAGCGATTCCACCTAGTATGGCAGCCATTGCAATCACGGTAAAATTCATTTCAGATGGTAAATTCATCGTGAGCAATACACCGACAAAAGTTGGTGCAAAGATGCCTCCTACTCGACCAAAAGCCATGGTTGCCCCGACACCCGTTGAACGCATTGTTGGTGGATAATACTGCGACACAAAAGCATTACTAATATTCTGAACTCCTACAGAAGCAGCCCCAATAATCCCTATTAATAGATAAGCCAGCATTGGGTTTTTAGTTAAACCAATCGCTGTTAACGCAACCGCGCCGAGTACATATAGTGGGATCATCACTTTTTTGAAGCCCCATTTGTCGGTCAAACGACCAAAAACAATAGTTCCTACAATCGCACCGACATTCATCATCGCAACAAACACAAGACTCGAACTTAAACTATAACCTGCTTGAAGCATCAATTTAGGCAGCCATGTGTTCAACGCATAAATTAAGACAAAACAGCAAAAACATGAAATCCAAAACATAATCGTACTAAGAGCTCTTCCTTGTAAAAATAAATGTACGAGTGGAGAACCCTTTTCTTTAGTTTGTACTGTTTCGAAGGTTGTTTCGTTCGTGAATGAGATTTGTGGTTTAACTTTTTTAAGAATCTTTTTAATCTCATCGTCTTTTTTCTTCACTAGTAAAAATGAGGTGGATTCAGGAATGGCTTTTATGATAAATGGAAGGAGTAGCAAAGGAATTCCTGCAATCCAAAAAATCGGTTTCCATCCCAGTGTCGCCAACATGCTTTTACTGATTAGAGCTGCAGCAATCGCACCTAAGGAATACCCGCAGAAGACGAAGGATACCATCGCGCTTCTAATTTTTTTCGGCGCATATTCTGTTGTTAACGAGATAACATTTGGCATGACACCCCCAAGCCCTAAACCCGCGATAACACGCAGTATCGTAAAGGTGAGTGGGTCGTTTGCAAAACCTGCTAAGCTTGTAAATACACTAAACATGATCGTGCAAAGCAAGATAACCCTTTTTCTCCCTATTTTGTCAGCCCATAGGCCAAATAACACCGCACCGATTGCGGTCCCAGCTGCTGAATAACTTCCAATCATGCCTGCTTGGACAGAGCTGATGGACCATTCCTCAATTAATGATGGAACAACAGAACCATAAATCACCACATCGTATCCATCCATGACAATGATAAAAAAGCACCAAAAAATTAACGAAATATGAAATCGATTTATTCGACTGTTGTCAATCGTTTGATTAGCATGTACGACTTGCACCCTCCCCAACTCCCTACCTTAATAAAATTTTCGTTCACCGATTACAATCACACTATAATAGATAAACGCCAAAACGCGTCAACGCACGAAAGTATATTGGTAAAAAAAATACGTTCATTATGTAATCTCAATTTCAAAACAAAATTGTTATCGACCTTCTCCCTATGACAATAGTGTTATTAAGACTTTTTTTAATTATCACATAAATCGAATATATATCAAGAAAAAATTTATGTTTTGGTGAAATAAAAATAAAAACCATTTACAAAGTTTGAATTACCTTCTGAGAATAAACTAATCTTGTTTTCTCCCATTTTTTTTGTAAAACAATGAAAAAGTGGATCCTCACAAAATCCACGTAAGCTTTCCTTACAGCTATAGTGAAAATCCCTTCAATCCTTTTTAGAATGAAACTAACCATCAAGGGAGGAGATGAAAATGAATTGGATTTTACAACTATTCGTTATCATCAGCTTCCTACTACTTGGGCATGGAATTGTTGCGTTTTTGTCTGTTCCACTACCAGCTAGTGTTGTCGGGATGATCTTGCTCTTTCTATTTTTACTATCAGGCGTCATCAAGATTGAATGGATTGAAGAAATTTCTTCCTTTCAATTGAAACATCTTACCCTTTTATTCATTCCCCCGATTGCAACTCTGTTTCTTTCAGGTTTTCTAGAAATATTGAATTGGAGCATCATCCTTATATTACTTGTCAGCAGTATCAGTTGTTTACTTGGCACTGCTTATACTGTTGAATGGTACGAAAAACAAAAAAGGAGGAGACCTAAATGACAGAATTCTCGGACCTTCTCTTCTGTCTAATCCTTACTATAAGTACTTATTTGCTAAGCCTCCTATTGTACCAAAAATGGTTAAAACCTTGGTTAAACCCACTTTTTACTGCGTCCACCCTATTAGTGGTCTTATTGTTCCTGTTTCAGGTGCCAGTTGATACGTACAGAGATACAAGCTCTTTGTTCAGTCATTTGCTCCAGCTCGCTGTTGTATCGTTAGCCGTACCCTTATATAAACAATGGGGGTTGGTTAAGAAAAATTATAAAAAGATTATTACCGGAGTCCTAGCTGGCACTACTTTTGGTGTCCTTGCAGTCGTTGTTTTAGCCCATTTTTTTCATTTACAACAGCAACTGCTCGCTTCGCTAATCCCTCGTTCTGTAACCATTCCAGTTGCGTTAACAATCTCAAATGAACTTGGGGGAATAAACTCTATTACCATTCTATTTGTTGTGATTTCCGCTTTGATGTCGGTTTGGATAGGCCCAAAATTATTTATTCATTTAGGGATTCATAGCAAATCTGCTAAGGGGCTAGCAATGGGAACCTCAGCCCAAATGATTGGTGCGAACCACTCACTATTCTGGGGTGAAGAGGAAGGTGCAATGGGAAGTGTTGCAATGACGATTTCACCTCTAATGCTTTCGTTAGGCCTGCCATTGCTCACCGTTTTTATTTAAGGCGTATGAGAATGTATATAGGCGAGAATGCTTGTGACACTATTCCGCACTATTATGGAAAGAGACAACTTCTTACAAGAAGTTGCCTCTTCTTTATTCATTAATATAATTACTTAAAATGCCCAATCTCCCTTGCGGAAAATCGGTACGATGGTCCCATCTTGTTTAATGCCATCAATGTCCATTTGGTCAGAGCCAATCATAAAGTCGACATGAACAATGGATGTATTCATTCCATGTTTTTGTAATTCCTCTTCAGACATTTTCGTTCCGCCTTCAATAGTGGTAGGATAAGCGGCTCCAATCGCTAAATGGTTTGATGCATTTTCATCGAAAAGAGTGGTAAAGAACGTAACACCTGATTGTGAAATAGGGGATGGATCTGGGACTAAAGCAACCTCACCTAAACCTGTACCACCCTCGTTATCAAATACTAACTTTTTAATTGTTGCGTCTCCTTTTTCAGCTAAGACATCAACAATTTTTCCGTCTTTAAAATGAATTTCTATTCCTTCGATTAGTGTACCTGCATAACTTAATGGCTTCGTGCTACGAACCACACCGTCCATGCGTCTAGTGTCTGGTGCCGTATAGACTTCTTCAGTTGGCATATTGGCAATAAACTCGTCTCCTTTTGGACTTTTACTTTCCGCACTAAGCCATACATGTCCGTTTGGCAAGCCAAGCGTTAAATCGGTACCAGGTGCTGTGTAATGAAGAGCATCAAGTTGCATCTCATTTAGTTTGGCAGCTTTTTCATTTAATAATTTCTTATGTGCATCCCATGCAGCTACTGGGTCTTCTTCATAAACTCGACACGCTTTAAAGATTTGATCCCAAAGAGCATCAACTTGTTCTTCAGAAGTTTCCAAATCAGAGAATACTTTTGCAGCCCATCCTGCTCCAGCCGCAGAGGCAACCGTCCATTTAATATCATCATTTTGTGTTGCCACACGTTGCGCCTTAAATGCTTTTCCTGCAGCATTTTGGAACGCCGCAACCTTTGTAGGGTCGACCTCATTTAATAGTCCAGGATCACTGGATATAACAGATAGTCGACTAACACGATGGTTTAGAACATGATCTTCTGTTTCCTGAATTTCATAATCAGGGATAGTGGTTAACACTTCTTCAGGTTGGTGCAAGAAATGCTGTTTCTTAATTTCATCATCAGACCAATTAATGATGACTTTTTCTGCTCCTAAAGCATAAGCTTCTTTTGTGATTAGACGGGCAAGAGGTGCTTGATCCACTGTTATGTATACTTTAACCCAATCACCTGCTTGTACATTAATCCCTTTTGCAACTAATAATCTCGCGTATTTCTGTAGATTCTCTTGAAAGTTCGGTAGAGCCATTCTTTCGCCTCCAGTTAAAATGTGCAATCATGCATTTATTATACTAGCATAGTTGTTTAGAATTTTCTCCAAAGAAAGCTTTTATAAGTCTGACAACTTCATTCATTTATATTTCTATCGAAAAAATCACTATTCAAAGTTGCGGCATCTAGAATAGTTTCTCCAAATTCCTTCATTTTTAATGAATTTGTTTTTCAAACAGGATATGGCGGTCACTTAATTTAGTGATTCTCAGAAGCAGGACAACATTCACCACCAGGATAACAGCGGCAATAATCAAGGTTAGCTTTGCTCCTACTAAAAACAAGCCACTTACCTGACCAACGATTAAGGCAATTACAGGAAGGACGATGATGCCTGACATGTTTTGCGCTTCTTGATATGTTTTTACCCTTGAAGAGATATAGAGGTTTAATAATACTGTGAATAGGATGACCATTGGAGATAGACAAATAATTAAAGCCACCCAGTTACTTGATGGGAATATGATTTCTCCAAACAACTGGTATCCGAGCCCATTAATGATGATTCCACAGAGGATAAAGCTTGTTACCGATACTAATAAGGAAGGAATAAACGATGCTATTGTTTTGCTTAGGAACAATGTCTTAATAGAAACCGGTGAAAACAAAAGGCTTTCTAAAGTACGTCGTTCTTTTTCGCCAACAAAACTATTTGCAGCAACGACGCTTGCAGTGATAATCGGTACAAGTAAAAATAATGAGGGCAACAAGTAGTTAATGAAAAGATAGACAATTTGCTGCTCAATATTCGTGAACGTTTGCTCGTTATTTGTTTGTGACAAAAACATACTGAGCATTTTTTCGACATCATTCCCAACAGCTTTTTCGATATCAAACAATAAAGAAGAGCCAACCAATAGTGTTGGAAATAGCACTGAAAAGACAATAGGGATTACAATGATGGTGGTTAACAGTGTGTTCGTACGATAGATATCTCGTAAATCTTTTTTGATCATCGCCTTCAAGATTCTCTTATTCATTACCGCACCCTCTCTCTCACTTTAAAATAAATGGATTCCAAGTTATTATTGACAATTTCAACTGAGTGCACTTGATGCTGTTGAAGCAACTTCTTTAGAAGTGTTGAAATCTCTGTTTTAGAAGGAAGAGTCACAAGGATGCCGTCCACAATAGGTTTACAATCATAACCTAATATCTTCGTTTCCTTAAGGACTAAGTCTGTGCCAATCCGGACAATGACTTCTGTTACATACTTTTGTTCGAGTTGAGATAAGGTTCCTTGTTCAATTATGGTATGATTTTCCATGAAGGCAAAGGAATCACATATAGATTCAAGCTGATGCAAGACATGTGAACATATAAGGACCGTTGTCTTTGTTTCTTGATTGTACTTTTTCAAATAAGATAACACCATGTTAATTCCATCAGGATCCAAACCATTTGTTGGCTCATCTAGAAACAAAATTTTAGGGTTATGTAAAAGTGCTTTGCAAAGTGCTAACCTTTTCTTCATCCCTGTACTATAAGTTCCTACCGGTTTATTTTCATGTCCTGAAAGTTCGAATAACTCCAGTAATCTAGCTTTTTGATTTTGATCGGTTACTCCATATAAATCCGCAAAAAAATCAAGGTTCTCGCGACCGCTCATTTGATGGTACAAACCTGCACTTTCTGTGACAATCCCTGATGAAGCTCTAATTTCATCTCCGTCCGTAATTGGGTTGTGCCCCATAATCCTAATCGAACCAGAATCTGCTTTAAGAACACCATTTAAAATCCGGATAAAGGTCGTTTTCCCTGCACCATTTGGACCTAATAAACCTACAATTTTCCCTGCCTCAACTTTAAAGTCAACATCCGTTAATACAAGCTGTCCTTGAAACGCTTTCGAAACACCCCGAACATCAATAATCGAGTTCACTCCAACTCCCCCTTGGCTTAAGCCTCTCAATTCCCAAATAATTGGATGGTGCCTGGCACCTGGTAACTTCTGTTAATACGCGAGAATGATACTTTTAATATATATGACAAAAGTCTTGGGATAAAGGGCTTTTTTACCACATTCCAAGTCTTTTTCTCGACAAAATATGAAAACTGGCTGACATTCATTGTGTCAGCCAGTGAAGATGATATTTAACTAGATTTACGTCCTAGATATGCTTCCATAATTCTTGGGTCATTTAAAAGTTGGTCAGCTTTCCCATCTGCAACAATTTTACCGGTCTCCAAGACATATCCATAATCAGAGACTTTTAGTGCTTGGCGGGCATTTTGCTCAACCAATAAAACGGTAGTTCCTGTTTGATTGATTTCCTTGATAATTTTAAAGATATCAGCAACTACAAGTGGAGCTAACCCCATCGATGGTTCATCCAAAAGAAGAAGTTTCGGACGGCTCATAATTGCACGAGCAATCGCTAGCATTTGCTGCTGTCCCCCTGACAAAGTTCCACCTAATTGTTTTTCTCTTTCTTTTAGGATTGGAAACCGTTCAAACATTCTTTCAAGGTCTTGGTCGATCTCATTGTCTTTGCGGTGGTAGGCACCCATCTCCAAATTTTCTAAAACGGTCATACCTGCCAGAATCTGACGTCCTTCTGGAACTAACGCAATTCCTTTTTTGACCTTCTGGTCGGGCCTAAGTCCAGTTACATCTTCACCAAGGAACTTTATATTTCCTTGCTGAGGCTTTAACAAACCAGAAATTGTCTTCATTGTTGTTGTTTTTCCGGCCCCGTTTGCACCAAGAATGGTTACAATACTGCCTTCTTCCACTTCAAGAGAAATATCTTTTAAAACTTGTATTTTTCCATAGAATGCATTGATTCCATTCACTTTAAGCATATTCTTCTTCCTCCTCACTGCCGAGGTAGGCCTCGATGACTGCTGGGTTGTTTTGAATTTCTTCTGGTGTGCCTTCCGCGATTTTTTTACCAAAGTTTAGAACCGCGATCCGGTCACAAAGGTTCATCACTAGCGGCATATCATGCTCAATGAGGAGCACGGTAATCCCAAGCGTTTGTATTTTTTTGATCAATTGAAACAGTTCACTAGTTTCAGTTTCGTTCATTCCTGCAGCTGGTTCGTCCAATAAAAGAAGTTGAGGGTCACTGGCCATTGCTCTAGCTATTTCTAATCTCCGTTGTTGCCCATACGCTAGATTTTCAGCAGTAATATCTGCGAAATCATCCAAACCAACAAATTCAAGAAGCTCTTTTGCTCGCTTCCGGATAGCCGCTTCTTCTTTCCGCTGAGATTTTGTCCGAAACACACTGCTCAAAACACCAGATTTGCTACGACTATGAACACCAACCATGACATTTTCTTCCGCAGACATGAGAGGGAACAAGCGAATGTTTTGGAATGTACGGCAAATCCCTTTTTCGGTTATTTTATTAGGTTTCAATCCATTGATATTGTCTCCTTGAAAGACGATTTCCCCAGTGGTCAATGGAAACATCGAGGTGATTAAGTTAAACATCGTCGTTTTCCCTGCACCATTTGGTCCAATAAGTCCGAAAATCTCACCTTTCCGAATTGAAAAAGAGACATCAGACACTGCTGCTAAACCGCCGAAGTTTTTACATGCTTTTTTCACTTCCAGAACCATGAGTGACACCCCTTTTCGAACGTTTTTTAGATTTGATCCAATTGATGATATTGACGTCAATTAACCCTTGTGGACGAACAGCCATCAAAATAATAATCATTAACCCATAAATCATATAACGATATTCGCTAATAAAACGGAGCACTTCTGGTAAGAACGTGAGGAATATCGCACCAAACACTGGTCCCCAAATTACCTCACTACCGCCAAAGACTGTAAACACTAAAATATCAACTGCACGATGGTAGGAGAAGTCTGCAGGACTGATATAGGCAAGCACGTGTGCATAAATGCTCCCTGCAAACCCTGCAAGCAGTGCCCCTTGTGTAAAAGCTAAAACTTTATAATAAGTAATATTAATTCCCATTGATTCTGCCGCTTTTTCATCTAATTTAATAGCTGCATAAGCACGTCCAACCCGGGAATAATGTTGTCTTCTAAAGAACCAAACTAAGAAAATAGCGATGATGAGCAATAAAACAAAAATGGATAGAAAGATAAATTGATTGTTTTGTAAGCCCATACTTTGTGGATTAAATCCAAATCCCTTTAAGGTTTTTAAAATTTCGCGACCAATATGAGGAATTCCTGAAATTCCAACAGAACCATTTGTTAAGGATTCCCAATTGATAAAAACAACACGAATAACTTCACCGAATCCTAAAGTAACAATCGCTAAATATACACCTTGCAACCTTAATGTTGGGAGGCCTATTAAAATTCCAATAAGGCCTGCTATTAATGTACCTGCAATGATTCCTACTAAAATGGGCAAGTCAAAATGAATGGTTAATAAAGCGGATGTATAAGCTCCCAGTCCCATAAATCCAGCACTTGCAAGCGATAATTGTCCTGTAGAAAGCGGCACATATACGCTTAATGCAAGGATAATATTAATTAAAATAAAACAACCGATTTGCAAATAATATGGATTAAATAATTCAGCTAGCATTGGTACACCTTCTTACGTTGTGATTTTTTTACCAAATAACCCTTGTGGTCTGATTAGGAGAATAACGATGATCGCTAGGAAAGCTATTGCGTCCTTATAGCCTGAGTCCCCGTAGACAACGACGAAAGTTTCTGCCAGACCAAGGATTAATCCCCCGGCCATCGCACCTCTAACATTTCCCATTCCACCAAGGATAATGATAGCTAGTCCTTTTAATCCCATCGATAAACCCATTTGTGGATTGACGGAGTTAAAGGCCATTCCAACTAAAATTCCAGCAATTCCTCCTATTGCCGAAGCAATGATGACTGTCATTGTAATAATTCGTTTTGTATCTACACCAAGCAGGCTAGCTGTTTCAAGATTTTCAGCAGTTGCCCGTAGAGCCTTCCCTGCTTTTGTTTTTCCAAGCCAAATGGAGAGCGCAACCATTAAGATAATAGAAATAACAAAAATGACAATTTGCACTAAATAAACAGTAATGGAACCAACCTGGAAACTAACTTGGGCAAATGGCGCTTCGAATGGCTTGTTTCCTGAACCAAATAAATGGTGCGATAGGTTCTCAAGAAAAATCGAAACCCCGATGGTACTAATTAATGGTGCTAAATGGGAAACTCCCGGTTTGTTTCTTAAGGGTCTTAAGGCAAAAGTTTCAAGGAAAAAACCAAGAATGGCTGTAATTAGAATAGAAGCCCCGAAGGCTACCCATAATGGTGCATCAAACATGGCCGTAATCATAACACCGATAAAAGCACCGAACATAAAGATCTCACCATGAGCCATGTTGATGATGCCTAGTACTCCGAAAACGAGTGTAAAACCAAGAGCAACGATTGCGTATATACTTCCTAATGTTAATCCGTTAATGAGCTGTTCTATTAACAAGGCATCTCACCTACTTACCAAATTTTTATGAAGGACTCTTTACTCAAACTCTGTTGTTTTAATATGAAAACAAATTGTTTTGGCTAATTATTTATCAACAACCAATATCTTTAAATAAAGAGCAAGCAAATTTACTTCTAATTAAAAAATTAGCCTTTTTAACGTTAAAGTTTGCAACAACAATATGAGAAACACATTTTGAATAAAATAAAAGCCAACTACATAAATTCGTCCTATTTTAAGAAAAGGCAGTATAACCCATTCTAAGCAAGATCTTTTGCCAAACGGATAACACTGCCCGAAACTCATTACATTCATGATTTGTCATTCAACAAAACGTATATGTCCGAACCATGTTGTTTACTCATCTTAGTTATTCGAAAATTTTAAATCCACCGTCTTCAATCACCAAAACTGTTGGCTCCATAACAACATCTCCCTCTTCATCAAACGCAAATTCACCAAGGACTCCATTGATTGAAACCTCTGCTAAGGCATCACGGAAAGCATCGCGATCGTTAGAACCAGCATTTTTCAAAGCTTCAGCATAGATGAAAAGAGCGTCATAGGCTTGTGCAGCAAACTGATCTGGCTTTACACCATATTTTTCTTCGTATTTCCCTACAAATTCTTGTACTTTTTCATCTTCTTTATCTGTATACCAAGGAGTCGCTACGATCAATCCGTTAGCCGCATCTCCTGCAATTTCAATTACTTCCGGAGAGTTAAAACCATTACCGCCTACGAACGGCACATCAATTCCCATTTTACGAGCTTGATCCATAATAACAGCACCTTCATTATAAAGGGCAGACGCTAAAATTAAATCCGGATTCAAGCTTTTAATTTTTGTTAATTGAGCGTTATAGTCCGATTGCCCTTTTTGGAAAGTTTCAATCGTTAAAATCTCTAGCCCTTTCTCTTCAGCGGCTGCTTTCATCGTATCGAAACCAGATTTTGTGAACACGTCATCGTTTCCATAAATTAGCGCAACCTTTTTAACATCGTACTTTTCCATCGCTTTATCAAGTGCGGCTGGAATTGCTAATGCTTCTGGAAGCGAATTACGGAAAATGTAATCCCCAATTTGCGGAATCCCCTCAGCTGTTGTTGAGGTACCAAGTGTTGGAACACCATTTAAATCAGCTTCAGGGCCAACAACGTTCATTTCAGTACTAAGGGTTGGTCCGATAAGAGCTGTAACATTTTCGGAGTTCATTAATTTTTGTGCAGCAGAGAGAGCTTGGTCCTGTTTTCCTGCAGAATCTTCAATGACAAGATTGATTTCTACCTCACCTTTTGCATTGATTTCTTCAAGTGCTAACTTAAGTCCGCCGGTGATTGATTCACCGTATGCTGCACCAGAACCACTGAGAATCGAAATAACTCCGATATCCGCTTTAACCACTCCACCACCTGATGAATCTTCTCCACCTTCTCCAGTAGCTTGTTCACCGTTACCACCGCATGCAGCTAACGTCAACATACTTGCTAATGCGGAGAACTGGGCTACTCTTTTAAACATCTGTTTCATCTTTTAATCCCCCCGTTGTTCTAATTATCAAAAAATTTAAAAAGCATATACCTATTAAAATACAAAATCAAAGGATTGTCTACCATATTGATATAATATTCTGATAAAAAAGCGAAAATTTTTTTGTACCGTTAAAATATTTTTTTTAAAAAATCACCTTGAATATCTATTACCTTTTTATCTTCGTATTCCATTTTTTGGTATACCCTAAGCGAAAAGTACCATAAATCCTTCTGTATCTGTAGTTGTGTGTTTCTATCTTACTGTCGAAGGTACTATTAGTGAATAGCAAAATCATCCTCAGGTCAAAATACTTTTGGGAAAATGAATAGGAAATGAGGGAAACTAGATGAAAGAAACATTACAACGCATTAAAGAATCGTTAGTACAAGCATTTGATCAACCAGAAACTGTTAATTTGGACCAAAGTATTCAACAGCTTCAATCTTTTAAAGAACAATATGGGGATAAAGGAACAATGATTGAGGATACCATTACGGCACTTATACAAGCAAAACACGCAACAGTACAATTACAAAGTGCAGGAGATGTGTCTTCTTCTGCCGCTTTTGGACAAGCTTTTAACGCGCTAGAACATGCGATAAAATCCTTCGAGCAAGTGGATAACGATCCCGTTTGAATTTAGACAGGCCCCTGGATTATTTTCTAGGGGTTATTTTATATCAAGTTTCCTCTTGGCAGCAAAAGTTAGTAACTTATGCATATCAATTCGCCCCCGAGTGCACAATTTGTAACACCTGTCTTTTTTTACTACAGTTATCCATATTATTTTCTCCGTTTCCGCTCGTTGGACTTTTTTATCTTCATGATTTTGCTTGCAGGTTGTTTCCGTATCCACTTTATAAACTTTGAAAGCTTTTCATCTTCACGCAGTTCTTTTACTGTCGTCAAACGGGTGGCTATTTCTTGATTTGTGTAAAGAGCGTGTATTTGTTTATGGCAAGGGATACATAAGTTTGCCGTCACCCCAAACGTACCGCCCATTTCTTTTGGTAGTAAGTGATGTACGGTCGTCTCTACCTCTGTTCTCCCACATAACTCACAACAATTCATCATTACCCTCCAACACCTTCAGCATTTTTCTTCTATTATAAATTACTTTTCAGTAAAACAAAAAAGCCATAAACAAGAACTGTTTATGACGTATACACTTATTCAGGTTATTTTGAACGCTTCTATGTCTAAACTTACTCTTTAAATCATTTTTCAATTATATCATCGTTGAGGAAGATTTGATCTTTAACTCTGAACAATGTTAGCACCTTAAAATGATCTTTAGGTTTTGGATCGCATTTAGTGAATTCACTCCGCCCCTAGATGTCTAGCTCTAATGATTCATCATTTAAACCCTAATTGCGCTGAGTATTTGTTATTGCGACTTTTGGTTTTGCTAAACCAAAGACGCTTTTGCCTTCCTTTTGTTTATGTGTAAAATAGATTGCAAACCCAGTAAAGAGAAAGCCGCTGACTAAGTTCCCTACCAAGACCGGAAGTTGATTCCACAACCACCATTCACCCATCGTAATATCTGCGCCGAGTATCATACCTGCCGGAATCACAAACATATTAACTACTGCATGTTCAAACCCTTGTGCAAAAAAGATTAAAATAGGTAACCACATTGCAACAATTTTGCCAATAACTGATTTAGCTGTCATCGCCATAACAGCGCCTAGAGTTACCATCCAGTTGCACAGCATAGCTTTCACAAATACGACAAACATGCCGTCTGGTCCAAGACTTTTATAAGCCAACGTTTTTGCCTCCGCAACAGTCACTAGTTTTGTAATCATTGCATGATCTGTGACGTGTCCGAGTTGGGTAATACCAATTAGATAAAGAACAGCATATAATGTAGCGCCAATTAGGTGACCAACAATAACCCAAAACCAATTGTTTAGCATTTGTCCGACAGTTGCTTTTTTCTCCATTACGGCAACAGGTATTAGCGCGAAACTACCCGTCACCAGTTCGAGGCCTAGAAGAATAATCATTACAAACGCTGCCGGAAACAGAATTGCCCCTATGATCCCGAATCCTGTTTGTATTTCCGCTGTAAAAGCTAGAGTTGTTCCAAATCCAAGTAGCGCTCCTGCTAGTCCTCCGCGGATCAGTAAATCTTTAATCGGAAGCTTTGCTTTCGTTTCTCCTACATGAACCATGTTTTCGACAACTTGATTGGGACTCACAAAGTCCAATTTTATCACCCCATCCGGATGGTTTAATTTAAAACTACCTATCTAGTAAAACATAAACCTGATTCTCTTTTACTTCGACAGGAAAAGTTTTAACACATCCAATATCAGGTTCTTGGACCTTCCCATCTAGGACATTAATCTTCCAGTCATGCATTGGACAAAACACATATTCCCCAGTTACTATGCCTTCAGCAAGAACACCACCTTTATGTGGACAGCGATTTTCTATTGCCCGAATTTCACCTGATTCTAATTTAAAAACCGCTAGTTGAATTTTTCCGATGTTCACGGATTTTCCTAGTTTCTCAGGCCATTCATCTATCTTTCCAATTAAGACTGATCGTAAGGTATTTCCCATATAATTTCCTCCTCTTGTTTCACCTTGTCTCTGCAGGTATTTTCACCGCTTCATAAAGATCTTTTAAAAGATTAGTATCTGATATTGCTTGTTTCCAAGGATCTTGAACAACTGATAGAGCTTCTTCAATACGAGCATTTAATTCTTTAACCTTTGATTCAATCGACAATACTTCACGGATATGGTCAATCCCTAGACGCTCAACCCAAGCAGAGGTTCTTTCTAAATAGTTAGCAGATTCACGATAGTATTGTAGAAATGCACCGATCATTTCTATTAATTCTTCGCCTGATTTAAATTTAAATAGTAGTTCTGCTTTACGAAGATGCGTTCCACCATTTCCTCCAACATACATTTCCCATGCTCCTTCTACCCCGACGATTCCGACATCTTTTATCCCGCTTTCCGCACAATTTCGTGGACAAGCGGAAACGGCCATTTTTACTTTATGCGGGGTGTTTAAGCCCTCAAACTTCTTTTCTAATCTAATTCCCATCCCAATCGAATCCTGCGTGCCGAAACGACAATAGCTATCACCGACACAAGTTTTTACTGTACGCAACCCTTTTGCATAAGCTGCTCCTGATGGCATATCTAGTTCTGCCCAAATTTTCGGAAGATCCTGTTTCTTGACTCCAAGAAGATCAATCCGTTGGCCGCCTGTTACCTTTATTGTGCCAACTTGATATTTATCAGCCACATCTGCGATTTTTCTTAAATCCTCCGCAGTGGTAATCCCCCCATACATTCTAGGAACCACTGAAAACGTTCCGTCTTTTTGTATGTTGGCATGCATGCGTTCATTTACATATCGCGCTTCCTTTTCATCTTGATAATGAAGTGGGTCAATCATGCCTAAATAATAATTCAACGCTGGTTTACATTTACTACATCCATCGGTTTTCCAACCAAGAACATTCATCACTTCACGAATATGCGTTAATCCCTTTTCACGAATTTGGTTTACTACTTCATCACGAGACAATATTGTACAATTGCAAATAGCTTCTTTTTGATTCTGGTCATAGGAATCACCTAAGGTGCCTTGTAGCAGTTCTGATACTAACTGTTTGCATCCTCCACAGGATCGAGACGCATTTGTACAGCTTTTCACTTGATCGACTGTGGTTAAACCTTGTGATTGAATGGCTTCAACAATTACACCTTTGGTTACCCCATTACAACCACAGATTAGTTCATCTGGTGGAAGGTCGGCTACAGAATAAGATTCATTCGTTTTGGTTTCAATGCTCTGTAGGTATTCTTCTACACTTACACTAGATTTTATATACTTAAGGAATTTGTTTCCATCCTTTGTGTCTCCAAATAAAACCGCACCCGTCATTTTGCCATGTTCAAAAATCACTTTCTGATAAACCCCTTGTAAATCATCATGGAGCATTGATACTTTTGAATTTTCCTCTTCATTGATTTTTCCGGCCGAAAATACATCCACCCCAGAGACTTTTAATTGCGTGGAGAGTACAGACCCTTTATACCCAATTGTTTCTATCCCACAAATTCGTTTCGCAAGTATCTCTCCTTGCTGATATAGGGGGGCGACTAATCCATAGACCATTCCTCGATGCTCGGCGCATTCCCCGACAGCATAGATATTTGCTACTTCCGTCTCCATATAATCATTGACCAAAATCCCTCGATTTACAGGGATTCCTGTTTCGCGTGCAAGGTCTACATTCGGTTTAATTCCCACTGCCATCACAACTAAATCTGCTTTAATCTGACTTCCATCATTAAATTGCAAACCTTTGACTCTTTTTCTACCGATTATTTCCGTCGTCACTTTGTTTAAATGAAAGTTCATTCCTTGTTTTTCTAATTCTTGTTGCAACAATTTTCCTGCAGTTCGATCAAGTTGTCGCTCCATTATATAGTCATGAATGTGAACAACGTCGACTTCCATCCCTAAATTCAATAACCCTCTTGCCGCTTCTAATCCTAATAACCCTCCTCCTATAACAGCCGCTTTTTTGTATTGCTTAGAATACTTTACAATCGTTTCGGTATCATCAATATTCCGGAATGCGATCACACCTTCTTTATTAACACCTGGCAAAGGCAGCACAAAGGGGTTCGACCCTGTAGCGATGATCAGCTTGTCATAACCTTTTGTTTTTCCTTTATCCGTATAGAGTACTTGCTGGTTTTTGTCGATTTTTGTTACCGTTTCACCTGGGTATAAGCGGATATTATTTTCTTCATACCACTGCCAGTCATTTAGAGTAATATCTTTTAATGAATTATCCCCTTGGAGTACTTTTGATAATTGAATTCGATTGTAGTTAGGGTAAGGCTCTGTTCCAAAGACGGTTATCTCGTATTGGTCTGAGTCGTTATTTAAAATTCCCTCAATTGTTCGGATTCCCGCCATGCCATTTCCGATTAAAACGAGATTTTTCTTTTTCATATCTAATCCTCCTGCATTTGGATTCGTTAATTCTATTTATATCATCACAGTGATGGTAAATAACATAAACATGTAACAAAACCTAACATAGGAATTTTGGATAACAAAGAAAAAGCTGTTTCCCTTATTCAGGAAACAGCTCCACTCACACCATTATTTTGTTTTATAAAATTTATATACAGCCCTAATCTTTATCTTCTGGATAATATAGATGTCCATTTTCATCCCATTCATATCCAGCATCTGCTAACAAATCAACCGCTGCTTGTAAATTAAATGGTTTTTCATCCATACCTTGATACCATGCTTCATTGTTTGGCGAAATAAGTCCTATTGCTGAATCTCCCTTCCCTGCAAGCAATTCCTCCACTATTTGCTTCTTTGGAATAGCGAACGCCAAGGCTTGGCGAAATGTTTGATCGTCCAGTGGTTGCTTTTGTGTATTAAAAATGACCGAATCAAAGCCAATATCGGAGACAGATAGGACTTTTCCTCTCAGATTTCCCTCCGCTTCTTTCCATTCCAAAGCTGAAAGACGAATACCACCAATTTCTGCTTGACCATTTTTCACTGCTACGAGCAAATCCTCTTTTGTCTTATATGGGATTCGGAGAATGCCATTCACCTTAGCTGGTGAAAAATGGCCAGTATTCATATCTAACTTCATCTCTTCGTTTGATTCCCAATAATTCAACTGAAATGGACCGCTACCAACTGGGTTTTCATTTTTATATTCAAGTATACCTTGCTCTCCATCTTTATCCAAAATTGGTTTCCAATGACGTCTAGGTAAAATGTAAACCTCTGTAAGTGTTTTACTAATAAATGGAGCAAATTCTTCTTTTAAAACAAATTGAATTGTTTTTTCATCGACAATTTCTATTTTTTCAATTGGTTTAACCAATTCCTTTAGTTTTGGTGGTTGAACTTTTTGAAGAAGGTCGAAAGAAAATTTGATATCTTCAACCGTCACTTTTTCACCATCGTGGAAAGTTAAGTCGTCTCTTAATTTAACTTTATAATTTTTCTTATCATTGTTCTCCAATTGTATCGATTCTGCAGCCCAATTTTGCGGCCGACCATTCTTATCTACTCGGACTAGCGTATCATAGATTAGTCGGGTGACTTGTTGGTCGGTTGTATTCGTACTAAAAGGATTGAAAGATTTGATATCGGCTAATGCTGCCCAACGAACGTATTTTTGAACACCCGTTGGCTCAACATTCATAAAGGTCCAAAAACTATTTAACCCTTCTCCAGGCATCAAAGTAAAATTAGTGAACTTTTCATCGTTGTAAGGCATGAGCATTTCTCTATGGACAATCGGTGCGTAGGGGACTTCTTTTAAAAACATTTCTTCCGCCTTATGTATAACTTCTTTACGCTCTTTAGGGTCAGTCACGCTTCTTTGCTGAAGTGCGATCGAATCGTACTCAGATTGGCTATAACCTGAAAGATTTGTTTTTGAAGATTCAATGTTGGATGAATGAAGAGTATCATAAATAAAAAAATCTGGATCGAAGCGTGAAGCAAGCCCTTCCCACTGATAAAGAAAGGCGTCAAGATTCTTTTTTCTCTCTGAAATTTCACTCAAGGTCCCTGCCTCGAAAGGCTCTACCGTCACATCCAGGCCAAGCTTTTTCCATTCTTCTGCCATTGTAAAACCCATTTCATATTGAACTAGGTCTTGTTCACGTGGCGGTACACTGAGGGTGAATTTCTCCACTTTACGCGACGAAGGCAACTCTTTTGAAGAAGGAAGTTGAACGGTTGTCCCTTCCCCTTCTTTATTGCCTGCTGAAATGCTGCAAGCTGAGAGCAATAATCCCAGCGATGCAAATAAAAGCAAAAGTTTGGTTTTCAACATCTTTCCCCCTTATTTACCTAACTTTTATGTAAATCTAGCTGGCAAGGTTGACTATTCTGAATTTTATTGATATACATATTTTAACATATACAAGTTTTATAAGTTGACTCCACGCTTGAAAAAATTTACAAAGAGAGAAATATGTAGGACGAATGAATATGTAATTATGTGAGGTAAATCTCTTCACGAAAGTCATTTTCATACTAGAAAAGAGATTATGCCTAAGGAGGGTATTTCATGCAGGTTTTTGCTCTAGTTGGAAAAAGTGGTACAGGAAAAAGTACAAGCATTTTACAATACTGCTTTGATAAAGGCATTCCCGCATTTATTGACGATGGTTTATTAATTGTCAATGGCAGAAAAAAGGCAGGAACTTCAGCAAAGTATGAAAATAATTACATTCGTGCCATCAAACGTGCCACCTTTCATTATGACGATCACCAAACAGAAGTCATTCATGCGATTAGCAAACTTAATCTCAAGAAACTATTAATCGTAGGGACTTCGGTAAAAATGGTTGACCAAATCGCAATGAAGCTGGAGTTAGGAAAAATCGACCATTACATCGATGTCACAGAAGTGCGTTCTAGTGCAGAAATAAAGATGGCTTTATTTGTTCGAAAAACGCAAGAAAAACACGTCATTCCCATTCCCTATGTACAGATTGAGCCAAACCGGTTTAAAAAGTTGATGCAAAGAGGGAAAAAAGTTTTTTCGAAGCAACATACCTATATTGGTGAAAACACCATCATTCAGCCAAACTTTACAAAAGGTACCATCTCCATCTATGAAAATGTCATCAAAGACCTCATTATCTATACATGTAAAGATTTAAAAACCGTGGGCAAAGTAAGCAATATATATTATCATTTTGAGAATTCCCCCAAGTTAACTGTACAACTCGATCTCATTTCCCCTCTTGGAAGCAATCTCGTTCCAGTTGTAGAAGACATTCAAGGTAAAATCCTATCTGCAATGAACAAAATTGTTGAGATTGAATTAGACACCATCCATGTACAAGTTTCTAGCATTCGATTTGAAGGAAGTCAGAAAAAAGAAATGTTTCTCAAACCCAAATTTACGCCACAAATTTCTTTACTTAAGTCTTAACTATATTCCAAAACACGACCTTAATGAGGCTACTATTAAGTTAAATTTTCGTCTAATATAAAAAAACAATCGTAAAGAGAGGATGAAAGAATCTTAAATAAAGGTTCTTCCATCCTCTTTTTTATAAAAGCTATTTTCACAAACTATTTTACTTTTTTCAAAAGTAACTGGAGTGTAGATTGTACTTAGCGACAAATCTTGCTAGTATCTTCAACCTACAACATTACGCCTCGTTTGTTTGGTTTTTCAACAAGTCTTTTTTCGTAAAGTTTGTTGTTCAAGCCCTAAAGCCGATTTTAACGAGATATAAGCTTTTCTCTGCGAAACTACTTAGTTTTTAAGCTCTTTTCTTCTCTTATAAACAAATTTGAATAGAATCATCCTAAATCATTCTATATTTTTTCTAAAAAACAACAATGTTTGAGAAAAGAGCCTTCAACAAAAACACTTTATGCAAAAAGCCTTATGGAACCAATAGGATTTTCCCTGTACTTTTGCGACTATCCATCCACTGATGAGCCTTTATTGCCTCCTGAAGAGGAAATTTTTCACCAATGAATAGCTTCAGATGTTTTTGTTGTACATACTCCAATACTTGTAACACACTCGATTTTAACGTTTCTGGTCGTTCTTTTAGATGGGTACCCAAACTGTAACCTAAAACGGAGCGACAGGTTTTGTGAAGATTCCCTGTTTGGAACGAAGCTGATTCACCACCGAAGCACACAATCCGTCCAAATGGGGCTAATATGTTTAGGTTCTTTTCAAATAATTCACCGCCAATCGGATCGAGAATAACGTCTGGCCCTACATCATCCGTCAAACTACGAATTTCATTCTCTAGTGTGTCGTTCCTATAATTCAAAACCGCATCCGCACCTGCTTGGTAGCAAACGTTTGCTTTTTCCTTGCTTCCAACAGTCGCGATCACTTTCCCTGCCCCCAAAATCTTCGCCATTTGTATTGCTGTAGTCCCAATACCACCTGATGCAGAATGAACAACGACTTTTTCTCCTGTTTGTAACTTCGCCACTTTCGCTAGTAATTGGTAAGTCGTCACAGCTACAACGGGACAAGCAGCTGCGACATCAAAAGAGATTTCATCCGATATGGGGTAAGTAACGATCTCATCAGCGACACAATACTCTGCATAAGAGCCCTCGCGAGGAAAGGAAATCACTCGATCGCCGATATGAAGCTCTGAAACATCTTTTCCGACGGCTGTTACAGTTCCAGCGACATCGAGCCCAGGAATAAACGGCGGCTGTCCTTTGCCATGATAGTTTCCTTGTCTTGCTTTTACATCTGCGAAATTCACACTAGCTGCTGCTACTTTGATTAACACTTGACTCGGCCCTACAGTAGGAATATCTGTATCTACCACTTCTAACACTTCTGGTCCACCAAACTGACTTACATATACAGCTTTCATTGAACACCTCTATTTTGAAAATTCAGTTAAATCATGAGCTAAAAACGTAAATTTATACTTTAGCTTTAGCGGATGATGTTATATTTAACTCACTTAAACGACGAATCTCTTCCTCACTATATCCTAAGCTACTTAGAATTTCCTTTGTATGTTCTCCTAATTCAGGTGGAACGGATTTTATTTCTCCAGGTGTACGTGAAAACTTCACTGGCGTTCCCAGCATTTTAATGGACCCAAGCTTTGGATGTTCTTTTTCAACCACCATTTCCCGTTCAATTAGATGTTGATCATTTAAAATATCAGACATTTTATTGATTGGTCCACAAGGGATTTTTGCTTGTTCAAATAAAGCAATCCACTCATTTACCGTTTTAGTTTGGAACACTTCTTCTAAAAGAGGAATCAACTCATGGCGTTTCTCAACACGTTGTGGATTTGTTGCATATTTAGGGTCCCTTAAACTTTGTAGCCCGACCACTTCTACAAAGTTTTTCCATAAGTTATCATTACCGACCGCAATCATGAAATGACCATCAGATGCTTCAAATCCTTGATATGGGACAATATTAGGATGGGCATCACCAAGAGGTTGCGGGTCTTTACCTGATGCAAAATAATTACCTGCAAGATAAGTTTGCCATGAAACAACGGTATCCAGTAAGTTTGTATCAATCCACTGCCCTTCTCCTGAGGTGTTACGCTCGTGTAAAGCTACCAAAACCCCAAATGCAGCCCACATGCCCGTTCCGACATCAGCGATAGAAAACCCAGCCTTCACAGGTCGGCGTCCCGGTTCTCCAGTTACGGACATTAATCCGCCCATTCCTTGAGCTAATATATCGTAACCAGGCTTTTGGGAGTACGCCCCGGTTTGCCCAAATCCAGAGATTGAAGCGAGGATAATCCCTTTGTTATGTTGTTTTAATACCTCATAATCAATCCCCAACTTTTTCAAAGTTCCTGGGCGAAAGTTTTCAACTACAACATCTGCGTCTTTAATTAATTTAAAAAATACTTCCTTGCCTTTCTCCTCTTTTAAGTTTAGAACCATACTTTTTTTATTACGATTGACGCTTAAAAAATACGCACTTTCGTCCTCAATAAATGGTGGACCCCATTGTCTAGTATCGTCTCCATTTGGTGTTTCAATTTTGATGACTTCTGCCCCTAAATCAGCAAGAGTCATTGTACAATAAGGGCCACTTAGAATACGTGTTAAATCAATGACTTTTATTCCAGTTAATGGTTGCATTAGAATACTCTCCTTTGAAAGTTTGGTTTTCTTTTTTCAACAAATGACCGTACACCTTCAGGAAAATCGACTGGGTCCACACTTGAGCCCAAACCCGTTTCCCACGGAATCGATATTGTTGGATTGTTAAACGCAACAGCTCTTTTTACCGCAAGAACTGAGGCTGGGGATTGCTCCATGATTTTTTTTCCGATTTGGATCGTGAAAGAATTAATATCCTCATCTGTCTCTAGAAGATAATTAAGCAGTCCTAGGTCATAACATTCATCTGGTTTCAGCAAGCGACCGGTATAAACTAAATCTAACGTACGGCTTTCACCAATCATATCCGCGATTCGCTTCGCAAACATTTGATTTAAGGTAATCCCGAGTCGACCAACTGGAATACCCATTAGCGTGTTAGGACTACCAACTCTGATATCACAAGCAAGCGCTAATTCAAAACCGGCTCCCATCGCTGGTCCATTGATAGCTCCTATTGTTGGCAATGGGATCTTTTCAAATGTCGCAATTGCTTCTTCCATTAGTCGAAACGCTTCATTTGCTTCATCAATCGAAAGATTATTAAACTGCTTAATATCTGATCCTGCAGTGAAATGATTTTTACTTCCGCGTAAAATAACTACTTTGTTTTTTGGGTTTTCGGGAATACGCCTGCCGATGGCAGCTAGGTCCTTCCACATCCGATTGGTTAACGCATTTTTTAAATCTGGACGGTTAATTGTGACAATCGCAAAACCACCGCTTTCTTGAAGCGTGATTTTTCCGTCTTTTTCAGTCCGTTTAATCGTAACCCTCATTGTGCTCACTCCTTAATTTTGTATATTGTCGACAATATAAATATAAAAGTTTTAAAGACCGCTTTTTTTATTGAACATAGCTTATATTGTCGACAGTCGATTAATTTTGATTGACTTCATCGTAATATATTCTATTGTCTAATTCAACAAATTTTTAGAATTTATTTAATTTTCAATTTTATTATTGATTTTTTGGTTATTTATCCTTAAGATGAAAATTAGATAGATTGTCGACAGTATCCTGTATTCGACTTTATATGAGAGTTGGAGGTGATTTATTACCTATTGCTTCTTGTTTTTAAAAAAGAAAGCGTTATCAATTTATAAAGGGGGAAATCTGGTGAAAAAAAGTAAATCATTTTTAAGCATTGGATTGGTTGCCTTATTAATCTTTGGCGTGTTAGCAGCTTGCTCTAGCAAAGGTAGCAGCGGTTCCGGAGATTCAAGTGGAGATGCTGGTGGCAAACCCATCACCTTAAAGTTATCCCATCAATGGCCACAAGCTACTGCAGATGAAGGAGATTTCCGCTCAAGGCTGGCCGTAAAATTTGCTGAAGAAGTCGAAAAACGAACAGATGGTCAAGTGAAAATACAACAATATCCAGCAAACTCACTGGTAAAAGCTGCAGAACAGTATGAATCGATGCTTAAAGGAGCCTCTGATATGTCCGTTTACCCGCTTGATTATGCGGGAGGAAAAGTGCCTGAATTCGGGATTACACTGATGCCTGCCTTGGTTAAAAACCACGATCAAGCGATTGCGTGGGAAACAAGTGAGATTGGGAAAAAGGTTGAAGAAATAGCCGAGGAAAATGGCCTTAAAATTCTAGTTTGGGTGTGGAATGCAGGTGCAATTGGAACAAAAGGAGATCCCATAACAGCACCTGAGGATGTGAAAGAAGGGGCACAAATGCGTGCGGCCGGCAAAATGGTTGAAGAGATGTTAGCTAAAGCAGGAGCAGGGATAACTAGTATGCCTTCCTCCGAAATTTACTCAGGATTCCAAACGAATCTATTGGATGCGGCGGTTACCTCCAACTCTTCGTTTGCAGCGTATAAATTATACGAACAAGTTGATTCTTTTACGACTTCATTAGAAAATACGTTTTGGTTTATGTTTGAACCACTTGTGATATCAACTTCAACATGGGAAAAATTAACACCTGAACAGCAACAAATTTTTGAAGAGGTGGCAACAGAATTACAGCCGTGGGCTTATGAGGCTTCCATTGAGGATGATGAAAATGTAGCAAAAATTTTCAAAGAAAACGATGTCAATGTTGTCGATATGAGCGATGAAGATTATCAAAAATGGGTTGAACTTTCCGAGCCAATTTGGGAAAAGTTTGCTGCAGAAGTTGAAGGTGGCCAGGAGCTAATTGACCTTGCAAAGGAAGTAAATCAAATGGAGTAGACTCCCTTTCGGCTAAAAATTAAAAGCTGCGTAATTTCTACGCAGCTTTTCTTTTCAAAAAGCTTTTTTCTCAAATGTTATTGCTTTTGAAGAAAAAATACTACTGAATGTACGATATTATACAAAATTAGCTTCTAGCAAATTTTATTTGCAACTTACGAAATGACATTTTCACATTGAAATCGGCTTTAGGATTTTACCAAATCTTTACGGAAAAAGCCTTTCAAAATGCTTAAACACGTTCTTTAAAAGGAGGAACTTACAAATGGCGAATAAAAAGCCGGTATGGATTCGCGCCATTGATTGGTTAAGCGAAGTAAGTGGTTATATTAGTGGATTAATGATACTCCTTGCAACATTGGTGATTGTTCATCAAGTTATTGTTCGGTATTTTTTCGGGCATTCCACGATATGGCAAACCGAATTTTCAACCTACCTAGTAATGTTTACGACCTTTGTTGGGGCGGCTTACGGACTTAAACACAATTCACATGTTGGAATTGATGTTCTTGTTAATAAATTACCGGTTAAAGGGCAATCAATTATGAAAATTATTACATCATCTTTTAGTTTATTATTAACGATTGTCGTCGCATGGAAGGCATGGGAAATGTGGTATCATGCAACTGAAATGGGCTGGAAGTCTAGTACGGTTTGGGCTCCCCCGCTTACTTACCCATATTTTATCCTTCCGTTAGGAATGTCACTAGTCAGTTTGCAATTTATTGTGATTATTTATGATGAATACAAGAAATTAAAAAGTCATCAAAAGGTCGATTCTGATCAAGATCAAACAACTACAATGTAAATTGATATTTCCGACCTACTATAGTTGGTATGAAAGGAGCGAATCTCTTTGAGTTCATTGGCGATTGGTGCATTTATAGGTATATCCGGTTTACTCATAATGCTGACTGGAATTCCCATTGCTTTTGCCTTAGGAATCATTTCTGTTGCGTCTATTTTGCTTTTTCTAGATCCTGTTCAATTTGACATGTTAGGAGATTTTATCTTTGGTTCGATTAATGATTTTACCTTATTAGCTATCCCCTTGTTTGTTTTCATGGGAGCTTTATTTGCAAACTCAAAAGCTAGTGTAGATTTATTTGAAGCTGCCCAAAAATGGACATCGAGAATTCCAGGTGGTCTGGCCGTTAGTAGCGTAATTGCCTGTGCAATCTTTGCTGCATTATCAGGATCAAGTCCTGCGACAGCCGCAGCGATAGGAAAAACAGGAATTCCGCAAATGCAAAAGCGTGGTTATTCGAATGCTGTTGCGACAGGAGCAATTGTTGCTGGAGGAACACTCGGAATCTTAATCCCTCCTAGTGTTGTGTTAATTCTATATGGAGTCGCAGTTGAACAATCGATTGGTCAACTCTTCCTTGCTGGTGTCATTCCTGGAATTATCTTAACGCTCTTATTCTGTCTTTGGATTGTCATTGCTGTCCGCCTTGAAAGAAAAGGAATCTCCGTAAGTTCGCCTGAAGGTGCGACCTATGTGACAACTTATCCATGGAAAGAACGATTCGCTTCCTTAATCAAGGTAATTCCTTTCTTGCTTTTAATTTTAGGTATTCTATATACGTTATATGCTGGGCTAGCCACTCCAAGTGAAGCGGCAGCAGTTGGAGCAGTTCTATCCTTGATTATGATCATCGTGTTTTATCGATCATTAACATGGAAAAAACTAGTCCACATGCTTTTAGAAACAACGAAAGAAAGTACTATGATTTTGTTAATTACAGCGTTTTCAGCTTTAATTGGTACAGTTTTAAGTTTTTTATCCGTGCCACAGGATTTGGCAACGTTTATTATTGGGCTCGATATGTCGAAATGGCTAGTGTTGATTTTCATTAATATCTTCCTATTAGTATTAGGATTCTTTATTCCACCAGCAGCAATCATTTTGATGACCGCGCCTATTATCTATCCAATCATTGTCGGTCTCGGGTTTGACCCTATCTGGTTTGGTATCATTATGACGTTAAATATGGAAGCGGGCTTAATTACTCCACCAGTAGGCTTAAACTTATTTGTTGTTAAAGGAATTGCACCTGATATCCCTACTTCAGATATTATTAAAGGGTCCCTTCCGTTTGTAGGCGTTATCTTTGTGGCAATCGCTTTATTTACGGTGTTCCCTGAAATCGTGACTTGGCTCCCGAATTTATTATTTAACTAAAGCAAAAATACGTGCTGAACAATGAAACAGAGTTTTCCCGTCTCTGTTTCATTTGTTTAATTTAAGAAATCTCTCTATTTTAAGATAAGTTCCCTTCGAAATTTTGATAATCTTTGGTATTGTTAAGATAATAATTTAGTGGAAACACGGCTGGTAAGGGGGCAATGACTATGGGAAATAAACTTTTTGACAATAACTCATTATCAAGGTTAATTGCTGAGCAAATAACAGAAGAAATAATCACTGGCAAGCTACAGCCTGGAGATAAATTGATTGAAACAAATTACGCTGAGGAGTTTGGGACAAGTAGAGCACCGATTCGAGAGGCATTTTATTTACTAACGATAGATGGGCTCGTCGAGCGAATACCACGTAAAGGTTCTGTCGTGAAAGGCTATTCCGCTCAGGATAAAATTGACCTATTAGAGATTCGTATGTTTCTCGAAACATTGGCTTTGGATCGAATTACAAAAGTAGGTGCCTCAGAGAGTATTCTCCAAACAATGGAAGAACTCCAGGCAAAAATGGAAAATGAAAATGAAAATCCAATGGAGTATACGAAACTTAATCAAAAGTTTCATATGGCAATCATCGAGATGAGCAACAGTGAGATTATTAGAATGATGTATGCGCGTTTAGGGCTCCCCCTAACCTCCTTACAGAGAATTACTTTTGAAGGAAAAGCGAATCGAAAGAAATCACTACAAGAACACCGTCAAATCTTGGATTTCATCCATAGAGGAGAGTTTGAAAAAGCGAAAAGCATATTAATAGAAAACCATCAAAATCTATTAAAGCCAGCACTAGATGCATAAATAGAGCGTACTCGAAGTTTAGCTTTGAGTACGCTCTCTAACTTTTATAAGAATAGCAATCCAATGGAAATTGGAATGAACGACCAGAGCATCGCTATGACGCAAAACCCGATAATGTCTTTTACTTTTAATCCAGCAATCGCTAATAATGGGAGTGTCCAGAACGGCTGGATCATATTTGTCCAAGCATCTCCCCATGCGACAGCCATAGCTGTCTTTGCTGTATCAACTCCAAGTTCAAGTGCAGCAGGAATCATGATTGGACCTTGTACAGCCCATTGTCCACCGCCAGAAGGAACAAAGAAGTTTACAACTCCAGCGCTAATAAAGGTGAATAATGGGAACGTAAATTCATTAGATATGTCAACAAACCACATTGACATTTGTTCAGATAAACCGGAACTGACCATCATACCCATAATTCCTGCATAAAAAGGAAATTGGACGATAATTCCCCCAGCATTTTTAACCGCATCATTAACACAGTTTAAAAAACGTTTTGGTGTTTGATGAAACAATATTCCTAAAAAGAGAAAAATAAAGTTTACGATATTGATATTCAAATCTAAGCCATTTTGTACAAAGTAAGCAATGATGAAAACTAGTCCTAACACCCCGATTATTAGAGAAACAAGTCTACTATTCTCCAGCTTTTCTGCCGGTGTTAGATTAGAATGAATAGTTTCCGTTGGTTGCAAACTTTTCGCTTCATCTGCAGTAATCACTTTTTGATTTTGTGCTAAACGCAAGTCCGTTTTTTCCGTACTTTCAATGATTCTTAGTAAAAAAAAATTCAGGATTGGAAGCGTTATCAAAAGTGTAATGACGATAAACACGTTAAAACTTGAAAATAAAGTAGATGCGACAGGAATGGTCCCCATCGTTTCCTCTAAGAAATGTCCTTGTGTCGCGATGGTTAATGGAATCGAACCGGACAGTCCCCCATGCCAAAGCAACATGCCTGTGTATGCACTCGCAACAACCACGCGGTAACTAGTCGTGGGCACTTGCTTAATCAGATGTCTGGCAAATAGCGCCCCAATAACTAACCCAAACCCATAATTGATTAAACAAGCAATCGACGTGATGAACGTAACTAATAAAATTGCTTGCCCAGGGCTCTTAGCTAGACGAGCTAATCTTCCTAGTAGAGATTCAAAAAATGGGCTATTGGCCAACACATATCCTGTCACAACAATTAAAGACATCTGCATTGCAAATGCTAACAAGTCCCAAAATCCAGCACCCCAGTGCTGAACCATATCAAACGGTGTACTGTCAGTTAGGCCGATACCCAATAGGAACACAGCAATTGTTAAAATAATGGCAAATAAAAACGCATCAGGCAAATATCTTTGTACAATTCGATCAAAAAATAATGTAACGGATTTTAACAAACCATTTCCTCCTTTCATACCCTTTCGTTTAATATAGTTAAAAAGTTAAATAAGCCCCCTATTCTAATATTACGTTAGGCTTGTCTCAATATGACTAAATATTGAAAATAAACGGTTAAATAACTTTTATTTCTAATCCTAGGCAGTTTATTATCAGAATTAGAAAAAGGCTTGATTCTAGTCGTCGGTAGATCCAAACCCTGGTAAATTCTTATTGATTAAGATCTTGTCTTTAAATAATTCTTAGGAGATTAGGAAATTAGAGGTAAGATATGCCAGAAGGAAATATGGGATGGAAATCGATTTTGAACATTGAACGCTTTCTCTTAAATACAAAAAGATCCAAGGCACAACATGCCCTGCATCTTTTGTATTTAAGAGATTTTTGTTTCTTTAATTTTTTCCATCATTAGAACTGCCGATACGGTTAATCCGACGCATAGAACCAATTTAAACAATGATGGAATTGGTGAAAACAGGATGGCCACGCCTATCACCAAGGCAATTAGGCCATATAATGGTTTTTTTAAAGCAAACTGACCAAGAACACCTCCATAAATCGCTGGTAATATATACTTCAACGCCTCTTGGACAGGCTGTGGAATAATGGTTAAGAGTACCGTGCCGCCAAGTACGGTGATGACGACTACGATAATGTTCGTTAACGATGCTGTAGCAATCCCTAGAGTACCAGCAATTTCTGCCTTTTTCGTTCCTGGTTCCGCTCCTACGGCTTCTTGTGCTGAAGCAGAACATGGCATACACATATTTGCAATATTCCCTGTTAGGAAGGCAATATACGTACCTGATTTTCCTAGCACTGGATAGTAAGTGATTGGTTCTAAAAACCACATCACACCAATAAAAGCAGCATATCCAATGAGTCCACCTAAGATAGCAGACCACCCCGGATGATACCCTAATACAAATGAGAAGTATAAGGGCGGAAGGAACGATACCGCAGTAAGAATCCATAACGTTAATCTACCCCAAAAATCGGATTGATGGTGAAAAGCTTCCATCCCCATTGTTTCAGAACGAGCTTCAATTGACTTACCTTTTACGTCTACTGTTCTCGATACTGCCACGTACATCCCTCCTAATTCAAAAATTGACTCTCATTTATCAAACTTATATTAAACTTGTTAAATAGCCTACGGTCAAACCAACTACGAGCGAAATGCCGAGCGCCCACTCAGAAAGCCAGCGAATGTTGCTCTTTTTCGCGATGGTTAATAAAATCATCATAGTAAGAGCTGATATGATCGCCGTAATGGATTCACTAATCCCATTTGCCATTTGTTGACTAGCTAAATAACCAAACGCACCAAGCATCGCTGCTGTCGAAACAATCGTCATGAGTTTTGTGTTTTTACTTGCAATCTTTTTTTGGGCTTTTCCTAATGACTTTGTAAACAATGCCGTAAAGATCAACCATCCAGTTCCCCCAAGACACATTGTCCATACTACCGTTGTAAAGGCTGCTAACCCGAAGTCTGGTGAGTTTAATTCCACTCCGTAAGCATTGGCTCCAATACCAGCGGCCGTTAATTCTGTAGCAGCTGAACCAATGATCCCTATACGAGCTAACGTAATCGGTGCTCCTAGTACAGCAATCAACGAGATGATAACAATCATAATACCAAACGATGGACCAATACTACTTATAAAACCTGTTCTTATCGCCCGCTTTGTTTCATCTGAGGTCATTCCAATCTCCGGGGCTGTTTTTCTTGCGATTTTTAGAAAAATGAGCGCTTGAAAAATGACAATGAAGACAAATATACTGGCCATAATCCATACCGGGGTACTGTTTGCATAATATAAAACTTCTTCCACTTGAAAGGACCTCCTTTTGGTGAAAATCGATAAAATTTTAATAGATACCGTGGGAAAAATACGAGGAGAAATCGGTAACCAGAAGAGGAGAAATTCTGGTTACCTTAACAGATGGGAATGTCTTATACCATTGGTTTTCCCTTACTTTGTTGAAATTCCTTCGACCTTTGAATGGGTTACCCCTCCCTTTAAATAATCGAAAACAGCTGAAAGGAACAATTTCCCGATGAAAATAATCGAACGTTCATCTACATTAAATTTTGGGTGATGATGAGGAAACTCCTCGATGAGATCCGATGCTCCGCCTACCCAAAAAAATGTACCAGGTCGTTCTTTTAAATAATAAGCGAAATCTTCCATGCCCATTTGGGGAGGAATTTTTCGAACGTTCTCTGAACCGAACAAATTGATTGCCAGGCTTTCTATTCTTTTTGTCTCTGCCGGATGGTTCTTTACGGCCGGATAGCCTCTAACGTACTGACACTTACCGGTTGCACCCATCCCTTTACAAGACGACTCAACAATATCGCCAATTAACTCTTCAATCATCGTACGTACATCCTCATCGAAGGTACGAACAGTTCCCGTAATTTTCGCTTTATCGGGAATGACATTAAAACCTGACCCTGCATTAAAGGCAGCTACAGACACGACGGCTGGTTTCAATGGATCCACTTTCCTACTGACAACTTGTTGTAGGTTTACAATCAACTGACTCCCCACCGTAATCGGATCGACAGTCAAATGTGGGGTTGCGGCATGGCCACCTTTGCCAAAAATATCAATTTCAAAAGTATCTCCTGCAGCCATTGCATCCCCTTCTTTGACCCCAATCTCTCCTAGTGGAGAAATGGAGGAAACATGTGCACCGTACACAACATCCACTCCATCAAGGCAACCATCTTCAATCATTGCTTTCGCTCCCCCTGGGATCACTTCCTCAGCAAATTGATGAAGAAACACGATATTGCCAGGGATTTGCTCTTTTACTTCACTTAAAACGGTCGCCACCCCAAGGAGTGCAGCAGTATGGACATCGTGACCGCAGGCATGCATTACTCCAGGGATTTGTGATTTATACTCCACATCGTTTTCTTCCTGAATAGGCAAAGCATCAAAATCAGCACGTAAAGCAACAGTTTTTCCAGGCTTTCCTCCTTTTAATAATCCGACAACTCCTCTGCCCCCGACTTCCGTTCTAACCTCTATCCCTAAATTGGTTAAATACTCGGCAACTTTTTTAGGAGTATTAACCTCTTGATGTGAGAGTTCAGGATACATATGGAGGTCACGGCGCACTTTAACCATCTCTGGGTAAAGTTCTTGTAATCTAGCAAATAAGTTTTCTAACATGTAAAAGCTCCTTTCTAAACGATTTTTTTTAAAGTCATAAAACATCAACAATTTTAGTTACTTTCCGTTTGGTCACACTTTTTGAGTCTCAGTTGCTAGTGTATAAACCACGTTTAACAAGAAGTCCCCACCTAATTTTATGTCCTGAAAATCGGTGTATTCTTCTGGGCAATGACTCTTACCAGCCAGGCTTGGAATGAAAACCATCCCAATTTCAGCAACATCTTTTAGCATCGCTACATCATGGACCGCTCCACTGTTTAACTTTATAGCTTCGGAATTGTTAGCTTGTACACATTCTTCCATCTTCTTGATTAACCGAGATGAAAGTTTAACAGGTTCAGAACTTCCTATTTTTTCAATGATTGCTGTCAGGCGATGTTCGTTTGCTACTAGTTTCGTCATATCCTCTAGTTCCATTGAAACCAATTCGATCCCTTTTTTTTGCACATCACGGATGTCTACATAAAACTCCACCTGTTGTGGAATTATATTCGGAACATTAGGTTCAGCTTTTATTTTCCCGACAGTCGCAACAGTTGTCGGTAAAGCGCGGTGTTTTGCAGCTTTCTGAATAGAGGCAATGATTTCAGCAGCACCAACCATTGGGTCTGACCGATATTCCATCGGGGTCGTGCCTGCATGATTCGAGTCACCCTTTAAGGTAATTTTATATGTGCTCATACCAGAAATTGCCTCCACGATCCCAACTGATTTTCCATTGTGCTCGAGAACTGCTCCTTGCTCAATATGTAGTTCGATCATCGAATCAATCTCATTTTGTTTTAGAATTTGTGCAGGAAGTTGATCCACCTCCAGTCTAAATCCTTTCGCAAGTTCATAGGCGGAAACTCCCTCTGGATTTTTAATCTCTTTTAAATCCTCAACCGTCAGTTTGCCCGTGATCGCTTTGCTCCCAAGCATGGTGATTCCAAAGTTAGATCCTTCTTCTTCGGAAAAGCAAATAAGTTCAATGGGACGATTAAGCTGTATATTTTCCTCTTTAAAAACGCGGATCATTTCTAATGCAACAAGAACCCCCGTCAAGCCATCAAATCTCCCACCATGCTTGACCGTATCAATATGGGAACCAATCATAATTGAAGGTTGATTTAAGTTGGATCCATATTTTGCTCGAATATTACCTATCCCATCTACTCCGACCGCTACTCCAAGCTTTTTAAGTTCCCCTATTAAATAATCACGTGCCATCTTGTCTTCTTCGCTAAAAGAAAAGCGTGTCCAGCCCTTTTCTGGAGTTTGATTAAATTGGAGAATGCCGTCAAAATCTTGCTTTATCCTGGTAATGTTAAGTTCCATTTGTTCACCACCTGTTAAATATATTGAATTTTCTAATAATATTATTTAATAGTAACACAAAACATTCCATTTTTTAAAAAGCTATGAATTATGACCCTGATTGCTTTATATTCTAACAATCTTTTTTCTATGATGTTGTTAGAATCATATCATTTCCTTTTTCTACTTGGATATGAGTTTGTTAGATTATATGACAAAGTTTTTCAACTATAAAATAGGACTACTGTTAAAAAGGTTGTTCGAATGGAATAAGGCACTTGGTGAGTACCTTATTCCAACTTTGTTAAGACCCATGAATAGTTGAGTCATGCTTGGTTCAGATTTTTTATATTTGCCAGATTCGGTCTTTTCTTACCATATCCTGTTGCTACTTCAAACGCAGCTCCAATTCGTAACACTTCGTAATCGCCGCGATGTGGACCGACTAATTGGATTCCTAGTGGCAAACCATCTGTGGTAAAACCACTTGGGACAGAAAGTGCAGGATTACCAGCTGCGGAAATATAATAACAAGACCTCATCCAATCTAGATAAGTTTGCATAGTTACTCCATTAATACTAGGAGGATATTCAAGGTCAGCGTCAAATGCTGCGACTTGGCTAACTGGGAGAAGAAGCACATCGTAATTTTCAAAGAAACTCCTCATTGTATTAAAAAGTTGGTAGCGCAAGTTTTCTGCACGGCCAATGGTGGTTGCGTTTAGTTTTCTTCCTTTTTCCATATTCCAAATGAAACTAGGCTTCATCAACTCACGAAAGCGGTCAAATAGATTAGAATAGGTAAGTTCAAATTCGTAAGCTCGTAAGACTTGGAAAACCTCCTCAGCATCATTTAAATTTGGACAAGCTTCTTCAACTACACAGCCGAGATCATTAAAGATCTTTACTTGTTCTTCGAGGTTCCTCTTTATTTGTGGATCAACTGGGATAAGCCCTCCCAAATCTGCAGACCAGGCAACCCGTACCCCAGTTAGATCTAGGTCAAAGTCTGTTAAAAATAGGCTAGCTGATTCCTCAATTGATAAAGGTGAGCGATTACTTGGACCCGCCATCACTGATAACATAAAAGCCGCATCTTTAACATCTCTCGTAATTGGACCTTGAACCCCTAAAGGAGAGTACAATGAAGCTTTCGGATAAGGGATTCTCCCAGGAGAGGTTCTTAACCCTACCACATTATTAAAACAAGCTGGATAGCGCAAAGAGCCACCCATATCACTTCCATCAGCAAACGGAACCATTCCGCACGTGACGGCTACTGCAGCTCCCCCACTACTCCCGCCTGCTGTTTTTTCTAAGTTATATGGATTACGGGTGACACCAAAAACCTCATTAAACGTATGCGCACCTGCAGCAAATTCAGGGACATTTGACTTACCAATGACAATAGCACCTGCTGCTCTAAGCCGTTCTACAAGAAGATCATCAGAGGTGGCGGTGTTATCACGAAAGATCGGAGAACCATATGTGGTAAGAAAACCTTTTGCATTGTGTGTATCCTTGATGACAATTGGTAAACCATGGAGCGGACCAACTTCCGCTCCAGCTGCAAGTAAATCATCAGCTGCGCTTGCCGATGCTAAGGCAATGTCTTCGTTTAAAGAAACAATGGCATTGACCTTCGGATTTACATCATTTATTTGTGATAAATGAGCTTCCATTACTTCTCTGACAGAGACTTTTCGTTGTTTAATCTGTGTGGCGAGATCCCGTGCACTTTCAAAATTAAGACGTTGATCCATCGTAACACTCCTCACGCTTTATATATCACGATCGAAAAAGTGTGGGTTACTCTGGTGATGAAATTAGTTAGATTGTCGACCGTATACCGTCTATAATAATGAAAATTCTGAAAATGTACAAGGGCCTTGTTTTAGTGATTGAAACATTTGAAGGTGTGCACTTGGTTGCTTTTCTAAAAATTAAGTACAACCATTGCTATGAGAGCTAAAGAAATGTGGAGAGTTAAAAAAAAGACCGAGGGTCATTATTTCCTATATTCAATGCATGGTGCCTCTGACTAATAAAAGCGTTTTGAACGTTCGTTTGGTCCTACTGGAAATATCGGTGTTTTGTTTCTAAAACCATAATAATAATTTATAACATTAGAAAATAAACAGCCAGTAATAAACCGATGATAATAATTACAGTACTCAATGTAATTATATAGCCTTTTGTGGAGACAAATGTCTGGCTGTTAATAGAATGGATTTTTTTAAAATAAACAATCATTGACATTAATACTGTCAAAATCCCGAGCCCTACTGTCGACAACCCAATAACGGTTGCCAGTTGATCTCCTCCAATCGACAGCCTTTCCGCTAAATTCGCATGTAAATTGGTAACCAAAAACCCTACACCCATAATCGCAATCGCTGTTCGAACCCAAGCTAAAAAAGTGCGCTCATTCGCTAAATGTTGCTGAATGTATTTTGAATCCTCTGTAGGCAAGGAACGGTATTTATTGATTTTTTCTTGCCTCATCGAACCCCTCCATTCAAAAATGATGTACTATTACTATCTCCAAAAAGTAGAGGAGAACTCGTGATACTCTATGGGTATTTTCAGGAAGAGTAAAAATTCTTCTAATCGTAGTACTGTTTCGTAAAGTTTGTTAAAAATACTAAAGGCGATTTTAACGAGAAATAAGCTTTTCTCTGTGATACTCCTTTGTTTTTAAGCTCTTTTCTCCTCTTCTAAATTTTCTTAAAAAAGCAACAATGTTTGAGAAAAGGGCCAATTGTAAAGAAAATAGCTGATTCCTGTAGTTCTTACATATGTGATGAAATCAAGGAGATACTAAGAAAATTAACTATTCAAAAAAAGAGAACATTCATAAAAATCAACAAAAGGAAAATGATGCTGGTGAGTATTTAGTAACTAAACCCCTTTATACCAAAAAGCGAAGAACAAAACCTAATTTTTATTAAACGCCGAGATTTCCTACTTAACCATACTGTTCACATTAAAATAAACTAGAGATGAAATTTAATATAATCGCTTATGATAACTTTCCTGTAATCGTTCCGCAAGTGAGGCAGCGGTCGTTCCAGGCAGTTTAGCGTGTTCATAAAGAATTCTGGCCGCAGATGGCAAGTGTTCTGTACTTGTCCAAGTGTCAGCTTGCCATAACTTCGAGCGTTTAAATGCCTTGGCACAGTGGATGAAAGCCTCCTCTACTTCAACAGCAACTGCTAAAGTTGGTGTTCTCCCATTTGCTTGCATTTGTTCAAGCAGGTCGATATCTTTAATGATGTTTGCTTTCCCATTTATACGCAATGTTTCCTCTAAACCAGGGATGAAAAACAGTATGCCTATATGTGGATTACCTAAAATATTTCTGAGTGAGTCGAATCGTTTATTTCCTGGTCGTTCTGGGATAAGTAAGACCTTTTCGTTTAACACCTTCACAAATCCAGGTGCATCTCCACGAGGGGAGACATCACAATTTCCTAAATGATCGGAGGTAGAAAGAACGATAAAAGGAGACAATTCAATAAAATCCATACAATTCTGATCTATGGACGAAATCACCTTCTTGCTTGCTAATTCACTTGGATGTCCTAACAGTTCACGTAATTGTTCTTCAGTTTGAATTTGATTGTTAAATTGTTGTAAGTGACTCATTAAAATCCCCCTCTGAATAAGTTCCTTTAATTCTATCATTCTATAAATAACGTTTGATTATAATTTGAATATTCATACAAATAATACAAAAAAGAAACAATGCAAAAGGCATTATTTATTAGAAACTAATTGATTTCCTTCTGTTCTTCATCATGATAAACAGGACTTGGTGGGATTCGAACCCACAAAATGTCCAACCATTTATCCGAAATGATTGACCGCTCTGACCATTTGAGCTACAAGTCCTTAAAAGTATTATTTCCAACTTGGCCGCTTCCATGCGTACCTGAAAAAATATTTTCACATTACACAGTCGCATCATAGACTAAACTTACTATAAAAAAGCAAAGCGTTTTTAAGAGCTCCGCTTTGCCATAATTTCTTATCGTAGCTTTCCAATACGCTTTTTAATTGGTAGGCTGTAACATTCATCGCAAACTCCTTGGTTGTCTATAAATTCAGCCTCATCGGTAATCTTTTCCCCACATTTAGAGCAAATCCACAGTTGTTCGGTAACCTGCTCCATACGCTCATCTCCTTTTTATTACCTATTTCGAGATGTTTGGAAAAAATCCTGCAAATCTTTCCGGCAAAATCGTCGATTTATTGACGAAGTTTGATAAAGATTACAACTCTACGCGTAAGTTGGGTAATTCGGGGTTTGTCGCAGTTAAGGTTTCTATGTTTGCGGTTACTTTTGTTGTATAGCTGAAATCTCCATAGCAATATGGATAGCGGAAATTGCTTTGATCACCACCGCAATTATAGACAGCTGGATTTTTATCAACTTGAATGGAAGAAAACTCTTTCGCAAGCTCTATACTATGCTTTCCGCCTCTTTGGGAGATAAAATCAATGTAGCCACTTCCCATATTATAAGCCTGAATAATCGTTTGAAAGTCTACGTTTTTTTCGTTTCCATAAGTCAGTGTAGCTTGGAAATGCTTGACTCCCTGAGCAATGCTTTGATTGGGATCCTTAATTGTGTTAGGTGGCAATCCTGCAGATTCTGATGCTTGCATCGGATCCCCACCTTCCCCCCTACTTTCTTGTTCCATAATCGCTGCTAATACAACCGTGTATTGTTCAAGATTTACGTTCTTCAACTCTTCCCGCAAAACGGGCATATAATATTCAACACTATTCGATATTCGTTTTTGGACAATGGCTGGTTGTTTTTCAGAAGTCTGATTCTGAAAAAACTGTTGAATGAAGACCGTCACAAAGAGAAAACCAAATACAACGATAACCAGATTAAAGTTTCTTTGAATGTTTTTCTTTTTTGATTTCGCCACCGTTTCGTCTCTCCTAGAGATTTTAAATGCTTTTTCTATTAAAACATATAATGATTCTTCTGTGCTAGTAATCTATTTTTATAGTATAGAAGTCGTTGATTTATAAGAGATTATCGACATTTAATAGAACCTCTGAGTGATTGTCTTCAATCTCCATACTAAATAGCTACAAACTAGAGCCAAGAGAGAGAAAAAAATGGCCATACTGGAAAAAGCGATTAAATACCCATTGTATTGCATTAATTTATCAAACCACAAGGTCGAATCTAAACCTATTACCGTTGTAATACCGTTAATGATAGTCAAAAAAAGATAGATGGCAAGTACTCCTTTGGTGGCACCACGTATATCGGATTTACTTAACGAAATATGTGCGGAAACACAGACTGCCAAGATCAAGTAAATCCAAAACATTGGATTCAAGACATTATTGAAGGTAAAGATGCTTTTAGTTAGGATCCATAATGTTTCACTTATTGTTTGAAGTCCGTTTCCAAGGGAAAATTCATATAAAATATAAAAGCTTAAATCCTGATATGAGTTGGGAATGAGAAAATACATCCCAAGAATCAAGAACCCCACGCCGCTAAAAATCGGACCAATACCTATAAAAAACAATCCCACCTGATGGTAAAGGCTCCTAGGATTATAGTGATGCTCTACATAACCTAGAACGCCATTTGGATCGTTTAATTGTAATAACTTCACGTTAGTGACTCGGTGTCCCCAAATAAAACATTGCAGGAGGTGACCCAATTCATGAACTGGCGTTCCAATCCAAGCGGTGAGCAATATTCCTTTTGCTCCAAAAGCCCTCGTTAAAAACCTTTGGTTAAATCGTCCGAGCGCTCCTAAAATAAACCCATCAACCGCCAGTACCCCAACGAGTGAAACCAATTCTAGGAAACTAGTCAAAAGAATGTTGAGGATAGTGGGTAGGTTCATAATGGTACAATCCTTCCTAGTGATTTAGTGTTCAATCAACTGAATTTAAGAAACTTTGAATAACTCGAAGATATTCGCCTTTTTCTTCAATATATGGCATATGGGCGCTTTGTTCAAAGATGTGGATTTGAGAGTTTGGTGTCAAACGGCTATAATGCTCGGTTGTTTCTGGTGTTGCTTCATCAAAACGGCCACAAGTATATAGAGTTGGAAAGTTAAGTTCATTTAGACGGGGTGTACAGTCAAAACTTTTTAAATTCCCAGTTACTGTAAACTCGGATGGTCCCCACATCATATTGTAAACTTCCGGATTTCTTAAATGTTTCCCTTGTTTTAAATGTTCTGGGTATGGATTTAATCGGCAAACAAAATGTTGATTGAAGATGGCTGTAGCTTTTTGATAATTTTCACTATCAGTAGTCCCATTTTCTTCACTTGCTAATATTACGTCTTGAACGTCTTCAGGCAATTTTTTTAAGTTTCGGCGCTGATCTTGTTCCCATAGAGGAGCGCTTAAGCAGGGACTCGAGAAAATGATACTGTTCACTCCACTTGGCTTTGTTAAACTGTAAGCCGCGGCGAGCGTGGTTCCCCACGAATGTCCTAATAGATTTACCTCTTCCAAATCTAGGGCTTTGCGAATTTCTGCTAATTCATAGACAAATCGTTCTAGTTTCCATAAAGAAGGGTCTGTTGGGCGCTCAGAACGACCACATCCTAACTGGTCGTATAGAATCACAGGACGGTTTGTCGCTAGCTCCTCCAGACCTTCCAAAGAATAGCAAGAAGAACCAGGCCCACCATGTATTATGACAACAGGAGTACCATTTCCTTCCTCCTTGTTTAAATTAGTTACGCGTCTGTACCAAACCTTTCCTCCTGTAACTTGAACAAAACTCTCTTCACGCTGAAATTGCTGTATCAATGGTATCCTCTCCTCGATTGATTGTTGGTTGGTATAATATGGATGGTGCCAGGCACCATCCATAAAATTGGAAATTTTATTAGTCGACTAATTGGGTTAGGGTTTCGCCGATTGATTCGTGAATGACATAGGTATCGGGTGCATAATCATACGGGGTATCACCTTTATTGATTAGAATCATCGGTATTCCGTCCGCTTTGTATTGTGGAAATGTTGAGAACGGAGTAACTTGTAGACTCGTACCTAGAACCAGTAGACAATCAGCCTGTCTTATCACATCTGTAATCGTAGCAAAACCGTCAGGGGTAAACCACTGGCCAGCATCTCCAAACAGGACCACATCTGGTTTTATGTAATGATCTTCCTCGTCATAGGCATCACATTTGTCACAGATATAAAACTCTATGTTTGTTTTCAAGCTCCGTTCTAACTCTTCTGTTGTATAGACTTCCCCACAATTCAGACAGGTCGCAGTTCTCATCGTCCCATGAAATTCAATTACATGTTTGCTGCCTGCCTTTTGGTGGAGACCATCAATATTTTGCGTGATAATTTGGCTGACCTTTCCTTCTTTTTCCCATTTAGCCAAAATATCGTGCCCTTTATTTGGAACCGCGTCGGGATGATAGAGATTCTCAAAAGCGAATTGATAAAAGTCTCTTGGGTGCCGATAGAAAAAATCTAAAGAAAGGATCGATTCTGGTGCGCGATTATAGATCCCTGTACGCGATCGAAAATCCTTAATTCCTGATTCCGTGCTAATACCTGCCCCTGTTAGAACAACAATGTTTTTGGCATTTTGAATGATTTCTTTACTCTTTCTAATCATATTTTCTTTCATGACAATTTCTCCTTGAAGGTTATAAGATAAAGCGATTCTCGTAAAGATTGTTGTTAAAATCCGAAAGCTTGTTTTAACACGAAAAAAGCTTTATTCTGCGTTATTACTTAGTTTATAAGCTCCTTTCTCCGTTTCTAAATTACTTGGAATGAATATAGCTATATCATTTTATATTAACTCTAAAAAGCAACAAAGTTTTGGAAAAGGGCCTAAGATAAAAACATGACTACATATCATCATCTAACCAAACATCTTGCTGATTTTCCAGTCGAAGAGTTAGTCGTTTGTTAATTTTTCAATTTGATTTATGTACCTAAAGACAGATTCAAGTTCACTGTAACTATAATTTTCTTAATGAAAAAGGAAGGTAATAGAATCAAATTCTAATACCTTCCCACTAATATAAATTATAAAGTACTTCCCCCGTCAACGCTCAAAACAGTGCCAGTCACAAAATCACTTGCTTTGGTCGCTAGATAAATCGCCGCGCCTTTTAGCATGTTTTCATCACCAATTTTATTTAATGGGATGGTTTCAAGCACAGAATCTTCTTTCTGGTCCAAAGTTCCTTTCGTCATCTTTGTCCGGAACATCCCAGGAGCAATGGCGTTAACATAGATTTGATGCCTTGCCCATTTTATCGCTAAATCCTTCGTAAAATGGATAACCGCCGCTTTACTAGTGGTATATCCGATGGTATTGGTTATTTCTGGTGGTCTGACTGTCAAACCAGCAGCAGAAGCGATGTTAATGATTTTCCCGTAATTTTGCTCAATCATATGTTTCCCGACAGCCTTGCTCATTATAAATGTTCCAGTGACATTGACATTCATGACTTTATTCCATGCCTCTAAAGGCATTTCTTCTACTGGTGCTCCCCAGGTTGCGCCACTATTATTAACAAGAATATCAATTTTCCCAAAATCAGTAAGTACTTGGCCTACGACCTCGTCTACCTGTGATTCACTTGTCACATCGAGAGAGTAGCTCCGGGCAGTGATGCCATATTCTTTTGATAGTCGGTCGGCGACATCTTCACAGTTTTCTATTTTACGTGAACAAAGGGCTAAATGACAGCCCATTTCTGCGTATACTTCAGCAATTTGTTCTCCTAACCCACGTCCCCCACCTGTGATTAATGCAACTTGATTGGTGAGATCAAACAATTCTTTTACTTTCATCATAAGTTCCTTTCTAATCTAAGTTATCAGTTTGATGGATTTGTTTCGTTCATTTTGATGACAACTTTGCCCCAAGTCTTTCTACCGCCTAGTAATTGCAGCGCTTCAGGTACTTGTTCAAAATCAAAAGTTTTATAAAGCAAAGGTTTAATTTTACCTTCTTCATAAAGGTTCATGATATTTTCATGCTCTTTGACGACTTTTTCAGGATACAAACGGTTAAAATACCCCCAATGGACGCCGACAACTGAATAGTTCTTCACTAAAACATGGTTGGCTTTTATAGTTGGAATCGTTCCACCAGCAAACCCAATCACGAGAAGACGGCCATCGAAAGCGATGCATTTTTTCGATCGTTCAAACACTTCTCCACCAACAGAATCATAAATCACATCTGCCCCTTTGCCGCCTGTTTCTTTTTTCACTACTTCGACAAAGTCTTCGGTTAAATAATCAATCACCACATCGGCACCAAGCTCTTTACAGATTTGCGTTTTTTCTTTTCCACCCGCGGTAGCAATGACATAAGCGCCAGCCGCTTTTCCTAATTGAATGGCTGCTGAACCGACGCCACCCGCCCCAGCGTGAACAAGGAGTACTTCTCCTTTTTGAATATCCGCTCTGTTGAAAAGAGCGTAATAGGATGTATGATAAGTAATAAATAAGGATGCGGCTTCATCAAACGGCATGCTTTCAGGAATAGGGTAGACTCTCGATTCATCAACCGAAACATAACCTGCGAGACCGCCTTTCGGAGCTGCAGGTTGTGCCATTACTTTTTGTCCAACTTTAAATGGACCATCTTCCCGACATTTTAAAACAACACCAGATATTTCTGAACCAAATGTAAACGGCAGTGGTGGCTTTTCTTGATATGTACCTTGGCATAGTAAAATATCAAAAAAGTTCAGCGCGACCGCTTTTACTTCAATTAGCACCTCATTGTCTTTCCATTCTGGTTTTTCTACTTCTTCAATACTGAGTACATCTTGCGGATCGCCCAGTTTCTTTACTTGCCAAACCTTCATTTCATCATTCTCCTTTTCCCACTAAATTTCTACAAAAGCTACTCCCTAATTAGATAACTTCTCTAACCGCCAATTGAATCCTCCTAACTTGCGTTAAAAATATTTAATTTTCTAAATTTTTATTCATATGGAAATAAATGGATGGTGCCTGGCACCATCCATTTTTCTGGGAGTAAATTTATGAATATTATGATAAAATAGTATTTTAATAGTGTTGTGCTCGTTTTTAAAACTTTAGCTAAGCAGGTGGACCAATTGGATATCAAGCATTTGCAATATTTTTTGGAAGTTGCTAAGTATAAGAGCTTCTCACGTGCTGCTGATCAATTGTTTATTACTCAGCCAACAATTAGTAAGATGATCAAAAACCTTGAAGAAGAATTAGGGATTATTCTTTTTAAAAGGTCTCGTAAACAGCTTATTTTGACCGATGCCGGAAAGGTCATTCTAGAACAAGCTAAACAAATAGATCAAGCGTTTCATAATCTAGGAACCCAGATAGATCAGCTTTCCGGCTTACAAAGAGGTCATATTCGAATCGGCCTTCCCCCTATTTTCGATGCAAAAAGGCTCTTGAAAATTATTGGGTTATTTCATGAACAACATCCTGGCATTACGTTTCAACTTGTAGAAAATGGCTCGAAAAAAATTGAAGAAGCGGTTGAAACTAACCTACTCGATCTTGGCGTTGTGGTTTTGCCGACAAACAATGAAACGTTTGATTATTTTCCATTTATTGAAGAAGATTTAAAACTTATCATCCCCACATCCCACCGGTTTGCATATCGAGAACAAGTTGAATTAGAAGAATTAGCAGAAGAATCTTTTATTCTTTTTAATAAAGATTTTGTTCTAAATGATCGTATTCTCCTTTCCTGCAACAATGCTGGGTTTCATCCAACAGTGATTTCTGAAAGTACTCAGCAGGTATTTATTGAACAAATGGTAGCAAATAAATTAGGCATTGCGCTTCTTCCGGAAAGTGTTTGTCGACATTTACCTAAAAATATCCGCTCAATCGAAGTAATAAATCCTAAGATACGTTGGAAATTGGCCGTGATTTGGAGAAAAAATCAGTACTTGTCTTTTGCGGCTAAGGAATGGCTACGATTTACCAAGCATCATTTACATATGGAGGAGGAAGAACTAGGCTCAGTTCTATAAGCTGAACCTTGTTCTTTTTTATGTAAGCAGTTACATAGATTTCATCTATCTTTACGATGAAATTTAACCATTTTACATGATACACGATGGGGCTTACACTTTTTATTAACAGGGGATATTCTATAACAGTTTCAAAATTTAGTCTGTGTTATTTAATAAGGAGAATGATTTTACTAGTGGCAAGCCAAACATTGAAGGGGGAAAAGTCATGATTACTTTGCCAAGTATTGACCGGTTACAAGGAGCAAAAGAAACCATTGACCATTTAAAACAGAACCATCCATTTCTTTACGAAAAGCTCTTACATGTTGTCCATCTTACGAGAGCGCTTCAATTTAAGTACCATTATCTAGGCTGTATTTTACTCAATCAAGACTGTCACGCGGAGGATAAACCGAGAAATGTTTATGATTCCGTTTTAAGTTTGTATCAACATGAGGTACAAATTCTGAAAAACAACCCGAATTTCCAACTCGTTACCCACTTATTTACAGAGTTTGAACCAATTGGATATGCAAAGATTTGTCTCCTCATTCTCAACCGAACACCTACATCACTTGTTGGTCCAACAAGCATCAAATAGATTGTTCCATTTTTTGTTCCCTGGACTTTTTCCAGGTATTTTCCAGGTGACAGGCACCATCCAGTTTTTGGATGGTGCCATTTGAATGTAAGGCTCTTTTTAAGACGGATTCTCCGATACATTACGCCTTTTTAATCAATTACATCCACTATGCTTGCTTGCTGTTGGTGAATGTCTTGAAAAGCGATACCCGATGTCGGTGCCCAGTGGTCGAATAATTGGTCGCACGGTTCTTTATGAAATTCCAAAGGACTGTTCTTTGTTAACCAATTTATCAAACACTAAGATTTCGCCCACACCCCTTTACAACCCGTACCATATCACGAAAAGCTTCTTGTCCATCTAGTACAATTGTTAAAATCAAACTAGCAGCGACAACATTATAGCTGTGTGATTCGAACCTTAAACTCTGCGCATCCATTTATAAAATTTCAATGTTATTTAGGGTAATGTCTTTTAGCTTGATTCAGCATCGATTATGAATAACTTCATATCATAAGAAAAATTTACAATCTCAACAAACAAAAAAGCTGTTGAACGATTAAATTCAGTAGCTTACTCTATCCTCATCCTCTACTTAGGGACAATATCCTTATTTCTTCCCTGACAAACGTTCAATGGTTTTCGCCAATAACAACGTCCGCTCAGGTATGGAACCAATTTCAACATACTCCTTGTCACTATGAGCATTTCCACCAACCGGTCCAAGGCCATCAACAGTAGCGACTCCATTGGCCGCTGTAAAAGAGGCATCGCCGCCCCCTCCAGTACTTGTTGCTGAAACTTTGAGCCCAATTTCTTCTCCAACACCTTTAATGATATGCAGCAAGGATTTTGTTTGGTCATTCTGTTCCATTGGTGGACGACCAATTTCTCCTTCTAATTCGACGTTCGTTCCTGGAACTTCAGTTGTTGCACATATTTCTTTCATTTTCTCTTCTAAGTACTCTGCTTGCTCGATTTCTGAAATCCGGACATCGACGTGGGCAACCGCACTGTCAGAAACCGTGTTAACGGCTGTTCCACCTTCGATGATGCCTACATTGACACTCATTCCTTTGTCATGGTCCGTTAAGTCATGAAGTTGGATAATTTTATAGGCAAGCTCTTCGATCGCGCTTCGCCCCTTTTCCGGCTCAATTCCCGAGTGGGCCGCTTTTCCTTGGACCATTAAGGTGAACCGCCCCCCACCACGCCTCGCCTCCACAAGTGACCCATCTTTTCGGGCAGGTTCCATGACGAGTGCAAATTTTTTCCACTTTGATCTTTCTTCAATCAGCGATCGTGAAGACGGAGATCCGATTTCTTCGTCACTATTTAAGAGAATTTCAACATTTTCAACACTATCTGAACCGCTCCAAATCAATGTTTTAATCGCATATAAAACTTCCACTAAACTCGACTTCATATCAACAACACCAGGGCCATATGCTTTGTCGCCATTTATATGAAAAGGGCGCTCTGCCACCGTTCCTTCCGGAAAAACGGTATCCATATGGGCCAAAAGGATGATTTCAGGACTCTTTGCCTTTTTGTGGCGAATAACTAAGTGATTGCCGTAAACCTCTTCTTCCTTCACATCAATGATAAAGCCTAATTCTTCATACTTTTTTATTAAAATTGACCCAATTCGGTCAATTCCCTTTTTAACATATGACCCGCTGTCTATATTTACTAGCTGCTCGATTAAATCTAGCATCTCAGTTTTCTTTGAATTAATGTATGCTTCCACTATCGGTTCTCCTATATTCAATTATTTGCTTTCTTATAATCTTGTTATTTCATGGTGATGTTCCAATTTCTGCTAGCTTTCCACCAAGCAAGAAAAAGAACTAATAAATAATTACTATTACTTCCATAAAATTATTATCCTCTTTTGCGAACATAATCTTTCCACAAAAATAAGTCTTTAACATTCGTTAAAGACCGAGGTAAGATCCAATGTAAATGTTTCTATACCAACAGGACTCTTTGTGACGACAGTCTTTTTTGTTCTTCTTTATACTATATAAAAATAATCCCCATGTCTATTGCTATCAGGACAAACTAATCTAGCGACCTTTTATAGATTATAAAATCTGTAGAAATAGGTTTGCTCCCTAGTTCACGAAGTTTTAGATTCATTTGTCCTCGATGATAATGGCCATGCAGAGCTACGTGGGTTAGGATTTCCCTCTTGGTGTTCGTATGCTGTTTACCTTCACTATTTTGGTAGCAAACAGGTACATCTAATTCTGCTTCTGACAAACTGTCAAACATCGTTTGGATTATACGGTGATTCTCTCTACTCATTTCATGGCATTCCTCCACAGTAAAGTCACCCCAGATTGCTATTGAAGATAAATCATTTTCTTGCATCCGAGCCATCCAAAGCTTCTCTGTTAAAAGGAGATGAGAAAATAAGCTTAGGAGTTGTTGTTGATCGTTAGCTCTATTCTCCGTTAACGTATCTAATAGCTTTTGATTTGCCCAAAATAAGTGATCGTACATCATTCTTATTGTGTTCATTTTACACCCCTGTTAGCTCTCTTCCGACGTTTCTTTTTTTCAAGCGTTATGATTGAACTTTATTCATTATATTTCAGAAAATTAAGATAGGATAGCAGAAATTTTTTTGACATTTGTTTCTAGACGAAAAAAGCTCCACATGTGTGGAGCTTTTGCCAGGACTACAATTTTTCTTTGCCAATCATAGCACGGTCTTTCCGATTTGCTTTCCTTGCTGGTGCTGTATCGAATAACCTTTTCTCTTCTTCTGAATGTGGGATGACTTTCGGTACAGGAATGGGGCGTCCGTATTCATCTACTGCAACCATAGTCAGGAACGATTCTGTCGTAAGCTTCTCCTCACCAGTGAGGAGATTATTCGAATGTACTTTCACATAAACCTCCATCGAGGTTCTGCCTGTTGAAGTAACGAATGCTTCAAGAACCAAGGCGTCCCCCACTGTGGCAGAGGAAACAAAATCAACAGAATCAATGGATGCCGTCACCACCGCGCTTTTGCTATGCTTCATCGCAGTAAGTGCAGCAATTTCGTCTATATAGGCAAGCACTTTCCCTCCAAATATTGTTTGTAGATGATTGGTATCAGGTGGTAGAACCAATCTCGTCTGGGTTGTTTTCGATCGTTCAACTGGATATGCGCTTTCCATAAAAACCTCCATTTAACAATAGTTCAAAAGATTATATTATCGTATCCGCTCTTGCCAAACAAGAATAGTTTCTCCAAATCCCCAGAAAAATGTTAGGTGCCAGGCACCATCCAGTTATTTACCAGTTTTTTTCATTTCACTAAACATGCCAACGTATTGTTTGACTTCTTCGCCTTCATTTTTGATTGCCGTGATTGACAGCCACTCTAAGTAAATTTCACCATTTTTCTTTTTGTTCCAGATTTCCCCTTGCCAATGTCCTTTATCTTTAATCGATTTCCACATCGTATCATAGAAGTTTTTCCCTTGTTTACCTGATTTCAAAAGACTCGGTGTTTGGCCAATGATTTCTGTTTCATCGTATCCAGTGATTGCAGAAAACGCTGGGTTTACCTTTTCAATCGTTCCTTTAGAATCAGTAATCATAATGCCTTCTATTGTGTTATCTATTACTTTCCCAGCTAATTCTAATTTTTCTTGGTAAAACATCCAAATAACCAGAATAAAACATGCTAATGCAACTTGGGATAGAGCCATAAACCCAATTGCATAGTGCCCTGTAACATTGTATAAAAATGAAAGTAATAAAGGTGGGAAAAATCCACCTAAACCACCCATCGCTGATACAATGCCGTTTACAATTCCCGCCTGCTTTGAAAAATACAATGGGACTAATTTAAATATAACCCCGTTTCCAATGCCAGCAAAAGCAGCAATTGTTAAACAACCGATGGAATAGATTGTAAGGGACACATTAAACGCCAATAACACCCCTGAGAAGGTTAATGCAATAAATACAATCATTAAAATTTTAAAAGAATTAAATCGATCGCCAAGCCATCCACCTAACGGCCGAATAAAGGTGGCTACCGCAATAAAACCAGCGGTACGAACACCCGCATCCACTTCACTCAATCCAAAGTAGTCAACTAAAAAGTTTGGTAAATAAATAGTAAATGCAACAAACGAACCAAATGTAAGAAAATAAAATAAACTTAGAAACCAAAGTTTTTGATTTCTATATACGCTTTGAATTTGTTCTTTTAATGGACTAATCATCTTTTGTTCGTGCTTATCTCCTAAAAAGAAGCTAATAACAGCAAATGCGCACATCAGAATTAGGTAAAATTTAACTGTTGTTTGCCACCCAAATTGAGAAGCCAGAACTGGAGCAGCAAATGTTGTAATGGCTGTACCGATATTCCCTACTCCGTATATACCATTCACAAAACCATGTCGCTCTTTTGGAAAATACTTTGGCAAAGAAGTTACCCCAACTGAGAAAAGGGCTCCACTAATTCCTAAAAATAAGCCACCAATGACTAAATCAACGAATGTATTCGCAATACTGATATAATAGATTGGAAGCAACAATAGAAAGAAATTAATTGAAAAGAGCCTTCTTGCTCCAAAGCGGTTCGTCCAGAAACCAATAGGAATGCGAAGAAGTGACCCTAAAACAACGGGTATGGCGGTAACTAATGCTGTTTGATTTCCTGATAATTCAATATCAGCAGAGATAAATGGCATCAAGGCGGATAAAATGACCCATACCATAAATGCTGCCGTTAAACTCGTCGTTTGCAGCGGCAACTGAATTGCTGTTTTTTTCATAAATTACCACTCCCTTATTAATCACTGTTTATACGGTAGATATACTTTTATTCAATCGTAAAAAAAGAATCTCTGTTATGGATGTGAAGTAGTTCACATCTGTATATTAGTTCATAAAACTGTCACAATTATAGAAATGCCCATAAAAAAATTTTTCTTTATTTATGTTTCTTTCAAAAGATTGTTATTAAAACCGATATTTACATGGATATTCTATAAGTACGATCCCCTGGGATTTTATGTTTACAAGACCGAACATTTTTTTCTATTTCAAAGCACCTTTTTACCTTGTCCTAATTGGCTTTATTCTTATGATGGTTATAATTTAGAAGAAACATGAGATAAATTTAGTAGAAAGGATGAATGAGATGCTAAAAAGGTTTACACTTGAAACCAACAGTCGTGATCAATTGGTTGAAGTAACCAGCCAAATTCAACAGATGATTGACGAACAAAAGGTTACAGAAGGAATTATAGTAGTCTATTGTCCACATACGACGGCAGGTATTACGATTAATGAAAATGCGGACCCGGACGTGAAAAGAGACATGATTCGCCGCTTTGACGAAATATACCCGTGGCATCATCATCTTGATCGCCATATAGAAGGTAATACAGCTGCTCATTTGAAAGCAAGTACTGTTGGGTCCTCTCAACAAATTATTATTACAGAAGGAAAGTTATTGTTAGGTATTTGGCAAGGGATCTATTTTTGTGAATTCGATGGACCGCGCACACGCACTTTTTATGCGAAGATTATCTAAATGGATGAAAACATGCTCTAAATGAGTTTTTATTGACGAACGAGGTCGAGATGAAAAAACACTTATTTTTATTTGGCGGGAGTCCCCCTTTTGGGCCAAAGTTAGGAAAGTTATTTGCCAGTTATGCTCAAGGGCCAAACGGGAAAGTAGCCATTCTTTTCCTAGAAAGAGATGGTTGGCACCACTACATGCCAAGATACACTTCTATATTAGCAAAAAACAAACTAACAAATTTTTTGTTTTTAGCCCTTCCTACTTCTGATTCCAGTATGATTGAAGAGTTACGGTCTTGTACGGGAATCATCATTGGTGGGGGCGAAACGATAAACTATCATAAAGAAATTATTGGGACCATATTAGGCCAGCTAATTAAAGAGATGTACGACCAAGGTATTCCGGTTGCTGGTTTTTCTGCAGGTGCTCTAATCAGTCCCCTCCATTGCATCATTCCTCCTATTGATAATCCTTTTAACAAACACCTATTTTTAGATGGATTAGGATTGCTACAGGAATATGTAATCAGTGTGCATTATTCTAGATGGAATGAAGAAAAAAATTTAAAGACCGCAGTAGACAGACTACCTGTTTCTGGTGGTATAGGAATTGACGATGACGAAGGTCTATACTTTGAAAATGAAACTTTAATAAATAGCGAAGGAAACAATTATGTGGTTGTAGAGAAAAGATGATTATCGAGTTGTCCAAAAATGCAATGTAATAGCAATATACTTTCTTTAAACGAGGCATGTTAAGCTAACCGTTCAACCGAGTTCTAGGTATTTTTTGATAAAGTTAATAAAAAAAGACGAACACTAAAATTAAGTATAGTTCGTCTTTTATCTAATATATTTATTTCATAGTCTTGATGAAGAAGTTTTTTTTACTAACTTTAGGAATTCACTTTTTGTTAGTTCGAGCCCAAAAAACAACTGGAATTAGCAGTAACGAGAGAAAACCTCCAGCAAGGGACAGAGTCGCGTAACTAGAATGAGCGACAACCATTCCTGAAAGGGCCCCACCTGTTGCCCCTGATAGCGCAATTAACACATCTACTGTTCCTTGGGTTTTCGCCCGATTAGCTGGTGTAGTGGCATCCACAATCAGTGCAGTCCCGCTGATTAATCCAAAGTTCCATCCGAGTCCAAGTAAAGCCAGTGCAACGGTGATTAGGATCACCGATTCCCCTGGAGCCCATGCGGCTAATACACCTGATAATAATAAAGTCACACCAGATGCAATCGCCATGGTTGTTCTCCCCAATTTATCAACCAAAACGCCTGTAATTAAAGATGGAAGAAACATTGCCCCAATGTGTGTCCCAATCACGAGCCCAACTGCGTTCATATCATGCCCATAGTGCCCCATGTGCACAGGAGTGATTGTCATTACGGCAATCATAACCAGCTGAGTTAATACCATAATCGTTGCGCCAACGATTACTCCATGTCGATTGAACGGTTGATGGTTAGTTTCTACATTTGCAGTTGTATTTTGAAGGTTTTTCTCTGCTTTTGCCAGCTCCGTTGCTACAATTAAAGGATCTGGCCGAAGGAAGATTAAAATAATAAGGCCCGCGAGTATATAAGCGGCTGCTGCGAGAATAAAAGTTCCTGCTAAAGATGGAACACCAATTGCAGTTGCAACCTTCCCCATCACTCCCACCATATTTGGTCCAGCTACTGCCCCAAAAGTCGTAAAAACCATTGCGATACTAACGGCTGTTGCCCGTTGTTTCGAATTCGCTAAATCCGTTCCTGCATAACGAGCAAGTAGATTTGTCGCGGTCCCCGCACCATAAATAAGCAATGATGCAAACAAGAGAAATACACTTTCAAGGACTGCGGCGAGGACAACACCAACTGCCCCAATGCCTCCTACTAAAAATCCTGATGCAATCCCAATTCGTCTCCCATGCTTTTGAGATAGCCGACCAACTAGAAAGGCTGCCGCTGCGGAGCCTAAGGTAAATAAAGCTGTCGGAATACCCGCAAAACGATCGGTACCAAGCATCTCTTGTGCAAGCAAAGCACCAACAGTGATCCCAGCAGCAAGACCTGCACCACCAAAAATTTGTGATAGAACGACAATGAATAATGATTTTCGATACAGTTTTTCTTTCTTTTGTGGAGAATCAATATAATCCTGTACCCATGATTGCTCTTTTTCCTTGTCCGATTGAAATGACATAAAGGGTCCTCTTTTCCTTTTGTTTGGGAGTTGGTGGATCATTCATTTCCCTTTCCAGTTTTATTGTTTTATTTTAATGAATTTACGCCCTTCTGTATACCCCTTATGCTATTTCACTCAAATCCCAAGAACTGGATGGTGCCAGGCACCATCCAGTAAATTTCCATATCATACAGTTGATAAAAAGCCCACACAGTGTGCGGGCTGATAATTTATGTTTTTATGTAGTAACTTTGGTTGTCCTCTTCACCATTACACCAATACTATTTTCTAAAGGCTGTATGACAGCTGAATATCTAAATCTTTTAGGCCCTTCTCTTCAGCTTCTTGAAAGGCTTGTTGTGCAAGTTGTCCAGTAAATTGTTTTATTCCAGCTTCCTCAAATAGTTGATTTGCAAGCCGAACATCCTTATGAACATATTTGACAGCGCCACCTGGTTCAAAATCTCGATCAAGAACGTATTCCTCCATATGTCGTCTTAAAATCCGACTATCTCCATAGCTAACTTTTAAAAGATTGAAAAGTTTTTCTGAATCTAATCCGTTTACAGCGCCAATGACCATTGCTTCAGATGCTGCAAGTGAATGTACCGCAACAAGATATTGATTAATTAATTTTGCGATGCTACCAGAACCCGTACCCCCTAAAAATTCGATCTTCGCCCCAATTACATTCAGTATTGGCTTAATTTTCACAAACGCTTCTTCTTCCCCACCAACCATAATTGTTAAAGATCCGTTTTCTACCCCTTCTGGTCCACCACTGACTGGTGCATCGAGATAATAAATCCCTTTCGTCTGCGCAAATTCAAAAATTTCCTTACTCGTCTCAGGACCTACTGACGTAAAATCAATACAAATGCTGCCTGATTTGCTGTGTTCAAGAATACCCTTTGGATCCTTGTAAATCTTCAAAACATCTTCAGGCATAGACAAACATGTACAAATAATTTCAACTTTTTCTGCTAGCTCTTTAACACAACCTGAAATAATAGCCCCTTGTGCCTCCAATGCAAGTGCCTTCTCTCTCGTACGGTTATAAACATGAACTTCGTATCCAGCCTCAAGAAACTTTTTCACCATTCTCGAACCCATAACGCCAGTCCCAATAAAACCAATTTTCATTTCATCTTCCTCCAATAGCTATCTTGTTTAACCATTCAAAGCTTGCTTTGCTTCCTTTTAACGGCAGATATTCTAAACCAATGGAACCACTATACTTCTCTTCTAAAAAGCTAAAGATGGTTGCATAATCCATTTCACCGGTACCCGGTTCATGCCGACCTGGATTGTCTGCAATTTGTACATGACCGATCAAATCTCTATTTTCAATAAAATAAGGTAATGGATCCCCATGGATTCTTTGAATATGATAAAAATCAAATTGCATCTTTAAGTTTGGTCGATCTAATAGGGTAATAATTTCTACCGCCTGTTGTAGATTATTTAAATAATAACCTGGTATGTCATATAAATTGATAGGTTCTATTAAGATTGTGATTCCGTGTTTCTCCATTTCTGTAGCAGCATAATGTAGATTCTTTAAAAATGTATCTTTAGCCAACTTTGATTCAAGATTAGTTCCAATTCCCGCCATACAGTGAATGTTCTTCACGTTTAAGGCAACAGCATACTGAATTCCAACTTTTACAGACTTTTTGAATTCATCCATTCTATTTGGGTCAACTGTTATTCCTCGGTCGCCGTTTTGCCAGTCTCCTGGTGGCAAATTGATCAGTGCTAACTGAAGACAATTCAATTCTAACTCTTGCTGGATTTCCTCAACTGAATGTTCATAGGGAAATTGACATTCTACAGTTGTAAAACCAGCATCGCGAGCTTTGGCAAAACGCTCAATAAAAGGAACTTCTGTAAATATAGTTGAAAGATTGACTGCGAATTGATGATTCATTAAAATCCTCCCTATCGAAAAAATTAAAAATTCTTAATAATGATATTATTCGACAAGGCTTACGCTTATCCTTTCTCAAAGCTCCTAAGACATAGAACTTCGTTGCTGGAACCTTGTAATTACAGAGGTATATCACATAGATATCATATGCTATCACTTAACTATCGACCGATATCGACTAGTTTCATTCAGATTCAACATAGTTTGAGCGGATTCTATGTAAGTTTTTTTTATTCAAAATGGTCATCACAGGATTTTAGTTATCAAGATGCTATCCCTCAATGAAAAAATCCTATGAATAATTTTTAATATTGTTATAATTATAACTCTACGAATTTTAAGGGGCTTCATAAAGATGAAAAAGGAGGCAAAAGGATGGATGCTGTATTTAATGTAAACAATGAGGTGTTTAATTACCGTGTAGCAGGTGTGCTAATAAAAAATAATCATGTTTTGCTACATAAACAGGTAACAGACCACCATTGGTCTCTACCCGGAGGGAGGGTACAGGTTTTAGAGGATTCTGCAACCGGGGTGAAACGGGAAATGCAGGAAGAGCTCGGCTATACTGTTGAAGTTGAGAAATTGTTATGGGTGACAGAAAATTTCTTTACCTACCAGCAACGAACCTATCATGAACTAGGATTTTATTATCAACTTTCCAATGACAATTTGGATGTTGCGGCGGCCCCTTTTTATGGTGAGGAAGGAGAACAACTAATCTACCAATGGATTCCTTTAAAGGCTTTAAATACCATTACACTCTATCCAGAATTCCTAAAATCCTCCTTAAAAGAACTTCCAACAAATACACAACACATCATTATTAAATAAAAGGAAATAAATTACCAGGTGCCAGGCACCATCCAGAATTTGGTTAACGCTTGGGACCTGGTTTATTATGGAATGACGCCGATTAAGTAACCTTCGTATAGCTCCTTTCTCTCCCCTTCATAATTCAAGCCAATATGAGCATTAATTTCTACCTTTTCTGCGGGGAATTCCCCTGTCCTTGAGACAAATCCTACAAACTCACGGTCTATATTAGTAGGTTCTGGCTGGTATTCAGCAAGAGTATTATTTACTGAATTAATTTTCGCATTCGATGCATCAATTTCTACGACCGCCTGGATTGTAACCGTTGCTTTATCACTATGAATTTCCCGACATATAAGCTCTTCTTGTTTGTCACCAATTGATTCACCGTATGTAAATAAAATATTTTTATCGTCTTTTTGCCTTATATCTATAAAAACATATTCATCCGTTGTTCTTTTTACAATCTCTGCATTTTCTTTCTTAAAAGGAATCTCAATGTACAAATCATCGATTGCAACTTGATGTGCTCCAAGACTAATAATGTCTTTATATTCTGAAACGACTCCAGATTGAACAGCTGAAGACACTGTTGCTGATTGTTTTGTTTTTACAACCTGAAACTGAAAGGTAAAAAACGAAAATAACCAAACAGCCCCTACAACAGCCAACCAAACATAACCCTTTTTCACGTGTTCTCCTGTACCTCCTTTTATAAAAATTGGATTAAGAATGCCAATATTCTTAACCTATTAAACAGGAAATTTTCGACCAAACATCGAAAATAATTATTGTAATTATAGAAGGACATATAGCCTATTAATTGAGGTGTTGATAATTGAAAGAACATCTTTTGCAAATCGATGGTTTTGAACTTACTTATTATGAAACGGGCTCACAATCAGCCCCAACAATAGTTTGTCTTCATGGACTAGCTGGCAGTGCTCTATACAGTTTTTCAGAATTACTAAATAATTTATCAGATTCTTTTCATCTTATCGCCATCGATCAACCAGGTCATGGGAAATCGACCCCTTTTTCTGAGGAAAAAGACTATCTTTTTTTAAACCTAGTAAAATGGTATGAAAAAGTTTTACCAAACATCATAACTGAACCATTTTATTTATTAGGACATTCATGGGGAGCGGATGTGGTCTTACATTATGCCAAACAATTCCCTACTCAACTTAAAGGAATCATTCTTTTAGATGGCGGTTTTACTTTTCCACAATTTCAAGAGGACATGTCATTTTCGAACGTATATAATGGTTGGAATCAGTACATGGAGGATGCAAAGTATGACGATTGGGAACAAATTGTTACCGAGTTCAAACAATATACACACAATCCAAAATTCAAGCATCAACTATCCTCCATTTTTATAAAAAAAGAGAAGTATGAACTGATAGCTTCCAAGTTTACGGTTTTGTCCATTATTAAAGCTTTCTTTACGGAAGCTTTTTCCGAAACGTACCCATTTATCAAAAATCGGTTGTTGCTAATCCATGCAACCGAACCAGAAGAGCTAGATCACGCGCGAACACTTGGTATCTCACAATTAAGGAAAAACATCGAAAATGTTTCGGTTATCTCATTTCCAAACACCGGACATATGGTTCAGTGGGATTTACCAGAAAAAGTTGCTGACACGATAATAAATTGGGTAAATAAAATGGAGGGCTAATATACGATTTTCGCCCTCACAGTATTTGATTATGTATTCGATTTATGCTTCTGAAGTAACCGAATGTTTGACCCGACTAGGAAAAGTGTGGATCCCATTGGTTCTGACAAATAAAGTCCCGCCATCTTCATATAGATTACGCTTGTAATCAAATTGTAGATCATCAGGAGTAAAATGAAATATAACCTCATGCCTTCCTTCTCCAGCTATTGCAGCCAGTATCTTGTTATAGTTTGGTTTTTTACGACTAACTATATCAAATAAGTGGATTTGATTGTTTGTTTGTTCATATAAGACGATTGCATCCTCTGTCGGATGATAGTAAAGATTATCCCGAAACGTATTTAAACAATGGTACATAAATAAGTGCAAGCTATTAATAGTTGAAAACCGTTGCGATACCGGTGCTCTTTGCTTGGCAAAATGATAAATAAATTCCGAGTCTTTATTTTTCCTGCTATCTAGTTTTTGCAGATTGTTTTTTGGTTGCCCTACAAACGAAACTTCGACAGTATATTGCACCTCCTCAACCTTCTCAAACCCAAACTTTGGATAAAAGTCTAACACCGTCTGATTTGCAAATAAATACATAAAGTCATATTGATCTTTATAGTCGCTCAAAACACGATTCATTAATTCTTTGGATAACCCTTGATGACGAAAATCTGGGTGTGTCATAACGGTCCCTATTTGAATGGCTCGGTGTTTCATGCCATCGATGATAAAGTCGAGTAGATTAACTGATACGTTTGCGATAATTTTGTTTCCGTGTTGAAAAGAATAAGGGATATATCGATTATTCCAATATCCCTGTTCATACCAATTTCTAAAATCTAGCCCAAAGGTCATGTTTGCTAGTTCAAAAAAGCTTTCCCTTAAAATGTTTTCCTCACGAATATGTTTGACTAGCTGTACTTCTCCCATTTAATTCCCCTCTTCCTCCCTCTGATTTATTGTTTTACTCTTCACCTTTACTTTTTTCCTTATCTTCTTCCTACCAATCTTTCATCACGCCTCACCAGAAGTTAACTCTCCTCCTGCCAACAATCCTGCAATCGCCTAAAAACAAACATTTCATCCAACCAAACCAAAACGCTTTGTGTATAAGGCGAGAACCACCTTGATATGGGTCAATTCAAGCAGAACCATCCTCCATGTTATTGCAATAAGGAGTGATGCTTTGAAAAGGGAATTTTCATTTTCTCATATGTTTTAAAACCCATATTAATAAACTCAAATTAAACCAAATTGCCGAACTCATCCATACGATACTATGCCTAGCCATTTTTTTGCTTATTAGTTGTCAGTAACCATCAATTTAATAATTAGATAAACATTAAAAACGGTCCCTAGCCTTTAGTTTTGTTTTATAACTACGAAAATAGAAGGTCCGACTTTATAACTAACATAAAAAAATTCCACAACGAAGTGTGGAATTCCTGTTTTTTATTTTATTTTTTCCAATTCAGCAAACACAGCATCATAATCCGCTTGTTTATCCGCTTTAAATGATGTGTTTAAGTAAGTAATGATCCCATCCTTGTTTACAACAAACACCGAACGAATAGCCGTCCCGCCTTTTTCTTTATAAACATGATAGCTCTTCATTGTTTGTTTATGCCAATCTGATAATAAAGGATAAGGCAAGGTCCCCATACTTGCTTCAAATACACGATGAGAATGGATATGGTCTGCGCTAATTGCTAAAACATCTGCATTCAATTGTTCAAATTTCTTATAATCCTCTTTCCAAGAGGCAATTTCTTTTATTCAACCTGGGGTAAAATCCATTCCGTAAAAAGCCACAACTATATTTTTCGTTCCGCGGTAATCAGTTAAGGAAATTTTGTCCTTCTTCGTTGCTTCAAGCGTAAAGTCAGGTGCCTGATCACCCACAATTAAAGTACTTCCCAATAAACTTCCCTCCTACATTAACAACCAACAATCTCAACTATTTATATAGTCTTCCCCACTTACGACCATATTAGACAAAAATGGAAATTAACTGGATGGTGCCTGGCACCATCCAGTTAATTTCCAAACAGATTTTATCATTAAGATTTAGCCTATATACTCCATCCACTGTTATCTGTTCTGAGCCTTTCAATATATTGTATCCTTAAGGCTTAACTGTAAGAAATCACGAAAGATAGAAAGTCCATATTCCTTTTCCTCTAATAAAATAATTTGAGCTCTAAACACTTGGAACGTAGATCTTTTCGTATTGGTAATCCCCGTTTACTTCATTAATCTTAAGAACGGATGCATTTTCAATCGGCTTGAATCCCGCCAATTCATCTACTGGCAAATTCATCAGAAAGGCCAATAACATTTGCATAAAGGCAGCATGGCTAACGATAATCACATTTTCATAACGTCCTTGCCGTTTGATTCGCTCGACTACTGAACTCATAAACATAGTAGCCCTTAGATAAACGTCGGCTAGCGATTCACCGTTTTGATAACGGAAATAAAATTGACCAGCGGCTTTAAATTCTTTCTTTGCTTCAGGTGTACGATTTGTAAAATCATAGAGGTTCCCTAATTCCCATTCACGGATAAGTGGATTTTGATAAAAAGGCACTCCTTCAGGCAAACGCGAATGGATCGCTTCGGCCGTTTGCATCGTTCGTAAGTAAGGAGAAGCATAAAGAAGAGTATTTTCATTAACCTGGTCTCTCATAAATTCTCCTGTTAGTTGAACTTGCTTCTGTCCTTTTTCTGTCAAGCTATGTTGAGAATCATGTGTATGAGCCATTACGGTTCGGTCCACATTATGCTCCGATTCTCCATGACGAATTACATAAATATTCAACAGTTCCTTCACTCCTTAATCATATATCAAAATTAGTATGTTATTTTTCTGAACCTTCGCTCTAATTAATACTTTAACAACTATCTTTATGTCGGTAAAGTAAATTATATTAATATTCTGAAATTACTATCCGAAATGAATTGTGGCATGATAAAAAATAAAGGCATTTACTACGGCAGTAATTTATTACCTAATGAAATCAGATAAATTATAAGCTGAGTGCTCAAGAAAGATTATATTCTTTTTGAGAGTTAAACCACCCTGTTTTTTTCGAAAGAAATGTAAATTACATTCAAATTTTTATTATGTTGAAAACACGAACGGAGGAAGTTGTTGGTGAGAATCCAGTGGAATCTTATATTCGCCTTAATCTTTGCTTTAATTATTGCGATTTTTGCGGTAGTAAATGTGAGCCCTGTACGAGTTGATTATATGTTTGGAACAAGCGAAATACCTCTTATATTAATTATATTGGGATCTGCCCTCTTAGGTGGGTTGATTGTAGGTTCGATGGGATTATTTCGTAACTTTTTGTTGCAAAGGAAATTAACGCAATTAATTAATGAAAAAGAGCGACTTGAACACCAGCTAGGGGAATTACAAACAGGGTTAACCGAAAATCTGTCAAAAGAGGAAGCAGAAAAACAACTAAACTAACATAATTTCTTCCTGTAAGAAGCAGTCATAACCTAACACGTTTATGTAAAACTTAAGTGTGTATTCACACCTATGAGAGGAGGATAAGGTTTGCCAAAATTTCCTGTCCCTTTTACTAACAACACGAACTCAGTAAGTCCTAGCTTGGTATTACCCCTTAATTCTGCTGACATTACGGATATGAAATTAAACGAGGACCGATATGAAGTGTATGTGAATAGTAAATGCTTGGGTGAAAAGAGTCTAAAAACACAAGGCGAAAATTTGTCGGACATCGACGAATTCCTAGTTTTGCAAGGAATAAACAATTTTTCTTCCTCACTCTAAGGAGATCACTATAACATAACAACAGATGGCAATGAAAATTCAATCGTTCAAGCATTATCGATTTACTTTCAAAACAGATGACGCTACAGACAAGGTCCTCCAAATGGAGGACCTTTTTAAATTGTAGATTTGACTCCGTTTCATGAATCTACCACAAACTGTCTTTCTCCCAATAACAGCTCTTTTTACCTTTCGTCTATTTGTATGAGAAGAAAAGATTCAGTTCTATAGGGTTTACATGCAGGAATAAAATAAACTATTCCCATACTGAAACTGTTCTTGAGGATAGGGTGATAAAATGAAATGTCAAATATATCGCTGTAATTGTCGAGGAATCTGGACAATCCAAAACCGTTACAGGAAAATTACAGTAGAAACACTTCTCCTTAATGGAAAATGGTCGATAGAGCTCAAACCCCATCGCCAACATAACCCTAAAGGCTTTGTTGTCCCGTCAAATCCTCTAGATATAATTGTAAATCCAAACCAAGCAACTCTGGAAAAATTTAACAAAGGGATGCAATTAATTTATGATAAAGACGCAATCACTTTTAATATTGAAAATGGCCATTATTTATTCTTTGCGAAGGATGGTGCCTGTTATCTACTAAATAAACAAGTTCAACGCTAAAATCCAGTTATCAAGGTTTTTTTCTCAAATCTCATAAATCATTTCTTTTCCGCATACTTAAAAGTAGCGAATTTATATGTATTGTTTATCAAAGTGGTTAAATTATGCCAATCTATCTCGGAAGGATTATTTAAACACCATTATGCCATTGCGTCTATAAAAGTAATTCGCATAAAAAAGGACACCATCAAAGTTTAATGGTATCCGTTTGAACATTTTTTTGTATTTGCAAGCCTATCTTACAGGATTCAGGAACAATAAAGAAATTGGCGTATGCCATACCACAAAAAACCAGGTTGTGCCTTTGACTTTTTATTCTTCATCATTTTTGACTTGATAAGCTTCATTAAATAGAACCATCTGACTTTCAATTAATGGCTCTTCCTCTTTTCTTATAACATAATGATATTGGCCGTATTCATCTTGTTCGCGTGCTTTCATATTATCAGCTAAGGTTACAGCTAATGTATGTTTTAAACGTTTTTTTATTTTCCCTTCAAAAATCGGGAATAAGATTTCAACTCGCTTTTCCATATTTCTGGTCATCATATCGGCAGATGATAAAAAGATCTTTTCTTCACCATTATGATGGAAATAATATATTCTACTATGTTCAAGGAATCTACCGACAATGCTACGGACTTTAATATTTTCACTTACTCCGCTTATTCCCGGACGGAGACAACATGTTCCCCTAACAATTAAGTCAATTTTCACTCCTGCATTAGAGGCTTCATACAGTTTCATAATTAGTGTTTTATCAGTGAACGAATTCATTTTAGCGATAATCCGACCATTTCCGTATCTTTTATGATACTGAATTTCTTCATCAATCATTATAATAAAATCATTTCGAATATCAAACGGTGCAACTGACAAATGGTGAAACTGCGGCTTTTCAGTATAACCACTTAGATAATTGAAAAAGTTCGTTGCGTCAATGCCAAATTTTCGTTTCGATGTAAGAATGCCCATGTCTGTATAAGTCTTGGCTGTTTGATCGTTATAATTGCCTGTTCCTAGATGAACAAATCGTTCAATGCGATTGTTTCGTCTACGAACGACAAGAGTGATTTTACTATGCGTTTTGAGATGGGTCATTCCATAAATGACATGGCAGCCTGCCTTTTCAAGTTCTTTCGCCCATTGGACATTATTTTCTTCATCAAACCGAGCTTTTAACTCGACTAATACAGTTACTTGTTTTCCGTTCTCGGCAGCTATTTTTAATGCTTCTATAATAGGCGAATCACCACTCACACGATAGAGCGTTTGTTTAATAGCTAGTACTTCAGGGTCGTTAGCTGCCTGTGAAACGAACTCGATTATCGGTTCAAAAGATTCATAAGGGTGATGTAAAAAAATGTCTCGTTCAGCAACTTTATTAAAGATATTATCTTGTCCAATTAAATCTTGTGGTGGCTGTGACATCAATGTTTGATACACTAAGTGGTCTCGGATTTTTGCCATTTCTTTATAAAACCGGAACAAAATCGATAAATCAAGTGGCCCATCAATTTCGTAAACATCTTTTTCATGAATTTCAAGTTCTTCGACTAAATAGTCTAAAATTCGTTGATCAAATTGGTTTTTTTGGATTTCTAACCGGACCGCTGCTCCCCATTTACGCTTTTTTAATTCTTCTTCAATTTCTTTTAAGAGATCGCGTGCTCCTTCTTCATGTATCGTCAGGTCCGCGTTGCGGGTGATACGGAATAATGAGACAGAAACCACTTTGAAACCTTTAAACAATTTATCAATAAAATAGGTTATTAAATCCTCTAACAGTATTAATTGGATTTGTTCATTTTCTGAATTAATCCGAACAAATCGTTTGAGGACCGAAGGAACTTGTACAATCGCTTTTTTTAGTTCTAACTCCCCTGTTTCCATTCTATCCTCAATAAGTATCGCTAAATTCAGGCTTTTGTTTAAAAGCATTGGGAAAGGATGATAAGCGTCAACTGCCAGTGGAGTGAGAACAGGAAAAATCTGTTCATCAAAGTACTCTTCCATTTCATTGATTTGCTTGCTCGTTAATTGCTCCATTTTCAAAAACTTGACGTTTTCATCCGCTAACTCGTGGCATTTTAATTGATTGAACGTTTCATATTGTAGGTTAACCAACCAATGTGAGCGACTTGCAATTTCGTTTAATTGCTCTTTCGGTGTCATGCCAGCCTTATTTTCTGGTTTATTAAAAGCCGCCTTCACTTGATCTTTTAATCCAGCTACCCTTACCATAAAGAATTCATCCAAGTTGGAGCTAAAAATCGCTAAAAATTTCAACCGCTCTAGTAAAGGGTTTCGAGTATCTAGGGCTTCTTCTAATACCCGTTCGTTAAACGCTAACCAGCTTAATTCGCGGTTATTGTAATATTGGGGAAGACTTAGGTCCACAGGTTTTTTTGTTGTTATAATCATCAATGCCACCCTTTATTCGACAAATTTCACAGTATTATTTTAACATTATAAAAACTTTAAATATGTAAAGTTATCGTAAAATATTTGTTAACTTTGTATTGAGTGACAATTGAGTGGGTGTAATTAAGAAAAAAAGCGAAATGCAACCGAAAAAGCACTTATTTAGTGTGAAAAAAAATAGTAATATCCGTACGTACAGCTTCATCTATTTCCCATACGTTTTAGCTCTAAACGTTAACAACACCTACTAAAACGTTATTGTAATACATTCTGAACGCAATACTTCATCAAATAATAACCTTTTGGTTTCAAAACAAATACATTTATTAAAGAAGTATTTTCAAAAACTTTCCCATTATACGTTTATCTTTACTTTTCCCTCCTTCTAACTATTGGACTATATTTTAAACTCGGTAAACATTACGTTTAATCTTTTTGTCACGACTTTTTTCTTTACGGGCAAAAAATACAATAGGGGAAGTGGGAACAAATCACGCCTATAAACCGTCTACATTAAGTAGACGGTTCTGATAAGGCTATTGTGTATCTCCGAAAAACTTTACGGTGATGCTTTTCCCCAATTGCTTCTCTAGGTGTTTTTTTTGCTTATCGACTTGATACATTTCTGGCTGCCAATCTTTAGAGCAATGAATAAAAAAGGTCAATTCTTCCCCATTGTTTTGAATAGCAATGTTTTGAATGATTTTTCTTTTAGTTGCATCAAGACAATGAGCAAACTTGATCATTGCTCCCATTAATCTAAGTTTGGCGCCTTCTTCTTTGGTGAACCAGTGGGCGAATGGACGCATATAACGCTTGAAAGCTGATTTATTTTTATATGAAGCAAGGAGAGCAGTAACAATTCGTTCGCGGTGGTCCATTCCGTTTATCGTACGATTTGCTAATATGTAAAAGGTATGTTGACTACTCGATTCTCGATCAATATAGGAACCTAAATTATAAACAAAACTGCTTCGCTTTAAACGTTCTTCATCCTTCTCGTTGATTGAAAGCAACCCTTCATGCATTAACAATTGAGCAATACAGACAGCAAGCTTCTGCCTTTCCAACGCATCCTCTCTAACAATCTGATAATCAATTGCTAATTCATTGAGACTCTCATTTAAAACATTAGGAACCGGTTTCGATTTCGAACTCTCTTCGAAATAAATACCTTCCCTAAGTCCTTTTTGACTGAGGCTAAAAGTATCGGTATTAATCATAACTAATAAGGTAGAAAACACTTCTACAGCTGGGATGATAATATCTGCTCGGTCTTTAGATAATCCCTCTAATCGCTGTATTTCTGTGAAAGTCATTTTTTGTAATGTCTGATTAAGGTGATGTATCTCTTGTGTTTTCATTTTATATTGGTGTACCCCAGCAACAGGATAATCAATAAATTCTTGATGGATTTGAACCATGTTCCGTGCACTTCCCCCAATGCCTATTAACGGAACTAGTTTTTGTTGAATCCAATTAAGAGTAGAAAATTGTTCTTGTAAGTACGATTTTAATACGATCATTTCGTCAGGCGTAGGTGTGTCCCCTTTGATAAACTGTTTTTTTAGTGAAAGGGCGCCAAACGGAAAGCTATGAAAATGAACGAGTTTACGGTCTTTAAAATACGTTATTTCAGTGCTTGCTCCACCTATATCAACTGTTACACCTTCTTCATACGGAGTTGTATGAACAACGGCTAAAAAACCGTAATTGGCCTCTTCGTATTCAGATAAGATGACCATTGAATAATCCGTTTCACTTTTTACCCTTGCAAGTATGACCTCCTTGTTGTTTGCTTGTCTAATCGTTGCCGTTGCAACGCATTTTACATTGGTTAATGAATAAGATCGTGTCACCTCCTGAAAGCTTTGAAGGATTTTAATTAGTTTCAATATTCCATCTTCTGTTAATAAACCACGCTCAGATAAATAGTTTCTTAACCGTGCCACGACTTTCACATTTTCGATTTCTTTTAAATTACCCCTCCGGTTTGTTTTATAGATAACCAACCGAATCGTATTAGAACCAATATCAATAATACCTGTCAAATCTCCATTCAATGCTTCATCACGCCCTTGATCATTAATCTTTTTGATAGAAGTATGTATATGCCTTTTTGGCAATACCAGAGCAGCTACTTTCTTACACAAATAGTTTGTTTCCTAAAACATGATATTTCATTTTATCATAGAAAGATTAAGAAAAAGGTAATCATTAGAAAAACCGAGTGAAGATCCCTTCCACTCGGTTTTCCAATTAACTGGATGGTGCCTGGCACCTGGTAATTATTTCCCATCGGCGATGTCTTTGAGAATTTGGTAGGAGCGTTTTTGCTTTTCTGGGTCGTAAATATAGGATACGACCATTAGTTCGTCCACGTTGTAATGTTCTTGGAAGCCAATTAATTGGTCTCGTACCGTTTGTTTGCTTCCCATTAATGTCACACTGGACATGTTACTAGCCATTTCCTTTTCCATTGGGTTCCAAATTGGATCCATATCTTCGACAGGTGGTTGCAGGAACATTTGGGAACCACGAACAACGTTTAAAAAGAATTGTTGCATTGTTGTGGATAATAATTCTGCTTCTTCATCCGTTTCTGCCGCAATCACATTCAAGCAAACCATCATATAAGGTTTATCTAAATACTCTGAAGGTTTAAAACGACTACGGTAAATTTTGATAGCTTGGTCCATGTATCTTGGTGCAAAATGAGATGCAAACACGTATGGAAGGCCTAATTCTGCTGCTAAGTATGCAGAGTCCGTCGAAGAACCAAGGATATAAATTGGAACATTCGTCCCTAGACCTGGATAAGCTTTCACATAGTCTTGCTTTTCTTTAGGACCAAAATATTTAATCAGTGAGTTTACATCCTCTGGGAATGTGTAGACAGAATCATTCTGAGAGCGTCTTAACGCACTTGCTGTCATCATGTCAGTTCCTGGTGCACGACCAAGACCTAAATCAAGTCTATTGGGATAAATCGTTGCCATCGTGCCAAATTGTTCTGCAACGACTAATGGAGAATGGTTCGGAAGCATGACACCGCCAGATCCAACACGAATCTTATTTGTATGTTCTAACGTATGTTTAATAAGTATAGATGTCGCAGAGCTAACTAATGTTGGCGTATTGTGATGTTCCGCAATCCAATAGCGGTGATAACCCATTTTTTCAGTTGCTTGAGCTAAATCCACCATTGCATCTATCGCATCTTTTGGACCTTGTCCTTCACGAATTGGCGCTAAATTTAACACGGAAACAGGGATTTCGATATTTGCCAATGTAAAAATTCCTTTCTGCTTGAAGTTTCATTTAATATATTAACAATTTCAACCATGGAAACAAAACTAAATGCTTAGGATGAAAACCCACACCAAAAATCACACAGAAAGTTCTGTGTGATTCATACCATTTGTTCTTTGTTATCCTCTAAAATCAACCATAGAGTGTAAGCTCTATGCCCTTACCTGAAGTTTAATAATCATTCATTTTAATTATCGTTCCCTTTAATTCCTAACTTAACCGAATAATAAAAAATTTACTATTATTGATCACTCTGCTCAAGTAACGGAATTTCAACATCAACTCCAAGCATGGTGAAAATTTTCCTCAGTGTCTCTAGACCTGATTTAGGATTGATTTTTGTCTCAAGATAGTAGGTTTGCTCCGTTAAACTAGATTCATAAATATGCATTTGTGAAAACGGTTTTTGATTTTTATGCACCGGTTGTAAGGCAATTGCATATCGATTGCCAATATCCGTGGCTCCAAGAGTAATCCCATCGTGGACAAAGGAAGCTAATGGAAGTTTTTGTGCTTCAATCCATTGTAACGCCTCCTTCCAAAGACTTGGGACACTTTCACCCCGAATGACGGTTTTTGTATTACCATGCGTAACATGCACAAACAGAGATTCCCATTTTTTATAACTTTTCCGACTTTCAACTTTTCCTTCTTCCTCATCATCCTCATTCATCACCTGATTGGTATCGGCTTTAAGTTTAATTTGTTCAAATAATTTCTCGACCGTTCCAACCCCAACATTTTCATATTTTGCTAGAATGACTAGTTCCTGCGGAAGTTGTCCAACTGTTTCAATTTGATCTTCGTTTAATTGTCTTAAAAGGCTAGGAATTCCAATGAACTCCGCTGAAGCCAACCTCACCTTTGCTAAATGTTCCGTGACCACAAGATGCTGGTCTTTGTAAAAGAAAAATAATTCCCCCGGTCGTTCTAGTGTTAGTTTTCTACGAACCTTTTCTTCTTCAATGAATGTTTTTAATTCATGAAAGAAGATTTCTGTGTTTTTATCACTATAGCGTTTAACATGCAAGTGTAAACCTTCGAGATTTTTCGGGAGTTCGCTCATAATTCGAGCCTGTTGCTCGGCACCTAAACGGATCAGAAACAATTCTGATTTCGCAAACCGTTGTGGCAAAAGAAAACTATCACGAAGAAAATAAGGGATTTCTAGTTTTAGATTTTTATACATTAGTGTGCGAATGGTTGTGAACCCAGGCATCTCTGTCTCCTGGAATGGAACTTCAATCGAAACAGCTACTTCTTTTTTCGCATCCGGTTCTAATGGTGATTGAGGAGGATTTCTTAATAGTTCCTCCAGACCTTTAAGCCTTACTTCCAATTCCGTCATGTCAAAGCTTTGTTTCTTTTGTGGTTGAGGGTCTTGATAATCTGGAACCTGAACTTCAATCGGCCCGTAAACTTCAACATACCATTTAACAATTTCATATAGAGCTTCCCATGACAGCAAAGCTTCTGAGTATCGAAATCTTCTAACATCATGTGCAGCTTTATTACCATTTATTCTGACTAGGTGAAGCGCATCACGGATTTCAGGAGTTAAATAGCCTCGATCGTTTAATAAATCCAACCTATCTTTCAAACCCATTTGTGGTTCAACTGGTAATCGTTCTTGCTCCATTACTTTTTGAAGAATGGTCTCGATAAACACACGAGTATGTGTAAGCATTGTTCTTGGACTTGAAAAAATACTTGTTTCCAATTCTTTGGCTAGCATAGAAAGCTCTCTTGATAGTGGCTCAAGAAATTGATAAAAATAAACAGTTTCCTTCATCATTTTCCTCCGATTCATTAATAGACTTATTTTACCATAAAGGAGGTTTGCTAATGGGTGCCTGTTTTTCCCTTATGCCACACTTAAATGTCAAATATCTCCCATACTACATCAAACATTTTCTTGAAAGAATAGACCCGCTTTGTTTAATAACCAGAATTTCACAAAATTCAACCTTAACCAAGGTGTGTCAATTGAGCAATTACTTAATTTTAAACCTACAAAAAAGAAGCTCCACAAACCAGAGCTCCAACATCGAAATTTCATTTCTTTTTTCTTTTTCTATTTTTAACATAAGCGATTGCCAATAAAAACACAGGTGCAAGGACTAAAAAGAAAGGATGTAAAAATCTTGTCGTTAAATCCAATCCTTCCTTTAAATGCTCGGAATAACTATTCGCAATCGTAATTGACATAAACAGAATCACTAATCCAATCGGATAGACTAGTTTTGACGGTTCCTTGAATTTAAATAATATCGTTGTACCGGATACAGCTGCATAAAAATAGATACTTGCCTTAAAAAAGATGCCAATGACCATTGATACCATAAAAAACACATCAAGACGTTCAAGAAATTCAGCAATTTGAATACTTTGAACAGTTGTCAAAAGAGGGAACTGCGAACGTGTTGCTAAATCAATCCCCAGAACACTAATATTTATGGCCATAACCAGAGATAAATTAATACCACTTAATACAATTCCGGCAATCCCGGCATATTTAATTTTTTTCGTATCTTTAATGTAAGGAAGTATGACCGAAAGGACAAAGGCTTCCCCAAATGGAACGTACAGAGTTTCCGTAACCACTACGTTAAAAACAGTGGTCCACCCTTGTTCTAAATATGGTTTTAATTGATTTAAATCGATCAAACCTGATGATATGATTAAAATAAAACCAATGACAGCCAGTAGATATAAAAGATTAAAAAATAGTTCACCCGTTCTCGCAATTACCTCAATTCCTTTTTGCAGTGCATAGATGATTACAAGAATAAACAAGGTATTGACAATAAACAATGGCGTATCCACATAAGCGAAACTTAATAGCATTTCGCCAAAATCACGAAGGACCCTTGCAGATATATAGACGAAGAATAAGATATATGCAAAAGCAAGGATTTTACCAAAGAATTTCCCAAGTAATTTCTCCATGTATTCAGTTGGAGTTAACTGTGGATAGAACTTATATAACCTATAATACACAAAAAATAAAAGAACGCCCCCTACTGTACTGATTAGGATCGCAATCCATGCATCTCGATTGGCACCAATGGCAATTGGCACCAAGACCGCGCTACCTAATTCAAATAATAATAAGAGGACAAAGAATTGATAAGCACCAATTTTAGCCTTTTCCATATTCTTGCAACATCCTTCACGGCCAATAATCTTATTGCTTTAATACACTTGGATTATTTCGTAATCCCGTCCTGCGTATATATACTTCCACGTTTACATCAACTGTTAGTTCAGGAAAATGGACATCATGCCATTCAGCCTTCAATTTCTGCCATTCCTTTGGATGGTTTTGATGGAACACTTGACCAAAGCCAAAAATATCAGACTTAACCTTTTTCCCTTCCTCTACTGCTAAAAGAATTTCTTCTTTAATTGTCTTTTCAATCGTATCTTCCATTTCAATCAAAATTTTCGGGTCAGTCAAATTGACTGCAGTCCTAATCTCGGAAAGATATCCTTCTGCTTTCACTTCAACTGTGATTTTTGGCTTTCCCTTCTTCATGGTTGCTATATTTTTACTGTTCATCCGAATAACTTGAAAGGTACCTACATCCTTTTTATCCTTCCAATCAAAACTAATGCCCGTATTCTTTATTTTATCAAGAATCAATACAGTCCCTCTTGCCGTCTTCCCATCAATCCAATCCACTAATTTTCCTTCTTTAAAAATAGCGAGGCCAGTAGCACTAAGTGTTGTTTCTGGATCACTTGTTTGAACATTTTCCATTTTACTTCCCTGTACCGGGTCCCCTTCAATCGAAAAACCACTAATCACAGGGGATTTTCCAACTGCAGTCATGTCTTTCTTTACATCCTGCAAATTGAGGGTAAAAACCTCTCCCCACTGTTCTTCGGTGAAACGTAAGTTTTTTATTATTTTATTTGCCGGTATTTTATCCACTGGAGTTAGTACTTTTAGTAAATCCGATGCCTTTACACCATGAGCAATAATTATAACAGCGGTCATACGGAATTCTTGATGTCGTTCGATGGCATCTAATATTCCCGTAATTCCTTCCTTTCTGGCAAGTTCTTCCCCAATGACTAAAACATTTGTGTGAGCATAATACCGTCTTCTCGGTAATTTTTTTGATGCACGTTGATTCATTTCGATAATGCTACTACCTGTGGCCGTGTAAATTGACACGGGCGGTCCTTGCCCTGCTCCCCCACCTTGTAAGCCTCCGGCAACATTGGATGGATTGATGATTTGGAGGGTTGAGGCATATTCCCCGTTTTCAGTAAGGTCAATCCCCATTGCTGAAATGATTGCCAAATCTGTCAGTTCTTTTTGACTCCAACAACCGGTAAGGGTTAAAAAACAACCGAAATACAGAACGAGAATAAAGGATTTTCGCTTCATTCTTGTTCCCCCTTTTGTTTTTTTGGTACCATTTTCTTACTTGAATCTGGTTTTGGATGTTGGTCTCCTCCTACACGTGTTTGACTCTGTTCCGAAGAAATGAGAGCCGGTCTTGTCTTTAAGGACCATAATGGTAGCCGGAACACAGTATCGCCCAAATCTTTTGGAATCATGGGTGCAAGCGGAGTTACATATGGTACACCAAAAGACCGTAAACTCGTTAGGTGAATGGCCAGCACAACTAAACCAAGAATAATCCCATAAAATCCAAAAGTCGCCGCAGCTATCATAAATAGGAAACGGATAATCCTCGCTGAAATCGCAACTGCAAATGACGGTGTGGCAAAATTGGCGATTGCAGTAATCGCAACAATGATCACCATGGCAGGTGATACAATACCTGCCTGTACGGCTGCTTGTCCAATAACCAAAGCACCTACAATGGAAATAGCGGAACCAACCGCTCTTGGCATCCGGACCCCTGCCTCTCTCAAGATTTCAAATGAGACTTCCATAATCAAGGCTTCAATGAAAGCAGGGAACGGAACGGTTTCACGCTGGGCAGCAATCGCGATCAGCAATTGTGTTGGAATCATTTCCTGATGAAACGTTGTCCCAGCTATATAGCTAGCCGGAGCAATAATGGAAATAAAAAAAATCAGAACACGTAAAAACCGTAATGATGTTGCTAGAAAAGCCCGACCATAATAATCCTCCACAGACTGAAAAAACTGAATAAAGACAGTCGGGGCAATCAAGACAAAAGGTGTGCCATTCACAAGAATGGCCACCCTTCCTTCTAATAAGTTTCCAGCTACCATATCAGGTCTTTCAGTATAATAAAGAGTTGGAAAAGTTGTGTAACTCTCATCCTCAATAAGTTCCTCAATATAACCGGACTCTAAAATGCTATCAATTTCAATCCGATTTAACCGTTCACGTACCTCAGCAACAATCTCTTCCTTTGCAATTCCATTAATATACATAATCGATACATCTGTTTTAGTAACACGACCGACTTTCATCACTTCTACCCAAAGATTTGGATTTTGGATCCGCCTTCGAATTAATGCAATATTGGTTCCGATTGATTCGGTAAAGCCATCTCTTGGCCCGCGAACAGTGACTTGGCTCCCAGGTTCTTCAATGGAACGTTGCTCGCCTCCTCTTGTACTTGCTCCAAGAGCCCTGGTCTCACCGTCAATTAAAACCACAGTCTCTCCAGCCATCAGCATTTGAAAGACTTCCTTCCAATTCGGGAGCACCTTAACATCTCCGAGTGCAACAACCTCTTCTCGAACGATTTCAAAAATATCTTTATTGGGTTGTTTTCGATGTAGTTCACGGTTCTTGATTATGGAGTGAATCAGAAAGTCGTTGATAATTTGAGTATTGGAAATTCCGTCTATGTATACTACTGCGGTTTCAATTCCTAGTTTTTCATCAAGGTCTGCTTTTCGAATGATGACATCAAAACTGTTGCCTGTTTCCGATTTTATGAAATCGATTTTTTCTTTCAATGAGGATGGAAGTGGAGTGGTTCCATAATCCCCAATCTTTTGTTTTGTTTGTTCTTCTTTCTTTTGTTTCATTTTTTGTTTTGTTATTTGTCTGCGTTTAAAAAATGAAGGCATATAATTCAAATACCTTTCTGTTTTTTTACAATTTCCCCGATACCTTACCGGAATATTCCTATTTAGGAGAAATCTGAATAATGAATTTGAAAAATGTGGGTATGTTAAACATCAGGTGAGAAAAATGAAAATTATTGGGGTTAGCATGTTGATTTTTCTTTCGTTAATCATGTTATCATTTGGAATTGATTTATTAATGGGGTTTGAATTGAACATGTCCATTCGAAATGCTATAAGCCCTTTTAGAGTTATGGAGCCAGTTGAATTTGCTGTACTCATCATGCTTATCTTGCTTTACTTTGCAAGAGCGGGTTATAAATTTCTTCAAAATAAGAAACAAAACAAACCCAATAAGGACACTTCTTAATTAAGGCTATTTTCGTAAAGATTGTTGTTAAAATCCTAAAGCCGATTTTAACGCGGGATAAGCCATTTTGTGCGTTCGTACTAAGGTTACTGGCTCTTTTCTCCTGATGTAAAGTTGCTATTCAGTGAAAACACAGCTTATTCTTTTCTATTTATATCTATCAGAAGCAACAAAGTTTGAGAAAAGAGCCTTAATTAAACAAAACAAGGAAGTCCTCATTTTTAAGGACTTCCTCGTAATAATTTTATTTTGTTTCTTCCGATTTTTCATATTGGTATTTAGAGCGGTCCACTGGTGTGAAACCTGACGGTGTATAAAACCTTAGCAAGTCTCCGTTTACAACTTTATCAGAAAGATCCAATCTTTGCTGCGCCATATCTTGAAACTTTTTGGCTTCTTCAAGAAGATCTTCTTCCAGCAACTCTCCTGTTTTCGAATCGTAGAACTTTCCTTCAGTAAGTGTATACTTAGGGCTAACAAAATCTCCATTTCGGAATGGAATCAGCTCATCATGTTCATCAGATAGTAAATCCGTTCCAAACTGAACATATTTACCTGAGTGAATTCCTAACAGATGAAGCAATGTTGGGAGGACGTCAATTTGCCCACTATACTCATTAATAACCTTTCCCTCTACTCCTGGAACATGGATTAAAAGCGGCGTTCGTTGTAATCCGGCGCTTTCAAATGGGGTAATTTCTTTTCCTAAAACTTCTTCCATTGCTTTGTTATGATTATTTGAAATTCCATAGTGGTCGCCATATAAGATAATAATGCTATTATCGTATAATCCAGAATCCTTTAAATCACCAAAAAATTGCTCAAGAGCTTCATCGGCATAGCGAGCAGTTTGAAAATAATTATCGACAATTTTATTTCCTGTAGTATGTGGCTCAATCGTCGCCTCTTCTTCTGCAAGTTTAAATGGATAATGGTGAGTCACAGTAATGAATTTAGTATAAAACGGCTGCTTTAAAGACGCTAAATATGGAATTGACTGTTCAAAAAACGGTTTATCCATTAGACCATACTCAGCCATGTCTTCTTCTTTCATGTCGTAATAGCTAGAATCAAAGAAATGTTCGTACCCCATTGATTTGTAAATTTCATCCCGGTTCCAAAACGTTCCATTGTTCCCATGGAAAACAGCGGATGTATATCCTTTCTGTCCTAAGATAGCAGGAGCACTTTGAAAGGTATTTAACCCCTTTGTTGTAAAAGCGGAACCTTGTGGCAATCCGTACAATGAATTGTCTATCATGAACTCAGCATCAGCCGTTTTTCCCTGAGCCGTTTGGTGGAAGAAATTTTTAAAATACAGCATATTTTCTTCTCTAGTCAACGAGTTTAAGAATGGCGTAACTTCTTCTCCATGTAACTTGTAATCAATTAAAAAAGTTTGAATTGATTCTAAATGAATGTAAATCACATTCTTGCCTTCACCCACCCCAAAATAATCTGGGTTAGGGTCAGCTTGGTTGGATTTTGTATAGTTGATCACCTCTGTAATATCGTCGCTGCTAGCCAATACCCGCTGGGCGGAAGCTTTTGTACTTTGAACGGTGTCATAGATTGAGTAGTTATACATCCCCAAATATTTGACAATGTAATTACGATCAAATCCTCTCGTTAAAAGTTCAGGTCGGTCCATTTCCGCCAATGCAAGATTAATAGAAGATATTCCAATTCCAAAGAGAAAGATCGCCGCCACTCTTCTTCGTGAAAGCACTATTTCTAATTTTGGAAAGACTTTAAAGTAAACAAGCCCTATTAACAAAATCCAGTCCATAAAAAACAACAAATCATAAGGCTTTACTAGAGTAATAATACTCCCACTAACATCGGTAAAATTTTGCGTTTGCGTTAAGGTAGGGAGGGTAATAAAGTCGTTAAAGAACCGAAAATAAAGAACATTTGCGTATAAAAGGACTGACATTAAAAAATAGAGAATGAGCAATTTTTGGTACTTTTTCTTCCCTTTGAATAAAAACGCAATGCCTAAAACCAAAAATGCGGATCCTAACGGGTTTAAGAATAATAAAAAATGTTGGAGAACATTTTCAATGCCAAGATTAAACTGTGTAGCCTGTACGATGTAGGTTTTTAGCCATAAAAGAATGACAGCAATGGAGAAAAAACCGTAAAAACTGTGCATATACCGGTGATTTTTGAACCATGGAACCTTCATGCTTACCCTTCTTTCTACAAACATATTGAATTTTCAAGATGGTTAGGTATTTTGCAATTAATTAAAGTTGATGACTAAAAAGGGCCAACATTACTCCTTTGCAATGTATGTATCTTTTCCACCAATGAAGCTTGACTTAAACAAGGTAGAAGGAATTACCAACTTCATTATTAAGGGCTGCTTTCGTAAATTTTGCTGTTAAAATCCTTAAGCCGATTTTAACGAGAAATAAGCTTTTCTCTGCGATACTACTTAGTTTATAAGCTCTTTTTCTCCTCTTATAAACGATATTTGGAATGGAATCATAGCTAAATTATTGTATATATCCTTTAAAAAGCAACAATCATTGAGAAAGGAGCCTTATAAAATAAGACGTTTAAAATCAAAAAAAGTTTCCTAGAAAAGGACTTTTCTCGAATGCTATTATATAGATTTTTGAATTAATCAACAATTCAGTTGAGAGCTCCCAATACGTATGTGTTACCTTTGCCAGGATTGCTATTATTCTTATCCCCTGGAAATTCTTGTTATCTGCGTATTTGTCCTTTCAGATCTCTAAAGGTACCTAATATAAAATAGTATGAATGTTGCCCCTATTGTAACACAAAAAACAGGTGTGAATAGTTGAACCATTCACACCTGTCTGTTCCCTTTATAGGATTGTTTATACCTCAATGATAATTGGTAAAATCATTGGTTTCTTTTTTAATTGAGCAAATAAATATTGCCCCACTGATTTTTTGATTCGTTGTTTAATGCTGCTCCAGTCCTGATTGTTCCGATCTTGTTGTTCATTCACAGTTTTTACGACGAGACGATTTATATCTTTAAGAAGTCCCTCATTATGGCGCGCGTAGACAAAGCCTCTTGTTATCGTGTCCGGCTCGGATACCAATTTTCCATCGCGTTTGCTCATCGTTAGAATCACGACTAACATGCCATCTTCGGATAACTGTTTGCGATCCCTTAAGACAATTTCTCCAACATCGCCAACACCTATCCCATCAACATACGTGTTACCAGCAGGTACGCTTCTTGTTTGTCGCGCAACTGAATCTACAATGTCAATAACGTCTCCGTTTTTTAGGATAAACGTATTTCCGGGTTCAACTCCTACGGATTCAGCTAACATTCGATGATGATGCAACATTCTTAATTCCCCGTGAATTGGGATAAAATATTTTGGCTTCATAAATGTAAGCATAAGTTTTAAATCTTCTTGATACCCATGACCAGAAACATGCATCCCAGTGGAACTACCCGAACCATAGATGACTTTTGCTCCGAGAGCATAAAGATTATCAACAATTTTGGTCACGCCCCGCTCATTGCCTGGGATGGGTCCAGCTGCAAAAATGACGTTGTCACCCGGTAAAATCTCGACACCACGAAAATTCCCGGTTGAAAGACGTGCAAGCGCTGCATTTGGCTCACCTTGACTGCCTGTACAAAGAATCACGACTTTTTCAGGAGCGAAATCATTAATTTCATCTTGATTAATAATCATGCCTTCCGGAACATCTAAATAGCCTCGTTCCATTGCGACATCGACAACATTTACCATGCTTCGACCAAGTAAAGCAAGTTTCCGATTCGTTAGCTTGGTAGCCTCAACTACCTGTTGAACTCTGTTGATATTGGAGGCAAAGGTACTGATTATGATTTTCCCATTCGCCTTTAAAAATGCTTCGACGATATGGTCCGCAACCCGCTGTTCCGTTGGAGTAAACCCTGGTCGTTCGGCATTCGTACTTTCTGATATTAATAACAGGACACCTTCTGTCCCGATTTTAGCCATTTTATGAATGTCTGCATATTCTTTATTCGCAGGTGTTAAATCAAACTTAAAATCTCCCGTATGGACTATTGTGCCTTCAGGGGTATGAAAAACAATTCCTAAACAGTCGGGAATGCTATGATTTACTTTAAAGAAATTGACCCTAATTTTGTCAAATGTCAGGCTTGAGTCTGAATGAATTTCCTTTAACTCCGTTTCCCGCAACAATTTGTGCTCTTCCAGTTTTAGTTGGATTAAACCTAGAGTGAACCGTGTGGCGTAGATTGGAACATTCAATTTCTTCAAAAAGAAGGGAATCCCGCCAATATGATCTTCATGCCCATGTGTGACAATTAACGCTTTTACTCGCTCCCGATTCTCTACTAGATAGGAGATATCCGGGATAATTAAGTCAATTCCAAGTAAGGTCTCGTCAGGAAATTTATTCCCGCAGTCAATGACAATAATATCGTCGCCATATTCAATGGCATACATATTCTTACCGATTTCATGCAACCCACCTAATGCATAAACAGATAATTGGTATTTTGTACTCACATTTAGGTCCTCCCACTATGTATACTGCTTTTATTATGCACGAAATCAAATTTCTTTATGAAAACTCTTTTTCTTGCAATGATGCCTTTTTTCACAAAGATGTTATTACTATAGAGAGCCATGCAGCGAGAACTTGATTTGTATCGAGGAGCCTTTTGAAATGAGAGTAATCTTAGCTAAGTACTAGCATTCTTCATTTGGTGTATTGACCATGATTTTGGCTACTTGAGTTAATCGGTCATAAAACGGCTTTCCAGCTGGATTTCTATCAAGTTCAATTTCCTTAAAAGCATCCCACATACACCTTAACCACGCTTCTGCCCTTTTTGGCGTGATTTGAAATGGCAAATGTCTTTTTCTCATCGCCGGTGGACCAAACTCGTCACTATATAAAGGTGGTCCTCCTAAAAATTGTGATAAGAACATCCGTTGTTTGCGCTTTATTTCCTCCATATCATCTGTAAAGAGTGATTTAAGTTCTTCATCTTCATATACACGTGGATAAAAAGCATTCACTAGTCTGTCAATAGTTTCCTGACCGCCAATCTCGGTATATAGCGATTTAAATTCGTAATCCATGATTTTCACCTACTTTAAATTTTGACTTGATTAAATAAAAAAACCAAGACCAACGCACCTTGTACTCTTATCGGAAGGACAATGGACTAATTTTAATTTTTAATTAACCAAAGCTTTTGTTTTATATTGCAATCCTAGAAAATCCTCCACAATTACATGTAACTCTACCTTTTCATCGTTTTGGATTTTATCCATTTGCACAGTATCAGTAAAATCTAGACTTTCAACAAATTCACTTTCATTGAAATCATTATGTTGTTTTAGTAAATCCCATTTTTTCCAAACATGATCACGAACATAGAGCACAGCTTGGGCACGCTTTATTTTTAAATCGTTGTAGTCCTGAATCGGTAAGGTTTCATTTTCTAATGGATTATTTACATGAATAGATATATCATACTGGTCTTCATCACCCGGGTTCAAGTAGGCTTCAATCGTGATACGGTTGGTTAACATTTCATTGAATCTCAGTGATAGTAATGGTTCACTTCGTTTACCATTCTTACCCGTTGCGATTAATTGTGTTTCATAATTCCCATCAAGTGGAAATGTGTGTTGAAGCGAATAATTTAAACCACCCGTTTCAATTACCTTTAACTCTGTCCAATTTTGAGTTTCTTCCTCCCGGTAAAGGAAACTGACCTTTTCTTCGTCAAGTAAATCACGAAGAGACCATTTTAACGCCACATCTACGGTTTGATTGGTTAAGTCCAACTTTTTGACTTCATAATCCTTCTGAGAAATCCACTTTTGTTCTTGTAAATAGTCATCAACTTTCGTCTGCACTTCTGAAGAGACCGATTGAATATTCGTGTCAACGCTTGAAATTTGATGAGAAAGAGTCTCCATTGACTCCAATTTATTTTCTAAACCACTTATTTTAAAAAGGATAACACCACTTAATACATAGGAAATACCGATTGCAATACCTAATATGTAGTTTTTCATTTAGTCACTCCATTCATTTCAAACTAAACTCTACCAATTTGTAAATGCATCATATTAAGAAAATACGCTCGAACCAATTGTTTTTTGTGGGTTTTCTTTATAAACAATTCATTTGTGTCATTCTGTTGAAACATTTGCAATAGGAGACTTTTATAAGAGTTAGTCTTAAAGACTAACTAACAGATTATTTTTCATATAGATTCGCTTAAACAATGAAGTTTCCTAGTTAAAAAGAAACGAATACCATGACAATCGATCTGAATCTTTATCCTTAAATCGATATAACACTATTTTTTTCAAACATTAATGCAAATTAACAAGTTCGTTAAACCGTCTGTAATCAGTAAAACTCGACAATATTCTCAAAAAGGCTTGTATATACTGACAATAGCTTCGAGAGGAAGGAGTTGAAATAGTCACTCTCTTATTCGGTTTCAAAAACAGTCCATAATTTAGGAGGAATGAATATGCTAAAAAAATTTGTAGTAGTTTTGTTTGCGATGATGGTAATGGCTGCTTGTGGAACGACCAACTCGGAGGAAAATATTACTCCAGAAGATGCACCAGTTGATGGCCAAGTTGAGCAAGAGCAACCTGCATCTGGAGAAATGGGTCCAGAGGTTCCTAGCTCTAGTGAAAGTGATCTAGAGGATTCATCTGTAGAAGAAGATAGCATGGAAGCTCCAACGTCAGATGAAGTAGAAACGGATGGTTCTATTGATACCGAACTCAACACGGAAGGTTCAACAGAAACTGAGTTTGATGAGGCGACTACTGAAGAAGAGGCGCAATAAAGTATTCTTATAGACACCGGTACGATTGAGTATCGGTGTCTATTGTTGTGAATAGTAAGTAAAGTGTTGGGATTTGTTTTAAAAAGTCGTTGACGCCCAGTATTTTTATTTAGTTCTCGTTCAACACTATGAAGTTTTCACCTAGTAATCTAGTACTCACACCACTCAGCTCAATCACCATTTTTCTATGCACCTATACGAATTTTCAAAAACAAAAAAAGAAATTGGTTTATCCCTTGATATTGTCTTTATTTTCTGTTATATTACAGTCAACTACATATAACTTTCTTATTTCAAAATTTTGAAGTGAGGATAGAGGTGCAAAAACCATTAGTATGCATTTAGAGGAAGATGAGGTCCAATGAAGAATGCTGAAAGGGGGATTTGCCGAAGCTTCAAGAAACTCATTGGTCTTGAAGTTGGTTCTGTTATTGAAAAAATGCAGGACTGTCATATAGGAGACTATATGGAGGGCTATCTTACGCGCAGAAGCGATAACTATTTTGTTTGTTTCTACTGCAACAGCGTACCCTCGTTGTTGCTTTTTTGCGTTTAATTTATAGGTCCTTCTCCACGAAAAATAATAATAATAGAAAAGGATGAGGAGATATGATCAACTTTGGGCAAGTATTAACAGCGATGGTGACTCCATTTGATGGGAATGGTGAAGTCGACTTTGAAGCGACAAGAAACTTAGTCAATTATTTAATTCAAAATGGAACCGACGGGCTTGTGGTTGCAGGGACAACAGGAGAATCCCCTACACTAACAAATGACGAAAAAATTACTCTATTTAAATTTGTTGTAGAAGTCGTTGATGGCAGGATTCCAGTCATTGCTGGAACCGGATCAAATAACACAAGAGCTTCAATTCAATTAACAAAAGAAGCTGAACAAGTAGGCGTTGATGGTGTAATGCTAGTAGCCCCTTACTATAATAAACCTTCTCAAGAAGGGTTATATCAACATTTCAGTACAATCGCCGCGGCAACTTCCCTGCCGGTAATGCTTTACAATATTCCGAGCAGAAGTGTGGTTCCATTGTCAGTGGAAACAGTAGTACGCCTCTCTCAAATTGAAAATATTGTCTGCATTAAGGATGCGAGTGGTGATTTAGATGCAATGGCCGAAATTATCAGCCAAACAGGAAGTGATTTCCTCGTATACAGTGGTGACGATGGTATGACATTACCTGTATTATCCATTGGTGGAGCGGGAGTTGTTTCCGTTTCTTCTCACATCATCGGCAATCAAATGCAGGAAATGATTACAAACTTTAAAAATGGAAAAATTCAATCTGCTGCCTTTACTCATCGTACACTTCTGCCAACGATTAAGGCATTGTTTATGGCTCCTAGCCCATCGCCAGTAAAAGCAGCTTTGAATATGCTTGGCGTGAATGTCGGTGGAGTTCGTCTCCCAATGGTGCCATTAAATGCAGAGCAAGAACGAACGCTACAAGAGTTTGTTACACCCGTATTGAATCAAGAAGGAATGTTTACATCATAAAAAAGATAAAACCGTAAGTTCAGGCTTCGTCTGACCTACGGTTTTTTTATTACCCGAAACTTTCTACTGTTAAACATGATACTCATCACTAGTCATCTTTCACCAAGAAGCATATAATGAGAAACATTAAGCATCACTCATTAATTGATTAGTGGTGGTTGGCAGACGCTTATAAAATGACAAAAAAGAGCAAAAAATACAATCAATACCTTATGTTAAATAGGACTAGAAAGGATTGAACATTTCATGGCAACTACTCATGTCTTTTCAAAAGAAGAAGAAATTTCAAACTCAATTACACATGGGATTGGCGCAATTCTTAGTATTGCCGCGCTCGTTATCTTAATTGTTCTTTCCTCGATGAATGGAACAGCTTGGCATATTGTTAGTTTTACTTTATTTGGAATCACAATGGTGCTGTTATACACTTCCTCCACTCTCGTTCACGCACTACCACAAGGTCGAGGGAAAGACTTTTTTGAAATAATGGATCATTCATCCATTTATTTCTTTATAGCTGGAACATATACACCGTTTTTATTCCTTGCTGTGGATGGTTGGAAGAGCTGGACTTTATTTGGAATTGTTTGGGGGCTTTCGATTGGTGGTACCATTTTTAAATCTTTTTTCGTGAAAAAATTCCTGTTTACCTCGACCATTTTATATGTAGTCATGGGGTGGTTAATTGTTTTTGCTTGGAATGATTTAACCACAAATTTATCACAAAACTCGTTAATCCTGTTGGTTATCGGGGGACTTGCTTATACAGTTGGAGCCATTTTTTATATGTGGAAGCTGTTCAAACATCACCACGCCGTCTGGCATTTATTCGTTTTAATTGGAACTGTATGTCACTTCTTCTCCGTTCTGTACTTACTACCTTAAAAGAGTCTACGAGAAACCATTTCCTAGGAAAGAGACAAAACTCAACAAAAACTCCCATACAAGTGCTCACTTGCATGGGAGTTTTTGTGTCTGTTCATCCGTCTCGCATGAAACCGTTATTCCAGGAATGAGCTTTGGGGCAAGTTAATAAAGCGGAACTTCATTCTGTGTTGTTTTTCTTCTTCCCCACTGAATGTTAGTTATCCATAGCTGGTTGATAGTTCTAAGGTAAAAAATTCTATTTCACCAATCAGGATTTTGACTTTCTCTTGATCCCCAGTTATCCTTTTTAGGTCTTCCTTAAGTCTTGAATTGGGGATCTTGCAGCCAGTTAATGCAGGATAAAAAGAAGCCCCACCTACCTGTGATGAATGTGACAATCCAGAAAAAGAACCGGGATCCCAAGCGAGACAATAAGGGAACTCCTTCGGTATCTGATCATCTACCTTACTCTTATCTAGCACACCCCAGCTAAACCTTTTCCCTCTACAGTCTACGGGTCATAATTTTAACAAAATCTTCTAAAAACACATCGTAATTAAATGTTAATGCAATTCGATCAAGAGTTTCAGGTGGTTCTTCTTCTGGTTTTGTTCGGAAATCAGCGATTGCTTTTCCCCTTGATAAATTAGAGGTGTCCACGCGGACTCGCCTAGAGAGATATCCAAATGCGTCTGGGTTCAGTAGGGCAAACAAGGCTAACGCATCATGGATAGGTGCTCCTTCCAAACCAGGCGACAATTCCTTATAAGCTTCTATATAAAAATCCATAATGGGTTTCATCAACGATGTAAAAGGGTTGGTTTTTTGATTAGCTATCCAATCAATTACCTGTTGTGATACCACCGCATCACCGGTGACATTCAGTGGAATAATGGTAATATTCCTCCCTTTTTCCAAGACGAGATCTGTTGCGATTGGGTCGCCATGAAAATTCGCTTCTGCTTCTGCCGTCACATTACCTGGATGCAGAAAACTGCCACCCATCAAATAAACTGCACTTGAACGGTTTATTTGGTCTGCACCTGCTAGAATATAAGCGGTTGCTAACGACGTGGAGCGCCCGACATCAACAATCGTTAATTCATCCTTATATTTTGCAATAATATCAAATACTGCTCCAAAATCCTGTGCTTGGTAACTAAAACCTTCAGGTGGACGTATTGGGCCTAATCCTTCAGGACCATGGATTTCAGGATAATATGTCACTAACTCTCCTGAAAAAGGTCCCTTCGCTCCACGAATGACAGGGATATCTTGTCTTCCTGCCAATTGTAAAAGATAAGCGGCATTATCAGTGGCTTGTTTTTCATTTACATTTCCATAGCTTGCTACAACTCCAACCAACTCGATTTCTGGGTGCAATAACGCATACATAATCGCTATTGCATCATCAATTCCTGGATCTCCAAATAACAACACCTTTTTCACTTTAAATCTCCTCCCTGTCATGGTGTTTCTCTAAGTTGGTTCTTTACGATTCAATAGTCAAAGGCTGATCAACTTGGTGCACTTCCTCACTATTCTTCATCTTAATGGTTAATAAAAACCCAACCCCTAAACAAACTGCACAAAGGAAAAAGGCTGTTCTAAATCCACCGAAACCCTCGATAATCGCACCTGCAATTGTCGGTCCAATAAATTGTCCTAAGGCGAAATAAAATGTAACATAGCCAAAAGCAATTGACATTTCACTAGGCTTAACATAATCCATACTGGATGCCTGGACCAAAGTAAATAACCCTGTTACGGTACAGCTCATTAATATAATATGCAACGAAAACCCAAGAAGAGTAGGAAAAAAGACGGGAATCATCATCGCAATTGTGGTAATGGTAGTGGTCGCCATCAACGAGAACCTTCTTCCTAAACGGTCAGAGATTGCTCCCCATATGAACCCACTAAAAATTGATAGAATTCCATTGATAGCCATTAACCGCCCAGCGATTGCGGTAGATATCCCTGATTCAATCATAAAACTCATGACAAAAATGACTTGAACAATATAAGTAAGCCCTACAATTCCATACAAAACCCCAACACGGATCACATTCGAATTTTTATAAATATTCTTTATCCTAGTGTTAGATGTATCAGCTTTAGTTTCTGACTTAGCAACAGGCGGATTTTGAATAAACAAAAGCGATAGAATTAGCACAATAAATCCAATCGCAGCATAGAACCCCCACGTTACACGCCAACCAACTATCGGGTATAGACCTGCTAAGTATGGGACAATTATTCCCGCAAGGAGCATACCGATACCAGCTCCACTTGTTACAAGACCAATGATTAGACCTTTTTGTAATGGGAATTGTGCAACAACTAAGGAGATAAAAGGTGTGTAAGTAAAAGCCGTACCTACTCCAAGAAAAAGCATGAAGACAATCGTAAGCCCATACCACGAGGAGAAGGACAGCCCTAAAAAGCCAAAGGTAACAAGTGAAATTCCTAATAAAACTGTTCGTCTTCCTCCCCATTTTGAAGCTAGAATACCAGCAAAAACAACAGTTCCTAAGTACCCTAATGAAGTCGTCGTTCCAAGATAACCAGCTTCTTGATAGCTAATTTCCAGGCCTTCTTTCATAAAAGGCAATATGACTCCAAATGATAAACGAGCAAATGCCAACACGACCATTGTTGTCAACATTCCAACGATGCCATAAATCCAAAAATGATTATTTTGTTTTCGTTCCATACTTTTTCACCCCATACCCCTTTGCTATGTACAAATCTGTTCATTTTCCATTAAATGTACCACTAATTGTCAATATATTCAAATAATTCAAACTAAAACTTATAATTCTCACTCACTTTTCGTGAAAATTATAAAACATGTTTTCCTTGCCAAGTCGATTTTGTTATCATAGAGTTGTAAAGATGATGATTTAAAAGGAGTCTTTAACATGGAAAAAGATCAAGCAAATGAAAAACCAGAATATGACTTAACGAAAATATATGATTACAATGAGTACCCCGATAAAGTCAGTGGCCGATGTGATAACTGCGGGAATGTGTTATTCAATAGTTCTGTTAAGAATTTTGTATTTATCCGCGAATGTCGCAAATGTGGTATGAAAAAGAGAATTTAATTCATCAAATAACCCTTACAACCCAAAAAAGGACACGATTCTAACTTTGGGAAGTTGTTTCGTGTCCTTGCGTTATTCAATCTCTATGTTTCGATAGCTCATCGCGGCTTGCAGCTTTTGGTGGCTCTTCCATCCAACCATGATTAATCATAATGTTTGCGCCATCTTCAACATATAACCCTATATCAAGTAGTAGCTTGCCGTACATTGCCCCCAAATCTCTCCTTGCACCTAGGGACATTGCATTTCCATAGGCCCTGATTTTCATCGAAAACATTTCAATTTTGTGAGCTAACATTACTTTATCCGCAAATGGCGACACCGTGGAGGTTGTCACGAAATCATCCAATAACGGCGGGGATGGCAGGTTTTCTTTTTGTAAATGATTGGAACAAACTGCAATATGCTTTTGTGTTAAGTTTTTACCTCTCAAGAAGAAATTCCGGACTTGGTCATTTTTAGCAACTTGACTGAAACCTATTAATAGTACTTTACTAATGACATTCGTATCAATTATATCGTATAAATGCGTTACTTCAAGTGCGCTTAGCGGCCTAACATTCCCAAAAAAACCGTTCAAATAATTTTGTTTTTTTAGGAAATCAACTTTATCAGGAATCGGAATCATTGGAGGTTTCTTTAAAAGACCCTTTTCAATTAATAAGTCATTTGCGTTATTAACAAGTTCAATGGTCGCTGCACAACTATCTATAAAAAACTCTCTTACGTCTTTTTCAACCATTAAGGGAATTGCTATCGAATAAAGGCTCAAGGCCGTTTTCGAAGCATAACGCAAATAATAAAGGTAATATTCATCCGTAAACAATCTTGGGGCATTAACATCGACATCTTTCTCCGTGAATCCAATCGGCGTTGCAAAGTCTTCCTCTTTAAAGAAATCTTTAATTTTTGTTAAAAATGAATTCCCTAAATCAAGACCTTGTTTAACCATTTTTTCGATTTCAGGGTCTTCTACATTATTAAGGAAATAACTTAAAATACATTTAGAAAGGGTATTCCCCGTATAGGTTGCCCATAGTTTTCCAATTTCCACAGAGGTATACTTTTCATGATAAGTCAATTTCTTATCGTCCATAACACATCCCCTATTTAGTTTATTGTTTAGTTTTTACAATAGGCGAAGTTCTATCCACATTATTAGTCTTAGTATTTCCCGTTTCATTCGGTCCATCTGTTGAAATGACTTGATCCTTTCTCTCTTTTAAAATGTCCTGAATAATTTCAATATGAGTCGCTGCCCATGCACGTTCACGAAAATGAAGAATGACACTTAAAGATAAAGTCAATAGATACACAACACAAAAGGCAATCCACAAAAGAATCCCATCTCGAAAAAGAAATTCTTGAATTTGATTAGAAAACAAAAACAACATCCAGGGGACGGAAGAGACAAAGATTGGAATCATCCCCGAGCCATTTTTCTCTTTAGTCATTCGGTAAAAAATTAACTTCAATGTTGCACTGTCTAGCTTATAATAAAGTTGTTTTATTTCTTCGACTTCTGATAACTCTTTCATGTTATTGAAGGATTGTTCCTGAGCGGATGCCTGCTTAATTCGTAGATACAATTTGTGGGCATCGCCTCGAAATGAATACATACTTACCATCCCTCCATTTATAACGGTTTTAACCTATTTTTGCTTCAGTTAAGTTATATCGAACCTAGATAAATTCGTTTTACGACTATTTCTTTAGCGTGAACAAGTTAGGTCAATTTATGTAAACGTAATGTATCTGATTTAATCAAAATAAAAAGGATACAATCGATTCCGATTGTATCCTTTGATTATGATGTCAGCATTCGTTTCCGGTTTTCTTCTTCATTTAGAAATTGGATAAAGGAATTCATCATTTTTCCAATTGATTGTGCTTTAATCAATTCAATATACATTTTCTTATGATAATCGTTTGCAACTTCACTATTTTGTATTCTGGTGATCATAAACTCAGCACTGATTTTTTGTAATTCTTTTCGCTGCATTTTTATTTCTTTATATAAAGCCATTCCAATTGCACCAATAATGGCTAAAAACAACACCAAAGGCAATGTGTCACGGTTTAGGGCTCCAAAGAAAATCAAACTCACTAGATTAAATATCGAAACTCCCAATAATGGAAACGTCCATAACGAGTATTTTGTCATTTTTTTCATCGCTGGGCTAATAATTCTCTCTAGTTTTTCCAATTCTTTTTTTACATGCAAAGGCATTTCTTTCATTGTCAAATTCATATTTTTCCCTCCGTATGATTTTTAACATCTGTCTCCCTTATTCTCTATAGTTAGAATCCAATACAAATATTACGCCGAAACAGTTATTTACTTTTTTTATGGGGATTAACAAACATTGCCTAAGGCTTCCGCCCTCCATTTTTAAAAGATGAACTTTCAACAAAAAAGACTTTTACCCTTTGGTAAAAGTCTTTTCTAAAAATAAAGACCTCTACCAATTCATATGACAAATTGATAAAGGTCTTGCTAACAACGTAAAAGGTTGCCAACAAAGCCGAGAGATATCTCTCCGTAATGACGACTTTGCTGTTAAAGCTACTCCCCTTTAAAACAGCTCATTTATACTATACGAATATAGTATAAATGAGAATGACTAGATAGTCAATGAGAATGCCTAAGTTGAACCAATTTTAGTTACGTACCTAATGTTAGAACGACAACTAGCAGAGAAAGTCAAATATACTCTTTTTTAGGTTATAATCATTCTACTTTTAGAACGATTAGTGATTTTCACTTATGTAAACACTGACCAACGTTTTCTATGTAAAAACACGAAATTACGAATTCCCCTGACTTTCCCATTTCGCCACTTCTTCGCGCACCATTGGAGCAACTTCTTTTCCTAACAATTCAATTGCCCTCATAACGTCACCATGTGGCATCGTCCCAACCGGGCAGTGAAGCATAAAACGAGTAATGCCAACATTTTTCCGAAGATGAATGATTTTATCGGCAACATACTTAGAATCCCCCACGTATAAGGCCCCTTCAAAACTACGTGCAAAATCAAAGCTTGAGCGATCATAAGGTCCCCATCCTCGTTCACGTCCAAGTTTGTTCATCGCTTGTTGGGTTGAAGGAAAAAACTTATCAGCAGCTGTCTCCATATCTTCGGCAATAAATCCATGTGAATGAGAGGCCACTGTTAATTTTTCGGGATTATGTCCAGCTTTTGTTGCGGCTCGTTTATACAAACGAACAAGCGGTTCGAATTGCAATGGCCGTCCACCGATAATGGCTAAAACTAGTGGCAATCCTAACATTCCTGCTCGTACGACCGATTCAGCATTCCCTCCACTACCGATCCATACAGGCAGTGGATTTTGCACAGGTCGAGGATACACACCACGATTGTGAATAGATGGTCGATGGCCACCTCTCCAGTTGACAATCTCATTGTCGCGGATGTTTAACAACAGTTCGAGCTTTTCTTCAAAGAGTTCATCATAATCACTTAAATCATAGCCAAACAGCGGAAACGATTCGATAAACGAACCCCGTCCAGCCATAATTTCAGCTCTTCCGTTTGAAACTGCATCTAAAGTGGCGAAGTCTTGATAAACGCGGACAGGGTCAGCGGATGACAACACAGTCACAGCACTTGTGAGCCGGATTCGTTCCGTTTGCGAAGCGGCAGCGGCTAAAATCACGGCAGGTGCAGAAGCAGCGTAATCTTCACGGTGGTGTTCCCCAACACCAAAAACATCTAATCCAACTTGGTCTGCTAATACAATTTCTTCAACCACTTCACGTATTCGCTTCGCATGGCTTACGACCTCCCCTGTTTGAGGGTCTGGTGTTGTTTCAACAAATGTACTTAATCCTATCTCCATATTTGTCACTCCTATTATCTTTAATAAATCGGAAAATTTACTTATTTACAAACTATTTGGTTGTTTCTAACTCTCACTATTGTACCAAAGATAGGAAATATTCTCTTACATATACTATCGCTTATCAAGGCATATAGATACATTTTTTGGTTTAAGGACTTTAAAAATGGCAACCCTAAAAAATGCATAATATCGTATCTTTCCTCCCCCTTAGCTTCCGACCTACTTTTACTGAATTTAAAATAAGCACCTTACCAATTTTGTATTTATTCGTATTACTAATGTGTCAAGCATCTCTTTAGAAAATGACTAAAAAGAAAGATAGTTTGTAACCATGCTTGCAAACAATTAAATTGAAGGTGAAACTGTGAACAAGATGAATTCAAGATTACACACCATCTTTTGGTCTTTCTTTAAAATTAGCCCTGTTACCTTTGGTGGCGGATTTGCGATGATCCCATTCATAACAAAAGAAATCGTTGAGAATCGAAAATGGTTAACCGAAGAGGAGATGGCTGATTTATTAGCTTTAGCTCAAACCCTCCCAGGATCGGTCGCAGTAAATACGGCTACTTTTATTGGCTATCGCCTTAAAGGCCTGTATGGGGCGATTGTTGCTATAATGGGTATTTCTTTGCCCACATTTTTTATCATGTTGGTGTTAGGTGGGCTATATTATTTTTTTCAATCGAATCCATTAGTTAAGGGAGCCTTTAGGGGAATGGGTACAACCATTGTTGCTCTTATGGTCTATTCTGCGATAAAAATAGCAAAAACATCTATTGTCGATAAACCAACTTTTTTCTTGTTGGTTCTCTCGATTCCAATTCTATTTTATATCCATCCGTTAGTTGTGCTTTTTATCGGTGCCTTATTAGGCATTATTAATTGGTCGATTCTGAGAAGGTTTGGTTTTTTCCAAAAACAAGCGACAAAACGAATGATGGGAAAATCGGGGTAATGTTTTGACGTGTAAAATGGAGTTGTTGATTCATGTTAACAGATTTATTTTTCACATTTTTTATCATTGGATTAGGTTCATTTGGAGGAGGGTATGCAATACTACCTGTCATTGAACATGAAAGTGTTCATCATGGCTGGATGACAACACAAGAATTCACTCACCTAGTTGGAGTAGCTGGAATGGCACCTGGGCCAATTGCAACAAACATTACTGTGCTTGTAGGGTTTTCTATTAATGGATGGTTAGGTGCCATCGTTTCAGCTGTAGGAATAACACTTCCTTCCTTCCTCCTTGTTATCCTTATATACTCTTTTTTAATGAAATTTCGTCAAAAGAAGGCAGTTAGCGCCGCTTTTTATGGAATGAAACCTGTTGTGACAGGTTTAATCATTTTTGCATCCATAAAGTTTGCTCTTGCGAACGGTGTCATTTCAATTTATTTTACCATTCAATATATCAGTCTAGTAGCCCTGTTTATCTTATCTTTATTTGCCTTATTTAAATTGAACTGGCATCCGGCCCTTATTATTGTGGCTTCAGGAATGATTGGTGCGGTTATTTATTCGTAATCTAACACACTTTTCTAGCTCAATTCTAACTTATGACTGGTGATAGCAAGATGGGGCTTATTGTTTAGAAATCCATATTAGTTAAAGAAAGTATCTTCGTTAAAGTTGAATTTACATTTGGTTATTCTTTTTATAAAAGCAGTCCATTATTAAAAATGAACTGCTTTTTTTAGCATTGAAAAGGATACGTTTAGAGGAGGCCCACCATCTGGAGACCATGTAAAATACCATCATCTTCTACAGATTCTGTAACATGTTTTGCGACAGCTTTTACTTCTTCTTTCCCATTCCCCATTGCCACACTGTTTTTAACCGTAGTAAGCATTTCGATGTCGTTTAATCCATCGCCGAAAGCATAAACACGGTCTTCAGAGAATCCTAGTTTCTGAACAATTTTCTCAATTCCTTTTGCTTTTGAACCACCGTTAGGTAAAATATCAACGGATACAGGATGCCATCTTACAAAATCAAAGTCTGTAAATTGTCGTTCGTACTGCTGTTCTTCCCCTTCTGGACAAAATAGCAAGGTTTGATAGAGGTCTCGACCTTTATAATAATGAGGGTCGTGTGTAGGAAACTGCTCAATCTTAAGGGTACTGATGCTCTCCGTAATAAAACCATGCTCAGGCACATTTGCTTTCATGTCCTCGTGATCCATAAACACAACCGGATGCTCATTTTCCAGTGCAGCTTCGGTTAACTTTTCAAGCGAAGAAACATTTAACGGATTTGTATAGACTACTTCTCCATTTAACACAACATATTGACCGTTATAACTAACAAACGTATTAATTCCAAGTTCTTTTCGTAAACCTTCATACATGAAAGGAGCACGCCCTGTTGCTATTGCTACTTCATGCCCATGTTTCTTCAGTTCAAAAATTGCTTTCTTTGTTGTAGAGGGAAGTTTTTTATCATGGTCTAATAAAGTTCCGTCAATATCAAAAAAGATCACACTTCGTTCCGTCATAATCATTCCAACTTTCTGTTATGTAATCAAACTCCTAAATTACCTCTATTGTTAACATATTTTCCCCCATACGTAAAAAGATATGATTTTTTACTTTGTCACACTAGTTAATCTAATCCCATAAAAAAAGTCAATCGAAGTCTTTTCCGATTGACTTTTTCCATTAATGATTTGCTTTTTTAACCCACTCCGCAACTGTTACAGTGCGCTTCGCTTGGTGTTTAACCGCAGCTTGTACGTCTTCAATCATATTACCGTCTTGGTCGACCGTAACACTTGTGCCGTATGGATTCCCCCCTGCACCAAATAGAACAGGATCTGTATATCCAGGTGTCGCAATAATCGCTCCCCAGTGCATCATACTTGTATATAGGGATAATAATGTAGCCTCCTGCCCACCATGTGGGTTCTGAGCGGATGTCATAGCACTGACCACTTTATTGACGGTTTTTCCAGTTGCCCAAAGCCCCCCTTGGATATCAAGGAATTGCTTCATTTGAGATGGCATATTCCCAAACCGAGTTGGAACGCTAAAGATAATCGCATCCGCCCATTCGAGATCATCGCTAGTTGCAACTGGAACATCTTTTGTTTTTTCGACTGTTGCCTTCCACGCTTCATTTCGATCAATGATTGACTGAGGAGCTAATTCTTCGACTTTAAACATTTTAACGTTGGCTCCCGCGTCTTTCGCACCTGCCTCCGCCCATTGAGCTAGTTGGTAATTAGTTCCACCCATGCTGTAAAAAATCACGGCTAAGTTAACATCAGACATTTCTCATTCTCCTTATTTATGAATTCATCCTCACTGGATGTGCACACACATCTCTTATTATTCCTTACAATTGAAGACGACATTCATAAAAAAGAGTTTATTTCTCGTCAAATTGTTAACTAATTGCAAAAGCAATTTTCGAGACGAACCTTTCTGAAACCGTATATGTTTTGATCGTCTCATCTGCATCAAAATGGGTAAACACAATATCTTTGATAAACCTAATGATTACACTTCCCCTTTCCATTCATTTTCTAAAAGACTCATTTCCCAACTACTCCAATAAACATCCTCAAATTTAGCAACTTCTCTTAGTAAGCCCTCTTTTTGAAACCCCACTTTTTCGTAACATGCAATTGCAGCGGTATTAAAATCATAAACACCTAATGATACCCGGTGAAGATTCAGCTCCTTGAAGGCTATCTTCAATATTTCTTGAATCATCTGCTGGCCAACGCCTTTCCCCCGAAGATGACCTTTCCCTACCAACACTTTCCCGATTCTTGCACATCGATTTATACGGTCAACTCTTCCTAGAGAGATATGACCAATTCTTTCGTTTGTTTCTTCATTAATGACCTTATACACATAATGATTGGCACTCTTATGGTTTGCACCTTTTATGTAGTGTTCTAATTGATCAATGGTTATAGGAAATTCAAAGGTCGGTCCCGCCCATTGAAGCAAAAGTTCTGGATGATCTACCCAATCAATCAACAATTCAAAATCGTTACGGTTAAAATATTCTAGCCTAATCATCATCGTCATCTCCTTCCCGTTAATTATAAATGAAGTTTTAGGCATTGTTACGAATAAAAAGGAAGACTAATCGAAAAATATTAGGGAAAAGGATGTGATGGATTGAATACAAATGTTGTTATTGAGGAACTAAATACGTTATTGCGTGGAACATATATGGGCATTCGTTCTCTTGAACACCATATCGAAAAGTTGGAAGATAAAGAGCTGATAAACTCTTTCCAAATGATGCAACAAGAAGTGAAACAAAATGCTACTAAACTAGCGGAACGTATTCAAAATCTTGGTGGAGTGCCCGCAGATGATGAAGGAGTTTCTGGATCTATGCATAGTTTTATGCATAAAGTCATGCTTTCAGATGACGAAGCGAAAATTCTCAAAGATGCAATTAAAGGGATGGAAAACTACGGTGTCGAATACTCAGAAGAACTGGTCAAAGGTGATTTGGACCCAGAAAGCAAACAGCTAGCAAAAGAAGTCGTTGATACAAGCCGACGACATGCTATTACCTTAAAAGAACTCCTCCATTAGAAACAGATATAAAAATGACTTGAATTGGTGTGCTGAAGCCGAATAGAAAAGCTGGTCCCACTATATACCTTGATAATTACAAAAGGTTTGATTAAAAAACGCTATTGAGGAAAAATTACAATAGCGTTTTTTAGCGCATTTTGATAAGAATCGAATCTACCTCTTTCAGGTTCTTATAACTCCTCCATATCCCTTTACACTTGTTTAAAATAGATAAAGCTATTCCTACATACACCGATTGAAAAAAGAGTTTACTTATTTTCCATAGTTCGGGCAAAACCTTTAAAAACCTCCAAATTTTGGTACCATTAAGAGAGAACTTTTTACAAAGGACGTGATTTATTGAAGGTTTCAGTTGTTCTAATCCTAATTATTATATTAATGCACACTCTGACCCTAATTAACGTGACTATTTTTAAAGGTGATTGGAACGGAATTGTTCTGGCTTTATCCTCGATTTTATTTTTAACTGCAATTGCAATTTATGGAATAAGTGGCCAAAGGGGCAAACAATCTTGACAATAGGATTGTTTATCCTGTCTGAACTATCTACAAACGGTTGGTTCCAACCTTGGATAAAAAAATTAAAATCTAGGAGCATTTTATGAAAAAAACTTTAATAATCTTTTTGTTTACAACAATTCCATTTGGATTTACGATGTCCATTGCTTTTGAGGAATTAACTATAGGAATCATTACTGGATTATTTTTTGGATTATCAATGACATTCGCTTTTTCATTTTACTCTACTAGCGGAAACATGACTACCAGTGTTAAACAAAACACTGGAATGGATTTGGAAGCGTTATCTTTTTAGTTACACACACTAGGATTTATGTCCTGGTGTTTTTTTCTTAAGATGTCTTCTCCTTAATCACTTTGTGATTAGGAAGATATGCGCCTGCAAACCGGGGATAGAAAGGAATAGCGATAACCGACAGTTTGTTTCGATGCCCGTTCAGATCTAAAAAATCGGTACAGTACATGGTAACCAAAGCTCTGTCTCGACACCTTCTGGTAAGGTTAACTAATAGAGTTGCATGTGAACTGGCATACTAATTGAATTGAAAGGTACTCATTACGTTTACCAACTACATGCGTCTAGGAGGGAGAAAACTTGGACTATACTTGGCTTTCTCTATTGCCTTTTCTGATTGTTATTTCAATGTCCATCTGGTTAAAAAATATTTTACCTGGTCTCGTCGTAGGCTTACTAACTGGCTCGTTTATTGTCAAACCTGATTTGATTGAGGGAGCATACCATTCCGTTAATTATATGGTCACTACTTTATCGGATTCTTCTAACATTAAAATTATTGGCTTCCTCTATTTATTTGGTGGTTTGGTTGGAATGATGAACATCTCTGGAGGAATCAAAGGATTTTCTGAATGGGTCGGCACCAAAATTCATAATGAGCGAGGATTGCTTGGCCTTATTTGGTTTACGCTTCCGTTTACCTTCATGATGCCAATGTTTCGGATTATGATGATTGGGCCTGTTGTAAAAAACCTTGTCAATAAAATGAAGCTCTCGAAAGCAAAAGTAGGATTAACGCTCGATATTTCAACAGAATCAATTATTGTCCTATTACCTGTTGCAACGGCGTTTGTTGGGTTTATGGTTTCTTTAGTTGAGGGAGGAATCCAAGAATTAGGTTTGGAATTAACAGCTTATAATGTTTTCTTAATGAGCATTTTGTTTAACTTTTTTGCAATTGTGATGCTGCTAATCGGAATCATTCAAACATTATGGAACCCCAGAAAAAAAAATGGAGATAAGAAAAATGCCAAACAATTTGAAGAACAAGAACATGAATATCACCGCGTTGGCATAAAAAAAGAGTTGTCAATGGTTAAAGCACAACCATGGAATTTGATTGTACCGGTATTTTTATTGCTCGGATTATCATTATTTCTCTTATACCTCGATGGAACAGCTAAAGGCGCAGATACCGTTTTCGAAGCCTTCTCAGTTGCAGATGCTACGTTTGTAATGCTGCTTTCTGTGTTTATCACATTAGTTCTATCGTTTGTTTTTTATGTCGCAAGGCGGCAAAAACTAGGCGAGTTGTTATATCATTTTTATGATGGTGGTAACCAAATGATGGAGGCTATTAGTTTGCTCGTACTTATTTGGGCTCTTACATTATCTGCTGAAGACCTCGGTTTTTCAGCGTTCATTAGTTCCACATTAGGAACTTTCCTCCCCGCCTCTTTAACACCAGCCGCCATTTTTGTACTTGGTTCAACTGTTGGCTATTTTATTGGTTCTTCTTGGGGTACTTGGGGATTGTTTATGCCGCTTGGAATGACTTTGGCCGTTGCTACAGGCGGTTCAATTCCTTTAACAGTTGGCGCAGTGTTTGCAAGTGGTGCATTCGGTGCACTTACCTCCCCATTGGGTGATACAACGATAACAACTGCCTCGATTTTGGATTTGCCAATAGTCGAATATGCTCGATATAAATTAAAGATTTCTGTGATCGGTGCAGTTATTGCCACAGCGTTATATGTAGGCGCAGGACTAATAATAGGCTAACGGAATAGTTGTCGCAATATAGGCCAAGCATATCAGATTTGAGTCATTCACGTTTCGTTTCAATTACGAAAAACACCCAAGCTTCCGCTTGGGTGTTTGATTTATACGGCTTTCTTTGTCATCGCCTTTTTAAAGAGCTCAGGATACTCTCTTAAAAGAATATTAAGCAAATCAACCATTGTTAAGTTTTCCGCAGGATAGGAGTTTATTTTTTGCAAAGTGGAATATCCCTCAACTCGATAGATTGTTACTGTTTTTTCTACAGAGAAATTCTCTCTGACGATTCCATCGGCATTTAACACAAATTCCTGATGCTCGATTTCTTGATAAGTTACATGATAATTTTCAATTAGCTCGCAGCGAAGCAATTCTTTCAATACAATGGTTTCTGATCTTTTCAATCCAATCATTCTCCTTCATATCCTAAATTTCATGTCCAAAAGGCAAGTGAAAGATGAAAGCTCTGCTTCGTATCATGTAATATAAATTATGACATTCCTGTACCTGAAAAAATATTTTTACAGAACAGGTAACATTGCTTTTCTAGCTACCCCTGTTTCAATGGCTGCTTTCGCAACAGCTTCGCGTACAGCTGGAACCACTCGACTGTCTAGTGCACCTGGAATGACGTAATCAGCTGTTAGTTCTTCTTCCTCAATTAAGCTTGCGATCGCTTCTACAGCAGCTGTTTTCATTTCATCATTAATATCAGTAGCAGAAACATCAAGCGCTCCACGGAAAATTCCAGGAAAAGCAAGGACATTGTTTACTTGGTTCGGTAAATCAGAACGACCTGTTCCAATAACCTTCGCACCAGCAGCTTTCGCATCTTCTGGCATGATTTCTGGAATTGGGTTTGCCATTGCAAAAATAATGGCATCTTGGTTCATCGTTTCAACCATTTCTTTCGTTAGCGCTCCTGCCACAGATACACCGATGAAAACATCAGCGCCTATAATCACATCGGATAATGACCCTTCGTGTTTTTCTTTATTTGTTTTTTGGGCAACAGATTCTTTGATCGGATTCATCCCAACTGGTCTTCCTTCATATATTGCACCTTTCGTATCGCACATAATGATGTTTTGAACACCCATATTTAATAGAAGTTTGATGATTGCGATACCAGCAGCCCCTGCCCCATTTATAACTACTTTAATTTCATCGATCTTTTTATTAACTAGTTTCAAAGCATTTATTAAACCTGCAGCAGTGACAATAGCAGTCCCATGTTGATCATCATGAAATACAGGAATTTTCATTTCCTTCTTCAACCGCTCTTCAATATAAAAACAGTTTGGAGCGGCAATATCTTCCAAGTTGATTCCACCAAATGTTGGCTGCAATAGTTTAACCGTTTTAATGATTTCTTCAGGATCTTTTGTATCTAGGCAAATCGGTACAGCGTCTACTCCAGCAAAGGCTTTGAATAGAGCCGCTTTCCCTTCCATAACTGGCATGGAGGCTTCTGGTCCAATATCCCCCAATCCCAAAACGGAAGTACCATCAGAGACAATCGCAATTAGATTGCCTTTAATCGTGTAATCATAAACCTTCTCTGGATGTTTATGAATTTGCGAACAAGGTTCAGCTACACCTGGAGAATAAGCTAAGCTTAAGTCTTTCATGCTGGTTAATGGCATCTTAACTTCAACAGATAGTTTTCCTTTATACTTTTCGTGCAGCAATAACGATTCTTTTTGCAAATCACTCATTCTTAAACATCCCCTTTTATAAAATAATGACCGCTGTTAAATATTTTTAGAAATATTCAGTTATTTAACTCCGCGATACCTCAAGTAAATTGTGTTTATTATACACTGAATTCCAAATATAAATAAAATACATATAATCTATAACGCTTATGCCCTTTCGCTATATGGATGAACGATTGTTCGATAAAATTCGCAGTATTGCACAGGAATATAGACTTGAGCAACCTTTTATTATAAAATGAAAGAATATTGTGAATAAAATACATATTGGTTATAGTGATTATGCCTTATGTCTATGGAAGGAGGATATTAGGTTGGATATTCGGCATTTAGAGTATTTTTCAGAAGTCGCTGAACATTTAAGTTTTACAAAAGCTTCACAAAGCTTACATGTAACTCAGCCATCAATCAGTAAAGCGATTAAAAATTTGGAAGATGAATTAGGGGTTCCATTATTTTATCGCTCCTCAAAACAATTAGAATTAACCGATGCAGGCAAAGCCGTCTTAATCAATGCTAAGAAGGTATTAGAAGCTTTTAACAACCTTACTCTAGAATTAACCGATATGATGGAGTTGAAAACAGGTGAAATTCGTATTGGCATTCCTCCAATTGTCGGAGCTGCATTTTTTTCGAAGTTAATTGGACAATTTAAAGAAACATACCCTGAAGTGAAAATAACCTTAACTGAGGTTGGGACGAAAAAAATTAAACAAGGTGTAGAAAACGGGTCTTTAGATATTGGACTAATTTGTACATTTCCAACTCAGAATAGTCCGTTCGAGATTATCAAAGCTTTAAAAGATCCTTTAATGTTAATTGTTCATCATGATCATCCTTTAGCGAAAAAAGAGAAAGTTCATTTTTCTGACCTGGAATATGAGCCATTCATCCTTTACCGTAAAGACTTTTCGCTCTACGACAAAATCATTGAGGAATGTGGAAAACATCAGTTTCAGCCGAATATAGTATGTGAAAGTTCCCAGAAAGATTTTATCCTTGGAATGGTTGAGGGAAAATTGGGGGTTGCCCTTTTGCCTAGTAAAATCTGTGAAGATATTAATAGTAATGAGATTACGATTCTCCCATTCTATCAATCTGAAGTGAATCTCGAGTTGGGAATGATTTGGAAAAAGAATAAATACTTATCCTATGCAGTTAGGGAGTTTATTTCTGTTTCGCAAGAATTTGTCAAATCAAAGAATGAGTCTTAATTACGCTGATCAAGGTAGTTGAGGCACTTTTTTAAATGGCTCTCTTCTCAAACCATATTGTTTTTTAACAAAAAATAATCTCACTTATGACAAAAAGAGCATGCAAACTTAATTTTAAACATATGAAATGGCTACAATTGCGTTAAAATCGGCTTTACAATAACCGTCTACTAAATCTAAATGATTTCTACACAGGTGGGTGAATACTCTCGTGCAGAAAATTCTGTATGTCTATTAAATTTCATTGGTTTTCTACCTTTTAAACATAAAGAATGTGGGAATGTGTCGAAAGATTGAATATTTTTATAATACCGTTGCAAAAAAACTCGTGTTATACTCTATATATGGAAGCGTTTACAATTAACCAACCTTTAAAATGGAGGGATTATATGTTATTAGAAGATCTTATTCATCGCTTTACTTCTGAGAAGAATCAAGCTCCTCTTCATGCAAATGACCTTTTAGATTATGTTCAAAAGCAGTATATTCATAGAGAGATTTCCATTGTGGAATATAAGAAACTATTTTGCGAACTTGATAAACGCCAAGCAGAAAAACCTCAATCTTATACAATGAGAATTGATCAAACCCACCTACAGTCAATTAACCTTCCTGGTTAAACGCAGAACTCGCGCTGTCTTTATTACCACATACCACAGTATTCCAGAAATAAAGCCCTTATGACAGGGCTTTTTATTCTTTATTAGAGAATACAAATCTATAACCTTCTTTGCTATGCAACGATAAGGTATTCTGTGCCTAAACCAAATGTCCTTAACCGCTGTACCTGCTATGTAAATTCTGCAAATTATTCCACGGTTCACTAAACCTATCGCATTCTTACTCAACGAAAATGTAGATATGTGTCGAAAGTTTGAAAATTTATATAAATAAAGTTCGAAAAATGATGTGTTAAACTTGACATACGGAAGCGTTTTCAAGTTTAGATATCTTTAGAGGAGTGATTCCATGTTATTCGAAGAGCTAATCCAACGTTTTAAAGAAGAAAGAAATCACGCTCACTTACACGCGAATGAATTATTAGATTTTATTCAAAATAAGTATATTCATAGAGAAATAACAATTGTCGAATATAAGCGCCTATACTCGGAGTTAGATAAACTTCAAGCTGAAAAACCAAAGTCTTATAGGATCAATGTTTTTAGTTAAGGTACGATTTTGCTAACTACTCATTTAACCCAAAAAGCCTACCTAGGCTTTTTTTTCTCACAAAGAAATGGACAAAATTACAAAGTGGACAGTTCCATTTATAGAAATTGTCCACTTTTGTTTACAACCCATTTCAACCACCAATTCAGTAAAAAATCAAAGAATTGACTAGGGAGTTCTCTCGCATGTAGCAGTTTCTAAAACTCAGGGTCAATTCTGAGCTTTCAATTTCAAAAGAATAAATTCAATATTAAATAAACCAAGCCTGCAAGAGTTGCTGAAATCGGAAGCGTAATGACCCAGGTAATAAGCATTCGCTGTGCTGTTCCCCATTTGACCCCTTTTAGGCGGTGGGAAGCTCCTACTCCCATGATAGAAGAGGAAATTACGTGAGTTGTACTTACTGGTAAATGAATATAGGTTGCTCCAAAAATAATTAAAGCACCAGTTAAGTCGGCAGCAACTCCATTGACTGGGCGAATCTTCATGATGTTTCCGCCAACGGTTTTAATAATTTTCCATCCACCAACTGATGTACCTAGTCCCATGGCAGTCGCACAAGCCAATTGTACCCAAAACGGAACATCGTCTGTTGTTAAATGACCACTCGCAATTAACGCCATCGTAATGATTCCCATTGCTTTTTGAGCATCATTTGTTCCGTGGGAATAAGCCTGGACAGCTGCCGTAACAATTTGAAAACGACGGAAATTTTTATTTGTCTTCGCTAAGTTGTTGTTTTTAAATATGATTTTAAAAAGACTGTAAACCAAATACCCAACGGCAAATGCAAGAATCGGAGAAATAATCAGTGCTTGGATAATTTTAAGAAAACCTGAATAATTTAATGAACTAAATCCTGCGGCTGCAATTGCCGCCCCTGCAATCGATCCAATGATGGCATGGGAGGAACTACTAGGAATACCGTAATACCAAGTAATCAAGTTCCAGGCAATCGCTGAAATCAACGCCGCTAAAATAACGACAGATCCATTTTCTAGGGTGAATGGGTCAACAATATCCTTTGTGATTGCCTTTGCCACTCCAGTAAATGTCATTGCCCCTATAAAGTTCATTACCGCAGCAAGTAAAATCGCATGTCTTGGTTTTAGCGCCTTTGTTGAAACAGAAGTTGCAATTGCATTAGCTGTGTCATGAAACCCGTTAATAAAGTCAAATGCCAAGGCGAAAATGACAATTAAGATTGTTAAAATAAAAAGGGCATCCATTTGTCAAAACTCCTTATGCATTTTTCATGATGATGGTTTCTAAAGTGTTGGCGACATTTTGGCAATAATCTGCAATGTCCTCAAGGGTCTCATATATTTCTTTGTATTGAATGATACGAATTGGATCTTTCTCAACAGAGAAAAGATGTTTGATGGCTTGACGTTGAACGCCATCACATTTTGATTCATACTCTTTGATTCGAATGGCATGGTCCCGAATTTGCGGAAGTTTTTTTGTTGATAGCAGCTCTACGGATTCTTGAATTTCAAATGAACATTGTTTAATCGCATCCACAAATTGCAGCATATATTCATCCGCATTTAAAATCGAATACATTTCAAATAGATCCGCGCAATGCTCAAGTCCGTCTAATACATCATCCATACTCATGCTCAGAGCTAGGATATCTTCTCGTTCAATGGGAGTGATAAAGGCATTGTTTAGTTCCTTAATCACTTCATGAACATAACCGTCTCCCTTCGTTTCAAATCCCTTCATCTTCTCAGAAAAAATTTTAAGATCGCTGACATGTTTTAATTTATAATCAGAAAAATATTCAGCCGCCTCTTTTAGATTGGAAGAAATGTCATTCAATAAGTTTGAAAACTTATCCTTTTTCTTAAAACTCATTATGTAACCCCCAAAATATAAATACGAAACGAAATTTATTTTACTCCTCTTTTAGAAAATTAGGAAGTATTTTTTCGACAAAATTTTCAACTTTGTTTCGTTAAGTTTAAGTATCTTATTTAAATGCCTAAATTATGATAAAGATTTAAAATTGAAGTACGCGATGAAAATTGCGGGCATATGCTGGGTTAAAATACAGGTGAAAAGAATGAAGGGATATGCATTATTTTCCAGATTCTTACTTGTACCATTTTTCATCAAGATGGGGTTAGAACAGAAGAGCACCAGCTACTTGAAACCATCCTTAACAGCATCAAAAAGGATGCCACAACACTGGGACTTTATCGACAAATATCCCAATTGGCCCCAAACCAAGACCATCGACATTCGAATCCAACAACTTGTTAAAGTGAAAAAAGCACATCTATCCCACTTTCCCAATCTGTATACTCAACTACCATGAAAATAAACTTCCGTAACTTGGAAAAAAGGCAATACTAAAGAAAACGCAGCTCATTCGTTTTTTTTAAGAGAGGAGCGCCTGATTCGTTGGTTTTATTGAGGTAGATCTACTGGATT
>NZ_JAMBNR010000020.1 GCF_023715205.1 Mesobacillus maritimus
AGGATCAAACTCTCCAATAAAGAGTATGAGTTAAGCTCATAAAATAAAACGTTGGCTCATGTTCTTCATAAGAAGACATGATAATATTGTTTGTTGACGCTTGTTTGTTTAGTTTTCAAAGAGCAATCGTTTCATTTCATCGCCCGAAGCGACTTCCTTAATATATCATGTTGATTATATATTGTCAACAATATTCGATATAGTTTTTTCATTCCGTCTATAAAACGTGAAATTTCGCCACCCGTTTTTAACGGGAGTTTTTAATATAACATGCCAAAGGTACGTTTTCAATATTTTTTTGACAAACAGGAATACTTAACGATTTTTCCGCGTAAGTATGGACAAGCATATCAAATTTTCATATAAGGGAGTGACCAATCATCGAAGCAATTGCTCTATATCTATCCTTTCTAATGGCCGTATTTTTATTTGGCTACTCTTATATAGAAGGAATCAAATTAATGAACTCAGAAGGGAAAGTATCAGGTGGCACCTTTATTTTCACTGTTACTTCTGCATTTATTTTTTCAGGTTTAACCTATACCTTTATGTAAAACCATCCCAAAGGATGGTTTTACATTTTCCCTGGATATTCGTTATGTATAACTGTAACAAAAAATTTGCGTTTTCTAGATGAGAATAATTCAACACATAATCTCCTTTGCTATCTTCATTATAGCCCCATATAAAAATTCCGTATAAACCAGTGTAGGAGTATTGTTATCTTATTCACCACCTTTCCTCTTAAGTTAATAAGTATAAGAATAAAGGGAAAACAGGGCTTCTTCTTGAATATTCATATTATAAAAGTAAACTTTTAAAATAATATTAAGATTAGGAGGGGGTACGCATGAGCATAACAAATTTTATCGATTCAGAAACTTTAATAAGACTTGGCCTTTCAGCTATCCTTGGTCTTGTCATCGGACTAGAACGTGAACTTAAACGCAAGCCTGTTGGTTTAAAGACCAGTTTAGTCATTAGTATTGTAAGTTGTTTACTTACAATCGTGTCTATTGAATCGGCCTACATGTTTCCTGGAGACGATGATGTCAACATTACAATGGATCCCCTTCGATTAGCAGCCCAAATCGTCTCTGGCATCGGCTTTCTAGGTGCTGGTGTAATTTTAAGAAGAGGGAACGATACGATATCCGGTCTTACAACAGCAGCTTTGATTTGGGGAGCGGCTGGTATCGGCATTGCTGTTGGGGCAGGATTCTACGTCGAGGCTATTACAGGAGTTGTATTACTTATTTTCAGTGTAGAGTTCATGCCATTTTTAATGGGACTAATTGGCCCTAGACAATTACGCGAAAAAGAACTTGCCCTTGAGTTTATGGTTAGAAACAAGAAAGGCATTGCAAGTGTTCTTGAGAACCTAAAAAGTAGCAAAATGTCGATCAAAAAAGTACGAATTAAAGATTTAGAAGAAGGCGATCAACTAGTTCAATTAGTAATAACCGTTAACTTTAGAAGGAGGACAACAGATGTATACGAAGACATCACCTCTTTAAAAGAAGTTAAAAGGGTGAAAATAGAGGAATTATAAGTCAAACTAGTTAATTATGTACCACTCACTAATTAAAATCGACTAAACTGTTAATTGTTTTAATCGTAAAAAAAGAGCTTGCAACTCCGAGATTTTGTCGATATAATTTTTGTAGTGTTACATTACGGGGGATTAGCTCAGCTGGGAGAGCGCTTGCATGGCATGCAAGAGGTCAGGGGTTCGAGCCCCCTATTCTCCATTTAAAACCTTGTCACTTGACAAGGTTTTTTTGTTTTCCTATTTATAAATTAATATAGAACAACCCCTCGCAAAAATTGAGTGAAAAAGAGGTTCTCCGTCAAATGTTGGGGTGATGACTAGTTGTCGTCACCCTAACCAATATGAAGTCCAATTCCTTTATGCTGATGTGACAATAGTATTTTTGCTCGAAAGCGTTCAAAACTTCTGAATCCATAGGCATTTCGCTTGAGTACCTTCGTTGAGTTGTTTATCCCCTCTAAAAAACCATTAGAGTAGTTGTAGACAAAACTATTCAGGATTTCTGTCTGCCAATTCTGGAATGTCCCAATAAGGTTCACCATCTCAGGGATGCCAGAGGATTTTAGTGACTCATAGAAGAGCTTCAGCTCTTCCTTTACCACACTTATTTCATTTGTTCCAATTTCTTTCGCTCTTGAAAACCACTTCCGGTATTCTTCCTTTAGCTCATATGCTTTACTTAGTTCCTCTGACATTACTAAGTATCTTTCTAAATTCCAGCGTTCACCTTTTGTAAGCTGTTCTTACGCCTTATGAAAAACATATCTCATGCGCTTGCACTTCTTACGATCATACGGGTGAAAGTCCTTTTGAACTCTTCTTCTCACTCCATCCAGTGCCCAATAAACATATCGACAAAAATGAAATCGATCGGCAACAATCACCGGTTTACCTAAAGCACTTTGAACGGCAGCTTTAAAGGAATGACTCATATCCATAATGACAACCTGAACTTGATTTCCATGTCTTTGAAGATAATGCTTAATCGTACTCTTGTAACGATTAAGCATTATCTAGTGGTTTTTTGGTAATTCCATCGGCAATAATAAGTTGGTATTTTCCTTCTCTGGTATCCCCCTTATATTCATCAATGGCAATGACTGGAGGCAGTTCTTCTACTGGTTTAACTTCACTTCTAGCTAACTGATCAAACCTCCGGACAATGGTGGTAGCTGACGTTCCATAATTGTCCCCAATCTCTTTAAACGTCTTTCCTTTAATGGCTCTGATACCAACAGCTTGATTCTCAATAGAGGTACGTTGATACCTATTTACAAAAGTATTCTTCTCTGAGAAGCGCTTACCACAATCGCAAACATACCGACGGCGTCTATAAAAAATTTGTGTCTTCCGTTCAAACAACTTCAGGTGTTGAATTTTTTGAATACGGTAATCATGTACACGAGAGGTTCTTGATTGACAGCTGGGACAACGATGGATTTTGCGTTCCATTTCTACGCAAATACGTATAACTCCCCCTACTTCCTCCACTCGCTTAATATCTACTTCTTTTAAACCTGGTAAACTTATGCTAAAATGCATTTACACGCAACTCCATTCATACTTGTTTCTCGACAACTCAAGTATAAAAGAATTGGATGTTTGCGTGTTTTTTTATGCTCTCATAGTTGCATAGGAACCCCAACAAATATTATAGAGCCGAAAAAGAAAACTCTAGGCTTTAGCCTAGAGTTTTCCTTCATTTTAAATTACTTTAGTTTACCTAACTCTTCTTTGATTTCATCGATTGATTTATCGATTTGGTCTCCCCAATGGTCATTAATGGTATTAAATACAAGAGACCCGTCACCATCGATTAAAGCATATCCTCTGTAGGCAACATCTCCATTTTTCATATCCATATGATCAATAAGCTCCAGGTTTTCATCAGATACAAAGGTTACACTTTCACCATAATGTTTTTCCAATTGAGTATAAAGCTTGAGCTGTTGCTCAGGTGTATCCTTACTAATGATGTATACATCCGCATCAATCTCATCCAACCTTGAAAAATTTTCATGCAACTCAACTAGTTGCTGTTGACAAATTCCTCAGGTGTAAGTTGTGATAAAGAAAAATACAGTTGGTTTCCCAGTCGGAAATGATACTTCCTCATTATTTTGATTGAGAAGTGTAATCGGTTCTTTTAGAGCCGACTGTCCACACGCAGACAAGAATAGGACAACAAGTAAAATTGAAAATAAAAATTTCCTCTTCATATGTACCCCTTTTTAAGATGATTTTGAATCTTCCATTGTATAAGTTTAGTATTCCTTGAAATAACCGTCAAGTAAATCGTTATATTAGAACTCAAATGTATTATTCTAAAGAAAAAAACAGACCCACGAATGGGTCTGTTTGTGTTGGTAAATTAGTTTTTGCGAACGTTAGCAGCTTGTGGTCCACGAGCTCCTTGCTCAACGTCGAATGTTACATCTTGGCCTTCTTCAAGAGTTTTGAAGCCTTCGCCTTGGATAGCTGAGAAATGAACGAATACGTCATCTCCACCTTCGCGCTCGATGAAACCGAAACCTTTTTCTGCATTAAACCATTTTACTTTACCGTTTTCCATTTTATGTTGCCTCCTAGTGTGCAATCCACACATTTTATTACTATTCTTGCTCATTGAGTATCCAGGCGAAAACCAAAACTTGTTCTTCCCTTATATACCGAACAAAAATAATTCTTTTACAGAATAACAGATATTGAAAGAATTAGCAAGTCTAACCCAAAGTTTGGTTTTCGACACTGTTTTACAAACGAACAAGAAATATATTTTCTAGCCTTGAGCTTGTCCAGTAGCCTATAATGTATATAACTCAATGAAAGTCATGATTAGTTAGACACATATCGCTCCTTCTAAGCTTCCGGCTATACTATGATTTTTCCCATTCTTGTTACTTCCATTCATTTATTTTTCTTTTTTTCTGGCTATATTGTATAAAAAAGACTGTTGAAGGTGTGGTGTTTTTTTGCGATTTATTTTTCTGATTATAATTGGATTCTTATTATATCAATTTTGGCCCACAGTTGAAGAAAACCTTGGAAGTAGCCTGGGCGATTCAATTAAAAAAGGGTTCCATACGGTAAAAGATCATACAAATTTAAAGGAATTAAATGAAAACCTTACAGAATTAGAGTCAGTACTGATCCCCTCCCCTAAACCCGATGGACAGCAGAATTTAGAGGATGTAGAAGTTGATAAACCAGTCTTAGAAGAACCCACTCACCAAACTTTCTCAATTTCCAATATTGAAATTGGAGACAATAAAAACGAAGTCGAACAAAAAGTCGGTTCTCCAACAAGAATAACGTTAAATGAATATGGAACAAAATGGTTTACTTATCACCAAAATTACCGGAATTTCCTTATGATATCTTATAATCAAGAGGATCAAGTTGCAGGGATCTATACAAACCAAGACTTAATTACTTCTTCCAATGGCATTGCTCATGGAACATCAAAGGAGCTAGTACTTCAAAACCTAGGAGAACCCATTGACAAACTCCAAAAAGGCAATGTTTTCTATCAACTTCAAGATGATCGAGATTACGATTTATTCCTAATGGATGATAGTTATGTTTATATTTTTTATGATAAACATCAAAATAATACAGTAACTGCTATGCAGATTATAAGTGAACAAATGGAACAAAAAAGGGTTGATTTTTATACAAAAGAAAGTGAAGGATTAAAAGAAGGCTTTGAATACCAGATGTTTGACTTAACAAATGCAACTAGAAGAGAGCATGGTTTACCAATCCTTGAATGGGATGAGCGAGTTAAAAAAACCGCCAGAAATCATAGCCTTGATATGGCTGAGAATAATTATTTTAGCCATACAAATCTTGCAGGGCAATCTCCATTCGATCGCATGCTTGAAGATGATATTTTATTTACCGTTGCAGGAGAAAATCTCGCCTATGGGCAAACAAGTAGCATTTTTGCTCACGAGGGACTGATGAACTCTCTAGGTCACCGAGAAAATATCTTAAAACCAGAGTTTAGACAACTAGGTGTTGGAGTGGCTTTTAACGCAACCGCCCAACCATATTACACTCAAAAGTATTATACAAAAAAAATGTAGAGAGCCTCAAAATTCCCATTAGGAAATACCTAAAAACAGCTCGGTTCAAAGGAACCGAGCTGTTTTTAACTTAGGCTCTTTTCTAAACTTTGTTGCTTTTGAACAAAATAAACGTCTAAATTAAGATGAATTTTCAAAAAACAGCTACATTTTATAAGAAAAGAGCTTAGCATCTAATTTTTAACTTACGAAATGGCTACTATATCGTTAAAATCGGCTTTAGGATTTTAACAACAATCTTTACGAAAACAGCCGTAACTTTATATCTATTTGGGGGTTTATAACAAACCCTCTTAGGAAACGTGTGAAGCTTCTTCTTTTTTATTAGTTGCTTCTGACTTATCCTTGGATAGGAACCAGCCAGAAAGAGCAATTCCAACCAGTACTATATAGAAGGTGGCTTTCCAACCTGTTGAATGTGAAAAATCTTCACTAATGATTCCGACTGCCGGATGAGAAAGTGTTAAAACCGCCAGTTTCACACCTACCCAACCTACGATTATAAAGGCTGCCATTTCTAAACCTGGTCGTTTTTCTAACAACTTAACAAATAATCCTGCGGCAAAGCGCATGATAATAACTCCTATCATTCCTCCTGCGAAAATGACAATGAATTTTCCACCATTCATTCCACCAATATTCCCGATCGGCATATTTGGTAGAGTCATAGCTAAAGCAACAGCTGCTAAAATAGAATCGACTGCAAAGGCAATATCCGCTAGTTCTACCTTGAAAACAGTCATCCAAAAACCACTTTTTTTCTTCGGCTTTTTCTCACTTGTTTCAAGACCTTCTTCATCTTCTTCAGCCTTGCCTTTGACCAGTTTTCGGAAAATATGATTGAGCGCCATGAATAATAGATAAAGCGCGCCAATCGCCTGAACTTGCCAGATATCTACTAAGTAAGAAATAATAAAGAGCGAAACAAAACGAAAAACAAAAGCACCAGCTAGTCCATAAAATAACGCCTTTTTTCTTTGTTCTTCAGGCAAATGTCTTACCATGATTGCAAGGACTAATGCGTTATCTGCCGCTAAAAGACCTTCCATCGCAACGAGTACAAGTAGCACCCAGCCATACTCTAGCAATAAGGCTACATCCATAATAATTCCTCCTCATATCGTCGTCGGCGCTATTCGCAAGAAAAAACCCTTACCTATATGTTGGTAAAGGTCTTAAAAAACATTAAAAAGACCCTTACTTTTTAATAGTAAAGGTCTTGCTAACAACAGATTCGTTGCCAATAGAGCCGGAGAATCATGTTCTCGTAATGACGACTAATATTGTACAGCTACTCCCCTTTGAATAGGAAAATATACAATTAATTACTTTCTTAGATTAAGCTAGAATCATTGAATTGTCAATTCCCACATTTACTGATAACTGCGTCTCCGTTTGACGTACCAAATAATAAAAAGGATTGCAATAATAGCAAATACCACATAAAAAGCACTTTTATAGAGTTCAACATATCCAAGGATTTCTTCCCATGATTCACCGAGTACAGCACCTAAACTCACTAAAATCGTATTCCAAACGACTGTTCCCATAGTTGAAAATAAAATAAAGGTCATAAAATTCATTTTTGCCATCCCTGCGGGTATGGAAATAAGGCTACGGACCACAGGAATTAAACGACAAAAGAAGACAGTCCAATTCCCGTATCTTAAAAACCATCCTTCAGCTGAACGTATATCCTTCTTTGAAATACGTAGTAAATGCCCCCACCTTTCAACAAATTTCTCCAGTTGGTCGACATTTATAATTCTACCAATCCAATACAAAATAATTGCTCCAATTACTGATCCAACTGTTGAGGCAACAATTACTCCTACTACAGTCAGAGATGTCCTCGTTGTCATAAACCCACCAAATGGCAAAACGATTTCAGAAGGGATTGGAGGAAAGAGGTTCTCCAAAGCAATGACTGCCATAATCCCAATATAACCAAACTCTTCCATGATTGTAAAAATCCAGTCTTTCATTATTCCCTCCAACTTTTTTAATTACTCAGTTGCTAAAACTTTATTTAAGTGATTTTTTCCTGGTTCCGGCATAAATTAAAAACCTGTCCATTAGAAAGTATATGCCTATGGACAGGGTTTAGTTCTATTATAAATTCTTTTTTCAGTTATACAAATAAAAACCAAGTGCTAGTCTTTGACCTAGATAAAGCACGAGCAGAAATACAAGGATAAAACCTCCCAAGAGCAAGTAATTTTTTTCTTTCTTCGCTTTTACAAGAATCTTTTCAAATAAAGCGATAAGCATTACTCCAAGGAGAGATTTATATATTTAGGATAACACCGATATTAAATAAACCGGAAAGCATACATACACCTGTTGCAATCAATATTATTTTAACGGACTCGTAGAATCCTATAAGGAAGCTTACTATCTTTTCCTTGTTTCTGGTCTGGTGAATATTGATGATTAAGGATAGCACAATTACTCTTCTTGCCGCACGATTAATCTCAATCCCCTGACAAAAATTTCTTTATTTACAACTTCATGTTGTTTCGATAGTAAACGTTCATAACGAGAAAGATGTGCTCTTGTTCTAGCAACTAACTCGTTTGGCGAAAGGAAAATAATTCACCATCTTGACACTTTTCCTCAAAGTCGTATATTCCCCAAACGCTCGCTGAAAAATGCTTTTACAAAGGGTTTATTTACCAGAATCATCGCTGAACAATTAATACTTCATCATGCCCTATCTTTGATTTAATGAATTCTTGGATTTTGTAGGATTTTGTCGAAATATAACAGAGGATAGTTTTGGAGGTAGCATCATTGTCCATCAAAAAGAAACTCCCATTAATCTTTACGATACTGGTATTTTTAATATTGTTAATGAATAATTCACTGCACTTTTTTCGGTCAAAGCAGCAGTTACTCGATTATAACGAAAGTCAGATCAACATGATTACACAGGAAGTTGCTTTCCAAGTGGAAAATGCAAAGAAAGGATCCTTGTATGTGGAAGACCTTATTGGTCGAGAATTGAGGACTGCCTCTATTGCCATTCAAAAATCGCTGCCTGCTAAACATGAAGACGTGACAAATGAACAACTCATTCATTTAGCAAACGAATTAATGCTTTCTCATATTACATTATTAGTTAAAACTGAGGACGATATTGTCGGAGTGAAATCCACAGATCCGCACGAAATTAATATGGGGACTAAAGGTTGGGGATATTGGTACGATGCCTTTGAACAATTGCTCGCATTAACCCCGGTGAATGTTGAAAAGGGGCTAACACTGCCACATTATTGGTCTGGACCAATCGAGGTTGCTTCTAGCAATCCTGATCATGTCGATAAATGGGGATATTATTATGATGGTTCAACCAATTACATCATCGACCCTTATTATCGTGATAATGCAGTCCTTGAATATGAACAAAACTTCGGACCAGGAAAAATTATGACTCGATTTACAGAAGAACTGGAAGGAATCTTGGAGTTAACGGTCTTTAACCCTGAACGCTTTGGCGATGAAAAAGAAGTCGTTCACTTAAATGGAAATAGTTATACTCGTCTCTCAGCGGAACCAATTTGGTACGGGAGTTATAATTATCATAACGAACAAATAGACGTTGGTTTAATTAAAACCGCTGCTAAAAGTGGTGAGACTCAAAGCTATCGAACGACCTTGGACGGCAAGGATATTCAGAAAACATTTGTGCCTATTCAAGGAAACCACGAACCATTTGTGATTGGTTTAGTATATGACTATGGACTGATTCAAACACAGTTAAACGAAGAATTAAAAGAGCATATTCTCCTGTCCTTTATTTTTATGATATTTGTCTTAATCATAAGTTTCATCTTTTCACGCTCGATTACAAAACCAGTAGAATATGTTGTCGAACGAGTAAATGAAATTGCCAAAGGAGACTTCGGAAAAACATTAAAAGCAGACCGAAAAGATGAATTAGGTATTCTTGCCAAAAACGTAAACGCTTTGTCCATCAGCTTGAAAACTTACGTTGAAAATTTAAAAAAGAGCAACGAGGTCATTGAGTTTCAAGCTTTACATGACCCACTTACGAATCTACCCAACAGGAGATATTTTCAGGAAGAATTAACAAAACGAATCGAACATTCAAAACGTACTGGGGAGAATGTGACCATCTTATTTATTGATTTAGACCGCTTTAAGCACCTTAATGATAGCTTAGGTCATACAAAAGGGGATGAGTTGCTTAAACTTACTGCTAATCGATTAAAAGAAGCACTCGTCACCACTAAGCATTTTATAACCCGCCAAGGCGGCGATGAATTTATCATTCTCATCGAAAAAGTAAACAAAGTCGAAAGTAAATTACTTGCTGAAAAGATTATTCTTGAACTAAACAAACCCTTCTATTTAAATGAAAAGAAGATTTATTTGAATGCAAGTTGCGGAATCAGTATTTATCCTGAACATCATACAGAAATTGAAAACCTGATTGCATCTTCTGACATGGCCATGTATTCAGCAAAGAAGGATGGCGGCAACAAGGTCGTTATGTTTAATGATCAGATTTCCACTCAAGGAAAACAACGGCCACTTATTGAAACGAAATTAAGAAGGGCTTTAGAAGAAAACAAAATATCAGTCTATTATCAACCTAAGTTTGATACTAACAGTGGTAAAATTACAGGTATGGAAGCACTATGCAGGTGGAAGGATGACGAACTCGGTTGGGTCTCACCAGACCTTTTTATTCCAATTGCTGAAGAGACGGGACTAATCCAGCCCTTGTGGGAACAAATAATGGTAGCAGCTTGCTCGCAGTTGAGTCAATGGAATAAAGGGAGAAATTCGCCTTTAACCCTAGCCATTAATTTCTCAGCACGGCAATTTCAAGAGCCTGAGCAGCTGGTAAGACAAATTCGTCGGTACCTGACTAAATACCAAATAGCTCCTGAGCTATTTGAAATCGAGATTACCGAGAGTACACTTTTAAATCATACTCACCGGACCATCTCTACCTTACATTCTCTAAAAGAAATTGGAATCCATATTTCCATTGATGATTTTGGGACAGGTTTTTCCTCACTAAGCTATTTGAAAAAGCTTCCCATCGATTGCTTAAAGATTGATAAAAGTTTTATCCAAGATATCAACCCCGATTTCAGCAATTCAGAAATTGCAGAAACGATTATTAACTTGGCTCGCAGTTTACGCCTTCATGTTATAGCCGAAGGCGTCGAACTAGAACATCAACGAGACTTTTTACAATCTAAAAATTGTACACTCATGCAAGGATATTTCTTTAGTAAACCATTGTCAGCTGAAGAGTTTTATGAACTCATCCAAAAATAACAAGTGGAGCCTAGCATAAGGCTCCATTTTTGTGTTAAATTATGGTTAGAAAATTCTAAAAATAAGAGGTGTTAATATGGAGCATGATTTCCGCTTCTCCCATAAATTAAAAGTTCGTTACTCCGAGATAGATGGGCAAAAGATTGTGTTCAATGCACATTATTTAACTTATCTTGATATTGCGATTGCCGAGTACTTTGTAGAAGGTCTCCAGTTAGATTTGTTAACCTTAGCTGAGGATGGGACCTTTGATTTTGTTGTCGCCAAATCAACATTAGAATATAAAAATTCGGCCCGCTTAAACGATTGGCTAAACATTTGGTGCCGCACAAAAAAAATTGGCAATACTAGTATGACAATGGAGTTTATGATTACCAGAGAAGGAGAAACAGAACCACTTATCTTAGCTGAGATCATTTATGTAAGCATTAATCCCATCACACACGAAAAACAAGCAGTTCCTTCTTTAGTAAAACAACGCATTGAAAGTTTTGAAAAAGGCTGTCTCTATAAAAGATAGTTGTTAAAATTCTAAAGCTGGCCTTAACATAATAGTGTCCATTTCGCTTTTTAAAATTAGGTTTACAAGTTCATTATTTATAAAATGAAGCTGTTTTTTGTATAACCTTGCTTATTCAGACGTATTTTTGGATCAGACAGCAAAAAAGTTTCAGAAAAGGGCCTTTTTAAAAAAATCTCACTGGATTACCCAATCATAATGTGTAAAACACCGGACCTGTTGCTCACAAGCTAGACTACATAGTAATAACTTCCTCCAAACTCGGAAACACAAAAAAAACCGTTACCCTTAATAAAAAGGTAACGGTTTTTTCTATCCTAACTACATCGATTTTCCTTTTGGAGAAGTAACTGTAAGTTGTGCAGCACGTTTTTTATTAGTCGCAATGATATAAATAGCCACAATCCAAATCGCTGCAACAATAAAGCTTCCCAGGTTAAATAGTCCTTTATCTGCATACCATACAATCGAATATCCGAGACCACCTAGGAGTAATGCGTAATAAACAAATGGGAATAAGGTCTTTCTTATAACATCCCCTTCTTTCCCTAATAATCCTACTACAGCAGACGCGGCAACAACGTTATGCACACAAATCATGTTTCCTGCTGCACCACCAACCGCTTGCAAAGCAACAATCCAAGTAGGATCTACACCAATTTGGTTTCCGACATCATATTGGAACAAAGAGAACATCATATTACTAACAGTATTACTTCCGGCAATAAATGCACCAAGTCCACCAATAAAGGTAGCAAAGATTGGCCAGAACTCACCAGCTAATGCAACGACACCATTTGCAAGTTCAATTGGCATGCGCTCATAGCCAGCTGCTCCTCCACCGGAATTTAAGAATACTTGAACCATTGGAACAGTGAAAATTAATGCCGTTGAGGCTGCGACCGCCGTTTTCAAAGAATCTGTGAAGGCAGACTTGTAAGCACTTCCATTCATTCCGTGAATAAAGAACGTAATCAATGAAACTAAGATAAAAATGGTACCCGGTGAAAAAAGCGGTTGAAAACTTGCCGTAATTCCAGAACCAAACATATCTTCCGCCGCTAGTGTCCAAGATTTTAGCCAATCAACAACTGGTAGTGCCTCTAACCTTGATATAACTAAGAACACAGCAACTAAAATATACGGTGTCCAAGCACGTACCATACTCATGCTTCCACTCTTGTGAGCAATATCTTGAATTTCAATCTTCCCAGTCCATTCTGGATCCCATTTAGATTTCTCTTCAAAGTCCCAAGTTTCTTCTTTAGGAGGCATGAGAAATCCTCTTTTAGCAGCAAAAATAACAATCGCTAATCCTACTAATCCACCGATCATCGATGGAAATTCTGGCCCAAGGAAGTTTGCAACGAGCACATAAGGAATCGTCATCGCAAAGGCTGAAAATAACGCGAACTTCCAAATCTTTAAGCCTTCGGTAAACGACTTGTTTTTCCCAAAAAATCTTGTCATCAAGGCAACAACAAATAACGGAATGAGTGCCCCAGCTACCATATGTAAAATGGCAACTTTTCCGGCAATAACTGTTACCAATTGATAAAAATCATTTGTAATCGTTGGATCAGCTGATAACCCCGTTCCGACACCGACCACCATAGGTGTTCCAACAGCACCAAAAGAAACAGGTGTACTCTGGATAACCATACCAGCAACAACCGCCGCCATTGCAGGAAAACCTAAACCAACCATTAACGGTACAGCAACTGCCGCCGGTGTACCAAACCCTGCCGAGCCTTCAATAAAAGACCCAAACAGCCAAGCAACAATTATAACTTGAACTCTACGGTCTTCCGTAATATCCGTAAAGCCATTGCGGATGGTTTTTAAGCCTCCGCTATACTGAAGCGTATTTAATAATAAAATTGCTCCAAAAATAATGTAAAGAAGTGTTCCAGCCGTCACAAGACCATTAATCGAAGCGGCAGCCACATTAACCCCTGGAACTTTCCATACAAAGAGTGCTAACCCAATCGCAACTAAATACGAGATTGGCATAGCCTTACTGGCTGGCATTCTCATTACAACAAGAAAGATTGCAACAGCTAAAATTGGTAAAAGAGATAAAAATGCTAATAAACCTGTACTCACCATATAACCCCCTTTTTGTTTACGCTTACATAGGAAGATAAAAAAATAGTTTGTTATATAACTATATAAATTTGTTGTATAACAACAACTATAGGATAATTATACTAAAAATTCTGTTTCTTTCAACAACTTTTATTTTATTTTTGAGAAAATAGAGAAAATTTACTACTAGTTCCACCGATAATGAGTTGTTGATTACTTATTTGAGGTATTAAAAGTTCTAAAAAACTAGTTGGAAATCTTATAGCACATACGAAACAGAAAAACTTATCTTTACCTTTCAATAAAAAAACTCTTTTTCCAGCATGGAAAAAGAGCCTTTTGCGAGATAACTATTAAATTTAATTAGATACACGACTTTTGGCAGAAACAAAAGTATTTCGGAGATTCCCAATTTCTTTGATTTCACATTCGATCACATCTCCAGCTTTCACCATTTCTGCACCAAGCGGGCTACCTGTTAAAATAACATCCCCTGGTTTTAGCGTCAGCACATTGGACAAATAAGAAACCATCTTCCTTAACGTAACAATCATTAACTCCGTAGAACTGTTTTGCTTTTCCTCTCCATTTAATCGAGCTTCAACCTTAACCAAAGCGGGATCCAACTCTGTTTCAATTACTGGACCAAGAGGGGTAAATGTATCAAAGGATTTACCGATTGTCCAGTGGCCATCTTCACGGAAGAATTGTGGTGCAGTCACATCGTTACCAACTGTATAGCCAAAAATATAATCGAGTACATCTTCCTCTGAGATATTTTTCGCTTCTTTTCCAATTACCACTGCCAACTCGGATTCAAATTTAACTTCGTCGATTCCTTCTGGAATGATAATTTCATCTTCTGGTCCAATTACAGAAGAAGTAGGTTTAAAGAAGAATACTGGAATTGCTGGAAGTTCGCTAGGTAGTTCTTCTTTCTTAGCCACATAGTTTGCTCCAATTCCAATAATTTGATTTGGAACAAGCGGAGCCAAAAGCTTTACCTCTCCAATTGAGAATACATTTCCTGTATATGTCCAACTAGTAAAGACATCTCCTTTTACCTCTCGAATGGTCTCCCCTTCTAAAACACCAGTATAAGACTCAGAACCAACCTGAAACCTCGTAAACTTCATAATTCCTACCTCCAATATAGTTATCGATCCATTCCTATGAAATATGTAGAAAACCATCCTACTAGGCAACATTAAATAATGCCTAGTAGAATGGATGTGTACATTAATTTTTTGCCATTATTTTTGCTTTTGCTTCTTGGCGACGACGGTGAAGAATTGGCTCGGTGTATCCATTTGGCTGTTCTAAACCTTTAAAGACAAGGTCACACGCTGCTTGGAATGCAACTGAACCATCGTAATCAACTGCCATTGGGCGGTAAGCTGGGTCACCAGCATTTTGTTCATCTACTACTTTCGCCATCCGCTTCAATGTTTCCATTACTTGTTCTTGTGTGCAGATTCCATGACGTAGCCAGTTCGCCATATGCTGACTAGAAATTCTCAATGTTGCGCGGTCTTCCATCAATCCAATGTTATTGATATCTAGAACCTTTGAACAACCTACACCAAGTTCTACCCAACGAACAACATAGCCAAGAATTCCTTGAGCATTGTTATCTAGTTCTTCCTGGATTTCTTCAGGAGTCCAGTTTGGATTTTCAGCTACTGGAATTTGTAAAATCTCATCCCGTAAATCCTTAACCCCTTGTTTTAATTCTTCTTGTACAGATTGCACATTTACCTGATGGTAATGTAACGCGTGTAGCGTTGCACCTGTTGGTGAAGGAACCCAAGCTGTGTTAGCACCAGCTTTTGGATGACCAACCTTTTGTTGAATCATATCAGCCATCATATCTGGCATTGCCCACATCCCTTTACCAATTTGAGCTTTTCCTTGGAATCCTACTGAAAGTCCAGTGAATACATTGGAATTTTCATACCCTTGTAACCATGTAGAGGATTTCATATCGCCTTTACGAATCATTGGACCTGCTTCCATTGATGTATGCATTTCATCCCCTGTACGGTCAAGGAATCCAGTATTAATAAAGACAATGCGGTCTTTAACTTCTTTAATACAATTCTTTAAGTTAAGTGATGTACGACGTTCTTCATCCATTACACCAATTTTCAATGTATGGCGTTCGACACCGATTAAATCTTCAATACGATCAAATAGTTCGTTGGCAAAAGCAACTTCTTTAGAACCATGCATCTTAGGCTTTACAATGTAAATGGATCCCTTCAAGGAATTTTGATACTTTCCATTTCCTAAAACAGTGTGTTTTCCAATTAAACTAGTAAATACACCATCAAGAATACCCTCAGGAATTTCTTCGCCGTTCTCGTCAAGCACTACATTTGTTGTCATAAGGTGTCCTACGTTTCGAATAAACAATGTTGAACGACCTCTTAACGAAACTTCTTCACCAGAGTTAGAAGTATAGATTCTGTCAGGGTTTAAAGCACGAGTCATTGTTTTTCCATCCTTCTGGAAGGAAGAAGTCAAATCCCCTTTCATTAACCCAAGCCAGTTACGGTAAATGAGTGTTTTATCTTCAGCATCAACAGCTGCAACAGAATCCTCACAATCTATGATTGTTGTAACAGCCGCTTCTAAAAGAATATCTTTCACACCTGCTTTATCTGTTTTTCCAACAGAATGATCACGGTCAATTTGGATTTCAAAGTGAAGTCCGTTATTTTTAATTAAGACTGCAGTAGGGTTTTCTGCGTTCCCTTGGAATCCAATAAATTTGCCTTCATCTGCTAAGCCCGTTTTGTTTCCATTTTCAAGTGTAACAACAAGGGCACCATTTTCTACTGCATATTGTGTAGCGTCTTTATGAGTTCCTTCTTTTAGTGGAGATGCCTGATCAAGAAAGTTCTTTCCAAATTGAATGACCTTGTCACCACGAACTGGATTATAGCCTTTGCCTTTTTCCGCACCGTCTTCCTCACTGATGGCATCTGTTCCATAGAGAGCATCGTATAAACTTCCCCAACGTGCGTTTCCGGCATTCAATGCATATCGAGCATTGTCTCCTGGTACAACTAGCTGTGGGCCCGCTTGAATTGCAATTTCATCATCTACATTTTGTGTTTCAATTTGATAGTCTTCGACAACCGGCTCTAAGTAACCAATTTCTGTTAAGAAAGCTTTATAACTATCAAAATCAAAATCTTTGCTATTTTCTTGATGCCATAAATCAATTTTGGCTTGGATTTCGTCACGAACAGCAAGTAGTTCTTTATTTTTTGGAGCCAAATCTTTTACAAGCTGGCCAAAGCCTTGCCAAAATTCCTCGCCATCCACTTGGCTACCAGGAATTACATCTGAATTAACAAAATCATAGAGTTCTTTAGCTACTTGAAGATTACCAACTTTTACATATTCTGTCATTTGTCTATTTCCTCCATTTCTTTGTCTCATAGGGACATCATATCATTATTTTTAATCCGCTTACAAAGCGTTTTCACAATATTTTAAAATCCGTCTCATACTATGAATTTGCTGCTGCCTTCATTTCCTTCTTAACTTCAACACAGCGACTTGGTGAAGGGAAGAGCTTCCCAGCATTTAGTAGATTCTTAGGATTAAAGACTTCTCTTACATCTGTTTGAGCTGCGATTTCTTCCTCTGTAAAAACAAAACGCATTTCTTCTCGTTTCTCAATTCCAACACCATGCTCTCCAGTAATTGTACCTCCAACATCCGCACAGACCTTCAAACAAGCACTCCCTGCTTCTAATGCTTTTTCTATTTGCCCTGGAATCCGAGCATCGAATAAAACAAGTGGATGAAGATTTCCATCCCCCGCATGGAAGATATTCGCTATTCTTAATCCTGTTTCTTCACTAATTTGATTGATCCTTTCTAAAACAACAGGAAGTTTACTTCGTGGAATAACTCCATCCTGTACTAAGTAGTCTGGAGAAATGGCTCCCATTGCACCGAAACCTGTCTTTCGATTCGCCCACCAGCGCCCTCTTTCTGCCTCATCCTGGGCAACTTTTACTTCACGAACATTGCGGTTACGGCATACTTTTAAAATTTCATCAATTTGTTCATCAATCCCTGCTGAAATTCCATCCACTTCAATTAATAAAACCGCCTCAATGTCCTTAGGATGTCCAACTGGGAAAGCTGCTGCTTCAACTCCTTCAATAGCAGTTTTATCCATCATTTCTAATGCAGCAGGGACAATACCCGAAGAAATGATATCAGAAACAGCTTGACTACCGTCTGCGACATTGTCAAAATACGCAAGCACCGTTTGCTTATCTTCCGGATTCTTTAGGATTCGTACCGTAATCTTGGTAACAATGCCTAGCGTCCCTTCAGATCCAGTCAATAAGCCTAGTAAATCATACCCTGGTACATCCGCAATTCCTTCTTTACCGATGTCAATAATCTCTCCATTCGGCATGACAACTTCCAGGCCGAGAATATGGTTAGTTGTTACCCCATATTTAAGACAGTGGGCCCCACCGGCGTTTTCCGCAACATTCCCCCCAATCGTACAGCAATATTGGCTAGAAGGATCGGGTGCATAGTAATAGCCTTTATCCGAAATGGAATTTGTTAATTTTAAATTTACAAAGCCTGGCTCAACAACAGCACGACGATTTTCCATATCAACACTTAAAAGACGTTTCATTTTCACTAAAGAGATAATCACTTCATCATTTAACGGAATTGCTCCACCACTTAAGCCTGTTCCAGCACCACGTGCTAGGAAAGGGAGATCATTTTCATCGCAATATTTTACGACATTAGCTACTTCTTCCGTATTCTTAGGAAACACAACGGCCTTAGGTAGGTGTTTATGAATAGTAAAACCGTCACAGTCATAAGCCACTAAATCTTCTTTTAGGTATAGGATGGAATTAGCTCCTCCTACCAAAGCAGCAAGTTGTCTAATATGGGGATCGTTTGTCTTAATGGTTTTTTTTCCGGCCATATTAATCCTCCTTTCCATCCTCTTTTTGGTAGGCCCAGTCAAGCAATTGAACGGTATGGACAATTTGCTGATTCCGTCCATATTTTTGTACCCCGATAGCCATCTGAAGCATGCAACCCGGATTTCCCATCGAAATCATCTCAACATCATCCGGAACATTCTGCATTTTATTCTCTAGTACCTCTCCAGCCATTTCTGGGTTGGTAATATTATAAATACCTGCACTTCCACAGCAACGGTCTGAATTTGGCATATGAACCATTTCTACACCTGGGATGTTTAGAAGTAAGTCACGTGGTTCTTGACGAATCCCTTGGCCATGCGCAAGGTGACAGGCGTCATGATAAGTAATTCGCTTATTTAGCTCAGCCTTTGGCTTTTCATACCCTGTATCATGTAAATGTTTAGAAATATCCTCTACCTTATTTGAGAATTCCTCGGCTTTTGCATGCCACTCTGGATCATCTGGGAATAATTCCGGATATTCCTTCAGCATACAGCCACAACCTGCAGCATTAACAATAACTTTATCTGCATCTTTAAACGCTTCAATATTTTCCTTTGCTAGCTTTCTTCCCATGTCCCGATCACCAGCATGAACATGTAGCGCTCCACAACAGCCTTGATTTTGTGGAATCGTTACATCATTTCCATTACGCGTTAACACATTAATAGTTGCTTCATTAATGTCACTGAACATTACATCCATAATACAACCTGTTAAAAAGGCCACTTCGCGTTTTGTTTCTCCCTTTGCTTTGATTACCTTTTCATTTTTATATTTTTCCCTAACAGGTTGCTTAATTTCAGGCATAATCGATTCCATCTCAACAAGATGGTCAGGCATAATATTGATTAAACCTGTTTTCCGAACCGCCGTTTGCATTCCGCTCTTTTGATAAAACTTTAGCAATCCTCCCAATTTATTTAAGCGCGTTTGTTTCGGGAAAACTCCTTTTAAGAAAAACTTACTTACAGCCCCTTGCCACCCTGTTAGTGGCATCGCTTGACGAACTTGGCCACGCGCTTCTTCAATTAAACCACCCACATCCACATCCGCCGGACAAGCAGTTGTACATGCGCGGCAATCAAGACAAGCGAAGACAGGATCGGAGAAAAACTCGTTTAGTCCTATTTTTCCTTCAGCCACTGACTTAATTAAGTGGACCCTTCCTCTAGGAGAATGCTGTTCCTGGCCAGTTATTTCGTAAGTAGGACATGATTCGAGACACATCCCACAGTGAACACAATCAGCCCATTTATTTTCATCCGGATGATCTTTCGAGAAGTAATTGCTTAAACTGTTGGTTGTACAAGCCGGATCCTGACTTAAGTCCATTTCTCTTAAACTCAATTTAAATCCCTCCCACAAAACGATTTGGATTCATGATTCGATTCGGGTCCATCTTTGCCTTTATCCCTTCAAGAAGTGGATAATAGGAAGGCTTATCCCCCCAAATATCTACAGTTTCGGCTAAAGACCCTGGCAGATAGCGAACGATTCCATATCCATTCAAGGTTTTCGCATATTCCCTTAACCGAGTGATTGTTTGAACAACATCTTCCTTTGAGCCCCGAATCATCACCTGACAAATACCTGTTCCTAAACCACCGTGGGCTTCTACGGTAACAGCCTGACCATCGGACAACAGCTGTGACTCCCGAATGACTTTAACAACATCTAAGTTGACAACCCCAATTTTCATTGAGACAGCCTTTTCGCTGTCAGCATCCTTTTGCTTTGAATCGTTTCCATTTGGCAAGGTTGTATAAACTTTCTTCCAGAACTGTTTAGCTCCCTCTTCAGAAACAATTTCAAGTTCCGCTTCAGTTGGACAAAGTTTTTGAATCAACTCTTCTTGGTAGCGAACGGAGCTTTCTACATCCTCCAAACTTATCGCCAGAGTATAAACATTTTTATCTAGTAATCTCGCACTAATACCTGGATTAAATAATTCAAGTGAAACTGGTTCCATCATGGAATCAAGGAGTTTAATAGCAAATGATCGAACTTCTTCAAGGTTCCCACTAGGAAATGATAATATCAGTAAGCTTTCACTTTTTTGGACTGGTCTAAGCTTCAAAGTGATTTCCGATAAAACCCCAAGTGTGCCCATAGAACCAATAAACAGTTTATTCATATCATAGCCCGCGACGTTTTTAACAACTCTTCCTCCAGATCGAATGATTCTCCCATCCGGATAAACGGTTCTAATTCCTATGACAGAGTCACGTGCTGTTCCATAGCCTAATCGTTTCGGGCCACTATCATTTGCAGCAATCACTCCACCGATTGTGGCGTGTTCCGGCCAAGATGGGTCCAAGGCTACTCTTTGATTATGCTGTGCCAAGTATTCCTGTAACTCTTCGTACCTTGTACCTGCCTTTACCGTAACTGTCATATCCCCAACTGTGTGTTCCACAATTCCGGTATACTCAGATAAACACAACTTTAAATCCACTGTTTCATTTGGGAAACCTAAACTACTTTTAGTTCCGCCGCCGAGGACTTGCACCTTTCGTTTATTCTCGTTGCAGTACTTTAACACCTCAGAGATTTCACTCTCAGTTTGTGGATAAACTGTTACTTGCTGATCACTCGTTTCCACCTTTAGATTTGGTAAAAACGTTTTCATTTCTCCCAATAGTTCTGTTGTTACCACACGAACACCCCCTAAGTCCTTGATGGTCCTATGCTCTTTCTAGGACACTGCTCTGCAATAATGATTCGACAAATGTTAAGTGATTCAACATTTCTTGGCGAGCTTTAGATGGATTTTGCTCTTTAATTGCTTGTAGGATCTGTTCATGCTGTTGGTCGATCTTTTCAATTAGTTCCTGATCCTTCTCAATCTGCTTATAAAACTCAATCATGACCTTTTTCATAGCTGTTGAAATAAATTCAATCAATTGGAGTAGAATTTCATTTTCAGCTGCCTTGGCAATCGCTAAATGGAAACTATAATCAGATCCCCAACCTGACTCATTTTGATCAGAAAGAATTCTTTCCATTTCACTGACCATTTCCTTAGTTCGATTAACTGAAGCCATTTCGACCATCCCTGTTTCCAGCATTTTTCGCACTTGAAACAGTTCATGAATATCTTTTAGGCTTGGCAACATGATTTGGCTCTTAAATAAACTAGAAGAGTCAAAGCCGCGAATGAAAGTTCCTTCACCGTGTTTCACCTCTACTGTTCCCTTGCCCTTAAGCGTTGTGATCGCGTCACGGACAGCCGAACGGCCAACCCCAAATAAGTCACAAAGTTCTCGAACAGATGGCAATTTCTCACCGATTGTGAACTCACCTGAGTCAATCATCTTTTCAATAAGCTCTACTACGTGGTCAGAAACTTTTCTATTTGGAATTTTCCCTATATTCAAGCGACTTTTCACCTGCCTTTTCAGATATCACATATCTGATAAGTGTTATCCTAATCACTATTTAAACATCCTAATTAGGAAATTTCAACAAATATTTAAAATAAATAAAAAAATCTAAATATTAACTCGGGTGCTAAACTAGTAAACACAAGCAAAAAGAAGGAAGTTTAGCAAGCAGTTTGATAAAATATTTATGAATACTCATCAAGTAAGGAGGATTATAGAATGTTTGATATTGCGATTATTGGAGCCGGGCCTGCAGGAGCAAGTGCTGCTATTTTTACGGCAAAGGCTGGTAAGAAAACACTACTAATTGATAGTGATAAGAGCATGACCAAAAGAGCTTGGATTGAAAATCATTATGGTGTGAGTGAAATTAGTGGGCCAGATCTAGTTGAAACAGGTAAAAAGCAAGCAACAAAATTGGGTGCAGAGGTTGTCCTGACAGAGGTAACAAATATCACCAAAAACGAAGACGGCTTTGAAATTGAAACCGATGGGACCCAATTCCAGGCAAAGCAAATCATTTTAGCCTCCGGTGTTTCCGTTGCACTCGCTGAGAAAATTGGTGTAAATACAAAAGAAGGAACAGAGCCAAGAATCAAAACAGTCCTCGATGTTGATACTGATGGGAAAACAAATGTTGAAGGAATATGGGCAGCTGGTACTTGCGCAGGTGTTAGTGTACATACAATCATTACAGCTGGTGACGGTGCTAAAGTAGCGATCAACCTTTTAAGTGAACTGAATGGTGAGCGATACGTTGACCACGATATTTTAAAATAAAGTGAAACAGCGCAGGAATTGCATCCTGCGCTGTTTTTTTATATAGAATTACTTCGCAAATTTATGATTTCCAATTGTAATTGTCTCTTGACGTGTTGTGATCCAATCACTTTTCGCTGTTTTGGGATTATAGAAGAATAAAGACCCGTTTCCCTGCCCCTGAAAAGCGATTGCCTCATTTACCGCTTTTTTCGACTCTGCATCAGCATTGTTCTTAATTTCACCATTTTGAACAGGGGTAAACGCGTAGTGTCCATTTGCTACTTCATTAACAACTCCGCTCACAGTATTTGGAAAATCAGGGCTAACCACTCTATTTAAAATAACGGTTGCGACCGCTACTTTCCCTGCATAAGGCTCTCCTTTTGCCTCAGCATGGACAAGACGGGCCATTAAGTCTTTCTCAGCTTCTGTAATTTTTGATTGCGGAATGGCAAACCTCTGTCCTGGATAAATGACGTTCGATGATAGTTTATTAGCTGTTTTTAGTTGTTGTATGTTTACACCGTATTTCACTGCAATTTTCCAAAGAGTATCACCAGTTTTAACCGTATGTTGTGTTGCTGCGGCTGCGTTTGGTAAAAATGCTGTTAGTGTAAGCGAGGCTGTCATTGCCATAGCTAGTCCAATTTTTTTCAATTTTTTCATCTTTGATGTACCTCCTAGTTTTCTCGTTTCTCTCTACTAGTAGGCTATCAGTTGTAACATAGTGATTCACTACCCAAAAAGTGGAACCTGCTGCTAGTTTGCTAGATTGCCCGTTATTATTGACCCTGTTCCTTTTTATGAAAAATTTTCCACCAGTTCCTAACAACCATTTTTTGTAGTTTTAGGAATTACATGGTTCAATTATTACATCCTGTTATTAGATTGAAAATCTACGAAAGAACAGAAATGATTTCCGGTTTAACAAAAAATCTTATTATGATATAATATTATTGTTATAAAAACAACTTGGAGATGTACCCAAGTGGTTATAAGGGGGCGCACTCGAAATGCGCTAGGACGGGCAACCGTTGCGTGAGTTCGAATCTCATCATCTCCTCTATAAACTGTTCAAGCGCCCAGCGACTCACTTTAGTTGCAGGCGCTTGAATCATTCTTGAGGATTAAACAGTCTTCAAGCAGATACTAGATAACTATCATAAGCATAAAAAAAGGACAGCTCCGTAAACGATCGCAAACATTAAAAATGTAATCAAAATGACCTTCAAATTGTATGGTAATTTGGAGGTCTATTTTTGTTGTTACAAAGGGATTTTGATCACTATTTTAAATAAACAGAAAAATTCCGGTTAAATTGGGGAAATACCCATATTTCCTTGAAAATTAGAGGAGTTTTTCCGGTTATATTAGCCAAGTCTTTGGATTTTAGTATTCATTAGAGTAGTTAATCGGAATAACTCCGCCTATATCCCTCTTCTTAAGCCCCCTATAATACAATAGCAGGAGATTCTCCGCCTATGAGTTCTCATACCTACACAAAAATCGCAATCTGCAATTAAAAGCAAAATAGCAAGGGGAAGAACCCTCTTGCTATTTCTAATGTTATTTAATTTCTCTAGCCTTACAAATTGCCCTACAGTTTATAGTGCATCTTGGTTTCCATTTTCATGTAAAAATTGACGTTGTACGCTAGAGAACAGGAGCCGTATTATACAGCTGCCCTTTTTATTTGTCTATCTTCCTAAGAAGGAATTTAACATCCAAACATGTTTTTCCAGAGTAGAATGAATTGATAATAACAGATCTCCTGTTGTCTCATCCCCAGCTTCTTCAGCAAGGCTCATTCCCTTTTTCAATTCTGTGATAATCTTAGTGAAATCCTCTACAATAGAATGAACCATTTCACTAGCATTCTCGCCGCCAACAGCTTCGTTTACGGATGACAACGCTAAACACTCCTTCATTGTAGCCACTGGCTTATCACCAAGAGCTAAAAGGCGTTCTGCCAACTCATCAATATGAAGCGCTGCTTCATTATAGAATTCTTCGAATTTGGCATGCAAAGTAAAAAATTCAGGGCCCGTTACATACCAGTGATAATTATGTAATTTAGTGAAAAGAACACTCCAGTTTGCAATTTGCTGATTTACGGCCAAGGTTAATTCTGTCGTCAAATTCATTTCCTCCTATATTAATATTTTCCTATTAATTATATAACTAAAACTACTGAATTTCCCCGTTCCTAATTATTGTTCACACATCGTTCATTTTACCCGCAGAAATATGGATAGTGATAATTTTGAACTCTATCGACATATAATGATTAAGAAACCTCCTTTCTGATGCTCTGTTACATTGATAAGGGGAATATGAAGTGTTTGGGCTTTATTAATGAGTACTTACACAAGTAGAAATTATGTTTGGACTAGATAAAAAACTATTCATAAATAAATTTTAAAACTAGTAGGCTCCACTTGGAGTCTGTTATTTATTCCTTATTCTCATTTAGATACCTATATCATCAATTATAGTAGAAAACTATCGATACTTTCCGCCGATAATCTACTCCTTTTAATTGAGAATATTTTATTAATATTTGAATGAATTGAGAATAAAATGTATCAGAGAATAATAGACAACCAATTCAGCCCAGTAAAACGGGGTTTTTCTCTACTATTGAACATTACTCTCAATTTTTTTCTATTACTATTTAAAATTAGTATAAATAAGCTTGACGTTTTAATAATACTCATATTATAATAATTATAAATTAAGATTGATTTTCAAATTAATCTTGATTTAGAAAAATATAGTGTCAAAGAGATGTAAAGGGAGGACGAAACATGAGCAAAAAGCTTACTACTAGCTGGGGAGCCCCAGTAGGTGACAATCAAAATTCAATTACAGCCGGGTCACGCGGACCTACTTTAATTCAAGATGTACATTTATTAGAAAAACTAGCGCACTTCAACAGAGAGCGTGTTCCTGAGCGTGTCGTTCATGCGAAAGGTGCCGGTGCACACGGCTATTTTGAGGTAACAAATGATGTAAGTAAATATACAAAGGCAAACTTCCTTTCTGAAGTAGGTAAGCGCACACCGATGTTCATTCGTTTCTCAACTGTTGCCGGTGAGTTAGGTTCTGCAGATACAGTTCGTGATCCACGCGGATTTGCCGTTAAATTTTATACTGAAGAAGGAAACTACGATATCGTAGGAAATAACACACCTGTGTTCTTTATCCGTGATGCTATTAAGTTTCCTGATTTTATCCATACACAAAAGAGACATCCACAAACACATTTAAAAAACCCAAATGCGGTTTGGGATTTCTGGTCATTATCTCCTGAATCCCTACATCAAGTAACAATTTTAATGTCCGATCGTGGTATCCCTGCAACACTTCGTCATACGAATGGATACGGAAGTCATACCTTCAAGTGGGTTAACGAAGATGGAGACGCTGTTTGGGTGAAGTACCACTTTAAAACTGACCAAGGTGTCAAAAACCTTGATGTAAATCTGGCAGCTAAACTTGCTGGGGAAAATCCAGATTACCATACTGAGGATTTATTTAATGCCATTGATAAAGGAGATTTCCCTTCCTGGACTCTTTCTGTTCAAATCATGCCAATTGAAGATGCAGATACGTATAAATGGGATCCATTCGATGTTACAAAAGTTTGGTCTCAAAAGGATTATCCTCTAATTGAAGTTGGTAAAATGGTACTTAATAAAAACCCTGAAAACTATTTTGCTGAAGTAGAGCAAGCTACTTTCTCCCCTGGAAACTTTGTACCAGGAATTGAAGCATCACCAGATAAAATGCTTCAAGGACGTCTATTCGCTTATGCTGATGCACATCGTTACCGTGTTGGTGCTAACCATAACGCACTTCCAATTAACCGTCCTAAAGTAGAAGTAAATAACTATCAGCGCGATGGATTTATGCGTCCAGATAACAACGGCGGAAGCAGTGTCTACTATGAGCCAAATAGCTTTAGTGGTCCTAAAGAGTCACCAGCAGACCGTACCACTCCATTCCCAGTATCTGGCGTGGCAGAAAGCGTACGTTATGATCATGACGACCATTATACACAAGCTGGAGACCTTTATCGCCTAATGAGCGAAGAGGAAAGAACTCGCTTAGTAGACAACATTGTTAACGCAATGAAACCAGTTGAATATGATGAAATCAAACTCCGTCAAATCAAACACTTCTACAAAGCAGACCCAGAATACGGAACTCGGGTAGCAAAAGGACTAGGCCTAGAAGTCCCTGTTGAGGTATAGAAAATACAAAAAGGTCGAATGTATCAGCATACATTCGACCTTTTCCTACTAGTAGATATTCTTCTTATGAGCAGGCTCTTTTCTCAAACCTTGTTGTTTTTCAAAATAAAATGAAGAGAAATCACTTTATTTTCACCTGGAAGGACTTTTTAGATTAGGAGAAAATGGCCAGCAAACTTAGTACAAACACTCAAAATGGCTGATTCTGCGTTAAAATCAGCTTTTAGATTTTAACAACAAATTGTTACGAAAACAACCTATGAGTAAAATACGCAAATCTTTTCTCTATCAATCTCTTCAATTTTAAAGTCCATATCATAGACTTCATTTAATACGCTCGGATTGATAATCTCATCTGTTGTGCCTTCTTTGATTACACGACCATCTTTCATCGCTACAATATAATCAGAATAACAAGAGGCAAAGTTGATATCATGAATGACAATCACAACTGTTTTTCCAAGTTCATCTGTTAGCCTTCTTAAGGTTTTCATGATTTGAACAGAATGCTTCATATCTAAATTATTTAACGGTTCATCAAGAAGGACATACTCTGTATCTTGAGCAATGACCATCGCAATATATGCCCGTTGACGTTGCCCACCACTCAATTGATCTAAGTATTTGTCTTGGATTTCTTCTAACTCCATATAGCGAATCGCTTCATTTATAAACTTACGGTCTTCTTTTGTTAATCTTCCTTGAGAATAAGGAAAACGACCAAAAGAAACTAGTTCTTTCACCGTTAAACGAACATTGATATGGTTAGATTGCTTCAGAATTGAAATCTTCTTAGCTAAATCATTATTCTTACACCGTGTAAGATCCATTCCATCAATGTAAATTTCCCCTTCATCTTTTGCGATCAATCGGCTAATCATAGAAAGCAATGTACTCTTACCTGCACCATTCGGTCCGATAAAAGAGGTAATTTTCCCTTTGGCAATTTTAACTGAAACGTCAGTGATTACATTTTTATTATTGTACCCTTTAAAAACATGTTTAACGTCTACCATGATTTACGCTCCTTTAACAGCAGATAAATAAAATACACTCCGCCAATAAAATTGACAATAACACTTAAAGTGGTATCGAAAGTAAAGACTCGTTCGACAATAAATTGACCGCCTACTAATGCAATAATCGAGATAAAGATTGAACCTATAATTAAAATACTATGCTTATAAGTATTTAGAAACTGGTAAGCCACATTCGCTACCAATAATCCTAAAAATGTAATTGGGCCAACTAGTGCAGTTGAAATGGAGATAAGAACTGCAATGACTATTAATAATCGTTTTACGATATAGTCGTAGTCAACACCAAGATTTATGGCCTGATCTTTTCCTAGTGACAAAACATCCAAATATTTAATAAGCCTTAACGAGTATAAAGCGACTAAAATCACCAAAACCGTGGAAATAAGCAATAAATCTGTTTTTACATTGTTAAAACTTGCAAACATTCGGTCTTGGACGACCATAAACTCATTCGGGTCAATTAAAACCTGCATAAACTCTGAAATACTTCTAAAGAAAGTACCAAAGATAATCCCCACTAACAGCAGAAAATAGATATTCTCTCCGTTTCCTCTGAACAATATCTTATACAGGAAACTCGCAAAAATCACCATTAAAATAACGGAAACAATAAAATTAATATTTTCGTTTGTAATGGCAAAACTCATTGAGCCAAACACAAAAATCAAAAAAGTCTGAATTAACAAATACAAAGAATCGAGACCAATAATGCTTGGAGTCAAGATTCGGTTATTGGTAATGGTTTGAAACACAACAGTTGCAAAAGCAATTGTTGCCCCTGTTAATATTATCGCATATACTTTTTTCAGCCTTCGAGGTAATGCATAATCCCAGTTGCTTCCTAAATCTATAAAAATAAAGGCTGCAGCTAACAGAATCGATACCACTACTAACGCTACCAGTTTACCCTTATTACTCATATGCCTTTCTCCTCATAATCATGTAAAGAAAAATTCCGCTACCAATGACTCCAACTGTCATGCCGATTGGAATTTCATATGGATAAATAATCACTCTGCCCAATATATCACAGGCTAAAAGAAAAACTGCTCCTAACAAGGCTGTATGAGAAAGGCTTTTCTGCAAATGATCTCCGCGGTACATCGTTACGATATTCGGAATAATTAACCCTAAGAAAGGAATCATTCCCACCGTCAAAACAACAATTGAAGTAATTAAAGCAACGATTGTTAATCCAACATTCGTTATATGCTTATGATTCAAACCTAAATTTACAGCGAACTCTTCTCCCATACCTGCAATTGTAAATTTGTTCGCATATAAATAAGCAATAATAATAAGTGGAATGCTAATGTAAAGTAGCTCATAACGTCCTTGGATCATCATCGAAAAATTCCCTTGCAACCAAGAAGACATGTTTTGAATTAAGTCCTCTTTATAGGCAAAAAAGGTCGTAATCGAACCTACAATGCTACCAAACATCATTCCCACAAGCGGAATGAAAATTGCATCCTTAAACTTCACTTTTTCTAGAATTCTCATAAAAATAAAGGTACCTAGTAGAGCAAAGAAAAAAGCAACTAACACTCTTACCAATTGGCCTGATCCAGAAAACAACATCATTGAAACCAAGATTCCAAATCTAGCTGAGTCTTCGGTTCCGGCGGTTGTTGGAGAAACAAATTTGTTTCTCGTTAATTGTTGCATAATCAATCCAGCTATTCCCATCCCAATACCAGCAAGAATGATTGCCATCAATCGGGGAAATCGACTTACCATGAGAACATGAAGTTGTTCCTCCGATAACTGAAATATCTCTAATGGTGAAATATCCTGTACCCCAATAAACAATGAAGTGATTGATAAAATGATAAAAGCGAGAATTAAGTAAATAAGTTTCATTGTGAATTCCTTACTCTTTCTATGAAGTCCTTATTAAATCGTTGATGAAAAATGGCCATTCACCATCCTTCAATCAGGATTTGATAAACCTTTGAGGTCATTGATTATTGCCTCTAATTAAATGATAATGATTTTCAATGTCGAATGCAATGACTATTTTGTGACAGTGTATAACTTTTTTACATTTTTCATAATTTAATCGCTAATGTAATGAGAAACTTTACTATAAAAGAGTACTTAAACAAAAAGACTACCTTTAAAAGGTAGTCTTTTTGTTTATAATTTATTCTTGCTCATTTTCTTCTATCGAATCACTTTTATTCGTGTACTTATATTGAGAGCGATTAACAGGTGTAAAGTTTTCCGGCGTGTAGAATCGCAATAAGTCACCATTTACTACTTTATCCGAAAGCTCTAACTGCTGTCTCACAATTTGTTTATATTGTGCAAACTCGTCGGTTTCTTCTATCAGTTCCCCAGTTTCCGGGTCGTAGTATTTCTCATTAACAGAAGTAACCTCTGGACTGACAAAATCTCCGTTACGGAATGCTACTAATTCACGATGCTCATCAGATAGTAAATCCGTACCTAGTTGGACGTATTTTTCTGATTCGATTCCAAGCAAATGTAATAGCGTTGGCAATAAGTCAATTTGTCCACCAAACGTATGGTTCACTCCACCTTCTAAACCTGGTGTATGAATGATTAACGGCACTTCTTGTAATTCTGCTGATAAAGCAGGAGTCACTTCTTCCCCTAACACAGTTTCCATTGCCTTATTATGATTTTGTGAAATTCCATAGTGGTCACCATACATGACAATAATAGAGTTCTCATATAAACCAGATTCTTTTAAGTCATCGAAGAACTGTTTTAGTGATTCATCTGCATATCGAGCCGTTTGGAAATAATTATCAACCGATTTATCCCCTGTCGTATGCTTATCCAGGGTTGTTAACTCTTGATCCATCGTAAACGGATAATGGTGAGTTAGCATAATAAATTTAGAATAAAACGGCTGTTGTAGTGATGTTAACAATGGAATGGACTCTTCAAAAAATGGTTTATCCATTAATCCATAGTTAGTAACATGTTCAGGTCTCATATCATAATAGCTTGAGTCAAAAAACTTATCGTACCCAAAGGATTTATAAATTTCATCACGGTTCCAAAATGACCTTGTGTTACCGTGGAATACAGCTGACGTATACCCTTTTTCTTGTGCTAGAATCGCTGGAGCTGCTTGATATGTGTTAAGACCTTTCATTGAAAAAGCTGAACCTTGTGGCAAACCAAACAATGAATTTTCAAGCAAGAATTCTGCATCAGCCGTTTTCCCTTGAGCTGTCTGATGATAGAAATTATCAAAATACAGCGTGTTCGAATCACGAGTTAAAGAATTTAGAAACGGTGTTACCTCTTCTCCATGTAGTTCATAGTCTATTAAGAAGTTCTGAATGGACTCTAAATGGAGATAGATAACGTTTCGATCCTCTGCAATTCCAAAATACTTAGGATTTGGTTCTGCAAATTTTGACTGAGTATAGTTAATCACTTCAGTGATGTCATTGCTATCGGCCATTACTCGTTGTGCTGAAGCTTTTGTACTTTGGACAGCATCATAGACTGTGTAGTTGTACATTCCGAGATACTTTACAATATAGTTACGGTCAAAGGTTCTTGTTAACAACTGCGGACGGTCTGCTTCAGCCATTCCTAAGTTGGCACTGAAAATAGCAAGCCCAAGTAACAGAACGGCTGCAATCTTTTTCCCGCTGATTTTTCTAGTATCCAGTTGGATCAGATTTAACCGTTTTGATGCAAGAATCGCAATTAGAACAAAGTCAATAAAGAACAGTACATCGTAAGGCTTTAACAGTGTAAATACACTAGAACTTACATCACCAAAGTTTTGCGTTTGGAATAATGTTGGTAGTGTGATGAAGTCATTAAAGAAACGGTAATAGAGTACGTTCGCATATAATAAAAAGCTAAGGACAAAATAATTAATAAGTAACCAACGGTATTTTTTTCGTTCTTTTCTAAACAAAGCCAGTCCTAAGAAAAGAATTGCTGAAGCAAGCGGGTTTAAGAACAATAAGAACGATTGAATGGAGTTTTCTACTCCGAGAGAGAACTGCGTTAATTGAACAGTATAAGTTTTGATCCATAATAATAATACGGCTAAAAAGAAAAACCCCATATAAGTATTGAGAGATCGTCTTCCAAAATTTATGATGCTCTTCATTTTTTCACCTGCTTTTCTTTTAAAGTTGCAATAGTTTTTCTAGTATATTTATATTTTGCTTTAACGAGTTCCGATGAAGAACTTCCGGTTACAAAGACATAATATACTCCAGTTTATCTAAATTGTAAAGTGGAAATATCCTCTATAATTCGACAATGCCTCCATCTTCCTCTTTGTAAAAAAAGCTTTACTCACAAAGATTCCTCTTCTCTTTCATGGCATTGCTAAATTTTTTCTTCCACTATTAGTGCTTCATTTTTAGTGTAGGTCTATCCCTTCTACCAAAAGATAAATAAGCAACAGTATCTTCTTATTATAGCTACCATTTATCATTCATAACTCTTCCAAAGCTTTATTACTGGCTTTTTCTATAACTTTAATCGTAACATCCGCCTTGTTGATTGTTTCTATCCATTTCCTTGTAAAAGATGGCTAATAGCATAATCACCGTATAAATTCGCTTCATATAGTAAATATAATAAATAAAGATTTGAGGTGATATCATGGGATTACTTAATGCCTTTCAAGATTGGAAAGACGCTCGCTATCAACGCCACGTCTCCGAAATGCAAGCACAAGACAAATGTCCGGACTGTTATGGGCGAGGTTACCACATCTTCCCGGCCACAGAGTTCATTTATAATATCGCTCCGTATGACTGTGAAGGATGCAATGGGACTGGTCGTTTTTCTGAATGGACAAACATAGGCGAGACAACTTGATTTTATGAAGACATTTAACCAAATATGCTTTTTTTCAAGACCATACAAATAATGTACTGGTCTTTCATTTGGTGTATGATAGATACTAGTTATCTTTTAGGGAGGAAAATAGATGAATAACAAAAACAAATTCCTTGGATTTATTGGTACATATACGAAAGGTGAAAGCAAAGGAATCTATTCTTTTACTCTTAATCCTCAAACCAAAACAATCGAAAACTTAGATGTTGCAGCTGAGTTGGAAAACCCAACTTATTTGGCTATCTCAACGAATGAGAAGTTTTTATATTCAGTTGCAAAAGATGGATCCTCTGGCGGGATTGCCTCGTATTCGATTTCAGAGAACGGAATACTTGAATTCATCAATCACACACTTACTGAAGGTGCACCACCTTGCCATGTGAGCGTTGGACCTGATCAATCCCTTTTATCCACTAACTACCATAAAGGGACAGTGGATTACTATCATTTAACAGATAATGGTGGCGTTCAAGCAGCTAGTTCGGTTAAAGAACATCACGGTTCCGGTCCAGACCCAAGACAAGAAAAAGCCCATACCCATTACGCTAGCTTTACACCAGACGGAAGATATGTCGTTGTTGTGGAACTTGGCACAGACAAAATTCACACCTACCGGATTGTTCAGAATGAATTAATCCATCAGAATGCCCTGTCTACTAAACCTGGTAGTGGCCCTAGACATCTGGTATTCCACCATAGTGAACCTATTGCCTATGTGATGACTGAATTTAGTTCAGAAGTGATTGTCCTCCGATATGACAATGAAAATGGAAGCTTTGAAACTTTGCAGACCATTTCTACACTACCTAGTGATTTTGCCGACAATAACCAGGGCAGCGCCATCCATATTTCTTCAGACGGAAAATTTATTTATGCCGGTAACAGAGGACATGATAGTATCGCCGTTTTTGCAGTCAACCAAGATACATTCCAGTTAGAATTTATTGAACATACATCTTCTTATGGGAATTGGCCAAGGGACTTTATTCTCGATCCTTCTGAAGCATTTCTTATCGCGGCAAATCAAAATTCAAATAATTTATCTTTGTATGCTCGTGATCATAAAACAGGGAAGCTAACACTCCTGCAAAAAAACATTAACGTACCTAATCCAGTATGCGTAAAATTCCTGAAAAACAACTAAAAAGTATATTAATAGTATGAACGAAGGCACCCTCGGGTGTCTTTTGTTGTTTCTATATTCAATTATGACAATACTGTTCAAATCTTTTTTACAGAAGTTTGAAATTTCCCTCCCTTCAGATTCCTCTTTCAAAACATTTGATATTCTTAAAGCGTAAACAAAATAAGAGCAAGGAGTGATTAGAATGTTGATGAAAACTTTACGGAACAATAACATTGTTGCAGCTATTCTTGCAGTGATTCGGATTTACTTAGGTTATGCTTGGTTTTCAGCCGGTTATCATAAGATCATTGATGGTTTCGATGCAACAGGCTTCTTAAAAAATGCGATTGCAAATCCCGTAACAGGTCCAGACGGATCCGCTGTCTATGGCTGGTATACCACTTTTATAGAAGCCTTTGCCATCCCTAATGTTGAACTTTTTAACTTCTTGATTCCTTGGGGAGAAGCTGCAGTCGGACTGGGTCTGATGCTAGGGTGTTTAACAACAGCCGCTGCTTTCTTCGGATTAGTAATGAACTTCGCCTTTTTCTTTGCCGGTACAGTTTCTCATAATCCAACAGACATTCTCATGGGCTTCTTTATAGTCACAGCTGGTTACAATGCAGGAAAATTCGGTTTAGACCGTTGGGTTATCCCATATATTCGCAAAAATCTTTTCAAACTAGACACGTCTGTTTCCGATGAAGTTGTTTAAATATGATGAACAGATTCCTTCTTCATATAAAGGAATCTGTTTTTCTTTTATTCAGGCTCTTTTCTCAAACTTTGTTGCTATTAATACAAAGAGAAAAGGTAATAGCTGTGTTTTCACTGAATAGCAATTTTTAATCAGGAGAAAAGAGCCTGTAAACTTAGTATGAACGCATAAAATGGTTTAACAGGCGTTAAAATCGCTTTAGGATTTTAACAACAAAATTCAGGAAAATAGCCTTTATTTATTCAAGGATAGGGATTCTAATCGTAAATTTTGTCCCTTGATTTTTTTCGCTCTTCACAGTAATTTCACCATTATGCATTTCAACCAAACGCTTAACAATTGATAACCCTAGTCCAAATTCACCATATGGATTCGTTCTCCGTGATAAGTCTGCTTTATAGAAACGTCTCCAGATTTTCTCGATTTCTTCCGAATTAATTCCAATCCCAGTATCTTCAATCTCAATTACACTATCATGTCCATTCATTTTTCCTCTTAAGGTGATTGTACCGTTCGTAGTAAATTGAATACTGTTTTTTGTTATGTTAATTAGAATTTGTAAGATTCGATCATAATCTGCAACAACCATAGCCCCTTTCTCAACATCAAGAAAGATTTCATTTCCTTTTTCCTTTGCTTGTAAATATAATTGCTCTTTGATAATTTCGAGCAATTCCTCTAATTCAATTTCTTCCTTCATTAGTTTTACTTGGTTTGATCTTATTTTTTCGTAATCCAAATTCTCATTAACAAGCCGAATCAACCTTTTTGTTTCTTTACTAACTAAATTAATACCTTTTTCCCTTTCTTCCTCAGGAATCATGTCATTCTTTAAACCCTCAATTACCCCGCTAATCGTTGTTAGTGGAGTTCGCATTTCATGAGAGACGTCTGCCATAAATTGCCTTCTGCGATTTTCTAAGCTCTCAATTTCCTCCATCGATGTGTTGATTTTATCGACCATATGATTAAAGTCTTTCGCCAATTCTCCAATTTCATCAAAATCAGAGGAAGGGACGTTCACATGATAATTTCCTGAAGAAACCATTGAGGTTGCCGCTTGAATTTTCTTAATCCGATTTACATGAACCTCTGATAGTAGCCAACTTAAGAGCAGCGAAACTCCTAACGCAATGAGTGCGGCATAAAATAAATAATGATTAATTTGAGTAATCATTTCTTCTGTGCCCTCGATGGGAGCTGTTAATAATATCCCCCCAACGAAGTTCCCCCGAACTATATAAGGAACCACCACAAAAGATACCTCTTTTTCAAACCGTTTCAAATCAACCTTACTTACAATGGTTTTTCCTGACTGTAACCTCTTCCACTCACTTTCCGTTAATACAAGAGCAGGCCCTCTCCAACGGATTGGGTTAAGAAGATTAATTTGTTCATCAAAAACGCTAAATTGGATATCCCTTCCAAACAGAACATTTGCGTATTGTGTAATAACTTGTTCTGGACGTTTTTCCCCTCGTTCCAATTCAAATAAAATATTTTCCCCATAATTAATCAATTCATCTGTCTTCTCGGTGTAAACGAGGTTCTCAATATATTGAGTAAACAATAAACTTAATACGATAAAAGCGGCTAATAATACACCAATATGGCTAAAAATCTGTTGATACAGATATTTAACTTTCATTCTTTTCCACCGACTCATCAAATTTATAACCAACTCCCCAAACGGTGTGGACAAGTGGTTGAGTCGGAGTGCCTAGTTTCTTTCGTAGCCTTTTCACATGAACGTCAACTGTTCGTTCATCTCCATAAAACTGGTAGCCCCATACTCTTTCTAATAATTGTTCTCGAGTGAACACTTGACGAGGATGTTGAGCAAAATAAGTTAACAAATCAAATTCTTTGGGTGTTAAATTGCTCACCAGGTTTCCATCTAAAAAAACCTCGCGTGAATCCTTATCAATTTTTAAATGCTTTGTATGGAGAATACTTTTATGATCTTCCGTACTATTTTTTTGATAGCGTCGCGAAACTGCCTTGATACGGGCCATTAGCGCTAGTGGGCTGAAAGGTTTTGTTACATAATCATCTGCTCCCATTTCAAGCCCTAACACTTGGTCTGATTCGCTATCTTTTGCCGTTAACATTATGATTGGGACTTCACTATTATCTTGGCGAATTTTCCGACAGAGTGTGACACCGTCCATACCAGGTAACATCCAATCGACAATTAAAAGATCCCACGTCCCTGTTTTAAATTCGTTATATCCTTTTAGACCATCATGGACGAAAGTTCCATCCATCCCTTCCTTTTGGAAAAACATTTCAATCATTTCACAAACACTTTCATTATCTTCTATCACTAAAATTCTCATTTTAATCTCCTCATCATTTCCAACTTTCTATTTTAACGTAGCTCTTCCACCTTTGTTATTCAAGCAGTACCAACGATATTTACATATTTTTTCTTTCTTTATTAATAATTTGTTCATACTCTTTGTTCAAAGCTAGATTAATTCTGTCCCCTCTAGTCTTTCCAAGATTTTGCGTTTTTGGTATAGCATAATTCCAGACTCTGCTACATCATGAATCATTGATCGGTTCGCAAATGCTCCAAAGAGAATTCCCGCAATTGGAATCATTTGCAACAATTTCTTCCATCCAAATTGATCCATATAAGTGACCGTTACTTCCCTCCATCCTTGGAGTTGCGAAATCATCTCTTGTGATTGCACTTCACCATAACTAGATAATTCATTTAAAATCGCTTCTTTCCCGACAATGTCACTTGAAGAGAATTGGAGACATTTTAGGATAAAAATTCTTTCTTTTCGATCATTCGGGTCATAACCATGTAAAATCGCAATATCTTGGAGCGTTTTTAAAGAAAGTGTTAACAAAGCAGGAATGTCAATTGCCAACGTAAAAAGACCACCGATGCCTGTCCCCGCTCCTTGAGCAGTTGCTACCTTTTTTTGCTGATCTGCAAGACTTAAAGACAGTTCCTTCATATCTTTTACAGAGATTTGTTGTAAATCAGCAAGGTTGTTTACCTCTGTTCCAGTTTTCCTCTCAACTAACTTTAAAACCCTCTTTTCATTTGAAAGATATCTCCCACCATTTTGGATATAATTCCCCAACTCATCTAGAAGAAGACTTATTTTTTCTTGGATAAATTTTGGCGTCAACTTATCTAGCATCTTAAATGGAAGTCGACCGAGACGCTCCCAAAACCATAAACCCTTTTGGTCTTTTTCCCATTTTTCAATTGTCGTAAGTTCGTTTAATAGTTCGTCGCGCGTTTCCATTCTCTAATCCCCTATCGTATGTTTCTAGTTGTATGACGTTTTATATTTATCAAAGGTTTCATTGGGAGATAAACCGAAATAGACTCTATTTGTGTGAAGCCAATGCAATAGAAATCTACCAATTTTTCTTACTACATAAGAAAAAACCACATCAAAAGATGCGGTTAAGTTAGACTAATGGGGTTGTTTATTCTTCATTAAGATAGAAATATACAATAATATTGAGATAAGGACTGAAATTCCTGATGTTAAATAAATACTAGAATATCCCCAAAGATGACCAATTTGTCCAAAGAGAATCGCACCAACACCAACCCCAAGGTCAAAGAATGAGAAAAATGTGGCATTGGCCATTCCTTTTCTATTAGCAGGTGCTTTTTCAACTGCCCAAGCCTGTAAAGCTGGTTGAATCGAACCGAACCCAAGACCATAAAAGGCAGCTGCTACAAAAAGCGTCAAACTATTTGGAAGCCAAGCTAATAAGAGCATTGCAATCAAAATCAGTGTAGTTCCCGGTATAAAAACAGCTCGATGGCCTTTACGGTCGTATATTTGTCCAGCAAATGTCCTAGAGATCATTAGGAAGAGTGCATATAACAAAAAGTACCACTCAATCCCCATAACCCCTTTTTGGGTCGAATATAATGGAAGAAATGTAGCAATACCTCCGAAAGTAACCGTAATAAAAAACAATAATAAGGATGGCTGTAATGCACTTTTTTCATATACATCCCATTTTGCCTTTTGAACAGGCACACTGGGTTTCTCAACCTCTCGATAATGAATTCTTGTCGCCATTATAAAAGCAATGAGACCGAGCAGCGCACAGAATAAAAATAAGGCTTTAAAAGACAAGACTCCTACAAGAGCTAGTCCTAGTGTTGGACCTAGCGCCAAAGCAAGATTTCCTGAGAGTCCATAATATCCTAAGCCCTCTCCTCTTCGACTTGCTGGCACAACGTCTGTCGCAATCGTCCCGGAAGCGGTTGTTGAAAACCCCCAACCAACTCCTTGAATAATTCTTAGTAAAAACAAAAGAATGATTCCGCCTGCAAACCCGAACAACCCTACTGAAATGACAAAAATAAGCAGGCCATACAAATAAACAAATTTCCGTCCTTTTGTTTCAAGAGCATGACCAGCGTATGGTCGAAGCAAAAGTGAAGAAAAAGTAAAGATTCCCACCACGAGTCCGATCAGTTGATCATTTCCCCCAAGATGTTCCACAAACAGCGGAATCGTCGGAAGTGTCATTTGAAATCCAAGAAAAATAAAAAAATTAGCAAAACAGATTAAAACAAAGTCTTTCGTCCAAATTTTTTCCTTTCCGACATTATTTTTGCTAACAAGTTGTTTCTCCATATAATCCTTCTCTCTATGTTCATTCGTTTTAATATGACAATTGTCTGTCTAGCCCTTTATACCTCACTTTAAATAATCATTTTAAAGATGGTTAGTACTAAACCAATAAAAAAGCCACAAACAGCACCATTAACCCGTATCCACTGGATATCTTTCCCAATATGATTTTCCATCATATCAATTAATGTCTCAGTCTCTAATTTATCTAGGTTTTCCTTTACTAAAGCCCCAATCTTTGAATGGTTCCTTTCAATTAATAAGGCCACTTGTGAATGGATCCACTTTTCGATAGCAGTAACCTTACTGTCATCCGCCTCTAAATCTGTAAGAAAGCGAAGAATCATTGGGATTACTTTTTTATCAACAAAATCCTCTTGGTTCACATACTGTACCATTCTTTCCTTTGCTTTATCCAATAATTGGTTTAATGGGCTTTCAAGTTTCAGATCATCAACCAGTCTATCTTTCCAGTCGTTGATTTCGTTCATGAGTTGCTCCCGCTTATCAATTTCAACCAGTTCTTTTCGAATCCATTCTAAAATCAACATTCGATAGCGGTTATCTGCTTTTCTAACATTGCGAATACGGTTCAATAGAAAAGTTTGCATCATTTGACCTAATCGTTCCTCATTCATAAACTGATTAAATGATTGAATGGCAAACTTAAGGAGGCCATCTGCTTCACTTGTTTCAATTAGCTGTTTCCCTAATTTCCCCATTGTCTGTTTCGCTTCAGCTGTTTTCGCCCACTTTTCTGTTTCTTGTAAAATATAGTCAAACGCCGATTCATCATAACCGCGGGTAACAATTCCATCAGCCACCGACTTCAAAAACCTTGGAGCATCGACATCATATAAGTAATGCTTTATTTCTTTTTCTAATAGCGGTGATAATTGTTCAAAGTTCATCTTCTCAATTGTTTCATTCAAGAACCTTTGAATAATCGCTTTTGTATAAGTCGAATCCAATTCTTTACGAATAATATTTAAGATTTTATCTGTAAAACTAATTTTTTTCATTTTCTCGGTAATACTTGTCACCGTTAACCACTCATTCTCCAACATACGTACCAACGCCTTGGTAATTCGATCCCGATTTTTCGGTAGTAGAGCGGTATGAGGGATTGGTATTCCTAGTGGATGTCGAAACAAAGCCGTAACTGCAAACCAGTCTGCTAGCCCACCGACTAGTCCTGCTTCAAATCCGCCTTGTAACAACCTTCCCCATAATTGGTCTTGAACAGGAATCGTTGTCAAAAACCCCGCTCCCATGATGGCTAATGATATACCAGCTAAGTATCTTGATTTCTTCTCTTGTTTATTCATAAAATCTCCCTCAACCTATGTAATAATCTTCCTATATTATTGTATAGTTTTCTTCCATTTTCAAACATCTATCAAAACAATTTTCATTCTTTTTTCAAACTATATTCAAAAATCTCTTTGTAATCCCCTCTAAACCATCAACTTGCAAATGCAAAATGAAGGCGTAAAGTTTGTTGTTAAAATCCTAAAACTGATTTTAACGTAAAATAAGCCCTTTCACTAAGTGACTACTTAGTTTGTAAGCTCTTTTCTTATCTTGTAAACGACTTTGGAATGGAATCATAGCTAAATCATTCTATATTTCCTTTAAAAAGGAACAATCTTTGAGAAAAGAGCCAAAATAAAAAGCCTGGGGCAAAATCCAGACTTTTTACATATCTTATTCATGGCGAAGTTGAATCACTCAGTTATTCTTCATTTACGAAGGCTCTTTTCTTCAAATAAATAATAGTAAACTAAGTGCCATTAAAGCCATCCCACCAATAAGCCCGTAGATGGATAAATGTGCTTCATCATACTTTTTCGCAGCCGGTAGCAATTCATCTAGTGAGATAAAAACCATAATTCCCGCCACAGCCGCGAAAATAATCCCAAACATAATATCGTTCAGAAAAGGCATTAGGAAGAGAAACGCAACAATCGCTCCAATTGGCTCGGAAAGTCCAGACAAAAATGATAGTTTAAAAGCCTTTTTCTTATCACCTGTTGCAAAATAGACAGGAACAGATACCGCAATCCCTTCTGGAATATTGTGAATGGCAATCGCAACCGCAATCGCAACCCCCAAAGCTGGATCCTGTATGGCTGAAGTAAATGTTGCAATTCCTTCAGGGAAGTTATGAATGCCAATCGCCAAAGCGGTAAAAACACCCATTTTCAGCAAAGCTGGATCTTGGTCCACCTGACCTTTGTTCATATCCTCAACCTTTTTCAGTTCATGAGGATTGCTTTGTTTTGGGATAAATTTGTCAATCAGCGCTATTAGCAGCATTCCTCCGAAAAAACCACCAACTGTAACCCAGTGGCCTAATTCACCCAATTCACTTGTTAGAGCATCTTGTGCTTTAACGAAAATTTCAATCATCGATACATATATCATCACACCTGCTGAAAAACCCAGAGCCAATGATAAGAAGCGTGTATTTGTTCTTGAAGTAAAGAAAGCTAAGATACTGCCAATTCCTGTTGCCAACCCAGCCATCAATGTAAGGCCAAAGGCAAACAATATATTTTCTGGCATTTAAAATCCTCCCAATCTTCCTAGATTCATCTAACCCTGTTTTCAGTCTATGCACAAATCTAAGAATGTTTCCTATAGGAAACATTTTAAACGTCGGTAAAATCATTGGTCAAGGGAAACAGTTTAAGTAAGGTTCCTTCCAGATATAATTTCGCAAAACATTAGGTCAATTTTCACGAATTTAATTGGATTTTTAGTGTTATTCGTATGTCCTCGCTGAAGGTACGAATATGTTTTTACAGCCGAAGCTTCATTACAGTCTCACAAAAAAACTCTTATTCTAATCAACTTAGAACAAGAGCTCCATATATTAGTGCACCTACAATGATATAGGCCGGGTGTACTTTCATTCTCTCCATTAAAAGATAACTAACCCCTCCGATTAAAACTGTATGTAAGGAACCAATATCCTCAGAAGATGAGTGGAAAAACTCATAAGTCATAACTCCAAGTAATACAGCAATTACAGGTCGAACAACAATCGTTAATCTCTTGACCTTAGGTGACTCCTTATACCGCATTAAAAAGCCAAGCAAACCAAGCATAAGTATAAGCGAAGGAGCAACTGTCGCGAAAATCCCTACTGCTGCTCCAAATATCCCTCCTTGGATATAACCTATATATCCAGCCATTTTTGTCGCAATTGGTCCCGGCAACGTATTTCCTAAAGCAAGTACTTCGCTAAATTCATTAACAGACATCCAGCCATATTCATCGACAACCTCATTTTCAATGAGCGGAATGGATGCTGGACCACCTCCATAACCTAAAATACCTGGGATAAAAAAAGCCAAGAAAATCTGCGCATATATCATCTGTTCCTTTTCCCCTTTTGCTGGTCGTTTTTTGCCTACAGCCTTAAGTTTTTCACAGCTTGCTTACGCTATACCTTCACTTTCCCGCTTAAGTCTTTTCAGCCGGAGGATTTTTCTTTAGGAGTGCGCCAACTAATAGGACAAAAATGAGAATAGCAGGATGAAGATTGATCCCTTCTAGCAAAACAAGGCTAATGAGAATGAGCACAGATGACCATCCCCAACCAAGCTTGGATTTACCTGACTTTTTTATAAATCCCCAAGTAAGCACAAAAAGCATTACCGCAACCACAGGAACTACCGCTTCTGCCATTCCATTTACCCACGGCTCATCTTTATAAGCATTCAAACTTGTCAATAGGAGGATCATGAGGATAATCGTGGGGACCACAGTGGCAATTAAGGCATTAAACATTCCCGTTATCCCGCCGACCCGATAACCAATATAACCTGCCATTTTAGTCGCTACCGGACCTGGGAGAGCATTTCCTAATGCCAAAATGTCACTGAATTCATCAGAAGTTAACCATTTATATTTTTCCACAACTTCTTTATGAACTAAGGGGATAGAAGAAGGCCCCCCGCCATACCCTAGTAAACCCACTCGGAAAAATGCCATAAATAGCTTCGATTGCTTCTTCATCTTTTTCACCTTTTTAATAGGACATAGTCATACTAACTGTTGTTAATTAACTTAGGAGTATAAACTCAACCTCTTATATAAGATTGGTGAAATTTTCAAGATCCTTGTTCTCACCAATCACTAACAAAATATCATCACTTTCTAGGTTTTCTTCAGGATCCGGAGATATATTAATTTTGGATTTCTCTTTTATAGCGACTACCGTTACATTAAATCTTGCCCTTAAATCAAGTTCCCGCAGGTTCTTCCCTGTCATACTTCTAGGAACATGAATTTCTTCAATACTGTATTGTTCTGAAAGCTCAATAAAATTCAACACATTTGGGGCAGCCATCAAATGATGCGCCACTCTTTCTCCCATATCTTTTTCCGGGAAAATCACCTTGTCAGCCCCAATTTTTGCTAGGACCTGACCATGATTTTTACTTAATGCTTTTGCAATTACATGCTTCACATCTAATTCTTTCAGTAATAATACTGTTAATATACTCGCCTGAATGTCATCCCCAATTGCGACAATCACGGTATCAAAATTTCGTATTCCTACTTCTTTCATTGTCTCTATTTCTGTTGAATCCCCAATCACAGCATAAGAAACAGTATCTTTATGGTCATTGATGGTTTCACTATTTTTATCAATGGCTAGCACTTCATTGCCCTCTTTATAAAGAGTTGCTGCTACACTTGAACCAAATCTCCCCATCCCAATAACCGCATATTGTCTCTTCAAACTCGCCATTCCTCCTAACCAATATGTTTAGCCTCTCTGACTCTATCCCTTTTAACATCTGTAGGTCAAGATTGAAAGTAGGAAAAGTATGGGAGGACCAAAGCGATAACAGCAAGAAAAAGAACCGCCATGGCCCCTATTTTATTTTTCTGCTTCCATAAAGACAAGGCAAACCCTACAGTGTAAACAAACACAATACATACGGCAATTACAATAAAAGCGTTCATGTTAATCTCTTATCCCCTTATAACTAGGCGTTTTCGGTTGTCGTCCAAACTGTCCAAAACGGATTTCTACATCCACGTCTATTTTCATTTCTGGGTAGGTTCTCATCCAATCAAATTCCATATAATCTTTTAATGTTTTGAATTCCTTTCTGGCATACAATGACCAGCCAAACGGTTCTGCTTTAAATTCCTTTTGCGATTTCTCAACCAGAGCCATGATTTTCGTTTCCATAAATTCTTCCATAGTGGAACGAAGTTTTTCTACTTTCTTTTTATTGTCAACGGGATTTTCCATCGACGGGTCCGTTAATACATCAACCGTTAAAGGAAGCGTGACATGTATTTTAGGGGGCATATCATGTACATTCATCTCCACACTTGTATTATGCTGTTTTCGTATTCTTACCGTAAGCTCGTAGTCCTCATGAAAGGGATCAGGAATTGGTGCCAAAATATCTGTGATACTTGATGCGTCATGAAGCAACATCACGATTCGATTTTCCACCCCTGTTAATGTGCCGATCATCATTCCTTCTAAAAATACAGCTGCGCCTAAGAAATTAGCGCTATTTGTTTCTCCTTCTATCCTGACATCTCCAGCGAGGGCATCCATTTCATTTATTCGATACTCGTCTTCTTTTTGGCGAATATTCGTCGTCGCGTAAGTGGCTAAAAACAAATTTGCATCTTCCTCCGTAACCCTAAAAAAATGATGCAATTCTGAGTTCGGGATAAATCCAACTTCAATTCCACGTTGAATCATATTTTCATAAAATTTATGTGGGCGAGTTAAGAATTTAGGATCATTCTTGCTCAAGAATTCAGCAGCCTTTTCTTTTGTCACAATTAGATAGGTATTCCGCTTAATTTCACGATCCTTTTCTGCAGAATAAAGGAACCTTATGAACTCTTCATCTTTTGCTAACTCTTCCGAAACGACGATCACCTTTAATAAATCATAAGAGATTTCTCTTGCGACAGCGGCATTTACACTGTGTCTCAACGATAAAAAATCGGGGGATCTCATGGTAACCGTCATCACAGTATCTTCCTCAGTTCCACCACCAGCAAAAGAAGTACCGACTTCCGGATTAGCAATCAAATAGGTAATATCGATTTTTCCTTTTTCATCGGATACATCTAATCCGATACCAATCACAAATACTTGTCGATCCAATCCCTTTAAATCCCAGCAACCAGTTAAAATCAAAATAAATGGAATCAAGAATATAAGCTTAATGAGATTGTTCTGCTTCACGCTTAAAGTCCCCCCTTAACTTCGCCATTCCCCACATCAAAATAGGTAGAATAAAGAAAAGTGGACTGAGAATTCCTAGGATCATTTCACGTAAATAAGGGAGTGTATAAGTTAAGTTTTTTGGCATAATTCCTAAGAACAACACAATGACAATAAATACCGGAACAAGATATTCAAATTCCTTAATTTTAAAAATCCCCCCGAATAATGTCACCACCAAGTAAAGATAAAACGAAAATCGAATAAAAGCAGCTACTAGCCAAAATGGTAAAAACATACTTTCAACATTCGATAAAAAACCAATAGATAAGTAAAGGATCGTTTCATGGAATGGGTAACTTATGACCTCAATGGATGTGAAATCAAATAGGATAACAAATATAATCAACGCTGCTGTGATCTCGACGACAACAATAGCAAAAGCCCAAAGAGTTCCCTTTCTAAATTCCTTAAATGAGCTAACTAATGGAGCAATGATTCCTAGAAAATAAAAATCGGCAAAAATCGAAAGTTTACTTCCTGTCGTTTTCGCAATTTCTAATGTACCTGGTCCCCATAGTGGGAAAATAAATTTCAGGTTTCCTTTTGTAAAAGCGAATATAAGTGCAAGAAATAAGGTAGCTTTTAAATAAAACAATGTTAACCAAGCAGCAGAACCAATTGATTCTATCCCGCGCTTTGCACCATAACCACAGACGACAAGCATCAAGATATAGAGAGCTAAGGTAGGGGTTCTAGTAAAATACATGGACCCAATGATATCCACATAAACGGAAGTATCTAAAACAAATGATGAGAAGCCAAGCAAGAGAACACCCATAGATATCAAATTTCCCATCACTTTTCCAAAAAGATGCAAATTAATTTCATGTAAATTTTTATTACGATGGACTGAAAAAACCTTTAGTAGGAAAAGGATTGGAATCAAGGATAAAAGCGCGATGCCTAACATAGAAATCCACGCAGAATTTTTCGCTGTTTTATACAATAACGTGGGCGTATCATCAGATACTTTTGACCCCAGCGTTAATAAAATGATTGCCATATAATCGCGAATGCCAATTTTTCCTTCATTCTGTTTCATTTGACAGCCTCATCACTTTTTTTCTTCATGTCCTTCGGTTTTAAGTACCCCGGTCGTAGGTTTTCATTTTTAAGAACTCTTCTGAAAATAGTATCCCCTGAAGCCACATAATGTGGTGACATCGGAGCCAAAAAAGGTACTCCAAATGATTTAAGTGACGTTAAATAAAAAATCCCCATAACAAAAAAAGAGGTCATCCCAAAGATTCCAAATAAACCAGCAGAGAAAATGAAAATAAAGCGGATAATTCGCAAAGCAAAATTCAGACTGACGTCACTAATTGTGAAAGAAGTCAAGCCACTCAATGCGACAACAATGATCACAATAGGACTAATAATATTCGCTTCAACTGCCGCTTGTCCTAAAATTAAAGCACCGACAATCCCGATTGTTGGACCCATTGGGTTAGGCACCCTTAAACCTGCTTCCCTTATTAATTCAAAGGCAATTTCCATAAGGAGAATTTCAAAGAACACTGGAAATGGAACTTTCTCTCGCGAACCAGCAATCGCTAATAATAAATCAGCTGGAATCATCTCGGAGTGGTAGGTTGTAACAGCAATAAAAATTGCCGATATAAAAATGGTGATAAACATCGCTCCCGCTCGTATGAACCGAGCAAAATTACCGAATATGAACCGAAGATAATGATCGTCACTAGTATGAAAAAATGACCAAAATGTTGCAGGCAGGATTAATGAATCAGGCGAGTTATCCATTAACAAGATGATGTGACCGTCTTCAAGGAAAGAAGTAGCTCGATCCGGCCTTTCGGAATAAAGCACACTAGGGAACATGGAAAAAGGTCTTTCTTCAATATACTGCTCTAACAGAGATAAATTTTGAATGGCATCTACATCAAGATTTTTCAAGCGATTTTTGATATTATCCACTAATTTCTCGTTCGCCAGATTCCGGATATAAAGTATAAACACTTCATTTTTCGAACGAGTGGAGATTGTCACAGTTTCTGCCATGAGATCTTCATTTTTTATTCTTTTTCGGATTAAGGATAGATTTACCACTACCTTCTCTGTAAATGCTTCTTTAGGTCCCTTAATTACAACCTCGTTTTCTGCTTTTTCTACTGATCGTCCTTGAAAGTTTGCACATTCAAAGGCATAGGCAGACGTTTCCCCTTCTATAAAAATAACTGCATTCCCTGTGTTCATATTTTGAACAACATCTCTCATTGTAGAAAGATGGGTAATATTTTGAGTAGCAATCATTTCTTTTATAGTGGCATCAGGGTGCTTATTCTTTAAGATAGGGCCGATCGCACTATCCTCAATTGTGCGAACATCTGTAATCGTACTAATAAAAAAGATAGCAACCCGTTTTTCAGACGCACCTATTTTACATTCTCTGAGCTTTATATCCTTGTTATCTGGATAATGAAAAATCTTTTTAACTTGTTTGATATTATCTTCAATTTGATACGAGATAGACTGATCTTTCGTACTTGCTTGGCTAGCAAGCGTATCCTCTGAACCGACTGGTCTCTTGTTGCGCTTTTTCCCTGCCAGCTTTTTCAGAACCTTGAACATGGTCAGTCCCTCCCTCGCAAATTCTTTTCGCTATGTACTCTATTTAGATATTTACCAAATCCTCCTATTTTATGAATATGATTCATGACTTCCAAGTTGTATGAGGAAATTTGCTATAGAGGTTAAGGCGGACTTGTGTTTATCATTCAAAAAGAAAACCCGCCAATTTGGCGAGCTCATCATAAATTTGGGTAAGCCATGAAGTTAACTCTTAGGATCTCTTCAAAAGATACAGATTAGGTCACCAACTACGGCTAAATAGTGTTCTAAATCCTAAATAGAGAAGGGCAACTGAAAAAATTAAAATAACGAGGACACCAACAATTTCCAAAAATGCAGCTAGACCGACAAGAATTCCTACGGCCTTCACCTTTAATAAAGCAAAACCAACAAGGATACAAGCAAGAAAAAGAATGGCAATTTGATACATGTCATATATCCCTCCTTTACTCATACATATGCATCGAATTTGAAGAGCGTTTGGACTCAATAGGCCAAAGGAGTTGGTACTTTTTGGTTTTCTAACAGACTAAACTGGAAATAATGGCAATATGAATCTCACCTAAAGGAGTGAAAGTTATGCCTCATCATTTATATATTCGATTTGTCCGCTTGCCGCTTCTATTACGCATTCTCGTTATTACCTCACTCCTAATTGGCCTTTTTGGCCTAATCATACATTTGTTAGAGCCTGAAAATTTCCCAACGATTATTGATGGCATTTGGTGGGCTGTTATCACAGCATCCACGGTTGGATATGGAGACTATGTGCCACTGTCTATACCTGGTCGCCTTACAGGAGTGCTTTTACTACTAGTAGGTGCCGGGTTTTTATCGACGTACTTCGCGACACTTTCAAGTATTGCCGTTACGAAACAAGATGAATATCAAAAAGGGGAAACCCATTATAAAGGGCAAGAACAATATATTATTATTGGTTGGAATGAACGATCGAAGGAAATTATTAAAGCACTTTCTAAAACGAAAGAGTCTGTCATTTTAATTGATGAAAGCCTGCCCACAAACCCATTACCAGGTCATCATGTTCATTTTATTAAAGGAAGAGCACTGAGGGATGATATTTTATTAAAAGCGAATATACGCGAAGCCAAGAAAGTCATTATTACTGCTGACCAAAAATTAGATGAGCTCCAAGCCGACATGAATAGTGTTTTGACCTTACTAGCTATCAAGGGATTAAACCCGGATGTCCTATGTATTGTAGAAATCCTAACAAATGAACAGTTGAATAATGCGAAACGAGCAGGTGCAGATGAAATCATTAAAACGAATGAATTAACCAGTGCCATCATTTTAGATAGTATTCATTCGACTGGGATGGTCAATCCACTAACCGATTTATTATCTGAGCTCAGAGAAGGCAAACAGTTAGAATATCTTGAAGCCTGTGGAGAAACGATTGGAAAAAGTATTCGACAAGCGACCTTATACTATCTAGGGAAAGAAGTGATTCTCATTGGGATAAAAAAAGGGGAAGACATCTACGTCCACCCCAATCCTAATCAAACTATTGAGAAAGATGATTTATTGCTAGTTATCTCAAATTAAGTTGACGAGCTTAATGCAGCCTCCACTTCTTTAACAAGGGACTTTCCTACATCAACATATTGTTTCGGAACTTCCGCATCCTTTTCTACTGGTTCAGAAAATTGGTTAAAGGTGCCTGAAAAAACTTCACTATGTGCATGATCATCTAAACCTTTTTCATAAATATGGGAAAGTAAGAACGGTTGTTGAATTTCCACAGAACAGACATCATCGTCTAATTGACCATCAACTGCATAAAAAGGAATTCGCAAAAAAAGATATCCGTCCTTATCAGAAATTTTATAATCAAAACTCCCGTGATCATAATCCCAATTGCCGCCAATGGAAAATCCCATTGGCTTAAGCTTTGCTTCTAAATCAGACAGACGCTGTTGCTGTCCTTCGATACTGGATGGAATCTCAAGCATGGTTCTCCCCCTTTTCTTTTCCCTTTATTGTTTACAAACCTGATAAGATTCATCCAAAGAAAGGTGTTCACCGAAGAACAAAAAGTGTACATTTCTTTCTAATGGGTCCGTTTCCTGTCCTGTCATAAAATCAACAATGCAGCAAAATAGAAATCCTCATTATAGCTATGGCACAGTTCACTATTTGAGACATTTTAGTTGCCTGTTGCTCTCTTAATATTCTGTCCCCTACCTAACGGTAAAAGAGCGGATCCACGGACCTAGATGAGGGGGTCAGGAGGGTTTTATAAATAAGCGGAGAAATTACCCATAAATAAGTTAGTACTGAAAATTGCTTAAATAGACGGAAAGATTCCGAATAACGACTCAAATAAGGCGAAAATGGGTAATTTTGCTTTGCTTAAACAGAAAATCTCCGCTTAAACACCCTGAATCGAGCGCTATTTTGCAGTTTAACCGAAAATTCCCCTGTTATTTTTTATAAGATAAATCAAATTGAAGTTAACATTGTGGGGGTACCAAAAAAATTTCCATCCTAATGGCTCTACCACAATAAAAAATGAGTGCCAATTTCATATGCAAATTGGCACTCATTTTGAATTACTTACATTTTCATGTAATTTTTGTTGGCATTATTTTAAACGCTTTTCTAGTTCAGCTTTCTTTTCTTCAAAACCTGGTTTGCCTAGTAACGCAAACATATTGACTTTATATGCTTCTACACCTGGCTGGTCAAATGGGTTAACCCCTAATAAATAACCACTCATTGCACAAGCCTTTTCAAAGAAGTAGACAAGATATCCGAATGTAAACTCATCCAGCTGTGGAATCGAAACGATAAGGTTCGGTACTCCGCCATCTGTATGAGCAAGCAAGGTTCCCTCAAACGCTTTATTGTTAACAAAGTCCACAGTTTGACCAGCTAGATAGTTTAGACCATCTAAGTCGTTATCTTCTGCTTCAATTGTTAATTCGTGACGTGGCTTTTCAACTTTAATAATTGTTTCAAACAAATCTCTTCTTCCTTCTTGAACATATTGTCCAAGTGAGTGAAGATCGGTGGAGAAGTTAGCTGAAGAAGGGTAAATTCCTTTTTGGTCTTTTCCTTCACTTTCACCGAATAACTGCTTCCACCATTCTGAGAAGTACATTAAGGATGGTTCATAATTGATAAGCATTTCAATTGTTTTCCCTTTATTGTACAGGACATTACGTACTGCTGCGTACTGGTAAGCTAAATTCTCTTCGAGCTCAGATTTACCAAAGTCTTCCCTCGCTTGAGCTGCCCCACTCATCATCGCTTGGATATCTGCACCACTTACGGCAATTGGCAATAACCCAACAGCTGTTAAAACAGAATAACGACCACCAACATCATCTGGAATCACAAATGTTTCATAGCCTTCTTCATCTGATAATGTTTTAAGTGCCCCTTTTGCCTTATCAGTAGTTGCATAAGTGCGTTTCTTTGCTTCTTCAGCACCGTACTTTTCTTCAAGAAGTTTACGGAAAATGCGGAATGCCAAAGCAGGCTCCGTCGTTGTACCAGACTTAGAAATAACATTAATAGAGAAATCTTTCCCATCCAGTAAATCCATTAAATCTCTCATGTATGTAGAGCTAATATTATTTCCAACAAAAATCACTTGAGGTGTATTTCGCTTTTCTTTTGGAAGAGAATTATAGAAGCTATGCTGTAAAAACTCCAGTGCAGCACGTGCTCCTAAATATGAGCCGCCAATTCCAATCACTAACAACACATCAGAATCTTGTTTAATCTTGTTAGCAGCTTTTTGAATACGGTCAAATTCTTCTTTATCATAGTCTACTGGAAGATCAACCCAGCCTAGAAAATCGCTGCCTGCTCCTGTTTTTTCATGCAAAGAATGATGCGCAACTTTTACAAAATCCCTTAAATATGTAACTTCATGCTCTCCAAAAAAGCTCAAAGCCTTCGAATAATCAAATTGAATATGTGTCATTCATAATCCTCCATCATGTTTTTTCTCTATCACTTTAACCAAAGCTCGTTCAAGAATCAAGATGCCCACACCCATGTAAGCGAATGCATGAGAAATTTCTCTAGTCTGGGTGCAGGAATTGTACCCAAACGCGTACTGTATTTATTCTCCATACATAGAATATAACTTTTAACGACAAATATATTGCTGATAGAGAGAATCTAATATTGTTCACCAGCAGCAAGGGTTATCTTTACATATAATACAAAAAGTTCCAGCGGATGCTGGAACCCTCTTTATTATAATGACATTTGGTAAATCTTTAGGACATCTTCTTTATTTAATTTCGTGAAGTTTCCAAACTCTCCATTTACCATTGCTTTATCCGCCATGACTTCAAGTTGGCTATCGTCAATGTCATAATCAGCAAGTCTAGAAGGTGCACCAATGCTGTTCCAGAACTCGCGAAGTTTCTCAATTCCTTCCATCCCAATTTCCTCGTCGTTTTTCCCATCAGAGGTTACTCCAAATACACGGACAGCGAGCTTTTTAAAACGTTCAGGTTTTACATGTAAATTATGCTTCATCCAATTAGGGAATAGAATCGCTAGACCGCCACCATGTGGGATGTCGTATACCGCAGATACCGCATGCTCAATATTATGTGTAGCCCAATCTCCGCGGAATCCCATCGACAACATTCCATTCAAGGCCATTGTGCCACAATATAAAATGGTTGCACGATGGTCGTAGTTTTCAAGATCGTCAAGTAGTTTAGGCGCTGTTTCCATAACTGTTAACAGTAGGCCCTCACACATTCTGTCTTGGAATTCCGTCATTTCAGCTTGATGGAAGTAATGTTCAAGCACATGAGACATCATATCAACAATCCCATAGATTGTCTGATTTTTTGGGACGGAAAATGTATGTACGGGATCAAGAATTGAAAATTTCGGGAAAGTGACCGGGCTTCCCCAACCATGCTTTTCTTTCGTTTCCCAGTTTGTAATAACGGATCCTGAGTTCATTTCTGAACCTGTTGCAGCTAGGGTTAACACTGTTCCGAACGGAAGTGCTTCTTTGGCAAACACTTTTTTCGTTACGATGTCCCAGGCATCTCCATCATATTTCGCACCAGCAGCAATTAATTTCGTACAGTCGATTACACTGCCACCACCAACGGCTAAAATAAATTCAACCCCTTCTTCTTTGCATATTTTTATGCCCTTATTTGCTGTTGATAAACGCGGATTTGGTTCCACACCTGACAGTTCAAAAACGGTCGCACCCATTTCTGCTAATAACTTCTGTACATCATCGTAGAGGCCGCTACGCTTTATACTGCCACCTCCGTAGACAAGAAGTACTTTTTTTCCGTAACGAGAAATTTCCTTTGTTAATTGATCTAACTGCCCTTTACCAAATACCAGCTTTGTTGGATTTAAAAACGTAAAATTGTCCATTTCTATCAACCTCCTCTTCCACTATTATGAAAAAAAATCAGGCTGATTGCAAAAAATTGCATTATAAAAATTTTTTACACCCATGAATAATTGTTTTTTTGTTGTACATTCTAATCTTGACACCTAAAAAGGAGGTACATCATGAGCACAATACAGCGTATTGCATTAATTCTTACCATTATCGGGGCCATCAATTGGGGACTAATTGGATTCTTTCAATTTGATTTAGTTGCTTCAATTTTCGGTGGTCAAGATTCAGCCATTTCAAGAATCATCTACGGATTAGTTGGTTTAGCCGGACTCATTAATCTTGGACTATTATTTGCTCCAAGTGAGCAAAGAGAAAGACAAGAAGGAACACAACCAACTCAATAAGAATACAACCGGCTTAAGCCATATAGTTTACGCCCGGTGAGTCTCTTTTAAAAAAATCCGCTCTTCCGCGGATTTTTTCATTAGTTGAATATTTTTTGGATCCGTTCATATGCCCAATCTAATTCAGCTTGTTCAATCACTAATGGTGGAGCAAAACGAATAACATTTTCATGTGTTTCTTTGCATAATATCCCTTCGTTTTTTAGGGCTTCGCAATACTTTCGTGCCGGAACCGTTAACTCCATCCCAATAAATAGCCCTCGCCCTCTTACTTCCTTAATAAGAGGATTTTTTATTTGTTTTAGCTTCTGAAGGAAATCAGCACCCAGAGTGTGTGAGCGTTCTGTCAACTTTTCATCTATGATCACATCTAGGGAGGCAATTGAAACTGCACAAGCTAAAGGATTTCCTCCAAACGTTGAGCCGTGTGACCCTGGATTAAATACTTCTAAAATTTCTTTGTCCCCTACCACGCAAGAGATTGGAAATACTCCCCCACCTAGTGCTTTTCCGAGAATATATAAATCTGGTTCAATCCCCTCCCAATCACAAGCGAACATTTTCCCCGTACGTCCAAGCCCGGTTTGAATCTCATCAGCGATAAATAGGACTTTTTTCTTTATGCAAAAATCGAAAGCCTCTTTTAGAAATTCACTTGGAGGTATGACAATTCCAGCTTCTCCTTGTATTGGTTCAATTAGAAACGCAGCGGTATTTTGTGTAACCGCTTTCTTTAATGCCTCTAAATCGCCATATGGAACGAGTTTAATACCCGGAAGCATCGGTCCGAATCCTCGTTTATATTCTGTTTCTGATGATAGGGAAACCGCAGTTAACGTCCGACCATGAAAATTACCGGTACAAGCGATAATCTCAGCTTGATCTTCAGGCACACCTTTTACATCATATGCCCATCGCCTTGCCGCTTTTATTGCTGTTTCAACAGCTTCAGCACCTGTGTTCATCGGCAGTGCCATTCCTTTTTTCGCTACTTGGCAGATTTTCTCGTACCAAGGACCAAGCTGGTCATTATGAAAAGCCCTTGATGTTAAGGTCACTTTGTCCGCTTGGTTTTTAAGTGCCTGAATAATTCTTGGATGTCGATGCCCTTGATTTACAGCAGAGTACGCACTCAACATATCTAAATATTGATTTCCTTCTGGGTCTTTCACCCAAACTCCAGATGCTTCCGATATTACAACCGGGAGCGGATGGTAATTTGGTGCTCCATATGTTTCGGTTAGCTTAATTAGACGATTGGAAGTCGTTTCCACTCTAAGCCCTCCCCTTAAACCCCATTTTATATCTTCATTGTATCGCGCCTCAATTTCTTTTAAAAGCCTAAAAAAAAGAAGGCAAGTCGAAACTTACCTTCTCTAATTACCTGTTACATCTTAGATTGTGTAATCCATTCTTGTAACTTGTCTTTTAGCGTATTAAAACCTTGAGAATCATTATCTTGATTAATTACTGCTGCCGCTGCACGTTTTCTTGGGCGCTTAGCCTTCGCTGGCTGTTCAGGAGCTTCTTGTGTAGCACGAATTGATAACCCAATTTTTCCAGCTTCTTCGTCTACAGAAAGAACCTTAACTTGAACTTCATCGCCCACTTTTAAGTGGTCATTAATATCTTTAACAAATCCATGTGTAATTTCAGAAATATGAACAAGTCCTTGTGTATTTTCGTCAATTGCAACGAAAGCTCCATAAGGCTGAATACCTGTAACCTTTCCCGTTAGTACGCTACCTGTTTCAATTTTTTCAGTCATGAAAACACTCCTATTTTTATATTTATTAATCTCATTTATACGCAATAAAAAATTATACCATATTTTAAAAGAAAGCTCAAAAATAACTTATATGAATCACTTTTCTTTTTCTAGAATTAACAAAATGTTCAATTAATCTCTATATTATGCCTGGATAAACATGTTAAAATAGAAGTACTAATCTCGAATGAAGGGGTGAGGAACGTATGTCTTCAATTGGTAAAAACATACAGGCATTTCGAGAGGAAAGAGGACTTTCTCTTGAAGAGTTGGCTACCAAGATGAGAGTCGGAAAAGAGACAATTGAGAAGTACGAACTAGGGGAAAAGACTCCCAACAATCAAACAATACTGAAACTCTCTACAGTCCTTGATGTTCCTGCATCTGTCCTTTTAAAAGAATAATACAATCCTTGGCGAGTTTTTTCTCCTCGCTTTTTTTACGTGCATGTATAAATAGAATAAAGATGGTTATCCTTATATCATAAGGCTTTCTAGTATTCCCCCCCTTTTTTAGGGCAGCTTTCATAGCTGCCCTTTTTTTATTTCTGGTGGTTTTTTAGAAAACGGCGAATTCTTTTAATAGCTTCTTGAAGCTGCTCAATCGACGCTGCGTACGAACAGCGGACATATCCTTCCCCACTTTCGCCAAATACATTTCCTGGTACAACAGCAACTTTCTCTTCGATTAAAAGCTGTTCAGCAAATTGATCAGAAGTAAGCCCCGTTGATTTAATGGATGGAAAAACATAAAAGGCTCCTCCAGGAGAATGACACTCTAGTCCTAACTCATTAAAAGAACTAACCATGTAGTTTCTTCGACGACGATAGCTTTTTCTCATCTCGTCTACTTCATCATTTCCGTTTTTTAGTGCCTCAAGCCCAGCATACTGTGCCATTGTCGGAGCACACATCATCGCGTACTGATGAACCTTCAGCATCGCCTGCGATAGCTCTTCAGGTGCACAGACAAAGCCTAGGCGCCAACCAGTCATGGCAAATCCCTTTGAAAAACCTGAGATGAGAATCGTCCTATCCTTCATTCCCTCAATTGCGGCCATACTCGTATAACTCTCGTCATAAACTAGTTCTGCATAAATTTCATCCGATATCACTAGTAAATCAGATTCCTTTGCGATTGCCGCAATCTCCTCTAATTCTTTTCGGTTTAACATGGTCCCCGTCGGATTATTTGGTGAACAAATCATGATTGCTTTTGTCTTAGGTGTAATCGCCGCTCTTAACTTGTCCGGTGAGATTTTAAATCCATCGGCTTCTGCTTGAACAGGGATTGGCGTTCCACCCGCTAGCGATACAAGAGGACTATAGGAGACAAAGCATGGTTCAACCACAAGCACTTCATCATCAGGGTCAAGGATCGACCTAAGTGCAATATCGATTGCCTGACTAGCCCCGACAGTTACAATAATTTCTGATTTCGGATTATAGGTCACATTAAAGTTTTTCGTTAAATAGGTAGCAATTTCTTCTCTTAGTTCGAGGAGACCAGCATTAGCGGTATAAGAGGTATACCCTTCCTCTAGAGAGAGGATTGCTGCTTCTCTAACTGTCCAGGGTGTTACGAAATCAGGTTCGCCAACACCTAGGGAAACAACTCCTTCCATTCCCGACGCAAGATCAAAAAAGCGGCGAATACCAGATGGTTTTAATTCATTTACAGTACGGGACAAATAACCTTTTTTTGTTTTCATTATGGAGACACCACAATCCGCTTGTCTTCTTCATCAGGCTCAAAAATAGTCCCGTCATGCTTATACTTTTTAAGAATAAAATGGGTCGTCGTCGAAATGACAGAATCAAGTGTAGATAATTTTTGAGAGACAAAGCGTGCTACTTCATTCATCGATTGTCCTTCAATAATAACGGAAAGGTCATATGCACCTGACATTAAGTAGACGGACTTAACCTCTTTAAAACGATAGATTCGCTTAGCAATCTCGTCAAAACCTACACCACGTTTTGGAGTTACCTTTACATCAATCATGGCCGTAACCCCTTCATGTCCTGAGATTTTTGACCAATCCACAATGGAGGTATATCTCACAATGATTTTCTGATCCTCTAGCTTCTTGAGCACTTCTTCAGTTTCAGATACAGTTAAACTAGTCATTGCAGCTAGGTCTTCGTTTGAAGTACGTGAATCTTTTTCTAATATTTCAACGATCTCTAATTCTTTATCAGTAAGCTGCATAATATCCTCCTTCAATATCAATTCTAAAATAAACACATTATATCAAAATTGTCTAAAAAATAATATATCTTCTATTCCTATAATTATGACCGACAAGGGAATTCTATTTTTGAAAGGAGTGTCGTTCGTGAGCAATCCTGAGTTTGCAGGGAGTAAAACCATTCATGGAATTGAAGTCTATTATGAGTATGATCGTCATCCGAATTCAACAGAGACGGTAGTCCTCATTCATGGATTTCTTTCATCTCTTTTTAGCTTTCGACATTTGAAACCAGTATTGAAAGAGAGATTTTCGATTCTCTCGATTGACCTTCCCCCGTTTGGAAAGAGTGGGCACTCACGATCATTTACTTATTCGTTTAAGAACCTGTCATTAACAGTTATAAAATTAATCGAAGCGCTCAATATTCAAAATTTCACTTTGGTTGGCCACTCGATGGGGGGACAAATCGCACTCAATATCCTTTATCATTTCCCTAACACAGCAAAAAAAGCCGTCCTTCTATGTAGTTCCGGTTATACAAAGCGATCAAAACAGTCACTAATCTTAGCAAGTTATCTCCCATTTTTCCCTGTTTTTATTAAGCTCTATTTAGCGCGATCAGGCTTAGAAAAAAACTTGCGAAATGTCGTCTATGATTCCACTCTCATTGATGATGAAATGCGCAAGGGTTATCTTGCTCCATTTATGAATCCTAGCATTTTTAAAGGGTTAACAGGGCTTCTCCGTCATCGCGAAGGTGATTTATCTTCTGAAGCACTACAACAAGTCAGGACTCCATGTCTTCTCATATGGGGTGAACATGATCGAGTTGTACCTTTACGAGTCGGTGAAAAATTAGCAAAGGACCTACCCAACTCCAAATTAATTGTTCTAGAGGAGACAGGCCATCTCGTACCTGAAGAAAGACCAGAAGAGATTTATCATTATATAAAAAGATTTATATTGGATGAAGCGAATTTAACCGAGATTGAACAAAAACAGAATACCGTTTAGCAATGTACAAACTAAAACTAAAGCAAGAGCTAAATGTCGTTAAAATTTGTTCTTAAAATATTCCCGTTCGACCAAAAATAAAACGGTCGCATTCAAAGTGCGACCGTTTTACATTTCACAAGACCCTTGTGATTTTACCATGAGTAACGATTTAGCTATTTCCAAACAGCCTTTATATGGGAGCAATTCTTCAAAAGAATGTTCATATATGGACTGGATGTTAACGGCAAGGTGATGAGCATCATCGGTTTTATGAACAACGTAAACAACATCCGCGATCTCAGGATCGTACTCACCAATTCCGCAACCAAAAGGGTCCCATTCATTTAGGATTCGAACTAGTTGAAAATTCACTTCTTGTGTATCCATGTTTAGCCCCCAACAAACTATTGCTGTTTTGTAGAGTTCCTCTGTTCATCTTTCATTGAGAAATTTTTAGTTGTCTGCTCTTCTTCTTTCTTTGATAGCTTCACAAAAAAGCGCATTAACAGTACTGCAAGAATAAAAGCCACGATAATCCACATAGCTGCAGGGATATATTCCGACTTATCTTCGGGAAAATAGAGAAATAAGGATAAAACTAGATTGTTCATTATACAAGACATCCTTTCTGCGCTTGCCAGTCTTCATTTTACTAGTATAACACGCTAGGCTGTCATTGGGGCTGATAAGCTTAATCCAAAAGGCTGTTTTCGTAAAGATTGTTGTTAAAATCCTGAAGCCGATTTTAACGCAGAATGAGTTGTTCGTTAATATTAAGTTTGCAGGCTCTTTTCTCCTAATCTAAGTTACTTTCCTGTGAAAACATAGGTAATTCTCTACATTTTATCTCAAAAGCAACAAAGTTTCAGAAAAGAGCTATTCAAAAAAGCTTATTCTAGAACATTGATTTTTTCAATGACAACTTCTTCTAAAGGCTGATCAGCTGCATCCGTTTCTAACGCAGCAATTTGATCGACAACGTCCATTCCTTCAATAACTTGCCCGAATACAGTGTGGTTGTAATCAAGCCATGGTGTACCACCTTGTTGTTCATAGGCATCAACAATAGCTTCCGGATATTCGCGTTCATAACCCCCTTGAAAGACTGAGTTCTGGACAATAAAAAACTGGCTTCCGTTCGTATTCGGACCAGAGTTAGCCATCGATAAAGCACCACGAAGATGGAAAAGTTGATTTGAGAATTCATCCTCAAATGGTTCACCATAAATACTTTCTCCACCTCTTCCAGTTCCTTCTGGGTCACCACCTTGAATCATAAACTCATTCATAACGCGATGAAAAGTAAGCCCCTCATAATATCCCTTCTCGCTATGTGTGATAAAATTTTCTACTGCCTTTGGAGCAATATCAGGGAATAACTTCATTTTAATCGTTCCCATTGAAGTAACCATTTCAACAAGTTGTTCGTTTTCAGCAACTTCCGTTGATAACTGCGGAAAATCAGTAGGTTCTAAATCCGATCTAGCTTGTCCCTGTTCTCCAGCTTGTTTGTCATTGTTTTCAAGATTATCCTGGTTAGCCGCTTCATCATTTTCTGAGTTCGTTCCACAAGCACTCAATCCAATGAACATAAGCAGAACGAACATTAGCATCCATACTTTTCTCATTTTTCTCCTCCTACCCTAATTCAAATGATTTTGTTTTATGCTGTTATGCTCCATAATATAAACTATGATGGTTAATAAATCCAGAGAGAGGATGTTCAATGTGAGCGATTTAAAAGTAGGAGACAAAGTAACTGGGATTTATAAGACAGGAAAATACGCAGGAGAAATAACGGATATTCGTCCGGAACATTATCTTGTCCGTGTCTTAGCCGTTTTAAAGCACCCAATGCAAGGTGACCTACATAATCCTAAAGATATTGAAGTAGGGTTTTTCCACGAGCGAAGGGCATTAGCGTTCCGTGAACAAGCGAATATTCCAAAAAAAATGGTCAAACCTTATAATGAAGAAATGCCTGATTATCTTGAATCATTAAAAAAGGCCGTTCTCGATATGAAAGAATCCTTAAAACAAGATGATTCTCCATGGGCAAACCAGAGCCTGAAAAACATTGAGACACTTGAAAAAGATTATTTTAAGCAATAAAATGGTAAGCCAAAAGCCAGTTCAACTGAATGCAGTGAGCTGGCTTTTATGCAAACTTATTATTAAACAACTTAGAAAAATCGACTCGATCCCCAATCGTTGTTGGTTTCGGTTTCTTTAAATATTGTTTATCTTTTTCTACGAGTTTAAAAATATGGTAGGTGGTCAAAGCATCGTCTAACGCACGGTGATGCCTCCCCGTTCCTTCTCTCCCATACTCCTGAACAGCTTTCCAGAGTCCGGTCTGATTCTGATCTCCAAAGAATCGCTTATATTCCATCGATAAATCTACTTCTTTACCGGTTAAAGGAAAACCAACCCCTGACTTTTGACAATTTTGGCGAAGAACCTTCATATCCATATTGCCCCAAGTTACGATCAATCCTGGTTGCTGACCTTCCATTGAATGTAGTTTATTCACCAATTCATGAAAAGAAATGCCCCCATCCACCTGTTCTTGGGAAATATTTAAGAAGGATTTACACCGATCGGATAATAGGGGAAACCGATTGGGAACAACAAAAGATGAGAATTCTTCGAGGATTTTTCCATTTTCCACAAGGACAACCCCTGCTTCAATTATTTCTTGATAAAAACCCTTTTTTCTACCGTGTCGATCAGGCATCGTAAATTCAAAATCGATAAATAGCGCTCTTTTCTTTTTCTCCATTCTCCCCCAACTTTCTGCCAAAACATTTCTATATCTTTTTTTGTTTGTTCATTACATTTTTACTATTATATCATGTTTTCTTGCCCATTTTTTTAATTTTTCTATAATTTATCTTCAAAAAAAAATTTCTCTTTTTTTCAAAGAAGGAAAACTTTTTTCGTTTGTTTTCGTATAAAAAAAGGATGAACTCTGTTCACCCTTTTTTCGATCATTCGTCAGATTGAATAATTCTGACATATTCCCTAGGAGCGAAAATTTGATGTTTAATCGCTTCCAAGGTTGTCCCATCATTTAATTGCTGAATCTGAACCATTCCGTCCGCCCCTTCGGCGGCAGGATCATAAAAATCTCGGCTTAACTCCCGATTTAGGGTAAACGCGCCTATAAACAGGAGCATGAATACAGACAAGCACACGAGTATTTTTCTTGTCATAAACACCCCTCCAACATTTAAAGGATGGGTTATATACAAGTTTTTTATACTTGAGCTACTTATGAGTTAGCTAAATGCATGTGTTTCGCTTTTAAGATATAATAATTTTTATGAGCTTGGGAAGGAAATAGGTTGTCTTTTTTGTTTTAATAAGGAGGGTTGGTTAAAAATAAGGATAACGTTTTAAAGATGGGACAAAATTACCTGAACAAAATGTTTATTTTAAAAAGGAGGTTATGTATTTGTCTTTGCTACACTTAGCCATTATCGCACCATTCATATTGGCGATATTCGTGCCTTCTCTACATAAGGCTTTACCAAAGATTCACACTGGCTGGTTTCTCCTGCCATTACCTATTGTACTATTTTCTTACTTCTTATCCTTCTTGCCTCAAATTATTAGAGGCGAAACAACAATGGAGACTCTTAATTGGATTCCGTCCTTAGGAATTAATTTTAGTGCCCGAGTAGATGGACTCGGTCTATTATTCTCCTTGTTGATTACTGGGATTGGGGCACTCGTCGTCCTATACTCGATTTACTATTTGTCGAAAGAAAAGGAGAAACTCAATCAATTCTATGTCTACCTTCTATTGTTCATGGGGGCCATGCTTGGTGTTGTTCTTTCCGATAACATGGTGGTCCTATATGGATTTTGGGAATTAACGAGTTTTTCTTCATTCCTATTGATTGGATATTGGAATCACAGAGAGCGTTCTCGCTACGGTGCCCAAAAATCGATGTTAATCACGGTTTTTGGTGGGCTATCCATGCTCGGAGGGATGATTCTCTTATATTTAATGACAGGTACATTTAGTATCTCTGAAACCATTGCAATGGCGGCTACTATTTATGGACACGAACTATTTATTCCTGCTTTGATTTGTATCCTTCTGGGTGCTTTTACAAAGTCAGCTCAGTTTCCATTTCATATCTGGTTACCAGACGCAATGGAAGCACCAACTCCTGTCAGTGCCTATCTCCACTCTGCGACTATGGTTAAAGCAGGAATTTATCTCGTTGCAAGATTAACACCTGTTTTTGCTTTATCAGGGCTTTGGGTATGGTTAGTCGCAGGTTTCGGAATTCTGACTTTATTCTGGGGCTCCTTCTCCGCGGTTAAGCATAATGATCTAAAAGGAATTCTTGCTTACTCAACGATTAGCCAACTTGGTTTAATCATGTCCCTACTAGGTCTAGGAGCTGCAGCCATTCATTATCCAGCCGTTGAAGCAGGTTTTTATACGGTGGCTGTTTCCGCTGCGGTATTTCACTTGATAAATCATGCTACCTTTAAAGGAAGCTTATTCATGATGGTTGGGATTGTTGACCATGAAACGGGTACTCGTGACATCCGCAAACTTGGTGGCTTAATGTCCATCATGCCGATTACCTTTACGATTGCCGTTATTGGTTCTTTTTCAATGGCCGGTTTACCACCTTTTAATGGATTCCTAAGTAAGGAAATGTTCTTTACAGGGATGATCCGTGCTCAAGAAATTGGATTCTTTAACATGGAAACCTTAGGGTTGATTTTCCCAATTGTTGCGTGGGTTGCAAGTGTATTTACTTTCTTATATAGCATGATTATTGTATTTAAAACGTTTACAGGTAAATATCAACCTGAGAAGCTTGAAGTTAAGCCTCATGAAGCACCACTTGGAATGCTGATTTCACCAATTATTCTTGTATCCTTAGTGGTCGTGATTGGTTTGTTCCCAAATATTGTTGCGCCATTGATTAATTCAGTGATGGCCTCAATCTTGCCTTCGCTTGTCGCGGAAGGAATGAAATTTGATGTCCATATTTATCACTGGCATGGCTTCACACCGGAATTATTTATGACCATTGGGGTTATCGTTGTAGGAATTCTGCTGTATAAATTCATGCCTAGATGGACGGGAATCTACAATCGTATGCCTGAGAAATTCTCATTAAATTCTGCTTATGATAATGGATTAGCTGGGATTCAAAAAGGTGCCAATCGATTTACAAATGCTTACATGACGAATTCGATTCGAACCTATCTATTGTACATTTTCACGTTTCTCATATTAAGCCTAGGAACAACCTTAATTGTAAAAAACGCGTTTGTCCTAGATACGGCTAATGTTGCGAACATCCATGCTTTCGAATTGGTGCTTGTTATCATTATCGCAATCGGTTCCGTTTCGATTCTCTTTGTTAAATCTCGAATGACTTCCATTATTCTACTTGGTTCAGTTGGCTACGCGGTTTCCCTATTCTATGCCATCTTTAGGGCACCAGACCTAGCCTTAACACAACTTGTCATCGAAACTGTATCTGTCGCTTTGTTCTTACTTGCTTTTTATCACTTACCGAAAGTAAACAAAAATGAAGAACATATGCGCTTTAAAATGGGAAATGCGGTTATTTCAATTGGGGTTGGGGTTGTTGTTTCCTTAATCGCTTTATCCGCGCATAGTAGTAAAGCATTTGATTCCATTTCTCAATATTATATTGAAAATACGTACAAAAAAGCCGGCGGAGAAAATATGGTAAACGTTATTCTTGTAGACTTCCGTGGCTTTGATACCTTATTTGAAATTGCCGTGCTAGCAATTGCAGCCCTTGGAATCTTTAGCTTAATTAAATTACGGTTAACAAGGGGGAAAGAACAAGGATGAAGACCAATAACGTGATCTTAGAAACTGCAACAAAAGTGATCCTATTCATCATCCTTCTGTTTTCAGTTTATATGTTTTTCGCGGGTCACTATGAACCTGGTGGAGGATTCATTGGGGGATTAATGGCCTCTGGTGCGATTGTTTTGCTACTAATTGCTTATGACCTTAAAACCGTTAGAAAGATCCTACCGTTTGATTTTAAAAAAGTCACGGCTCTCGGATTATTATTTGCGGCTGGAACTGCCGCGGGTGGACTGTTTTTTGACAAGCCCCTTTTAACACATTGGTTTACCTATGTGTATCCTCCTATTTTAGGAAAAATGTCGCTACACACTGCTGTTATCTTTGATACAGGTGTTTTTCTAGTCGTCGTTGGGGTTACGATGACCATTATTCAAACAATAGGGGAGAGTGAATAATGGAAATTTTAATGTCGTTGCTTATCGGAGTTATTTTTATGTCAGCAACTTATCTTATGCTTTCCAAGAGCTTACTCAGAATTATTGTTGGTACAGGCTTGTTAAGTCACGGGGTGCACCTACTCTTGCTTACCATGGGTGGATTAAAGCGTGGAGCGGCCCCGCTACTCGGACAACAAGCAGAAGCGTATACAGATCCGCTTCCGCAAGCGCTGATCTTAACGGCAATCGTTATTAGTTTTGGGATTACCGCCCTATTTTTAGTGGTTGCTTACCGTTCTTATCAAGAACTTGGGACTGACAATATGGAACTCATGAGAGGAAAGGAAGGAAATGAATAGTTTAATTACATTACCGTTACTGATACCATTATTTACAGCGATTATTCTCGTCTTTTTCAATAAAAATGTAACCGTTCAGCGCTGGATCGCAACGATTGGATCCCTTCTAACCTTGGCTGCTGCGGTTTGGCTTTCTGCAACTGTTTACACTCAAGGAATTCAAACAATGGATTTAAGTAACTGGCAAGCCCCGTTTGGGATTACACTTGTATCAGACATGCTGTCATCCATTTTAGTTGTAACCACCAGTTTAATTGGCTTTGTTTGCCTCCTTTATTCCTTTCGTTCAATCGGAGTTGAGAGAGAAAAACATTATTATTATCCCGTCTTTTTCTTTCTCATTTTAGGGGTAAATGGTGCATTTACAACTGGGGATATTTTTAACATGTTCGTCTTTTTTGAAGTAATGTTGATGGCATCTTATGTACTTTTAGTGCTTGGTGGAACAAAAATTCAACTTAGAGAAACAATCAAGTATCTATTGGTTAATGTTATTTCATCTGGGTTATTTGTCATTGCCGTTGCCTATCTATATTCGGTTGTTGGAACACTGAACATGGCGCATATCTCTGTAAGACTGAATGAACTAGGACAATCCGGAATTGTCACGGTTATTGCTGTGCTATTTTTAATTGTATTTGGCATTAAGGGAGCAATCTTCCCACTTTACTTTTGGCTCCCAGGAGCTTACTATGCACCACCTGCTCCGATAATGGCTTTATTTGGAGCCTTATTAACTAAAGTTGGAGTTTATTCTATTACAAGGACGTATACTCTGTTCTTTACTCAAGATATTGGTTATACACACGGGCTTCTTGAGATCCTCTCCATCATTACGATTATCATCGGAGTGATTGGAGCAATCGCCTATTTTGATGTGAAAAAAATCATCATCTACAACATTATCGTTGCAGTCGGTGTCATTCTATTTGGTGTCGCAACGTTCACAACTGAGTCCTTAACTGGATCTGTCTTTTACTTGATTCATGATATGATCATTAAGGCTGCACTGTTCTTACTTATTGGAATCATGATTAAGATTACTGGGACAAGCAATTTAAGAGAAATGGGCGGTCTTATTAACCGTTACCCTGGCCTTGCATGGACCTATTTTGTTGCTGCTCTCGCTTTAGCAGGTATCCCTCCACTTAGCGGATTCTTAGGGAAAATCTTAATTGTCCGCGCAGGTATTGATGCAGGGAACTATTGGGGATCAGGGGTCGTATTACTTTCGAGTTTACTCGTCCTATTCTCAGTAATGAAAATCTTCATGAATGGTTTTTGGGGAAAAGCACGTGAATACAAACAACAGGAAAAAGTACCTGTTCGATGGTTACTTACCGCTCCTGTAATCCTAACAATCTGTGCGGTTCTATATGGGCTTGGTTCAGAAGCTCTATACCCTATCATATCAACTGCTGCCGAGACACTAAGCAATCCAGAAATCTATATTAAAGCAGTTTTAAAGGAGTAGTGGGCTATGGCATTTCAGATGTTACTTAACTTTTTTCTAGCATTTACATGGATGTTCCTAAAAACGACTTTTACTCCTGCATCATTTTTAGTTGGTTACTTTTGGGGACTTGTGATTCTCTTTATTTTTAGAAGCTATTTTTCAGAACGATTTTATCTTCACCGCGTAATTGCGATCATTAAATTATTCTTCTTGTTTTTGAAGGAATTAGTTCTTTCAAATTTAAGTGTACTGAAACTCGTGATAAGTCCGAAGCTTAGTATTAAACCTGGGATTTTCGCTCTTCCAGTTGAGGTTGAAAAAGATTGGGAAATTATGTTACTAGCGAACTTAATCACTTTAACTCCAGGTACGTTGACAGTTGAGGTTTCAGGTGATAACAAGACACTCTATATTCATGCGGTTAACATTGACGATGTTAAAGATTCAATTAATGGTATTAAAGATACATTTGAAAAAGCAATTATGGAGGTGAGTCGGTAATGTTTGATGTCATGCTCTATATAGCATTGTTATTCATCTCCTTTGCTATGGTTGGCCTCGTTTACCGCGTTATTAAAGGACCCTCCGTACCGGATAGAGTCATTGCTCTTGATGGATTAGGAATTAATCTCGTCGCCACGATTGCGATTTTGTCTATTATTTTACGAACAAGCGCTTTTTTAGACATCATCCTCCTTATCGGGATTCTTGCCTTTATCGGGACGGTCGCTTTCGCGAAATATCTCGAGAAGGGAGAGATTATTGAGTGACAGAAACGTACGAAATTATCATCGGAGTAATGGTTCTTTTAGGAGCAATCATTAGTTTAATTGCTACCATTGGAGCTCTACGGTTTCCTGACTTTTATACAAGGAACCATGCCATTTCCAAGAGTACAACTTTAGGGGTATCGATTGTGCTCCTTAGTGCTTTATTGTATTTTATCTTTTTTGAGGCACATTTTAATTCACGACTCGTCCTTGCTATTCTATTTATTCTAATGACTGCTCCTGTAAGTGGGCATTTAATTGGACGTGCGGCTTACAACTCTGGAGTGAAGTTAGCAGATCGGTCGGTTGTTGATGATTTAAAGCGCGATCGCCAAAAACTTCAAAAGAGAAAAAAAACACAATAACAACACGCGTTATTGTTAAAGCTTTAGAACCATAAAGTATTGGGAAATGAATCATACAAAAAGACCGCTAATTTGATTTAGCGGTCTTTTTGCTGCATTAAGAATGATAAAAATTAAACTTATTGATTTAATTCAATAACGGCAATGGTACACCTAGAGATACTAATCAGTTTACCTTCTTCATCTGTAATTTTTATATCCCAAACCATTGTTTTTCTACCTTGGTGCAACACAGTCCCTGTTGCCGTTACGACACCTTCCCGCTTCGAGCGTACATGATTTGCATTGATTTCTAAGCCGACTACTGCTTGGGTTTGTTTATCCACTAACTCATATGCTCCCATACTGGCAACTGTTTCAGCTAGAGCAACCGATGCTCCTCCATGTAACAGCCCAAACGGCTGTCTCGTCCGACCATCAACAGGCATCGTAGCAACAATTTTTCCTTTTTGTACGTCGATAATTTCAATTCCAAGTGTTTCTAATAAAGTTTGTTGTTCCATTCTTCCGTTTTTCCCCCTGTTCTATGTAAAAATTTCTTACTCTTACTAATTTAATTAGTTCGCTGTTCTCCATACAAATCCTTTAAATAAAATGACTTTATTAAAGCTGCAATTAAACGAATATAAAAATTTTTTTAGACAAAAAACAAAAAAAACAGCTCCTTTTGAACAGAAGCTGTTTAACTCTTCACATTACCAATAAGGATAAGGTTCATATCCAAATCCATAAGGTGGAAAAGTCTAGGATAATATGGCACGAATGAAGGACCGTAAAACGGGCGGGGTCTAACTAATGCTCCTCCTACTAGTCCCCCTAATACGCCACCAAGAAATGGCCCAAAAAAGAAAGGCGCCGTGTCCATATGGCGTTCTCATTTGATGCATCTGGCTTACCTCTTTCTCTTTGCAATCTCCCTCTCTATTTCATATGCAAATAGCCTATTTGAGTGGGCGGACAACTAGAGAAGAAAGGAAAACCAATTATAAAACTAACGCTGCAATCCAACCAAATACAATCAATGGAAGATTATAGTGTAAAAATGTAGGTACACATGTATCCCAAATATGATTATGTTGTCCATCTACATTAAGACCAGCAGTAGGACCGAGCGTACTATCAGAAGCTGGTGAACCTGCATCTCCTAATGCTGCGGCTGTCCCAACAATCGCAATTGTTGCCATAGGGCTAAAGCCAAGTTCCATACATAAAGGTACAAAGATCGTCGCAATGACTGGGATTGTTGAGAACGAAGAACCAATTCCCATCGTAACGAGCAAACCAACAATTAACATCAACAAAGCAGCTAATGATTTATTATCTCCAATTACAGCTGCCGCCCCTTCGACAAGACCAGCTACATCTCCTGTTTCTTTTAATACATCGGCAAATCCGAAAGCTGATAGCATGACAAAACCTATAAATGCCATCATTTTCATCCCTTCCGTTAGAAGCGAATCAGCTTCATTCCAAGCAATGCTACCACTAAGATAAATCACTATTATCCCAGCCAATGCACCAACGATCATTGAATCTGTAAGCAACTGAATCCCAAGAGCCGCAATAATTGCGATCACTGAAAAAATAATGCTACGTTTTGTATAGCCTACCTTTTTCACTTCCATATTTGAGCTTTGTTGGTATGTTCGTGGTTTCCGGTAACTGATAAAAATCGCAATGAGTAATCCAACAAGCATTCCTGAAACAGGGATAAGCATTGCCACTGGAATGTCACTAGCGCTAATTACTAGTCCACTATCCTCAATGTTCGTTTGGAGAATACCTTGGAAAATTTTCCCGAAACCAGCAGGTAGTAAAACATACGGTGCCACTAACCCGAATGTTAATACCGAAGCAATTAACCTCCGATCCAGCTTTAATTCATTGAAAATGATGAGTAATGGTGGAATCAGAATAGGAATAAAAGCAATATGGATTGGAATTAAATTTTGCGAGAATATGGCCATTAATAAAATTAAAGAAAGAATTAATGCCTTAGAGAAGCGCTTTGTTTTTTTATCTTCACTACCTCCAACTACACCCAACATCCAATCAACTAATGCATTGGGTAACCCCGCTTGAGAAATTGCTACGGCAAATCCGCCTAATAGAGCATAACTTAAGGCCACCTCTGCACTTCCGCCTAACCCATTAGCAAATACCTCTATGGTTTTTTCTATTCCTAAGCCACCTGTCAATCCTCCTACTAGTGAACCAATGATCAGTGAAAGGACAACATTCACTCGAAAAAGGCTTAGTAAAAGCATAACAAGTACCGCTACGATAACTGCATTCATAATAATCTCCCTCTTAAAGTGCTAATTAGCAAATTATTTATTTTATCTATCAAGAATACTTTAGTCTGGTAAATTGGTAGAGAACTAAAATACAAATACTAAATTAGCATAGCACTCGTAATAGTGTCAATCATTATTTTATGGAAAAGCTTCAAGTAAAATCCTTAGTCCCTCAGAAAAAGGGAAAATCAAATCGAGTGAAATAGACAACATATAAGTGTTAAGGAAAAACCTACCTATTGAGGGAGTAAGAAAACGAAAGAAATATCGTTTAAAGGCTAGGCTACATTGAAATAATTTAAGGCTGTTTTTGTAAAGTTTGATGTTGAGATCCTAAAAGCGATTTTAACGCGAATTAAGCCTTTCTCTGCGTTTATTACTTAGTTTGTAAGCTCTTTTCTCATCTTGTAACCGAACTTAGGGATAGAACCATAGCTAAATCATTCTATGTTTCCTATAAAAGCAACAATCTTTGAGAAAACAATCATGATCTCTCGCTCTCACCCCAGGAATGAAAATAAGTTTCCTTCCCCATAATGTAGAGACTACAAACAGTGAGTATATTACGTGGCTCTTAATGGTGGGTTAGACCCTGTTGAG
>NZ_JAMBNR010000021.1 GCF_023715205.1 Mesobacillus maritimus
TAAATAGTCTGGTGACGATGGCGAGAAGGTCACACCCGTTCCCATGCCGAACACGGAAGTTAAGCTTCTCAGCGCCGATGGTAGTTGGGGGATTCCCCCTGTGAGAGTAGGACGTCGCCAGGCAAACGAAAAGATAACCAATTTTGGTTGTCTTTTTTTGTTTGGAAAGAAAATTTCTATCTACTTAAGTAGATAAAATAGTTTGAAAGTATGTTACCTTTCTGTGTTTTCCTTCAATAATTGTCGAACGAATTTCGTTTATCTTTTTAGGACAAGGGTACTAATATAATTAGTATATAAGGTTTTACCCTTAGTAAAAATGGGCATAAATAGAACTGTCGCCAGAATTGCATAGGGGTATTTTTTTATGTATAATAAATGTCAAAGATAGTCAAAGTCAGATTGGGGGAGGTTCTGTGAGGAATATATCGGACATCATTGAAAATTACCTAAAAGCGGTATTGGAAATGAGTGACCAAGATCTCGTTGAAATTAAACGGAGTGAAATTGCCGATAAATTTGAGTGCGTTCCATCCCAAATCAATTATGTTATAAATACACGATTTACAATTGAGCGGGGATATGTCGTTGAAAGTAAACGTGGTGGCGGTGGCTATATCCGAATTATGAAGGTTCAAACACATGATGAAGCCCATTTAATTGATCAACTCCTCGCTTTAGTTAATCACCGTATATCTCAAGTTAGTGCTGAAAGTATTATTCTTCGGCTCATCGAGGAAAAAGTGATTACCGTTAGGGAAGGAAAGATTATGCAAAGTGTATTAGATCGTTCGGTTCTTCATTTGGAATTGCCGCAGCGAGATGAGCTACGCTCTAGGATGCTTAGGGCTATGCTGATGGCCATAAAATATAAGTAATACTCTGTAAGTTACGAGGTGAGAGCATGATTTGCCAGGAATGTAATGAAAGACCGGCAACTCTCCATTTTACAAACTTTAGTAATGGGGAAAAGACAGAATTACATTTATGTGAACGTTGTGCGCAAGAACAAGGTGAAATGTTTTTAATGAATCAAGGAGCGGGATTTTCTATTAATCACTTTTTACAAGGGTTGTTGAATATGGACTCACCATTTCAAGCAAAAACAAAGGATCCATTTCAACAACAAGAAGAAGTCCTTCAATGTGAAAATTGCTCAATGACATTCCCGCAATTCTTAAAAGTGGGACGGTTTGGATGCAGTCATTGTTATGATACCTTTCGGGAGTATCTAATTCCGGTTACTCGCCGACTGCATAGTGGAAATACAACACACCATGGAAAAATTCCGAAGCGTGTTGGTGGAACGATTCAATTGCAAAGAAATATTGCCACCTTAAAACACACTTTAAGCGACTTGATTGCGAAAGAAGAGTTTGAAAAGGCAGTCGATGTTCGTGATGAAATCCGTGCTTTAGAAAAACAATTGGCAGAAGAACGTAGGGGAGGGGAATAGGTGTATGTCTTTGGAGCGATTTATCAATCAGGCAGTGAGTTCCTGGATGAGCGAAGATGGACCCGATTCAGATATAGTTCTTAGTTCCCGTATCCGCCTTGCTAGAAATTTAAGTGATATAAAATTTCCTACCATTGCGACAAAGGATTCAGCAGAGGCCGTCATTCAGGCTATTAGGGAAAGAGTTATAGCTGGCCCATCCACACAGTTTGGCCCATTAGAACTGTTAAAGGTGGATGAAATTCAACCTCTCCAAAAAAGAGTGCTAGTTGAGAAACATTTAATCAGTCCGCACCTTGCGGAAAACTCCCTGAATGGGGCTTTTCTGTTATCAGAGAATGAAGAGATTAGCATTATGATTAATGAAGAAGACCATATAAGGATTCAATGTTTGTTTCCGGGACTTCAATTATCAGAGGCATTAAAAGTAGCCAACGATGTTGATGACTGGTTAGAAGAAAAAATGAATTATGCATATGATGAACAATACGGCTATTTAACAAGCTGCCCGACTAACGTTGGTACAGGATTACGGGCATCGGTTATGATGCACTTGCCTGGACTTGTCCTTACAAGACAAATGAATCGAATTTTACCGGCAATTAATCAATTAGGTCTAGTTGTTAGAGGAATTTATGGTGAAGGTAGCGAAGCTTTAGGTAATATCTTTCAAGTCTCAAACCAAACTACACTTGGCAAGTCAGAAGAGGATATTGTTGATGACCTAAAAGGGGTTGTAGCGCAAATAATTTCTCAGGAAAGGTCAGCTAGAGAAGCATTAGCGAAAACATCGAACATACAATTAGAAGATAGGGTATTTCGATCCTTTGGGGTTTTACAAAATAGCCGAATCATTGAATCTAAAGAAGCGGCTAGCTGTCTTTCTGATGTTAGACTTGGAATTGATATGGGTTATATCAAAAATATTTCGAGAAACATTTTAAACGAACTGATGATTTTAACACAGCCAGGATTTTTGCAACAATATGCTGGGGGTCCTCTCCGCCCGGATGATAGAGATATCCGCAGAGCGGCTTTAATAAGGGAAAGAATCCAAATGGAATCGAATGAATAATAAGGAGGATGAGCTTTATGATGTTTGGACGGTTTACTGAAAGAGCGCAAAAAGTGCTAGCACTGGCACAGGAAGAAGCAATTCGCCTTGGACATAATAATATTGGAACAGAGCATATTTTGTTGGGGCTTGTTCGCGAAGGAGAAGGCATCGCCGCAAAGGCACTTTACGGACTAGGTCTTGGTTCTGAAAAGATTCAAAAGGAAGTTGAAAATCTGATAGGTAAAGGGCAAGAAGGTTCTCAAACAATCCATTATACGCCTAGAGCAAAGAAGGTTATTGAACTTTCCATGGATGAAGCGAGAAAATTGGGACATTCTTATGTTGGAACAGAACACATTCTCCTTGGCCTTATTCGTGAAGGAGAAGGAGTGGCAGCCCGAGTTTTAAATAATCTTGGGGTTAGTTTGAATAAAGCGCGCCAGCAAGTTCTACAACTTTTAGGGAGCAACGAAACATCTAGTCATCAAGGCGGAGGCGCAGTCAATGCAAACACACCTACGCTTGATAGCCTTGCACGGGATTTAACGGCAATTGCAAGAGAGGGAAGTCTTGATCCTGTTATTGGGCGAAGCAAAGAGATTCAAAGAGTCATTGAGGTGCTTAGTCGCCGTACCAAAAATAACCCAGTATTAATTGGCGAACCTGGTGTTGGAAAAACAGCAATTGCTGAAGGGCTTGCACAGCAAATCGTCAATAATGAAGTTCCTGAAATCCTTCGTGATAAGCGAGTTATGACCCTCGATATGGGTACGGTTGTTGCTGGTACAAAGTACCGTGGTGAGTTTGAAGACCGTTTAAAGAAAGTCATGGATGAAATACGCCAAGCAGGAAATATCATTCTATTCATAGACGAGTTGCATACTTTGATTGGCGCAGGTGGAGCAGAAGGAGCGATTGATGCTTCCAATATTTTAAAGCCATCTCTTGCACGTGGTGAGCTGCAGTGTATTGGGGCGACCACTCTTGACGAGTATCGTAAATATATTGAAAAAGATGCAGCTTTAGAAAGGCGTTTCCAACCGATTACTGTTGATGAGCCAACAGCGGAAGAATCTGTTCAAATTTTAAAAGGTCTACGTGATCGTTATGAAGCGCATCACCGTGTATCCATTACTGATGAGGCAATTGAAGCAGCAGTGAAGCTTTCTGACCGCTATATCTCAGATCGTTTCTTACCGGATAAAGCGATTGATTTAATTGATGAGGCAGGGTCTAAAGTCCGTCTTCGTTCTTATACAACACCACCTAATTTAAAAGAACTTGAGCAAAAACTCGAGGAAGTTCGTAAAGAAAAGGATGCTTCCGTTCAAAGCCAAGAGTTTGAAAAGGCTGCGTCTTTACGAGATACAGAACAGCGTCTTCGTGAACAATTAGAAAATACGAAGAAAACATGGAAAGAAAAACAAGGGCAAGAAAATAGTGAAGTCACAGTAGAAGATATTGCGAATGTTGTCTCCAGCTGGACGGGTGTTCCAGTTTCAAGATTAGCTGAAACAGAGACCCAGAAGCTACTAAAGCTCGAGGAAATTTTACATTCGCGCTTAATTGGTCAAGAAGAAGCGGTTAAAGCTGTTTCAAAAGCTGTGCGACGTGCGAGAGCGGGTCTTAAAGACCCAAAACGACCAATTGGTTCATTCATTTTCCTAGGACCAACAGGTGTCGGAAAAACAGAATTAGCGCGAGCTTTAGCTGAAGCAATGTTTGGCGACGAAGATGCAATGATTCGCGTTGATATGTCTGAGTACATGGAAAAACATTCGACTTCACGTCTAGTTGGTTCACCTCCAGGATATGTTGGATATGATGAAGGTGGACAATTAACAGAAAAAGTTCGTCGTAAGCCATACTCTGTCGTCCTCTTGGATGAAATTGAAAAGGCTCACCCAGATGTTTTCAATATTTTACTTCAAGTGCTTGAAGATGGGCGTTTAACAGACTCTAAAGGCCGTACGGTAGACTTCCGTAACACAGTGCTTATTATGACGTCCAATGTTGGTGCCGAAGCATTAAAGCGCAATAAATACGTTGGCTTTAATATTCAAGATGGGGAGCAAGACTACAAAGATATGAAAGGGAAAGTGATGGAAGAGTTAAAGCGTGCCTTCCGTCCGGAATTCCTGAATCGTATTGATGAGATCATTGTTTTCCATGCACTCGAAAAAGAGCACTTAAAACAAATTGTTACTCTTATGTCGGAGCAATTAATGAAGCGTCTTGAAGAACAAGATATTGACCTAGAATTAACGGAGAGTGCGAAGGAAAAAATCGCGAATGAAGGCTATGATCCAGAGTATGGAGCTCGTCCTCTTCGCAGAGCGATTCAAAAGCATATCGAAGACCATCTCTCTGAGGAACTTTTAAAAGGAACAGTGCTTAAAGGGCAAAAAGTCATTATTGACGTTGAGAATGATGAATTTACTGTTCAAACGCCAAAGACCGCTTTGAACAAATAACAAGCCCAAATTATAATAAGAGGTATACGTATTGTTACGTATACCTCTTTTGCTAATCATAAGGATAGGCAGATAGAATATTCGCTTTTTCCTTTCTTTTTCTAATAGCGATAAACACAGTTTTACGTTTAAATGGTTAAAATAGAAAAGTTAGGGTAATAGTCAAGTGAAGGGAAGAATAAAATGGCGAAACGAAAAACAAAATTTATGTGCCAGGAGTGCGGCTATGAATCTCCTAAATGGATGGGGAGATGTCCGGGCTGTGGGCAATGGAATAAAATGGTCGAAGAAACTGAAGTTGTTGGAACTGGTCGGCGTGGGGCGTTTCAACACTCAGCATCAACGGGAGTTGCAGCGAAAGCAACGCCAATTACAAGCATCGAGACAGTAAGTGAGCCGAGAATTAAAACGGAATTGGTTGAGTTAAATCGTGTCCTTGGTGGGGGAGTTGTCAAAGGTTCGTTAGTGTTAATTGGGGGCGACCCTGGAATTGGAAAATCGACTCTCTTGCTTCAGGTCTCACATCAATTAGCTAAAATTGACCACTCTGTCTTATATATATCTGGTGAAGAGTCTCTAAGGCAAACCAAGCTCCGCGCGGAACGTTTGGGAATATCCTCTGAAAACTTACTTGTCTATTCAGAAACAAACTTGGAAGAAATAAGCCGGACAATCGAAAAAAATTCCCCGGATTTTGTCATTGTGGACTCAATTCAAACCGTTTTCCATCCTGAAGTGACATCTGCTCCAGGTAGTGTTTCCCAAGTAAGGGAAAGTACCGCAGAACTTATGCGCATTGCCAAAACGAACGGAATTGCCATTTTCATTGTTGGTCATGTCACAAAAGAAGGATCAATCGCTGGTCCTCGACTACTGGAACATATGGTGGATACTGTCTTATATTTTGAAGGGGAGCGTCATCATACGTATCGGATTTTGCGAGCAGTAAAGAACCGTTTTGGGTCAACAAATGAAATGGGGATTTTTGAAATGAAGGAAAAAGGACTTGAAGAAGTGGCAAATCCGTCAGAAATCTTTTTGGAGGAGCGTTCACAGGGAGCATCAGGTTCAACGGTTGTAGCCTCAATGGAGGGAACAAGACCAGTGTTAGTTGAGATTCAAGCTTTAATTTCCCCATCTAGCTACAACAATCCGCGGAGAATGGCAACAGGGATTGACCATAATCGGGTCAATTTATTGATGGCTGTTTTAGAAAAGAGAGTAGGCTTGCTCTTGGCTAATCAAGATGCTTATTTAAAAGTAGCTGGCGGAGTAAAGCTAGATGAACCGGCAATTGACTTAGCGGTTGCGATTAGCATTGCATCCAGTTTCCGCGATAAGCCGACTCGTTCAACGGATTGCTTTATTGGTGAGGTCGGCCTTACAGGGGAAGTACGGCGAGTCTCACGGATTGAACAGCGTGTACAAGAAGCAGCAAAGCTAGGTTTCGAGAGAGTCATCCTGCCTGAGAATAATCTAGGTGGTTGGACGGCACCGAAAGGAGTTGCCTTAGTTGGCGTTTCCTCTGTGGGGGAGGCACTAAAAGTCACACTGGAGGGATAAAAGAATTGGAAAATCGAAAAACCGAAAATCTAGCTTTGAGTGAAATTTTACAATTTATCGCTCCTGGAACACCTTTAAGAGAAGGTATTGATAATGTCCTACGTGCGAATACTGGTGGTCTTATTGTTGTCGGTTTTGATGAGCGGGTTCAGGAGTTGGTAGATGGAGGATTTAAGATTAATTGTCAGTTTACACCAAGTTCATTGTATGAACTAGCAAAAATGGATGGGGCTATCATTTTAAATGAGACAGGAAATGAGATCCTTTTTGCTAATGCACAGCTGGCTCCGAACTCAGAAGTGCCATCGACTGAAACAGGAATGCGCCACCGAACAGCTGAGCGAGTAGCGAAACAAACAAGGTCACTTGTCATTGCGATTTCACAACGAAGAAATGTGATCACGCTATATCAAGGGAATTTGCGCTATTCATTAAAGGACATCTCTGTGATTTTAACGAAAGCCAATCTTGCTACCCAAACACTTGAAAAATACAAAATTGTATTAGAGCAAAGTATCACCAATTTGGGATTGCTAGAATTTGAAGAATTAGTTACATATAATGATTTGCTGCAAGTGCTACATCGGTTTGAGATGGTGTTACGAATTAAGAATGAACTATTAGCTTATTTAAGTGAACTTGGAATTGAAGGCCGTCTTATCCGCTTACAAATGCAGGAGATAATGACGGATATGGAGATTGAAGCCAATCTAATTATCAAGGATTATGTAAAAGATGAGGAGATTAAATCAGAAGAGGTTTTGACCCGCTTTCAAGAGTTGGCTAAATCAGGCGTAGTGGAGGATACCATTTTGCTAAAGCTATTAGGGTACCAAGGTTATGTTCATCTTGAAGAGGTAATTTGTCCACGAGGCTATCGTATGTTAAATAAAATTCCACGCCTTCCGCCTGTTATTATCGAGAATTTAGTCGATCATTTTCAAGGTTTCAGTGGAATTGTTTCGGCTTCAGTAAGTGATTTAGATGAAGTAGAAGGGATTGGCGAAGTTAGGGCGAAAAAGATAAAAGAAGGGCTGAAACGAATTCTCGAACAACTGATATCCGATCGCCATATTTAAGGTTTCTTCTTTCAACCTATAGATAGTAGCCTCTATGAAAGTATGAAGATGTAATTATTACAGCCTCATGTGAACTCATTTCCTTTTTTACAGTTGGGTAAATTAATTGGTTAGTCAAGGTTTCAATTTTTTGAAATTGTTTATAATGATAATTAGGAGGTGATGTGATGTTAAGGCGTATTATCCAAGCTTGTTTCTTAATTATTGGAGGAACACTTGGGATATTCTTGATTCCCGATTTAATTTGGTTAATTGAACTCGAGAATATTTCCTTTTTAGCAAATCCGTATGTTTCTGCTATACTTGGTGCACTTATTTTTTATTTCATTACTTTTTGGGCTGTTGATTATGTAACCAATTTTATCAAATGGCTTGAGGAGTCATTAATTAAAGCGCCACTAGCCGATTTATTGTCTGGCGGTGTCGGGCTATTCTTTGGATTATTGGTTGCCTTTCTAATTGGTTTTGCCTTTAATGCGATCCAAGTTCCAGTTTTTAATACGGTAGCGCCAATACTCTTAACACTTGTTTTTGGTTATCTTGGTTTTCAGGTAGGTTTTAAAAAACGCGATGAACTTCTAGGACTATTTTCGAGTCGAAAGAAAAAGTCAGGGGAAGAGGATGTCGAAGCAAAACCAGTAAGCACATGGAAAATTCTTGATACCAGTGTCATTATTGATGGAAGAATTGCTGATATTTGTCAAACGGGTTTTTTAGAAGGTACGATTATTATTCCGCAGTTTGTACTTGAGGAATTGCAGCATATTGCTGACTCTTCTGATGTGTTAAAACGTAACCGTGGACGACGTGGTCTTGATATTTTGAATCGAATCCAAAAAGAATTAGCCATTCAAGTTGACATCTATGAAGGGGACTTTGAAGACATCCACGAGGTCGATTCCAAACTCGTTAAGTTAGCAAAGTTAACAAACGGGGTTGTCGTAACGAATGATTTTAACTTAAATAAAGTTTGTGAACTACAAGGTGTAGCTGTATTAAATATTAATGACTTGGCAAATGCGGTTAAGCCAGTTGTTTTACCAGGAGAAGAGTTAAACATCCAAGTGATAAAAGATGGCAAAGAGCATAATCAAGGAATTGCCTATTTGGATGATGGTACAATGATTGTGGTTGAAGAAGGCCGCAATTATATTGGCAAACGAATTGAGGTTTTGGTCACAAGTGTACTTCAAACCTCAGCGGGCAGAATGATTTTTGCCAAACCAAAATTACTAGAAAAAGCGCTATAGAGGATAGGAGATAACAGATTATGGCTTACCAAGTCATTATTCCTGCCGCGGGGCAAGGGAAACGAATGGGAGCAGGGAGAAATAAGCTTTTTTTGACGCTTGAAGAAATACCTATTTTGATTCATACGTTAAGAGTATTTGATGAAGATGAAGAATGTAAGGGAATTATCTTATCGATTCATCAAGACGATGAGAAGCCCTTTAAGGAATTATTAAAAGAGTATAGGATTCAGAAGGTAACAAAGCTTGTTCATGGAGGCAAAGAACGCCAGGACAGTGTTTATAATGGTGTGAAGGCTGCCCAAGCTGATGGAGTCGTTCTCGTGCATGATGCCGCAAGACCATTTGTTCGCCAAGAGACGATTCATCAGCTTGTACAAGCGGCTCAGAATGTGGGAGCTGCAATTGTTGCAGTCCCCGTTAAGGACACGATTAAAAAGGCAGAGCAGCAAGTTGTTTCTGAGACAATTGAGCGTTCTAGCTTGTGGGCGGTTCAAACCCCACAAGCTTTTCGCATTTCTATTCTTAGAGACGCTCATGAAAAAGCAGTGGAAGACCAGTTTACTGGGACAGATGATGCAAGTCTTGTTGAAAGGCTTCCACATAAAGTCGTCATTATTGAGGGAGATTATGATAATATTAAGCTGACGACACCAGAAGATGTTTATTTTGCAGAAGCAATATTAAAAAAACGAAAACAATTAGGATAAACAGCTTCATTGGGACTGATTATTGATTAAAAGGAGCTATTAACAGATGTTTCGAATTGGACAAGGTTTCGATGTGCATCAACTAACCGAGGGTCGTCCGCTGATCATCGGAGGAGTTACGATTCCATATGAAAAGGGATTATTAGGCCATTCGGATGCCGATGTGTTATTACATACGATAGCGGATGCCGCTCTAGGAGCAATCGGTGAAGGAGACATAGGTAAACATTTTCCTGATACAGACCCATTGTTTAAGGATGCGGATTCCGCAAAGCTACTTGAGCATGTATGGGGAATTGTAAAGGATAAAGGCTATCGTCTTGTAAATATTGATTGCACAATCATTGCTCAAAGGCCTAAAATGGCACCATACATTGAACCAATTAAAGAAAGAATCGCCACTCTTCTCGAGGGAGCGGTTGATCAAGTAAATGTGAAAGCTACTACAACAGAGAAGTTAGGCTTTGCTGGACGTGGAGAAGGGATTGCGGCTCAGGCAGTCATCTTGCTACAGAAAGTTTAAGTGGATTGAGTTTAGGAGGAGTTACAATGTCAGAAATTCGAGTTCGTTATGCCCCAAGCCCAACGGGACATTTACATATTGGGAATGCTCGTACAGCATTATTTAACTATTTATTTGCTCGTAACCAAGGCGGAAAGTTTATCATCCGCATTGAAGATACCGATCAAAAGAGAAATATTGAAGGTGGTGAACAAAGCCAGCTTCATTATCTAAAATGGTTAGGTATGGATTGGGATGAAAGCATCGATGTCGGCGGTGAGTATGGACCGTACCGTCAATCAGAGCGCACGGCAATTTATGATGAGTACACAAGACAATTGTTCGAAAAAGACCTTGCTTACAAATGTTATTGTACAGAAGAAGAGCTTGAGGCCGACCGTGCAGCGCAAATGGAGCGCAATGAAACACCTAAGTATTCAGGAAGATGTCGTCATTTATCAGCAGAAGACAGAGAGAAACTTGAAGCGGAAGGTAGAAAGCCAAGTATCCGTTTTAAGGTGCCTACCGATAAAGTGCTTACCTTTACCGATATGGTAAAAGGAGAAGTATCATTCGAATCGGAAGGTTTCGGTGATTTTGTTATTGTCAAAAAAGATGGGATCCCGACCTATAACTATGCAGTGGTAATCGATGACTATTTAATGAAAATCTCTCATGTGCTCCGCGGAGATGATCATATTTCTAATACACCAAAGCAATTATTAATTTACGATGCTTTTAACTGGGAGCCACCGGTGTTTGGTCATATGACTTTGATTGTGAACGAAAGCCGGAAGAAGTTGAGCAAAAGAGATGAGTCCATTATTCAATTTATCGAGCAATACGAGGAATTAGGCTATTTACCAGAGGCCTTGTTTAACTTTATTGGGCTTCTTGGATGGTCACCGGCTGGCGAAGAAGAAATCTTCTCAAAAGAAGAGTTCGTTGAAAAGTTTGATGCAGAACGTCTTTCCAAATCACCAGCATTATTTGATCGTCAGAAACTTACTTGGATGAACAATCAGTACATGAAAAAGGCTGATCTTGAAAGGGTTATTGAATTGGCGCTTCCACATCTCATTAAGGCAGGGAAGGTAAGCGAAGCTCGTTCGGCTGAAGAAGATAAGTGGGTTCGTGATTTAATTGCCCTTTACCAAGAAAAAATGAGTTATGGCGCAGAAATCGTGGAAATGTCCGCTTTATTCTTCCAAGATGAATTAACATTTGAAGCAGAAGCGAAGGAAGTATTGGCAGGAGAGCAAGTTCCAGAAGTGATGGAGGCTTTCTTAAAGGAAATTGATGCGTTAGCTGAGTTCACTGCTCCTCAAATCAAAGCTGCCGTTAAAGCGGTGCAAAAGGGTACTGGGCATAAAGGACAGAAGCTGTTTATGCCAATTCGTGCTGCTGTCACTGGGCAAACACATGGTCCTGATTTGATGCTTGCAATGGAATTGCTTGGCAAGGAAAAAGTTGTTGAACGGGTTGAAAGTCTACTCCAAACGAAATAATTTAATCAAGATAGTTAACAACATCTTAGAAATATAATATAGTAAAAGTAATTCAAATAGCACAAAGTGTAGAAGAGGAAAAGTAGAAAAATGACGCTTTAAAGAGAGAACCATCATCGGCTGAAAGTGGTTTAAGCCTCTCATTTTTTGAAATGCGCCTCGGAGCCTCTGAATGAACAGTTAAAGCTTATTAGTTCAGGGCGGGTCCTCCCGTTAACAGGGTTAAGTTGAGGTTTTTAAAGGGGCCTAAACAGAGTGGAACCGCGCGTAAGCGTCTCTGTCAGTTGATGACAGGGGCGCTTTTTTTATTGCTAGATAACAAACAGGTTTCGTGAATGGGGGATGAACCTATCTAGCAAACAAACTCTGTTGTAGGTTTGAATTAAGGTCACTGCATTTATTTTTGGAGATACTGGGGGATGGTAAAGATGTTTAAGATACTAAAGGAAGATATCGATGTTGTTTTTGAGCAAGATCCTGCTGCTAGAAGTCGTTTAGAAGTCATTTTAACCTACGCTGGGCTCCATGCTATTTGGTCGCATCGACTAGCGCATGCCTTATTTAAGCGAAAGCTATACTTTATTGCAAGAGTCATTTCACAAATCAGTCGTTTCTTTACAGGGATTGAAATTCACCCAGGTGCTAAAATCGGACGTAAGCTATTTATCGACCATGGCATGGGAGTGGTGATTGGCGAGACCTGTGAAATTGGCGATAATGTGACGATTTACCAAGGGGTAACATTAGGTGGAACTGGGAAGGAAAAAGGAAAGCGACATCCGACAGTGATGGATAATGCTTTGATTGCAACAGGTGCAAAAGTATTAGGGTCCATCACCATCGGAGAAAACTCGAAAATCGGGGGCGGTTCTGTCGTTCTTAAAGATGTTCCACCAAATTCTACTGTTGTGGGTGTTCCGGGAAGAGTGGTCATCCAGGATGGAGTGAGAATTAAAAAAGATTTAAATCATTCAGATCTTCCAGATCCGATTGCAGACCGTTTTAAGGTGCTTGAAGCGGAAATTCAAGGTTTACAACAAGAGTTAAAAGGGTTAAAGGAAGAAAGGAGTAAAGTGAATGCCAATTCAAATATTTAATACACTGACACGACAAAAGGAAGAGTTTGTCCCACTTGAGGAAGGAAAAGTAAAAATGTATGTTTGTGGGCCAACCGTTTATAACTATATTCATATTGGGAATGCTCGTCCAGCGATCGTTTTTGATACCGTTCGACGTTACCTAGAGTTTCGAGGGTATGATGTAAACTTTGTTTCAAACTTTACAGATGTAGATGATAAGTTGATTCGAGCAGCAAAAGAATTAGGAGAAGATGTACCAACAATAGCAAATCGCTTTATTGATGCTTATTTTGAGGATACATCCGCTTTAGGATGCAAGCGAGCGGATGTTCACCCACGTGTAACTGAGACAATGGATGTCATCATTGAATTTATTGAAGCGTTAATCGAAAAAGGATATGCGTATGAATCCGGCGGTGATGTTTATTTTCGCACAAGAGCGTTTTCTGAGTATGGGAAGTTATCACATCAATCAGTTGATGAGTTGAAAATTGGTGCCAGAATCCAAGTTGGTGAAAAGAAACAAGATGCGCTTGATTTTGCTTTATGGAAAAACGCCAAAGAAGGAGAAATTTCCTGGGAAAGCCCGTGGGGGGAAGGAAGACCAGGTTGGCATATTGAATGCTCTGCAATGGCAAAACAATATCTTGGCGATACGATTGACATTCACGCAGGTGGTCAGGACCTCGCTTTCCCGCATCACGAAAATGAAATAGCCCAGTCCGAGGCATTAACTGGCAAGACGTTTGCACGCTATTGGATGCATAATGGATATATCAACATCAATAACGAAAAAATGTCTAAATCATTAGGAAACTTTGTGCTTGTACATGACATCATTAAACATCATGACCCACAAGTGTTGAGATTCTTTATGTTATCAGTTCATTATCGTAATCCGATCAATTATAGTGAAGAATTGTTAGAAAACACAAAGGCAGCTTTTGAAAGATTAAAGACTTCTTATCAAAATTTACAGCACCGAGTGGGTGCTAGTACAAATCTAACGAATAACAATCAAGAATGGCTTGATAAAATTTCTGCCCTACGTGAGCAATTTATTACCGAAATGGATGATGATTTCAATACAGCAAATGGTGTATCCGTATTGTTTGAACTATCAAAGTTGGCGAATCTTTATTTACTAGAAAAGAATACGGCAGAAGAAGTAATCAATGCATTTTTACATGAATTTGAACAATTGTTTGGTGTGTTTGGAATCACGATAGGCAATAATGAACTACTAGATGAAGAGATTGAAGCCTTGATTGAAAAACGAAACCAAGCTAGAAAAGACCGAGACTTTAAACTAGCAGATGAAATCCGTGACCAACTAAAAGACATGAACATTATTCTTGAAGATACAGCTCAAGGTACGAGATGGAAAAGAGGATAAAGAATGCTGTCGTATAATCAAAAAGTGGATGAAAAACAGTTAAATAGCCTAGCTCTTGCCTATATGGGTGATGCCGTCTATGAAAAATATGTGCGGTATCACCTGCTGCAGAGCGGGAAGGTAAGGCCGAACAAGCTGCATCGTGAGGCTACTCACTTTGTTTCTGCTAAAGCACAAGCAAAAATCATTCATGCATTCAATGAAAAACAGATTTTAACCGCTGAGGAACAAGCTGTTTTAAGGCGAGGGAGAAATGCAAAGTCCGGTTCAGTGCCGAAAAATACGGATGTCCAAACTTATCGCTATAGTACTGCTTTTGAGGCACTGATAGGTTATTTATTTTTAGGGGGAAAGCAGCAGCGATTAGAGGAACTGATTCAAGCTGCATTTGCAATCGTTGAAGAGGAGGATGTTCATCATGAGTGAAGAATACATCGGTGGGAAAAACCCCGTAATTGAAGCATTAAAGTCCCAGCGTGAAATCAATAAAATTTTAGTCGCAGAGGGATCTCAGCGCGGGCAAATGCAACAAGTGACAAGACTTGCAAAAGAAGCAAATGTGCTTGTACAGTTTGTCCCTAAAAAGAAGTTAGATCAAATGTACGAAGGTAGCCACCAAGGAGTTATTGCACAGGTTGCTGCTTATGAGTACGCTGAATTAGACGATTTATTCGCACTTGCTGAGAAGCGGAACGAAGCCCCATTTTTCTTGATATTAGATGAAATTGAAGATCCCCATAATCTAGGTTCCATTATGCGGACTGCGGATGCAACTGGTGCCCATGGGATTATCATTCCGAAAAGAAGAGCGGTCGGACTAACAGCAACAGTAGCAAAGTCCTCAACAGGGGCTATTGAGCATATCCCGGTTGTTCGTGTGACAAATCTATCACGAACGATCGACGAATTAAAAGACCGTGGCGTATGGGTTGCAGGGACAGATGCTGCTGGTAAGGAGGATTACCGCGAGTTTGATGGGACAATGCCACTCGCTCTTGTCATTGGCAGTGAAGGAAAAGGAATGGGTAGAATCATTCGTGAGAAATGTGATTTCCTACTTCGTCTTCCGATGGTTGGGAAGGTTACATCTTTAAATGCCTCAGTAGCAGCAGCTTTGCTAATGTATGAGGTACACCGCAAACGTTATCCTATAGGGCAGTAGTATGGATATCCTATTGGTAGACGGATATAACATTATCGGAGCGTGGCCAGAACTTAGAGCATTAAAAACAAAGGACTTAGCAGCAGCAAGGGATCTGCTGGTTGAGAAAATGGCCGAGTATAGAGCATATACAGGGTATCGAGTGATTATTGTTTTTGATGCTCATTATGTACAAGGTACCGAACAGCGATATAAAAACTATAATGTCGAAGTCATCTATACACGAGAAAATGAAACGGCAGATGAGCGAATCGAAAAATTAGCGATTGATTTAAGTAATCGTAAAACCCAGATTCATGTAGCAACCTCGGATTTCACCGAACAATGGGCTATTTTTGGCCAAGGTGCTCTGAGGAAATCAGCACGGGAATTATATACCGAAATGAATGTGATGGAACAGAAGATTGAGAAAAGAGTCCGGAAAATCCAGAAAAAGAAGCCGCTAAGTAAGATTCCACTTAGTGACGAAATGGCGGAAATTTTTGAAAAATGGCGCCGAGGTGGCCGGTAAGCGGTTGACGCTTGAAAAATTTCTACTGTATAATATTTCTATCCATGGAAAAGTCCGGTGGGGGGATCTGAGTGAATGCTGGTTTCGGAGTTAAACAGGGTTTGAATTATATCAATCTTGAAGACGAACAAATAGTTGAAGCTGTTCACCAAGGAGATAGTGAGGCACTTGACTATTTAATAAATAAATACCGGAACTTTGTCCGTGCCAAAGCTCGATCTTATTTTCTAATTGGAGCAGACAAAGAAGATATCGTCCAGGAAGGAATGATTGGTCTTTATAAAGCCATTCGTGACTTTAAGGAGGACAAGCTATCATCATTTAAGGCATTCGCTGAATTGTGTATTACTAGACAAATCATAACGGCAATAAAGACAGCCACAAGACAGAAGCATATTCCGCTTAATTCCTATGTCTCTCTAGATAAACCAATCTATGATGAAGAATCTGATCGTACCTTAATGGACGTTCTCACAGGTGCCAAGGTCATGAACCCGGAAGAATTGATTATTAATCAGGAAGAATTTGATCAGATTGAAATAAAGATGGAAGAACTTTTAAGTGATTTAGAGCGGAAAGTACTTGCTCTTTACTTAGATGGACAAACCTATCAGGAAATCTCTGAAGAGTTAAACCGCCATGTGAAGTCAATTGATAATGCCTTGCAAAGAGTGAAGCGTAAGCTTGAGCGTTATATAGAAATCCGTGAAATCAAAAAATAAAGTTTATATAAGCCATCAAACCGCCTTATCATCCATTTCGACAGTTATTGACAGTTTCCTTTCGTGCATGATAAAGTTTTAAGGAAATACACAATGAGAAGGTGTATCATGAGCAAAAAGATAACGCTTGCCTGTGCGGAGTGTGGTTCGCGCAATTACACGACCACTAGCAACCAAGAGAATCAAACAGAGCGCCGTGAACTGAAGAAATACTGTAAAACGTGTAATGCTCATACTGTTCATCGAGAAACAAAATGACTTTTAGATAGATAGTTTGCTATTCACAAGTTGGAGGTTACAAAATGCGCATTACTAAGTTCTTACCTGAAGTTGCCCGCGAGATGAGAAAAGTTAGCTGGCCTAAACGGAGGGAGCTATTTCGTTATACCGTTGTCGTTTTAACGACGGTTGTTTTTATGGCATTGTTTTTTACAGTAGTTGACCTTGGATTTTCTGAATTGATTCGTTTAATCCTTGAATAACCTGTGCAATCTCATGGTATAATGGAAAATAACGAAGGAAGTTTTTACAAGAACCCGGCTAACGGGTTTTTTGTTTGCTAAAAAAGGGAGGGAAGGACGCTATAGTCCTCTGCAATGGAAAAGAATTGGTATGTCGTTCATACGTACTCTGGGTATGAAAATAAAGTAAAAACAAATTTAGAAAAACGTGTAGAAACAATGGGTATGCAGGATAAAATTTTCCGCGTGGTCGTACCTGAAGATGAAGAAACTGATATTAAAAATGGAAAAAAGAAGGTTGTTAAAAGAAAGACCTTCCCTGGCTATGTGTTAGTAGAGTTGGTTATGACGGATGACTCTTGGTACGTCGTTCGTAATACACCTGGCGTAACAGGGTTTGTTGGTTCATCAGGTCATGGTTCAAAGCCGACCCCATTGTTACCGGAAGAGGTTGCAATGATTTTAAAACGCATGGGTGTAGAGGAACAGCGTATAGACATCGACTTCGAATTAGGCGAAACAGTTAAAGTAAGTGAAGGGCCTTTTGCAAACTTTACAGGTTCAATTGAAGAAATCGATAAAGATAAAGGAAAACTAAAAGTTCTAGTCAATATGTTTGGTCGGGATACACCGGTTGAATTGGAATTTTCACAGATTGAAAAATTATAACTTGAAATTAAAAAGGAATAGTGGTAATATTTCATAGGTCAGTATGTCTCGGGTACGGGACAAACATAGATTATGTTCTTATCGAAGTATGGCTATAATGGTCATTGTCCAGATAAGACTGAACTGAGTGGGAGGGGAAACCCCTATTACCACATCACGGACTTTAAGGAGGTGTGTCTCGTGGCTAAAAAAGTAATTAAAATTGTAAAATTGCAAATCCCTGCTGGTAAAGCGAACCCAGCGCCACCGGTTGGTCCTGCACTAGGTCAAGCAGGTGTAAACATCATGGGATTCTGTAAGGAATTTAACGCACGTACAGCTGATCAGGCTGGTTTAATCATTCCTGTTGAAATTACGGTATTTGAAGACCGTTCATTTACATTTATTACGAAAACTCCTCCTGCTGCCGTTCTTTTGAAAGTAGCAGCTGGAATTCAGTCTGGTTCTGGTGAACCAAACCGTAATAAAGTAGCAACAGTTAAGCGCGACAAGGTACGCGAGATTGCGGAACAGAAAATGCCTGACCTGAACGCAGCAAGCGTTGAAGCAGCAATGCGCATGGTTGAAGGTACTGCACGCAGCATGGGTATCAACATCGAAGACTAATTGCTATGCAGGATGTAGAGGTTGCGATGACGAATAGATTCTCTCGCAACCTTTGCTTTGTTTTAGGTTTTTGTTCCGCTTTAGGAATAGAAGCTTATATGTTTGGTAATGGTGTCCGAATTAGTTCTGGCCCGCCTGAGCTGACCAAGACGCCTCGCCTTTCTAAGTGGGAGGTTATTCCGCTAAAACCACATTTGAGGAGGAAATTATAATGGCTAACAAAGGTAAGAAGTATCAAGAAGCCGTTAAGCTAATAGATCGTACTAAGGCTTATGATATCCAAGAAGCAGTTGAGCTAGCGAAAAAGACTAGCACTGTTAAGTTTGACGCTACTGTTGAAGCGGCTTTCCGTTTAGGGGTTGACCCTAAGAAAGCAGACCAACAAATTCGTGGAGCAGTTGTTCTTCCGAACGGAACTGGTAAAACTCAACGCGTGTTGGTATTTGCTAAAGGAGAAAAAGCAAAAGAAGCTGAAGCTGCTGGTGCAGATTACGTTGGAGATTCTGAGTTCATCAACAAAATCCAACAAGGTTGGTTCGAGTTTGATGTAATCGTTGCTACTCCAGACATGATGGGTGAAGTTGGTAAGCTTGGTCGTGTATTAGGACCTAAAGGCTTAATGCCAAACCCTAAGACAGGTACTGTTACATTTGATGTAACAAAAGCTGTTAACGAAATCAAAGCTGGTAAAGTAGAATACCGTGTTGATAAAGCTGGTAACATTCATGTTCCAATCGGTAAGGTTTCTTTCGAAGATCAAAAGCTTGTTGAAAACTTCAACACAATCTTTGAAACAATGATGAAAGTTAAGCCTTCAGCTGCTAAAGGAACTTACATGAAGAATGTAACGATTTCTACAACAATGGGGCCTGGCGTTAAAATCGACCCTTCAACAGTTGTTGCAAAATAATACCAATTGACATTCTAAGATAGATTTTCTATAATGTATCTTGTTGTTAAAATAAAATAACATTTGTACCGCAGACAGCAGGTGCCATATGGCTTAATTCCCTGCCGAGGTCATACGATAGATTTATTGTTCGACTATTGTATACAACCTCTATGTCTGCAAAGACATAGAGGTTTTTTATTGACCGGTATGAGTGTAGAGAATTCTACAGGAGGTGTAATAAATGAGCAGCGCTATCGAAACTAAAAAACAATTAGTTGACGAAATTACCGACAAATTTAAAGCTAGTCAATCAACAATCGTAGTTGATTACCGTGGTTTATCTGTTGGTGAGGTTACTGAACTTCGTAAACAGCTTCGTGAAGCAGGTGTTGAATTCAAAGTATACAAAAATACAATGACTCGCCGTGCCGCTGAAGCAGCTGGTCTTGAAGGACTTAACGAAGTATTAACAGGACCAAATGCGATCGCATTCAGTACTGAAGATGTTGTCGCTCCAGCGAAGATTCTTAACGAATTCGCGAAAAAGAACGAAGCACTTGAAATCAAAGCAGGTATCATTGAAGGAAACGTTGCAACAGTAGAAGAAGTTAAGGCTCTTGCAGATCTACCATCTCGCGAAGGTTTACTTTCTATGCTACTCAGCGTGCTTCAAGCACCTATCCGCAATCTTGCTCTTGCTGCAAAAGCTGTTGCAGACCAAAAAGAAGAACAAGGCGCGTAAGTTAATCTACGTTTATTAAATAAAATCAACCAACCAATAGGAGGAAATGAACAATGACTAAAGAACAAATCATTGAAGCAGTTAAAAATATGACTGTTTTAGAACTAAACGATTTAGTAAAAGCAATCGAAGAAGAATTCGGCGTAACTGCTGCAGCTCCTGTAGCTGTTATGGGTGGCGCTGCTGCTGGAGATGCTGCTGCAGAACAAACTGAGTTTGATGTAGTTCTAGCATCTGCTGGAGATCAAAAAATCAAAGTTATCAAGGTTGTTCGTGAAATCACTGGCCTTGGACTTAAAGAAGCTAAAGAAGTTGTTGACAACGCTCCGAAGGCTCTTAAAGAAGGCGTATCTAAAGAAGAAGCTGAAGAACTTAAAGCTAAGCTTGAAGAAGTTGGAGCTAGCGTCGAAGTTAAGTAATTTGATTGTAGAAAAAGCTCGCTGTCAAGCGGGCTTTTTTAGCTATGTCTAAGTATGAATGATTTATGAAAAGGGCAAGATGCTTTCGTAGGTGGTGGAGTCAATGTCAAATCATTACTATTCAAAGAATCCCGAAGTGGAGAGCAAACCTGTTTATTGGGACTTTGTATTAAAGGGGCATTCCTTGCGCTTCAAGACAGACCGCGGAGTTTTCTCAAAAAAGGAAGTTGACTTTGGTTCGCGGTTGTTAATTGAGGCATTTCAATTTGAAAAAGAGGAAGGGAACCTATTGGATGTAGGGTGTGGCTATGGACCGATTGGTTTGTCGTTGGCAAAGTCTTATCCAGAGGCCTTTGTCCATATGGTAGATGTGAACCAGAGGGCCCTTGACCTTGCTAAGGAAAATGCAGAGTTGAATCAAGTGAAGAACGTTAAAATATATGAAAGTGATCGGCTTTTGCAAGTTGAAGGGAATCAGTTCCAAGCAATTTTAACCAATCCCCCGATCCGAGCGGGAAAAAGTGTCGTTCATGATATTTTCGAACAGAGCTTCGACCGGTTAGTGGAATCAGGAGAGTTATGGGTTGTGATTCAAAAAAAGCAAGGGGCTCCCTCTGCGATTGAAAAACTAGAAAGTATGTTTGCTCAAGTAGAAGTGGTGTTGAAAAAGAAAGGGTATTTTATCATCAAAGCAAAAAAGGTTGACAGATAAAAATTAGCTATGATAGTATTATAAAATGCCATAGATTAGTTTCCTTTAAAATGCTAAAAATGTCTTTTATAAGTATATTTTTGCTTTTTTGGGGAAAACTAACAAAATAATGTACGTCTAGAAAATGTGGTTTTTAACGTGAAAACCCTTTTTCTTTTTGTCTATTGAAAGTGAGCAAGAAGAACACATTAGTGGAATAATTACGCTTGATTTGAGGGGTGAATCAGTTGACAGGTCAACTAGTTCAGTATGGACGACACCGCCAACGTAGGAGTTATGCACGCATCAGTGAAGTATTGGAACTGCCGAATTTAATAGAAATTCAAACAGCTTCTTACCAATGGTTTCTTGATGAAGGTTTAAGAGAAATGTTTCAAGATATTTCTCCAATTGAAGACTTTACTGGTAATTTGTCGCTAGAGTTTATTGATTATAGTCTTGCGGAACCAAAGTATCCAGTAGATGAGTCAAAAGAGAGAGATGTTACATACTCTGCTCCATTAAGGGTGAAAGTTCGTCTTGTAAATAAGGAAACAGGTGAAGTAAAGGACCAAGATGTCTTTATGGGTGATTTCCCACTTATGACTGAAACGGGTACCTTTGTAATCAATGGTGCTGAAAGGGTTATTGTTTCCCAATTAGTACGATCTCCTAGCGTATATTACAGCGCAAAGATGGATAAAAACGGGAAAAAGGGTTTTACTGCAACCGTTATTCCAAATCGCGGAGCTTGGCTTGAATATGAAACCGATGCGAAAGATGTTGTATATGTCAGGATAGATCGTACGAGGAAACTCCCTGTTACGGTTCTTTTGCGTGCTCTAGGGTTTGGCTCTGACCAAGAGATCATTGATTTAATTGGTGACAACGAGTACATCCGAAATACGCTAGAGAAGGATAACACAGAGAGTTCTGAAAAAGCGCTTCTTGAAATCTATGAGCGTTTACGCCCTGGTGAGCCGCCAACCGTTGAGAATGCTAAAAGCCTTCTTGTTTCAAGATTCTTTGATCCAAAGCGCTATGACTTAGCGAATGTGGGCCGTTATAAGATTAACAAGAAGCTTCATATAAAAAATCGCCTGTTTGGGCAAAAATTAGCTGAAACATTAGTTGATCCAGAGACAGGAGAGATTATTGCGGAGCAAGGCGTAACACTAGACCGTCGTACGCTTGATAAAATCCTTGATAGTCTTGAAAAGAATGTTGGCTTCGAAACGCATAAACCATATGGCGGCGTAGTAGAAGATGATATCTTACTTCAGTCAATTAAAATTTACGCTCCAAATGATGAAGGCGAAAAAGTGATTAATATAATCGGGAATGCCTATGTTCCTGAACCAATTAAAAATATTACACCAGCTGATATCATTGCATCTATTAGTTATTTCTTTAACTTATTGCATGGTGTTGGTGATACGGATGACATCGACCATCTTGGAAACAGACGACTTCGCTCTGTTGGTGAACTTTTACAAAACCAGTTCCGTATCGGTTTATCCCGTATGGAAAGAGTTGTTCGTGAAAGAATGTCGATTCAAGACACAAACACAATTACACCACAGCAACTCATTAATATCCGACCGGTTATTGCTTCAATTAAAGAGTTCTTTGGTAGTTCTCAGTTATCACAGTTCATGGACCAAACGAATCCATTGGCAGAATTGACGCATAAGCGTCGTCTATCTGCACTTGGACCAGGTGGTTTGACTCGTGAACGTGCAGGCTTCGAAGTACGTGACGTTCACTATTCACACTATGGTCGTATGTGTCCGATTGAAACTCCTGAGGGTCCAAACATCGGGCTGATTAACTCACTTTCTTCTTTTGCGAAAGTGAATAAGTTCGGATTTATTGAAACTCCATATCGTCGTGTCGACCCAGAAACAGGTAGAGTTACTGATCATTTTGATTATCTAACTGCTGATGAAGAGGATAACTATGTTGTCGCTCAGGCAAATGCGGTTCTATCTGATGAAGGGGAATTCCTTGATGACATGGTAGTTGCTCGTTTCCGTGGTGAAAACACCGTTGTTCGTCGTGAGCGCATTGATTATATGGATGTATCACCGAAACAGGTTGTTTCTGCCGCGACAGCATGTATCCCATTCCTTGAGAATGATGACTCGAACCGTGCCCTAATGGGAGCGAACATGCAGCGCCAAGCTGTGCCGTTGTTGCAACCAGAAGCACCGAGAGTCGGAACAGGTATGGAGCATGTATCAGCAAAAGACTCTGGTGCAGCTGTTATCTGTAAACATGAGGGAATTGTTGAGCACGTTGAAGCTCGCCAAGTTTGGGTTCGTCGGATTACTGAAGTAGATGGTCAACAAACAAAAGGTGACCTTGATAAATATAAAATGCAAAAGTTCATCCGTTCAAACCAAGGGACTTGTTATAACCAGCGCCCAATCGTAAGTGTGGGTGACCATGTGACAAAAGGTGAGATTCTTGCCGATGGTCCTTCAATGGAAAAAGGAGAACTAGCATTAGGAAGAAACGTTCTTGTAGGATTTATTAACTGGGATGGTTATAACTACGAGGATGCGATTATCATGAGTGAACGTCTTGTTAAAGACGATGTTTACACTTCTATCCATATTGAAGAATATGAATCAGAGTCTCGTGATACAAAGCTTGGGCCTGAAGAAATTACACGTGATATTCCAAACGTCGGGGAAGATGCATTGCGTAACCTCGATGAGCGTGGAATCATTCGTGTAGGTGCTGAGGTGAAAGATGGAGACTTGCTTGTTGGAAAGGTTACACCTAAGGGAGTTACAGAACTAACAGCAGAAGAACGTCTTTTACATGCAATCTTTGGTGAAAAAGCTCGTGAAGTTCGCGACACCTCTCTTCGTGTACCACATGGTGGTGGAGGAATTGTTCTTGATGTGAAAGTCTTTAACCGTGAAGACGGTGACGAACTGCCTCCAGGTGTAAATCAACTTGTTCGCGTTTATATTGTTCAAAAACGTAAGATTCACGAAGGCGATAAGATGGCTGGACGACATGGTAATAAAGGGGTTATTTCCCGCATTTTACCTGAAGAGGATATGCCATTCTTACCAGATGGTACGCCGATTGATATCATGTTGAACCCATTAGGGGTTCCATCACGTATGAACATCGGTCAGGTATTGGAACTTCACTTAGGTATGGCTGCTCGTAGCCTTGGAATTCATGTGGCGTCTCCTGTATTTGATGGTGCAACAGAAGAAGATGTGTGGTCTACGATTGAAGAAGCTGGTATGGCACGTGATGCGAAAACCGTTCTTTATGATGGCCGTACAGGCGAACCGTTTGACAACCGCGTATCTGTTGGGGTCATGTACATGATTAAACTTGCGCACATGGTTGACGATAAGCTTCATGCTCGTTCTACAGGACCTTACTCTCTTGTTACGCAACAACCACTGGGTGGTAAAGCTCAGTTCGGTGGTCAGCGCTTCGGGGAAATGGAAGTATGGGCACTTGAAGCATATGGTGCAGCTTACACACTTCAGGAAATCTTAACAGTTAAATCGGACGATGTTGTCGGACGTGTTAAGACTTATGAAGCGATTGTAAAAGGTGAAAACGTTCCTGAGCCTGGTGTTCCTGAATCGTTCAAGGTCTTAATGAAAGAGCTTCAGAGTCTTGGAATGGATGTTAAGATTCTTTCAGGTGATGAACAAGAAATCGAAATGCGCGATTTTGATGAAGATGATGAAATACAACAACCGGAAACATTGAACATCGCATCTGGATCAGGTGATGTTGATTCTGAAAAGGTTGGTTCCAAAGAATAAATAGGTTGAAGAAGTGCGATAGCCATCCTCTTTTATAGTAGGCATGGCTATTGCACAATCAATATAGCTTATGCTTATGGACAAAACTCGAAGATTGGTTTCCCTGCAAAGAGGGTTAGGTCTGTTTTTTGAGTGAATGATAACGTTATTGTTTTAAATTGGGTAAAACCCTAGATTAAAAGGGAGGTAGGCCCCTTGCTGGATGTTAATAATTTTGAATACATGAAGATTGGGCTTGCTTCACCAGACAAGATTCGTTCATGGTCATATGGTGAAGTAAAAAAGCCAGAAACAATTAACTACCGAACATTAAAGCCAGAAAAAGACGGGTTATTCTGTGAGCGGATTTTCGGTCCTACAAAAGACTGGGAATGTCATTGTGGAAAATACAAACGTGTACGTTATAAAGGAGTCGTTTGTGACCGTTGTGGAGTCGAAGTAACACGTTCAAAAGTACGCCGTGAACGTATGGGCCATATTGAGCTTGCTGCTCCTGTATCCCACATTTGGTATTTCAAAGGTATCCCAAGCCGTATGGGTCTTGTTTTAGATATGTCTCCTCGTGCGCTTGAGGAAATCATTTACTTTGCGTCATATGTTGTTACAGAAACAGGCGACACAGCCTTGGAGAAGAAACAACTGTTATCAGAAAAAGAATACCGTGCATACCGCGATAAATATGGAAGCAAGTTCCATGCGGGAATGGGTGCTGAAGCGATTAAAAAGCTTCTTTCTGATATTGATTTAGATAAAGAAGTAGACGCCTTGAAAGAAGAGTTAAAAACAGCTCAAGGTCAGCGTCGTACTCGTGCGATCAAGCGTCTAGAAGTTCTTGAGGCTTTCCGTAATTCTGGAAATGAACCTTCTTGGATGATTTTAGATGTTCTTCCGGTTATTCCACCAGAACTTCGCCCGATGGTACAGCTTGATGGTGGTCGTTTTGCGACATCCGACCTAAACGATTTATACCGTCGTGTCATTAACCGTAACAATCGTTTAAAGCGTTTATTAGATCTTGGTGCACCTAGCATCATTGTTCAAAACGAAAAACGGATGCTTCAAGAAGCTGTAGATGCGTTAATCGATAATGGACGTCGTGGTCGTCCTGTTACAGGACCGGGGAATCGCCCGTTAAAGTCACTTTCCCATATGCTAAAAGGGAAGCAAGGACGTTTCCGTCAGAACCTATTAGGGAAGCGTGTTGACTATTCTGGCCGTTCTGTTATTGTCGTAGGTCCAAACCTTAAAATGTATCAATGTGGTCTTCCAAAAGAAATGGCTCTTGAACTATTCAAACCATTTGTTATGAAAGAACTTGTCCAAAAGGGACTTGCACACAATATTAAGTCTGCAAAACGGAAGATTGAAAGAGTTCAGCCGGAAGTATGGGATGTTTTAGAGGATGTTATTAAAGAACACCCAGTATTACTTAACCGCGCCCCTACGCTTCATAGATTGGGAATTCAGGCGTTCGAACCTACATTAGTAGAGGGTCGTGCGATTCGTCTACATCCACTTGTATGTACAGCATACAATGCGGACTTTGACGGTGACCAGATGGCTGTTCACGTCCCATTATCTGCTGAAGCACAAGCAGAGGCTCGCTTGCTTATGCTTGCTGCGCAAAACATCCTAAATCCTAAGGATGGAAAGCCAGTTGTTACACCATCCCAGGATATGGTTCTTGGAAATTACTACTTAACATTAGAGCGTGAAGATGCTGTTGGTGAAGGAATGATTTTTAAAGACCGCAATGAAGCTTTGATTGCTTACCAAAACGGTTATGTACACCTTCACACACGTGTAGCTGTTGATGCGGGTACATTAGGGAATGAAACATTTACTGAGGAACAGAACAACCAACTTCTTGTTACTACAGTAGGTAAGTTGATTTTCAATGAAATTCTTCCTGCATCGTTCCCATATATCAATGAACCAACGAAAACAAACTTGGAAGAAAAGACTCCAGAGAAATACTTCTTAGCCAAAGGGACTGACGTTAGAGCTGCGATTAAAGAAATGCCTCTAATCGATCCTTTCAAGAAGAAAATTCTTGGAAATATCATTGCTGAAGTCTTTAAGAAGTTCCAAATTACAGAAACATCTAAAATGCTGGATCGTATGAAGGATCTAGGTTTCCGTTATTCTTCGAAGGCTGGTATTACTGTCGGTGTAGCTGACATCGTTGTCCTAGGAGAAAAAGAAGAAATTATCAATGATGCTCAAGCAAAAGTTGATAATGTAATGAAGCAGTTTAGACGTGGTTTAATCACAGAAGATGAGCGTTATGATCGGGTTATCTCAATCTGGAGTGCGGCGAAAGATATAATTCAATCTAAGCTTATGAGTTCCTTAAGTCGAACAAACCCAATCTTTATGATGAGTGACTCAGGGGCCCGTGGTAATGCATCAAACTTCACGCAGTTAGCAGGTATGCGTGGATTGATGGCCAACCCGGCTGGTCGTATTATTGAGTTACCGATTAAATCCAGTTTCCGTGAAGGTCTAACTGTATTGGAATACTTTATCTCCACACACGGTGCGCGTAAGGGACTTGCCGATACAGCTCTTAAGACAGCGGACTCAGGTTATTTAACGCGTCGTCTCGTCGATGTTGCACAAGATGTTATTGTTCGTGAGGATGATTGTGGAACAGACAGAGGACTAAACGTTTCTGCATTAAAAGATGGAACGGAAATCATTGAAGCTCTTGACGAACGTTTAATTGGCCGTTATTCAAGAAAAACGATCAAACATCCTGAAACGAATGAAATCATTGTTCGTGAAAATGAATTGATCACCGAAGATCTTGCATTAGAAATTGTGAATGCTGGACATGAAGAAGTATGGATCCGTTCGGCATTTACTTGTAACACACGCCACGGAGTATGTAAGAAGTGTTACGGTCGTAACTTGGCAACTGGCCAAGAAGTTGAAGTTGGCGAGGCAGTTGGAATTATTGCCGCTCAATCTATTGGTGAGCCAGGTACACAGTTAACGATGCGTACTTTCCATACTGGTGGGGTTGCTGGAGATGATATTACCCAAGGTCTTCCACGTATTCAGGAAATCTTTGAAGCACGTAATCCTAAAGGGGTTGCGGTGATTTCGGAAATCAGTGGAGTAGTTGTCGGTATAAATGAAGGTCGTGACAGACAACATGAAATCATCGTTCAAGGTGATGTTGAGTCTCGTACTTACACAGCTCCATATACCGCAAGACTTAAGGTAGCTGTTAACAGTCATGTAGAACGTGGTCAGGAACTAACAGAAGGATCGATTGACCCGAAAGAACTATTGCGCGTAAAAGACGTGAAGTCTGTCCAAGAATACCTCTTAAAAGAAGTGCAGAAAGTATATCGCATGCAAGGGGTAGAAATTGGCGATAAACACGTTGAAGTTATGGTTCGCCAAATGATGAGAAAAATCAGAGTCATTGATGCAGGGGAAACAGATGTTCTTCCGGGCACATTGCTTGAAATCCATCAGTTCACCGATGCGAACCGTAAAGCAATTCTTAATGGAAGATTACCAGCGACTGGACGCCCAGTTATTCTCGGAATTACAAAAGCGTCTCTTGAAACAGATTCATTCTTGTCTGCTGCATCGTTCCAAGAAACAACAAGAGTTCTTACAGATGCGGCAATTAAAGGAAAACGGGATGAACTTCTCGGCTTGAAAGAGAATGTAATCATCGGTAAACTTGTTCCTGCTGGAACAGGTATGCAGCGTTACCGTAAAGCAGAGCCAGTTTTACTGGAAGAAGAAAATACGGAAGATGCCGTTCCGGTAGAATAAAAGTCGATCTATTAAAAGATTTCCTCTAATTAATGCGGTACTTCTTTAATCAGAGGTACCGCATTTTTAAAAATAAAATGAAGATGCTGTTGACATCTCTTTTTTGAAATGCTATTATAGCAAAGGTGTTCCTACTTACCTGGTACATTCATTCAGATGGTCAGGAAGTGAATAATAGGGAACAGCTGATATATCTTTTTATTGTAAAAACTGTTTTTGTGGCGTTTACCGCAAAAGCTTTGTTTTTTAGCAAAAAATGAACCACCTGGATGTGTGGGTCTACCAAAGTAGTGAAAGGAGGAAAAATAATGCCTACAATTAACCAATTAGTACGCAAACCTCGTAAATCTGTCGAGGAAACTTCAAAATCACCAGCATTAAACAAAGGTTACAATAGCTTCAAAAAAGCTCAAACAAACCAAACAGCTCCACAAAAACGTGGTGTATGTACTCGTGTTGGTACTATGACACCTAAGAAGCCAAACTCAGCGCTTCGTAAATATGCTCGTGTTCGTTTAACAAACGGAATCGAGGTAACTGCATACATTCCTGGTATCGGCCACAACTTACAAGAGCACAGTGTTGTTCTTATCCGTGGTGGACGTGTAAAAGACTTACCAGGGGTACGTTACCATATCGTTCGTGGAGCTTTAGATACAGCTGGTGTTAACAACCGTATGCAAAGTCGTTCTAAATACGGTACTAAGCGTCCGAAAGCAGCTAAGAAATAATAACAATCAATCATAGCCTTTTTGAAAGGAGGAAATAATATGCCACGTAAAGGTCCTGTTGCAAAAAGAGATGTATTACCGGATCCGATTTACAATTCAAAGTTAGTTACTCGTTTAATTAACAAAATGATGGTAGATGGCAAGAGAGGTAAATCTCAAAAGATTTTATACTCTGCATTTGATATCATCGCTGAGCGTACTGGCAAAGATGCAATGGAAATCTTCGATCAAGCATTGAAGAACATCATGCCAGTTCTAGAGGTAAGAGCACGCCGTGTTGGTGGTGCTAACTACCAAGTTCCAGTTGAGGTGCGTCCAGATCGTCGTACTACACTTGGATTACGTTGGTTAGTAAACTACGCTCGTCTTCGTGGAGAAAAGACGATGGAAGAGCGTTTAGCAAACGAAATTTTAGATGCTGCGAACAACACTGGAGCATCTGTTAAGAAACGCGAAGATACACACAAAATGGCTGAAGCGAACAAAGCGTTTGCTCACTATCGTTGGTAAAATCATCTTCAAAACTAAAACACTCATACAAGGAAGGAGAAAGACCCAATGGCAAGAGAGTTCTCCTTAGAAAAAACTCGTAATATTGGTATCATGGCGCACATTGATGCTGGTAAAACAACAACAACTGAGCGTATCCTATATTATACAGGCCGTATTCATAAAATCGGTGAAACTCACGAAGGTGCTTCTCAAATGGACTGGATGGAGCAAGAGCAAGAACGTGGTATTACAATCACGTCTGCTGCGACAACAGCTTCTTGGAACAACCACCGTGTAAACATCATCGACACTCCAGGACACGTAGACTTCACTGTTGAAGTTGAACGTTCTCTACGTGTTCTTGATGGTGCGGTTACAGTATTAGATGCTCAATCTGGTGTTGAGCCACAAACAGAAACTGTTTGGCGCCAAGCAACAACATATGGCGTACCACGCATTGTGTTTGTAAATAAGATGGATAAGTTAGGTGCAGACTTCTTATATTCTGTAGGAACAATTCATGATCGTTTACAAGCAAATGCTCATCCTGTCCAATTACCAATCGGTGCGGAAGATGAGTTCAGTGGTATTATCGATTTAATTGATATGAATGCACGATTCTACGGTAATGACTTAGGTACTGAAATCACTGAAGGAGAAATCCCTGATGAGTACAAAGAACTAGCTGAAGAATGGCGCGAAAAATTAATCGAAGCTGTTGCTGAGCTTGATGAAGAACTAATGGAAAAATACCTTGGTGGAGAAGAGCTTACAAAAGAAGAAATTAAAGCTGCGATCCGTAAAGGTACTACAAATGTTGAGTTCTACCCGGTATTGTGTGGATCAGCATTTAAAAACAAAGGTGTTCAGTTAATGCTAGATGCAGTAATCGACTACCTTCCATCTCCATTAGATGTACCAGCAATCAAAGGACATGTTCCTGACAGTGAAGAAGAAGTAGAACGTCATTCTAGCGATGAAGAGCCATTCTCTGCTCTAGCATTTAAAGTTATGACAGACCCTTATGTTGGTAAACTTACATTCTTCCGTGTATATTCTGGTACTCTAGAATCTGGTTCTTACGTAAAGAACTCAACTAAAGGTAAGCGTGAGCGTGTAGGACGTATCCTACAAATGCACGCAAACAGCCGTCAGGAAATCTCTGTTGTTCACTCTGGAGATATTGCTGCAGCAGTAGGTTTAAAAGATACAACTACAGGCGATACTTTGTGTGATGAAAAGGCTCCAGTTATCCTTGAATCCATGCAGTTCCCTGAGCCAGTTATCCAACTTTCTGTTGAGCCAAAATCAAAAGCGGACCAAGATAAAATGTCGACTGCTCTACAAAAGCTTCAAGAAGAAGATCCAACATTCCGTGCGCATACTGACCAGGAAACTGGACAAGTTATCATCGCTGGTATGGGTGAACTTCATCTTGACATCATCGTTGACCGTATGAAGCGTGAATTCAAGGTAGAAGCAAATGTGGGTGCACCACAAGTTGCATACCGTGAAACTTTCCGTGCTTCAGCACAGGTAGAAGGAAAATTTGCTCGCCAATCTGGTGGACGTGGACAATTCGGACACGTATGGATTGAATTCTCACCTAACGAAGAAGGAAAAGGCTTCGAATTCGAAAACGCAATTGTCGGTGGGGTTGTACCTCGTGAATACATCCCAGCTGTACAAGCAGGTCTTGAAGATGCTTTAGACCGTGGTGTTCTTGCTGGTTATCCACTAGTAGACATCAAAGCTAAGTTATATGATGGTTCTTATCATGATGTTGACTCCTCTGAAATGGCGTTTAAGATTGCCGCTTCTATGGCACTTAAAAATGCTGCTTCAAAATGTCAACCAGTTATCTTAGAACCTGTAATGAAGGTTGAAGTTGTTATTCCTGAAGAATATCTTGGAGATATCATGGGTATGATCACTGCTCGTCGTGGACGTGTAGAAGGTATGGATGCTCGCGGTAATGCACAAGTTGTTCGTGCGATGGTTCCTCTTTCAGAGATGTTTGGATATGCAACTGCTCTTCGTTCTAGTACACAAGGACGTGGTGTATTCTCTATGCACTTCGACCACTACGAAGAAGTTCCAAAATCAGTTTCTGAAGAAATCATCAAAAAAAATAAAGGTGAATAATTGATTTTAAACCTTTAATCAAGTATAACTACTAATGTAAGACATAGCTATGAAAAGGGTTTTCCCTTTTTCATAGCCTAAAATATACTTATTTCTTAATTAACAAGGAGGATTCCTAAAATGGCAAAAGCTAAATTTGATCGTTCAAAGCCACACGTTAATATCGGAACTATTGGTCACGTTGACCATGGTAAAACAACTCTAACAGCTGCAATCACTACTGTTCTAGCTAAAGCTGGCGGTGGAGACGCACGCGGTTATGACCAAATCGATAACGCTCCAGAAGAAAAAGAGCGTGGTATCACAATCAACACATCTCACGTTGAGTACGAAACTGCAAACCGTCACTATGCACACGTTGACTGCCCAGGACACGCTGACTATGTTAAAAACATGATCACAGGTGCTGCTCAAATGGACGGCGGTATCTTAGTTGTATCTGCAGCTGATGGTCCAATGCCACAAACTCGTGAGCACATCCTTCTTTCTCGTCAGGTAGGTGTACCTTTCCTTGTTGTATTCATGAACAAGTGTGACATGGTTGACGATGAAGAACTACTAGAACTAGTTGAAATGGAAGTACGTGACCTACTTTCTGAGTACGATTTCCCTGGCGACGACATCCCAGTTGTTAAAGGTTCTGCTCTTAAGGCTCTTGAAGGAGAAGCTGAGTGGGAAGAGAAAATCATCGAGCTTATGGCTGCTGTTGACGAATATATTCCAAATCCAACTCGTGACACTGACAAGCCATTCATGATGCCTGTTGAGGATGTATTCTCAATCACAGGTCGTGGAACAGTTGCTACTGGTCGTGTTGAGCGTGGACAAGTTAAAGTTGGTGACGTTGTTGACATCATCGGTTTAGCTGAAGAACCAAAACAAACGACTGTAACAGGTGTTGAAATGTTCCGTAAGCTTCTTGATTATGCAGAAGCTGGAGATAACATTGGAGCTCTTCTTCGTGGGGTTGCACGTGAAGACATCCAGCGTGGACAAGTACTTGCTAAGCCAGGTTCAATCACTCCACACACTAAGTTCAAAGCAGAAGTTTACGTTTTATCTAAAGAAGAAGGTGGACGTCACACTCCGTTCTTCTCTAACTACCGCCCACAGTTCTACTTCCGTACAACTGATGTAACTGGTATTTGTAACCTTCCAGAAGGCGTAGAAATGGTTATGCCTGGAGATAACATTGAAATGTCAGTTGAGCTAATCGCTCCAATCGCAATCGAAGAAGGAACTAAGTTCTCAATTCGTGAAGGTGGACGTACAGTAGGCGCTGGCGTTGTTGCTTCAATCCAAGAGTAATCTTATATTCTAAACAGGTGGGCTTTTGCTCACCTGTTTTTATTTTGAATTAAATTTTATCAAATTTGAATCTGATTCCTTGTGTTCACAACTTCAATCTTGATCTAGCATTAATGCTCTTTTGTTTTTTCATTTAGTGTAATACTGAGCTTATACTTTTTATAATTTCTTTAAAGCTTTTCAAAATCATAAGTGCGTTTACGAGTGATGTAACGCAAGTTTCTTCTATATAGATATGTCCAATAGGATGATTTATGTTTTGCTGGAAAGACTTTCAACGAATAAAGTTAAATATATTTGTTATCTTGACTTGAAATCACTTAGGTGAGCGTCTATAATAATAAAAGTGCGTTAGTGATACAGGAATTGATAAAAAGCCTTGCTTTCATTATCATACTTCTGTATAATAGACAATGTTGGTCTTCGACTGCGATGATGCGGAAGGTTGCCGACACACCCGGCCGCTTTGCCATGGCGAGTGTGTGGGAAATTTTCGCGGAGAATGTCTATTAGAAAATAGGCGAAAAGGAGGGAAAATAATGGCAAAACAAAAAATTCGTATCCGTTTAAAAGCATATGATCATAGAATTCTTGATCAATCTGCAGAAAAAATTGTTGAGACTGCGAAACGTTCTGGTGCTGCTGTATCAGGTCCGATTCCACTTCCAACAGAAAAGAATGTGTACACAATTCTTCGTGCGGTGCATAAGTACAAAGATTCTCGTGAGCAATTCGAAATGCGTACACATAAACGTCTAATCGATATCATCAACCCAACTCCACAAACAGTTGATTCATTGATGCGTTTAGACTTGCCATCAGGCGTAGATATCGAAATCAAATTATAATTAGATAAATAACAAACATACAGGAGGTGTGACGAATGACCAAAGGAATCTTAGGAAGAAAGATCGGTATGACTCAAGTTTTTGCTGAAAACGGTGATCTTATCCCAGTAACAGTTGTTGAAGCTACTCCAAACGTAGTGCTACAAGTGAAAAACGCTGAAACTGATAATTACGAAGCTGTACAGCTTGGTTTTGAAGATAAGCGTGAAAAACTTTCAAACAAACCTGAAAAGGGACATGTTGCCAAAGCAAATACTGCTCCTAAGCGCTTCGTACGTGAATTTAACGGAGTAGACTTAGCTGAGTATGAAGTTGGTCAGGAAGTCAAAGTTAATATTTTCGCAGAAGGCGATTTAGTAGATGTAACAGGTGTATCTAAAGGGAAAGGTTTCCAAGGTGCTATTAAGCGTCATGGACAATCTCGTGGACCTATGTCACACGGTTCTCGTTATCACCGTCGCCCCGGTTCAATGGGACCAGTTGCTCCAAACCGTGTTTTCAAAGGAAAATTGCTACCTGGACGCATGGGCGGAGAACAAGTAACAGTTCAAAACCTTGAAATTGTTAGAGTAGACGAAGAACGCAACCTTCTTTTAATTAAAGGGAATGTTCCTGGAGCTAAAAAAGCTTTATTAAAAATAAAGAGTTCAGTTAAATCGAAGTAACGTCTAAAGAAAGGAGGAAACAGGAATGCCTAAAGTAGCATTATATAACCAAGCTGGATCTAAGGTTGGCGATGTTGAGCTTAACGATTCAGTATTTGGTATCGAACCAAACAACCACGTTATGTTTGAAGCGGTTGTTATGCAAAGAGCTTCCTTACGTCAAGGAACTCATAAAACAAAAATTCGTTCTGAAGTATCTGGCGGTGGCCGTAAGCCTTGGCGCCAAAAAGGAACAGGTCGTGCCCGTCAGGGATCTATCCGTTCTCCACAATGGCGTGGTGGTGGAACAGTATTTGGACCAGTTCCACGTAGCTACAGCTACAAACTACCTAAAAAGGTGCGTCGCTTAGCAATCAAATCAGCACTTTCTTCTAAAGTTGTTGCTGAAGAGATCCTAGTACTTGATAGCTTAAGTTTTGAAGCTCCAAAAACAAAGGAATTCACAAACGTTCTAAAAGGACTTTCTGTTGAGAAAAAAGCATTAGTTGTTACAGCTGGTGTTGACGAAAACGTAGCCCTTTCTGCACGTAATATTCCTGGTATTACAGTTGTTACAGCTGAAGGTATTAACGTACTTGATGTTTTAAATCATGATAAATTAATCATGACTAAAGCAGCAGTTGAAAAAGTAGAGGAGGTGCTTGCATAATGGATGCACGCGATATCATTAAGCGCCCCGTTATCACTGAACGTTCATCTGACTTAATGGCTGAGAAGAAATATACTTTCGAAGTTGATGTTAGAGCGAATAAAACACAAGTTAAAGATGCTGTACAAGAAATCTTTGGTGTTGCAGTGAAAAATGTAAACATCATGAACTATAAAGGTAAATTTAAGCGTATGGGCAAATTCGGTGGTTATACTAACAAACGCCGCAAAGCCATCATCACTTTAACTCAAGACAGCAAAGAAATCGAATTATTCGAAGTCTAATCTGTTAAATAGAAGAGGAGGGAAAAGAAATGGCGATTAAAAAGTACAAACCTACCTCTAATGGTCGTCGTAACATGACAGCGTCTGATTTCGCAGAAATCACGACTGATTCACCGGAAAAGTCTTTACTTGCTCCGTTGCACAAAAAAGGCGGCCGTAATAACCAAGGTAAGTTAACTGTTCGTCATCACGGTGGCGGTCATAAGCGTCAATACCGTATCATCGATTTCAAACGTAACAAAGATGGCATACCAGGACGCGTTGCCACAATTGAGTACGATCCAAACCGTTCAGCAAACATTGCGTTAATCAACTATGTTGACGGTGAAAAGCGTTATATCCTAGCACCTAAAAATCTTAAAGTTGGAATGGAAGTTATGTCTGGACCAACTGCGGATATTAAAGTAGGAAACGCACTACCATTAACTAACATTCCTGTTGGTACTGTTGTACACAACATTGAAATGAAGCCTGGTAAAGGCGGACAATTAGTTCGTTCTGCAGGTACAAGTGCACAAGTGCTTGGTAAAGAAGGTAAATACGTTCTTATCCGTTTAAACTCAGGTGAAGTACGCATGATTCTTTCAGAGTGCCGCGCAACTGTAGGTCAAGTTGGTAATGAACAACACGAACTAATTAACATTGGTAAAGCAGGACGTTCACGCTGGTTAGGCAAGCGCCCAACTGTTCGTGGTTCTGTAATGAACCCTAACGATCACCCACACGGTGGTGGTGAAGGACGCGCTCCAATTGGACGTAAATCACCAATGTCTCCATGGGGTAAACCAACTCTTGGATATAAAACTCGTAAGAAGACGAACAAATCCGATAAATTTATCGTACGTAGTCGTAAAAAATAACGGGATTGAGCTACGGTTCTGGAGAACCGTAGGACAATCACGAAGGGAGGTTCAATCATGGGTCGTAGCTTAAAAAAAGGACCTTTTGTTGATGATCATTTAATTAAAAAGATCGAAAAGCTAAATGAGACTGAGGGTAAGCAGGTTGTTAAAACTTGGTCCCGTCGCTCAACGATCTTCCCGCAATTCATCGGACACACAATCGCCGTTTATGATGGGCGTAAGCACGTGCCGGTATATGTGACTGAAGACATGGTAGGCCATAAGCTTGGAGAATTTGCTCCATCTCGTACTTATAAAGGCCATGCCGCTGACGATAAGAAAACAAGACGCTAATTGAGAGGAGGGTATCCAGATGCAAGCAAAAGCTGTTGCAAGAACAGTTCGTATTGCTCCTCGTAAAGCTCGTTTAGTACTAGATTTAATTCGAGGAAAGCAAGTTGGCGAAGCGGTAGCTATTCTTAAACTAACACCAAAAGCAGCTTCTCCAATCGTTGAGAAAGTTTTAAAATCTGCACTTGCTAATGCAGAACACAATTACGAAATGGATGTAAATAATCTTGTAGTTTCTCAAGCATACGCTAACGAGGGACCAACACTGAAACGTTTCCGTCCACGTGCACAAGGTCGTGCAAGTGCTATTAACAAACGCACTAGCCATATTACTATTGTTGTATCAGAAAAGAAGGAGGGATAATTAGTGGGTCAAAAAGTAAATCCAGTCGGTTTGCGTATCGGTGTTATCCGTGATTGGGAATCTAAATGGTACGCAGGTAAAGACTACGCTGATCTTTTACACGAAGATATTAAAGTTCGTGAGTACATCACTAAGCGCCTACGCGATGCTTCTCTTTCTAAAATTGAAATTGAGCGTGCAGCTAATCGCTTAAATGTAACAGTACACACTGCGAAGCCAGGTATGGTAATTGGTAAGGGTGGTACAGAAGTCGAAGCGCTTCGTAAAGCCCTAAATGCATTAACTGGCAAACGCGTTCATATAAACATTCTTGAAATCAAGAGAGCAGATGTTGATGCTAAACTTGTTGCTGAAAACATTGCTCGTCAATTAGAAAACCGTGTTTCATTCCGTCGTGCACAAAAGCAAGCAATCCAACGTGCAATGCGTGCTGGTGCAAAAGGTATTAAAACACAGGTATCTGGTCGTCTAGGCGGAGCAGATATTGCTCGTGCAGAACACTATAGTGAAGGAACAGTGCCTCTTCATACTCTTCGCGCTGATATCGACTATGCAACAGCAGAAGCTGATACAACATACGGTAAGCTCGGAGTTAAAGTGTGGATCTATAAAGGCGAAGTCCTTCCAACGAAGAAGAAAACTGAGGAAGGAGGCAAATAATATGTTATTGCCAAAACGCGTTAAATATCGCCGCGAACACCGTGGAAAAATGCGCGGACGCGCAAAGGGCGGCACTGAGGTAGCATTCGGTGAATTCGGCCTACAAGCTACTGAAGCCTCCTGGATTACAAACCGTCAGATCGAAGCAGCTCGTATCGCGATGACTCGTTATATGAAGCGTGGCGGTAAAGTTTGGATTAAAATCTTCCCTCATAAGCCATACACTGCAAAGCCTCTAGAAGTCCGAATGGGTTCTGGTAAAGGTTCTCCTGAAGGATGGGTAGCAGTAGTAAAACCAGGGAAAGTTATGTTTGAAATCGCTGGAGTATCTGAAGAGGTTGCTCGTGAAGCATTACGTCTTGCAGCACATAAGCTACCTGTTAAGTGCAAGTTTGTAAAACGAGAAGAAATTGGTGGTGAATCCAATGAAAGCTAATGAAATTCGTGACCTTACCACTGCTGAAATCGAACAAAAAGTGAAATCTTTAAAAGAAGAGCTTTTTAACCTGCGCTTTCAATTAGCGACTGGGCAGCTTGAAAACACAGCTCGCATCCGTGAAGTACGGAAGGCGATTGCCCGTATGAAAACTGTGATTCGTGAAAGAGAGATCGGCGTTAATAATTGATAACCAGAGAGGAGGCCCTTCACAATGAGTGAACGCAACCAGCGTAAGGTCTATACTGGACGTGTTGTTTCTGACAAGATGGATAAGACTGTTACTGTCATGATTGAAACATACAAAACACATCCTCTATATGGCAAGCGCGTAAAATACTCTAAAAAGTTTAAGGCTCATGATGAGCAAAACGTTGCTAAAGTAGGCGATATCGTACGTATCATGGAAACTCGTCCACTTTCTGCGACAAAACGCTTCCGATTAGTAGAAGTTGTTGAGAAAGCTGTTATTATCTAAATCGTTCGGTATTAGGTTTATTCCGAAGGGAGGTTACTCACATGATCCAACAGGAAAGTCGTTTAAAAGTTGCTGATAATTCAGGTGCTCGTGAAGTTTTGACAATCAAAGTACTCGGTGGTTCTGGTCGTAAGACTGCAAACATCGGAGATGTTATCGTATGTACTGTCAAACAAGCAACACCAGGTGGAGTTGTTAAGAAAGGTGACGTCGTAAAGGCTGTTATCGTTCGTACAAAGTCTGGTGCACGTCGCTCTGACGGAACATATATCAAGTTTGATGAGAACGCATGTGTAATCATCCGTGACGATAAGAGCCCTCGTGGTACTCGTATCTTCGGACCAGTTGCACGTGAACTTCGTGAAAACAACTTCATGAAAATCGTTTCATTAGCTCCAGAAGTACTATAATTCCAAAACAAATGGCTCTAAGGAGGTGCGACAGATGCATGTCAAAAAAGGTGACAAAGTAATGGTCATCTCTGGTAAGGACAAAGGCAAAACAGGGAACATCCTTGCAGCTTTCCCTAAGCAAAGCCGCGTTCTAGTAGAAGGGATCAATATCGTGAAGAAACACGCTAAGCCTTCTCAAGAGAATCCGCAAGGCGGAATCATCAGCCAAGAGGCACCTATTCATGTATCAAATGTTATGCCTATCGATCCGAAGTCTGGTCAACCAACTCGTGTTGGTTACACAGTAGAAAACGGTAAGAAGGTACGCGTAGCAAAAAAATCAGGTGAAGTTCTAGATAAATAGTATATAGATGAAGGGAGGTACTCATAAATGAACCGCCTAAAAGAAAAGTATAACAAGGAAATTTCTCCTGCTCTAATGAGCAAGTTTAATTATAAATCCGTAATGGAAGTACCAAAGTTAGAAAAAATCGTAATCAACATGGGTGTTGGTGATGCAGTTGCAAACGCAAAAGCATTAGATACTGCTGTTGAAGAATTATCATTGATTTCTGGTCAAAAGCCTTTAATCACTCGTGCTAAAAAGTCTATCGCAGGTTTCCGTCTTCGTGAAGGAATGCCGATCGGCGCAAAGGTTACTCTTCGCGGTGAGCGCATGTACGAATTCTTCGATAAGTTAGTTTCAGTTTCTCTACCACGTGTACGTGACTTCCGCGGTGTTTCAAAGAAATCTTTCGATGGACGCGGAAACTACACAATGGGTGTTAAAGAACAATTAATCTTCCCTGAGATTGATTACGATAAAGTATCAAAATTACGTGGCATGGATATCGTTATTGTTACGACTGCAAACACTGATGAAGAAGCTCGTGAACTATTAACTCAATTCGGAATGCCATTTAAAAAGTAATCTCTAAATAGAGGGAGGCGAAATCGTGGCTAAAAAATCAATGATTGCGAAACAAAGACGCACGCCTAAATTTAAAGTACAAGAGTACAGCCGCTGTGAGCGCTGCGGACGTCCGCACTCTGTATACCGTAAATTCAAGCTTTGCCGTATTTGTTTCCGTGAATTAGCATACAAAGGACAAATTCCTGGTGTGAAAAAAGCTAGCTGGTAAAACTGAAAGCTCTGGAAGGAGGTAAAAACCATGGTCATGACAGATCCAATTGCAGATTTGCTTACTCGTATTCGTAATGCGAATATGGTTCGTCACGAAAAATTAGAAGTACCTGCTTCTAACATGAAAAAAGAGATCGCCGAAATTCTTAAGCGTGAAGGTTTCGTACGTGACGTAGAATATATCGAAGATAACAAGCAAGGTATTATCCGTATCTTCTTAAAGTACGGTTCTAATAACGAGCGTGTTATTACAGGTCTAAAGCGTATTAGTAAGCCTGGTTTACGCGTATATGCTAAATCAAATGAGGTACCTCGCGTACTTAACGGCTTAGGAATCGCACTTGTTTCAACATCAAATGGCGTATTGACTGATAAAGAAGCTCGCGCTAAGCAAGTTGGCGGAGAAGTATTAGCTTACGTTTGGTAATAGATTTTCAGAACGAATGGAGGTGCAATAAATGTCTCGCGTAGGTAAAAAACCAATTGAGATCCCTGCTGGGGTTACAGTTACGAACGAAAACAACTTCGTAACAGTTAAAGGTCCAAAAGGCGAACTTTCTCGTGCTTTTGACAAAGATATTCAAATTTCAATCGAAGAGAATGTAATCACTATCTCTCGTCCTTCTGACGCCAAGAATCACCGCGCTTTGCACGGTACAACTCGCGCGGTTCTTTCAAACATGGTTGAAGGTGTTTCTAAAGGTTTCGAAAAATCTCTAGACCTAATCGGTGTGGGTTACCGTGCTGCAAAACAAGGTAAAAAGCTTGTTCTAAACGTAGGTTACTCTCATCCGGTTGAGATCGAAGCTGAAGAGGGCATCGAAATCGAAGTTCCAGCTAACAATAAAGTTATTGTAAAAGGAACTGATAAAGAACGTGTTGGAGCACTTGCTGCCAATATTCGTCAAGTACGCCCACCAGAGCCTTATAAAGGTAAAGGTATCCGTTACGAAGGCGAATTTGTACGCCGTAAGGAAGGTAAGACTGGTAAGTAAGGCCTCATAGGTTAAACGAAAGGAGTGACGTAAATGATTACGAAAGCTGATAAAAACGCTGTGCGTCGCAAAAGACATGCTCGTGTTCGCTCAAAAGTTAGCGGTACTGCAGCTCGTCCTCGTTTAAATGTGTTCCGTTCTAACAAGCACATTTATGCTCAATTAATCGACGATGTGAATGGAGTTACTTTAGCGAGTGCTTCTACTTTAGATAAAGATGTCAGCCTAGAATCTACAAGCAATGTTGATGCAGCTGTTAAAGTTGGAGAACTAGTTGCTAAGCGCGCTGTAGAAAAAGGTGTTAGCGAAGTCGTTTTCGACCGTGGAGGCTACTTGTATCATGGCCGTATTAAGGCCCTTGCAGAAGCTGCACGTGAGAACGGATTACAATTTTAAAGTAAAAAGGAGGGACATATTTAGATGCGTCGCATTGATCCAAACAAACTTGAACTAGAAGAACGCGTAGTTACGGTTAACCGTGTTGCGAAAGTTGTTAAAGGTGGTCGTCGTTTCCGTTTTACTGCTCTTGTAGTAGTTGGAGACAAAAATGGCTATGTAGGATTTGGAACTGGTAAAGCACAAGAGGTACCAGATGCAATCCGTAAAGCAATTGAAGATGCTAAGAAAAACTTAGTATTCGTACCAATGGTTGGTACATCTATTCCTCACGAGGTTATTGGTCACTTTGGTGCTGGTGAAATCCTACTTAAGCCTGCGGCTGAAGGTACTGGAGTTATCGCTGGTGGACCAGTTCGTGCAGTATTAGAATTAGCGGGTGTTCAAAACATCCTTTCTAAGTCTTTAGGAACAAACACTCCAATCAACATGGTACGTGCTACTGTTGATGGATTAAAACAATTAAAGCGTGCTGAAGACGTAGCGAAGTTACGCGGTAAATCAGTAGAAGAACTGTTAGGATAGGGAGGGAAATCACATGGCAACTAAATTGGAAGTTACCCTCACACGCAGCTTGATTGGTCGTCCACAAGATCAGCGTGAAACAGTTAAGGCTCTTGGTCTAAAGAAAGTCCACCAAACAGTTGAACACGAAGACAATGCCGCTATCCGTGGTATGATCAATAAAGTGTCTCATCTTGTAAAGGTGAACGAAAAATAATTAATACTTCTTTATAAGGAGGTGCCAACATGAAACTTCACGAATTAAAGCCTGCAGAAGGTTCACGTCATGAGCGTAAGCGTAAAGGCCGTGGTATCGGTACTGGTAACGGTAAAACAGCTGGTAAAGGACACAAAGGTCAAAATGCTCGTTCAGGTGGCGGAGTACGCCCAGGATTCGAGGGTGGTCAAACACCTTTAGCTAGACGTTTGCCTAAACGTGGATTTACAAATGTAAACCGTAAAGAATATGCAATTGTAAATCTTGATGCTTTAAACCGTTTTGAAGATGGAACCGAAGTGACTCCAGAACTTATGATCGAAACAGGACTTGTCAAGAAGGAACTTGCAGGAATTAAGATTCTTGCTAGTGGAACTTTGGAGAAAAAGTTAACTGTTAAAGCTCACAAGTTCTCCTCTGCAGCACAAGAAGCAATTCAAGCTGCGGGTGGTCAAACTGAGGTGATCTAATGTTTCAGACAATCTCCAATTTTATGCGCGTGGGTGAAATCAGAAGCAAAATTCTCTTCACCCTTTTAATGTTGATTGTATTTCGCCTTGGAGCCTTTATACCGGTTCCAGGAGTGAATTCTGATATATTAAAAGCACAAGATACAATGAGTGCGTTTGGTGTACTGAACGTTTTTGGCGGCGGTGCACTACAAAACTTCTCCATTTTTGCAATGGGAATTATGCCTTACATCACAGCTTCGATTATTATTCAGTTGTTACAGATGGACGTTGTTCCAAAGTTTACTGAGTGGTCTAAACAAGGTGATGCTGGTCGAAGAAAACTAGCTCAATTTACTAGATATTTCACCATCATTCTTGGTTTCATTCAAGCATTTGGAATGTCTTATGGGTTTAATAATCTAGCTGGTGGATCTTTAATTAAAGATAGTGGAATCGGTAGCTATTTACTAATTGCTACAGTGTTAACCGCTGGAACAGCCTTTTTAATGTGGCTTGGTGAGCAAATCACAGAAAAAGGTGCTGGAAATGGTATCTCAATTATCATTTTTGCTGGTATCGTTGCTGGACTACCTACTATCGTAAACCAGATTTATACTCAACAGTTTGAAGGTGCTGGGGAAGCTCTTTTCTTACGCATTCTAACGATTGTTTTAATCCTATTAGCGATCATTGCAATTATCGTTGGGGTTATTTTTATCCAAGAAGCGTTAAGAAAGATTCCAATCCAATACGCAAAAAGAGCTTCAGCTGGTAATAACTCTATTGGTGCTCAATCTTCACATTTACCATTGAAGGTGAATGCTGCAGGTGTTATCCCAGTTATTTTTGCTATCTCGTTTGTCATTGTGCCACCGACGATTGCTCAATTCTTCGGAACAAATGACGTTACGATTTGGATTCAAAATACATTTGATTATACAAGACCTCTTGGAATGATCATTTATGTTGCATTAATTGTTGCGTTTACGTATTTCTATGCTTTCATCCAAGTGAATCCTGAGAAGGTAGCTGAAAACCTGAAAAATCAAGGTGGTTATGTTCCTGGAATACGCCCAGGTAAAGCAACACAGGAATATTTGACGAGTGTTCTAACAAGGTTAACATTTGTCGGCGCAATCTTTCTTGCTGTCATTTCTGTATTACCAGTTTTCTTCATCAAAATTGCTGGACTCCCACAAAGTGTTCAGATCGGTGGAACAGGGCTACTAATTGTAGTTGGTGTTGCATTAGACACAATGAAAAAACTAGAAAGCCAGCTAGTGAAACGACACTATAAAGGTTTTATTAAATAGATGGTTTAGGGGACAGACGTCTCCTAATCCTTCAAAGAGACTGAGGGGGAATTCTTGTGAATTTAGTTCTAATGGGGCTCCCAGGTGCAGGTAAAGGCACTCAGGCCGAAAAAATTGTTTCAAAATACAACATCCCTCATATCTCAACAGGAGATATGTTCCGTGCGGCTATCAAAGAAGGAACGGAACTAGGCTTGCAAGCTAAATCATTTATGGACCAAGGTGCACTTGTTCCTGATGAAGTTACGATTGGAATCGTTCGTGAGCGTTTAAGCAAACCAGATTGTGAAAAAGGATTCCTTTTAGACGGTTTCCCACGTACGGTTGCTCAAGCAGAAGCTCTTGAAACAATGCTTGCAGACCTAAATAAACAAATTGATTACGTCATTAATATTGATGTGGATCAAAGCATTTTAATGGAACGTTTGACAGGTCGCCGAATCTGTAAAGATTGTGGCTCTACCTATCATCTTGTATTTAACCCACCGGCAAAAGAAGGTGTTTGCGACAAATGTGGCGGTGAATTATATCAACGCGCAGATGATAATGCAGACACTGTTCAAAACCGTTTGGAAGTTAATATCCAACAAACAAAACCATTATTAGATTTCTATGAAAGCAAAGGTTACTTACGCAATATCAATGGACAGCAAGAAATTACAACGGTTTTTGCTGAAGTTGATCAATTGCTAGGGAGCCTCGCTTAATGATCATTTGCAAAACTTCTCGTGAGATTGATCTGATGCGAGAAGCCGGGCGCATTGTTGCACTTACTCATCAGGAGTTGAAAAAACATTTGACTCCGGGTATCACTACAAAAGAACTGGATGAAATTGCTGAGGAGTTTATCCGAAAGCATGGGGCCACAGCTTCTTTTAAGGGATATAATGGGTTTTCGGGCAGCATCTGTACTTCGGTCAATCATGAGCTGGTTCACGGGATTCTTGGAGGACGAGTTCTAAAAGAGGGCGATATAATCAGCATCGATATCGGTGCGAAATACAACGGGTATCATGGTGATTCAGCCTGGACATATCCTGTTGGGGAAATCAGTGAAGAAGCGCAGCGTCTCTTAAACATTACAGAAGAGTCGCTTACCCGTGGCCTAAACGAAGCTAAGCCAGGTGAACGACTAACGAACATCTCCCATGCCATTCAAACGTATGTGGAAACAAACGGCTTTTCGATTGTGCGTGAGTATGTCGGACATGGAATCGGGCAAGAATTACATGAGGAACCACCAATTCCTCATTTCGGTAAACCTAATAGGGGACCGATCTTGGAGCCCGGTATGGTTCTATGTGTTGAACCAATGGTGAACGCTGGAAGCCGATATGTGAAAACACTAGCCGATAATTGGACTGTCGTGACATTGGATGGTAGCCTTTGTGCCCACTTTGAGCATACAGTTGCGATTACTGAAACTGGTTTTGAGATATTGACTAAAGCATAAAATTTAGATGATTGGTTCGAAATCAGAAATTAGAAATGCTAGCATCATATTAGCAGACGGATTCAACTTTTTTATGGTATAATCATAAGGTTGAAAATGCCCTGTTTGATTTAAACCACATATGACGTGAAGAAGGGAGACAATGTTCAATGGCAAAAGACGATGTAATTGAAGTGGAAGGCACGGTTCTTGAAACTTTGCCGAATGCCATGTTTAAGGTAGAGTTAGAGAACGGTCATACAATTTTAGCTCATGTTTCTGGGAAAATCAGAATGCACTTTATTCGTATCCTACCGGGTGATAAAGTGACAGTTGAGCTATCTCCATATGATTTGACTCGCGGAAGAATTACCTACCGCTTTAAATAAACTGGTTGCTCCGTACTATTAAGGAGGTTAGAGTAATGAAAGTGAGACCATCGGTTAAGCCAATCTGCGAAAAGTGCAAAGTTATCCGTAGAAAAGGCAAAGTTATGGTGATCTGTGAAAACCCTAAGCATAAACAAAAACAAGGATAAACGTAGAAGGAGGTGCGCATAAATGGCACGTATTGCTGGTGTAGATATTCCACGTGAAAAGCGTGTAGTAATTTCTTTAACATACATTTTTGGAATTGGCAGAGCAACTGCTGAAAAAATCCTTGCAGAAGCCGGTGTTTCTGAAGACACTCGCGTTCGCGATTTAACAGAAGACGAATTAACAAAAATTCGTGAAATCGTTGATAAATTAAAGGTAGAGGGTGACCTTCGTCGTGAAGTTTCCCTAAACATCAAGCGTTTGATGGAAATCGGTTCTTATCGCGGTTTACGTCATCGTCGTGGGCTTCCTGTTCGTGGTCAAAATACTAAGAACAATGCTCGTACACGTAAAGGTCCTCGTAAGACTGTAGCTAACAAGAAAAAATAATTGGTAAAGGAGGTCAATAGATCAATGGCTCGTAAAACTAATACACGCAAACGCCGCGTCAAAAAGAATATTGAGGCAGGAGTTGCGCATATTCGTTCAACTTTCAATAATACAATTGTCACTATTACAGACGTTCATGGTAATGCAATTTCTTGGTCAAGTGCAGGTGCTCTAGGTTTCAAGGGTTCTCGTAAATCCACTCCATTCGCAGCACAAATGGCAGCAGAAACTGCAGCTAAGACTTCAATGGAACATGGAATGAAGACTCTTGAAGTAACAGTAAAAGGACCTGGTGCTGGTCGTGAAGCTGCTATTCGTGCGCTTCAAGCTGCTGGACTAGAAGTTACTGCAATCAAAGATGTTACTCCAGTTCCACATAACGGTTGCCGCCCACCAAAACGTCGTCGTGTTTAATTTTTCTGTATAGAATTTGTATCTATGTCAATAATGGGATATGATACAAAATATTCGTGCAGATAATGGTTCAGTTGTTGTGCACATACGGGAACGTATACATGGGGACTTTCGGTCAGGAAAGAACACCTACCGGGGTTTCGACGTTTTGAAGGAGGGTATATTTGATGATCGAAATAGAAAAACCAAAAATCGAAACGGTTGAGATCAGCGATGATGCCAAATACGGCAAGTTTGTCGTAGAACCGCTTGAGCGTGGATATGGTACAACTTTGGGTAACTCCTTACGTCGTATTCTATTATCCTCACTCCCAGGTGCCGCTGTAACATCCATTCAAATTGATGGAGTACTTCATGAGTTCTCTACTGTTGAGGGTGTTGTAGAAGATGTCACTTCTATCATCTTAAATGTAAAGAAATTGGCATTAAAAATTTACTCAGATGATGAGAAGACACTTGAGATCGATATGCAGGGCGAGGGAGCTGTAAAAGCTGCTGACATTACACACGATAGTGATGTCGAGATTTTGAATCCGGATCTTCATATTGCAACTCTTTCAAGCAAAGGTTCACTTAGAATGCGCCTTACTGCTAAAAGAGGTCGTGGGTATACACCTGCTGATCAAAATAAAAGAGAAGATCAACCGATCGGGGTTATCCCAATCGATTCCATCTATACTCCGGTTTCACGTGTATCTTACCAAGTGGAGAACACTCGCGTGGGACAGATGACGAACTTTGATAAGCTGACATTTGACGTTTGGACAGATGGAAGCAATGGACCTAAAGAAGCAGTAGCTCTTGGGGCCAAAATTTTAAATGAGCATTTAAACCTTTTTGTTGGTCTAACCGACGAAGCGCAAAATGCTGAAATTATGGTAGAAAAAGAAGAAGATCAAAAAGAAAAAGTTCTAGAAATGACAATTGAAGAACTTGACCTTTCTGTTCGTTCCTATAACTGCCTAAAGCGTGCCGGAATCAACACTGTTCAAGAGCTTGCTCATAAAACTGAAGAAGATATGATGAAGGTTCGTAACCTAGGAAGAAAATCGTTAGAAGAGGTTAAAGCAAAACTAGATGAGCTAGGCTTAGGCTTGCGTAAAGATGACTAGTTAATTGCGATTAACTAGGCATTTTACTGTTGCCTCTATCAGACTTCTAGTGAACTTCAAAAAAGGAGGGAAAACTCATGGGATACAGAAAGTTAGGACGTACAAGTGCCCAGCGTAAAGCTATGCTGCGCGATTTAACTACAGACCTAATCATCAATGAGAGAATCGAAACAACTGAAACTCGTGCGAAAGAACTTCGTTCAGTTGTTGAAAAAATGATTACTTTGGGAAAACGCGGTGACCTTCATGCACGTCGTCAAGCAGCTGCTTGGGTACGTAACGAGGTAGCAAATGCAGAAACGAACCAAGATGCTCTCCAAAAATTGTTTGCAGACATCGCTCCACGTTATGCTGAGCGCCAAGGTGGATATACTCGCATCATGAAACTTGGACCACGTCGCGGTGACGGTGCGCCAATGGTTATCATTGAGCTAGTTTAATATCATTAAACACTCACAACAAGGGCGATGGACAGTTTGAACAAACTTGTTTCATCGTCCTTTTTTACAAAATGATATCCAAATATATTTTTACGAACAAGCCAATACGAGCGTTATGATGTGCATACTACTAAACGGAATTGGCAAGCTGATAACACTCAGTTATTGTGATTTAATGGTTGCTTTATGCCATTCTGAACGAAGAAATGCATCTCGTTTGGACTAGCTCACACTTTGCCATTCTTGTATGACTCGTCTAGCTCATGCACCTCCTCCCCATCCATACCTGGATGCTTATGTATTTACGGTAAACGTTACCGTTGGGACGAGGTGCAGGCTTTTTTTGTATTTAAAAATAGTAATTTAGTTTAGAAACGATTCTTAGTAAGCACAAGCTGAGTTATAATGTGCCATAATAGGGACCAACAGATGGACAAGGAATCGTGAGTGAAGGGGAGGAAAGCAATGGAATCACCTCTTGTTGTGATAAAAGATGTAAGCTTTCAGTATGATTCTCAAGAATCCTTAGCACTTAACCAGATCAATATGGAGGTTTATGAGGGAGAATGGCTAGCGATTGTTGGGCATAATGGATCAGGGAAATCAACATTAGCAAGATTGTTAAATGGTTTGCAATTCCCCAAAGAGGGCTCCATTACTGTTGCTGGGATTACACTTGCTGAAGAGACGATCTGGGATATCCGCCGTCAAATTGGTATGGTTTTTCAAAACCCAGATAACCAGTTTGTTGGGACCACGGTACAGGATGATGTGGCTTTTGGTCTTGAAAACAACGGAATTCCAGTTGATGTCATGAGTGAACGTGTGGTCGACGCATTGAAAAAGGTGAATATGGATAGCTTTCTAGATCAAGAGCCGCACCATCTTTCTGGAGGACAGAAGCAGCGAGTTGCAATTGCTGGTGTTTTAGCACTAAAACCTTCTATTATTATTCTTGATGAGGCGACCTCGATGCTTGACCCAAGAGGTAGGGCAGAGGTGATTGAAACGATTATGAAACTTCAAAAACAGGATAAAATTACGGTTATATCGATTACCCATGATTTAGAGGAAGCCTCAAGAGCTGATCGAATCATTGTGATGAACAAAGGGGAGGTATACCGAGAAGGAACTCCTAATGAAATTTTTCTAATGGATGAGGAACTAATTAAACTCGGTTTGGATATTCCATTTCCAATTAAAATGAGTAACAAGCTGCGGGAGAAGGGAATAAGCCTTGGTCAGCAGTATCTTACAGAAGAAGAGTTGGTGGCAGGATTATGGACATCTCACTCAAAAATGTAGAATACCGCTATTCTGCTGATACACCTTTTGAACGGTTGGCGATTCAAGATGTGAATATCGATATTTCTTCAGGTTCCTATACGGCTATTATTGGGCATACTGGTTCAGGAAAGTCGACAGTTCTTCAACATTTAAATGCGCTTCTAAAACCGACAAAGGGAACAGTCTTCATTGGAAACCGTGAAATCAAAGCTGGACGGAAGGAAAAGAATCTAAAAGGGATTCGTGAAAAGGTTGGAATTGTATTTCAATTTCCTGAACATCAGCTTTTTGAAGAAACAGTGGAAAAAGACATTTGTTTTGGGCCATTAAATTTTGGTGTTTCCGAGACTGAAGCTAAAAAGCGGGCTAACGAGGCCATTAAACAGGTTGGATTGTCCGAAGAGATACTAGAAAAATCTCCTTTTGACCTTTCTGGTGGACAAATGAGGCGTGTAGCAATAGCTGGGGTTTTAGCGATGGAACCAGAATGTATTGTTCTAGACGAGCCTACAGCTGGCCTTGACCCAAGAGGTCGGAAAGAAATCATGGACTTGTTTTATAAGCTTCATCAGGAACGAGATCTAGCGACCGTACTCGTTACTCACAGCATGGAAGATGCCGCACGATATGCGGATGAAATTGTCATCATGCATAAGGGAACGGTCCTGCAAAAAGGGACTCCAAATGAAATATTCTCAGACCCGGAGAGACTTTTAGCACACGGTTTAGATGTTCCGGATGTCGTACGTTTTCAACTTAGAATAGAAAAAACGTTTCAAACAAAGTTTGATCGTATTTGTTTAAAGGAAGATGAATTAATCAACATGCTCGCTGCCTTTCTGAAAAGGAGGGGTGCGCAATGATGGAAAAAATGATTATTGGTCGCTACGTTCCAGCGGATTCTCTTCTCCATCGGATGGACCCACGTTCTAAATTAATACTTGTCTTTTTATTTGTTGGGGTTATCTTCTTAGCAAACAATTTTTGGACTTATGGAATTCTATTAATTTATACCTTATTAATGGCTGGATTTTCAAAAATACCACCACGCTTTTTAATTGGTGGATTAAAGCCTGTACTTTGGCTGGTCATCTTCACCTTTTTTCTTCATTTATTCCTAACCAGAGAAGGTGCAGTGATTTTTGATTTAGGTTGGTTCAAAATCTATGAAGAAGGACTACGCCAAGGTATTTTTATCTCAATGAGATTTTTCCTACTTATTCTCATTACTTCCTTATTAACCTTGACTACTACTCCGATTGAAATAACCGATGGGTTGGAACGATTGTTGGGACCATTAAAGAAATTGAAGTTTCCTGTCCATGAATTGGCATTAATGATGTCGATCGCCCTCAGGTTTATTCCAACTCTAATGCAAGAGACTGATAAAATTATGAAAGCTCAAACAGCTAGAGGAGTCGAATATACAAGTGGCCCGATAAAAGAGCGCCTAAAGGCTGTAGTCCCGTTATTAATCCCCTTGTTTATTAGCTCATTTAAACGAGCAGAAGAATTGGCTGTTGCAATGGAAGCACGCGGGTATAAAGGTGGAGAAGGCAGGACGAAATATCGTCAGCTATCGTGGTCAACGGTAGATACGTTAATGATTCTTCTTCTTTTAGCAGTAACGGTTCTATTGATTGTTTTTAGAGGGTAGTGGTGTTGATGCAAAGATTAAAATGTATAGTTTCTTACGATGGTACTGCGTATGCTGGCTACCAAGTTCAACCCAATAAACGTACAGTACAAGCAGAAATTGAAGCAGCGTTAGCGAAGCTTCATAAAGGACAGGAAATCAAGGTTACAGCTTCTGGCCGTACGGATGCGGGTGTGCATGCTAAAGGTCAGGTTATCCATTTTGATAGCCACCTGACTCTTCCAGAAACGAAATGGCCCATTGCTTTAAATTCACTGTTACCTGATGATGTCGTCATCGTAAAAGCTGAGCAAGTAAATACTGACTTTCATGCCCGATATAATGCAGCTAGAAAGGAATACCGTTATTTCATTCAATTATCGAAACAGCGGGATCCGTTTATGCGCAACTATGCTTATCAATACTCATTTCCAGTGGACGTTGCCTTGATGAGAGAGGCTGCCATATGTTTAACAGGGACACATGATTTTACAAGTTTTTGCTCAGCCAAAACAGAAGTGGTGGACAAGGTAAGAACCATCGAAGCAATTGATTTTACTGAAGAAAAGGGCCTGTTGGTGATACGCTTTATTGGCAATGGATTCCTTTATAATATGGTCCGAATCCTTGTGGGCACATTGCTTGAGGTGGGACGAGGCGAACGGGAACCAAATAATGTAAAAGAAATACTGGAAAAGAAAGATCGGCGTTATGCTGGAAAAACAGCACCAGGGCATGGTTTATACTTATGGGAAGTCTTTTATCATGATAAATAAAAATTCTATGACAACTAATCCTGGTGTTGACATTGAGGACCTAAAGTTATATTATGTTTAAGTGTGATATTTTTAAACCCACTGATAAGCCCCGGAACTTATCTGTGTAAATATATCAAAGACTTTGTGATCGAAAAAAATGATTGATTGAAAATTAGGAGGGACACTCATGCGTTCAACATTTATGGCTAATGCCAAGAATATCGAGCGTAAATGGTACGTAGTTGATGCAGAAGGCCAAACTCTTGGTCGTCTAGCAAGCGAAGTTGCATCCATCTTACGCGGTAAACATAAACCAACATATACTCCACATGTGGATACTGGTGATCATGTGATCATCTTAAATGCTTCAAAGATTCAATTAACTGGTAACAAGTTAAATGATAAAATCTACTACCGTCACACAATGCACCCAGGTGGTTTGAAGCAAAGAACGGCTCTTGAAATGCGTACAAACTACCCTGAAAAAATGCTTGAGCTAGCTATCAAAGGTATGCTTCCAAAGAACTCTCTTGGTCGTCAAATGTTCAAGAAGCTTCATGTATATGCAGGTAGCGAGCATCAGCATCAAGCACAAAAACCTGAAGTTTACGAACTTCGCGGATAATTATTAAGGAGGTTATTTACTTGGCACAAGTTCAATATATCGGTACTGGTCGTCGTAAGAGCTCCGTTGCACGAGTTCGTTTAGTACCTGGCGACGGTAAAATCATCGTTAACAATCGTGAAATTGAAGATTATATCCCATTCGCAGCTTTACGTGAGGTTGTTAAGCAACCTTTAGTAGCAACTGAAACAGTTGGTGCTTATGACATTCTTGTCAACGTAAAAGGCGGCGGCTACACTGGTCAAGCTGGCGCAATCCGCCACGGTATCGCTCGTGCGTTACTTCAAGCTGACCCAGAATACCGTCCAACTCTTAAGACTGCAGGTTTATTAACTCGTGACGCTCGTATGAAAGAACGTAAAAAATACGGTCTTAAAGGCGCTCGTCGTGCTCCTCAGTTCTCAAAGCGTTAATTATCGCTTATCAAAAGCTCTCAAGCTATGCTTGGGGGCTTTTTTATTTTTTTGTGTTGAGCCTGTTTATCAAAGTATAACTTTGGTTGTTATTCTTGCTTAGAAGTCTAACGCTAATTAGGATTTGCTATTGATTTGTTACTGATGAGAAACTGGATTCATTTTATAGTAGGATTTATACATATAGTTAATCACAAATGCCTGAAGGGGGAAGGTAAAAGGTTTTTAGCTAAGACTATTGATTTGACACTAAGAAAAATTTATTAAAGTAAGGAGTTAAAGATGAAGGGGAGAAAATGGAACATTAGTTGGCCAAAGTTTTTTGCTTTTGCAGCGTTTATCTTTATGCTTTATACCATTTATGATAACTGGCAAGAACATCAAACTTTTATTGATGAAGCCAAGAGCAATCCCGCCGAAGAGAAGGTATCGCGGAAATTTGTTGTCCTCGATCTATTAGAGGGACCACGGTACTCCGTTCAGATAGGAGTAATGCCAGAGAGCAGTATTCCTAATGATCGTAATTCATCGATGGTCGGAGTCGCTCGTGAGGTTTTTGGTCAAGTGGCAGTTGGGGAGGATATTTCTGGTTATCGTGTCGATGGAAAGTTTTATACTGAAAGTCATTTAAATGAAGAAGAACGTTGGCTATACATTTTAATGGCGATTGCGAGCTTATACCCGGTTGGTTATATCCTTTTTTGGCTTTTAAAAATAAGCAGGGTTCGTTCCGCCTTTAGCCAAATAAGTAAACTTTTACGCTTCTCTTTGATTGGCAATATTATTTTTTACCTAATTCTTTTTGGGGGATTGCTAGGCTTAATCTACCTTTTTCTATCCACATATACAAAGAGTACGCTCGAAAATGGCTATGAGAAGTTTTTTGGTGACAATCATGCTAAAGCAAATGCAATTATTTTGGATCGCGGTGAGGATTTAAATTGGACTAGGTACGGCGGCAATCAAAATGAATACTATCTTTCTTTGATGTATAAACCAGAGAACGCGGAAAGTGTATTTATTGTGAAAGGAGTTACATTGCATACGTACAATAAGTATGAGGAAGAAATTCCAATCGTTTATAATACCGATAATCCGTATCAAGTGTTTATTCGGGACATGGATTTTATGGACTTTATAAATATATTGATGACAGAGACAGTGTATATGACGCTAATTAGTATCATTTTACTCTTGTTACTAAGCACAATTCCTTATTTTCTTTGGAAAAAGAATAAAACGGGACATTATTAGAAGTAGTAACTTCTATTTGATGATTATTTAAATGCATACCAGAATAAGTGGAATTAGTGAGAACGGGTGACCAATTGGCTTGGCGGCTGTCTATAAAATGATGATTAGGGCTCTTAGCTTAATGTTGAGAGTCTATTTATTTGTAGTTGAAGAGGGCCAATAGACTGTTTAGAAAATAACGTTCGTCTTGAGAACGCAAGGGTAGTCTCAAGTAGCCGAAAAGACGAGAAACTGGAAAGAAGGGAACGCAAGGGTATTCTCGCGTACCCGAACAGACGAGAAAACAATAGTAAGGGAATGCAAGGAAAATCTCACGTTCCCGAAAAGATGAGCAAGCGATCATAACGGGACGATAAGGTTCTACACCTTAACTTCTAGCGCCATTTTTAAATAATCAATAAGCATAATGGATTGCTCTTTTAATTTTACTTCTTCTTTTGGCAAGATGGCATCCTCTAAGGCGAGACCGTCGATAAAAGCGATAATCGTACGAGCTAAGATATCACTCTTATATTTTTTGCTAAACTCACCTTTATCTTGACCAGCTTGAAGGATATCTCGATAAATTTTTAACCCTAGCTGATAACGTTTTTGGCCATATGCTCTTCTTCGCTCATCTTGCCTACCAGTAATGAAAAATTCTAAGTTACTAGGTGCAAGTGCATCCATTTCATCATTAGGGTTCATTTCCTCACCGAAAAGAACCTTTAAGAGCAATTCCCAGTAGGAATCAACCTTTTTTTCAAGGATGTTCTGAGTGGAAGTATGTTCACGTAATAGGTTATCTTCTAATATAGCTTCATAAAGATCCTCTTTATTCGAGAAGTAATGATACAATCCCCCTCGACTGACACCGGCTGCCTCCATTACATGTTTCATTGTTGTCCGTTCATAACCCTGTTCAGTGAAGACTTCCGTGGCGGCTGCTAGTATTTTAGCCCTTCGTTGTTTCAAGTGTTCCTGGCTGACCTTTGGAGACATCGACTTTCCCTCGCTCTACTTTGCTTTTTACAAAAAATCCAATGACTGATAATACCAATAATAGGGAGGCGGTTAGGATAAAGGTTGGAATAATCCCAAACTCGGTAGCGAGCCAACCGCCTAGTAACGGACCAATAATTGTTGCAGTTGTAGTCACGCTATTGACGACACCAAACACCCTACCAGTCATATGGACAGGAGTGTCTAGTTGGAGGGTAGCTTGAAAAGGAATGAAGACAAAGCTTGCTGAAAAACCTGCCAATAACCCTAATAAAGGGGCCCAGATAATGGAGCCGTGATAATCAAAGTTTGTGAATACAGCCATGATACCAAAACTAAAGCCAATCCCACAAACACCTAATAGCATCAATGGGTAGGATGGGTAATTTGTTTTCTTGGTCAGAAACATTCCCGATAAAAACATTCCAATACCTGAGGCGGCAACAATATAGCCAAACAAGTCAGGGGAAGAATGTGTAAGTTCTCTGAGTAAAACGATAATTTGTGAATCGGATAATTGAAGGATGAGTAAACTGACGCCTAAGAAAAATAGACCAACTAATAAATATTTATTGGATTTCATATATGAAATGCCGAGAATAAAATCCTTTTTAAACGAATAGTTATTTGCTGGGCTTAATTGAGTAGAGTCCTTCGAGCCACTTAAGGTTTTGGGTAAAGCCATGATTAGAAGTGCTGACGCTAGAAATGTTAGGGAATCAAGATAGAATACTGTTTGTGCTCCAAAAGCAGTTACGAATATGCCACTGAGCAATGGTCCGATTATTTTAGTGCTGGAGTCAATCATGGAGGTAACAGACATAGCTGCTTTTAAATCCTCTTCTGCAACCAATTCTTTAAGCTTTCCATTTTTGGCTGGGACGAAAACAGCCGAAAATACCCCAATCGTAAATAGGCAGATGTATACAACCCCAATTGTATTTGCAATTGTTAAGACAAGGATTAGGCCAGCACGGACAAGGTCAGAGATCATCATTAAAGACTTTCGATTGACTCGGTCAGCTAAAGTTCCTGCTACTGGTCCTAAAAGTGCCATCGGCAGCGCTAGGCATAAGATGATAAAAGAAACTTCCATCGGTGAGGCATTCCATTTAAGACCTACAAGAGTAATAATAGCGACCATACTAAGCCAATCGCCAATACTTGAAATACCTTGTGCCATCATGAGGATAAGATATTCCCGATTCTTCAATAACCCTTTCATAAATTCACCATCCTTTAACGACACCCGTGTCGTTTTTTATTAATCTCATTATAACGACACTCGTGTCGTTTTATCAAGCCCAAAATTGGATTTTCCTTTTAAAATTGGAAATTGGATTTTTGCATGTCTAGGTCAAGCGAGTATCACACTAGTGGCAAGAGGTGAGTTTCCAGTGAATGTAGTCACAACTTTTACGGAAAAGAGACGCGAGAAGCAAATTAAATATGAGCGTTCTTTGTTACGAGAGTTATCCATTCAGAGATTACAAACGCGAGTGAAAGATTGTTTTGGATCTTCTCGACTGGCATCAGGCTTGCTCATGAATTCAGGAATTGAAGAAGCATGCTATGATGTCGCCATTGAGGCTTATCTTCTTGGGGGAAGATACAGTCGTTTCGGTTATTTTGGAGAGTCGATGGAGAATGCAAGACAAAGGTGTCACGAAGAGGAAAAGCATTTAATTGATACGCTCTATAACTTCTTCTTGTTCTGGGGGAATGGAGATGAAGGAGTTGCTGGAGAGTCACTATATTATCTTTGCGAACAGTATGTTGATGGTTGGTGGAGAGAAGGATTTCAAAAAGGAGAAAAACGGCATAAGCTTAAAATGCATTAATCCTCTGTTCTAAACCTCTTTCCTGTCCCATATATTTTTAAAAAGTGGGACGAGTAAGTGGGAAGAGAGGTTAGTCTTAATGAGAAAAAAGCTGGGGGTTATTCTGTATGTAATTGCACTTATGTCGTTATTTATTATTCTTCAATATGACTTTAAAGAAGATGATGCAACCAAAATGCAAAGCCTACCACTTTCTGGGAAAGTAATTGTTTTGGACCCGGGACATGGAGGGCCAGATCCTGGAGCTGTAAAAGGAGAGGGAATTGAAAAAGACATTGCATTAAATGTTAGTTTAATGCTCCGAGACTATTTACAACAGCAGGGTGCCCTAGTTTTAATGACAAGAGAAATAGATACTGATTTAGCAGGGGAAGATGTGAAGGGCTATAGTCGAAGGAAAGTGGAAGATTTGAAAAAGCGGCTAGAAATCATCAATGATTCTGAGGCAGACTTTTTTGCGAGTATTCATTTAAATGCGATTCCATCCTCTAGATGGAAGGGCGCACAAACGTTCTATTCAGGGCATTTGAAAGAGAGCAAACGCGGAGCTAAATTTATTCAGGAAGAATTGCGTAGGAATTTAGAAAACACCAATCGAGAAGCAAAGACATCAAACGATATCTATATCTTAAAAAATTCCGAAATTCCTGGTGTTCTAGTTGAGATTGGCTTTTTGTCCAACCCAACGGAAAGAGAACTATTGAGACAAGATGCATACCAAGAACAGGTGGCTGCATCTATTTACCAAGGAATTATCCGTTATTATACAAATGAACGAAAGATTTTAGAGTGAAGGGGATGTTCTCCTTCTTTTTTTTTGGATTGAAAAAGTATGCTGGTTAGGAAGCTTGGTTATTGAGGATCAACTCAATTCATAGCATTTTTATTTTCAATACGTTAAGATGGTGGAAAGCGATTACAAGGTGTGATTCGATTTACATCTTTTTACTGTTGGATTATGTTATACTGTTAAATGTGACTAGACTAAAGAGGAGGGTTTACGATGATAACAGATGCAAAGGTGAGAGAACTCATTGGGGCGTTAAATGAGCCTTTTTTACATAAACCACTTGGTGAACTAAATGCGATCGAAGAGGTTAAAATCAAGGAAGAAAAGAATCACGTTAGTGTTAAAATCGCAATTGCGAAAACAGGAACTTCCGAGCAACTACAGCTCCAATCACAAATTGTCAATATTTTAAAAGAAGCGGGTGCGGCGACGGTTGGCTTGAGATTCAATGAGCTACCTGAAGAGGTGCTTGCTAAGTATCGCACTGAGAGTGACGCTAGTGGCGAAGAGGGATTATTATCCCCTACTAGTAAGACAACCTTTATTGCGATTGCGAGTGGAAAAGGAGGAGTAGGAAAGTCAACTGTTTCCGTTAACCTGGCTGTCTCTCTTGCTCGTCTAGGGAAAAAAGTTGGATTAGTTGATGCGGATATTTATGGGTTTAGTGTTCCTGATATGATGGGGATTACTAAGCGTCCTGTTGTTCGCGGAGAAAAAATTATACCAGTGGACAGATTTGGTGTAAAAGTGATTTCCATGGGCTTCTTTGTAGAAGACAACGCTCCGATTATTTGGCGTGGACCAATGCTTGGAAAAATGCTTAATAGTTTCTTTAACGAAGTAGAGTGGGGCGACCTTGATTACTTATTATTAGACTTACCTCCGGGTACTGGAGACGTTGCCCTTGACGTACATTCAATGCTACCAGCATGTAAAGAAATTATTGTGACAACACCGCATCCAACCGCAGCCTTTGTTGCAGCTCGTGCGGGTGCCATGGCTTTACGTACGGATCATGAACTACTGGGTGTTATTGAAAACATGTCTTACTTTGAAAGTAAGGTATCTGGTGGAAAAGAATATGTGTTTGGTCAAGGTGGCGGAGACAAGCTTGCTGATGAACTAAATACGAAAGTATTAGGTAAACTTCCGCTTGGACAACCTGACTGGAGTGCCGAGGATTTTGCTCCTTCTGTCTATCAGGAAGACCATAAAATTGGTGCGGCATATCTAGATATTGCGAAGCAAGTTTTAAATACGTTAGAAAAATAAAGGTAAGAAAGCCTTTCCTTGTTAAATGAATGAGGAAAGGCTTTTTTATTTTGAATATCCGGTTACTTTTCTTCTTCTTTTTTCTCTTGCTTTTTGCTGATATCATCCGATGCTTGGATGATTAAGTCTTGTAATTTCGCCTTAAATAACGGACTTTCAAAGGTTTCTGTTATAACTGTCTGCATTTGTTTGCGATACTCATTACTTTTTAAGAGTGTAATCATTTCTTTCTCTAGTTCTGGATCTTTAAGGACGTCTACAAGCATAGAGCGATATTCAGGGTCCTTCATTAATTCCTTAATCATCTTTTCGTGTTCAGATTTTAAGCTCTTAGCGTAGCTCTCTGCAAACTTTGGGTCTTCAAATGCGGTTTTCCAAAACTCTTTACCTTTTTCAGATACAAGTGTTTCTTTAATGGTATCGGAGACAACGGTTTGCTCCATAATCAGATTTTGTTTCATTCCGTCATCTTTCATAATTTCTTGAATGGCTTTTTTCCCGTCGTCTGTCTTTAAGATATCGACAACCATTTTCTTTGTTGCATCATAATCCATTTCCTCCCCGCTCGTTTCAACAGGTGCACAACCGGAAATGAAACTTAATAAAAAGACAGGGATAAGAAATTGAATGGCTTTTAACATTATTCATTCCCCTTTCGCAAAGACAACCTTACCTTTAGGATGGATGCTTCATTAAATATTATTCAATGAGAAGGCTAAACCTAGATTTTTCTAATTTTGCTTGGTACAATCAAGTAATGAACTATGTTATTGGGGGAAAATATTGTGACAAGTAGGAACTGGGTTAAATTTTTCATCTCCACTTTGCTCCTTGGCGGTTTGACCACAGGTATCGTTGGTTTTATTGTACGATGGAGTGAGTTTAAACCATTCTTTACAGATTTTAATCTTGTTGAAATCGTAGCTATATTATTTTGGCTCCTTGGAGTCGGTTTTATATTCAGTCTTTTAAGCCAAGCGGGATTTTTTGCTTATTTGACGATTCACAGATTTGGGCTGGGAATTTTTAAAACAGCAAAATTGTGGAATACCGTACAATTGGTTCTTATCGCGGTGGTCTTGTTTGATCTTGTTTATCTTCGTTATGAAGTATTTGCGGAAGAAAGCGAATCCCTATTACCATATATTGGACTAGCCTTACTAGTGTTTATTCCAGGTTTGGTGGTTGCATATTTTAAATCTCAACAAACCAATAAAACGACATTTATTCCTGCTTTATTCTTCATGGTTGTAGCAACTGTCATTGAATGGATTCCTATTTTACGCGCGAACGAACAAAGTTGGGTCTATTTAATGATTTTCCCGTTATTAGTTTGTAACGCGTATCAGTTATTAATGCTACCAAAGTATAATGAGAAATCATTGAAAGAGCGGGAGTCATTTGAAAGAAGAATGAAGGGGAAATCCAATAAAGTAAAACAAAAGCCGTCCAATGCATAATGGACGGCTTTTGTTATTCTTTGTTTTCATTTGGCTCTTTCAACTTTAAATCAGGAGAAAAGAGCCAGTAAACTTATTATAAACGCACAAAATGGCTTATCCTGCGTTAAAATCGGATTTAGGATTTTAACAACAATCTTTACAAAAATAGCATTTCATTTTAAACCAACCTTGCTATAGATAGTGAAGCACAGTATACCGTAATATACTGGGTTCACTATCTTATTTGATCTCTGAAGATTTCGCAGTTCCATTGGCAATCATTTCAGAGACGCTGACCATTTTTAGGTTCTTATTTTCAATTTCGTCAATAATTCCTGGAAGAGCAGCAGCTGTTTGTTTAGCTGAATCTGATGCATGTAATAAAAGAATATCTCCTTTTTTTGCTTTAGAGATATTTTTCACGATTTGATCGACTCCCGGGTTCGTCCAGTCTTTGGAGTCTAAACTCCAATGTACAACCGTATATCCCATTTTTTCGGCAATGTTTAACGTGCGTTTATCAAAATGACCGGTTGGAGCTCTTACAAGCTCAATTTCTTTTACATTTAACTTTTTAAAGGCCTCTTGCGCTTTTGATAGATCTTGTCTGATCTTTGATTCCTCAATTTCAGTGTAATCTTTATAATCATATCCTAAGATTCCAATCTCATAGCCTTCCTTTACAATCCGGTTAACAGTATCAGGATGTCTTTCAGCCCAAGCTCCTGAAAGAAAGAAAGTGGCAGATTGAATATTCTCCTTCTTGAGCACATCTAAGATCGGCTCAGCTTTTTCGTCTCCCCAACCAATATTAAAGGTTAGAGCAATATCCTTTTCTCCTTTGTAGACAGCTTTTGGTCCATCTTCAGTTGAAAAAACAGGCACTTGTGCGATGCTCTCAACGTAAAAAAACCAGGCAGTAAAGAGGGCTGCAATCATGATGATTAACGCTTGTTTAATTGATTTTCCATTTAACACAAAAAAGAATTTCATATACATTCACCTCGTCCATGGACTCCTTGTCTAATTTTTATGAGCAATTCAGCAAGATATGAATAAAATTTGTGAATATAAAGTTTCTGGAAGGAAAAGATACAATAACCAACAATTTCAAATGGGAGTGTTGTTATGTTAGGGTTTCTTATTAATCAAAAAGAGAGAAAAGAACTAGAATACCTTATAAAGCGTGAGATGGATGAAATTTTGTTTGATTTAAGAGATGAGCGAATTGACCATATTGTTAAAAGATCCATGCGAGAAAGATACAAGATTTTATTTACATTGTTTAAAAGAGTAGCTCCACCAAATGAATGCATGAAGTACATAGCTACTGGAAAAAGCCAATCTAAAAATTAGTTTTTTAAAATAAAATAACGTGTTGACTTAAATTCTATTTGCTGTTATATTAATAAACGTCGCTGATGAACAGCGGCAAATTAATTTTAAAAAACACCTTGACTTTTTCTGAGTGGTGTTATAAATTATAAAAGTCGCATTTAAGCGAGATTGATTGTTCTTTGAAAACTAAACAAACAAGCGTCAACAAACAATATTATCATGTCTTCTATTGAAGAACATGAGCCAACGTTTTATTTTATGAGCTTAACTCATACTCTTTATTGGAGAGTTTGATCCTGGCTCAGGACGAACGCTGGCGGCGTGCCTAATACATGCAAGTCGAGCGAACCAATGGGA
>NZ_JAMBNR010000022.1 GCF_023715205.1 Mesobacillus maritimus
ATCCTGAAAGTAGCAGGCATCCGCCAGCTACTTTCAGGAAAAAACCAAAAAAATACAAAAGCACGTTGGGAAAAACATCTCGTTTTTCTCCACGTGCTTTAATTTAGGGACTTATCAGACAGCCCCTCTTGTCTTTAACACATGCATTATATGGAAACTTAATTTAAAAGTCAAATTACACAGCTTTTGACTCTGGTTCTTCCATCTTTGCTTCTACTTCATCAACATAGTTCGTTAATAACGTTACAAGCTGGTCGCGGGTTTCGCATTCATTTACCCCATTACGAACTTTTGCGTTGCCGCGAATTCCTTTTAGATACCAAGCTGCATGCTTTCGCATTTCTCGAACTGCAATATTTTCATTCTTAAGCGCGATTAGGCGATCTAGATGAAGAAGGCACACATCGATTTTTTCACGCACAGACGGTTCACCCATTAATTCACCCGTCTCTAAATACTTAACTGTTCGATAAATCATCCACGGGTTTCCTAAAGCTGCACGTCCAATCATAACCCCGTCAACACCTGTTTCATCTAACATTCTTTTTGCATCTTGAGGCGTCATAACGTCCCCGTTCCCGATAAGCGGGATATTAATGGATTGTTTCACTTCACGAATGATATCCCAGTTTGCTGTGCCTTCATACATTTGCACGCGCGTTCGGCCATGAAGAGCGACCGCACTGCCGCCTGCGCGTTCAACCGCTTGTGCATTTTTCACAGCATAGATATGGTTTTCATCCCAACCCATACGCATTTTAACAGTTACTGGTTTATCGACTGCATCTACAACCGCTGCCACCATATCGTAGATTTTGTTTGGATCTAGCAACCATTTAGCCCCTGCATCACATTTGGTGATTTTAGGAACAGGACACCCCATATTAATATCAATAATCGCTGCATTTGTGTTTTTATCAACAAAACGAGCAGCTTCAACAAGCGTTTCTTTCTTCCCACCAAAGATTTGCAAGCTTAGCGGGTATTCACGATCATCAATATATAACATGTCCATTGTTCTATCATTTTTAAATACGATCCCTTTATCACTAACCATCTCTGCGCATACAAGCCCCGCGCCAAACTCTTTAACAGTTAGTCTGAACGCAGAGTTACACACCCCAGCCATCGGTGCAAGAACGACAGGGTTGTCAATTTGAACATCACCAATTTTGAGCATTTCTACCTCCTGTTAACGATTATTCCCTATCCTCGTCAGGTGGAGCTAGTTCATCCACACTAATATTAAGTATTGAAGCAACTTGATTCTTAAACCCTTCATCCGGTAAACGATTCCCTCGCTCTACTTCTCCAAGCACGGATACAGAGACACCAAGTTCTTTAGCGAAGCTTTCCTGAGTAAAACCTTTTAACTTCCGAAAAGCGCGAATACGTCTTCCCCATTTTTCTGCTTCCATATTCGGACTCCTTCTCTATCGGGAACGGAATCTAACTCCCCCATCCCTGGAAACTTTATATGTGAATCTAACTCTAGTAACGGAACCATCACAAAAGCCCGTTCCGTCATCCTTGGATGTGGAACGATTAACTTCTCTGATTCTATATTTTCTTGATTATACAAAAGAATGTCAAGGTCTAATGTCCGTGGCCCCCACACTATTTCCCTTTTTCTCCCAAGTTTCAATTCAATATTTAGCAATACGTCAAGCAACTCAAATGGATCTAAATCTGTTTTTATCTCAATAACCATGTTTAAAAACAGATCTTGTTCGGTATAGCCAACCGGATCTGTCTCGTAAACGGAAGAAGTATTTACCACCTTTACCTTCTCATGCTGATCAAGTTGGTCAATTCCACTCATCAGGTAATGATAGCGGTCCCCGATATTTGAACCAACTGCAATATATGCTGTATTCTCCACACTTATCGACCCCTTGTGATTTCAACTGCAACAGAATGATAGTGACCAGGTATAGGTGGGTCCGGCTTAATCACCTTTACATGGCATAGTGCAATCATATTGAACCTTTCTAAGGCTTTAGCGGCAATGTTTTCAGCTACAGCCTCTACTAATTTGAATGGCTCACCTTCAACGACTTCCTTACAAAGTTTATATAGCTCTGCATAATTTATTGAATCCTCTAACCGATCACTTTTCCCAGCAATAGATAGGTCCAGTTCTACTGTAAGGTCAACCGCAAAGCGCTGTCCAAGCTTTGTTTCTTCTGGAAAAACCCCATGGTAACCGTAAAATTCCATTTTGTTAAGTTGTATTTTATCCATTTTTTTGTTCCTTTCCCATTAAGGCATCCATCATTTTCGCCATTCGTGCCATTTCTTTAACATCATGGACACGTACCATTTGAACTCCCTTTTGAATCCCGTAACAAACAGTGGCGCCCGTCCCTTCTAACCGCTCATGGACAGGCAAATCAAGAACTTGTCCAATCATCGATTTTCTTGAGGTTCCAAGAAGAACCGGATACCCAAGTTGTACAATCGTCTCGAGATTCCTCATCGTTTCAAGATTTTGTTCATGGGATTTTGCAAACCCTATTCCTGGGTCTAGAATCATTTTCTCAGGCTTTACACCAGCGATTTTAGCTAATCCAATACTCTTAAATAAGTCACTATACACATCACGCATAAAAACACGGTAGTCCGTATTATCACGATTATGCTGAAGAATAATTGGGACATCATATTTAGCAGCAACTTTTGCCATATTAGGGTCTGCTTTCACCCCCCATATGTCATTAATAATATGAGCACCTGCTTCTAAAGCATGTTTTGCTACTTCCGATTTATAAGTGTCTACTGAAATGGCCACTTCAACATTTTGGCTAATCGCTTCAATGATTGGTGCAACCCGTTCAATTTCTTCCTCATCCGATATTTTCTTATACCCAGGCCTAGTTGATTCTCCCCCAATATCAATAATATCGGCACCTTCTTCAACCATTTGCTGGGCACGCTTCACCGCTGCCTCAACTTGTGTATATTTCCCTCCATCAGAAAACGAGTCAGGAGTTACATTTAAAATTCCCATGATTAAAGTCTTTTGCTGATAATTCAATTGATAAGCTCCCGCCTGAATAATTCCTAGTGTTTGGTCCATTTCGTCCTCCTAGCTGCCATAATGCATTTTCGTTTAGTTTCTTTTTTATCCCCTACCATCATACAGGATGTAACACTAACTTTCATTTGTTCAACGAGAGCTCTTCCAACTTTTTCACTATGGAGATTCAACATATATGGATATAGCTATATTTCCACTACCGCATTCTCATTATAATAACGAAAGTTAGCACTCGCACCCTATTCAATTTCAAATCAAGCTAACAAAAAAGAGGCTCAGCTGGTAGCCTGCCTCTTTTGGTTTATTGATTTAGTCAAATTGGAACAATGGCGTACTCAAGTAGCGCTCGCCATTACTTGGGATAATTGCCAAAACCTTTTTCCCTTTTCCGAGTTTCTCAGCCATTTGGACAGCTGCATATATTGCTGCTCCTGAAGAGATTCCTCCAAGAACACCAGCTTCTTTTGCTGCACGTCGCGCATATTCAAAAGCTTGTTCATTTTGAACTTGAATGATTTCATCATAGATTTGAGTATCTAAGACATCCGGTACAAAACCTGCTCCAATTCCCTGGATTTTATGCGGACCTGGCTTTCCACCTGATAATACAGGGGAATCCGTTGGTTCAACTGCTACAATTTTAATATCCTTGTAATTTTCACGTAGAACTTTTCCTGCACCAGTAATGGTTCCTCCAGTACCAATTCCTGAAACAAATGCGTCTAATTGGTCACCCATTTGTTCAACGATTTCCGGCCCTGTAGTGCGTTCATGAACAGTTGGATTAGCAAAGTTCTTGAATTGTTGTGGCATAAAATAGCCATTTTCCTGCGCTAATGATTCTGCTTTGCTAATTGCCCCTTTCATTCCATCTGGTCCTGGCGTTAACACAAGTTCTGCGCCATAAGCTCTTAATAGATTGCGGCGCTCCATGCTCATTGTTTCTGGCATAACCAAAATTGCTTTATAACCTTTTGCTGCAGCTACCATCGCAAGACCAATACCAGTGTTTCCACTTGTAGGTTCAATAATGGTATCTCCCGCTTTTAAATCGCCACTTTCTTCAGCTGCTTCAATCATTGCTAGTGCAATACGATCTTTTACACTGCTTCCTGGATTCATATACTCTAACTTAAGATAAACATCGGCACTATTTTCATTTGTAAAACCATTCAACTTAACAATTGGGGTTTGACCTATCAATTCTGTTACTGAATTAGCAATTCGAGCCATTTGAATCCCTCTCTTTATTCCGAGTATTTTTATTGGTTTAATTAAAATTTACCAATAGTCAAACTTATTGTCAATCACTTTGGCTGTAATTTATGTAAAAAAAATGAAAAAAGACATAAACCTTTTGGTCTATGCCTCTCTTTCATTTATATTAACGATTTCTCTCGTTCCCATAAAACCACTCCACTTCTGCCTCACTCCAGAAAGTTTGAGCCGACACAGGAACATCTGTTTGCTCTAAAGCTAATTGCCTGCGAATCTGATCTTTTACTTCTTCAAACGTGTACGTCTTTGCTGCTATTTTCTCATGTAGATAGATTACAGCGTAGCCATCATTAACCTGAATAGGATCAGACCACGTGCCTGGGTCCATTTCTTTTGCGGTATCGGTAAGTGGTCCGATGACTTCATCATCTTCACGGATGACACCTATATCTCCACCACGGTTCGCTGAAAACTCATCTATCGACCGTTCCATGGCTAACGCTGCGAAATTGGAACCGTCCTCTAACTCCGTGATTGTCTTTTCAGCTTCTTCTAATGTGCTGACAATAATCTGTGACAAATGATAGGAACTAGGAAATTCGTAGAAATCACGGTTCTCATGATAATATGACTCCATTTCTTGTTTGGATACAACAACGTCTTTGGTTAAAATCTCCTCAAGCAGCAAGCTAAGTTTAACCTGTTTTTCTAGTTCTTGATTACTTAACTGATATCCTTGAGTACCATACAATTGCTTAAACATTGTTATTTCTTGTTCAAGAGTTTTTTTAGGTATTTTAATTTTATATTCTTTCGCTAATGTTTCAATCACCTTTGCATTGATCATGTCGCGGAGTGTTTCTTCCCCATATCTTGTCTCAAGTTCACTTAGCCACTCTTGCCTTGTAATCTCCTCACCCGCAATGGTTGCCACGCTCTCTTTATTCGCTTTCCAATTAGAAGTAAGGAAAAAAATAACGGTGAAGACATATAAGACAGCTAGGGCCAAAACAACCAGTTTAAGTTGTTTGTTCTCCAATTTCTGTTCCCCCAGATTTCCGCCTATTTTGCTTCTTTTCTAAGTTCCTCTAACTCTTCTCGCGTATATAGATACTTTTCGTTACAGAAATGGCACTGTGCTTCTGCCTGCCCATCTTCTTCAATCATTGCTGTAATTTCTTCTTCTCCAAGGCCAACAATTGCATTTTCAAACCGTTCCTTCGAACACTTGCATGTGAATGCTACAGGTAACGTCTCCAGAATGTTGACATTTTCTTCACCAAGTACTTCTTTTAGCAACTCTTCAGGAGAAAGACCTCTGTCGATTAGCTTTGAAACTGGTGGGACAGTATTAAGGCGATTTTCAATCATTGTGATCGTTTCATCTTCCGCTCCAGGCATTAGCTGAATAATAAAACCTCCAGCCGCTTTAATACTATTATCTGGATTGACTAGTACGCCGACTCCAACGGAAGAAGGGACTTGTTCCGAAGTAGCAAAATAATAAGTAAAGTCTTCCCCTAACTCTCCAGAAACGATTGGTACCTGTCCTGTAAAATAGTCACGAAGACCAATATCTTTCACAACAGATAGCAACCCTTCGGTTCCAACTGCTCTCCGTACGTCCAGTTTGCCATGTTCATTTAAATCAAAGTGAACATGTGGATTCGAAACGTATCCTCGAACATGTCCTTTCGCATCACTGTCGACAAGGATTAAACCAATCGGTCCGCCACCTTCTACCTTAATCGTTAAATTTTCTTCTCCTTTTAACATTGCTCCCATCATGACACCAGCAGAGATCGTCCGCCCTAATGCAGCAGAAGCAACCGGCCAAGTATAATGGCGACGCTGCGCTTCTCCCACTGTATCTGTGCTCTTTACCGCATAAGCCCTAACTTGTCCATTAAAAGCAAGCGCTTTTACTAAATAATCATTCATTCTGTTAACTCCTTTCTAGTTGTCACTATTAGCCTACCCTTTTGCAGTATCTTGATTGCGTTTATAAATCAATCTTAGTCCCTTTAACGTTAAATAAGGATCTACCACATCGATTACCGTTGATTCGTCGGCAATCAGGCTCGCTAGTCCTCCAGTTGCAATAACAGTTGGAGCGACAGGGCTGATTGCTTTCATCCGTTTAACGATTCCCTCTACTTGTCCTACATAGCCGAATAATATTCCAGCCTGCATCGCTGCAACTGTATTCTTCCCAATCACCCCATCCGGACGAGCAATTTCAATTCTCGGTAATTTAGCCGCTTTCGTATACAGCGCTTCTGTAGAGATTCCAATTCCAGGCGCAATCGCTCCACCCATATATTGCTTTTGCTCATTTATATAACAATAAGTAGTAGCAGTTCCGAAATCGACGATAATTAACGGGCTTCCATACTCATGGATGGCCGCAACAGCATTAACAATTCGATCCGCCCCTACTTCACGTGGATTTTCATATTTAATGTTTAACCCTGTTTTTATCCCAGGTCCTACAACAAAAGGTTTAATATGAAAATATTTTTGACACATTCGCTCTAAAGCAAACATGATCGGGGGAACAACCGAGGATATAATAATCCCATCAATATCTGTAGCCTTAAGATCCACATGATCAAATAATGCCTTTACAGACATCCCATATTCATCTTCACTTTTATGGCGGTTCGTTTCTATTCTCCAGTGATACTTCAATTCATCTTGGTCATATACACCTAAAACAATATTTGTATTTCCAACGTCAATGACAAAAATCATATTTCTCACCACTTTATTAATGAAATTTTTTCGAACTGTAAAACCTGCAAACATCATACCATAACTTTTTATACCCTAAAAGAAAAAGACGCCCTATAAAGCAAGGGCGCCTTCATATATTACTCTTTCGGTTTTTCGTCAGTATTCTTTTCCTCTTCAGAAGTTTTCGCTTCAGTTGTTGATGGTGCTTCTTCTCCGCTCTCTTCCTTCTTCTTGTTGATGTTGACCTTCATGTCATCATCTCCAGTGTCAACAGGAGTAGAGCTGCGATCAGGAAGTTTTCCATGGTCCGCTAAATGTCGAATTTGCTCTGCATCAAGTGTTTCAACTTCAAGCAATGTTTTAGCAATAATATCAAGCTTATCGCGATTATCTGTAAGGATTTGTTTTGCACGAGCATAGCTTTCTTTAATAATGCGTTGAATTTCCAAATCTATTTCATACGCAATGGCATCAGAATAATTTTGCTCATTGTGAATATCACGTCCAAGGAACACTTGGCCGCCTTGTGCCTGACCGAACTGAAGTGGTCCAAGCTTATCGCTCATTCCATATTCAGTCACCATTTTTCTTGCAATGTTTGTTGCACGCTGGAAGTCATTATGAGCTCCTGTACTTACCTCACCAAAGACAATTTCTTCGGCAACGCGACCACCAAGGAGCCCAACAATCTTATCAAGAAGCTCTGGTTTTGTCATGAAGTAACGATCTTCTCTTGGCATCATTACGGCGTACCCACCAGCCTGACCTCGCGGTACAATGGTTACCTTATGAACGATATCTGCATCGTCTAAGATCAAACCAATAACGGTATGTCCACTCTCGTGGAAGGCAACAATATTTCGTTCTTTCTTGGAAATGACACGTGTTTTCTTTGCAGGACCAGCGATAACGCGGTCTGTTGCTTCATCAATGTCTTCCATTTCAATTTTCTTCTTATTTTGGCGAGCCGCAACCAATGCTGCTTCGTTCAATAAGTTCTCAAGATCTGCTCCAGAGAAGCCTGGAGTTCTTTGAGCAATTGCTTTCATATTGACTGAATCCGCAAGCGGTTTATTACGAGCATGCACTTTAAGAACTGCTTCACGTCCGTTTACATCTGGACGGTCAACGGTAATTTGACGGTCAAAACGCCCTGGACGTAATAATGCAGGGTCTAAAATGTCTGGGCGGTTTGTTGCCGCAACGATGATAATTCCCTCGTTTGCACCAAAACCATCCATTTCAACAAGCAATTGGTTCAACGTTTGTTCACGTTCATCGTGTCCACCGCCTAGCCCAGCTCCACGTTGACGACCAACAGCGTCAATTTCATCAATAAAAATAATACATGGTGCATTCTTCTTCGCATTTTCAAATAAATCACGAACACGGGACGCACCGACCCCAACAAACATTTCTACGAAGTCTGAACCACTGATTGAGAAAAAAGGAACTCCAGCTTCCCCGGCTACAGCACGAGCAAGCAATGTTTTCCCTGTACCAGGAGGTCCAACCAATAAAATTCCTTTTGGAATTCTTGCACCTAATTCAGCAAATTTACGTGGATCTTTTAAGAACTCTACCACTTCAACAAGCTCTTGCTTTTCTTCATCCGCTCCCGCTACATCCTTAAAGCGAACTTTTTTCTTCTCATCATTATAGAGCTTCGCTTTACTTTTCCCAAAGTTCATAACACGACTTCCGCCGCCTTGAGCTTGGTTTAGTAAGAAGAAGAATAAAATAAAGATGATTACGAACGGAATGATGGACGTTAAGAATGTAACCCAGCCGCTCGTTTCTTTTGCCGGGAGTACTTCTACATTAACCGTTTCAGCGACGGCCCGTATTTCTGCCAACTGTGCCTCGCTATTCCAAACATACGTGATAAACGACTCGTTTTCCTCGGCACCTTTCATTTGTCCTCTTACCTCATAAACGCCACGTTCAGGCTGTATGGTAAGTGACTCAACTTGGCCGTTCTCAAGGTTATCAATAAATTCATGATAAGCAATTGGTTGTGTAGGTTGATTGCTTCCATTGAAGAAACTGACAACACCGATGATTACTAAAAATATTAATAAATAAAAGATGGTATTCCGGAAAATCCGATTCATCCCTTACCTCCTCCCACGAATCAACAGACTATACTAAATATTATCACATAAAATTATTGCTACACAAGGAATTACCCTTGTTAGACGTAAGTGTTTTAGCCAATTCCTACTCTGTCTTCGTTGAATAAACTTCAGGTTTCAGCACTCCAATATATGGTAAATTACGGTACTTTTCTGCGTAATCCAAACCATAACCTACAACAAATTCATCTGGAACGATAAATCCTACATAATCAGCCTGAAGGTCAACTTTACGTCCTGATGGTTTGTCTAAAAGTGTCACAATCTTAATGGATTTTGCCTTACGATAACGGAATAGTTCCACCAAATAACTTAAAGTTAGTCCACTATCAATAATATCTTCAATGATAAGAATATCTCTTCCTTCAACAGAAGTATCCAAATCCTTTAGAATTTTAACCTCTCCCGATGAAACAGTTGAATTACCGTAACTAGAAACATCCATGAAATCCATTTCCAAGTAAGTGTCCATTCGCTTCAACAAATCACTCATGAATGGCATTGCGCCCTTTAAAACCCCAATCGCAAGTGGGAAGCGGTCTTTATATTCCTCTGTTAAGCCTGCTGCTAATTCTTTCGTTTTTTCTTGTAATTCTTCCTCTGAAATTAATACCTTTTCAATGTCGTTTTTCATCATTATTTCTGTGCCCCCTGAAGAAATCATTGCTTATACTTAGATGCATTAACTCACCGGTTTTTGCACTTTCAATTGAATGGCTAGACTTTTTTAAACCAGGTAGCCATAAAATTGTGCCATTTCGGTCGGTGAGGACCGGCCACCGGTCCCTATCAGATTTAGGAACCTTTTCATCAATAAAAATGTCCTTTATCTTCTTTGTTCCCGCCATCCCTTTTAATGACATCCGATCACCCGCTTTTCTTGAGCGTATAATGATTGGCCATCCTGTTTCTCCTACATTAATCAAGAAGGAATCGTAAGTCTTATCTTCGCTTAATCCGGGAGAATCATATCTAGCCGTTATTGAACCACCTCCAGGAAGTTGAATGACCCCTGGACTAATCAATTCAAAATGGTATGGCTCAGATTCAATCAGATTCGAATGAAAAGTACAGTTCCCGTATGAACGGACTACCTTTAACCCATTTGGAAAATCAAGCGAACCGGAAGGATGAGGATTTTGAATCATTGAAAAAATGCTTTCAATATGTATTGCGGAAAGAGAAGAAGGTTGTTCTTCATATAGATAGTTTAATATTAGTTTAATCCCTCTTCTTTGTAAAGGCATTGGCATTTCGAGAAAACCCGCAATATTAAGAGTCACTTTCCCATTGGTTTTCTCCATTACTTTATTCATTTTATCCAAAGTTAATTCAGTAAGATACTGTTCATCACTTTCCAATTCTTCACTAAAACGTTGAAAATGCTCATGTACATGGGGATTTTCACTTTTTAAAAATGGAAGAACGTTTTTTCTGAATCGGTTACGACTATAAATTTCTTTTGCATTACTTGGATCAATCCTCGGCTGAAGTTTATAAGATTGACAATAATCCTCGATTTCTTTTTTTGTTAAGCATAGAAAAGGGCGAATGATTTCACCGTTCGCAAACGGCCGCTTAAATGGGATCCCCGCTCTTGCTTTACCAGAACTTCCACGTGTAAGCCTCATTAAAATCGTTTCGATTTGATCATCGGCATGATGCCCCAAGGCTAAATACCGGATACTATGTTTTTTCATGACCTCCGCATAAAATTCATATCTCAGTTCACGTGCAGCTAGTTGAGATCCTTTCCCTGTCTTTTTCATATACTGCGGGACATTCGCTCGGGTCATCTCAAAAGCAATCCCGCGCTCCTGACAAAATTCATGAACAAACATAGCGTCTTGATAAGATTCTTCTCCTCTAAACATATGGTCGACATGTATAGCCATGATATTCATTTGGAATTTTTGCTTATACTTCCAAAGCAAGTGCAACAAGGCAAGGGAGTCGGGACCTCCAGAGACCCCGACAGCAACAGATTTGTTTGTTAAATTACATTCGTGTTTTTTTAAAAAGTATTGAACCTTTTTTTCTATCATCCCATTACTTCCTTCTATTGATCAACTATCCCTTTAATACGTACAGAACGCGAAAAAGTTTCATCCTTTATAACACTTGAATATAAAGATAAAATACGTATATCATACTGACCGCCGTAATGAGTAGCAATGTTTCTAAAAAACGGCTTTTCTTTTTAGGCTTACTAACAGCGGTTCGATATTTCTTCTGATGTAACTGTGTACGCGACTTTGGAGTACTAGACGACACCGATTGCTTTTGACTAGGACGAAGTGCACCCAGCATATGACTTTTCATTTCAGCCGCCGAAGCATACTTTCCTAGTAAAGCTTTTTTGAGCATCGGTTCAAACCGTTTTAGTTCAGGCTTTCGACGCACCATTTCCATCAACTGAGACTCTCCTCCAGTTGTTTTATTAAAGCGCTTAGGATATGCAGTGTTAATGATAATCATTGCAACTGCAAATAAGTCGTAGCCTACATCTGCCTTTCTACTTCCCATTCCCCAATAGCCACGATCATAAAACTCGGTAAACTCTTTGATCGCACGACCGTTTAGTGTAGTTCCTCCGACATCAATACAACGAATTCTAGCAGGAGGACCTGTTACTAGTAAATTTTCAGGTTTCAAATCACCGAATATCCAACCATTCTGATGAAGAATTTCTAAATCAGACAGCAACTGTAGCACTAACACCTCCAACCACTCTGGACCTTTCTGTTGAACAAATGAGAGAAAATCCGGCCCTTTTATAAACTCCATCACGTAAAAACTATATTGGTGCCCATTTTGATTCCAATCATCAACATCCAATAAAGAAGGTCCAAGGGCAGATCCCTGGACCTTGTTAAAGGACTTTAAAACATTCACTTCGGATGTAATAGAAGATGGATTGTCACTTATCTTTAAAGCAGCTTGACGATCACTCGCTCGAACTAAATAGACAACTCCATTCGCACCCGCTCCAAGCTCTTTAATGATTGTGTATCGTTTCCCATGCCACTTGCCGGAAATGATCGTCCCTGAGCGTATTTTAGATAGACTCTTCAAAGAATTGTTCATCATCATTAGAAAGGAATCTCCTTAATGAACGTTTTTGTTGAAAATAGCTCATTGCTTCCTTTATCGCCGGGCCTGTAGGGGTAATACCACCAGTTGTGAGCTTTGGAAAGATCGAAGAAAGTGTTTCTAAATTTGGTGTCCAATCTAACAACTTTTCGACCTCTTTACGTTTCCCTGGAAATGCAAAGACTGAAAACCGGTTCGATCCTGAACGTGCATTCAAGCTTAAGCTAAGGTCAAGCAGTGCTTCTTTTACCGTTGGCAGTTTATGTTTCATACTTGCACTTGTATCAACTAGAACCAATACTTCCAATTCGACTGTCTCTCCGAGTTCATCAACCACTTCCATTATTTCGCCACGTTTTTCTGGTGGCAAGTCTTCCATTGATGTAGTCGAGCCTCCAAGAATTTGTTGGAGTTCCTTATTTACAACCCCTTGCAAAGTTTGGGTCATTGCTTTTCTCGTAACCATCTGAACCGTTTGCGATAGTTGCTGAGAGTATACAATTTGACTTACTCCCCCACCAGCTAAAGCAATTCCCTCGATTTCCTTTAATCCTTGATCATCAATAACATCTTGCTCTATTACTCCAATTACATTGATGGTCATTCCTTGCTCTCTAGCAAGTGCTGCCATTGCGATTGGGTCTTCCCCTTGGTTGGAGCAACCATCCGTAATCAACAGGATTTGTTTCAAAGTACCCGTTCTCATCGAAAAATCTCCCTTCGTAGCGCAAAATTTACTACCATTTTCGACGAGACACGGATAAATTATACTTTACCTACATAAAATAAGCGTTATGCCTCTTTCGTCATTGGTTGTACAGGAATTGAGGCCCACTTTGGAATATTATGATTGACTTGAGCTACAACAACTGTCATATCATCATCGATCATCCCTGACCTGGAACGAATTACTTCTTCCATAAGTAAATCCGCTATCGCTTGAGGGTCATTGGTCTCTAGTTCACTGATTTTTCGTTTCATCCATAAATCATAATTTTCAACATGCTTTGGTCCTTCAAAGACACCATCACTCATCATTATTAGCAAATCGCCTGCCTTTAACTGTTCACTTACAACATCTACTTCAAAGTCTTGTAATATTCCCATCGGTAAGTTACTCGCTTGTACTTTCAAGATTTTATTTCCCCGTTTGATAAAGCTCGGAGTCGAACCAATTTTTAAGAAGCGAGCGGAAGCATTCTGTAAATCAATCATCGCTAAATCAAGGGTTGAAAAGATTTCATCCGTTGTTCGCAATGATAGAATACTATTCACTGATTTAATTGCTACTTTTTCTTCAATTCCTGATTGCAGGATTTGTTGGAGAAGCTTTAATGTTTCTTGACTTTCTGAGTGTGCTCTCTCTCCGTTCCCCATCCCATCACTAATGGCAATCGCATATTTTCCACCACCTAGCTCAATCATGGAATAACTATCTCCTGAGACTAAATCACCATCTTTAGCGGCATTAGCCACCCCTGTCATAACGGTATAAGCTTTCGCTGATCTAAAGGTAACATGACAGAATCCGGTTGGGATTGTTGAGCATTCTTCGGAGTTTACGAGAATGGTTTCTCCTAAAATATCAGAGAGCATCGGTGCAATCAGTTTTTCACATTCACCATGGCCACCGCAGTAAGGGATCGTCATATCAATATCAACATTTCCTTGCTCGAGGCTATAGATTTCCACATTTTCGATATGGATTCCAAATTCCTGGAGCGCGTTTAAAATTTGCTCTTCTTGTTTATGGTGATTTTCGCGTTCACGCTGGATTTCCTTGGCAAAGTCGCCCATAACCTCGGATACACCAAGCAACTGATTTGCTACTAGTTTTCTACTTTCTTGGACTTGTTTCTTTAGTTTTCTATTGGCCTGATAAAACGATAATTGTTGCTGCATAATGTCATTGACCTTTTTCGAACGTGTACAATGCTTGTCCCACTCTCGAGCTAACCGTGGAGATACTACCCCTGTTTGATCTAATTCATGCATAATATCGCTCATATATTCATAGGTTGTATTAAAGTTCCTTGCCCAACAATGATCCTTTCGAAAGCATGTCTGACAAGTTTTTTCAGTAACATTGCTCAGGAAATAATCTAAATCCCGATCAGGCTCTTCTTGGTCCGTTTGTTCTTCAATGGTTGAAAAACTCTTTGATAAAGCTTGGAAAACATCAGAAAATTGAGCCACTCGCCGCGCCGTGACATCACGCATTTTCCGCATATATTGCTGCTGTTCAGCAGTATATTCTGCTGTTCCTGGAATATATTTAGCCACTCTTGAGGTTAACGAGATTGGCGTTAATAGAAACAGAAGGATTGCCACACCGGACTCAATTAGCATTTGATTTAAAGCAGTTCCTGTTTCTCCGTACATACCAATGAGCAACGTTGCCACCAACAACCCTGCTGAAACACCAAATTTTTTGCCTTCTTTCAAAAGTCCTCCGAGCAAACCAGCAAAGGCTAGTAAACTCATATGAAAGAAGCTAGATAAATTCGCTAGGCTAAAAATTAATCCGGTTACTACACCGACCGTTGATCCTACCGTTGCACCTGCAACAAAAGAAAAGACTAAAACAAGATAACGAGAGAATGTATGTTCAATTGAAATCCCATAAACTGTCCAACCAATTGTGCCAGTCATAATCGAAGCCAACATAATGATCAAGCAGACAATTTCCTCTGTTTTCATGCTTTGCTTTCTTTTGTTAACTGTTAATAATGGAATACCTTGAAAAAAAATAAACGCAAGAATCAATCCAAGTCCCGCTTCAATTCCTGCCATTGCACCACCATAAACACTCAATCCACTTTCTACTATAATCGTCTGCACCATTTCCATAGTCAGTATAGTGACAAACACCAATACCGGTAGCCCCTTCAGTTCATTCTTCACCCATTTACCAGTTAAGCGGTAAAGAACCAAGAAAAGAAGAATGGTTCCAAAGGTTAGAGCAGCCTCCCCCAATGATAGAGTAGCAGCTCCCGCAACGAGACCAAGGAGGGCAATTGGTGCACGATCTCTTCGAATAAAAAAGACAGCCGCAAAAAAGGGAAGGCTAAACGGCGTTAACTTAGCTAAGATTAGTGCACGTCCCAAGAGGAAACCGATAATCAAAAAGATATATCCTTTTCTGAGGAAAAAGCTCTCGATTGCTGTCTGAAGTTTAACTAAGATATCCGAAAAAACAAGTCTTGGTTTGGCAAGACTAGCTTCACTTGCAGGCTTCACCACAGTCCTTTCTACATTTTGCATACCATACACTCCTTGCATTTTGATAGTTGTCCTCAATTATAAAGAAGAGATTGTCAAAATTTTGTCAAAAAGAAGGACAAACCTGCTATTTTCTTTCGACTGTTTCTGTAAAAAACAACGACAAAATTCTTTCAATTTTTTATTGACAGATTTATATAATCTCAGTATTATATAACTTGTGCCTATCAAGGAATATTTTGGCGGTGTAGCTCAGCTGGCTAGAGCGTACGGTTCATACCCGTAAGGTCGGGGGTTCGATCCCCTCCGCCGCTATAGAAATGCGAAGGCGACTGTTCAGCGACGTATGAACTGGAGCGCTTCGAAATCAAAATTATGGCCCCTTGGTCAAGCGGTTAAGACACCGCCCTTTCACGGCGGTAACACGGGTTCGAATCCCGTAGGGGTCATCATAAGAAAAGCGGAAGCGACCGTACGCTTACAAAAAAAGACATAGAATCTATTGATTCTATGTCTTTTTTTGTTTGATCCTTTTCTCAGATTTTGTTGCTTTTAGATAAAGAGAAAAGAATTAGCTATGTTTTCAATGTACAACTTTAAATCAGAAGAAAAGAGCCAGTAAACTTAGGATGGACTCACAATATGACTAATTATGCGTTAAAATCGGATTTAGGATTTTAACAACAATATTTACAAAAGTAGCCTTTTGTTTTTATTTAGAGCTGCTTATGATACTTTCCTTAATGATTATAATTTCTAGAGTAAAATGAAAAGACAAGTCTAACGTGACTTGTCTTTTCAATGCTCCATCTATATAGAATATTCAGCAGCAAGTTACCCTCTTCTAGCTCCACGTCCACCACGTTTGGATTCAGTGTTTCGTTTAAGCGAAGAGAGACGATCTTCACTGTCCTTTAAAAACTTTGCCATTTTTGCTTCAAAATTTTCAGGGCGGCTATTACGATGGTCATTTGTTCTACCATGACGAGGACGCTGGGAATATGGCTTTGAATCAGAACGTTCTGATCTTGCTGGTTTTTCTGGGCGGTCAACCGCTTTTTTAATTGATAAACCAATCTTTCCATCCTTTTCAACATTAAGAACCTTCACTTCAACTTGGTCACCGACTTTTAAGTGGTCGTTAATGTCCTTCACATAGTTATCTGCAACCTCACTGATATGAACTAATCCTGTTGATCCTCCCGGCAGCTCCACAAATGCCCCGAAATTCGTAATGCCTGTTACTTTCCCTTGCAACTTGCTGCCTACTTCGATTGACATAAAAAGATTTATCCTCCTTAAAGAAATAAAGTGAAACTTTAAAAAATCAAACTTAGTTTATATTATACAAAAGCAGGAAAAAGAGTGTCAATAACTGCTCTTTTTGGACGGTTACCTACTCTTTTTCAGGGATATTAAAGATGATTTCGCCTTCTTGAGAAAGAAAGTAGTCTCTTCTTGCTAATTTCGCAATATACTCTTCATCATTTAATTTGACTATCTCTTCTTCTAAGTGTTTTTGTTCTCTTTCTAAATTAGCTAATTGTTGTTCCAATTGCTCACGCTCTGCTAATTTCTCCTCTAATGCTGAGGTTCGAGAAAGAAAAGTAGAAATCATTATAATGGAGACAATCAAGAAAAAGACAGAAAAGACAGCGAGGCGTCTGAATAGCATCTTTCGTTTTCGTTTCTCCAAAATCATAGCCTGTTCACTTTGTTGTACATATTCATTTTCAATCTTGGCGATCTTCCGTTTTCGGATGGCATTCATTTCCTCGCGGTCCTCCCTTATTTTTTACTTTTTATAATGGTTTTTATCTTATTTAATATATTAACTGTGTATTTCTTGAATTTACGAGTAAATCCTGCCATTTTATTATATATTTTCTCGACGTTTTTTTTAATCCTTTTCGGCAAAAGTTTCCAAAGAAGTGAAAAGATTAGCTCGAACGGCTTCCACACTACCTTAAGAATCCAAGTAACAATAGATAATATCATCTTCAATAGCAAGAATAGTCCTTTGCCGGTAAATACGACTAGAGAAACAATTGATAATAAAAGAAAGCGGAGTGGACGATAGATAAGGTTATGAATTAAATTAACCGTTATCTTATATGTCGAAATCATCAGCGAGATGACCCACTCTAAACATTTTAAATACCCGCGTTTTAAGAGGCTTTGATAGGCTGCAAATCCACATAGTAATGCTAAAAAAATATAAAATCGAAGTTCACCTTCATTTACCATAAATAAAACATAAAAGATGGACAGCCCTTGGAGAATCCAAAACAAAACATCATTTAAGAACACAATCCAATTCTTTCTCCGGCGCCGTTGAAGAAAACGGTTATACGTATCTAACGAAGCACCGAAGAGACTGCCCATCCCAATCATGGTAATCATGGTAAGGAATTGGGTTGTCAGTGTCATCTGAACAGCTTGCTAAAGAACCCTTTAGCTTTCTCCCCATGTTGGTCATCTAGGTAAACTAAATCAAAGACCCTTCCCTTAATCGAAACAATTCCCTTATCAACATCCAGGTTTTTCATTTGTAAGTTTTGCCCTCTGATTGCGAGGAACCCCATCACCGTTTCAAGCAAGAATTCCTCATTATCAAAGCTCTCTACCTGTTTTACCCCTGAAATTTCCAGTGTTCGCCTCCCTCTCATGATGACATCATGATCAGGAGCATTGTTTTTTTGTTGATTCGGTTCAAAGTACTGGCTCATTTTCATCCCTCACAATCGCGTTATACACGGTTTGTACATATGTATGATTATGAGGAACTAAATAGAACAAGCCTCTTTTACTCTGATTCGGAAAGTCGTTCTTCTTTCACGACTGTATACATATTTGCTGCTTCATCCTTCTTTGTTGTTTCAACAATTTGCTCGATTTTCACTGTTACACGCTTTTGTCCAAAACGAATCGTAAGCTCATCGCCTACTTTAACATTGGTACTAGCTTTTGCTGCTATGCCATTTACCAAAATTCGTCCCTGATCAGATATTTCCTTTGCCATTGTCCTGCGTTTTATTAACCTTGAAACCTTTAAAAATTTATCTAATCTCACAACAGTTCACCTATTTTCCTTGTTTTTTTGCTTCTACCCAAAAAGCATCCAGTTCCTCAAGTGAATATTCGGCGAATGGCTTATCATTTTGAGCCACTTTTTCCTCTATATAACGAAAACGCCGACTAAATTTTTCGTTGGTTTTAAACAAGGCTTCTTCTGGGTCAATTTTATAATGCCTTGCAACATTAACAAGAGCAAATAATAAGTCTCCAAATTCAAGTTCCATTTCAGTTGAATCATGGTTATCTTTTGCCTCATTCCACTCTCTTAGCTCTTCCTTGACTTTATCGAGAATAGGACCTATTTCCTTCCAATCAAAACCTACCTTTGCTGCTTCCTTTTGCAACTCAACTGCTTTTAATAAGTTCGGCAATCCTTTGCCCACTCCTTCAAGAAGTGACTTTTGAATATTGCCTCCTTTTTCCTCTTGTTTTATCTGCTCCCAATTTTGCAAAACCTGTTCGACATTATCTGCTTCAACTTCACCAAAGACATGGGGATGACGACGAACCATTTTTGCTGAGATTCCCTCAATGATATCGTCAATTGAAAAATAACCATCATCTTCGCCAATTTGCGCATGCAGCATTACCTGTAGAAGAACATCTCCAAGTTCCTCAATCATATGATCAATATCTTCTTCATTGATTGCTTCAATCAATTCATAAGCTTCTTCAATTAAGTACTTTTTTAACGAAACATGCGTTTGTTTTTTATCCCAAGGGCAGCCATTAGGGCCTCTAAGCTCAGCAATAATCTCTCGAAGCTTACTAAACTCCCGGTATAGGATTTGTTCTTGTTGTACTGGTGGCACATATACAGAGGTTAAGTTATGCACTTCTACTTTGTGATCCAATTCGTATAACGGGATCCAGATAATCTCCTCTTCTTTACTACCAGCTGCTGTCACAATAGCAATTGAATACTCATCTGGTAATTTTTCCATTAAACTCAACTTTACCTCAGAGGCAACAAAACGATCATATACTTGTCCGATGATGGTATGTGTTTTTAGATGCATCATTTCCTTAGATAAATCTGTGCCATCAACAAGTTGGAACCCTTCAATTGGATCAATTTTGAGCGCTTGGAACATGGCATCTAAGAAACTTTGTCCTCCGCCAACTTCAATTGTAACATCTCGTTCAGGTCCCTTCTCTAATAAGAGTTGTACTGTACGTTCAGCCACTAATGGATGACCTGGCACAGCATAAACAGTTGTATCAACATTCTCTGCCTGCGCTAAGAGTGTTTCACAAATCTCCTCATAAACAGCAGGAAAATCGCTATGCTTTTCATATATAGAATCAAACGAAGTAAACTTCATCCCTTCACGTTCAAGATCTGCAACAACTGGATGTTCTTTTGTTCGCAAAAAAACATGCTCAGCTTCTACTAAATGTTTGTAGACCCCGTATGGAATCTGGTTAATATCACCGGCTCCTAAACCAAGCACTAAAATTTTCTTCACTTTTTATCGACTCCTGTCTTTTTTGGCATGAAGACTAGTAACTTACTCCCCATTGGAAGCAGTTCAAGTTCTTTTTCTCCCAATAATCTTGTTTTCATAACCAGAACAAGATACACTAACGCACCGATCATTACGGCGGTTAACGCTTGAAAGGTGGCAACCAATCGAAGCGGAAGAGTGGAAACAACAATTAACTCTGTTAAACGCAAATAAATAGATATCACTCCAGCCATAACAGCAGAAGCCAGCAACGTTTTCAATAGAAAACTAGTAGATAACAGCCGCTCTCCCACCGTTTTTCTCACTCTTATAATAAGAACAATCATAATTGCAAGCGAAGCAATAATTGAAGCCATTGCCGCTCCTGTTGTTCCACCTATAGGGACCAGAACGTAATTCAAAAGGAACTTTAAACCAAACCCAAAGGCAACAATGACCGCAGGGTAAAGGAACTGATTCACTCCCTGAAGAATACCAATCAATGTAATAATAACGGAACCTGGTAAAATTAATAAACTGATCCAACCAAGGACGAGGCTTCCCTCACTATTTTTAAAAAGCATAATATTCGTTGGTTCAATAATACTCACCAATCCAATTGCAGCTGCTGCCCCTACCAACATGCTTAACTTTAGAGCAATTCGAATATTTTCAATGACAACCTTCTTATCTTTCACTCCCGTAATTGCTGGGACAACGGTTAAAGCAATGGATGTTGCCACAACAGTTCCTAATTGGATTAAAGGCTGCCCACGATCAAAAACACCTTTTGCAGTCTTGGCCTCCTCTTGAGACAAGTTTGTGGCAGAAAGAAGATTGAATAGATTGAGGGCATCTGCTAACTGAAATAAGATTAAAACCATGCCACTCACACTTACTGCAAATCCTTGAACTAACAGAGATTTTGAGACCGGCCAAAAGTCTGTTCGTAATTTTTTAAATTCATAGGTATGTAAAAGAACACCGTTAGACGATCGAAAGAAAAGTGTTCCTAGAATGAGGAATCCAATGACTCCTCCTGTCACTGAACCAAACACAGCGCCACTTCCTGCTGTATATAAAGAATAGCCATTACGGACGAACAAGTATGAAAGAATTAGAATGGTCATGACGCGAACAAGTTGTTCCCCCACCTGAGAAATTGCGGTCGGGATCATATTCCCAGCACCTTGAAAATACCCCCTAAACACGGATGTGAACGGAAAAAGCAAGAATGGGAAGGCCATAACACGAAACAATCCTGCTAACTGTTCATCCCCCATTATGACGGCTATCCATTGAGCACCGAAGAAAAAAACGCAAAAAAGGAGAAGTGCCACAAACGTTAGCAAATACAGTGAAATGGATAACAATCTTATGGCTCCAGATTGGTCTCCTAACGCTAGCGTCTCTTTATATAACTTTGAAATAACTACTGGAAATCCCTGTGTAGCAAGAATAAGCAAGATCCCATAGAAAGGATAAACTTGCTGATAAATATAAAAACCTATGTCCCCGACGATATTTTGAAATGGGACACGGTAAATTGCACTCAAAATTTTCGTTATCAAGGCTGCTGCCGTTAAAATCATTGCACCCCTGAACAACTCCTGCGAACCTGATATGGGTTTCATTCCCCAACTTCCTCCAAGTCTTCATTGTCAGTGTATTATACCATAAAGGAGATAAGCAAAATGACGGCGGAACTAATTGGAGAACTGTTTTCATCGTTCCCTTACTAGTATTTAAACAAAGGCTATTTTCGTAAGGATTGTTGTAAAATCCTAAGTCGATTTTAACGCAGGATAGGCCATTTTGTGCGTTCATACTAGGTTTACTGGTTCTTTTCTTCTGATTTAACGTTGCTGTCCAGTGAAACACAGCTAAATTTTTCTCTTAATATCTAAAAAGCAACAAGGTTTGAAAAAAGAGCTTAACCAAAGGAAAAAGAGCCCAACCCCAAAAGCTATATGCCTTTGGGATTAGCCCCCTTTTCCTCTACCTCGAAAACATATGTTTATTGTTCCATTTGTCTTGCTAAGAATCCCGCTGCTGTTTCAACAGCTTTCTGTTCAACTTCTCCTAAGGAGCCTTCTTTGGAATAAATAATCACAGATCCAATTGGGTCACCATTCGCAATGATTGGACCAATTGTATAGGAAGCAATCTCATCTTCAATACCATCAACAAGTGTGACTGTTCCTTGTTGTGTCATCAAAACAGATGAGCGTTCTTCCATCGTTTTTTCAACTAAATCGCTTATGTTTTTATTTAAATAATCCTTTTTTGAACCTCCAGCGATAGCAATGAAAGAGTCACGGTCACATATAAGAACCGGATTACCCAAGCTATCATATAAAGCTTCTGCATATTCCTTTGCAAAATCACTTAGTTCACTAATTGGCGAATACTTCTTTAAAATAACTTCGCCATCACGGTCAACAAAAATCTCTAATGGGTCACCCTCACGAATCCTTAGTGTTCTCCGAATTTCTTTCGGAATCACCACTCGACCTAAATCATCGATACGACGAACAATACCAGTTGCTTTCATCCAACGTTGCCTCACTTTCATCTGATGATTGTTTTTGACAATGATGGTTGAACCCCTTTTTTTATCCACCATTACCATGATTGAACTTAGTATCTTTCATCTGGAAAGTTCTATTCACATCAGAGAAGATTTTCTCTTAACTCAATCCCAAAAGTGGTTAAACATTCCATTGTAACTGATAGTATTTAATACCCTCGTATCAGAATTTGAAACCTTAACTGTTTTACATTTTGATTACAAGGCCGCTTCGTAAGGATCTTAAGTTGGTCCTGTTCAATTTATGAAATGAGCACTCACAACCAACCATTAACTTGATTTTGTCACCGAACTTTCTTCATCTCGAATTGAATCATGAAGACCTTTGACCATTTCAAACGTAATCGATAGCCATTCTTCTTGCTTTAGTGACTTAGTATGAACCACCATCTTCAACCTACTACCGTCCATTCCTAAACCTACATTTCTTCGGTATTTATCGCTGATTTTAAAGATTTTTTGACCATCGATGCGTTGCGTCCCATCTTCAGACACCAAAATGGTGATATCTTGTTTTGCTTGTTTAATCGAGTCGACCCCAGCCATTTCCGCAAATATCTTCAACTCAGAAACTTTAAAGAGATTTTCAACCTCCTCTGGATAATCACCAAAGCGGTCAATCATTTCTTCCTGTAATTCCTCAATATCCTTTATCGTTTCAAGGCCACGGAAACGCTTGTACATTTCAATCTTTTGATGACCATCTGCAATATACTTATCCGGAAGATAAGCATCCACTTCTAAATCAATTTCAACCGTGCGACGAACCTTCTGTTCATAACCAGGCTTTCGTTCTTCAATTGCTTCTTTTAACATTTGTGAATACAAGTCAAATCCAACAGAATCGATAAATCCATGTTGTTCTGCCCCTAGAAGATTTCCTGCGCCACGGATCGATAAATCACGCATCGCAATTTTAAATCCAGAGCCTAACTCAGTGAATTCCTTAATGGCCTGCAATCGTTTTTCGGCTACTTCTGTTAAAACTTTATCTTTACGATACGTAAAATACGCGTATGCAACGCGATTTGAACGACCTACACGACCTCTTAACTGATAAAGTTGCGATAACCCCATCCGGTCAGCATCGTGTACAATTAACGTATTTACATTCGGGATATCGACCCCTGTTTCGATAATGGTAGTACTTACTAAAACATCGAACTCTCCTTCAAGGAAACCGAGCATGACTGATTCGAGCTCATTCTCAGTCATCTTCCCGTGGGCATAGGTCACACGTGCATCAGGGACAAGCATGGAGATCTCTTCCGCTTTTCGTTCAATATCTTCAACACGATTATAGAGGAAATATACTTGGCCATCTCGCGCAAGTTCACGTTCTATTGCCTCACGAACAAGCCCACCATTATATTCCATTACATACGTTTGAACTGGGAAACGATTTTCTGGAGGGGTTTCAATTACCGATAAATCACGTACCCCTAACATTGACATATGCAAAGTTCTTGGAATTGGAGTAGCCGTAAGTGTTAATACATCGACATTGGTTTTTAATTGTTTAATCTTTTCTTTATGAGTCACCCCAAAGCGTTGTTCTTCATCTATAATCAGCAAACCTAAGTCTCGATAGGTAATATCCTTTGAAAGAATACGATGAGTACCAACCACAATATCAACCGTCCCAGCTTTTAAACCTTTAATGGTTTCATTTTGCTGTTTTCTCGTTCTAAAACGGCTTAACAATCCAATATTGATTGGGTAATCCTGAAATCTTTCGCGCATCGTTTCATAATGTTGCTGAGCCAAAATGGTCGTTGGAACAAGCAAAGCAACTTGCTTCCCATCAGCAATGGCTTTAAAGGCAGCTCGGATAGCAACTTCTGTTTTCCCATATCCAACGTCCCCGCAAAGCAAGCGATCCATTGGTCGCTCCCTTTCCATATCTTTCTTGATTTCTAGAATAGAACGTAGTTGGTCTTCCGTCTCTTCGTATGGGAATGCAGCTTCGAATTCTCTTTGCATATCACCATCGGGAGAGAATGCATAACCTTTGCTTGCTTCACGCTCTGCATAAAGTTTAATTAAGTCATCTGCAATATTTTGGACCGATGATTGAACTTTGTTCTTAACTCGTTTCCAATCATTCCCACCGAGTTTGTAAATCTTCGGCTCTTTTCCTTCTGAAGCCACATATTTTTGAATCAAATCAATTTGTTCAACCGGTACATAAAGCTGGTCTGTACCCTGATAACGAATGTTTAGGTAATCCTTATGAACACCGTTTATTACTAGCGTCTCGATTCCTAGATACTTTCCTATCCCGTGATTTACATGGACAACATAATCGCCAACTTTAAGCTCAGAGTAACTTTTGATCCGCTCGGCATTGGAAAGCTTTTGACGACGTTTAGTTCGCTTAACCTTTTTATTAAACAACTCTTCTTCCGTCAAAACAGCCAACTTTTGGATTGGCATTTCAAATCCGGTATTCAAGCTACCTTCTACAATCTGAACCTTTTCCATCAAGATTGATTCAGAATCAGGGATGCGGATTGCCTCTATCTCATAATCCTCTAAAACTCGTTCAAGTTTTAAAGCCCGTTCTTCATCTGCTCCCATTAGGACAACCGTATAATTGCCTTTCTTCCAACGCTCAATTTCTCCTTTTAACACATTCATTTGTCCGTGGAAATTTTGCATTGGCTTACAAGAAGTATTGACGATGTTTTGTGGGTTTGTATTTGGAACATGCCTTAAAAACAGATTCGTATAGATGATCGATCTGTTTGTTTTTTGAAGCAAATCAGGTAACTGGTGTGAAACTTGAATATCATGAATGATTTGCCCTGCGCTTAAAAGGTCGGTATACCATTCTGCTTCATCCTTATTCAATGATTCATTCATTTCCTGAACACGACCTACTTCATCTATGAAAAGAAACCCCTCTTCACTCAGGTAATCTAGTAAACTGTGAGGTTGTCCATAGGCGAGTGACAAATATTTAAATAATTGATCCGGTTTTTGACCGTTTCGTAATAATTCCAACTCATACTCAATGTTTTGCATTAGTTGACTTTTGGCTTTCTCGTCTTTGAGCTTTTTTAGACTCTTACTCAAACCAGATTCAAGGCCTGTAATTAATTGCTCCACCTGACTAGGATCTAAAACATTTTCAGTTGCCGGACCAATTTGAACAGAATCAAGTTTTTCTTTAGAGCGTTGATCTTCTAAAGAAAAGGAACGAATGGAATCAACCTCCGTGTCAAATAATTCAATTCGAAATGGATCAACGGCTGTTAATGGATAAATATCAATAATTCCTCCGCGAACGCTGAATTCTCCAGGTGCGGCAACCAAATCTGATCGCACATATCCCATATCGACAAATTGTTTTAACAGCTGTTCAATTTCAATCTCATCCCCAACCGAGAAGGAGACTTGAAAACGCATCCACATTTGCTTTGGTGGTAAAATCTTGCGTAACCCAGCCATTGGGGCAATAACAATTCCTTTATTGTTACTCGCCAAATAATTGAGTGCTTCAATTCGTTGAGCCTTCAACTCCGGCGACGAAATGCTTAACTCTGCAGCAATCAGTTCATTTGCTGGATACAAGTATAAATTATTTTCCCCGAGTAAACCCGTTAAATCATCATACATTTTCTGTGCTTGAAGTAAATTATGTGTTACGACAAGGACAGAACGGTTTGTTTTCTCATAAATAGACGCTAAAAAAACAGCCCTTGCTGACCCGGATAGTCCAGCTACAAGTTGTTCTTTTAAGCCTACCTCCATTCCCGATATGACGGAATGGACATCATCTTGTTGACTAAAAAGAGCTTTAAGCCCTTGCATCCCATCCTCTCCCTCACTAAAGAATGCTCCAGGCGAGTTTGCACTGGAGCTAGAATATTCTAGCTTTGTTTTCAAAGTTATAGAACGAATCCATATAGAAACAGAAAAATGCTTTGGATTAGTAGTCCAAAGCGTGTCAGTGAATCAAGTAGTCATTTTCATGATAGCTTGGATTTCGTTCATATGATTCCTGACAATCTTCGCAGATTGATTTTATCTGAATGTCCCCGTTGCTTTCATAGCTTATCATATCATGGCGTTCTTCATCTGTCAGCTTATGGAAGCCTAGAGACTCACTTTGAATAAGCGTATTGTCCAATGTACCAATGTTTGTTCCGCAATGACGGCAATAATAATGCATAGCCATGCAAGTCCCTCCTCCGAATCTGTCATTCTTATTATTTACGGATTTGGAGGAACTTATTCACTGCTATTTTATTCCCATTCCCTTTAGATATTACTGATTATACTGATTCATTACTTGGAGAAATGGGAGGTCCACCCACGCCTCACAAGCCTTACATGCTTTATCAACAGCTTGATCGATTTCTGCCTGCTCTTCTTTTGAGAATTTTCCGAGCACATAATCTGTAATTGGCATTCGATTTTGCGGGCGACTTATTCCTACTCTAATCCGCTTGAACTCCTGCGTTCCCGTATGAGCAATCGTTGAACGGATTCCATTATGGCCACCTGCACTACCTTTTTGGCGAAGGCGGATTTTTCCCGTTGGCAAATCCAAATCATCATAAATCACTAGTAAATCATCCACATCAATATCATAATAATTCATTACGGCACCAATCGACTCACCTGATAAATTCATGTAGGTTAGCGGCTTTAATAGAATAATCTTTTCTCCATTTACCACTCCCGCTCCATACATCCCCTTAAATTTGGCTTGACTTAAGGAAATATTGAGGCGGTTGGAAAGTTCATCTATCACTTCAAAACCCACATTATGCCGTGTTTTTTCATATTGTTTCCCTGGGTTTCCCAAACCAACAATTAATTTCATCTTTTCCCCACCTGCTTCTAAAATAAACCAACATCAGCTTTAGAAAAACATAGTGTTGCTCTCTATCGCAAATAAAGACGCAACCTAGTTGGTTACGTCTATTCTTCTAACCTTCTGATGGTTCTGTCTCTCGACCTTCCTCATTATCTGGTGTTCCTGCTTCTTGTTGTTCACCAGAGTTAATTTCTTCCTCTTGCTTCGGAGGAAGGATTGTCACTAACACTAATGATTCATCATCATTAATTGTATAACTTCCGCCCTTATTCTTCAAATCTGCAACTGTTAAATTTTCATTTACTTGTAAATCGCTGATATCCAGTTCAATGGCTTGTGGAATATTGGCTGGAGTTGCTGTAACAGATACTTCATGTACGGCTTGTTGCATTACGCCCCCATCCTTCACTCCTGCCGCTTCACCAACAAGTGCTAATCGTACTGTTGCTTCACGCTCTGCTTTCATATCAACAGCAAAGAAGTCCGCATGAAGAAAATGGCCTTTTATTGAATCTTGCTGATAATCCGTTAACATAACATCTGTTTGCTTCCCATCAACATCAAGTGAAATGATCCCATTTCGACCAACTTCACGGATTGTTTTTACAAATTCAGTACTCTCTACATAAACAGGCTTACTTTCCATATTGCTTCCGTAAACAACCGCTGGTATTTGACCAGATGCACGAAGTTTATTCAAACTTGATTTTTGTAATTCACTACGGTCATTGGCTTTTAAAATCGCACTCATTTATATACGTCCCCTTCCAAATTGCAATTTTGGCTTATCATTAAAAAAATGCCCTATTACCTTGGAATCTAAACGTGTGATTTCAATTCGATACGAAATAATTTGAAAAGCTAGCCTCCATTTTACTTTTCATCATAATAAACAAAGGCTGTTTTCATAAACAAACTTAGGAATGGAATCATAGCAAAAACATTCTATATTTCCTTTAAAAAGCAAAAATCTTTGAGAAACGCTCTTTTCTCAAACTTTGTTGCTTTTGAACACAGAAAAGCGACTGAATGAGCTAGGTTATACAAAAAAGAGCTTCTTTTATAAGAAAAGGGTTTGCAAACTTTATTAAACATACGAAATGGGTACTATTGCGTTAAAATCGGTACTTGGATTTTAACAACAACCTTTCCTAAAAAAGCCTTGAGTAAAGAGTCTAAACAAATTATGTCAAAAGAAGCAAACGTCTTCCATAATAACAAAAGAAGGCTATTTCCACAGCCTTCTTTTCACCTTTATTCCTAATTAAACAATGTGCTGACCGATTGCTCTTCATGGACGCGAATGATCGCCTCTCCTAGTAATGGTGCAACGGAGAGCTCAACAATCTTATCAATCTTTCGCTCTGCTGGAAGAGCAATAGAATTGGTCACAACTAATTCTTTGATTTGAGAATTTTGAATACGCTCAATTGCTGGGCCAGATAGAACTGGATGTGTACAGCAAGCAAGCACTTCAATTGCACCGTTTTCAACAAGTGCATTGGCAGCCAGTGTAATCGTACCAGCTGTATCGATGATATCGTCAATAAGAATCGCTGTCTTCCCTTCAATATTACCGACAATATTCATTACCTCTGCCACATTTGGACGTGGGCGACGTTTGTCAATAATAGCGATTGGAGCTTTTAAACGCTCAGCCATCTTTCTTGCTCTTGTCACACCACCATGGTCAGGTGAAACGATTACCACATCACCAGCAAATTCACGATTCTTGAAGTAGTCTGCTAAAATTGGTACACCCATTAATTGATCTGTCGGGATATCAAAGAAACCTTGGATTTGTGGCGCGTGGAGATCAAGCGTAATCACACGTGTAGCACCAGCCGTTTCAAGTAAATTCGCCACAAGCTTTGAAGTAATAGGTTCTCTCGCACGAGCTTTACGATCCTGACGAGCATATCCATAGTATGGAATCACAACATTGATGGTCTTAGCTGAAGCGCGCTTCAAGGCATCAATCATAATCAGAAGCTCCATGATATGCTCATTTACAGGAGCGCTTGTCGATTGAATAACATATACGTCACAGCCGCGAATACTCTCTTCAATATTGATTTGAATTTCTCCGTCACTAAATCTAGCAACAGAACATTTCCCCAACTCTACACCGATTACCTTTGCAATTTCTTCAGCAAGTGCTTTATTTGAGTTTAACGTAAAAACCTTTAAATTTGGGTCTAAATACTGATTCGTCATTATGGAACCTCCAAGTTATTTCTTTGAATTTAATTTTCCAACATAATCTTCTTTATTCACTTGGCGAGCACGAGCAATTGCAAGACCTTCTCCAGGTACATCTTCCGTGATCGTCGAGCCTGCAGCTACATAGGCACCTTTCCCAACAGTCACAGGAGCCACTAAGTTCGAGTTACAACCGATAAAAGCCCCGTCCTCAATTTTGGTTAGGAATTTGTTTTTTCCATCATAATTGACTGTGATCGATCCACATCCTATATTGACGTCACTGCCAACTTCTGCATCCCCAATATAGCTTAGATGAGAGGCTTTGCTTCCTTTTCCAAATGTAGCTTTTTTAATCTCGACAAAGTTCCCGATTTTCACTTCATCATGAATTTCGGATTGTGGTCGAATATGAGCAAATGGTCCTATATTTACTTCCGAACCAATTTTACTATCAAATGCGCATGATTGACGAATAACTGACTGGTCGCCAATCTCACAATTATTGATTTCTGTGTTTGGTCCAATTTTACAATCTGATCCAATTACCGTTTCGCCTGAAAGCGTCGTTCCTGGATAGACGATTGTATCCGAACCTATTTTTACATCTGAACCAATATAAGTATTAGCAGGGTCAATCAATGTAACACCATTTCGCATATGCGTTTCATTGATTCGCTTTCTCATAATCCGCTCAGCTTCTGACAAAGCTACTCGATCATTAACTCCTAACGTTTCTTCAAAGCTGTCCGTTACATAAGCAGAAACCGTTTCGCCTTGTTCTTTTAAAATCTCAATGACATCCGGAAGATAATATTCTCCCTGCACATTATCATTCCCAACGTTCTCAAGTGCTTCAAATAGGGCCTTATTATCGAAACAATAGGTTCCAGTATTGATTTCGTTGATTTCCCGTTCTGATTCAGATGCATCTTTATGCTCAACAATCCGTTCTACAAGTGCTTGCTCATTGCGAATAATTCTTCCATAACCTGTAGGGTCTTCTGCGCGCGCAGTCAGAATCGTGGCTTTGGCACTAGTTTCTTCATGATGACGGAATAACGCTTCCATGGTTTCTCCTTTAATAAGGGGAGTATCTCCACAGACAACAATCGTCGTTCCATCTTTTCCTGCAAGCATTTCTTTAGATTGCATAACAGCATGCGCTGTTCCAAGCTGCTCTTCTTGTAGAGCATACATACTTGAATCTCCTAGCTGAGCCTTTACTTTTTCGGCACCGTGTCCGACAATTGTCACAATATCGTTTATGTTAAGGCTTTTTACATGGTCGATTACATGTTGAACCATAGGCTTTCCGCAGACAGGATGCAATACTTTATATAGCTTTGATTTCATTCTTGTTCCCTGTCCAGCTGCTAAAATAATGGCATAACGATTAGACATCAACAGGCCTCCAATTTACCTTTTTATCCATTAAGAATATATCCTAAATTGCAATTCATTTCAACATAACGAGAAGAGTGAGAATTTTTTGTTAGTGTTATTTCTTATCTATTAATTCTTAGTTTATACCATCAGCTTTGCCTGTTTTGAACTCAATATTGGATAACGATTACTAGGGCCTTTTAAAAAAAAATGATGAGAATAGGTTTAATGTGGAGTAAACGGGGTAAATAAAAAAGAGCCTTACTTATGAGTAGGCCCCTGTTGAAAAAAGAAAACTCTTCTATGCACCTGCTTCTTCAAACTCAACTTCAAGTTCACCTAAACGGTGGTATTCTGCCAAAACAGCATCCTGGATTTTACCGCGTGTACCGGAATTAATTGGATGAGCAATATCACGGAATTCTCCATCCGGAGTGCGTTTGCTTGGCATAGCTACAAAAAGCCCATTGTTCCCATCAATGACACGAATATCGTGAACAACAAATTCGTTATCAAGTGTGATTGAAGCAATCGCTCTCATCCGTCCATCTGTATTTACACGGCGCAATCTTACATCTGTAACTTCCATTACGTTCACCACCTTCAATTAAGATAAAATTCTAGTTAACTAATTCAACAGGCAATTCAATTTTCCTTCTTTTGAGAAAAAATATTTTTAATTTTATACTCAACTTTCATAAAATACAGGAAGTTGAACTCTTTTATCTCTTCCATATAGGTAATTAGCCTCATTAACCTTATCGATTATATACAACTTCTCTCGAATTTAACCCCAATTTTGATAATAAAAAAACGCTCGTATTATTTAACGAGCGCAACAACTTCAATCTCGACTAGAGCATCTTTAGGAAGTCTAGCTACTTCTACGCAAGATCTAGCTGGTTTATGAGTGTGAAAATATTCTCCGTATACCTCGTTTATCAAGGCAAATTCGTCCATACTTTTAATAAAAACAGTTGCTTTTACAACGGATTCTAACGAAGACCCTGCTTCTTCTAAAACAGCAATAAGGTTCTTAAACACTTGATGTGTTTGTTCTTTTACATCTCCATCAACCATTACTCCCTCAGCAGTTAACGGAATTTGTCCTGAACTGTAAAATAAATTATTCACAATGATTCCTTGAGAATATGGCCCAATGGCTGCTGGTGCTTGATTCGTATGAACACTTTTCACGATTTACACGCTCCCCTTATTTTTTATGGTAAAAAAGTTTCCCTGACTTACACTTATTTTCTTTTCCTTTACATTCACATCTGAAAGACGCACCAAAGAGAGATAATCATCGACTAATCGTTCTTCAATTTCTTCCGACTCAACTAAAACCGCGATTCCTGCAACAGTGGCACTGAATTCTTGCAATAGGTCAATCATTCCATTGATTGTCCCTCCGGCTTTCATAAAGTCATCCACAATTAATACTTTGGACCCTTCAGAAATACTCCTTTTTGATAACACCATCGTTTGAATCCTCTTAGTCGATCCTGAGACATAATTGATACTTACGGTTGAGCCTTCTGTAACCTTTGGATCGCGTCTCACAATGACAACAGGTACATTTAAGTGCCCAGCGACTGCATAGGCAATTGAAATCCCCTTCGTAGCAACTGTCATCACCGCATCTATTTCTGCGTTCGCATAAGCGGAAGCTATCACTCTTCCAACCGCTTTTACAATCTTAGGGTCTCCTAGGATATCATTGAGATATAAATACCCCCCAGGTAACAAACGGTCGGAGTCTGCAAAGATGCTACATAGCTGGTCAATGAGCTTCAAGGCTTCTTCATCGGTCACTTGAACATGGAATTTAACACCCCCAGCTGCTCCAGAAACCGTTTGTAAAACACCGATACCACGAGCCTCAAACGTTTCCTTAATAATCCCCAAATCCTCACTTATTGATGATTTTGCAGAACCATACTTGTCTGCAAAATAGGTAAGGGGAACTAATTCACGTGGATGGTCCAATAAATAATGCGTCATATCAATCAAACGTTCACTTCGCTTGAATTTCATGAATAACCTCCAAATCCGAATATTATCAATAAATATATCATTAATTTACGGATTTTTTCAAGCCTTGAAGAAATCAATCGATTGAGTGTCGTTCCCCAAGCATCCGGACCGCAAAAACTTGGTCACAAAAACCTCTTAGTCCATTATAGACCCGATGCATTCGTGAATCATGTTCAACTAGACTGAAGACAGTTGGACCACTCCCACTCATAAGAACCGCATCAGCACCAAATCGCTTCATTTGATCTTTAATTAATGCGACTTCAGGATGAAGGTCAAGGGTTACCTCTTCTAGCACATTTCCTACATTTTCACAGACACTCCGAAAATTCTTTTCCTCAATCGCCTGAATCATTTCCTTTGTATTTGGGTGATTCACTCCAGCGATGTTTAACCGGCGATAAACTTCTGCTGTGGAAACCCCAATAAACGGCTTAGCTAGGACGACCCAACAAGTTGGCGGGGCAGGCAACTCTTTGATGATTTCTCCTCTTCCTGTTGCCAGTGCGGTTCCGCCATATACACAAAATGAAACATCAGAGCCAATTTTAGCCCCTAGAGTAGCCAGTTCATCTAGACTAAGGCCAAGTCCCCAGAGTTTATTTAAACCTCTCAAAGTCGCAGCAGCATCACTGCTCCCACCCGCCAAACCAGCAGCCACTGGAATCGTTTTCTCAATTGCAATGGCAACTCCTTGTTTGACATTAAACTCTTCCTTCAGCAACCGAGCAGCTTGATAGGCCAAATTCCGTTGATCATCCGGAACAAAGCGGTTTTGTGAATTTATCCTAATGCGATCTTGGTCGAGTAAACTCATCTCGATCCGATCAGCTAAATCAATTGTCGTCATCACCATTTCAACTTCATGATAACCATCAGGCCGCTTATGTAGTACATCGAGCGACAAATTGATTTTTGCCGGTGCCTTTATTAAAAGCTTCAATCCTTCCACCTACTTTTAAAAAATTCAACGCTGTCCATTTTTTGTCCTATTTTACCATAAAAACGCTCTAAGGAAGAATTTTGGTAGAAGAAATCGTGAATTTGACACGATTTCACGACTTTTTGAGTAAAATCGTAGTTAGAAGAAGCTTTAATGACCCTTCCAATTAGCAAAAAGGCCGGGGAAACATCCCCGACCATCCTGCAGCGGTATCTTTGATTTGATCTAGAAGGCTATTACGGCTTTCTTGCCTGTAAACGAAAAGTTATTTCTGCTGATTCATGAGCTGCTGTTCAGCAAGTTCAATGGCCCTTTTCACCATATTCCCTGCATCTTTTGCTTTAATTCCTCCCCAGCCTTCCTTTTGGACGACATCGTAGAAACCAAGTTCCTTTGCAAGCTCTTCTTTAAACTGATCAGACATAATCCCTCTTCTTCTGCCCACGAGAAACCAGCTCCTTTCACCGCTGCAGTAACATTAGTATCGTACCATTTCACCCAGTTATGTAATCCTAAATTATCCTAATTCGAAAAGCGGAGGCGGCTCGTACAGCCCCGACAAGCGCTGGAGGGCCGGCAGATGAAGTCGTTCTTTGACTTCAACTGACGGACCGAAGCGACTCGAGGGGCTAGCCGCTGCAGCTGGACAAAGAAAAGCGAAAGCGCCCTGTTCAGCGGCGTATGGCCTGGAGCTCTCCAACTGAGATAAGGTTATTCTTAGGGCTTTAGCCCTTAGAATAATCAATCGGGTTCTTACGGGCAGTTAAGCATTTACTGCCCGTTGGAACGGGATAAAGGAAACACGAAGAGCCGGAGGCGAATCGATGTTGACTTATCGGAGGGCGGAGAGGGAAGGACACTAGCCGCTAGGGTGCTGCAGCTAGACACTCTCTAAGTAAAACCCTCTCCCTTTAGATCCCTCGAAAAGCGAAAGCGCCCTGTTCAGCGGCGTATGGCCTGGACCTCTCCAATTGAGATAAGGTTATTCTTAGGGTTTTAGCTGGGGATTGTATATATTATTAGAAAACAAAAAAGCAGTAAACAATTGTCCACTGCCTGGTTTATGCTCTATTAGCTAAGAGCAATATTTCCTGCTGTATCCTCATAGAAAGTAATTTGTACCGTTTCTGTTAAAACATCTGCATAACTATATGATACTCGTTCGAAAGAATTTTCCTCTTGGTCTAGTTCAATAACAAAGACTGAGGGATAGGTTTCTGCTAAAATACCTGAACGTTCAATTGTCTTTCTCCGTCCTCCATTCGCCTTTAGCAAAAGTCTTTTGCCTAAATTTGAATCAAGAGCTTTCTTAATGTCCAATAATGTTTTTGGCATTCTGTCCACCTCACTATGTCAAGTATAACACACTGACATGTTTTTCGTCAAACAAAACATAAAATTATAACAGGATTGAAAATTAAATGTCAACATATTTCCTTCTTCATTTTCTTCTATTTTTCAACAATGATAGCTTATCCTATATACAGAGAAATTATGTAAATTGTTTCAATAAGCTATTATCAAAGTAGTTTTCAAAGATAGGTTGATTCAAAAAAGAAAATTGGATTGAATCCCTTATAAATATTTCCTATCTCTAAAACGGTATAACATGTAAAGGTTGAAGCAAGAAAAGCCTCTCTTTCTCTTTTGGGCTGAGAGACAGCGACAGAATGAATATCCATAAAAAAGAGCCGCTTCTACAAAGCGGCTATCCCCTTTTACTCTTGTGGCTGTTGATAGGGCATCCCTAGTCTTAACACGCCTCTCGTTTCTATTCCGCCAAGACCCTTTTCCCCAGTTAGTGTGTTTTTCAGAACATCCCATACATGAACCCTTTCAACGAATGGTGTAAAGCTTATTTTTGCAACAATATACACAGGGTCTAGAGCATGGATATTCACTCGTGATGGAGAACTAGCATAGTTTGCCCCCGCTTGAATTAGGGACTCGAAATGAGACTGACAAGCTCCTGCAAAGATCACTAATTGATCAAGATGTGGCACTTTCCTTCTGGCTGCTTGAACGGTTTGAACGAAATGCCTTGAATGACGATATGCCTTCAAATCCTCCGGCTTTCCTTTTGCTTTTGAATAAGCATCATGTCCGGTAATGACTAAGATATCCGGGCGGTAATAATCTAGCAAATCACTAATTTTATTTGGCATTTCCTTTTCACTACAGTGAATGCCGTAAACTGGTACACCTATTTTCTCATATAGCATTAAACATTTCTCTAAATAATTGGGATCCCCATCGAGGTGCAGTACTCTTCCCGGTAACTGGAAATAGCCACTGTTATTGCTATATGATTCAGTTGCTTCATACTCTTGCTTTTGCTTAAGTAAATCCACATCCTGCTGGAACAAAATATAAGATTGCTGTTCACGAGAGCGGCTTTCCTCAGTTAAACGCTTCCGCTCACTTGGGTTTACCTTCACTAAGTCTTCATATGGAGCATCAGCGACTAGGCGAAAATCCTCTCCGAAGAGAATGGCCATTTTTACGCCATTTACTTCTTGAATATCTGTAACGCGAAAAATAATATCACAATTATATGAGATTCTACCTACTATATCCCTAAGTTGTATTCCCAATTTCTTCACTCCAAAACGGCTTTGCCTAAGAGTATTGTTCTTCATTTAAGTTATGCAGTCACCCATTTGAATGTGAAACCACAACCCATTTCGTTTTTTAGAGAAGAATGTACTAACGCCGTAATCAACAATGCTCTCTTACGGAATAATAGGCTGTTTTTTTGTAAGGTTTGTTGTAAAAATCCTGATGTTGTTATTAATGCGAAATAAGCTTTTTTTCTGCGTTACAACTTAGTTTGTCGGCTCCCTTCTCATCTTGTAAACAATCTTTGGAATGGATCATAGCTAGATTATTCTATAAAAAGTAACAATACTTAAGAAAAGAGCCTAATAAAAAAAGCCCTCTTTAAGGGCTTCATTACGTATGGAAGATTGGATATAGCGTATCACTAAGTCTCCCAAACTCTTCAATGGAAAGTGTCTCTCCTCGTCTTGATTCCTCAATTCCCGCTTGATTTAACGCAGTGATAATTTGAGCTTTTTTCTGTTTTCCGTCTGGCAATTGACTTGTTAAATTATTTAAAATGGTTTTTCTCCGTTGTGCAAAGCTGGCTCTTGTCACTTGAAAGAAAAACGATTCATCAATCACTTTCACTGCTGGCTCATCTCTTACTATTAATCGAATCACGGCTGAATCAACATTTGGCTGTGGTATAAAGACCGTTTTAGGAACAATCATTACCGTCTCAGCCGTAGTATAATACTGGACAGCTATGGACAACGAACCATACTCCTTAGTACCAGGTTTTGCTGCAATTCGATCAGCTACTTCCTTTTGCAACATCCCTACAATCCCACGGATCGGCAATTTCTCTTCCAATAATTTCATAAGGATTGGAGTTGTAACATAATAAGGAAGGTTCGCCACTACCATAATATCCTCAAATCCTGCGAGTTCTTCTTTAATATAGCTTTCAACATCAGCTTTTAACACATCCTGATGAATCACTTTCACATTTGGATATGGAGATAATGTATCGGCTAGAATGGGCAATAAGCGCTGGTCGATCTCAAAAGCCATCACTTTCTTGCTTCTCTTCGCTAGCTGTTCTGTTAGAGCCCCAATACCCGGCCCTACTTCAATAGCCGCAGAGTTTTCTGTTAGTTCTGCATGATCGACAATTCTGTTTAAAATATTTGTATCAATTAAAAAGTTTTGTCCAAGGCTCTTTTTAAAAGAAAAACCATATTTATCTAGGATCTCTTTCGTCCGAACTGGTGTTGCTATATCCTTATGCATCCTCTTCCTCCTGTCTAATTACAGTCATTGCCTTTGCAAAATCTTCGACCGTAATTTGAAACATCATCAAACGTTTATGTAACTGTTTCCCATTTGTATATCCAATCTTCAAGATTTTCCCGAGTTTTTCTCGTCTCTCCTTTGCGCCTTCCCCAGCGATTAAGCCGGCATCAAGGAGATCCTCTCGCGTTATCTCCTCTTTTACATGCTCCTGCATTGTTTGGGCATCTTTTAACGCCTCACGAATTACATCTGGGGAAGCATGTTCAACCCCCAGTCCGCGTCCTCTTTTTGGGAGAGCCTTTTCCTTAGGAATAAATGCATGTTTACAAGTAGGGATTTGTTTTGCGATCGTTTTTCGAATTTTTTCTCCTGGAAAGTCCGGGTCTGTAAACACAATCACTCCGCGTGTTTTCTCCGCATGACGAATCATCTCAATTGTTTCCTGATTGATCGCAGATCCATTCGTCTCAATTGTATCTGCCTCTACGGCATTTCGAATTGCTGTTGTGTCATCTTTCCCTTCAACCACAATAACTTCTTTTATCTTCATATAGTTTCTGTCATCCTTTGTAAAAAAATAAGACTGTTTTCGTTAAGTTTGTTGTTACAATCTTAAAGTCATTTTTAACGAGAAATAAGCCTTTCTCTGCGGAACCTCTAGTTTGTGAACCCTTTCCTCAATTTGCAAACGAACTTTGGAATGGAATCATAGCTAAACCATTCAATATTTCCTTTAAAAAGCAACAATCTTCGAGAAAAGAGATAAAAATAAAAAAATTGAAACATTTTTGAAACATAAACGTCTATATATATATAGAAGGAATTTACTCTTCCCATTATCATCACGAATCACTTTACCTATTATACCTTAAATTGAAAAAATGAAAATGCAGAGGATTTCTCCCCTGCATCATCAATTAACTACTTGAATTTTTACACGTTTATTGCCCCACCGATAAGCCTGAGACTTCGAAGGGAAAAAGACATCGATTTTATTGCCATTAATCGCTGAACCAGTATCGGCAGCTGTTGCGTACCCATATCCTTCAACATAGACTTTAGAACCTAATGGAATGACACTTGGGTCAACTGCGATGACCTTTGCATTTGGATTCGCTTTTAAATTTATACCTGTCGCCGTTACTCCTGAACATCCATTACAATTCGCCGTATAGGCTGTGGAATTGACATAAAACTCTTTTCCACCAGAAGAACTAGCTGCTTTTGCTTGAGTATTAGCCGATTTAGAGGGAGCACTTCTTGAAACTTGTTGTGCAATCTCTTTTGTACCCATTGCAACTACTTTATCTTGTTTATCTTTTACCTTCGTTTCACTAATCAATTCTCTTGATACTTCTTTGCCGTCTTCCATGATGACTTCATATTTTTTCTCAACTAAGCCTTCTTGACCATTTGATACAACTTTTTGTTGGCCTTTTTCTAAACTGCCATCATTTTTCGTAACTGTAGCAAACTTAATTGGTTCTTCCACTACATCGGTGACTTTTTCAACTCGAATCACCTTTACTAAGGTGTCACTTGTTACAGGTTCTGTAAGTGCAGGTTCAACTCGGTCCATATCTTTGAGTTCAATTCCTTGCTGTGATAAAAAGTCAGCGACCGTAGTCGAAGTAGACCATTCTTTTTGTTCTTTTCCACCGACAACTACTTTTACGGTGAATGCTCTTTGAATATCAATTTTTAAGTCTTGCTCAATTTCTGTATCTGGGGTTGGGCTTATCTTGTCGTGTTCTTTTAACGCAATATCTTTTTCTTCTAGGAATTCTTTAACCGTGTCTGAAGCAGTCCAATATGTCTTGCTTTTCTCGTCCTCTACCAACTGTACCTGTTTTGCCGGCTTCCACTCAATTTCAAGGTTATTTTCAACCTTTGAGGTAGCAGCTAATGATAAATAGTCTTCCTCGCCAAGAGAAATTTCTAGTTCTTCAAATAATTCCTGGATTGTATCTGCATGTGTTTTTACAGTTTTTTCTTGGCCATCTAGTGTTAGTGCAACGGTCTTTTTGGTTCCTTCGTAAAGGAAGATTCCTAAAACACCAACAAACACTAGCAAACTAGCAGAAATAATTGCCAGTTTTTTCTTACTCAAAGACTTGGAAAACAGGTTTTTCATATTCTCGGTTGCTATGAAAAACGCCTCCTTTTCTCTCGAGTGATTATATAGAGTTATCTGCCGACGTGTCAACCCAATAGCTTCCCCAAATGATAAGCCCTATTATGCAAGATTCTGTTAAAAAAGGGAAGGAGGACTTGTCGACATGGTTATCCTATGTACCAAAGATTTGGTGTAGAACCGATGAATTTAAGAAAAAATAAGACAAGCCTTCCGTTAAAACGACAGCATTTTCTATCAATTTATGTCGAATAATTTTTTTGCATTTAAAGTTGTTGCTTCTGCTACTTCCTCATAAGTAATCCCTTTTAAGGCCGCAATTTGTTCAGCAACCAACTTAACATATGCTGGTTCATTTCGCTTTCCGCGGTTCGGATGTGGCGCTAAGTAAGGGCAATCTGTTTCAATCAATAAGCGATCAAGTGGAATTGCCTCAGCTACTTCCTTAGGTTTCTTTGCATTTTTAAATGTAACAGGTCCCCCAAGAGAAATATAGAAATTCATTTCTACACACTCTTTAGCAATTTCAACACTCCCGCTATAACAGTGCATAATTCCTCCTACTTCAGCGGCACCTTCTTCTTTTAAGATTTCAACAATGTCCGCTGTCGCATCACGATTATGTATAATGATCGGGAGCTTGACCTCTTTCGCCAACTGGATTTGCTTCCTTAGCACTTCTTTTTGAACGTCCTTTGGGGATTTGTCCCAATAATAATCCAACCCCATTTCTCCAAGAGCTACTACTTTCGGATGAGCGGATAATTCTCTCAGCCAATCAAGGTCTTCAGGGGTCATATCAATCGCGTCTACTGGATGCCAACCTACACTTGCATATAAAAAATCATATGTTTCACATAATTCTATTGCTCTCTTTATTGTTGGGCGGTCAAAGCCAACCACAACCATTCGAGAAACACCCTCCGCCTGTGCGCGATCAATTACTTCTTGCAAATCATCGTTGAATTGCTCCGCATTTAGATGCACATGCGTATCAAATAGCATTTTGAAAAACTCCTTTTATAAGAAAAGCGCAAGCGCCCTGCTCAGCAGCATATAGCCTAGAGCTAGACAATCCTCTTTCATTAAAATCTTTGCACTTTTTCTTTGAAAAACTTTTATGTTTCAATTTCTCTAGATAGACAATACAGTCAAACTCAATATACTATTCTAATCTAGTTTGCTATTTATGTCCTTATTTTACTTGAAATATTCATTTCCAAATATGGGCAGTTATTGAAAGACACAAAACAAACTTAAAATTTTGACAAAATCATAACGATTTTCTAAGTACAAAGTCAATTAAATATCGTGAAAGTTAACAAAAAAACATAGAAATGTTACAAATGAAACATTTCTATGTTTAATTGAAACCTTATTACTCTAATGAGTGGCTTTAGCTTTTAATAAAATTGTGAAGGGGTGATTACTTTACTCTTGCTCCTAACGGAAGAGCTTCAGCAATTGTTGCAAGCGATAGTTCGCCGTCCTTTGAACCTGCCAAAATCATCCCTTCCGAAAGTTCACCGCGCAATTTTACTGGTTTTAAGTTTGTTACACAAACGACGCGACGACCAACGAGATCTTCTGGTTTGTAATGCTGCGCAATTCCCGAAACAACTTGACGTTTCTCGTACCCTAAGTTCAATTGAAGTTTCAGTAATTTGTCTGCCTTTTTAACCGGCTCAGCATGAATTACTTCAGCAACACGCAGTTCCACCTTCATGAAATCATCTATTGTGATTTCAGGGAGTGTTTCAGGCTTTTCCTCCTGCTTCTCCTCTGCTACAGGTGCACTACCTTGCATTTTTTCCTTGATAAAAGCAACTTCCGCCTCAACATCTAAACGCGGGAAGATTGGCTCATCTTTTTGTACCTTTGTTCCTTCAGGAATCACTCCAAACTGTTGTAAACTTTCCCAGCTTGTTAACTCCCCATCTAGGACATTTAATTGAGCAAAGATTTTCTTTGGAGTTTGAGTCAGGAATGGCTGCAACAGAACAGCTGTTTGTCGCAATGATTCAGCCAAATGAGCCATTACACTTCCCAATACCTCTAGATTCGCTTCCTCTTTCGCTAGTACCCATGGTTGTGTTTCATCAATATATTTGTTTGTTCGACTAACTAATTGCCAAACCGCTGTTAAAGCGACAGAAAACTCCATTTTCTCCATTGCTTCTTCATATTTCTTCACCGTTTGCTGGCTCATTTCAAGCAGTGATTTGTCGAATTCACCATTTGAGCCATTATAAACAGGGATTACCCCGTCAAAATAACGATCAATCATTGCTACTGTGCGATTCAACAGATTTCCAAGATCATTGGCTAAATCAAAGTTTACTCTTTCAACAAAGCCTTCTGGTGTAAAGACTCCATCTGCACCAAATGGAACTTCACGAAGCAAATAATAACGTAGTGCATCGAGTCCATAGCGGTCAATAAGTGTAACTGGGTCGACAACATTCCCTTTAGATTTCGACATTTTTCCGTCCTTCATCAATAGCCAACCATGAGCAAAAACCTTCTTAGGTAAAGGTAAATCAAGCGCCATCAACATAATTGGCCAATAAATCGTATGGAAACGAACAATCTCTTTTCCAACGAGATGGACGTCTGCCGGCCAATACTTCAAATACTTCGAATCGTCTTCTTTGCCATACCCCAATGCTGTAATATAATTCGACAATGCATCAATCCAAACATAAATAACATGCTTAGGATCCCCAGGGACTTTAATTCCCCAATCAAATGTTGTTCTAGATACAGCTAGGTCTTCAAGTCCTGGTTTGATGAAGTTATTGATCATTTCATTTTTACGAGACTCTGGTTGGATAAACTCAGGGTTTTCCTCATAAAATTGAAGTAGTCTGTCAGCATACTTGCTCATTCTAAAGAAATATGATTCTTCTTTTACTTTTTCAACTGGTCGATGACAATCTGGACAATTTCCATCTTCAAGCTGACGGTCTGTATAGAAGGATTCACATGGTGTACAGTACCAACCTTCATATTGATCAAGGTAAATATCTCCTTGTTCCACTAAACGAGCAAATAGCTTTTCAACAACTTCTTTATGACGGTCTTGAGTCGTCCGAATAAAGTCATCATAAGAGATATCTAATTTCCCCCATAGCTCTTGAATACCAGCTACGATTTCATCAACATATTGTTGAGGAGTAATTCCCTTTTCTTCTGCTTTTCTTTGAATTTTTTGGCCATGCTCATCCGTTCCGGTCAGGAACATGACGTCGTAACCACGCAGTCTCTTATAACGTGCCATTGCATCTCCAGCAACAGTTGTATAGGCATGTCCAATATGTAGATTCCCACTTGGATAATAGATGGGCGTCGTTAAATAAAACGTCTTTCCATTTTCCTTCATTTTGTATACCTCCTTGGCTAAAGAACCAGAATCATTCTAATGTCTTATTATACAATTCTTCCTTTATCATTTCCATGTTGTCGACATATTTGTCGAATTTTGTCGAACCGAGGCGATTCATGAACTGGAAATGTTATGGAATAAATAACATTATTACAGTGGTATTTACTTTATTTCTTTGTTCTTTTTGTAGAAACTTAAGAAAAAAACTTGATATGAACACATTCTATGCACTTGTTAAATTTTTCTAGAATAAACCAAAATAAAGTAATTGACGTATTTGGGAATGGCTGGTATTATTAAGACTATAAAATAAATGTCGAATATTGACGAAAACATAGAGAAACTTTTAATTGAGAGAGGAGAAAATTTACAAATGAAATCTACTGGTATCGTACGTAAAGTTGATGAATTAGGTCGTGTTGTTATTCCAATTGAGTTAAGAAGAACGTTAGGTATTGCTGAAAAAGACGCTCTTGAAATTTATGTGGACGATGATCGCATCATCTTAAAAAAATACAAACCAAACATGACTTGCCATATTACTGGTGAAGTTTCTGATAATAACATTTCACTTGCTGGTGGAAAATTAGTTCTAAGCCGCGAAGGTGCCGAACAATTACTAAAGGAAATTCAAGGTTCATTCGAACCAGCAAAAGCTTAAAAATTCTATTGTAAAGCTTCTCCAAAAACGGAGAAGCTCTTTTTTTTGCTCATAAGGATGTTTTGCTAACCTTACTCAATATGAAAAGCCTGATAAACATCCCGTTTATTCATATCCCGATCTTTAGCTGTTTGTTTAATTGCTGCTTTGGATGTCATATTATTCGTATGTATATAATGCTCTACATGTTGGTTAATGCTTAACTCTTGCCACCAAGAGTTTTGATCTTCTACAAGTTCACCGCTTCCACCTTCAACAATTAAACAGAACTCTCCTCGTACCTCATTACTTTCTACCCATACAACGGCTTCTTTAATCGTTCCCCTTATAAATTCCTCAAATTTCTTTGTTAATTCACGCGATAGAGTAATTTTTCTTTCTTCTCCTAGTGTCTCTGCCATAACAAGCAATGTTTCACGTAGGCGATGAGGTGCCTCATAGAAGATTAACGTTGATGTTTGTCTCGCCAATTGTTCTAGTTCTTTTCGTTTATCCTTTTTGCCTCGTTGTAAGAATCCATAGAAGAAAAAGGGTTGGGTTTGAATACCTGAGGCGATAAGAGCTGTTAGTGCAGCATTTGCTCCTGGCAAAGGAACAACGGTTAATCCCTCCTCGATTGCCAAACAGACTAGCTCGTAACCAGGGTCAGAAATCGTCGGTAGGCCAGCATCACTGACAAGCGCTATTTTTGTTCCTTCTTTTAGTTGTTCAATTAGCTTCGGACCACTTATCTTCTTATTATGCTCATGATAGCTCACTAGAGGTGTATCAATTTCAAAGTAATTGCAAAGCCTTTTTGTGTTTCGTGTATCCTCAGCTGCAATCACATTTACTTCTTTTAATATTCTTAATGACCGGAAACTAATATCTTCTAGATTGCCAATCGGGGTCGGCACAAGATAAAGAATTCCTTTTTCTTCTTCTCGTTCAAAGCTCTTTTGTTGTTGCAATTTCTTCACCCAACTCTCTTGTTAAAAACTTTTCTTTTTTTGCTCTAGCCAGCTGTTTAAAAGCATATTCTGCCTTTAAGGCCTCACTTTTGGTTGAGTAGGACTTTGAGTAAATCAGTTTTACTGGTCCTCTTCCCCTCGTATATTTTGCCCCTTTTCCTTCATTATGCATCCGAATCCGCCGTCCTAGATTGTTCGTATAACCCGCATAATAACTCCCATCTTGGCATAGAAGTACATAAAAATAATGCTCATTCTGCTCCATACAAAATTTCTCGTATCTCCGGAGTATAATCATTGTTTTCATTATAGACAAATAGAGGCTTTTCTATCTTCAAGTCTGGGTTCCCACCCTTAATGGCTTCAACAAGGAGAGTATTTGCTTCCTTACCGAGCTTGGGATAAACCAGCTGAATTCTCTTTGGCTCTAAACGATATTTACGCATTAGCTCAACAATATCAATTAATCTTCCTGGACGATGAACAAATGCCACCTTACCTCCTTGTCGAACCAACTGACTTGAGGCTTTGATCGCATCCTCTAGTGTACAAAGGATTTCGTGGCGCGCGATTGCTAAATGTTCATTCCCATTGATTTCTTTCTTTTGTGGTGTTGGAAAATAAGGTGGATTACATGTTACGACATCATACTTTCCATAACCGAGCTGCTGCGGCATTTCTTTTAGGTCGCCATGAATCATTGAAATCCGGTCACCTAACTTGTTGTACTCAATGCTCCTAACCGCCATATCGTAAAGCCGCTCTTGAATTTCAACACCTAAGACGGATCCTTTTGTTCTCGTACTAAGAAAAAGTGGGATAACCCCATTTCCAGAGCATAAATCAACAAGTTTTCCTTTTTGTATGGGAACATAGACAAATTTAGCAAGCAAAACTGCATCAAGTGAAAAGGCAAATACAGAAGGGCTTTGAATGATGCGCAAGTCCTCTGCCAAAAGATAATCTAGTCTTTCATCTCCTTTTAATTCCACCATAACAACCCTCCATAATTTTCATTCCATTCGAAATTCGTTTATAAAGAAGAAAAAAGCTTATTTCTCGTTAAAATCGGCCTTAGGATTTTAACAGCATTCTTTACGAAAACAGCCTATTTTAATTAATCCTCGCATATTATCCTTTTAAAAAAACCTTCCCCAAATTTGAGGAAGGTTGCGGATTATTTTTTATTAAGAAAGGATAAGCAAAACATGCAATCCCCTTCATTCCGAGGGCTTCCAAAATTCAAATTACAAATATGAAAACCTTCTTGGTAAAGGCGCGCGAGATTGTCATACCCTTCTCCGATGTCGACTGAATTTCGATTTTCATTCTTCGACTTAAAGCCTTTTATTGGCTTCATTACTTTCTTTTCTGTTGTTTGCTCCAGACGGCGTCTTAAATGTTCATTTTCAAGCTTTAAAGAGTTATTTTCCTCAAGAATTTCCGCTAAATGCTGCTTTAACTCACCCAGCTGAACATAAAGATTTCCGATTTGAGTTTCCATATTACTGACTGAGTCAAAGATCTCTTTTTTATCCACTTTTTCCACCTCATTAATCTGTGGATGATTGTATTGAAACGGCGCCTTCCTTCAGTACTTCTTCAAGTGTATATTCGAGCACACGTCCCTGATTTGGGAATTCAACTTGCATCACATGCTGCAAAATATTTAAACCGACCACTTTTCCGCGTCCATTTGGAGTTTCAATAAACTCACCAAGATCCGGTAACATCTCTTTGGCTGATTCATATTCATCGTTTTCATATTTTAAGCAGCACATTAAGCGTCCACAGAGGCCTGATATTTTTGTGGGGTTTAATGATAAATTTTGATCTTTTGCCATTTTAATTGAGACCGGATCAAAATCCCCTAAGAAGGTAGAGCAACAAAGCATTCTTCCACAAGGACCAATGCCCCCTAGCATTTTCGCTTCGTCTCTTACTCCGATTTGGCGCAACTCAATTCTTGTCCTAAAAATAGCTGCTAAATCTTTGACGAGCTCGCGGAAGTCAACTCTTCCGTCAGCTGTAAAGTAAAATATCACTTTATTTCGATCAAAGGTATATTCAACATCCACTAGTTTCATATCTAGTTGGTGTTCATTTACTTTTTGGCCACAAACTTCATAAGCCTCTTTTGCTGCGGCTTTGTTTTCCTCAACTATAAGGCGATCCTTCTGATCTGCAATTCGGACGACCTTTTTCAGCGGAAGCACGACGTCATTTTCTCCTACTTGCTTTCTAGGGATAACGACCTTACCGAACTCCACTCCTCTGACTGTTTCTACAATGACAAAGTCGTCTTTTTGAATTGCTAGTTCACCGGGATCAAAATAATAGATTTTCCCCGCTTTTTTAAAGCGGACACCGACTACATCATACAAGTCAAGATCCCTCCTGCAATTTTAACACCAGCTCTTCCATGAGAAGCTGGGGGTTCATATTGGCATGCAATTTCCGCTTCGCTTCAAGAATTGCAGCCATTTGTTCAGTCAGACGCCGTCCAGATGTCTGTAGCGCATACTGCTCCAAGCGGGAACGTTCGCTTAGGGTAACAATGTGATCTTTCTTACCAAGCTGGATATATAGTAAATCCTTAAAAATAAGAAGTAATAAATCTAAACCTCGGTCGATTTGTTCCTTTTCTTTAAAGTGTGGAAACCAAACTTCCTGAAGCGTCACCATTGCTTCAAGCGGGTTTTTGCGCAACACTTCATATAATTTTACCACTATTTTTTGTGCTTGTACAAACCAATCATTTTGATTGATTTCCAGTGCTTCTTCGAGGTTGTTCGTTAATTGTGCGAGAACTGGCGCGGTTAATGGGTTTACTCCATTTTCCTCTAAGCGTTTTTCCAAATTTTTAGGAGATAATGGTGTGAATCCAATAATTTGGCACCGCGAAAGAATTGTCGGCAAAATCTGCTGCACTTGTTCGGTGATTAGTATAGCGGTTGTCCCCGCATGCGGCTCCTCAAGAAACTTTAGCAAACTATTGGCAGCATTCGTTGTCATTTTATCTGCATGAACAATCATATATAGTTTCTTCTTTGATTCTACCCCTGTTTTTGAGAACTCTTCTTGCAAATCGTGTATTTGACCTTTTTTTATTGAAAGTCCATCGGGTTCTACAAAGTGAAGATCTGGATGGTTTCCATGATTGATTCGTTTGCAGTTTGAGCAGTTTTCACAAGGTTTATATCCCTCAACTGGTTCATGACAAAATAAACTCTTCGCCAATAAATAGCCAATATCCTTCTTACCCGTTCCTCTCATTCCCTCAAATAAATAAGCGTGTGCAACTCTTCCCTTTAACAAACTATTTTTCAGCATTTTTAACACTCTAGGCTGAAGAGTTTCTAATTCTTCCCACGTTTTTACCAATCTGCCATCACTCTCTTAGCTCTATATAATGTTTTTAAATAGCCCTTATTCATTGGCTTTTATAGCCTATTTATTTTTCTGTTTTAAGGTATAGTGTTGATTTCGAATCATTTGATTAGAGCAGAAAGTACGTAACGTAGACTGCAAGACCAAGGGCGAACCCCATAGGAGCTCCCCCTAAGTGCCTATCAGTGGAAATCAACGTCAGCTTTAAACAGATCTTAATGAAAAAATAGCATCTACTTTACATACAAAAAATCTACTCTTTATATCCATGACTCGTATTTAGTAATACAAGCCTTTAAAAATGGTGAAACTGTTCAACCGGTAAAACAAATACAGTGGCTCCGCCTACTTCAACTTCTACTGGGTATGGAACATAAGAGTCTGCATTTCCACCCATTGGCGATACAGGAGCAACTAATTGCTCACGCGATTGGCAATTATCTCGTATAATTTGCAATGCCTTATCTACACGGATATCTTCTGTTCCTATCATGAAGGTTGTGTTTCCAGACTTTAAAAACCCACCCGTACTGGCAAGCTTTGTTGCTCTAAAATTGTGATCTACTAAAGCCTTTGACAGGCGATTACTATCTTGGTCCTGAACAACAGCTAAAATTAGCTTCAACTTGATTCCCTCCATTATCATTTTCTACCGATATGTTTAAGCTCATTATAACAGTAATTTTATTTCTAAGCAGGGGAGAAGTAAAATATTCCATTTCCACCCAAAATAAATAGCTAGAAAGTGAAAAATCTTAAAGATATGCTCTTTAAGATTTTCTAAAAGTTGATTGTTCTATTCGTTTTTTGGCTTCTTTAAACACCTCTTCTACCGGTTTAGAGGCATCAATTTTTACCATACGCTCAGGAAATCTCTCTACTAATTGCAAATATCCTTCTCTTACCTTTTCATGGAACTCTACATTCTCTAGGTCAAGACGGTTTATTTCCCTTCCTTTATTTTTATTGATCCGTTCCAAACCAATTCGTGGATCTAAATCAAAGTATAGCGTAATGCTCGGCATCATATTTTCAATGGCAAACTTGTTAATGGAATAGACTTCATCTATCCCAAGCCCACGTGCATACCCCTGATAGGCTAAGGAACTATCAATAAACCGATCACATAAGACCATTTTCCCTTCAGCTAATGCTGGCCTTACCTTCTCAACAAGATGCTGCCTGCGCGCAGCTGCATAAAGAAGTGCTTCTGTCCGGGAATCCATTGCCGTATTACTCTTATTTAAAATTACTTCCCTGATTTGTTCCGCAATATCAATCCCACCAGGCTCACGAGTTGAAATAACCTGTTGCCCCTCGAGTTCTAGCTGTTCTGTTAACATATTAATAATCGTTGTCTTACCGGCACCTTCTGGACCTTCTATACTAATAAATACACCCTGCTTCATTTAAGTCCTCCAAAAAATTATGCTATTTCTATTTTAGCACTTTTATTTTTTTATTAATTAATTGAGCTCCACCCTGAATCTTAGCTCCCAATTCCAACAAACGCTTTATGTAGCTGATATGAAACTGTTGAATCCTTTCTCCAGGAAGAAGCAACGGAATTCCCGGAGGATAAGGGGTTATTGTCTCCGCACAAATCTCCCCAATCGCAATGTCTAGAGACATGCCAACCTGCTGCATCTGTTCCATTTCTTTATACGATACCGCCAAACTGCTAAAAGAATCCCCCCTAAAGACATGGAAATTATCTGGATGGTGCCTGGCACCATCCAGATAATTTCCAGTTTTAAACATTGCCTGCTTCATTCGTTCTATTGCAACATTGAACGGAAACGGAGAATCCTGTTTTACCATTGGGAGAACCAATAAAACATTAATGGGGTCAGCCAGTTCACTATATATACCTTGTGATTCCAATAAGCTTTGAAGTTCATATCCACTTAACCCATCCGTGGATTGAAGCACTAACTTTAATGGGTCTTCATTCTTTCTCCAAAGAACCTTTAAGCCTTCAATGTTGTTAACCTCTTTCCTAAACGCAGTTAGCTGATTTAATAAGTATTGCTTATCTTCCAGTGTAAAAGTTCCTAAATAGCTTCGTGCAAAGTCCAGAGACCCCATGATAGGATAGGATGGACTACTTGATTGTAAAACCTGTAAATAATAGCTTACCCTCGATAAAGAGATAACTTTACTATTATAATGCAGAAAAGCACCCATCGTCATAGCTGGCAATGTTTTATGTGCAGATTGAACCACTATGTCTGCTCCTAATTCCAAAGCCGAAGGAGGAAATGGGTCTCCAGCCACAAAATGGACACCATGTGCTTCATCCACTAAAACAGGGATCTGTGAATCTTGTGCTAGTTTAATAATTTCTTGTAGATTGTAAACCATCCCATAGTAATTCGGATAGGTAAGAATTAAAGCCTTGGCATGAGGATTTGCCTTTAATGCTTCTTTAACAGTCTCTAGTCCAACCCCCGATGCCACCATGGTTTCGTCATCATATTCGGGATGTATGTAAACAGGATGTGCTTTAGCAAGTTGAATCCCATTCATTATCGACTTATGAGAATTTCTTTGTACTAATACAACATCATTTTCTTTTAATGTAGCTAGAATCATTGCTAAATTCCCTGAAGTTGACCCATTTACCAAAAAGAAGCTCTTTCCGGCGCCATAAAGTTCCGAAAGTAATTCTTCCGCGCTATGAATTACTCCTTCTGGAGCATGAAGGTCATCTAAGCCCGTAAGCTCTGTTGCATCTAGATGAAGCAGAGACTCATAATAGACCCGTCCATTCCCTTGAAACAGTTGCCCGTTCTTGTGTCCTGGCACATGGAAAGAAAGCGGGTGATTATTGTTATGTGCGATTAACCGGTTAAGTAAAGGCATCTGACTTTGACTCATTAATTCACCAACTCATTCATTGACATAATCTTTATTTTATCAAAACTAAATATGAATTAATCAAAAAGAGACTTATCCATAAAAAATTTAAAGTCGTAATTACTTTCACATTATTATGCAAAAAAAATAAAGCTCATGTTGAGCCTTATTTATATCTTTAGAAATTAGTAAGTTAAACTTCCTTTTTTCAGTGAAGATGTTCTATGAAAATATCTCTGGCTTTGTAACTTTCCTTAGCTGTTCAACATAAAATTTATATTTTGGATCACTTGTATCAGTTTGTAGCATTCCCTTTTCACACTCCGCGCAGATAAATGAAGTGTATAGATGTATACCAGTCGACTTGACTTGTTCACAGATGACACAAGATTCCCCCAGATGATCTGTAGCTAATAACCTAGCCATAATTCTCCACCTCCATACACCTATTCTGCCCCGGCACTCCCTTTTGTATACAATTTTTCGAATAATCATTTATAGAGATTACTTGATTTATATTGTATGTAACAGCCAAGTTTTCATTGTATGTCTATATGTAAATTTAGTATTCATATCAAGAAAAGTTGGGCATTTCCTAACCTTAATGATTTGAACAGGTTAGAAATATTTTTGGTTAGATGTTAATAGAGCATAAGCTTATTGCTTATTGAGTTAGCTTGTTTAAATTATTGAATAGTTGTTAACAAGATATCGATGCAGAATCGGGTGTGACTGTTTAATACAAACTTGACCTATTTACCTTTTATTAAAGCACTTAGAATGTTCCTTCGCTTCCTTGTATCAGTTCTTCTGCAAATGAAAAAAGACAACCAGTAACGGTTGTCTTTTAGTTTGCCTGGCGACGTCCTACTCTCACAGGGGGAATCCCCCAACTACCATCGGCGCTGAGAAGCTTAACTTCCGTGTTCGGCATGGGAACGGGTGTGACCTTCTCGCCATCGTCACCAGACTATTTA
>NZ_JAMBNR010000023.1 GCF_023715205.1 Mesobacillus maritimus
AAGATGCAAAATGCCTGGAACGCATCCTCTTGATAACACTTGTAACATATGGGTAAGCCGTATGCCTTAATAGGGCACGTACGGTTTGATAAGGGGGAAGCCATGATAGTGGTTTCCCTACTTTATTCATTTTGGCTCTTTTCTCAAACTTTGTTGCTTTCAGATACAAGGAGAAAAGCATTCGCTTTGTTTTCACTGGACAACAACTTTAAATCAGGAGAAAAGAATCTGTAAACTTAGCATGAACGCACAAAATGGTCTATCACGCGTTAAAATCGGCTTTAGGATTTTAACAATAATCTTTACCAAAATAGCCTTCATTTTTAATCATCTAAAATATTTTCAGTTAAGACCATTATTGTAAAGTTTGATTTGTACTGGGTCTTTTTTCTATTTAGTGAATAGGAATGATGTAAATTCTTGCCGATTTATAGTATATTGGTTAATGGATAAAGAGTGCATCTACAAGGTGTTCACTAAAATAGGAAATGAGTTGAAGGAGTGTCATAATTGGAAAAAGTATTGATTTTTGGACATAAGAACCCTGATACAGATACGATTTGTTCAGCGATTGCTTATGCGAATTTAAAGCAAAAACTTGGAGAAAACGTGGAACCTGTACGTTTAGGGCAAGTGAATGGTGAAACAGCATACGCACTAGAATATTTTAAGGCGGAAGAACCACGTTTAGTTGGAAATGTATCAGAAGAAACACAACAAGTTATTTTAGTAGATCACAATGAACGTCAGCAAAGTGCTGATGATATTGAAAAAGTGAAAGTTATAGAAGTCATTGACCATCACCGTGTTGCAAATTTTGAAACAAGTGATCCATTGTATTTCCGTGTAGAACCAGTGGGTTGTACCGCGACCATTTTAAATAAAATGTACAAAGAAAACAATGTTGAACTTGATAAGCAGACAGCAGGATTAATGCTATCCGCTATTATCTCTGATTCTTTATTGTTTAAATCTCCTACATGCACTGAGCAAGATGTTGCTGCAGCAAAAGAATTAGCGGAAATTGCTGGCGTGGATGCAGAAGTATACGGATTGGAAATGCTAAAAGCAGGTGCTGACTTAAGTAGCAAAACGACAAAAGAACTAATTTCCCTTGATGCGAAAGAATTTTCAATGGGAAGTTCTAAAGTTGAGATTGCACAAGTAAATACTGTAGATGTCAACGACGTACTCGCACGTCAAGCTGAATTGGAAGATGTGATTAACAATGTCATCGCTGACAAGGAGTTAGACCTATTCCTATTAGTCATCACAGATATTTTAACAAATGATTCTACTGGGTTGGCCCTAGGTAAGCAGGCGGATGCCGTTGAAACAGCGTTTGATGTTAAATTAGAAAATAACACAGCCGTTCTTAAAGGTGTTGTTTCTCGTAAGAAACAAGTTGTTCCTGTGTTAACAGATACGCTTGTTGCAAAAGGATAATAGAAAAATTGCGAACAAAAAACCAGCCATTGTTTTATTGGCTGGTTTTTTCAATTAATATGAACTATTTGAGGTTTGTCCCGATACAATAGCAATCCCAGAACTTGCACCAATGCGGGTAGCCCCAGCTTCAATCATCGTTTGAGCATCTTCCAAGCTTCTTACGCCACCTGAAGCTTTTACTCCAATGGATGGACCTACGACTTTTCTCATTAACGCAATATCTTCTTTCGTTGCCCCTCCAGTTGAAAAACCAGTTGAGGTTTTAACAAAATCAGTACCTGCTTGGACAGCAAGTTTACATGCTGTTTCTTTTTCTTCGTCAGTAAGAAGTGATGTTTCAATGATCACTTTTACCAAAGCTTTTCCTTTTGCAGCGTCAACAACAGCTTTAATATCTTGTTCGACGACATCATATTGTTTTCCTTTTAACGCTCCAATATTGATGACCATGTCCACTTCTCCCGCGCCATTTTCAATCGCATTTTTTGTTTCGAATGCTTTGACTTCTGGAGTGGATGCTCCAAGTGGGAAACCAATTACGGTACAAACCTTTACTTCTGGTACGTCTTTAAGGACTTTCGCTGCTGTTTTTACCCAAGCTGGGTTTACACAAACAGAGGCAAATTTATGTTCTTTTGCTTCCTCAGCAAGTTTGATAATTTCAGCTTCGGTTGCATTTGCTTTTAATAAAGTGTGGTCAATCATTTGTGCAAGTTGTGTTGTCATGCTTTATTTCCTCCTAGTTCTTTAGGGTAGTGCTTAACTTACTCTACTAGAACAATATATCAATTATATGAACAAATGTAAATTAGATGATGAACAGATGTTAAAACGTTTCATGAACGATTATTTTATTATTTGCAACTCTTTAGGATACTTTGTAAGAATTTCGCAGCCTGTGCTGGTAACAATGAGATCATCCTCAATACGGACACCTGCTAGCTCTGGTACATAGATACCTGGCTCAATGGTGAAAACGTTTCCTTCCTTTAAAACCAATGAATTCTTTTCCGTGATGGAAGGGTATTCGTGAACGCTAATCCCTAAACCATGACCAAGTCGATGTGGGAAAAATTCCCCATAGCCAGCATCTGAGATAACATTTCTCGCTGCTAAATCAACCGTTGAACAGGCGACACCTGGTCTTACGGTCTTAAGCGCCTCTAATTGCGCATTCAAGACAGTTTGATAAATTTTTTCTTGTTCAGAGCTAATGTCATGATAAGCAACAGTCCTTGTAATATCAGAGCAGTATCCGTCGACTATAACACCGAGGTCAAAGAGGACGAAATCACCTTTTTGAATTCGGGTATTGCCTGGGGTTCCGTGGGGAGAAGCAGCATTTTTTCCGGTTAAAACCATTGTAGAAAAGGACATCTCTAAGACTCCTTTTTTCTTAAGGGCGTATTCGATAGCTGCAAGGATTTCCATTTCTGTTTTACCTTCTTTAATCTCATGAACCCCAACTTCAATTGCATAGTCTGCTAAAGCACAAGCTTCCCGGAGTTTCTCAACTTCATGGGAATCCTTAACTAGGCGAAGTTCCCTTAACCTTTCTTCGACAGAAACATAGGTGCTATTTGGCAACATTTTCTGTAATTGTTCGTATCGCTCAACATTTAGATGTTCTTTTTCAACCGCTGTTTTATGTACATTGGCACTTCTGGAAAGAATTGCAGTGCGCACCATTTCCCAAGGGTTTACGGTGTCGTCATAACCAATGATTTCATAAGGCCAACCCGTTTTCTTTGCATCCTCTTTTTCCATACCTGGGCAAATTAAAAATGGTTCTGCATCGGGGAATACACCAATTCCTAGTAATCGTTCATGCGGATCACTTAAAAAACCACTTAGATAAAAGACATTCTCGGAAGAAGTAAGAAAAGCTACATCGATTTCCTTCTCCTCTAACCAGCTTGATAATTTTGTTAACCGTTCGGTTGTCATTAGTATTCCTCCTTTTTTATCTCATTATTAAGAGACTATCAAATGAAAAGAAGAAAGGGAAATGTTTGATGTATGATGTGTATAAATGAAAAGGATTTATATTAGAATTGTAGAAGTATCTAAGTGAGAAGATTGAAAGGAGAGATCAATTTGAAAGTATCTTATCATGGGCATTCAGTTGTGAAAGTGGAAACAGGCGGAAAGACAATAATAGTCGATCCTTTTATTAATGGGAATGAACTAACAGATTTAAAAGTAAATGAAATCAATGCGGATTATATTATTTTAACCCATGCACATAATGATCATGTCGGGGATACAGTGGAGTTGGCTAAAAAGAATGATGCGCTAGTAATCACCAATGCGGATTTAGCTACATATTTAGGTTGGCAAGGTGTTCGTACACATGGTATGAATATCGGTGGTGCATTTGAATTTGATTTTGGAAAAGTGAAGATGACTCAGGCTTTTCATGGCTCCGGATATGCAACAAGCGATCAACAAATTATTTATGGTGGAATGCCTGCGGGTGTGCTTTTGTTTATAGAAGGGAAAACCATTTATCATGCAGGTGATACAGGATTGTTTTCCGATATGAAACTAATTGGGGAACTTCACCCGATTGATCTTGCTTTCCTACCAATCGGTGACAATTTTACGATGGGACCTGAAGATGCTGCGATTGCGGCAGAGTTCCTGCAAGCGAAGAAAGTCGTACCAATTCATTTTAATACATTCCCACCAATTAAACAGGATCCACAGAAATTTATCCAATTGTTAAAAGCTGAAAATGGGCAAGTACTCAAGCCGGGAGAGAGTATTAAGCTATAAAACACAAAAAACTGTTGTTGCATGGATGACATGTGACAACAGTTTTTGTGTTTTTTTATAACTTTAAGCATAGATATATAGAACAAGCTATTAAAAAAGGAGGAGTACGATGAACAAAAATAAATATCTGCTATATTTGTTACTTTGCGGTTTGATGCTTTATTACGCGGTCCCAAAGTTTTCTTTGGAATCAATAGGAGTGGACAGCCTATTTGCCGGAACATGGCTTCTATTTGCCTTATTGGTTGCTGCAGGAAACCTTTCCGCTTTTCTTTATACACCGAAGAAGCAAAAAGCAGTTAGAACGAGTGGAGGATATGATCAAAAGAGAGAACGGGGTTTTGGTGGATAAGCTACTTTGATATGGGAGGTCCTCCTACATGTTGGTTGTTGTTTTTGTAAAGATTGTTGTTAAAATCCTAAAGTCGATTTTAACGCAGGATAAGCCATTTTGTGCGTTCGAATGAGTTTACTGACTCTTTTTTCCTGATTTTTAAGTTGCTGACCCGTGTAAACACAGCTAATTTTCTTCTCTTTATATCTAAAAGCAACAAAGTTTCAGAAAAGAGCCATAATCCAAAACCGGTGTCCACTCTGGTTCCCTTTAAAAGGATTGGTAAGGGGGTTTATACAAGTATCGGTGAAAAAAGGCTGTTGAAGGTAGGATATAATTGAATCAAGACTTTTTTCTCTTTATAATAAGGATAGGAAAGTATTTCCGTACGGAACTTTATTGATAAAGGGTGAACGTCTTGGCAACAAAGCATGAGCAAATTTTACAATACATTGATGGACTTCCTATTGGGGAAAAAATATCTGTACGACAGATCGCCAAGGCAATGAATGTAAGTGAAGGGACTGCATATCGCGCGATAAAAGATGCTGAAAATAAAGGGTATGTCAGTACGATTGAACGGGTAGGAACCATCCGAATCGAAAAGAAAAAGAAAGAAAATATTGAAAAGCTTACGTTTGCAGAGGTTGTTAACATCGTTGATGGTCAGGTTCTAGGTGGCAGAGGAGGCCTGCATAAGACGTTAAACAAATTCGTTATCGGAGCCATGAAACTTGAAGCGATGATGCGATATACAGGTGCGGGCAATCTATTAATCGTCGGAAATCGTGATAAAGCACATGAACAAGCATTAAGAGCTGGTGCAGCAGTATTAATTACTGGTGGTTTTGATACAGAGGAAAGTGTTAAAAAGCTAGCAGATGAACTTCAATTACCGATTATCTCTAGTAGTTATGATACATTCACGGTAGCGACGATGATTAACCGAGCAATTTACGATCAGCTAATTAAAAAAGAAATTGTCTTGGTTGAGGACATTCTTACATCGATTACCGAGACCGCGTATTTAAGGACGAATCATACAGTTGGAGACTGGTATCGATATAAAGAAGAGACCTCTCATAGTCGCTTCCCTGTTGTTGACAAGAATTTGAAGGTTCAAGGGATGGTCACTTCAAAGGATATATTGGGAGATAGCCCCGATACGCCAATTGAAAAAGTAATGACAAAACAACCGATGACCGTTGGCGGCAAAACGAGTGTAGCATCGGCCGCTCATATGATGGTATGGGAAGGAATCGAGATGCTCCCTGTTGTAGATGAATCAAATAAATTAATCGGGATCATTAGTAGGCAGGATGTATTGAAGGCGTTACAAATGATTCAGCGCCAGCCTCAAGTAGGGGAAACATTGGATGATACCGTGACAAGCCAAATAATTGTGACGAAAGGGAAAGGCAAAGGTGAGGAGAGTTTCCGCTGCACGGTCACTCCACAAATGACCAACCACATCGGGACAATTTCTTACGGGGTCTTTACAACTCTAGTCTCGGAAGCAGCGAATCGTATCCTAAGAGGATATAAAAAAGGTGATCTGGTCGTCGAAAACATGACGATTTATTTTCTGAAACCAGTACAAATTGATAGTGTTCTCGAGATTATTCCAAGAATCCTTGAAGTCGGTCGGAAGTTCGGAAAAGTCGACGTAGAAGTATATAACGACGGAGTCCTAGTAGGTAAAGCAATGATGGTCTGCCAACTAATCGATAGACAATAAGAAAAGCGGAAGCGCCCTGCTCAGCGGCGTATGGCCTGGAACTCTCCAACTGAGATAAAGGAAACACGAAGAGCGATAGCAATTCGATGTTGACGCAATCGTTGCGGCGGAGAGGGAAGGACACTAGCCGCTAGGGCGCTGGAGCTAGACAATAAGAAAAGCGGAGGCGACTGGCTCAGCCCCGACAAGCGCTGGAGGGCTGGCAGATGAAGTCGTTCTTTGACTTCAACTGCCAGACTGAAGCGACTCGAGGGGCTAGGAGCCGCAGCTTGACAAAAAAGAAAAGCGGAGGCGCCTTGCGCAACATCAAAGCTTTAAAGCTATACTCTATTGGGTAGTAAAAAAGAAGCCAGACCTAAAGTCGGCTTCTTTCTAATCTTAATGGTTGTTTAATGCTTCTGCTTCTTCTCTTGCGAATGGAAGATAGTGCTGATAAGCTTTAATCCCGTGATAGGCGTTATAGGCTCCTAACAGAATAAACAAACCAGCTATGATATACGTAATTGTGGCTGGAAATAAAAACAATTGATTGACCCCGAAAAGAGCAACAAAGATTCCTAATGCTATGCTTGATTTTGCGGAGAGCCACTTTTTTTCAATCGGCCGAGAGCTCCGAACATATTTCAGCTTATAGAATACATACATAACAAAGGAAACAACAATTAAGAAGACAAGGATTGCCATTATTTGTACCTCCAAACAAAAGTCTTCTTTTATTTTAACGGTAAATTGTATAAATTACTATAATACAGTTTTTTCTTTTTATTTTCTAAATACTAAGATTATAATAAACTTAACTATTTTGTTATTGAAGGAGATTTTCCCGATGAAAGAGCAAATTATTCGTGAAATTGAAAACTATGAAACCATTATTGTTCATCGTCATGTTCGTCCAGATCCAGATGCATATGGATCACAAGGAGGACTAGTAGAGATACTCAAACAATCCTATCCTGAAAAGAAGGTATATGCAGTTGGAAAAGAGGAGCCTTCGCTTCATTATATGAGAAGGTTGGATCAAATCACAGATGAAGAGTATGAGAAAGCTTTAGTCATTGTTTGTGATACAGCCAATCAGGAACGAGTCTGTGACAAGCGCTACCGGCAAGGAGAGAAGTTGATTAAAATTGACCATCATCCGAACGAGGACCCGTATGGGGATTTAGTATGGGTAGATACAACTGCAAGCTCTACCAGCGAAATGATTTATGAATTCTATCTTACATATAAAGAACGTGGCTTGAAATTATCAGATGAAGCAGCACGTTTGTTATTTGCAGGTATAGTTGGTGATACAGGACGTTTTCTTTATCCAAGTACAACAGATAAAACCTTCGCTTATGCAGGAGAGCTAATCCATTACAATTTCTCCCGGCCAGAACTTTTTAATCAGATGTATGATTTAGATGTAAAAGTCATCAAATTAAAGGGGTATGTCCTGCAGAATTTTGAAGCACTTGCAAACGGTGCTGCCTGTGTGTATTTGAAAAAAGAGCTTTTAGAAGAGTACGATGTAAGGCCTTCAGATGCATCACTACTTGTTAGTGAACTTGGATCAATTAAGGGAATTAAGGCATGGGTATTCTTCATTGAAGAGGAAGATCAAATACGGGTTCGCTTGCGTTCAAAAGGTCCAATTATTAATGTTCTTGCTCGTAAATACAATGGTGGAGGACATCCGCTAGCTTCTGGCGCGTCCATTTACTCATGGGATGAGGCAGAAAAAGTAATCAACGATTTAATTGAATTGTGTAAAGAATAGATATTACGGTTATAGTGTGTTGCGTTTTATCACATAAGTTCATATAGAAGAGTTCGATTTATTTTCGGTAGGGGGAATAAATCTTGAGAGATTGCTTGTTTATTCTCGGTAGTGTGAATATAACGAGCGACTTATTCCCGGTACTGGCATTAAGTTGTTCCTTACCGGGAATAAAACACTTTTATATTTCTCGTATGGGGGCCATGAGAAATATTTCAATATTATAGAGAACAAAATCGAAATTAGGATTAAATCTAGTGGGTATATATACCGTCTATTAATCCAGGTAATAGACCTGTTATCCTTGCCTTTTACCATTAAAAACAAATGAACAAGAACCCTCGGGAAAAACCCGTTTCCAGGCTGCCGAATAAATCGACAGTTATTTTTTTGCTTTTCTAATAAAAATAAAATACCCCTTTTGCTTATTGAAAAAGGGGCATGCAAGAGCCATGTAAATACTCAAAATGAACGGTCCGAATTAGTCATCTAACTGGAGTTCTAGCTCTAAATTGACTGTCGTGTAAACAACCGTTGATTTAATTCTGAGGCGATAACGTTTTCCGTTTGCCGCTTTGATTACTTTATTTTTAATGATTTTTGTTATTAAATCTCTGCTTTTATAAACGAATTCTAAATCCTTTGCAATAAAATAAGTCAAATCTTCTCTAATTTCTTCTTCTACTTGTAGGACAGCAAGTGTGTCTAAATCATATTTTGCTCCATTAGTAATTTTCACTTTGATATCTTGAATCGTAAGTTGTTCGAGGCTTTTTTCATTTAATGCTTTATAATCGTCCTGCCATATTTTCACTTTATTCTTCTCGTCTTTAAGTTCTGATGAAAGTTTGCTTATTTCTGCCGATTTTTCTTCAAGCATAACTCCATGCATGTAGAGAAAGATGCACCAGCTTAAACCGGCACCAACCACCATTCCTGAAAAAAAACGCTGCCATGAGGGTTTCCGGTAATAAGGTGGAATGTGCATGTTATACCTGCTCCAATGTTAGCCATTTAATAATCGTTGCTCCCGTTTTTGCTCCGCCCATAGCCGACAGGATGAGTAAAAACTGTTTAAAAATATCCTTCGTATCTCCATCCATTAAACCGCGTTCAAAACTGTAAACCGTGTCAAAGGTACCCCCAATCGCTGCAATAATAGCCCAAATCCGGATAAGATCAGAAATACGCGAAATCTGGGTGAGTAAGGGTTGACCGGTTAAGAAAGAAGCGAGTCCTCCAATTAAAGAACCGCCTAACAATACGCCAAGTGCAATAAAATAACTCTGAAATAACTGTGTAATAAATGGTTGGTTCATTTAATAGTCCCCTTTGGGAAAAATTCTCTTCCTTAAATCGTATGGACAAACAATCGGAATTATGATTAAACTCGTAGTGTAAAATGAGAACATATTTTCTTTTTTTGATACAACCCATATAATGAAATAGATAGAACTTTTAAGGGGGTGATTTCATTGTCAGCATTTATTCACCTACAAGTACATAGTTCATATAGTCTTTTGACTAGTACCATTAAGATTGAGGGTTTAGTTAAAAAAGCAAAAGAGAGTAGTTTTGATGCGATTGCGCTTACTGACCGTAATGTTATGTATGGAACGGTTGCTTTTTATAAAGAATGTCTGAAACATGGAATAAAGCCGATTATCGGGTTAACAGTAGATGTAGTAGAAGAGATAGATGGAGAAAAATTAGGGCCACTCGTCCTTTTAGCGATTAATAACGAGGGATTTAAAAACCTTATGAAAATATCAAGTGCTGTTCAAACAAAATCCCCGCAAGGAATACCGCTTAAATGGCTACGTCATTATGCGGTAGGTTTATATGCCCTCACACCTGGGATGGAAGGCAAGATTGAACAAGCATTACTGAATAACGAACCAGAGGTAGCTAACCGTACGTTAAAAATGTTAGCTGATCTATTTGGGGAAAATCGCTTTTACTTGTCGATACAGAACCAAGGGCTTTCTGGTCAAGTGGAACTTGTTGAGCGGTTGGCTAGCCTTTCAGCTGAAATGAACATCCCGCTCGTTGCAACAAATAATGTTCATTATTTGGATCGTGAAGATTCGTTTGCACAAGAATGTCTGTTAGCGATTAAGAGTGGGCAGAAACTCTCGGAAGACGGGCGACTAAAATTAGGGTCCGATCAGTTTTATTTGAAAAATACTTTGGAAATGACTGATTTATTTGGGGAATACCCGGACGCGCTAGAAAATACTTTGAAGATTGCTGAAAACTGTAATGTCATGATTGATTTGAAAAGCAGACATTTGCCAAAATACCCGGTAACTCAGGGGCAAACAGCAGATGAATTATTAGACGAGATTTGCTTTACTGGTCTAAAAAGTCGCTACATTCAACCAACCGCTGTTCAAGTAAATAGACTTAAATACGAACTATCAGTGATCAAAAAAATGAAGTTTAGTGACTATTTTTTAATTGTTTGGGACTTTATGAAGTTTGCTCGAGAGAATGGCATTTTAACAGGGCCAGGACGTGGTTCAGCTGCCGGTTCAATTGTTGCTTATGTTTTGTATATAACCGACGTCGATCCGATTCAACATAATTTGCTTTTTGAACGTTTTCTTAATCCTGAACGAGTAACTATGCCTGATATTGATATCGACTTTCCCGACCATCGTCGTGATGAAATGATTGCCTATGTGGCTGGAAAGTACGGTGAATTACATGTCGCTCAAATTGTTACCTTTGGGACACTAGCGGCTAAGGCTGCAGCTCGCGATGTAGGGAAGGTTTTTGGTCTCAATACAAAAGAATTAGAGCGGTTATCAAGGTTCATTCCTTCACGATTAGGGATTACATTAGCCGATGCCTATAAAGAGTCAGAACCGTTACGGAAATTTGTAGCTGAATCAGAATTAAATCAAAGGTTATTCCAAACGGCAGTAAAGTTAGAAGGCCTTCCAAGACATACTTCTACCCATGCAGCTGGGGTTGTGATTAGTGAACAGCCTCTTACAGAGTTAATCCCTATTCAATCTGGGCACGGAAATGTTCTATTGACACAATACTCTATGGAACATCTTGAAGAAGCTGGGTTATTAAAAATGGATTTTCTAGGTTTAAGAAATTTGACGCTCATTGAATCCATCCTTGTATCCATCCATAGGAAAACTGGTCAGAAAGTAGATATCCGTAAAATCCCCCTGCAAGACAAACAGACATTTGAATTATTGAGCAAGGGAGATACCACTGGTGTATTCCAATTAGAATCAGAAGGGATGCGCAAGGTCCTAACGAAATTAAAGCCTACTAGATTTGAAGACATCGTAGCCGTAAATGCTTTATATCGCCCAGGACCAATGGAGAATATTCCATTGTTTATTGACCGCAAACACGGAAAGGAACCAATTCAGTATCCACATCCTGATTTAGCGGAGATTCTGGAAAATACTTACGGAGTCATTGTTTATCAGGAACAAATCATTCAGATTGCTTCCAAGCTTGCAGGGTTTTCACTAGGAGAGGCCGATTTACTTCGTAGAGCCGTGAGTAAAAAGAAAAAAGAAGTGCTCGATAAGGAGAGAACTCATTTTGTTAAAGGGGCACTAGGGAAAGGATACAAAGAGCAAACAGCCAATCAGATTTATGATTTGATAGTACGTTTTGCTAATTATGGTTTTAATCGCAGCCATGCGGTAGCTTATAGTTTTATCTCCTATCAGTTAGCTTTTTTAAAAGCGCATTACCCGCTTTATTTTCTTGCTTCATTAATGACTTCATCGCTTGGAAATGAAGCGAAGATGACTCAATATGCTAGGGAATTGACACATAGAGGCTATGAATTATTACCCCCTTCGATTAATAAAAGTCATTTTAGTTTTTTGGTTGAAGGTAATAATATTCGATATAGTCTTGCAGGTATTAAAGGAGTTGGGGCAGTAGCATTAAAGGCGATCTTTCAAGCAAGGAGGAAAAAAGCTTTTGCCGATTTGTTTGATTTTTGTCTTCGGGTTCCTCAGAAAGTTATGAATCGAAAAACGATGGAGGCGCTAGTGCATTCGGGTGCTTTTGATGAATTTGGCCATGATCGTGCAACATTATTAGCGACCCTGGATGTTGCAGCCGAACATGCCCAATTGATGGCTCCGGATGACGAAAATCAATTTGGTCTGTTTGCCGAGGCTGAATTTGATATCAAACCTAAATACGTCATGGTTGATCCGATGAGAGTAGAAGATAAACTGGCCCTTGAAAAGGAAGTGCTAGGTCTGTATTTATCGACTCATCCAATTTCCGTAAGAAAAGAAGCATTTGCTCAAGCTGGTGCAAGGGCAATCATGGATATTCAAACCGGAGAACGTGCAAAAATAGGGGTATACATTACGGATGCTAAGATGATCCGAACAAAAAAAGGTGAAGCGATGTCCTTTTATACTCTTAGTGATCCTAGTGATGAAATCGAAGCTGTTGCCTTTCCGTTAGTCTATAAACGCTCAGGACATAATTTAAAGCAAGGAGAAATCGTCCTGCTTGAAGGGAAGCTTGAAGAAAGAAATGGGAAAAGGCAATTTATTATTCAAAGTCTACTCGACCTTGATCAGGAGAGAAAAGCAGTTCAGCAAAAACAGCCTACACTGTATTTGAAAGTTGATTCAAGTCATCAAGAAGCAGATCACTTATACGAGTTAAAAGAAGTTCTGAAAAAACACAATGGGTCAATACCGGTCATTCTTCACTATGCGGATATAGAAAAAACAGTGCTATTAAGTAAAGACTATCAAGTGGATGGTTCCAAACCTTGTTTGGAAGCTCTAAGGGAATTCCTCGGTGAGAAAAATGTCGTCCTAAAAAAATAGCCTTTTACAAGTTTCTGGAATGTGTTATATTGTAAAAGAAAATGTGGTCTGACCACCTAAAGACGTTTTGCTCGCGATAGAGGACCTTTTTTTAATGATAAAAGGGAGTGGACTTTAGTTGAACTTAAGAGATGAAGCATTGCATATGCACAAAGAGCACAAAGGTAAATTGGAATCAAAATCAAAGGTTCCAGTTAAAAATGCAAAAGATTTAAGCCTAGCATACTCTCCAGGGGTGGCAGAACCTTGTAAGGAAATTTATGATAAGCCTGAAACCGTATTTGATTATACGATGAAAGGCAATATGGTCGCTGTTGTTTCAGATGGTACAGCCGTGTTAGGGTTAGGAAATATTGGACCTGAAGCAGCTTTACCTGTTATGGAAGGAAAAGCAGTGCTATTTAAAAGTTTTGCAGGCGTAGACGCTTTCCCAATTTGTTTAAATACAACAGATATTGATAAAATTGTTGAAACGGTAAAGTTAATGGAACCAACATTTGGCGGAGTAAACCTTGAGGATATTGCTGCTCCGAATTGTTTTGTCATTGAAGAACGCTTGAAAAAAGAAGCGAATATTCCTGTTTTCCATGACGACCAGCATGGTACAGCTATTGTAACTGTAGCCGGTCTTGTAAATGCGTTGAAGATTACGGGCAAGAAGATGACTGAAATTAAGGTAGTTGCCAATGGGGCAGGTGCAGCGGGAATCGCGATTATCAAGTTACTTTATTCTTATGGAGTTCGTGACATTATCATGTGTGATACTAAGGGAGCCATCTATGAAGGGCGTCCTGAGGGTATGAATACTATAAAAGCAGAAATTGCCAAATACACAAACCGCAATAATGTTAAAGGAAGCCTTGCTGATGCTATTGTTGGAGCAGATGTTTTCATTGGCGTTTCAGCTGCTGGTGCATTGACAGCGGAAATGGTTAAGACAATGAACCCTGATCCAATTGTGTTTGCGATGGCAAATCCAACTCCAGAAATTATGCCAGAAGAGGCAAAAGCAGCAGGAGTTAAAGTAATTGGTACAGGACGTTCTGATTTCCCTAATCAAGTTAACAATGTGCTCGCTTTCCCAGGGATTTTTAGAGGTGCGCTGGATGCTAGGGCTACTCATATTAATGAAAAAATGAAGGTTGCTGCTGTAGAAGCAATTGCTGGTTTAGTTAGTGCAGAAGAGTTGTCGAGTGATTACGTGATTCCTGGACCATTTGATCCGCGTGTAGCTCCTGCTGTTGCTGCTGCGGTTGCGCAAGCGGCAATGGAAACAGGCGTGGCTAGAATTAAAGTGGATCCAGAAGAAGTGAAGGATCGCACACGCCGGCTCTCTATTATCGAAAAAAGCGAGTGATAGCAGTGGTGGGCCAAAATGAAAGCTCAACGAAAGTATATATCGAAATTGTGAAACAGTTAAGAATGATTATCGAGAAAGATGGCCTTAAACCTGGTGACAAAATCCCTTCAGAACGGGAACTATCGGAGCGTCTCAATGCGGGACGCTCCTCTGTTCGGGAGGCCCTAAGAGCTCTAGAACTGCTTGGGTTAATTGAAACTAGGCGAGGAGAAGGGACTTTTATCAGGGATTTTCGTGGCAATCAGCTTGTCCAACTGTTAAGTACTTTTATTCTCCAAGATCAAAAAGCGGTTCGTGATGTGATTGAGACAAAATATTTAGTCGAAATGGACTGTTTGCGGTTAGCGGTCCTTAAACGAGATAAAAATGACTTTCAACGTTTAAAAGCTTGGGTGAATGAACATAACGTTGAGGATAATGATTTTTTTATTAGAATAGCGGATCTAGCAGATAATCATCTTATCTATCGCATTTGGCAGATACTAGTAGACTATTATCAGGCAACGAATCGAGAGGAATTTAAAACAAACAAGGAAGACTATCTAGAATTAGTGGAATTTCTTGAACAAGGGGATATTGACCGAGTCCTCATCAAATATCGAAGGCTGCGTAATTTGTCGTACGAGTCGTGACAATATTCAACAGAATCCACCTCCCGATTGTTATATAGTAAAGGACAGGCTTTATACAAGATGAGGATTCGGGCATGATTTTGTTTTTTAGTGGTCTGTCCACCTAAGTGGTCTGTCCACTTTTGGAGTGTCATTGTTAAATCAATATGGGAGGTATTACCTTGCTGAAAGAACTATTTACGAAAACTACAAAAAAGAAAAAATACGCCACCATCCCTTCTGAAACAGCAAAACAGGATGTCCCTGAAGGAATTATGACAAAATGTCCGAGCTGTAAAAAGATTATGTATACAAAAGAGTTGGTGAAAAACCTCAAGGTATGTTTCCATTGTGGCTTTCATCATCAAATGAATTCCAAGGAGCGAATTGATAGCTTCGTTGATTTAGGAAGCTTTGAGGAATTGAACAATGGTATGATTTCTGGAAATCCCTTAGATTTTCCGGACTATGAGGATAAGCTTGAGAAAGACCGGTTAAAAACAAATTTAAATGAAGCAGTGGTTACGGGGACTGGGAGCATAGATGGTTTGAATGTAGTAGTCGCTATTATGGATGCTTCTTTCCGTATGGGAAGCATGGGGTCGGTAGTAGGAGAGAAGATTACATTAGCGATTGAAAAGGCGGATGAACTGAAGGTACCATTTATTATTTTTACGGCCTCCGGAGGTGCTAGAATGCAAGAGGGCGTGCTAAGTTTAATGCAAATGGCAAAAACAAGCGCGGCTCTTAAGAGATTTAGTGACCATGGAGGATTGATTATCTCAATTATGACGCATCCGACCACGGGGGGTGTTTCAGCAAGTTTCGCTTCATTAGGAGATTATAATTTTGCTGAGCCAGGTGCCTTAATCGGGTTTGCTGGGCGTAGAATCATTGAACAGACCATCCGTGAGGAACTTCCTGAGGATTTCCAAACATCAGAGTTTTTACTTAAGCATGGACAGCTAGATGCGGTTGTTTCACGTTCCGATTTACGTGAAACCATCGCGTCCATTTTAGAAATACATCAACCGGGGGGGATTAATCGGTGGCAGGAGATTTAGAATTTGAAAAACCAGTGGTTGAATTAAGGAAAAAGATTTCTGAACTAAGAGATTATACCCAAAACACGGATATGGACTTATCTGCAGAAATTGAAAAACTTGAAGCTAGACTAGAGAAGTTAGAAAATGAGATATATGAGAATATAAAACCGTGGGATCGTGTTCAAATTGCTCGTCATCCAGAGCGTCCAACTAGTTTGGATTATATTTCTAAACTTTTTACAGATTTCTTTGAATGCCATGGAGATCGAGTCTTTGGCGATGACGAGGCCATTGTTGGTGGTATTGCAAAATATCACGGTTTGCCCGTCACTGTAATTGGACACCAACGCGGGAAAGATACAAAAGAGAATATCCGAAGGAACTTTGGAATGCCTCATCCTGAAGGGTATCGAAAGGCACTTCGTTTAATGAAACAGGCTGAAAAATTTAGAAGACCAATTATTTGCTTTATTGACACGAAAGGTGCGTATCCAGGAAAGGCCGCTGAAGAAAGAGGACAGAGTGAAGCCATTGCAAGAAACCTATTCGAAATGGCAGGCTTAAAAGTACCGGTTGTTTGTATCGTAATAGGAGAAGGTGGTAGTGGGGGAGCACTGGCTCTTGGAGTTGGAAATCATATTCATATGCTCGAAAACTCAACCTATTCCGTAATCTCTCCAGAAGGGGCAGCCTCTATTCTGTGGAGAGATGCTTCGCAAGCAAAAAAAGCGGCAGAGACAATGCGAATTACCGCTCCAGATTTGAAAGAATTAGGAGTAGTGGATGAAATTATTCCTGAAGCAAGAGGTGGGGCCCATCGCGATTTAGAAAAACAGGTTCAAGCGATTGACCAGACCTTATTAGCATCGTTAAAGTCATTATCTGGATATTCTGAGGAAGAAATCATCGACCATCGATATAAAAAATATAAATTGATTGGGCAATATTCGTCATTAAATGAATATATCGGGGTAAATTAAGAACGTGTTTTTTACACGTTCTTTTTTAAATTTTTCAAAAAAACACCGCTTTCAATTAGGATGAAACGCTTCCATTATACTCATTATTCTGTCTTTATGAGTATTTAATGTCTATTCTTGTGATAGGCTAATCTTCATGGTATTTTTAAAATATTGGTGTTTAAAACTAATCCAATAGGTAGCGTACATAATGGAAATTATTGTTACCCAATAGGATACATAATTATAAAGAAGAGGTGAGTGACTATGAAACGAATCGGTGTTCTAACTAGTGGCGGTGACGCCCCAGGTATGAATGCGGCAGTACGTGCAGTGGTCAGAAAAGCGATCTACCATGATATGGAGATTTATGGAGTCTTCGGTGGATATGCTGGATTAATGAGTGGAAATATTAAAAAACTGGAACTGGGTTCTGTAGGAGATATTATTCATCGTGGAGGTACTTTTCTTCAATCTGCTCGCAGTGAGGAGTTTAAGACAAAAGAAGGTCGACAAAAAGGGATTGAACAATTAAAAAAACATGGGATTGAAGGTTTGGTTGTTATTGGTGGGGACGGCTCTTACCGTGGGGCAATGCTTTTGACGGAAGAGGGCTTTCCTTGTGTAGGTGTTCCAGGAACAATTGATAATGATATTCCAGGAACAGAATTTACGATTGGTTTCGATACAGCTGTCAATACAGTTATTGACGCAGTCGATAAGATTCGTGATACAGCTTCTTCACACGAAAGAACTTTCGTGATTGAGGTAATGGGGCGAAACGCAGGGGACATTGCGCTATGGGCTGGATTAGCTGGAGGAGCAGAGACGATTTTAATCCCTGAAGCAGAACAAGATATTCAAGAAATTGCTCAGCGATTGAAAAATGGACAAGAACGAGGCAAAAAGCATAGTATCATTATCGTTGCTGAAGGGGTAATGAGTGGATACGAAGCGGGAAAACAGATTGAAGAAGTAACAAAAATGGATACAAGGGTTACGGTTCTAGGCCATGTTCAGCGTGGGGGAACGCCAACTGTTACCGACCGTGTACTAGCAAGTCGTCTTGGTGCTAGAGCAGTTGAACTATTATTGAATAATACAGGTGGACGTGCAGTCGGTATCGAGAACAACCAGTTGGTAGATTATGATATCATAGAAGCGTTAGCTATGCCTCATAAGATTGATTTAGACATCTATAAACTTTCAAAAGAATTATCTATTTAAGAAGCAAATTCAGGGAGGTTCACTTTTAATGCGTAAAACAAAGATTGTATGTACCATTGGTCCAGCAAGTGAAAGTATTGAAAATTTAACAGCGTTGATGGAAGCGGGAATGAATGTTGCCCGTCTAAATTTCTCTCACGGTGACTTTGACGAGCATGGCCAAAGAATTAAGAATATCCGTGTAGCGTCAGAGAAAACAGGTAAAACTGTTGCGATTTTATTAGACACAAAAGGTCCTGAAATTCGGACAAATAATATGGAGAACGGTGCTATTGAGCTTCAATCTGGTAACGAGATCATTGTTTCAATGACTGAGGTACTTGGTACAACAGAAAAGTTTTCCGTTACATATGAAAACCTCATCGATGATGTGAAACCAGGAGATAAAATTTTATTAGATGATGGATTAATTGGTCTTGAAGTGTTAGACATTGATAAGGCGAAAAATGAAATCAAAACAAAAATCTTAAATAGCGGTACTTTGAAAAATAAAAAAGGTGTTAATGTTCCAGGTGTTTCTGTTAAATTACCAGGTATTACGGAGAAGGATGCCAACGATATTCGCTTTGGAATTGAACAAGGGGTAGATTTTATCGCTGCATCTTTTGTTAGACGTGGTTCGGATGTTCTAGAAATTCGTGAACTATTGGAAGAAAACAATGCTTCCCATATTAACATCATTCCTAAGATTGAGAACCAAGAAGGTGTCGATAATATCGATGAAATCTTAGCGGTTTCAGACGGTTTAATGGTTGCCCGTGGAGACTTAGGTGTAGAAATTCCTGCGGAAGAAGTTCCACTTGTACAAAAGGAATTAATTAAAAAGTGTAATACGCTTGGGAAGCCAGTTATTACTGCAACGCAAATGTTAGATTCAATGCAACGTAATCCAAGACCAACACGTGCAGAGGCAAGTGACGTAGCCAATGCAATTTTTGATGGTACTGATGCAATTATGCTTTCAGGTGAAACAGCTGCTGGACAATATCCAGTTGAAGCAGTTCAAACGATGCACAATATTGCTTCACGTGCAGAACAGGCATTAAACCATAAGAACTTATTATCAGCTCGTAGTAAGTCAACAGAACATAGCATCACGGATGCCATCGGACAGTCTGTTGCACATACAGCACTAAACCTGGACGTGAAGGCGATTATTACTCCAACTGAAAGTGGACACACTGCTCGGATGATTTCTAAATACCGTCCAAAAGCACCAATTGTTGCGGTTACATCAAATGACTTTGTTCAGCGTCGATTAGCTTTAGTATGGGGTGTTTATCCTCAGTTAGGGAAAAAGGCAGATACAACCGATGAAATGTTATCGAATGCAGTAGAAGATAGCATGAATAGTGGTTTAGTAAATAATAGTGATCTAGTTGTGATCACTGCTGGCGTACCGGTTGGTGAATCAGGAACAACAAACATTATGAAAATCCATGTTGTCGGAGATGTCATTGTTAAAGCTCAAGGCATTGGACGCAAAAGCGCATATGGGAAAGTCGTTTTAGCTCAAAATGCTCAAGAAGCAATAGATAAGGTACAAGCGGGAGACATTCTTGTTACGATTGGATCTGATCGCGAAATGGTTCCTGCCATTGAAAAATGTGCCGCTCTCATTACCCAAGAGGGTGGTTTAACAAGTCATGCTGCAGTTGTTGGATTGAATGTGGGCATTCCAGTAATTGTCGGTGTGGAAGATGCTATGGAGCGTTTTACAGAAGGTCAAGAAATTACTGTTGACGCACAAAGAGGAATCATTTATAACGGCCGTACGAATGTATTGTAAGTTTTAAAAGAGGCTGTTTTTGTAAAGAATGGTGTTAAAATCCTAAAACTGATTTTAACGCAATAGTAAGCCATTTCGTAAGTTTTAATGATATCTGCAAGCTCTTTTCTAATTAAGAAGCTATTATTTGGTATGACCTATCTCTTTTCAGTTGTATCATTTGTTCAAAGGCAACAAAGTTTGAGAAAAGAGCGTTAAAAAAGAACGGGCATGTGTGCTCGTTCTTTTTAATTTATCCTTTGTGGACTTCTAATGGACTTCCTCCCATTAAAAATGCGTATAATAGAGGGAAAACAAGCATTGCGAGGTGTATACAATGAGATATTTATTCTTAGTAATTGTAATTATTCCAGCTGTAGAAATTGCACTATTATTATTAATTGGTCAAACCATAGGGGCTTTCCCAACAATGGCTTTAATTTTGCTCACAGGAATCTTAGGTGCTTATTTAGCAAAGCAACAGGGATTGATGGCGATTCACAAGGTTCAAGACCTTTTAAGCCGCGGTATGATGCCAGGTGATGCTTTACTTGATGGTGTTTGTATTTTAGTAGGTGGAACCTTACTGCTTACTCCAGGATTTGTCACAGATGTGACAGGATTTTTATTGTTGTTCCCGATAACTCGGACATATGTAAAGCAGTGGTTAACAAAATATTTTAAAAAACGAATGGACAAGGGGACCATTACGATTATTCGTTAAGGTTACGCTATATTTTTGGTTTTCCAGAGCCAACAATGAAATCCCAAACGTCATGGAATACATTTGCACGGTGCAATGTGTTAACAATCACGAGAACGACTGGTCCCACAATCAATCCAAGGAAACCGATTAACTTATAGCCGACAAACAAGGCGACTAATGTTGCTAAAGGATCAATTCCAATGTTAGAAGAAAGTACTTTTGGTTCAATCAGCTGACGTTGAACTAACACAATAATGTAAAGTACACCTAAACCGATTGCAAGTCGCATATCACCAGTGATTGCTTCGAAAATAATCCACGGTACAAAGACAGCTCCGGTTCCTAAATAGGGCACAATGTCGACTAGGCCTGTAACAAGTGCAATCGTAATGGCATAATCAACTCGTAGAATTAACAAACCGATTAAAATGGTAATCGTTGTGATTGAAATTAGTGTGGCCTGTGCAGTGACAAACCCTAATAATGCTTTTTTCAGGTCAACAAAGACTGTTTTCCCACTAGATCTCGCTTTACCAGGGATGAACCTACTGCCAATAGCGGATAATCGATACCAATCTTTACTAATAAAAAATGTCCCTAAGAGAGAGAATATAATCACGGTCGCAGCAGTTGGTAACCATCCGAGCATATTGGGGATTTTTTCAAAAAAACGCTGAATAAAACTCCCAATCGTGCCTCCGACTTGAGTCCCAACGTTTTGGATATTCTCAAGAATGGTGTCTTGTTGACCAGTTTCAAGGTTCATAAACATACTTGAAAGCTGGTTATAAAGTGGAATAAGTTGAGCTGCAAAGATCATTTCAATGTAATCGATTAAGGTTTCAATATGATTTGGCACGACCTTAGCCAAGTATTCTGCACCGGCCACAATTTCTACAATTAATAAAGAAACCAAACCGGCTATCAGAGAGAAGATTAAAAATAAGGCGACAAAGACGGCGATTCCTCTTGGCATTTTCACTTTTCGCTCAAAGAAATTTACGAGTGGATTGATAAAAAAAGCAATACATAAACCAATGATAAATGGATAGGCAAACTTTGTAAGGAAATAAACAGAAACTATGGAAAGTAGGATAATGGCAACAACTAATAATGATCGAATGACCCTATTTACATAGACGGGATTCAATGCAATCCTCCTTAACAACTTTAAATAGTAAGATTATGGAGGAATTCGCCACATAGCTAGTCAATTCCTGCTCTAACGAAGTCGTTCTCGAAAAGTTTGTTCCAATCAGGGATAAAACGTTAATAACAAAAAAGAAGGTCTATATGTATGTTAAATGGGAATAATGAGAAATTTTTGATGAAACTGAATAAATTATGTTACAATAGTGACAACCTTGGAAGGGGCGAAGAAAGTGGTATATGAACCTCTGCTTTTCTTAGGCTTATTACTAGTAATCGCCTTAATCGTAAAGAACCAATCTTTAATGATTGCAGTTGGAGTGCTTATTGTACTAAAACTTCTTGGCATGGATTCAAAGGTCTTTTCTTTTATCCAAGGAAAGGGGATTAATTGGGGGGTAACGATCATTACGATCGCTGTCTTAGCCCCGATCGCAAGTGGTGATATTGGTTTTAAAGATTTATCAAGTGCGTTTAAAACCCCATATGCGTGGATTGCACTTATCTCTGGTATTTTGGTTGCGCTCCTTGCAAAAGGGGGAGTCGTTCTTCTCGCGGCCGATCCACATATTACTACTGCGCTTGTGCTCGGCACTATTTTGGCGGTGACCATTTTTAAAGGGGTTGCGGTTGGTCCTTTAATTGGTGCTGGAATTGCCTATGTTGCAATGAAAATCTTTGAGATTTTCAAATAGTTTTTTGGCGCAATAACATTTTTTTTGCTAATTAACTACTTTTCATTCACAAAAGTCAGAGAATTGTTTATAATAGGACTTGTAATTATACTTGCTCTTCCTTTCATCATTGATAGAACCCGGATATACGGGTTTTTCGTTAAGGGATAATGTAAGCATTTTCTTTTTTGGCTGATTTCTGAGCAAGCGCTCGGTCTACAGGATACTGGGGAAGGAAAGGAAGGCTTATTGCAACTAATAGTTCAGAAATTTCTTACTTTGTATTATGATTTATGCTCCAGTAGCAGAAAGAAAGAAAAAATACGAAATGGGGAAAATTACCAGGAGAAGGAGAGATTCAGTATGACAGTAACACGTGGTCTTGAAGGGGTAGTGGCAACGACATCTTCCATTAGTTCAATCATTGATGACACACTTACTTATGTAGGGTATAACATCGATGATCTTGCTGAAAATGCAAGCTTTGAGGAAGTCATTTATTTATTATGGCATGGAAGACTCCCACTTGCTACTGAACTAGATGAATTGAAAACTCAATTGGCAGAAAATATGGAATTGCCAAAAGAGGTTCTAGATCACTTCAAATTGTACCCAATCGATAAGATTCATCCTATGGGCGCACTTCGAACTGCGGTTTCATTGTTGGGGCTACATGACGAAGAGGCAGATGTTATGGATGAAGAAGCGAATTATCGTAAAGCTATCCGCCTTCAAGCAAAAATGCCTGCCATTGTCACTGCATTCGCTCGTATTCGTAAAGGTTTAGAACCAGTAGCACCACGCAAAGACTTGGGCTTTGCAGCTAACTTCTTATATATGTTAACTGGTAAAGAGCCAGAAGCTATTGCTGTAGAAGCTTTTAATAAGGCACTTGTTCTGCATGCGGACCATGAGTTAAATGCATCGACATTCACTGCACGTGTATGTGTAGCTACATTATCTGATGTTTATTCAGGCGTTACAGCAGCGATTGGTGCATTAAAAGGTCCTCTTCACGGTGGTGCAAATGAGGCTGTTATGAAGATGTTGACTGAAATCGGAACATTAGAAAACGTGGAACCGTATATCCGTCAAAAGCTTGATAATAAAGAAAAAATTATGGGCTTTGGGCATCGAGTTTATCGCCTAGGCGATCCACGCGCGAAGCATCTTCGTGACATGTCAGCTAAACTCACTGAATTAACAGGAGAGCCACACTGGTATCAAATGTCTACTAAGATTGAAGCAATCGTGACTGGAGAGAAGAAGTTACCACCAAATGTTGACTTTTACTCTGCTTCTGTTTACCATAGTCTGGGAATTGATCATGATTTGTTCACGCCAATCTTCGCTGTTAGCCGAGTATCTGGATGGCTTGCACATATCCTTGAGCAATACTCTAACAACCGCTTAATTCGTCCACGTGCTGAGTATACAGGACCTGGAATGCAAAAGTATGTTGCAATTGAGCTAAGAGGTTAATAGCCCAAGTTCAATCAATATATAAATCTCAATTAGAAAAAGAGAGAAAGTGCCACTAGATGGGAAAGTTTATGATTCTTAATAGTGGCACACTGGAATAGAATAGGAGGTTTATACAGGTTGTAACCTTCTATTCTAGTGAATAATTTGGAGGGAGATATATCATGACACAACAAGGTGAAAAAATCACAGTTACAAATGGAGTATTAAACGTACCAAACAACCCAATCGTTCCTTTTATTGAAGGTGATGGAACAGGTCCTGATATTTGGGCATCTGCAAGCAGAGTTTTAGATGCTGCAGTTGAAAAAGCATATAAAGGTGAGCGTAAGCTTGTCTGGAAAGAAGTATTAGCTGGAGAAAAAGCATACAACCAAACAGGTGAGTGGCTACCGTCTGAAACGCTTGATGTTATCAATGAATATTTAATCGCGATTAAAGGACCTCTTACAACACCAATCGGTGGCGGAATTCGTTCTCTAAACGTTGCGTTACGTCAAGAATTAGATCTTTTCGTATGCTTGCGTCCAGTTCGTTGGTTTGAAGGCGTACCTTCACCAGTTAAACGTCCACAAGACACTGACATGGTTATCTTCCGTGAAAACACTGAAGACATCTATGCTGGTATCGAATACCAAAAGGGTTCTGATGAAGTGAAAAAATTAATCAACTTCCTTCAGAATGAACTAGGTGTAAATAAAATCCGCTTCCCTGAAACTTCTGGTCTTGGAATTAAGCCTGTTTCAGAAGAAGGAACAAGCCGCCTAGTACGTGCTGCAATCGATTATGCGATTAAAGAAGGTCGTAAGTCAGTAACTCTAGTACATAAAGGCAATATCATGAAGTTCACTGAAGGTGCCTTCAAGAACTGGGGCTACGAACTTGCTGAAAGAGAATACGGTGATAAAGTATTCACTTGGGCAGAATACGATCGTATCAAAGATGAGCAAGGTTTAGATGCAGCGAATAAAGCACAAGCTGATGCTGAAGCAGCTGGTAAGATCATCGTGAAAGATGCGATTGCTGATATCTTCTTACAACAAATTTTAACTCGTCCAAAAGAGTTTGATGTTGTTGCGACAATGAACCTAAACGGAGACTATATCTCTGATGCACTTGCTGCACAAGTTGGTGGAATTGGTATCGCGCCAGGAGCAAACATCAATTATGAAACTGGTCATGCTATTTTTGAAGCTACTCATGGTACAGCTCCAAAATATGCTGGACTAGATAAAGTAAACCCATCTTCTGTTATCCTTTCTGGTGTTCTATTGCTTGAACACTTAGGTTGGAACGAAGCAGCCAACATGATTGTGAAATCAATGGAAAACACAATTGCTTCTAAGGTTGTTACTTATGATTTCGCTCGTCTAATGGATGGCGCAACAGAAGTGAAATGCTCAGAGTTCGGTGACGAACTAATCAAAAATATGGAATAAGAACTGAATGAAGGGGGCTTTTTTAAGCCCCCTTTATTGTAGTTAAACAACAATTTTGATATAAGTAGAATAAAAAATGGATTCTAGGAGGATGGTTTATGTCTTTAAAACGTAAAAAAGTCTCTGTCATTGGTGCAGGATTCACTGGGGCAACCACCGCTTTTATTCTGGCGCAAAAAGAACTTGGAGATGTTGTACTAGTCGACATTCCACAAGCTGAAAATCCGACAAAAGGGAAAGCTCTCGATATGTTGGAAGCTGGGCCAATTCAGGGGTTTGATGCTAATATAATTGGAACTTCTAATTATGAGGATACAAAAGATTCAGATGTAGTGGTAATTACAGCGGGGATTGCGCGCAAACCGGGGATGAGTCGAGATGATTTAGTTCAAACAAATCAAAAGGTTATGAAAGCAGTTACTAGGGAAATCGTGAAATACTCTCCAAATTGCCATATTGTTGTGTTAACAAACCCAGTTGATGCAATGACTTATACGGTATTTAAAGAATCAGGCTTTCCAAAAAACCGAGTAATCGGACAGTCAGGTGTTCTTGATTCTGCTCGTTTCCGCACATTTGTAGCTCAAGAACTTAATCTTTCGGTAAAAGATATTACTGGTTTTGTTCTTGGAGGACATGGAGACGATATGGTGCCGCTTGTTCGCTACTCATATGCAGGAGGAATTCCGCTTGAGACGTTAATACCGAAAGAGCGCTTAGATGCAATTGTGGAACGCACTCGTAAAGGTGGGGGAGAAATTGTTAACCTGTTAGGGAATGGAAGTGCTTATTATGCACCTGCCGCATCCCTAGTTGAAATGGTGGAAGCACTTGTTAAAGACCAACGTCGTGTTCTTCCTGCAATTGCATATCTTGAGGGCGAATATGGTTATAATGGAATTTACTTGGGAGTACCAACGGTCCTTGGAGCGAATGGGATTGAGCAGGTAATCGAATTAGACTTAACAGCTGAAGAAAAAGCAGCACTTGATAAATCTGCTGAATCTGTTCGTAATGTTATGGATGTATTAGCATAATATGGTACTACAAGAAAAATCGGGGATTGGTCCCCGATTTTTTTGCTAATAATAGTAGAGATTATTATTATGGGGGAAGATGCTATGTTGTTAGGGAAAAAACAAAAGCTTGGAAGAACGATTGAGGATATTAATGTTGGAGAAAAACTCAGTTTAACAGAAAAAATAGAAGATAAGGAGCTTTTATTGTTTCTAGGTCTTACAAATGACTCAAACCCATTGTATATTCAACATGATTATGCCTCCCAGACCCCGCACAAAAAACCAGTTGTTCCTACTATTATGTTAACAGGAATCATCACATCTGCAGTTTCAAAATATTTACCAGGACCAGGTAGTTATATTTTAAAACAAGAAATTGAGTTTCCGAATCCGGTCTATCATTATGGAACCGTAGAATTTCTATTTGAAGTGACGGCGGTAAACCGAGACAATCATACAGTTGAGATCACCGTAAATGGTACAAATGAGGAAAACTTGGATGTCCTTGTTGCTAAGCTTATCGTCTCTCCACCTTATCCGCTTCATGTTGATGAGGGGCAGGCGTTAGAGAACTTTTAAAAGAGTGCCTTCAAGCACTCTTTTTTTGGTTTGCAGTCGTTCGATTGTCCGAAATTGTGTTAAGGAATTGCGAACGGTTATTTATCTAATCAGCTGTTAATCGAATTAGAGCCTCATGAGGTTTCAGATTAGCTTTTTTTCCAAGCCCTAGTGATATTGTTAAGGGATTGTAAAGTTTTTTACCGAACTGTAAGAAGCCTTTAAGTAGTTCTTCAGAAAGGTTTATAATAAAGGAAAGAAATTTTTAAATATTTTACTGGAGGAACTTATGACGAAGGTATTGGTAGTTGACGATGAACAATCTATTATGACGTTGTTGCAATATAATTTGGAGCAAGCAGGATTTGAAGTAATTACCGCCATGGATGGTGCAGAAGGGGAAAAACTAGCATTGGAGGAAAACCCAGATTTGATTATTTTGGATTTAATGCTGCCCAAATTAGATGGAATTGAAGTCTGCAAACGTCTTCGCCAAGAAAAAGTTATGACGCCTATTTTAATGCTAACAGCTAAAGATGATGAGTTTGATAAAATTCTAGGGCTTGAACTAGGCGCAGACGATTATATGACAAAGCCGTTTAGTCCGCGGGAAGTTGTTGCGCGGGTGAAAGCAATCCTTCGGCGTTCTCAACAAATTCCAGAAGAACACAAGGTACGGGAAGAACAAGAAGGAGAACAAATCCGAATCGGAGATTTGAAAATACTTTCAGAAAACTATGAAGCTTACTTTGCGGGAGAGTTACTAGAATTAACTCCGAAAGAATTTGAATTACTCGTTTATCTAGCAAAAAATAAAGGGCGGGTATTAACAAGGGACCAACTTTTAAGTGCGGTATGGCAGTATGATTTTGCAGGAGACTCTCGGATTGTCGATGTACATATAAGTCATTTAAGAGATAAAATCGAACAAAATACAAAAAAACCAATCTACATTAAAACGATTCGCGGTTTAGGGTACAAGTTGGAGGAACCGAAGAAAGGATGACAAAATACCGAACTCGTCTTCTCTTTGCTTTAATTACGTTGCTCATTACTGTCCTAGTAGGTTTGGGAATTGTCCTCGGACAACTTTTTAAAAGCCATTATTTAAACAATTTTAATGAAAGGCTTCAAAATGAAATCGATATTGTTTCTTATATGATTGAAAAAGATGGGGGTTTGACTGTTCTCGATCAGTCACAGCTTAATGAAATCGGTGAGTTTTTGAAAACGCGAATTACCATAGTAGATAGTGATGGTACTATTCAATTTGATTCGGATGATAATGTCGATAATAACAATGCCCTTCATCAACACATCCTCGAAAAAGCTTTATCAGAAAGAGATAGTGGTGCAAGCGAAGGGAAATATTCGCACGGAACAACCTTGCAATATTATTGGGAAGTAATTGAAAAAAATGGTCAAGTTGAGGGATATATCTTTTTAGCATCAAAGGTTAATGAAATGAAAAATGCCTACCACCAACTTTGGTGGGTTCTAAGTCTTAGCCTTGGTTTAGCGCTAGTTGTCATTATTTTGCTTGGTTCGAAAATAACAAATCGGTATACAAAACCAATCGAATCGGCAACAAAGGTAGCAATTGAGTTAGCGAAGGGAAATTATCGAGCGAGAACGTATGAAGACCATATAGATGAAACGGGAATGCTAAGTACTTCGATAAATATCCTTGCCCGTAATTTACAAGATTTAATGAAATCCCAAGAAGTGCAGCAAGATCGCTTAAGCGCTTTGATTGAAAACATGGGAAGTGGCCTTATTTTAATCGATAAAAGAGGCTATATCAATCTTATTAATAAAACCTATAAAGAGATTTTTCAGGTGAACCAGAATGAGTATTTATATAATCTTTATCATGAAGTCATCGAACATAAAGAAATAAATTCAGTTATTGAAGAAATCTTTATGACGGAACAAAAAAAGCGAAAACAAGTCGTACTTCCAATCGGCATCGAACGAAAGCACTTTGAAATTTATGGGGTTCCCATTATTAGTTCGGATAAGGATTGGAAAGGGGTTTTACTTGTCTTTCATGATATTACTGAATTAAAAAAGCTCGAAATTATGCGCAAGGATTTTGTAGCAAATGTTTCTCATGAATTAAAGACCCCGATTACATCGATAAAAGGTTTTTCCGAAACATTACTTGATGGTGCAATGAATGATAAACAAACTTTAGAGTCGTTCTTAGAAATTATTTTAAAAGAAAGTGACCGACTTCAGTTACTGATTCAGGATCTGTTGGAGCTTTCGAGAATTGAGCAACATGGGTTTTCTTTAAAGCTTCAGGAAATTGAATTAACTACTCAAATCTCAGAAGCTCTCACAATCCTAAAAGCCAGAGCGGTAGAAAAGTCCATTCAGCTCCACTTTCAAACGGACAGTCCGAACGTACGCATCATGGGAGATGCAGATCGATTAAAGCAGGTTTTTCTAAATCTAGTTGCCAATGCAATCACTTATACACCAAGTGGAGGCTCTGTTTACCTTGAGGTAATTGACAAACCTAACGAAGCGATTGTCACAGTGCGAGATACAGGGATTGGAATTGAACAAAACGAAATATCTAGGATCTTTGAACGGTTCTACAGAGTAGATAAAGCCAGAAGCAGGAATTCTGGAGGGACCGGTCTAGGCTTGGCAATTGTTAAGCATATTATGGAGGCCCATAAAGGGATGATTGAGGTTGAGAGCAAAGTAGGGGAAGGAACAGCGTTTATCCTGAAATTTCGAAAAGATTTATAGTGTGAATCTGTAAGATTCTTGAAACCATCTAGGCCTTTATCCGTATTAATAGATATAGATAAAGAAGGGGGAGAGATGGGTGACCTTAAGAAAAGTATATGTTCTAGTCGGAGCCATCGTGCTAGCCGTACTACTGCTATTAGTCGGGTTAACAAGTTGGTATACCGTCGATGAATCAGAACAAGCCGTTATCTTGACTTTTGGGGAAGTTGAAGAGGGAATTAGTGATCCTGGATTGCATTTCAAGTTGCCTTGGCCAATTCAATCAGTTGAAACTCTATCAAAAGAAACCTTTAGCTTACAGTTTGGATATGAACAAAAAGATGGTGAGGTTAAGGATTTTCCGGACGAGACAAAAATGATCACCGGAGATGAAAATATTGTCCTTGCTGATTTGGTTGTACAGTGGAAAATAACGGATCCCGAAAAGTACTTGTTTAATGCGGAATCTCCAAAAGATGTCTTATATGATGCCACATCGGCTTCTTTGAGAAGCATCATTGGAAGTTCCAAAATTGACGATGCCTTAACCTCTGGAAAAGCAGAGATTGAAGCGGATGTACGAGATTTATTATCCAATTTAATTGAAAAGTACGACATCGGAGTCTCGATTTTAGCCGTCAAACTTCAAGATGTAGAACTGCCGAATGAGGATGTTCGGAAGGCTTTTACTGATGTTACCGATGCGCGTGAAACAATGAATACGAAGATTAATGAAGCGAATAAGTATCGAAATCAAAAGTTAAATGAAGCGGAAGGGGAAAAGGATGCGATCATCTCTCGAGCAGAAGGGGAAAAAGCAGCTCGAATCGAGCGTTCCCGAGGAGATGTTGCAGTCTTTAACGCTTTATATGGTGAATATGAAGGAAATCCGGAAATCACTAGAGAACGATTGGTTATTGAAACATTAGAACAGGTCCTTCCTGGAGCTGAAATTTATATAATGAATGATGATGGAAATACAATGAAGTACTTCCCATTACGAACAATGAATAATGAGCAGCCTAAGCCTGCTGTAGAAGAAGGGAGCGAGGAGAATAATGGCTGATGACAACATTATCAACATGAATGAACGCTCAAACAAAATGAGTTTCAGTTGGAATAAATACACGAAAATTGGTCTTTTCTTTGTTATTCTTCTAGCTTTGTTGCTGTTCATTTTCACCAATCTTTTTGTTGTAAAAGAAGGAGAGTATAAGGTCATCCGGCAGTTTGGTGAGGTTGTAAGGATTGAAAGTGAACCTGGATTGTCTTATAAAATTCCATTTATTCAAAGTGTCAGCACTTTACCTAAATATCAAATGAAATATGACGTGTCACAGGCAGAAATCAATACCCGAGATAAAAAGCGAATCTTAATTGATAATTATGCCATTTGGAAAATTGATGATCCAAAGAAAATGATCTCCAATGCACGTACAGTCGAAGCAGCGGAATCAAGGATGGAAGAATTTGTTTACTCTGTGACAAGAACTTTACTTGGACAATTGAATTATGATGAGATTATCAACGATGAAAAGTCTTCTCGCGGTTCTTTGAATGATCAAATTACGGAACAAGTAAATGAATTACTCGCCAATGATCAATATGGGATTTCTGTAACAGATGTCCGCATGAAACGAACGGATCTTCCAGAAGAGAATGAGCAGTCGGTCTTTACGAGGATGATTTCCGAACGTCACTCAACCGCTCAAGAATACCTTTCAAGAGGGGATGCGGATAAAAACAGAATAGAAGCAAAAACAGATAAAGAAGTAAATGAAATTCTTGCAAAGGCGAAAGCGGATGCCGAGGAAATTCGAAGTCAAGGTGAGGCAGAAGCCGCTAAGGTTTACAATCAGGCTTTCTCTAAAGACCCAGAATTCTATTCCTTATACCGAACGCTTGAATCTTATAAACAAACAATCGGTGATGATACGGTCATCATTCTCCCATCTGATTCACCGTATGCACGTTTACTAATGGGGGAAACAAATTAACGATTAACTAAATTAAGTTTATTTCTATAAGACCGTTATTTTTCTTTCTTTTCTAGCTCATGATAGAATAAGAAGGAAAAATGAACGGTCTTTCTGTTTGATTCTATTGTTTTACGACGCTTATATGGCAACAGTCAGAAGTTGTATTCAATATAATTTATAACTTACATATGAATAAGAATGGAGGAGAATTATTTGGCAAAAAAGTTAGTTTTAATTGATGGCAACAGTATAGCGTATCGTGCTTTTTTTGCATTACCGCTGCTGAATAATGATAAAGGTGTACATACAAATGCCGTTTATGGGTTTACAACGATGTTAATGAAGATTCTTGAAGATGAAAAACCATCTCATATCATGGTCGCTTTTGATGCGGGCAAAACCACTTTTAGACATGAAACATTTAAGGAATATAAAGGAGGGAGACAAAAGACACCACCAGAGTTATCTGAGCAATTTCCGTTTGTTCGGGAGCTAATAAAATCTTACGGTATCTCTCAGTATGAACTTGAGAACTATGAAGCCGATGATATTATCGGAACTCTAGCAACAAAGGCTGAAAAAGAAGGCTTTGAAGTGAAAGTAATCTCTGGTGATAAGGATTTGACCCAATTAAGTTCTGAAAATATAACTGTCAGTATAACGAAAAAAGGGATTAGTGAAATCGAAGATTATACGCCTGATCATATTAAAGAAAAATATGGCCTGAACGCTAATCAAATCGTTGATATGAAAGGCTTAATGGGTGACCAGTCTGATAATATTCCAGGTGTTCCTGGTGTTGGTGAGAAGACAGCCATTAAGCTATTAAAAGAATTTCATAGTGTTGAAAACCTACTGGAATCCATCGATCAAGTAAGTGGAAAGAAGCTTAAAGAAAAGCTGCAAGAGTTTAAAGACCAAGCGGTTATGAGCAAACAACTAGCTACAATCATAAGAGAAGCTCCAATCCAACTTGAGTTGTCTGAATTAGAATATGAAGGCTATCAACGGGAGGAACTAGTGAGATTCTTTAAAGAGCTTGGCTTCAACTCCTTATTAGACAAGATTGGAGGCGATGTAGCTGAAGAAGAGGTCGAACTAGATGATATTGATTGGACGACCCCTGAGGAAATAACGGATGAGATTTTTGCTGACGAAAATGCCTTTTATGTAGAAATTCTCGATGATAACTACCATTATGCTGCCATTATTGGTTTTTCGATTTCCAACGAAAACGGGAACTTCTTTTTGCCAACAAAGCAAGCACTCAATTCAGAAGCATTTAAACGCTGGGCGGAAGATGAAAGTAAAAAGAAATTCGTCTTTGATGCAAAACGATCAGAAGTGGCTTTGCGACACGCCGGTATCCATTTAGTTGGAGTTGAGTTTGATGTCATCCTCGCTTCTTATATTCTAAATCCTTCCGAGTCTCCAGATGATTTCGCTGCTGTTGCAAAACTGCATGGTTATTACGATGTTCAATCTGATCAAGCGGTATATGGCAAAGGAGCGAAACGAAAGATTCCTGAAGAAGCGATTGTTGCCGAACATTTGGCTCGTAAAGCGAGCACGATTTTTGAAATGAAACCACAACTTGCAAAAGAGCTAGGGAAAAATGAACAATATGAGTTATTTAGTGAGTTAGAAATGCCGCTTTCGCTAGTTTTAGCAGACATGGAATTTCAGGGTGTAAAACTTGATATGGATAGGCTTAGAAAAATGGGGGCGGATATCAGCAGTCAATTAAATGAAATTGAAAAGAAAATCTATTCTTATGCTGGCGAAGCCTTCAATATCAACTCTCCTAAACAATTAGGGGTCATTTTATTTGAGAAACTAGGATTACCACCACTGAAAAAAACAAAAACCGGCTATTCTACGAGCGCTGACGTATTGGAGCAATTGGCTCCTAAGCATGAAATTATTCGTGAAATATTGCATTACCGCCAACTAGGAAAGCTACAATCAACTTATATTGAGGGCTTACAAAAAGTAGTCAATAGCAAAACCGATAAGGTCCATACTAGATTTAATCAAGCACTTACACAAACTGGCCGTCTAAGTTCAACAGATCCGAACTTGCAAAACATTCCAATTCGGTTAGAGGAAGGAAGAAAAATTCGTCAAGCTTTTGTTCCTTCTGAAGAAGGGTGGGTCATATTCGCAGCGGACTACTCACAAATTGAATTGCGCGTTTTAGCGCATATTGCCGGTGACGACAAGTTGATTGAAGCATTCCGGGAAGGGCTAGATATTCATACGAAAACAGCAATGGATGTCTTTCATGTTAGTAAAGAAGAGGTCACAGATAATATGCGACGCCATGCTAAAGCGGTAAACTTTGGAATTGTTTATGGAATTAGTGATTATGGATTATCCCAGAGTTTGCATATCACGCGAAAAGAAGCGGGGCAGTTTATCGAGCGATATTTACAAAGCTATCCCGGTGTAAAAGAATATATGGAGAATATCGTCCTTGATGCAAAGGAAAAAGGGTATGTTAGCACTCTTCTACATCGTCGGAGATATCTACCTGAAATAACAAGTCGAAACTTTAACATTCGCAGCTTTGCAGAACGTACAGCAATGAATACACCTATTCAGGGGAGTGCGGCGGATATTATCAAAAAGGCAATGATTGAAATGGCCATTCGAATGGAAACGGAAAACCTCAAGTCACGCCTGTTGCTTCAGGTACACGATGAATTAATCTTTGAAGCACCGCAAGAGGAAGTGGATATTCTAAAGGAAATCGTCCCTGATGTGATGGAAAATGCTGTTGAATTAAAGGTTCCGTTAAAAGTAGATTATGCTTACGGTCCAACCTGGTTCGACGCGAAGTGATAATGGAGGAATATAGGTATGCCAGAACTTCCAGAAGTAGAGACAGTTAGAAAAACATTAGAAGCACTTGTCCTCGGAAAAAAAATCGAAAAAGTGACCATATACTGGCCAAAAATGGTGAAGCATCCCGTTGAGGTTGAACAATTCCTTGATGCTTTAATAGGACAGAGCATCTTAGAGATTAGCAGAAGAGGGAAGTTTCTCATTTTTTATACAAATGATTTCGCGCTTATCTCTCATTTAAGGATGGAAGGAAAATATGGGGTTTTTCCAGGTGATACACCAGTTGAAAACCATACGCACGCAATTTTTCAGTTTACGGATGGAACAGAATTGCGTTACAAAGATGTTCGTAAATTTGGCACGTACCATCTCTATAAAAAAGGTTCAGAGTGGAATGAACCTCCGTTAATTGGTTTAGGTCCAGAGCCTTTTTCAGAGGAATTTACCTTGGAAGCATTAAAGCAAAAATTAAGTAAGACGAGCAGGAAAATAAAACCTGCTCTTCTAGATCAAAAAGTATTAGTTGGGTTGGGAAATATTTATGTCGATGAAGCACTTTTTCGGGCAGGTATTCACCCAGAACGAATTGCTTCCACCTTAAGTGATGAAGAACTTAAGCTCCTGCATAAGGAAATTATTCAAACGTTAAAAGAGGCAGTGGAAAAGGGTGGAAGCACAATTCGTTCCTATATCAATTCACAGGGACAAATCGGTTTATTCCAATTAGAACTAAATGTGTATGGCCGAAACGGTGAGGCTTGTAAAAAATGTGGATCAGAAATTGAAAAAATGGTGGTTGGTGGCCGAGGAACACATATTTGCCCCGTTTGCCAAAAATAAGTTTGTAGCAGGGAAAAAACATTAGGAAACTATTGGATTTAAAGGAAACTTGTCTTTTTTAGCTGTTTTTGTTTAACCATGGAAAAGCGTATCCCATATACTAAGGTAGCGATTGACAGGAGGGGCTTTTCCATGGTTGAGTTTGTCTCTTTATTTTTGCTTGCTTTCGCTGTCAGTCTTGACAGTTTTAGTGTAGGATTTACGTATGGTTTAAGAAATGTAAAAATACCGACAAAGTCAATTATCACGATTGCCATCTGTTCAGCAGGTGTCCTGATGATTGCCATGACTATAGGAGAATTCCTAGAGGAAGTTCTTCCAGGGGATATATCTGGAAAACTAGGTGGCTTTATCTTGATTGTGCTGGGCGCATGGATTTTATATCAATTTTTTCGCCCGGAGCAGCATGATCTTCCGAAAGAGGACGAAGAAACATTGATTAATTTTGAAATCCAGTCCCTAGGAATCGTGGTAAATATTTTAAAAAAGCCGATGTCTGCTGACTTTGACCGGTCAGGTACGATTACGGGAATTGAAGCTCTAATGCTGGGGATGGCGCTATCTCTTGATGCATTTGGTGCAGGTATTGGTGCTGCAATGCTAGGTTTTTCACCGCTTTCGCTCGCACTCGCAGCTGCGGTCATGAGTTCAACCTTCGTATTTGCAGGAATGAAAATGGGGATTTATTTGTCAGGGTATAGCTGGGTACAAAAACTTAGCTTTTTACCTGGCTTACTATTAATTATTGTTGGAATCTTTAAATTATGAGCTAGAGAGGATTTTCGTTTATGTCATTAACCATTGGACTAACCGGAGGCATTGCAAGCGGGAAAAGTACAGTTTCAAAAATGTTTCAAGCAATCGGAATACAAGTGATTGATGCCGACATCGAGGCAAGGCTTGCAGTTGAAAAAGGAGAACGAGCTTATAATGACATTGTGAATTATTTTGGCGAAGAAATCTTACAACAAGATGGAAGTATTAACAGAGAAAAGTTAGGTAGCATTGTTTTTCATGATGAATTAAAAAGAAAAGCATTAAATTCTTTTGTCCATCCAGCCGTTCGCGAAAGAATGCTTGCGAAGGTGGAGGAGGCGAAGGATAACGGGAGCCAGGCAATTGTTTTGGATATTCCGTTGTTAATTGAAGGAAAGTTGCAGTATATGGCGGATAAAATTTTACTTGTTTATGTAGATGAAGAAACCCAACTCAAACGATTAATGGATCGAAATCAATTTTCAAAGGAAGACGCACTTGCAAGAATAAATTCGCAAATGCCGTTGAAGGAAAAAATTGAATTCGCAGATGCAGTAATTGATAACAATGCCACGATAGAAAATACAGAACAACAATTAAAAGAAATATTAACGCAATGGGGCTTAAAGGAGATCTGAGAAGATTTCCTTTTTTTTGTGTCCATTAATGATTCAATTGGTAAACAATACAAGTAAAAAGGAGGCCTTTTAAATGAATACATTAGGAAATTTCATTATATTTTAAAATGTATGCGTTTCATTATCACAAATGAATTTTATTATGTTATACTAATAGCATCTAAGAGGAATAAAAAGTATAACACTAATGTGAGAGGAGCCGTAGAATGAAGGCTAAAGTTGCGATTAATGGATTTGGAAGAATTGGAAGAATGGTGTTCCGTAGAGCCATTCTTGATCATAATCTTGAAATTGTGGCGGTGAATGCTAGTTATCCAGCTGAAACGTTGGCACATTTGTTAAAGTATGATTCGAATCATGGAAAATTTGAGGCGGATGTCAAAGCAGAAAAAGACGCATTGATTGTAAATGGAAAAAGAGTCCAACTGTTAAACAATCGTAATCCAGAATTATTACCATGGAAAGAATTAGAGATTGATATTGTTATAGAAGCCACTGGGAAGTTTAATTCTCGGGACAAGGCAAGTTTGCATTTAGACGCAGGGGCAAAAAAAGTGATTTTGACAGCACCTGGGAAGCAAGAAGATATCACGATTGTCATGGGAGTAAATGAAGGGGAATTAAACCTAGAAAAACATGACGTCATATCCAATGCATCTTGTACAACGAATTGTCTAGCGCCTGTAGCAAAAGTTCTCGATGAACAATTCGGCATTGAATATGGTCTAATGACAACTGTTCATGCATATACAAATGACCAAAAAAATATTGATAACCCTCATAAAGACTTACGTCGAGCTCGTTCATGTGCGGATTCGATCATTCCAACATCTACAGGTGCTGCTAAAGCATTGGCACTTGTTTTACCTCAACTAAAGGGGAAATTGCATGGAATGGCTTTAAGGGTACCAACCCCAAATGTCTCGTTAGTCGATCTCGTAGTAGACTTAAAACGTGAGGTTACGATTGATGAAGTAAATGAAGCGTTTGTTACAGCATCTCGTGGATCGTTAAAAGGTATTCTTGATTACACGGAAGAACCACTTGTCTCAGTAGATTTTAATACAAATGATCACTCTGCGATTATCGACGGTCTTTCAACAATGGTCATTGGTGCGAATAAGGTAAAAGTTCTTGCTTGGTATGACAATGAGTGGGGCTATTCTTGTCGAGTTGTGGACTTGGTTAATTATGTTGCTAAGGAAATGCACCAGACTTCCAAAATGAAGGTTAGTTAAAGAGTTTGAGCCTACCTATTTAGGTAGGCATTTTTTTTACCTTCTTTTATTTAAGGATTGCTTTTGTAGATAAAAATAAAGTGTTTAAACGAGTTTTTTCTCCGGAAGAGAGCATAGTAAAGGGTAAAGTGAAATTAGAAAATCCTAATTTTGCTTTATAAAGCATGCATAAAAATACCCGAAAAGCTCGTTTGGGATTTTCCACTTTTTCCCTAGGGAAATCCGAATGAAAGTTTCAGTGCTATTATTGCAAAACCCCATTAAACACAGTATACTAATCACCGTGAACTTCTTCATTACGGTAAATATTAACTACTTAAAGGGTTAGGACCTCTTTGGACTAACTTTCCCCCGTTGTAGTTAATATGCCAATAAAAATGGGAAATTCATTTTAGAAAATTTTGTAAGAGGGGGAAACTGAATATGGAAACAATGGGTCGTCACGTCATTTCCGAATTATGGGGTTGCGATTTAGAGAAACTAAATGATATTGATTTTATTGAAAGAACATTTGTTGATGCAGCATTAAAATCAGGTGCAGAAATTCGCGAGGTAGCCTTTCATAAGTTTGCGCCTCAAGGTGTGAGTGGAGTCGTGATTATCTCAGAATCTCATCTTACCATTCATAGCTTTCCTGAGCATGGTTACGCAAGCATTGATGTCTATACATGTGGCGATTTAAATCCTAATGTTGCAGCTGAATATATCGCTGAAGCGTTGAATGCCGAAACACGTGAGAATATTGAACTTCCTCGTGGGATGGGTCCAGTTCAAATTAAAAAGAATCCAGAAGCAAAAGTTCTTTAATTTTGATGATTTTCAGAGGTGTAGCGATACACCTCTTTTTTAAATGGCAAATTTAATCGAATTTTTAAAAATGTTTACTCACAGTTTTGATTCCTCTGGTTATAAGCTTTTCTAGTCGCTGCTCTTATTGAATCCTGTCCTGTCCTGAATTGCTCGGATCTATATTGTGTCCGTTATTCCTAATCTTGAAATGGAGAAATAAGTTGTGCAACGAAAATCTTTTTATTAAGATAGAATTAGAGCATAATGAAATTAAAGGTTACATATTTACAAATACCGGAGTGAGATAGAGATGAAATGTCCAGCCTGCCAAAATAATAATACCCGTGTCCTTGATTCACGACCTGTCGACGAAGGAAGGTCCATTCGCCGAAGACGGGAATGTGAAGCTTGCTCCTACCGCTTTACAACTTTTGAGAAAGTAGAAGAAATTCCTTTAATTGTTGTAAAAAAAGAAGGAACTCGAGAAGAATTCAATCGGGATAAGCTTCTACGCGGATTGCTAAAAGCTTGTGAAAAACGTCCAGTTGCTTTGAAACAATTGGAAGATATTGTGTCGGAAGTAGAAAAAGAACTGCGAAACAATGGAGTAGCTGAAGTAAAAAGTAATGACATTGGTGAAATGGTGATGGACAGGCTGGCAAAGGTAGACGAGGTAGCCTACGTACGATTTGCCTCTGTTTATCGTCAATTTAAAGATATCAATGTTTTTATCGATGAATTAAAGGAACTTATTAAGAAGGAACAAAAATAAACCGAGCTGAAGGTCAATCCTTGGCTCTTTTTTTTAGAGGAAAGGTTGGAGTGGGCGTATTAGAACAGCTTTTTGAAACGTTGTATTCATTCGTCGAAGTGCTCCTGCTCATACGTCGCTGAACAGTCGCCTTCGCTTTTCTATTCACCAGGGGGGTTTTTACATGACACAGCATTGGCAGGAAATTTTGCCTGTTGATCAATATTCGGTTGCATCGAGTGGATTATTGCATGAATACGACCGGAAAGTACTGACATTCTTATATCAACCTTTGATTGGTCCGGTTTGTTTGAGTTTATATATGACTCTTTGGGCAGAGCTTGAAGAAAATCGGCTATGGTCTGAGTCAACGTCTCATCATAGTTTAATGAGTCTGCTTGATTTAAATCTGAAAGAGATTTATCAAGCTCGTCTAAAGCTTGAGGGGATGGGGCTGCTCAAGACATATATGAAAAACGATGACGATAATCGCTTCTTTATTTATGAATTACAACCGCCCCTTACCCCTGAACAATTCTTTCTTGACGGAATGCTCAATATTTTTCTATATAGAAAAGTGGGAAAGAACCAGTTTTTTCGTCTAAAGCGCTTCTTTGCTGACAAATCAGTTCGCAAACAAGAGCAATACTCAGAAGTGACGAGGGCCTTCCAAGATGTGTTTGTCTCTGCTTCTCCAGATGCACTCCGTTATCATCGGGATTCCGAGGAAGAACTCGCTCCGCCGGAGGGGCAAGAGTTTATCGGGAGACAGAGTGCAGAAGCGATTCAGATTGACACCACAACATTCGATTTTGAACTTTTGACCGCAGGACTGACAGAATCGCTCGTTCCGAAAAAAGCTTTAACAGCTAGAGTGAAAGAAGCGATTAGCAATCTCGCGTTTTTATATGGAATTGATCCGCTTCAAATGAAGAACCTTTTGTTAAGTGCCTTAACAGCTGAAAATGAAATTGATATTGACGAGCTGCGAAAAGCAGCTAGGGATTGGTTTCAGTTTGAGCATCAAGATCAATTGCCACAGCTTTTAGACCGAACCCAGCCGTTCCAATTACAATCGGCTAAAACAGAGCCGGTCACACAAGAAGATAAACTCATGCAGTATTTTGATAAGGCTTCACCAAGAGAACTGTTGGTACAGCTTTCGCAAGGTGCTACTCCTTCGAAATCGGACTTGCAGATTATCGAAGATATTATGTTTAATCAGAAGCTTCAGCCTGGAGTAGTGAATGTTTTAATTGAGTATGTTATGCTCAGAACGGATATGAAATTAAATAAGAGCTACGTTGAAAAAATTGCGGGCCACTGGTCGAGAAAACAAATTAAAACGGTTAAGGAAGCAATGGATTTAGCCAAAAAAGAACACCGACAATATATGGAGTGGGCTGAAGAGAAAAAGTCTAAGCCGAAGCAACAGAAGAAGATTATTCGAAAAGAAGTTCTGCCAGATTGGTTCGAATCTTCTCAAGAGAATAAAGACCAACAAAAACAAGTGGATTTTGATTTTGAAAAAGAAAAACGACTACTTGAAGAAGAACTAAAAGAGTTTAAATCAGGGAGGTGAGAGGCATGCAAAACATCAATGATTCACTAAGAAAACTTGCAAATAATCAGAACTTCCAACAAAGGTATGAAGCACTGCGAAATGAAGTCTTGAGCGATCCATTAGTCAAAGATTTTTTAGCTCAGCACCAAGGAGAAATCACCAAAGAAATGGTGGATAAAAGCTTAATGAAACTCCACGAATTTATCAACCAAAGTAAAGGCTGCAGCGATTGCAGTAGTCTTGCGAATTGCAAAAACATGATTCAAGGCTATGAACCACGCTTGGTGTTTAACGGGAAGTTTATCGATGTAAAATATGACAAATGTCAGAAGAAGATTTTCCATGAAGAAAAACAAAAAAATGAGAAATTGATTTCAAGTCTTTATGTGCCGAAGGAAATCTTGAAAGCCTCACTTGGTGATATTGATTTAGACGACCCTGGGCGGTTAATGGCGATAAAGATGGCAAAGGATTTTATTAAAAATTATACCCCAGGTGAAAAGCAGAAAGGATTGTATCTTCACGGACCGTTTGGTACGGGGAAATCCTACTTACTTGGAGCAATCGCAAACGAATTAGCGAAAATGCGCATTAGTTCAATGATTGTTTACGTTCCAGAGTTATTTCGCGAGATGAAGAATTCAATAGGGGATCATACCATTAATGAAAAACTTGAAGTGATTAAAAAAGCCCCTGTTCTCATGTTAGATGATATTGGTGCGGAAACGATGAGTAGCTGGGCGCGCGATGAGATTCTTGGACCTATTCTTCAATTTAGAATGATGGAAAACTTGCCTACTTTCTTTACATCAAACTTTGATATTGGTGGACTTGGCCATCATTTAACCTACAGTCAACGTGGGGAAGAAGAGCAATTGAAAGCTGCAAGAATCCTTGAGCGAATAAGGTATTTAGCTGCACCAGTAAAGGTGGAAGGGATAAACCGCCGAATATAAAACAAACTTGTTGGTTACACCTATGAGGAATTCTCTGGAGAATTCTTCATAGGTGTTTTTTATTAACATGCAATTTAAGGTTCGTTTGGTGCTTCTAAATTGAACAAGTCCCCCATATATTAAATCAGGAGATTTTATCAAAGGGGGGATATGGTTGATCGAAATCATCTTCCAAAAGCAACAAGATGCCAATGGAATGTACAGGCATATTGCTGGGCAATTGCAGGCTGCTCAATACGAAAATGAAATGATACAATTGGAGGAAGACAAGAAGAAAATAAAAATATCGACAGGAAATCTGCCAATATCGGCTTTTCATATGATTAAGGAAAGCATATATGAGTTCATCGTAATAAAAAAGCGGGAGGATTGGTTTAGAAATATTTTAACTGAACGTTTTTTTTACAAAGATCCTAGCGAACAAGAGCAGATACTTGAGATAATTTATGCGGTAATGGACGGTCATCGGGAGGAGTTAGCTTCCTTTGTAAATGGACATGATGAAAAAACCTATGTTTTTGAAGCGGTTGATGAGTTTTTTAAAGAAAATATTAGTTTCTCTTTTGATTCGTTTGTTGTATTTCGCTTAAAAACGTATCTTGATAAGCTTCGTCATTATGTGGAAATCGCGATTGATGAATATAAGCTGGAACAAGAATACCAAATGTTTGTGCAAACTTTACGCGATTTTTTAGCAGACAGAACACCGAAAAAAGAAATCATCCATTTAATCTTAGACGAAGAAACGATTTTTCACGATCAAGACTTCAGAGAAATCAAACGCAGTGAATTAATTAAAGAAATTGATCGTAAGTTACTTGGCAATCATCCAATCTATGTTGATTCAGTCACCATTGCTCCATTATTATCGATTGCGCCCATGGATATTTATCTGTATACAAACCAGCCGGAGCAACCACTGGTGCGAACAATTCGAAATATTTTTGAAGAACGTGTGAAGTTAAACCCGTTAGAAGCTTTTTGTAAAAATAAGCAGTTGCCTAATGAAAAAGTCCAGTAGTCCCCTTGATTTTAGAAAGATTACAAACTATAATAACCTACATAATAGGAATCAAGTAAAAGTATCGATGAGGACATGGGCTTATCTTTTAGGGTTTCCAGAGAGGGAAGGCACGGCTGAAAACTTCCTAACTACTAGAGAATAGCTTACCACCTCTGAACTTCAGCTGCGAACACGATTGTCAGTAGTAGCTGACGGTAATAGCCGTTATCTTAAACCAAGCCGTTTTTACGTTTGCGTAAAATCGGGAAGTTGGGTGGAACCACGAATTCAAACTCGTCCCTATTTTTTTATAGGGGCGAGTTTTTTGTTTTGCCGACAAGTGGGGATACTTGGTGAAAGATGGATGCTTTTGCTTTTGTTAAAATTAGGAGGGTAAACGTTATGGCAGACATGATTAAATTAACATTCCCAGATGGAGCAGTGAAGGAGTTTTCTGCCGGTACGACGACTGAAGACGTTGCGGCTTCGATTAGTCCGGGACTTAGAAAAAAAGCGATTGCTGGTAAGGTTAATGGTGAAATGTATGATTTACGCCGTCCAATTGAATCAGACGGCTCGATTGAAATCGTCACACCAGACCGCGAGGAAGCAATAGAAGTTCTTCGTCATAGCACGGCTCACCTTATGGCTCAGGCAATCAAGCGTTTATATAAAAATGTAAAGCTTGGAGTTGGTCCAGTAATTGAAGGTGGATTTTATTATGATATCGATCTTGAGGAATCGTTAACTCCAGAAGATTTACCACTGATTGAAAAAGAAATGAAAAAAATCATTAATGAAAATTTAGATGTTGTACGTAAAGAGGTTAGCCGTGATGAAGCGGTTCAGCTTTACAAAGAAATCGGCGACGAATATAAGCTTGAGTTAATCGAAGCGATTCCAGCTGACGAAACAGTAACGATTTATGAGCAAGGTGAGTTTTTCGACCTTTGCCGTGGAATCCATGTACCATCTACTGGAAAGCTAAAGGAATTCAAATTGCTTAGCATTGCCGGTGCATACTGGCGCGGCGATAGCGACAATAAGATGCTTCAGCGTATCTATGGAACAGCGTTCTTCAAGAAAGAAGATTTGGCAGAACATTTACGTCTGCTAGAAGAAGCTAAAGAGCGCGACCATCGCAAACTAGGAAAAGAGCTTGGCTTATTTACCAACTCTCAAAAAGTCGGTCAAGGTCTACCGCTTTGGTTACCAAAGGGTGCTACGATCCGTCGCATCATTGAACGCTATATTGTCGATAAAGAAGTTAGCCTAGGATATGACCATGTATATACTCCAATCATGGCAAATGTTGAGTTATATAAGACTTCTGGTCACTGGGAGCATTACCAAGAAGATATGTTCCCGCCAATGGAAATGGATAATGAACAATTGGTGCTTCGCCCAATGAACTGTCCTCATCATATGATGGTTTATAAAAATAGCATGCACAGCTATCGTGAACTGCCGATTCGAATTGCCGAACTTGGAACAATGCACCGCTATGAAATGTCAGGAGCGCTATCAGGACTACAGCGTGTTCGTGGGATGACTTTAAATGACGCGCACGTATTTGTTCGTCCAGACCAAATCAAGGAAGAATTCAAGCGTGTGGTTGATTTGATTCTTGCTGTTTATAAAGACTTCGATTTAAATGAGTACTCGTTCCGATTATCCTACCGTGATCCTGAAGATACTGAAAAGTACTTTGATGATGATGAAATGTGGGAAAAAGCACAAGGAATGTTGAAAGAAGCAATGGATGAGCTTGGTCTTGATTATTACGAGGCTGATGGGGAGGCAGCGTTCTACGGACCAAAACTTGATGTTCAAGTCAAAACAGCTCTTGGCAAAGAGGAAACTCTTTCAACTGTCCAACTAGACTTCTTGCTACCAGAACGGTTTGATTTAACTTATATCGGAGAAGATGGCAAGCACCACCGTCCAGTGGTTATTCACCGTGGCGTTGTTTCAACAATGGAACGATTTGTTGCTTTCTTAACAGAAGAATACAAAGGAGCGTTCCCAACATGGCTTGCGCCGGTTCAAGTTCAAGTTATTCCGGTTTCTCCTGATGTACACTTTGATTATGCAAAACAAGTACAAGAAAAGTTAAAATCAGAAGGTTTCCGTGTTGAATTGGATGGCCGTGAAGAAAAGATTGGCTATAAAATTCGTGAAGCGCAAATGCAAAAAATCCCGTATATGCTTGTAGTCGGCGATAAAGAAATTGAGGAAAACGCTGTAAACGTCCGTAAATACGGAGAACAAAAATCAGAAACAGTAGGCTTTGAAACATTCTTAGAAGCCCTTAAACAAGAAGCGAGAAAATAGAGATTGAAAAGAATTCAAAAAAAGTGATTGCGTCTTGCTAGATTATTTGTTACAATACTTTTCGTTGCAGTAATTAATCTAGTGATTCGTTGACACAGTATCAACATTGTGATATAGTTACAAAGGTAGAATTGAATACGGTTTGTGGAAGAAGAGGCACCCGCTTCTCACCTGATTGACGCATTAAAGGCAGTTGACAGGTTTTACGTTAAGAACTGTTCGTTAAGTATGCTTTCGTAAAGTGTGGGTGTTTCGCCCGCACTTTTTTATTTGCGGAAAATGAGTTAGTCGATTAACGTTAAGAACTGTTAAGAGCGCCTTGAGCGATTCTTTGCCCAAACTTTGTATTCTGAAAAAACCTGGAGGTGGCTGACTATTAGCAAAGATATGCTGTTGAACGAGGGTATTCGTGCACGCGAACTTCGTCTCATTGACCAAAATGGCGATCAGCTAGGAATCAAAACAAAAAATGAAGCGCTGGAAATCGCTTCTCGTGTAAATCTTGATGTTGTCCTTGTGGCACCGAATGCGAAACCACCTGTAGCCCGTATTATGGACTATGGTAAATTTAAATTCGAGCAACAAAAGAAGGATAAAGAAGCACGTAAAAACCAGAAAGTAATCAACATCAAAGAAGTTCGTCTTAGCCCAACAATTGATGAGCATGACTTTAACACTAAGTTACGTAATGCAATCAAGTTCTTGGAAAAAGGCGATAAAGTGAAAGCATCGATTCGATTTAAAGGTCGCGCAATTACACATAAAGAAATTGGTCAGCGTGTTTTAGATCGTTTCTCTCAAGCATGTAAGGATGTTGCTACAGTTGAGTCCCATCCGAAAATGGATGGACGCAGCATGTTTCTGGTTTTAGCCCCTAAAAACGAAAAGTAACAAGGAGGAAGTCCCTAATGCCAAAAATGAAAACTCATCGTGGCGCTGCAAAGCGTTTCAAGAAAACTGGATCAGGCAAGCTGAAGCGTTCTCACGCTTACACTAGCCATATGTTCGCTAACAAATCACAAAAGCAAAAGCGTAAGCTTCGTAAAGGTGCAATCGTTTCTAAAGGTGATTTCAAGCGTATCCGTCATTTATTAGACAACATTAAGTAATCTCGAGTCATCTCGATTTATATAGGAGGGAAATTACATGCCACGTGTTAAAGGCGGTACAGTAACGCGCAAGCGTCGTAAAAAAGTTCTTAAGTTAGCAAAAGGTTATTTCGGTTCAAAACATACATTATATAAAGTTGCAAATCAGCAAGTAATGAAATCATTACAATATGCTTATCGTGACCGTCGCCAGAAGAAGCGCGACTTCCGTAAGCTTTGGATTACTCGTATCAACGCAGCTGCACGTATGAACGGTCTTTCTTACAGCCGTTTAATGCACGGCTTAAAGCTAGCTGGTGTTGAAGTAAACCGTAAGATGCTAGCTGAGCTTGCAATTTCAGACGAAAAAGCTTTCGCTGAATTAGCAAACGTTGCTAAAGCTCAATACAACAAGTAATTTTAAAAAGCCATCCACTAGGATGGCTTTTTCTACTATTAGCTGGTTGTTGGCGCTGATGGTGAAAGAGAGTTTCATGGTTATTGATGGTCAAACTGTTTTGGGAAAACAGGAGAAAGGTGACCAATAGTGGTTATTGGTGGGTAAACAGAGAAAGGAAACCAATCCTGGTGGTTGATGCCCAACTGGTATGAATAGCAGAAGAAAATGGTGAGAGGAAGAAGGAGGGAGGCACCTATGGGGGGAGAAATATCCATTGTTTATTTCGTGATTATCAATTTTATTGGTTTTTTTATAATGGGCTTAGATAAGCGGAAAGCGCAAAAAAATCAGTACCGAATCAGTGAGCGGACGTTATGGTTATTGGCAATTGTCGGAGGAGCTACAGGAACGACGATCGGCATGAACCAATTTCGTCATAAAACGAAACATCTTCAATTTAAAATAGGATTTCCATTATTGATGGTCGTCGAATTATTCTTGTTTGCTTATTTTATAATCTAAAAAAACCGTCTAGGAATCTCCGAGGGCACTGAAAAACTTACGTTTTTTATTCTGCAAATTCAAATGAATACAAAAAGGCAATTTTCCACCTGTTTTTCAAGCGGAAAATTGCCTTTTTCCTTTTCTTTTTTTATTCCTTTTCATTAA
>NZ_JAMBNR010000024.1 GCF_023715205.1 Mesobacillus maritimus
TTGAAATCACTTGGATACCACCTACATACATTTGATAACAATATTATAAAGTAAAAAGGCAGTTGAAAGTTCATTAGATTGAACTTTCAACTGCCTTTAATAAAAATTAGACTTTTTCAGTGCCCTCCATCTAGTCAGGTGGTTCTTTTATAAGGTTCTTTTCACAAACTTTGTGCTGTGAAGGAAAAATATGAATGTATGAACACTGTTATGGCTATAATAGCTTCATCTTTAATAAACTTCTGGTAAGTTATGGACGGATGATAAATCAATTTCACTTGAAGTTAGTTCATTCTCACTTAAGTTAGCTGTAGCGAGGCTTCCACCTTCAATTTCTGCAAGCGCTTTTCGGTAGGAAATCACTCTTCCTTCAGAAGTTAAGAAAGAGATCGCTTCTCCTGCATGGTTTCGGTAGACTCCTGTTAATTGTTCTCCGCTCATTGTATCACTCCTATTCATTAATCTAGTATTCCTTATTTTTCAGGAGTTAAACAATTCTTATGATGATTTCCTAAATTTAAAAGTCTTTTCCCTAGAGTTTCTATCCTGGTTAAACTCGTATTGGTGTCGTTCTTGAACTGCCCATACTCTAACTAATTTATGTGAATACTATAGTTAAACCTTGGTAATTATTGGATGGTAGACAGGAAGATTCGTGGGGCACACCGCCTGTAGAAAGTGAAGTACCTGGAATGGAACCATAGTTAAATCATTCTATATTTTCTTTAAAAAGTAATAATGGTTGAGAAACGAGCCTAAAAAAGACTGTAGTCATTCCGAATTCCATCGAAATTGTCTACAGTCTGAAAAGAGCAGTCTCTATAAGAGAATGCTCTTTTGGCTCTTTCATTTCCACTCAAATGGAGTTTCTTGGTAAACATAGTAGTTCAACCAGTTCGAGAAGAATAAATGTGCATGGGAACGCCAAGTGTTAACCGGTTTTTGTGCTGGGTTATCATCAGGAAAGTAATGGGAAGGAATTGGGACAGTGAGCCCTCTTTCCAAATCTCGAATATATTCTTCGGCTAAAGTATCGGTCTCGTATTCTAAGTGGCCGGTTACCATGATATGTTTCCGGTCTAAAGATTGAACAATAAATGGACCTGCTTCTTTAGAAGAAGCGAGTAATCTTAGTTCAGGTGATTGAAGTATCGCATTTTCCGAGTTGTCTGTATGGCGTGAATGTGGTGCGAAAAAGACATCATCAAAGCCGCGCAGCAACTTTTCTTTGTTATCAAAAATTTGATGGGCATAGATTCCGGAACATTTCTCTGGTAACTCATATTTATCGATCCCATAGTGGTAATAAAGAGCAGCTTGTGCTCCCCAACAAATATGAAGGGTAGAGGTAACATTTGTTTTCGTCCAATCAAAGATAGTTTCTAATTCATTCCAATAACTAACTTCATGGAAAGGAATTAATTCCACCGGTGCCCCAGTAACAATCATACCATCAAACTTTTTGTGCCTAATTTTTTCAAAGGTTGTATAAAACTGTTCCAGATGATATCGGCTAGTGTTTTTAGATTCATAAGTAGCTGTTTTTAAAAAGGTAATATTAACTTGGAGCGGCGTATTGCCAAGTAAACGTAAAAACTGTGCTTCTGCTTTCTCTTTTTCTGGCATTAAATTTAAAATTAAAATATTTAATGGTCGTATATCCTGAGTACTTGCCCTATCTTCATCCATAATAAAAATATTTTCTTCTTCAAGAATCTCCCGTGCTGGAAGGCGCTTGGGAATAGTAATTGGCAATTCAAACCCCCCTTAATCAAAACATTCGTACGATTAATTATAAAGGTACTTACACTTTCTAGCAATTTAAGAATCCTTATTTTTTGGAAAATTGTTTTTTTCACTTGAATTCTAGTAGTGGTACAATGGCCATATCTAATAAGAATAGGTGATAAAGAAATGTTTGATCCAACAGCTTTTGATAACCTTAAAGTAATTGTAGAAGGCGCTATTTACGATCGAGACCTTGAAGGGGAAGTATTAGTCATTGACAGAAAAGATTTAGTCAATTTAGCGAATATGTCTAGAGACTTTCGCATGTCTTTTCGAATGAAGAATGAACAAAGAAATTCAATTTATGCTGAGCTGCAGCTTAAAGCAGATTTAGAAAATCTTGCGGCAGAATTGCTTGAACATAATCAACAGCAGAATCTCTCAGGATGTATCGTTTCAGTCGACTTCGTGTTAAGGCATCGTCATGATGAAAAAATATACAAAGATATAGAGACGAAACTGGAAGAAATTTGGGGTGTTGAAAGGTCGATTGAGCAAGTGATTCAGGTAAACCCTCTGAAAACAGATCCACAAATCAATAATCGAGTTTCAATTCAGTTCAACCGCCTGGTCTTTGAAGACCAAGTAGATGATCTTGTGGAAATGTTGAATTATATCGTTCTTTCTTTACAGGAATTAACACCTCTTATAACGAAATAAAGCATATGATTATACATAAGGGAAGGGGGAAGTATCATGAGGAAAATAGCATGGGTTACAGATGGTACAGCCGTATTGGATGAAGAGCTTCAAAATCATCCGGATTTATACATTGTTCCGTTATCCGTTATTTTAGATGGGGAAGTGTATACAGAAGGGGTAGATTTAACAGCTGAAGAATTATACGCAAAACTGAAGGTATTATCAGAACCTCCAAAAACTTCACAACCTGCCATCGGAGCGTTTAAAGAATTATATGAAAAGCTTGCGGAGGAGTATGATGAGATCATTGCTATTTTACTTTCTCAAAAGCTTAGTGGGACTTTGGACTCAAGTGAACAGGCATCCAAATTGCTTGAAAAGCCTGTAACGAATATTAACTCAAAAATTCTAACCTACCCGCAAACAGCTTTAATAAAAAAAGGGATGACACTTGCTAGAGAAGGGGCATCTGTTCAGGAAATAAAACAGAAATTAGAAGAAATCCGAGACCGGAATGAAACATATGTTTTGATTGGAAGCCTTGAGCAATTGCATCGAAGTGGGCGGATGTCGAGTGCTAAATTTTATTTGGGAAGTTTATTGAAAGTTAAACCAATTATTTCGATTCAAGATGGAGCTCTTGAAGTTACAGAAAAAGCCAGGAGTGAGAAAAAGGCGAAAGAGAAAATTTTTTCTCATTTGAGAGAGGCATATAAACGAAATAAAATTACGGAAGTTTGGCTGTTATACGGATTGTATCCACAAACTGCCAATGAATGGAAACGAGAATTGGAAGCGGAGTTTACAGAAATTCAGTTTAGCTGTTATCCATTAGGAGCCGTCATCGGAGTACATGCGGGGGAAGACACAATCGGGATAAGTTGGTATAATGAATTGCAGTAGGTGCCATTTGATGTGGCGCTTTTTTTTGGCTAAAAAGCGAATGGCTGTATAGCATTTGAAACGTGTTAAAATAACACTAGTAGAAGTAGAGGTGTACCGATGCAGGATCTCATAAAAAAGACAGAAGCGTATGTTCGAGAAATGCTAAAAAACGAAGGTACGGGTCATGACTGGTACCATATTGATAGAGTAAGGAAAAATGCCCTGTTGATTCAGAAGCAAGAAGGGATTGGTGATGTGTTTGTCATTGAAATGGCCGCTTTGCTTCATGATATCCCAGATGAAAAATTAAATATTACGGAAGAAGCAGGTTGGAGGAAGTTAGACACATACATAGATACCTTGGAACTTTCCAGTACCAAAGTCCAACATATAAAAGATTGCATTGAATCGGTATCTTTTAAGGGGGGGAGAGAAACAAATTTACGAACAATCGAAGCGGAAATTGTTCAAGACGCTGATCGTTTAGACGCGATTGGTGCAATCGGAATTGCCCGAACTTTTGCTTTTGGTGGAAAAAAAGCGCAACCCCTTTTTGATCCAGAAATTTCTGTCCGTACAGAGATGACAACGGAAGAATATCGAAATGGAAAAAGTTCCTCAATTCATCATTTTTACGAAAAATTACTAAAGTTAAAAGACTTAATGAATACTGCGTCTGCTCGCCAAATTGCGACCAAACGGCACGAGTACATGGAAGAGTTTTTAAATCAATTTTACAAGGAATGGAATGGTCAAGTTTGAAAATGATCTCGATTGAACAAGTAACGAAGTCTTATGGTGAAAAAGTGTTGTTTCAAGATATTGACTTTACAATTGGTGAACGTGACCGTGTGGGTCTAATAGGAGTGAATGGAACAGGGAAATCTTCTTTACTAAAAATTGTTGCAGGTATCGACCAAGCGGATAAGGGGGAGTTAACTTGTCCTAAAGATTATCAGATTAGTTACCTGGCTCAACAGCCAGACTTAAACCCCGATTTTAGTATATTAGAACAGGTTTTTTATGGAGATGCTCCAATCTTAAAATTGATGAAAGACTATGAGTCCATCATGATAAAATTAGAAAAGGACCCTAATAATGTGTCTGTTCAGGAAGAGTTAATGAACATACAACAACATATGGATCGGGCAGATGCATGGGATGCCAATACGGCAGCAAAAACCATCCTAACGAAACTTGGCATAACCGATTTTGATAAAAAAACATCGGAACTATCTGGTGGACAAAAGAAACGGGTAGCGCTTGCTCAAGTTTTAATTGAAGCACCTGATTTGCTTATTCTTGATGAACCCACCAACCATTTGGATTATGAAACTGTTAAATGGCTTGAAGAATATTTAAGTCGTTATCTTGGAGCTTTATTAATTGTAACACATGATCGGTATTTCCTTGATCGAGTAACCAATCGCATCTTTGAGTTGGATGGGGGATCTCTTTATAGCTATAAGGGGAACTACGCTAGTTTTTTGGAAGCGAAAGCAATTCGCGAAGAAAATGATGCGGCCACCCTAGAGAAGAAAAAAAATCTGTTTCGCAATGAACTAGAATGGATCCGTCGTGGAGCAAAAGCAAGAACGACAAAACAAAAAGCGAGGATTCAACGATTCGAAACATTGGAGACACAAGTTTCGTCGGGAAAGACAACGGACAAACTGGATATATCGTTAAGTGGGAGTCGGTTGGGTAAGCAAGTATTAGAGCTGAAGTCTGCTTCGAAATCTTTTCCGGATCGAAAGATACTAGATAATTTAGATTTGCTTATCAAACCCAAAGATCGCTTAGGAATTATTGGAAGGAACGGGACAGGGAAATCCACATTACTAAATATTCTTGCAGGAAGGATTCCGCTTGACTCGGGAGAATTGGTGACTGGCCAGACGGTGAAAATTGCCTATTATACACAGGAAAATGAGGACCTAGATGAAAATAAACGGATGATTGAGTATTTGAAAGAAACAGCTGAGATTGTCCATACTTCCGATGGGAAAACGATTTCTGCTGCACAAATGCTTGAACGTTTCTTGTTCCCACCATACACACACGGCACCCTGATTCGAAAACTATCTGGGGGGGAAAAACGCCGCTTATATCTATTGAAGCTTTTGATGGAAGAACCAAACGTTCTATTATTAGACGAGCCGACAAACGACCTTGATACCCAAACGTTAACAATACTGGAAGATTACCTTGAAGATTTTCCTGGTGTGGTCATTACTGTTTCACATGACCGTTATTTCCTTGATAAAGTGGTTGATACTTTATTAGTGCTTGAAGGAAACGGAGAGTTATCCTTGTATTTTGGTAATTACACGGATTACTTAGAAAAGCAATCCCAAAGGGAGATGGCACCGACTCAGGAAGCGAAAAAGCAACCGACCGAGTCAAAAGAAAAACCAAAGAAAAAGAAACTATCCTATATGGAAAAGAGAGAATGGGAAGAAATTGAAGGGAAAATTAGTGCAACAGAAACTCGACTAGAAGAAATAACAAAAGAAATGGCTCAAATCGGAAGTGACTTTGAAAAAGGTCAAAGATTAATGACTGAAGAGGTTGAGCTAAATGAACAGCTTGAATCATTAATTGAAAGATGGAGTTATTTATCGGAGTTAGTTGACTGATTATAGATGGCGGCCTTACTAGGCAGAGTCCATGAACATCCTATATGCTTGTGTTAAAATAGGTTTTATCCCGCATTAACTAAAAAAGTCAAAAGCCCGATTAGAAGAATTAATCAGGCTATGCGCGACTAACATTCAGTGGGGAATGAATAAAACCCCATCGTATGAAGTTTCACATTATCTAAAAAACATGTAGGAGTGGGAATATGAAAATTGTATCAATCGAACCAACTCCAAGCCCAAATACTATGAAGGTTAATCTCGACGAAGAACTTCCAATGGGAAAAAGCAATAACTATAAAAAAGATAAGCAAGAAGGTGCACCTGAAGTTGTTCAAAAGATTCTTGAGATTGAAGGGGTAAAAGGAGTGTATCATGTAGCGGACTTTTTAGCAGTCGAACGGAATGCTCGCTTTGACTGGAAAGTGATTTTACCCGAAGTTCGTAAAGCATTTGGCCAAGAGCAATCGAACGAAAGCGGCCATAACCATGAAATTGATGAACACTTTGGTGAAATTAAGGTCCAAGTCCATATGTATAAAGGGGTTCCTGTTCAAATTAAATTAACAGATGGCACAGAAGAAAAACGTTATGCTCTGCCTGAAACGTTTGCTAACGCAGCACTTGAAGTTCAGGGGCCTGACGATAATCTTGTCATGGTACGTCGGTGGAAGGATTATGGTGTACGTTATGGTGAGTGGGATGAAATTGGCTCGGAAATGAAAGAAGAGTTAATGGCAGCTTATCCTCCAGAGAGACTGAAAGCTCTAGTGGAGCAAGCAAAAAATCCTGAACATTATGCAATAGCCAAAGAACGTATACGTATCTCTTTAGAGGAGTTTAATCATCCCGATTGGCGTGTACGCTACCAATTATTAGAGCAAATGCCAGACCCAACTGTAGAGGATTTATCTTTACTTGAAAAGGCATTGGAAGATGAAAAAGCATCGATTCGTAGACTTTCAACTGTTTACTTAGGGATGATTGAGGATGAAGCTGTTCTTCCTTATCTCTATAAAGCATTAAAAGATAAAAGCGTAACCGTAAGGAGAACTGCGGGGGATTGTCTATCAGATCTTGGGTTCCCAGAAGCAATGGAAGCGATGATGGAAGCTTTAGAGGATAGCAGTAAACTTGTCCGTTGGCGTGCTGCGATGTTCTTATATGAAGTAGGAGATGAACGAGCACTTCTTGCTCTAAAAGAAGCAGAAAATGATCCTGAATTTGAAGTTAGCCTCCAGGTTAAACTTGCTATTGCCCGAATTGAACATGGGGAAGAAGCAAAAGGTTCAGTTTGGAAGCAAATGACTGAGGCTAGGAAAAATCAATAAACTTTAAGCCTGTTTCTTTCGAGAAGCAGGCTTTTTGCTAGGCAAAACCAATACATTTCGCAGTTTTCGTTGCCCACTAGCTTTTTGACTTCGACAAAATTAGGATAATTTAAGAAAGCCTATGTTAGAAAACAGCAAATCCTTTAAAATAATGTCAGAATACTAGAGAAAGAATCGATGGAAGTGGGTTTAAAACCTATTAGAAGTTTGTTAAATTGAAAATAATACCAAGTAAGGAACCATCTCCGTAAAAAGAAGTCAAATAAATAGGCGATTACCGCTTGTTAAAGGAGAATTTTATGGCGAAAAGAGAAGTTCTTACGCTTTTATTAGCTGGTGGAAAAGGAACAAGATTAAAAAAACTAACAGAATCAATGGCAAAACCTGCAGTTCCTTTTGGCGGGAAGTACCGAATCATTGATTTTGTCTTAAGTAATTGCCGGAATTCAGGAATGAGTACAGTAGGAATTCTGCTACAATATCAACCTCATACACTCCAAAATTATATTAGTAATGGGGGCACTTGGGAGTTGGACCGTAGAGAATCTGAAATCACTTTTCTCCCCCCATTTCAATGTGATGATATGGATCGCTGGTATGAAGGGACTGCTCATGCGGTTGCCCAAAATCATCAATTCATTGAGTCATATGATCCCGAATTTGTTTTAGTGCTTTCAGCTGATCAAATCTACAAAATGGACTACTCAAAATTAATTCATTTCCATAAACAAAAGGCTGCGGAGGTTACGGTTGCTGTGACTTCTGTCCCTTGGAAGGATGCTTCACGCTTTGGAACCATTCAGATAAATTCTAAAACAAAACGAATCCTCAAATTTGAAGAAAAACCTAACTCTCCTCAAACAAATCTCGTATCGATGGGGATCTATCTTTTCAATTGGCAAGCATTGAAAAATAAAATTTTGCAATTCCAGAATAAAAAAGAAACCTTCCATGACTTTGGTAAGGATATAATCCCTCAAATGCTCGAGTCCCGACACCGAATGTTTGCTTATGAATTTCATGATTACTGGAAAGATATTGGTACAGTTGAAAGTTATTGGGAAGCGAATATGGACTTATTATCTGCAAAAACAAATCCAATTCTGCGACAAAAACATTGGCCAATCTACACAACTGAATATTCTTTACCACCAAGTTATAACGACGAAACCGCTAATATTAGCCAATCAATAATTGGCGAGGGATGTGAAATTTATGGTGATATTCATAAATCCGTTATTTCATATGGATGCACCATAGGGAAGGGTTCGGTTATTAAGAATTCAGTTGTACTACCAAATACTGTTATTCATGAAAATGTCGTATGTGAAAATGTTGTAATATGTGGCAATACGGTGATTGATAGTTATCTAAAGATTAATCAAACATTTAGCAGTGTTCTCTCAATAGATAAAGAAAAAATAAAACACCAATGGTGAATAGAGGATCATTTCATCTTGATTGCATTACTTGGAAAAAGATAGTATGCTAACACTGCAACTAAAAATTGGAGTGATGAATATGTCAATGGCCTATGAAGAATATATGAGACAAATAGTCAAGCCAATGCGTGAGGAACTAGTTCAAGCAGGCTTTAAAGAATTATTAACACCTGAAGAAGTTGAGGGTTATGTAGAAAATGCAACAGGTACAACTTTAGTAGTCGTGAACTCTGTGTGTGGATGTGCGGCTGGATTGGCTAGACCTGCTGCAACGCAGGCACTGCTGCGTTCAGAAAAAAAACCAGATCATTTGGTTACTGTTTTTGCTGGACAGGAAAAAGATGCAACAGCAAAAATGCGCGAGTATTTCACAGGAATTGAACCTTCTTCTCCTTCGATGGCTTTGTTAAAAGGAAAAGAAGTGGTTCATTTTATTCCACGGGATGAGATTGAAGGGAAATCAATGGAAGAAGTAATGGAAAACCTTCAAACTGCTTTTGAGACAAATTGTTAAGAAGTTGAATGTTAAGCAAAGGATGCGATACATCCTTTGCTTTTTCTAATAGAATCTTATTTAACTTTTAAATGCAGGTGTTAATTATGTTGATTACAACAGCTGGTCGTACAGATGAAAAGATGATTGCAAGAGCACAGGAATTAGCTCACAAGTTTAACGCTCGGTATGTTCCAAGGAATAAAAAATCCGTGCTCATGATTATGAATGAATGGAAGAACGATTGTATTGTAGTTGGGAAAAACCGTTTAGAACTCTATCCTTTCGGAGAACAAGGGAATCCTTTTTTCTTCCATCCAAACTCCTCAATGTTTCGGATTAAGCGATTGCAAAAAGGTGAGTGCGATCCTTTTATAGATGCTGCCCGGTTGGAGTCAGGAATGAAGCTATTAGATTGTACCCTTGGGTTAGCTTCTGATAGTATTGTCGCTAGTTACATTGTCGGCTCAACTGGTAGTGTTATTGGGGTAGAGGGAAACCCATTTCTTGCTTATTTAGTAAAAGAAGGGTTACAAAGATGGGATTCAGAGGTAGATGATATAAATCGTGCCATGAGGAGAATCGATGTCATTCATAATCATGCACTAAATGTACTTAAGCAACAACCTAATAATAGTTTCGACTGTGTTTATTTTGATCCAATGTTTGAAGAGACCATCGTTGAATCTGATGGAATAAAAGGATTATCTAAATTTGCCTTGCAAGAAAGTCTCTCAGAAGAGCTGATTAAGGAGGCTCTCCGGGTAGCAAGTAAACGAATAGTTTTAAAAGATCACTTTAGAAGCAAAAGATTCTACCAATTTCCTTTTTCAATTATTAGAAGGAAAACAAGTAAATTTCATTTTGGTGTCATTGAAAAAACCTGAAAAATTTCTTTTCAGGTTTTTTAGGTCATTAATCTGTAGCGGTTAAATAAACAAAATACGCAAGCATACCTAAGCCGATAATTGTAACTGCCCAAGTCATGATAAAATCCCCCTTTACTATTTCTTAAAATTATGTACCAACAATGATGAGTTATACTTAAAAGAGAGATTTTCTTCACTAAAACCAGGTTATCTATTACCTAAAGAAAAAAATGCTGTATAATAAATTTATAAACTATTGATTTTAGAAAATAATAGATATTCCATAATTTCTATTGGCTAACAGAAGGGGGCAAGTTTATGCCACTATGGTTACGGAATTCGCTTGTAGTATTAATTTCGATCATAACATTTGGTTTGGTATCGCCAGCTCAGGCATCGGAACTATTATCACTTGAACCAAAGACGAACCATCAATCTGATACGTATGAAAATGTAACAGTTGAAGAAGAAGTATTTCAAAGCCAATCAGAGGAAGAGTCACGAAGTCTCTTTGTTCAGCGAATGGTGAGGGAAGCGGAACAAAAGTCTCTAGAAAAATTTGGAAACCGGATAGGTCCCGTCATTGAAGATGAATTTCGTCAACTTATTCTTCCGAATATGGAGATTGCAATTGCATCAGTAGCAGAGCAATTTCCACGAGAAGATTTAGAAACTCTTGAAATAACAGAAGTACCCAGTGGCGGTGTTGCTGAAAAGATTTTTCATATTATAAATGCGGAGAACAAAGATATTATTCGTTTCCACGTAAGAAGAGACCACCCACCACTTGAAGGTTATTGGTTTAACTTTCATTATCATACCCATCATGATCAGTTTCAAAAGCATTATGAGTTAGGGTTGATTTATTGGGATAAAAATACCCCTCCTAAATGGAAGAGTTGAGGGTAGTGAAGAGAGCATACATTGCTCTCTTTTTTTTGTTAATGGATAGTAGGAGCCGAGTCCTCAATTCGTTTTGTAATTCCCGAATATAAAAGTAAAAAATCGGCTTAAACACATTTACGCGATTCTTCTTTCAAGCTACTGAGTTCTCTTTATCTGCATGTGTAGAGTGAGTGAAATGATGAGATAGAGGTGAAATAGAATGGTTATAGGTACATAAATACTTGCTGGAATGTAAATGACCATGAACACAAAGAAAATGAGATAGATAATTACATCTAAAAGAATGAAATAACCTGAGGTTGTTACCTGTTGTAACAAGTTTAAATCTTCTGCAGTAGCGTTCCGTTGTTTTAAATGATTTTGTGTCATTGTTTGTTTCACCTACTTTTCTGTGTACTGAACTATATGCAACAGAAGGGGATTTGGTGAGGAATTCGGAAGCCTTCCTTATTCTGTAAGTTTTCTGTCGGACACCGATGTATGAAAAGGATATGTTATAATTTTAATAGTTTAATAACAACGAGAATTTAAGGGGGGCGATATGATGCGTAGACTGAGTCATATTCTCCTAATTACTGTCTTTGCATTAATACTCCCAAGTAGCTTACATGCAAATATTAATGGATTACCGTTAAAAAATCTTCCTAAACAATCTTTGTTATATGATTATTTGGAGATCAATCATATTGATTTGCTCGGAGAAATTATACTATTACCTGAAGAATCATTTGACCATCATGAAGTGGCTGCTATCTTATCCCGTTTCGATGCACTTCCAGAATCTATTTTGAGGAAGGTTATTGAGGAACGGATTTATGTCTCATTATTTAATGGGAAACTAACAGATAATCCGTCCGCCCGGAATTTGAGTGGGATCACTCCAAGGGGGTATAACTTAGGGAAAACATGGGATGAGGTCCCAGGTGTCGGTGGATCAAAAATGGTATTGGTGAAAATCGGAAGCAGTGATCGCGGATCAGGTCATGGTTCGGTAAATCTTGAATTACATGAACTTGCCCATTCCTTGGATCGACATGTGTACAAATTAATACGTGAAGACCCGGAGTTTCTTGGTATTTGGAAAATTGAATCCAAATTATTATTTCCAGGTAGGGATTACTTTTTGAATTTTCCCGAGGAATATTTTGCTGAAACGTTTGCAATGTATTATCTTGGTGGAGAATATCAGCAATTACTAAGAGAGATCGCGCCTCAGACGTATGGATATATTCATAAATTAAAGTGAGTTTGGCGGTAAGCAATTGTTTGCCGTCATTTTTTGGCTGGATTTGCCGGACTTTGTATTCTACAATATAGTAGATGTAATTAAGGTGGGTGATTTGATGAAACAGTATTTAGATTTATGCAAACATGTTTTAGAAAATGGGACAAAAAAGGAAGATCGTACCGGTACCGGAACCATTAGTACATTTGGATATCAGATGAGGTTTAATTTAAAAGAAGGATTTCCAGTTGTCACAACCAAAAAACTTCATCTGAAAAGTATTATTCATGAATTGCTCTGGTTCCTAAATGGTGATACAAATGTCAAATACCTACAAGATAATGGTGTGCGAATTTGGAATGAATGGGCGGATGAAAATGGAGAATTGGGTCCTGTATATGGCCATCAATGGAGATCTTGGCCGACACCGGATGGAAGAAGTATTGATCAAATCTCCAATTTAATTCACCAAATAAAAAATAACCCGGATTCTAGAAGGTTGATTGTCAATGCGTGGAATGTCGCGGACGTCGATAATATGGCACTCCCGCCATGTCACTGTTTGTTTCAATTTTATGTAGCCGATGGGAAACTTTCATGTCAGCTCTATCAAAGATCTGCAGACATTTTCTTAGGTGTACCTTTTAATATTGCTTCCTATGCATTGTTGACAATGATGATTGCACAAGTATGCGATTTGGAGCCTGGTGAATTTATTCATACGCTTGGAGATGCACATATCTACACAAATCATTTGGAACAGGTAGAACTACAATTAACTAGAAATCCGCGAGCTTTGCCGAAAATGAAATTGAATCCTGAAGTTAAAGACATTTTCAGTTTTCGCTTTGAGGATTTCACATTGGAAGATTATGACCCACATCCACATATCAAAGGAGTCGTGAGTGTATGATATCGCTAATTTGGGCAATGGATGAAAAACGGGTTATCGGAAGTTACAATAAACTCCCGTGGCATCTACCTGAGGATTTAAAGTTTTTTAAAAGAGTTACCATGGGACATCCGATTGTTATGGGACGGAAAACATATGAGTCAATCGGCAAACCTCTTCCTGGGCGTGAAAACATCATTATTACACGAGATAGACAATTTAAATGTGAAGGATGCACGGTTTTTCACTCCATTGATGAATTGATAGCATTCACATTAAATAAGGATGAAGAGGTCTTTGTAATTGGTGGAGCGGAAATTTTTAAAGAAGTAATTCAACATGCAGATCGTCTGTACTTGACAATAATTCATCACCAATTTGAAGGAGATACTTACTTTCCTGTCTTCCATATGGATGAATGGGAATTGGATTCACGCCAAATGGGTATTAAAGATGAGAAAAATCCGTATGACTATGAATTCTTACTTTATAAACGAAAACAATGAGGCAGCCACTGTGCTGTCTTTTTTCTTTATCTCGAACCCTTGATTAAACCCTCCTAATTTGAAGTAGCGTGTGGAAAATAAAAATAATGACAATTCGCGCAATAAGTTGTTTATTAGGTATAATGGGATTTGGCAAAAAATGAAGGAGGAATCAAATGCTTCGGTTGTTGTTCGTTTTCTTTTATATGAGTGCATACTTGGTATACAGTATACCTAAGTTAAAAAAAATGCAGGCGCTGCCTGAGGAGATGTCTGTTAGGGACCGTGACTTCCTAATCCATATTACACCTCAAAAATGGTCTAAACAAATTATGAAAATGACGGGTTCTAAAATTAACGTTTTAGGGGAGAATCATTTACCTAACGGCCCTGTTTTATTAGTAAGTAATCACGAGGGAGATTTTGATATCCCTTTACTCCTAGGCTTTATCAAAAAACCCTTTGGCTTTATCTCGAAAGTCGAAGTGAAAAAGGTTCCAATTTTATCGAAGTGGATGGAAATAATGAATTGCGTGTTTTTAGACCGTAGAGACCGACGTCAATCTGTTCGCTCAATTAGGGAAGGGATTAGCCATTTAAAACAGGGACATTCCATTCTAATATTCCCAGAGGGGACTCGTAGTAAAGGTGGGCCGATTGGAGATTTTAAATCCGGTAGTTTTAGATTAGCTAAAGAAGCAAAAGTGGCTATTGTCCCGATCTCTATTCAAGGGACTGCAGATGTGTTTGAGAAGAATAATCGACTGATTAAGCCGGCTACTATTACTCTAACCATATGTAACCCAATTTCTTACGACGAATATAAAGAGAAGGATTTAAGTAGAGTAGCACAGGATGTTAAAGGAATTATACAAACATGTCAAACCTCTAAAAAAGTAGCTTAATTAAATAAAAGAAATAGTACAGAAAATCATTCCTATATCAATTATCAGAATCCCCTAGCACATTTGTTGTGCTAGGGGATCTCTTTTTTTCGGAAGTGAAAATATTTTAAAATTTTCTTCAATTAATGATTTTTCATGATATAATGTACCAATTAATTATTTTATAAAAAGCGAGGGTGCTGTATGGAACAAAAAACAGTGACAAAAAAAATTGTGCAAGTTGAGGATATCTTGATTGCTTATAGGCATCTAAAAGAAATTGTAGCCCATACACCACTACAGAAAAATGAACGGCTTTCTGAAAAATATGGGTGTACGGTTTATTTAAAAAGAGAGGACTTACAGCATGTTCGCTCATTTAAGCTTCGAGGCGCCTATTACTCAATGAAACTATTAGGTGACAATCTTGAAAATGGAGTTGTATGTGCCAGTGCCGGCAACCATGCTCAAGGAGTAGCATTTGCTTGTAGACAGCTAGGAGTGCAAGGGAAAATTTTTGTACCTGCTACAACTCCGCAACAGAAAGTAAAACAAATTGAAATGTTCGGACGTGAATATATCGAAATAATCCTTGCTGGAGATTCTTTTGATGATGCTTACAATGAAGCGGTAAAATGTGCAGAGAAAGAAGAGCGTACGTTTATTCATCCTTTTGATGATGAACAAGTAATCGCTGGTCAAGGGACGGTTGCGGTTGAGGTAGTAAATGATTGTGAGGAACCGATTGACTTCATCCTTGGTAGTATTGGCGGAGGCGGCTTAATGTCAGGTGTAGGCACTTACATAAAAAGTGTTTCTCCGGGGACTAAAGTGATTGGAGTTGAACCGGAGGGAGCCGCATCAATGAAGGCTTCTATTGCCAATGAGGCGGTTTTCCCTCTAAATAATATTGATACCTTTGTTGATGGAGCGGCTGTTAAATGTGTAGGCTCGAAAACATATGAAATTTGTAAAGAGTTGCTTGACGATATTGTGGTTGTTCCAGAAGGAAAGGTTTGTACGTCGATTCTTCAGCTGTATAACGAACATGCAATTGTCGCTGAACCTGCAGGGGCATTACCGTTTGCGGCATTAGATTATATAAAAGATGAAATCAAAGGGAAAACGGTTGTTTGTGTGATTAGTGGAGGCAATAATGATATTAGCCGAATGCAGGAAATTAAGGAACGTTCGCTTCTATTCGAAGGTCTCCTCCATTATTTTATCGTTGATTTCCCACAACGAGCGGGAGCACTAAGGGAATTCCTTGATGATGTTCTTGGTCCACAGGATGACATTACAAGATTTGAATATACGAAAAAGCATAATAAAGAAAGTGGACCAGCTTTAGTGGGTATTGAATTGAAAGATAAAAATGAATATCCTCGTTTGAAAGAAAGCCTGAATCGTAAGGGCTTTTCATACCTTGAGTTAAATAAAGATAATCAATTATTTAATTTACTTGTTTAATAACAATAATAGAGATAAAATGACAAATGGAATCAGTTAGAAATGTTACACTTTCGGCACTTATTAATTTTATGTGAAAGTCTTATGAACATTTCTTCAAAAACTCGCATCGTAATAACAAATACACTATAATTATGGTAGATTTCCAATATGAAAGGGGATGTTGATCAATGTTGTCGAACATCGGTGTACCCGGATTAATCCTAATCCTTGTTTTGGCCTTAATTATTTTTGGTCCCAAAAAACTTCCAGAAATCGGGCGTGCTTTTGGTCAAACGCTTCGTGAATTTAAAAAATCTACTCGTGAGTTAACAAGTGATGTCATGGATGATTTTGAAGAAGAAAAAAAAGAAGTCCAAAAAGCACTAAAATAAGCTAAATCAATTAGTTATTGATCGAGATGATTATTGAGAATCTAAAAGCTACAGCGCATAAGGTGTGCTGTAGCTTTTCTAAATAGCATATAGTTTGGCAGGGGAGACTTATGGAAGATAAAGAATTAAATGTAGTAGACCACCTGGATGAATTAAGAAAAAGGTTAATTATTACGGTTTTTGCGTTTTTAGTCTTTTTCGTTGTAGGATTTCTCTTTGTGGAGGAAATCTATCAATTCTTTGTTCGAGACTTGGATGTTAAGCTTGTTGTCTTGGGACCAAGTGATATTGTTTGGATTTATTTTATGATTGCCACAGTCATAGCTGTTGCAGGAACGATTCCCGTGTTGGCTACACAAATTTGGCTTTTTGTAAAACCAGCCTTAAAACCAATTGAAAGAAAAGTGACACTCTCCTATATTCCAGCTCTTTTTATTCTCTTTATTGTGGGGTTACTTTTTGGTTATTTTGTGATTTTCCCTACCGTATTAAATTTTCTGATTGAACTTAGTGGTGAAATGGTAGCGACAAACTTTACTGCTGATAAATATTTCCGATTTATCATGACAATGACAATTCCATTTGGGGTGTTATTTTTAATGCCAGTTGTGGTGATGTTCTTAACATCTTTGGGTATTATTAATCCGTATGTATTATCAAAAGTACGAAAGTATGCTTACTTTGTACTTGTTGTGATCGCAGTTGTTATTTCACCTCCAGATATGATGTCTGATTTTCTCGTAACCATTCCACTTCTATTCCTTTATGAGATTAGTATTAATCTCTCGAAAGTGGTTTATAAGCGAAAGTTGAAAAAGGAGAAGGAATGGGAAACTCAGATGGAATACGATAAGGAAGATAAGGATTCATAATGAATCAAATATGGAAGTAGTACGAAATTGCATAATTCGACACATTTGAATATTTTTAAGGTATAATATCTTTAAATGAATGTAATAAAGCTATTTGTTGTTAAACTGCAAGATATGGTTACTAGCACTTTTTAAAATTGAACGAGAGAATTGCCAAGAAGCTTTGCTCATTTTGAGATTTAAAACTGTTTGAAAACTCCTGGTCTGAATTATTTTACAGGTTTCTAAGTTTGAGATATTTTAGCCTTTTGGTGCCTATCACAGGCACCTTTATTTTTATATTTCTAGCTTCACAACATTATCAAGAGACTAAAAAATTGAGCTTTTAGGAAGTGTTAAACCTTGGTTAAAATTAAGATTGTTACTGATTCTACTGTGGATTTAAGTCAAGCTGAAATTGATACATATGGGATACATGTCGTTCCATTATCCATTTCCATTAATGACGAGCATTATTTAGACAGGGTTGATATTACCCCAAGTGAATTTATGCAGAAAATGCGCGCGTCAGAAGAGTTACCAAAAAGTTCGCAGCCACCAGCTGGTGAGTTTTTGAGAGTATATGATTACTATGCTGCAGAAGGCTATGATATTTTGTCCATTCATATGACAGGTGGGATGAGTGGGACAGTAAACTCCGCGGAAAGCGCTGCTGGGATGACGAAAGCAAACGTTAAGGTGATGGACTCTAGATTTATTTCAAGAGCCCTTTCCTATCAAGTTCTGGAGGCTGCCAAAATGGCGTTGCTAGGAAAGACCATGGATGAAATCATTTCAAAAGTGGAAGAAATCAAAAGTCAAACACAATTATATGTTGTGGTGAATACGCTTGAAAATCTTGTAAAGGGCGGACGGATTGGAAAAGGAAGGGCGATGATTGGTTCGTTATTAAACATTAAACCTATTGCATCATTAGAAGGAGGCGTATATACGCCAGTTTCTAAGGCTAGGAGCCATAATCAAGTCGTTAAATTTCTCGCAAATAAGTTTGTTGAAGATACAGAAGGTAAAGAGATTAAAGCCGTTAGCATTGCCCATGCGGACGGTTATGAGCTTGCGCTTAAACTAAAAGAGAAACTCATTGAGCTTACACAATATAAGAATATTGAGATTGGAGAGACCACTCCAATTGTGAGTACACATACAGGACCAGGGGCAATAGGGTTTATGTATTATTTTGGTTGAGGTCTTCTGTAAATTAGGTAAAACTTTTAAACTTTTGTTTTGGATTTAAATGGTTCCTTGGTAATGGTCTCTGATAGAATGAAATTGCTCTTATTAAAAATAATGATGGTGGGGGAAGGCATGAAGAAACGAGTGCTTACAGTTACAATTATAATGGCTTTATTTCTGTTATCGGCATGTGGTCAAAAACTAGAAGGAGCTTTAGACTGGCCGATAGAGGAATTCAAATTTACTAATCACAGTGGCGAAACATATTCACTGAATGATTTAGACGGAAAAGTATGGGTAGCAGATTTTATTTTTACAAACTGTGCGGATGTTTGTCCACCAATGACAGCGAATATGAAAAAACTCCAAGATATGGTGAAAGAAGAAGGACTTGAAAATGTTGAGTTTGTTTCATTTACTGTTGATCCTGAGGTGGATACACCAGAGGTACTTAAAGCTTATGGGGAGCAGTTCCATGTAGACTTTTCAAACTGGAACTTCTTAACGGGTTATGGGCAAAAGGATATTGAAACATTTGCGATGGACAATTTCAAAACCATAGTCGTTAAACCAGAAGAAGGTGACCAAGTCGTTCATCAAACGTATTTTTACCTTGTTGATCAAGACGGTAAAATTCAAAAACAATATTCTGGTTTAAATGATATTCCATTTGAAGAAATCATTTCAGATATTAAAACGATTCAATAGGAATTCTCTATTCTTAATGGATCAGGAAGCATTTAAAGCTCGCCAAATGGCGAGCTTGTTTTTGGCTATAGACAGTTTCGTGTATTCCTGCTTTTTTCATTCAATAGCTAATAGGGGCGAGTGTAAAGATAAGTTTGGGATGATATAATAGAGTCAACATTCAGGTTATAAGAATGAAAAAACACTGAATGCATAGAGAATCATTAAGATAAGATGAAAGAAAACCACTTAAAGTCATCTTTTTTGAATCTGATGGATTTAAATTGTTAAAATGAACAAGTAATCCGAGAAGATGGGATTTCGAGAATGCTTTATAGCTTTTTAGGACGATTCACTTAACAAACTAAAGTAAAAGGTAATTAGTGCTTAAAGAGAAAGGCGTAGATAAATGGATAATAAGTGGAAAATAAGTTTTTTTGTTTTACTTGGGATTGTAATTTTTTTTCTTGTCTCAATCTTAATAATGGTGATGAGACCTGTTCATTCCCCAGAAGATTCAGTTGAGCGGCAGCCACTAACTGAATCAGGAGAGAAGCAAGTATCATTTTTGGTTCGAACCAATAAAGCGGACTTAACAAGAGTCATTAATCATTATTTAGTCTCAGAAGGTTTTACAGGACCAATTGATTATAAGGTGATTGTGAAAGATGAAGTAGAATTGTATGGGACATTTCCGGTTTTTGGTCAAGAATTGGAAATGATGTTAACCTTTGAACCGCAAGCTTTAGAAAATGGTGATCTTGTACTAAATCAAAAATCGATTTCACTCGGTTCATTAAATTTACCGGTATCTAATGTTATGAAAATAATCCAAAGTAATTATAGCCTTCCAGATTGGGTGCGTTTTCAACCGAATGAAAAAAAAGTATATGTCTCCTTACAAGAAATGGAGTTAAAAAGTGATATAAAGGTAAGAGCGACTTCCTTTGACTTAAAACGGGATGATATTTCCTTTACTTTACTGATTCCAGTTGACTAAAAAGCGGGTTGTTAAACTGTGTACCGAGTTATGCTTTGATGTACAAAATACGAATTAACATTATTTATCGTATAGGAATTAGCACTAGAATAAAAGCAATTTAGCAAGTAAGGCAGTAAAGGAAATGCTTGGAGACATATGATTTGCTCCAAGCATTTTTTATCCTAAGATAAGCACAGATTCAGCGATTTCCAAACCTCAAGAATCGCCAGAAATTAGGTGCTAAACTAAGCGGAAAAATTCCTCTTATTGAGGAGTTGGGACGATAAATAGATAAGAATAGACGGAAAGATTCTGCCTATTTAATCGAAAATCATGAAAATGAACCATTTTGCTTTTCTTAACAGGAAATTCTCCGATTTTATCTTCCGAACCGAGCTCTGTTCAACAGCTAACCGGAAAACCTCCGATTATTTTAATTCTCAGAGGTTACTAATTAAGGATAAGAAAGAATGTCTGCTTCATTATCTGCCTCTCAGACATCAACACCCTCCCCCTGATTGATAGTTAAATATCATAATTAGCACATGCTTGGAAATTCCAACCCGTTGATTTGCTTTCAACCCGAGAAAAGAGCGTTTAAGACAGAAAAAACCCCAGTATATAGTTTGTACTGGGGAACATTAAAAATAATCACGAACTAACTCAATTTCATCATCAGAGAGCATCGCGGTGTATGTGACGTTAGCAAATAAGTTAAACTCTGGAAGCTTTTTGACAACCTCGTTTGTACCTGCTTTTCGAATTTCTAGATTCAACTTCATTGGATTTAAACCAAGATATGTTGTTGCGTTCATATAAGATAAGTTCGAAAAGATAACATCTCTGTTCTGTACAGCTATGTCATAAGTTTCGTTTTTTTGATTGAGGTGGATAAAACGTAGTTTCGCTTCACCGCTAGGTACAAGCGGGTGATCTTCAAAGCCAAATACTTGTGGTTTTTGTTGATCTCCTGTCACAATTAAAGTATAAAATTTACCTGGTAACAATTGTACTTTTTTTACATAAGTAGAGATTTCTCGATCTGTAGGAGCTAACTCAATGGTATGCTCTCCTGGACGAATACACATGTAATGATTATATTCTCGATAGGATAAGGGAGTGGCAAATGGAAATCCATCAACTTGGATTGATAATGATGGACAAATGGGGTTTGAGTGAAAAATCCTAATATTTGCCGGCTGTTTATCATCTTTGGAATTACTGCTTGGCTTCCTATTTATGTTTTTTATCTTATTCAGGTCATAATATAAGGGGAGACTTGGATTATGATACTCATTGAGAATCGGTAAATTTGGGTACATGGCCGCTTGGTACGAAGCATTATGCTGACTTTGGTTCACGGTCATATCCTTCTCCTTTTAGATTTTTCTTAGTTGTGACTGCTCTTTATATATTATGGAATTCAAGCAGACTTGTGCCAGAAATTAAGAGTAAGCATTTTCTAGGATGTGAATAAGTAAAGGTGATAAAGAGTAAAATACATCTATTCAAACGAACTATATTGCTCCAATATTTTTAGTTTCACATATAGAGGTTCCCTTCATAATATGTTTCGATTCAATATGGTGTCAGTGCGTATTAGTTGACAACCTTTAGATTGAATCTTAAAATGAACATTTCAGGTTATTGAAAGGATGTATTGTTCTATGTTGAAAAAGTTATTTGGAAAGAAAGAAGTAATCAAAACCATCCAAGTATTTTCTCCAATTACTGGGACTGCTTTGTCTCTTGAAAACGTTCCAGATCCAGTTTTTGCTGAAAAAATGATGGGGGATGGATTAGCAATTGACCCAAGTGAAGGGATTGCCGTTTCACCTGTAGATGGCGAAATTATTCAAGTCTTCCCTACAAAACATGCCATTGGCATTCGTGCAAAAAACGGTGCGGAAATTCTTATTCATATTGGTTTAGAAACTGTTTCATTAAGCGGTGAGGGTTTCGAGACGTTTGTTAGCGAAGGAGACAAGGTAAAAGTTGGGGACAAGCTCGTTTCTTTTGACCTTGATATCATTAAATCGAAAGCAAAGAGCACTGTAACACCATTAATTATTACAAATACAGACCAAGCAGCTTCCTTAAAAAAATTAGCAGAAGGTCAAGTAGAAAAAGGCGCAACGCCGCTCCTCGAAGTCACGTTCAATTAATCTAAAGGTGAGTACATTACGTACTCGCCTTTTTTTTGTGAAAATACATCTTTCTCTACACTATGGCTTTAATTTCCTTACGAAAGGCGAATTTGCGTTTTACTCTCCTTTAGGAATTTAACAACAATTTTTTCAAAATAGCCATCACCAAATGTTTATTTCTGTTCATACAGATAATCATTTTAATAACAAATAGGGAACCAACTTTTGGTTAAAAGATAAAATAGGCAGATGCACAAACAGGTCAAGTACCCACAGCATAGAGTAAGAGTGTAAGAAATATAGTAAAACAGTGAGGAGAGATGTTCATGCATTACACTCATCATCAATTTGACAATGTTGCACCTGCGGTTACCGCACCTGTAGCAGGGGTTGCGGATTATGGCTATTGTGGCTACCCTTATGCCGGCCCTGTAGCTGGAGTAGGTTATGGCGGATGTGGTACTTTTGTACTCGTGGTCGTATTATTTATCTTGTTAATTATCATTGGATGCAGCTGCGGTACTTGGTAATAGATTGGAAATTGCTCGGAATTACCGGGCAATTTTTTTTTGTCGATTAGACAGTAGGATATTAACTTTATTCGCTCTTAGAATAAGCGAGTATACTTTATTTCATTTTAAGGGGTCCTATTAACGGAAAAATATGGTTTAATGGTAGAAAAGAGGGAAAATTCGATTGACATCGACAATTTAATAGCTTATATATAAATCAGAATCTTGAAAAATTTAAAAATATGACTAGAGGGATAATAATGAAATTTGCCACGAGGTTGTACATAGGGTTTGGGATTATTATTTTCATGATGACTATTTTAATTATTGTCAATATAAATGTACAAAGCAGACAAACAGAGGAAATTAAAGAACTTGTTAAGGAACGGTATCAAAAGGTGAAATTATTAAATGAGGTTAGGGAAGATACCTTTTATGTTCATGCCGAGTTGGAAGGAGATTATACATCAGAGACGGACAATAATCTAAAATCGATGAATGAAATCCTTTTTGAGGTGAATTCCAATATTGATTCTCTGATTGATATGAGTTCCACACCAACTGAAAAAGAGGAATTATTGCAATTAAAGTATAGAATTGAAAGGTTTGAAGAAAACACCAATAAAATAAATGAGGATATGGCAGAGTTAGCTAGTATCGACGAAGGTCTTCGGTTAGTGCGGCAAGACCGTGATGCAATTCTCTCTTTTATTACCTTATTAATCGAGAATCAAGAGACTGAAATGGACAAGGTGATTTCAGAAACCGAGCAGAGAATGAAGGCTGCAGTCAATGTAGGAATGATCTCAATTGTGACAGGGGTTGTTTTAGGAATTGCGCTGTCCTTTTGGTCGATTTATACGATTACCTATCGGTTAGGAAGACTTAAAGAAGTAATGAAGAGTGTAGAGAATGGGCTAAAGGAACTTCCACGCATCAATGTTACAAAACCAGATGAAATTGGTGAAATTGCCACGGCTTATAATCAAATGGCGTCGGCGTTAGAATCCCACGAGAAAACAGAAACCCTTTATAAAGAGAGTATGAAAGAACAGCATATGATTAAGACACATCTAGCTGAACTATCCATTTTATCTCAGGATTTACATGATTTAAAGAGTTTAGGTAAAGCCTACTTGCAAGCTATTATTCCTTCGATTCAAGCTGGTTACGGGGTCCTTTATTTAAAGGAGGAAAAAGGAAGACGGCTCTATTTAAGTAAATTAGCTTCTTATGCTACGTCAACGGTTAAAGAAACAATTGAGATGGGAGAGGACCTAACAGGACAATGTCTTCAAGATGGTAAGGCGAAAAAACTGTCTCAGCTTCCCGATGACTATATCTCGATTTCCTCAGGGATAGGGGAAGCATCCCCTAAAAATCTTCTGATTTTACCAGTAGAGTTAGAAGGAGAAGTTTTAGCAGTTTTAGAAGTTGGAAGTTTATATGAGTTTACCCAAACACATGAAAGCTTATTAGAGCAAACAACAGAGCAGTTGGGAATTATTATTAATCGAATCCAGAAGCAAATGCAGGTCAAACAATTGTTAGAAGCAACGAAGACACTAAATGAAGAACTTCAGAATCAGTCAGAAGAGCTGCAGTTACAACAAGAAGAATTAAAAACAATGAATGAGGAGCTTGAAGCACAATATCGTCAATCTGAGGAGAGATCCAATGACCTACAAGAAGCGAAAGCTGCATTAGAAGAAAAAACGAGACAAGTGCTATTAAGCTCTCAATATAAATCTGAGTTTCTAGCAAACATGTCCCATGAATTGAGAACACCACTGAATAGCATCCTAATTTTAGCTCAAATTCTATTGGAAAACAAAGAGGGAAACCTTTCCGAAAAGCAAACAAATTATGCGAATACCATCTACTCTTCTGGGAAGGATTTGCTAGAATTAATTAATGATATTTTAGATTTATCTAAAATTGAGTCGGGAAAATCTCAACTTGATATTGGTGAAATAGATATACGAGCGATTGTTTCTTTTGTTAAGAACCAATTTACCCCAGTCGCAGATCAAAAAGGAATTTCTTTTATGGTTGAGATTCAGGAACAAGTACCAACGATTCTTTATTCAGACGAACAGAAAATATATCAAGTACTAAAAAATTTACTCTCAAACGCTTTAAAATTCACTCAACAAGGATCTGTTCATTTGGCCGTATCGATATTACAGCAAGATAATAATGTAGATAAAAACTTGCTCGTATTTACAGTCCGGGATACAGGTATTGGAATTTCTCAAGATAAACAAGATTTAATTTTTGAAGCTTTCCAGCAGGCAGATGGAACCACAAGCCGTAAATTTGGTGGGACGGGGCTAGGTCTTTCGATCAGTAAGGGGCTCGCAGACCTCATTGGTGGTTTTATCACGGTTGATAGTAAAGAAGGGGTAGGAAGTACTTTTTCATTCTTTGTGCCACTCAACCAATCAGAAACGGAAAGACCTATTATTCATTTAAATGAAGTTGCCGTATCGCTTGAAGAAGAGAGAGAAAAGGTAAAACCTGTACGTCCTGATTCTAGTCATCTAATTCAACAGGAAGGACTTAGTCTGATTAAGGGGGACATCTTATCAGGAAAACATATCCTGTTAGTGGACGATGACATGAGAAATGTTTTTGCGCTAACTACTGCCCTGGAAGAAGTTGGCCTTCAAGTAAGCTTTGCTGAAAATGGGAAAGAGGCCTTGGAAATTTTAACCGAAAAGAAAGAACTCGATTTAGTTCTAATGGATATTATGATGCCGGAAATGGACGGATACGAGGCAATGCGACGAATTAGGACTTTAGAAGCTTTCAAAGAACTACCAATTATTGCACTAACTGCAAAAGCAATGAAGGATGATCGTGAAAAATGTTTAAAGGCAGGTGCTTCAGACTATATTAGTAAACCTGTCAATCTTGAACAACTTCTCTCTTTATTAAAGGTTTGGCTATATAAATAGGTTGGAGGTTTTCGTCATTGTTAACTTAATAAATGAAAAGGACCATATAATGTCCGACCAAAATGATGACCTAGAAAGACTTGAAATACAGCTTTTGCTAGAAGGGATTTATCAGCATTATGGATTTGATTTTCGTAAATATTCTTTCTCCTCGATTCAACGTAGAATATGGCATCGGATTAAAACAGAGAAACTGAAAACCATTACTGCCCTTTTAGATAAGGTTTTACACGACCCTATTATGATGGAAAAATTATATCTAGATTTTTCTATTAATGTAACAGAAATGTTTAGAGATCCATCCTTTTTCAAAGCGATTCGAAATGAGGTTTTCCCCTTGTTACGTGACCTTCCCAATATTAGAATCTGGCACGCTGGTTGCTCTACGGGAGAAGAAGCCTATTCGATGGCTATTCTTCTTAAAGAAGAAGGTCTTTACGATAAAACAAGAATCTATGCAACAGATATGAATCATCATGTAATTAGGCAGGCTAAGCAAGGCTATTTTGCTTTGAAAAAGATGCAGGGATATACATGTAATTATGTTCATGCAGGTGGAAAAAATGATTTCTCAGAATATTATACAGTCAACAACAATTATGCTGTTTTCCGTGAAGAGTTATCTCGGAATATCATATTCGCTCAGCATAATCTTGTAACGGACGGGTCGTTTAATGAGTTTCATCTAATAATTTGTAGGAATGTTCTAATTTACTTTAATCATGAGCTTCAATCTAGGGTCCATGAGTTATTTCTTAATAGCTTAAGTTCAGAAGGATTTTTGGCTTTAGGAAATCGTGAAGGCTTATCCTTTCCGAAACATGAACAATATTATGATCACTTTAATTGTGAAGAAAAAATTTATCGAAGGACGGAAGGAGGGCAGAATGGAAATGGATAATCAAATTGTTAAGATATTACTGGTTGATGACAGGGAGGAAAATTTATTAGCTTTAGAGGCTGTTCTTACTTCTCCTAAATATCAGCTTATCAAAGCCCTTTCAGGTGAAGAAGCATTAAGGTGGGTGCTCCGCGAAGAGTTTGCCGTTATTATTATGGATGTACAAATGCCTGGAATGAGTGGCTTCGAAACAGCAAAATTGATTCGGCAAAGAGAAAAAACAAGAGATGTTCCAATCATTTTTGTAACCGCATTAAATCAAACGGATGAAAATGTCATGCAGGGGTATTCAGTTGGTGCTATAGATTTTATTATTAAACCGTTCAACCCCAATATTCTCAATTGGAAAGTAAATGGATTTGTCTCTTTGTATTTAAATCAGAAAAAGATCGAAGAACAAGCAAAGGTGATTGCGAAGCGAACAGAAGAATTAGAGCAAGCAAACCAGGCGTTAAGGGATAATGAAGAAATGCTTGAAGCGCTCGTAAAGGAAAGAACAAATGAATTACTAGTTGCGAATAAGAAACTTCTGGAGAGTGAAAAAAAGTATCGTAAGCTTGTTGAGGAATCGCCTGAGGCAATCATTCTGACCGAAAAACATAAAGAGAAGCCCTTTTTTGTGAATCAAACGGGTGTCAAACTTCTCAAGGCGCAAACGAAAGAGCAAATTGAGAGACAATCTTTATTTGATTTTATTCATCCAGAAGATCATAAAAAGGTAAGAAAAATATTCACACTGAATCGTAGCGGACGAAATATGTATGAATGTCGATTAATTTGTCTTACTGGGGAAGTAATTCATGTAGAAGTGAAAAGCATACCCTTTGATTATCAAGGTGTTTCTTGTTTACATATTTTGGTTCGTGATATGACTGAGTTAAAGCAAAGCCGAGAATTTATGCATCAGACCGAAAAGTTAACAGTTGTAGGAGAATTGGCTGCTGGAATTGCTCATGAAATTCGAAATCCACTAACAAGTTTGAAAGGGTTTACGCAACTGCTTGGGGATAAAATCGATTCTAATCACGATTATATGGAAATTATGATTACAGAAATTGAAAGAATTAATACCATTGTGAGTGAGCTGCTATTATTAGCAAAACCAAGAAAACTTGACTTTAAGAGAATTGATATTGGGGTTATCTTAAAAAATATTATTACGCTAATGGAAGCGCAAGCTAATTTATATGGAGTTACCATTCAATGTTCTAAAAATCAGGGTCTTCCAAGTCTTATCATTCATGGTGAGGAGAATAAGTTAAAACAAGTATTTATTAACCTCCTAAAAAATGCAATTGAAGCAATGCAAGATGGGGGAGAAATTATTATTTCTATTGAACAAATCGGTAGCGAAGTGGAAATTAAAGTCATTGATGGCGGGTGTGGGATTCCCACAGAATTATTATCTAAAATTGGTCAACCTTTCTTTACAACAAAAGATAAAGGTACTGGTTTAGGGCTAATGGTATGTCATAGTATTGTAGAAAGTCATCAAGGAACTATGCAGATAGATAGTATCAAAGGGAAAGGTACGACAGTTTCCATCAGGCTGCCTTTGTATCAAGAAAACATGGAGTATAAGGCTCTTTAAGAAAGTCAAATATAGTAGGTAATGAGGGGAATTCAAATGTTTGCACAAAGATTAACACCAGGTGACGAAATTCGAGTAATTGCACCCTCGACAAGTATGGCTGTTGTGAAAGGGAAACAAATAGAATTGGCCTTGAAGAGGCTAAATGATTTAGGGTTTGTTGTGACATTTGGCAAATCAACAGAGGTCCATGATGAATTTTTTAGTTCATCTGTAGAAGAACGTTTGATCGATTTGCACGAAGCTTTTGGAGATCCACAAGTCAAAGGGATTTTTTCTGCTTTTGGGGGATATAATGCGAATCATCTTTTGCGTTCCATTGATTACCGTTTAATCTCTCAAAACCCTAAAATTTTCTGTGGACACGGAGATATAACGGCTCTTCAGTTGGCGATGTACCAAAAAACAGGTCTTGTTTCTTATTATGGTCCACACTTTTCAACCTTTGGAATGAAAGGCGGTCTAGACTATACGTTACGGTATTTTCTTGAAGCTGTAACTAATGATGCCCCTTTTGAAATTGAGCCTTCTGAAACTTGGTCTGATGACCCATGGTATTTAGAAATCGATCAACGTACATACATGAAAAATGACGGGAACTTGGTTCTTCAAGAAGGAGAGGCTTCTGGGATTTTAATTGGTGGAAATTTAGCGACTATGAGTCTTCTTCATGGAACTGAATTGATGCCTTCGTTGAAGAATGCAGTTCTATTCATAGAGGATGATGAAGAGACACATGCTAGAATCTTTGATCGGCAACTACAATCTTTATTATATCAACCAGGAGCACATGAAATTAGAGCAATTTTAATCGGACGTTTTCAACAAAACTCCCAAATGACCAATGATGCATTAAAGAAAATCATTGCTTCAAAACAAGGGTTACAAGGAATTCCAATTATTGCGAATGTTAATATTGGTCATGTCCATCCTTTCGCGACAATTCCAATTGGTAGTGTCGTTAATGTTTCTGCAGTGGATGGGGAAGTAGAAATAACAATTGAACAGACAGAATAAAAACAAAATAACGTTTTCCCATAAATATTAACAGCCCCAGTTCTGTATTATGAACTAGGGGCTTTTGTGTTGTAAAATGTAGCATCATTTATGAGGCACTTTTCTAAAAAGCGTTGTTTTAAGAATGAGGCTGTTTTCGTAAAACGCTGTTAAAATCCTAAAGTCAATTTTAACGAGTAATAAGCTTTTCTCTGCGTTACTACTTAGTTTGTAAGCTCTTTTCTCCTCTAGCAAACAAATTGGAATGGAATAATAACTAAATCATTCTATGATGGCTTAAAAAAACAACAATTTTTGAGAAAAGAGCCAAAAATAAAAACTCTTAGTAAACATAGAAGCCATTTAGTCAGTTATTTTTTAAGAATGAATCTTCTATGAAAGAATAATCGAATTCGTTCATACAATTTTAAAGAAAGCTGTTTTAGTGAGATCCGATCATAACGTAAAGGTCATTTTAAAGGGAAATAGGCTGTTTGTTCGTGAAGAAATTTTTAAATGCCTCTTTTTAAATCCTATTTACTGTGTGCACATAATTAATTGGCTGTGTTAAGTTACGTTTTCCGCTCAATGTACTTCGCTATCCGCGGCAGATCTCACTCCTCCTAGTCGCTTTGTTACTTGGGCTCTCTTTTCATCCACTCCCGCAGAAGTATACGTACCATCAGCTGCAATCAATCTGCTCAAAATCAACAGGAAAATTACACAGCCATATAAAAAATCTTGACTAGTTGAGATAGAGGTTCAAAGAATGAGCTTTAAGAATTGAAAATGGGTAAATAAAGGGCGGATTGAGAATGGATCGAACTTATCTAATTAAGCCTAATCTTGAGGAACAGTACCCAATGATTTCCTATGGAAAGGGGGTATATTTATACGACGTGGCTGGAAAACAATACTTGGATGCTTCGTCAGGTGCTGTTACAGCGAATATTGGCCACGGCGTTCAGGAAATCATTAAAGCAATGAATGACCAGGCCTCAAAAGTATCTTTTGTTTACCGGTCACAATTTACCAGTGAAGTTGCTGAGGAACTGGCTAAGAAAATTGCCCACTCTTTCCCTGGAGATCTAAATTGGAGTTTCTTCGTCAACAGTGGGTCTGAAGCAACAGAGACTGCAATGAAGATTGCCATTCAATATTGGCAAGAGAAGGGATTACCAACAAAAATAAAAATTCTTTCACGCTGGGTAAGCTATCACGGAATAACTCAAGGAGCATTATCGATGTCCGGGCATCCTATTCGAAGATCCAGATTTGTCCCAATCTTAGACGAACTCCCCGTAATATCCCCGCCTTATTGTTATCGTTGCCCTTATAATAAAAAACCAGATAGCTGTCAATTAGAATGTGCACAGGAACTTGATATTGCGATTAAGCGGATTGGTTCCCATTCGATTGCAGCATTTATTGCTGAACCGATTATTGGTGCCGCTGGAGGTGCAATTACACCACCTAAGGGGTATTACAAGCTGATTAAAGAAATCTGTGAAACACATCAAATTCTTTTTATTGCTGATGAAGTTATGACAGGATTTGGGCGTGCAGGAACCATGCTCGCCTGTGAGTTCTGGGATGTCGTTCCTGATATCGTTTCTCTTGGCAAAGGGATGGGAGCTGGTTATGCTCCGATTGCGGCGACTTTGGTAACGGAGGAGGTATTAGAACCCATCCGAAAAGGATCAAAGAGTATCATGGGAGGACATACATTAAGTGCAAATCCTCAATCGTCAGCCATTGCTTTAGCAGTATTGAATTATTTGAAACAAAATCAAGTGATTAAAAATGTTGAGTCAAAAGGAACCTATTTACTGAGTTTGCTTGTAAAATTACAAAAACAGTTTCCTTTTATCGGTGATATTAGAGGTAGAGGATTACTTATTGGTATCGAGTTCGTTCAAAATAGTGCAACCAAAAAATCGTTTAAACGTGAGTTAATGGTGACGGAAAAAACAGTAAAGATTGCACAATCCCTGGGACTTTTACTTTATCCTGCTTCGGCGGGATTGGATGGTAAGAGCGGAGATGCAATAATCATTGCCCCTCCGTTAACGATAACAAAGCGAGAAATTGAAAAGCTCGTTAACCTCTTAACTTCTGCTTTAAAATTATTGGGGAAATATATAGAGGAACAAGGAGTTTACTTAAATGATTGAAATCGAGAATCCGTTTGGTAAAATCGCTACTCTGGAACAAGCGCTTGCTTTTTTTAAGGAAGAGATGACCGTCATGTTTGGGGGATTCGGGGGTGTAGGGTCCCCTCCTAATTTAATTGAGGGCATTCTTGCTAAAGAGATAAAAAACTTAACGTTAATTGGGAATGATACAGGATTTCCGAATATTGGGATTGGAAAACTTGTTAGTCAAGGGCGAGCCAAAAAAGTGATTGCTTCGCACATTGGCTCTAACCCAATTGCAGGAAAATTAATGAATCAAGGCGTATTAGAAGTGGAATTTTCTCCACAAGGAACGTTAGTGGAGAGAATACGAGCAGGCGGTATGGGGTTGGGGGCAATTTTAACGGATGTGGGGCTGGATAACACAAGTGTTACAAAAGGGAAACAGCAAATGGAGTTGAACGGAAGGTCGTATTTGGTAGAAACAGCTTTAACTGCGGAGGTTTCGATTGTATACGCTGAGAAAGCTGATCCTTATGGAAACTTGGTTTATGACAAGAGTGCTAGAAACACCAATCCTCTTGTGGCAATGGCTGGGGATTTTACAATTGCAGAAGTTAAGGAAATTGTTCCTTTAGGAGGATTAGATCCGGAAGAAATTGTAACACCTGGGATTTTTGTTGATATGGTGATTCTATCTAATGGTGTGAATTGGAAATGGGTTTGGGAGGAAAATTAAGGATAAAGAGGGATGTCGATGGCCTCAGAGCTTGATATTAGGAATCTAATGGCGAAAAGGGCTGCGAGGGAAATCGTTGGAGGGATGGTTGTAAACCTCGGTATTGGGATACCGTCTCTTGTTCCAAATCATCTTCCAGAAACAACTAAGGTAATGTTTCATGCAGAGAACGGAATTCTAGGAATGGGACCTAGCCCGGGGAGTGGGTTGGAGGATGGAAATCTATGCAATGCTGGAGGATATCCAGTTACGATTGTTCCAGGTGCTTCTTATTGCGATAGCGTAACTGCTTTTGGAATGATAAGACGTGGCAGGATAGATGTTTCTATTTTAGGTTCTTTACAGGTCAGCCGACAGGGGGATTTAGCGAATTGGATTATTCCAGGAAAAAAGGTTCCCGGAATGGGGGGAGCAATGGATTTGGCTTCAAAAGCAAAAAAGCTAATTGTATTAATGAGCCATACAGATAAAAAAGGCAATCCAAAAATTCTGGAGCAATGTACATTACCCCTTACAGCAACTCGATGCGTTGATATGATTATCACTGATAAGGCAGTTTTTGAGATAAAAAATTGTGAATTGGTGTTAATGGAGTATTTTTCGACAACGTCCGTAAGTCGAATAACGGCGCAAACTGCTTGTAGATTCTCAGTTAGCGAGGATTTGAAGGTTATAGAAGTATAGCTTAAGTGGAAAGGGGCAAAGTTGTATGGAGGGTGAACTTAGAAAGGTAAAAGAGTATATTTGCACCCACAAAATCAAGGGAGCGGAGTATCTCCAAAGACTTGTCCAAGAAGGGAGTGTTCGTGGAAGGGAGAGTAGTGCCCAAGCAATTATCATCGAGAAGTGCCGTGAACTTGGGCTGAAGATGGATATTTGGGAACTCGATAAAAAAGAACTAATAGACCATCCTGCATTCTGTTCGGATCGTGGTGAATTTGCGGGGAATCCTAATGTAGTGGGAGTTTTAGCCGGAACGGGTGGGGGCAAATCACTCATTTTAAATGGCCATATCGATGTAGTACCTGTTGGCGATTTAAGTTCTTGGGAACATGATCCTTTTAGTGGATTGATAAAAGATGGAAAGCTATATGGACGTGGCTCAACGGATATGAAAGGTGGTACAGTATCGATCCTTCTGGCAATGGAGGCCATTATTCATAGCGGGATACGTTTGAAAGGAGATGTTATTTTTCAAAGCGTCATAGAAGAAGAAAGTGGTGGTGCTGGTACGCTAGCAGCGGTTTTAAGAGGATACAAAGCAGATGGTGCGATTATCCCAGAACCAACAAATATGAAGCTTTTTCCGAAGCAACAAGGGTCAATGTGGTTTAGGATTAATGTCAAAGGAAAGCAAGCCCATGGTGGCACTAGGTATGAAGGAGTTAGCGCTATCGAGAAGGCAGAACAACTGCTACGAGGTATTCGAGAGTTAGAGACGAAAAGAAATCAACACATAAAAGATCCCTTGTTTGCGAGTATCCCGATTCCGATTCCGATTAATATTGGTAGGATTCATAGTGGAGACTGGCCTTCTTCGGTACCAGATCTAGCGGTCATTGAAGGCAGGATGGGTGTAGCGCCAGAAGAAACGACGGAAGAAGCAAAACAACAAATGGAGGAAATGGTTCAAAAAGTAGCCAAACTAGATCAATGGCTTAAAGATAACCCACCAAATGTAGAATGGTTTGGTGCAAGATGGCTCCCTGGCGATCTTGAGGTCGACCATGAATTGGTATCAGTGCTGCAGAAAAGCTTTGAACAGGTTAAAGGAAACCTTCCTGTAATTGAGGCATCTCCATGGGCTACAGATGGAGGGATTTTGAATAAGGTTGGAGGAGTTCCAGTTGTCGTCTTTGGACCGGGGGTTACGAAAATGGCCCATGATGCCAACGAATATATAATTTTGGAAGATGTATTTGAAACAGCAGAAATTATTGCACTAGCAATCTTGAACTGGTGTGGAATTGAATAAAATGAAAGAGGTTGACCTGGCTCTCATTTGCCAGGTTTTTTGAAAAGGATTCATTAGTTCACAAAAAAAGAAACTACGCCTTAGAAAGAGGGGTTAGCTAAAAGGAGGGAGAGTTGTTTGCAAGAAAGTAAATCGGTTGTCCACAAGCAAGAAGATTTGCTAATAAATATTTATTTAGACCCTTATAATAAACGTGTCCGTGTGGAAGACTCCCAAGGAAATTTATCTAAAATTATAAGTGAAAGTGAGAAAATAGCCAAGATTCATAATGCCGAAAAACTAATTTTTAAAGCGCGTAAGGAACAAATGCAAATGCTTTTGGAGCGAGGGTTTCGCTTTGAGGGTATCATTGATCGGTATTTCCTTGGGTCTGATTGTTTCTTATTTTCGAAGTTTTATAGAAGTGAACGTTATGCTAATCACCATTGGGTAAAAGAAGATGAAATCCTCCATCATGTTTTGTTATTGGAGCGACAATCCGAAATAATAAAACCTCCTATTGTTTATCAATTTCATAAACTAGGGGAAGCTGACGTATCTGAACTAGCTAATCTATATCGGAGCGTGTTTGAAGTTTATCCAACGCCCTTGAATAATCCAGATTTTATTCGTAAAACGATGGAGGATGGAACGATTTATGTAGGGTTCAAGGTTAAAAATAAAATTGTTAGTGCAGCATCAGCTGAGGTTAACTCGCTTTTTCAGAATGCAGAATTGACGGATTGTGCCACGCTTAAAGAACATCGGAAATATGGTCTAATGAAAGTTCTGTTAAAAAAACTTGAAGAAGAATTGATAACAAGAGGGATTTATTGCGCATATTCCCTTGCGCGATCATTGTCATTTGGGATGAATGCAGCCCTTTTTCAGTTAGGATACTGCTATCGTGGGCGTATGACGAATAATTGCTATATTTATAATAAACTCGAGGATATGAATATATGGGTTCGGGATTTAAGCTCTTCAAGCACCTCATTCGGTAACCTTCCAAAGGTTGAGATTACCGAATGATTAAATACTGTTTTGAGTTCTTTAAAGGGGACAATTTTAATGAGCTGTATGAGTTGCCATTGCAGAATAATGCCAGATGCCTTTTACTTGTTTCTTTTTAATTTTCCCTTGTAGTTCTAAATAGTCTAGGTGACTGACCACTTCTGACATGACTAAGGAAAATTGTGCTAAGTATGTCTTTTTATAATAAGTTTCAGCAATTTCACTAGCTGTAGAAAATCCTGTTAGGATAAGTTGATAAAACCGCTCTGCCTTATCTTCAATCCGTTCTAGCCTCAATTGGATGAGACGATTCGGTTCAGAGATGACTTGACCATGACCGGAGAAAACAATTTCAGGTTGGAGCTTTAAACATTTCAGCAAAGAGTCTCGTTGTTGAATAAGAGTTTGAAGTCGATTGCCATTTTCATCCGGTTCAATAAGAGCATTACTGGAAATATGTTCGAGTAAAAGATCGCCGGAGAACAGCCAATTCCTTTCTTTATCCCAAAATGCTAAATGGTCTGGTGCATGGCCGGGAATTTCAAGCACCGAAAAGTGTTGGAAGGTGGATGCAGTGATTGGCGAAATCTCACATTGTAGGGCTTGATGTTTATTTTTTTCTAGTGCTTTATTTAGATATTGAATTTGTTTTTTGCCTAATTCTCCACAACCCATTTCTTGATAAAACCTTTCATAAAATGCCAATCTATTCTTCATAAAAACCGAATCTCGTTTTAAACGCTTGATAGACAGAGGGGAGGCGTAGACGGGAATAGGATGCTCTTGAACAATTCTATTTACTAAGCCAATATGATCAAAATGATGATGGGTAAGGATGATTTCGGTTATATCCCTAATACTAAAACCGTTCTCATTTAAAGTTTTGTTTAATGCACCCCAGCACAATTCATCGTCTATCCCTGCATCAATTAATAATAGTCTTTTTTCTTTTCTAACTAAAAAGAAATTAATGGTTTTCAACCCATACTCTACTGGCACAATAATGGGAAAAACCTCACAATCTTCTTTCACGTAGCTCAAAATCAATCACCTCATCTATAATTGTTTGAAATTTTAATAAATTTTATTAGCCCAATCATACATGATGACAAGGATTTGACCAAGTATTTAGTCTCAATGAAGAAAAAATGGAGTTTGAAATACTTAAAAATGGATTTGAGCCGAAATTTTTGCTATGAATGCCAGATTTTTTGCACCATGTCCATTGAAACAATGATAGGGAGTTGAACGAATGGTACTATTGCCCAAAATTTCAGAGGAGTTTTTAGTTGCAATCTTGGCGAGTATTGATGAGGCAATTCATGCGGTCAATACCGACGGTGTTACGATTTATTACAATGAAGTAGCCGCCAAGCATGACGGCCTCCGAATTAATGAGGTTTTGGGGAAGCCATTACTTGAGATTTTTCCATCTTTAAATGAAAAGTCGAGTACACTCATAAAAGTATTAAAGACCAAGAAACCAATCTACAATCAATCACAGAGTTTTATTAATTTATACGGTAAAAAGATAGAAACGATAAACACAACCCTCCCAATTTTTTCAAGTGGTAAATTCCTAGGGGCCGTGGAGATTGCTAAAGACTATTCAAAAATCAAAGAGCTTGCTGAAAAATTAGCAGATATCCAAAAAAGCTTAAAGGTAAAATCAACAAAGGAAACGGAGCCGCAAGCTCATTTTCAATTTGAAGATATTCTTACGAAAAATAAGGTTTTTCTAGAAACGAAAAAAAAAGCGGAAAAACTGGCAAAGTCTCAATCTCCCATTCTTATTTTTGGGGAAAGTGGCACCGGAAAAGAGTTATTTGTGCATGCCATTCACCAGGCTTCAACAAGGCAGAAAGGTCCTTTCATCGCACAAAATTGTGCAGCTATACCGGAAAGCCTCTTAGAAAGCATCTTGTTTGGAACAACGAAAGGAAGCTATACAAGTGCAGTGGATCGACCAGGACTATTTGAACTTGCAGATGGAGGTACCCTATTTTTGGATGAGTTGCATACGATGCCGCTTGTGCTCCAAGCAAAATTATTACGCGTACTTGAAGACGGTTCCGTACGAAGAGTTGGTAGTACTAAAGAACAAAAAGTAAATGTCAGGGTTGTATCAGCAATGAACATTGACCCACTGAAAGCGTTAGAAAATAAGCTGTTAAGAGAGGATCTATTTTACCGTTTAAATGTTTTGACTTTCGAGCTAGTCCCTTTAAGAGAGCGGAAAGAGGATATCCTCTTTTTAACAAACAGGTTTATTCAGTCCTTTAATCTTCAACTGGTAAAAACGGTAGAAGGTTTAGATGAAGAGGTAAGTTCACTTTTTTTATCCCATGCCTGGCCAGGGAATGTAAGGGAGTTAAAACACACCATCGAATATATGATGAATTTATGTGAAGAGAGATTACTAACGACTACAGATTTGCCACCGATTTTCAAAACAAAAATCTATGAATCCTCCAAAGAGAAACCTAAGAATTTAAATACTAAATTACGTCAATATGAGAAAGAGTTAATTGAAGAAGCACTTAATGAAAGTGGCGGGAATATTCAACAAGCAGCCCGTTTACTGGGAATACCTAGGCAAACTCTACAATATAAACTGAAAAAATAACAACAGTCTGCTCAAAAATCGGCAGGCTGTTTTCTTTTTTTCTTCTTTTGCTTACTCTCTTCCTAAAATACATTTTGGCATGGTAATTGCATGTATATAAATAAACTGTTTTTAGGGGGAGCACATCATGAAATCATTTGTTTATAAACCTTCGCGTCATTGGAAGGAGATTGAACTATGGAAAGATGTAACGGAAGAACAATGGAACGATTGGCTATGGCAATTGACAAATACGATACGGACTTTAGATGACTTAAAAAAAGTCATTCATTTAACTCCAGAAGAAGAAGAAGGTGTTCGAATTTCAACGAAAACGATACCCTTAAATATTACTCCTTATTATGCTTCGCTTATGGATCGAGACGATCCTCGATGCCCTGTGAGAATGCAATCCGTTCCAATTGGAAAAGAGATCTATAAAACGAAATACGACCTTGAAGACCCTCTACATGAAGATGAGGATTCACCAGTACCGGGACTTACGCATCGTTATCCAGACCGCGTTTTGTTTCTTGTTACCAATCAATGCTCAATGTATTGTCGGTATTGTACAAGAAGAAGATTTTCAGGGCAAATTGGCATGGGGGTACCGAAGAAACAACTTGATGCTGCAATCGATTATATCCGAAGTGCAGAAGAAGTTAGAGATGTCCTTATTTCTGGAGGAGATGGATTATTAATTAACGATACGATTTTGGAATATATTTTGAAGAACTTACGGGAAATCGACCATGTTGAGATTATCCGGATTGGAACGAGAGCACCTGTTGTCTTTCCACAAAGGATAACAGAAAACCTCTGTAATATTTTGAAGAAGTATCATCCGATTTGGTTAAATACACACTTTAACACTTCCATCGAGATTACAGAAGAATCAAAGCGTGCATGTGAAATGCTCGCAAATGCTGGAGTTCCTGTTGGAAATCAGGCTGTGATCCTTGCCGGAATTAATGACAGTGTTCCGATTATGAAAAAGCTTATGCATGATCTCGTAAAGATTCGAGTTCGTCCTTATTATATTTATCAATGTGATTTGTCGGAAGGAATTGGCCATTTCCGAGCTCCAGTTTCGAAAGGGCTCGAAATTATCGAGGGATTAAGAGGACATACAAGTGGATACGCTGTACCGACTTTTGTCGTCGATGCGCCTGGTGGTGGAGGCAAGATTGCCCTTCAACCCAATTATTTAATTTCACAAAGTCCGGAGAAGGTTGTATTGCGCAACTTTGAGGGGGTTATTACTTCCTATCCAGAACCGGAATCGTATGTTCCAGGGCAAGCCGAAAATTATTTTAAGAAAATTTATCCAGAATATGATAAGAAAAAATCAAATGTTGGAATTGCTGCGGTAATGAATGACAGTAAATTTAACTTAGTCCCTGAAGATTTACAACGTCTAGATAGACGACAAAAATATGAAACCGATCCAAAACACGCATCCTTAAAAGATAAGCGACAAAAGCGGGACGAATTAAAAGAAAAGAAGTTCCAAGCCCAGCAGAAAAAAATTAGTAGTGATAGTAGTCAACCTGAGCAGAAAGGGGATTGAAATGGATAATAAAACGAAGAAAGAACAAGTTTGTGATTGGTGTAGCAGTTTGGCAGAAGAAGAACAGCATACGGTATTTTGGGAATTACCAGATGGTACAAGAGCAATTGAAATTTCGAATGTACCTTGCATCCATTGTTCAAGCTGCGGAATGATTTACTCGACTGATAAAATAACAAAGGATATAGAAGATCAATTATTATTAGTTGATACGAAACAAATACCAAAGACCATCAATTATAACGAATTGATGTCGCTACCGAGATTATTAAAACGTAACTATTTTGACTTTTTTTCTTGATAAAGAATTCCCATTTGGGGAATTCTTTTTTTGTTGTTTTTTAAATTTATTTGACGAAGTTTATGAATAATAAGTAGAAAAATTATCTTAAGTAAATGGAGAAACTTTTCCGGGGATTTCATCTTTAAATCCCTAATAGCATTGTTCTTATAATAGGTAAGGTTAAGATTTCAACCTGACTTATAATAGACGTTATTTTGTTAAAAAGAAAAGGCGTTATGGTAAAGATTGTTGATAAAATCCTAATAAGTTAGTAGGCTCTTTTCACCTAATGTAAAGTTATTTTCCAATGGAAACTTTGCTAATTCTTAACATTTTTTCTCTAAAAGCGTTAAAGTTTAAGAAAAAAGCCATAGAAAAAAGGATTGTTATATGGTCACTTAGTATGGTATATTCGAGAACGTGTTGTTAAGTTTATTTCAGAATATTAACGGAGTTATTTTAATTCACATATAAATGATTTTCCGTTGTCTATTATTACGTTGTTCGCAATATCGTAAAAGTTATTTGGAGGGCTTTTCTTGTCTAAGAATCAGACTAGTTCTATTGTGGTTATTTTGGGGTTTACGCTGTTTGCCTTGTTTTTTGGAGCAGGAAACCTTATTTTTCCTGTAATGCTTGGACAAATGTCGGGTACGAATGTTTGGATAGCTGTAGCAGGTTTTATTGTTACAGGGGTTGGACTTCCGCTCCTAGGTGTTCTTGCTTTTAGTTTTGCGGGGAGTGGTGATTTACGAACCATATCAAACCGAGTTCACCCTGTATTTGGACTTGTATTCACGACAACCTTATATTTAGCGATTGGACCGCTATTTGCAATTCCTAGAACAGGTACAGTGTCCTACGAGGTCGGAATTAAGCCATTTATTACAAACGTGGACAGTCCTGTTCCATTAGCTATTTTCACCGTGCTATTCTTTGGAATTACTTGTTATCTTTCGTTAAATTCTTCGAAAATAGTGGATCTCATGGGGAAAGTTTTGACTCCTCTGTTATTAACAAGTATTAGCATATTAATTATAACGGCATTATTAAATCCGGTTAATCGCCTTTATGCTCCAGTTGACTCCTTTGAAAAATCAGCTTTTTTTAAAGGTTTCCAAGAAGGATATTTAACGATGGATGCTTTAGCATCGTTTGTCTTTGGCATTTTTATCATTCAGGCGATTAGAGAAAAAGGGATTACGGAAAAAAAACAAGCGATGGTGATTTCCCTAAAAGCCGCGCTTTTAGCCGCAGCTTTGTTAGCAATCATTTATGCTTCGCTTGCCTATATTGGTGCAGGAAGTGTTGCAACATTAGGATATTTGGAAAATGGTGGATTGGTTATTAGTAGAGTCGCAGAGCTATATTTTGGCTCATTCGGTCAACTTCTATTAGGTGGAATTGTAGTCGCAGCCTGTTTGACGACAAGTGTGGGCTTAATAACTTCCTGTGCGTCATATTTTCATCAACTAATCCCTGCTGTTTCATACAGAAAGTTCGCGATCTTATTTTCTTTGCTTAGTGGAATTTTTGCTAACGTTGGCTTAACGGAACTCATTTCTATATCTGTTCCTGTTTTGACGACCATTTATCCTGTTGCAATAGTCTTGATGGTACTAGTGTTTCTGAATCGTTTTATCGATGGGAAGTCTAATATTTATCTGACAAGCATTGTCTTCACATTATTTGTGAGTATATTTGATGGGTTGACCGCTGCGGAAATTCATTTTCCTGTTATCAATCACTTATTCAGTGAATGGCTGCCTCTTTATGATGTGGGTTTGGGATGGACTCTGCCAGCGATTATTGGAGGGCTCATTGGGAGTTTAATTGAATGGATTAAAAGTAAAAAGCATTTTCAATACAAAGGTATAACGATACAGAAAAACACCTCTTATAAATAATAAGAGGTGTTTTTCTGTATCTCTAATAATAAAAGCTTATAAGGATAAATTTTTCGCATCTTGACTTGAAATAGGTAAGGAAATAACTTTTCCTCCAATTTGTACATGGATGGTATCCTTGAAAATAGCCTTAACAATTCCTTTAAGAGATATAGTCGAATCTACAGATAGTGTGTTTTTTTCTTGATTCTCTGCTTTCATCTGATTATCACCTTCCATAGGTTTTTGTTAAAACTGAGGTTTAAACATACTATAAGTTAAGTTAATTTAATTCAATTTACTGCCCCTTCATGCTAAAACATGAAGTGTAGTTCAAGTATTCCATATGCAATAACCATTGTCAATAAAAACACTTACATACTGTTGGTTGCCTGGAAAGTTTTATTTCCGTTGATCTGCATGTTACTCCCCATCCCTACTCATACTAAAATAAAGCTACGATGATAGGGGTTGTTAGATGAGAAAATATATCATGCTTTTCATCTTAATACTATTTATTACATCAGCTGGTGCCTTGGTTGTGGCCAACCCACTAACTAAAAGGAGTTCTAATAATAATGCAGATATAAGGATAATTGATCGTAATAAAACCAATCAACCTATCCAACTAGAAGCCAACATCCCCTACAAAAAAATTGGAAAAAAACAGCTAGCTATTCATTTGCTTATTCCTAAAAATACGAAAAAGGAACTCCCTCTAATAATATTCATTAAAGGGAGTAGTTGGGGAAAATATCAGCCACAGGATACCTATCAATTTATTCCACAACTCGTTAAGCTAGCCGAAAGGGGTTATATCGTCGCTAGTATAGAGCATCGAACTAGCCATGAAGCAAAGTTTCCTGCGCAACTGGAGGATGTAAGATCCGCTGTTGTATTTTTAAAGGAATATGCCCATAAATACAACATAAATCCAAACGCTATTGGTTTATGGGGGACTTCTTCTGGAGCACATTTGTCAGCTCTATTAGCGACGAGTTGTCAAAGTAAGGAATTTGTGGTGAAAGGTAAGCCATCTAGTGATACCTGTGTCCAAGCAGTTGTGGACTGGTATGGTCCAACAGACTTTTTGCAAATGACGAAGGCTTCCCAATCCTACAATGCAGAGCATCCAAAATCTGCTGAGTCATTGTTAATAGGTGGGCCAATTCTTGAACATAAGGAATTGGTTAAAAAGGCAAACCCAATTACTTACGTTACTCCAGATGCACCACCTTTTTTGATTATGCACGGAGATAAAGATGAAAGGGTTCCATTTCATCAAAGTGAGTTATTGTATAATGCCTTAAAAAGAAAGAATGCTGATGTGACTTTATATAGAGTTAAGGGTGGAGGTCATGGAACAACGAGTTTTTTAAGCCAGGAAATTTTAGAAACCGTATATCAATTTTTTGATGAACACTTAAAATCTAAATAGTATCACTCATGAAGGAGGTTCTTTCTTGAAAAATAAACAAAGTTATTTAGATCAAAGAAATGATTTTACTGGTCCAGAAAAAGGGAAACGAGGCTATCCTAATCGGCCGGAAAAAGTTCAAATTAAAGATGAGAATGCAAATAAATCAACCAAATAAAATAGAATTTACTCAAAAAACTGTCATAGTTGACAGTTTTTTGTGCGACGGGCAGTCGCATTGAGTGTTGACTGAAGTCAACACTCTTCTTGCATTTTCGGACAGAGACGTCATTTCGATGAAACGACTGAAAGAAGAAAATGTAATAGAATCCCAGATGG
>NZ_JAMBNR010000025.1 GCF_023715205.1 Mesobacillus maritimus
TCCTTAAATGAATAGTCTGGTGACGATGGCGAGAAGGTCACACCCGTTCCCATGCCGAACACGGAAGTTAAGCTTCTCAGCGCCGATGGTAGTTGGGGGATTCCCCCTGTGAGAGTAGGACGTCGCCGGGCTATCCACAACTTACCCACAATTAATGTGGATAAGTTGTAAATAATATTATAGTGGGGTGGAGCACGTTCGAATATTCATCTTCGAATACTCTACAGCGCACCGATTGAGCCACATCTTGATTTTACATTCTGAAATCGGGGCGGTCTTATCGGGTCCAGTGCTAACATAGAGCATAATTAAAATCTATGTGAATAATATTATCGCGGGGTGGAGCAGTTCGGTAGCTCGTCGGGCTCATAACCCGAAGGTCGCAGGTTCAAATCCTGCCCCCGCAATCATTTAATCTTGGTCCGGTAGTTCAGTTGGTTAGAATGCCTGCCTGTCACGCAGGAGGTCGCGGGTTCGAGTCCCGTCCGGACCGCCATTTTAATAGAATAATATAGTTTAAATGATAAGCGAAAAGTTGTTCGCTTTTTTTATTGTCTAAAAATAGTGTTTTAATGTTGTCATTTCTAGCAGTAAGAAGTTTTTGCTCTACATCTTAAAAAAGTGTAAACTACATATAGATTGTTATCCTTAGGAGGGATCCTAAGGTTTTTTTATTTTCTCAGCTCAAAGGCTGTTATTATGGGTAAAATAGATAGATAAAGTAAAAGTTAGGTGAGGGATTATGACATCATTTGAAATCGAAATGTCAAATGCTGAGCAAACACAGGAGTTTGCTAAGAAACTTGCAGGTTTCCTTCAGCCAGGAGATGTTATTGCCCTAGAAGGTGATTTGGGTGCAGGAAAGACGACATTTACAAAGGGACTTGCGCAAGGTTTAGGTGTAAAAAAAACAGTTAATAGTCCGACGTTTACCATTATTAAAGAATATCATGGGAATCTTCCGCTCTACCATATGGATGTTTATCGTGTTGAAGATTCATTTGAGGATTTGGGATTTGAGGAATATTTTGAAGGGGATGGAGTCACTATTGTGGAATGGGCTCACTTAATTGAATCCCAGCTTCCTGAAAACTTATTAACCATATTTCTATATCATGAGGGAAATGAGCAGCGGAAATTGGTTTTAAAACCTAAAGGTTTAAGATACGAACAGTTATGTAAGGAGCTCTTTGCATGAAAATATTATCTATTGATACGTCTAATTATGCTTTAGGAATCGGCTTATTAGATGAGAACCAGGTGTTGGGTGAATACATATCGAATATTAAAAAGAATCATTCTGTCAGAGTGATGCCCGCCATACAAACTATGATGAATGAATGTGGTGTCAAGCCTGCTGATTTAACCAAGATTGTCGTAGCAAAGGGACCAGGTTCTTATACTGGGGTACGAATAGGTGTAACCATTGCTAAGACTTTAGCATGGACTTTAAACATACCATTAACAGGAGTCTCCAGCCTTGAGGTTTTGGCTGCATCGGCAGGGCGTCATTTTAATGGCTTTATTTGTCCTTTATTTGATGCGAGAAGGGGACAAATTTATACAGGACTCTATCGTTTTAAAGATGGAAGACTGGTAACCGAAAAAGACGACCAACTCGTCCTAACGGCAGATTGGGCACCTGCATTAAGTACGCTATCAGAGCCCATCCTGTTTGTTGGGAATGATGTGTCGATTCATCAAAGTGTGATTACAGATGCATTAGGTGATCGAGCAGTCTTTGCAGAAATAACAGAACACAATCCACGTCCAGCAGAATTAGCTTTATTGGGGAGAGACCGAATTGAGGAAGACCCTCATTCATTTGTCCCAAATTATATCAGATTAGCTGAGGCTGAAGCTAAATGGCTAGATGCACAAAAAACTAAATAACGACTAGGAAGATGATTATGAATAAGACAATCGCTTTTCGTCGAATGGAAACAGAGGATATTGATCGTATATATGAGATTGAGACTAAATCTTTCACAACACCGTGGAGTAGAGAAGCCTTTTACAATGAACTAACCAAGAATCGGTTTGCTCTGTACACAGTAATTGAAGTGGATGACCAGGTAGTTGGTTACTGCGGTGCTTGGTTTATTGTCGACGAAGTTCATATTACCAATATTGCGCTCTTGCCTGAATATCGAGGAATGAAATTAGGAGAAGCGTTATTGGTTAAAGTGATGGATATGGTTCGTGAAATGGGTGCGAAGACGATGACCCTAGAGGTAAGGGTCAGCAATAATAGGGCTCAGTCACTATACCGAAAGTTGGGCTTTAAAGACGGAGCGATTCGAAAAAACTATTATACAGATGATATGGAAGATGCTTTAGTAATGTGGGTGAATTTATGACAAATAAAAGAGATCAGTTGATATTGGGGATTGAAACGAGCTGCGATGAAACGGCTGTAGCTATCATTAAAAATGGGCGAGAAATCATAGCGAATGTAGTAGCTTCACAAATTGAGAGCCATAAACGATTTGGAGGTGTGGTACCAGAAATCGCTTCGAGGCATCATGTTGAACAAATCACGATAGTGTTAGAGGAAGCGTTGCGTCAGGGACAGTTAAAAATGGAGGACATCGATGCGATCGCTGTTACTGAAGGACCTGGTTTAGTTGGTGCCTTACTAATTGGGGTAAATGCCGCAAAGGCACTAGCATTTGCACATGAAAAACCATTAGTAAATGTTCATCATATTGCCGGACATATCTACGCCAATCGACTTGTTAATGAAATGGAGTTTCCACTTTTAGCTTTAGTTGTCTCAGGAGGACATACAGAGCTTGTATACATGAAAGAGCACGGGCACTTTGAAGTAATAGGTGAAACGAGGGATGATGCAGCAGGTGAAGCCTATGATAAAGTAGCGCGAGTCTTAAATCTTCCTTATCCTGGAGGACCGCATATCGATCGACTCGCACACGAAGGAACGCCTGATTTAGACTTGCCAAGAGCATGGCTTGAACCAGGCTCTTATGATTTTAGCTTTAGTGGTTTAAAATCGGCAGTTATTAACACTGTCCACAATGCTGAACAACGTGGAGAGACAATTGCGCCAGAAACACTTGCGGCAAGCTTCCAAGAAAGTGTTATAGATGTTTTGGTTACTAAGGCTATACAAGCAGCCGAAGAATATAAAGTAAAACAAGTACTCCTTGCTGGTGGTGTTGCAGCTAATAAGGGTTTGAGAACGGCGTTAACAACTAAATTCCAAAAGCATGAAGGAATTGAGCTTGTGATTCCACCACTCTCTTTATGCACGGATAATGCCGCAATGATTGCCGCGGCTGGAAGTGTTTTATATGAAAAAGGTCAACGTGCAGATTTAATGTTAAATGGAAATCCTGGTTTGGATATTACTATCCACAATAATTGGGGATAACTATAAAGATATTCATGTTTTCAACAGATTCCTGTGGATGATAGAATATAAATGATAAATCACACGGCAAACTGTGTTTTTTGTGGATAAGATTAATATTTTCTGTGGATATTGTGGAAAACTTTGTTGGTATATCGAAAATAAGTAGGTTTTATGGTTATTTTGTACTGTGGATAAGTATTTGTAGAGAATATAATGAATGAGTTTATCCAGATAGCTATGAACTTTCTAAAGATTTCATAAAAAAATCCCGGGGATTCCCCGGGATTTTTTTATCTGTGGATAATTTTTTACTTTAATCTGCAAGTTCTGTCCATTCATCCATGAGCAACTCAATTTGTTGTTTGACCTTTTCTAATTGTTCATTCAGTTCGCTTACCTTTTCGTGATTTTGGAAAATTTCCGGATCACAAAGCTCTTCTTCATATTTTGCTGCTGCAGTTTCTAATTCTTCAATTGTCGCTTCAATTTCTTCGATCCGACGTTTGCGCTGTCTTTCTAACTTTTTTGTTTCTTTATCTTGTTGATAACTTTTTTTATCCGATGGCTGGGCCTCAACGAACTGTTGATTCGTTTGTGTTGTATTTAAAGCCGCTAATTCTTCTTGTTCTAGCTTTTTTTCAAGATAATAATCGTAATCCCCAAGATACTCCGTTATTCCTGTACTCTCTAATTCAAAAACCTTTGTTGCAATCCGATTAATAAAGTAACGGTCATGTGAGACAAACAGAAGGGTACCTGGGTAATCAATTAACGCATTCTCAAGAACTTCTTTACTATCCAAATCAAGATGGTTAGTAGGCTCGTCCAGGATGAGGAAATTGGCTTTTTCCATCATTAATTTTGCAAGCGCAAGTCGAGCTTTTTCTCCACCAGAAAGAGAGGAAACGGTTTTCAGTACATCATCACCAGAAAATAAAAAGTTTCCAAGAACGGTACGGATTTCTTTTTCAGGTTTAAGGGGATAGTCATCCCATAATTCGTTTAATACCTTTTTATTTGAGGTCAATTCAGCCTGTTGTTGATCATAATAGCCAATTGATACGTTAGAACCAAGTTGGAATCTGCCAGCAATTGCAGGGAGTTTATCCACAATGGTTTTTAATAGGGTGGACTTTCCAACACCGTTTGGGCCAACTAAAGCAACGCTATCGCCTCTAGTAATTCGAAATGAGATCTGTTCAGAAACTTTTTCTCCATCATAACCAACAGCGATTTGTTCAGCCTTTATGACATCGTTCCCACTTTGACGGTCAATTTCAAAGGAAAAGGTGGCTGACTTTTCATCTCCAGCTGGTCGGTCAATACGCTCCATTTTTTGTAATTGTTTACGTCTACTTTGAGCACGTTTCGTTGTAGAAGCACGTGCTAAATTTCGTTGGACGAAATCCTCTAGTTTGGCAATTTCATCTTGTTGTTTTTCAAAGAGTTTTAAGTCACGTTCATAATTGGCAGCTTTTTGGTCTAAATAAGCACTGTAGTTCCCAGTGAACTTTGTCATTTTATGTCGAGATAGCTCGAATACTTGGTTAACGACTTTATCCAAGAAATAACGGTCATGAGAGACAATCAAAATTGCACCAGAGTAGCCTTGAAGATATTGCTCAAGCCAAGAAAGGGTTTCAATATCAAGATGGTTGGTAGGCTCGTCCAATATCAATAGATCAGGCTTGGATAGCAAAAGCTTTCCGAGTGCTAATCTTGTTTTTTGTCCACCGCTTAAGGTCTCAATTTTGGTATCATAACTCATTGAGTGAAAGTTTAGACCGTGTAAGACAGAACGAATATCTGCCTCGTATTGATAGCCACCTTCGTCCTTAAACTTTACTTGGAGATGATCATATTCTTTTAGGACTTTATCGTTTCGATCACTATTTGAAAAGATAGCAGGATCCGCCATGGTTTCTTCAAGTTTTCGGAGATCCTTCTCCATTTGTTGAAGGTGGGCGAATACTGTTAACATTTCATCCCAAATTGATTTTTCAGATTCAAGTCCTGTGTTTTGTGCAAGGTAGCCAATTGAAACGCCCTTTGGTTTAATAATTTCTCCACTTTCATAGGAGGACTGTCCTGCAATTATTTTGAGTAAAGTTGATTTACCAGCACCATTTCGACCAACTAGGGCAATCCGGTCCTGAGTTTGTATTTCAAACTTAATATTCGATAGAATAAGCTCAGCTGCAAAATATTTTGTTAGTTGGTTAACTTGTAATAATATCATGTTTTTCACCTCATATAGCCTTGCTATAAGTGTACCCCATTCAATATTATGCGGCAACAAGTGGAGTTCTTTAGGTGATGTATATATGTGAAAAAAAGTACAATGTTGATACACAAGTTTGTGAAAATAGTGTATAGTTTTGTTTGAAAGGAGCTAAAACATGGCAGAGTTTACTCATTTTAATGAAGAAGGTAGAGCCAAAATGGTGGATGTTAGTGAAAAGCCAGAAACGGTTCGCACAGCAATTGCCCATTCTAGCATTACTGTAGATAAGGAAATCTATGAAAAGATTACTGAAAGCAAGATGAAAAAAGGTGATGTTCTTGCTGTTGCACAAGTAGCGGGAATCATGGCCTGTAAAAAAACATCTGAAATTATTCCGATGTGTCATCCTATTCCGTTAACTGGAATTAATATCTCATTTGCTTGGGAACAGGATGGAGACTCTTATATATTAGATATTTCTGCTTCTGTAAAAACAAAAGGAAATACAGGGGTTGAAATGGAAGCGTTAACAGCGGCTTCTGTCACTGCTTTAACCGTTTATGATATGTGTAAGGCGATTGATAAAGGCATGGTCATCGGGAAAACTTATTTGGTTGAGAAAACAGGAGGAAAGAACGGTGACTTTAGTAGAGGAGAAAGACTTCGATAATAAATAAAATGTACAGAGGAGGAGGGGAAAAAGAATGGCTAATGAAACGATGAAGATCCCACAAGCAACTGCGAAGAGATTGCCACTCTACTATCGCTTTTTAACAAATTTACACGCTTCTGGTAAACAAAGAGTCTCATCCGCAGAATTGAGTGAAGCAGTAAAGGTTGACTCAGCGACGATTAGGAGAGATTTCTCTTATTTCGGTGCCTTGGGGAAAAAGGGATATGGCTATAATGTAAATTACCTCTTATCCTTCTTTAGAAAAACACTGGATCAAGATGAATTAACAAAAGTAGCCCTAATTGGTGTCGGAAACTTAGGTACCGCGTTCTTAAATTATAATTTCTCAAAAAATAATAATACAAAGATAGAAGTGGCTTTTGATGTAGATGATAAAAAAATAGGCCAGCAAATTGGTGACGTAAAAGTCTATCATATGGATGACCTTGAAGAAGTCATTCAAGCAGAGGATATTCAAGTTGCCATTTTAACCATTCCATCAGGTGTGGCCCAAACAATTACCGACCGACTTGTGAGCGCAAATATTAAGGGGATTCTAAACTTTACTCCGGCTCGCTTAAGCGTACCAGCTGCAATCCGCATTCACCATATTGACTTAGCTGTAGAACTTCAGTCATTAATTTATTTTCTTAAGCATTATCCTATTGAAGAAGTGGAAACAGAGTAAGTGAAAAAGCCTCTCCTAAGCTGGGAGAGGCTCTTCTGCTTTAAACTTTGTTGAGCTGAAATTAGTGATTATTATCATGGTTTAAGAGTAACCCACTTATTTCTGGATTTTCTTTAATTTAAAATGAAATTGGATCATGCGAATTCCGGAACCGACATCAAAGGTAGCAAGTAACACTAGAACATAGGAGAAGAATCCCCAGCCAGTATGATTCACATTTTCAATAGCTAAGTATGTGAAGAGCAACCCTAATGTGAGATAGACAATGCCTGAAAATAAAGGCGATTGATTCATAGAAAAAGTCCTCCAATAAATCCTTGAATTTGTTCTGCTTCTTTAATCATTCTTTCCAGATCTTCACGAAATACGGACTGGATGAGAACAACCATGGTATTCATGGCCACATGAGCAAAGATTGGGACCAAAATACGCTTTGTTTTTACATAAAGAAAGGCAAAGGTAAAACCCATTGCTGAATATAAGATAACATGTTCAGGCTCAAAATGAGCGAGTGCAAAAATGACAGAACTGATTAAAGCTGATAAAAAGAAGCCGAAGCGCTGATGAAGCCGACCAAAAATAATTTTTCGGAATACAATCTCTTCTAAGATTGGTCCAATGACGCTACTTATTAAGATCACAATTGGGAATTGCTCAATTAAGTTTATAATTTGCGCAGTGTTTTCCGATCCAGTTTCTATTCCAAGCATTAACTCAATATTAGCGGCAACGGTTTGGGCAAATAGAGCGAGAAAAACACCAAAAATGGCCCAAGAAATGGAGCTTGGGACGGAAGCTGCATTTAGTGAACGGTGATTGGTTTTGTATTCCTTCCGAAGGAGGAACAAAACGATGAAGAGTGTCACCGAAAAGCTAATGACGAGCCAATACGGGATAGCTAGGGTTTGCATTTCTGTTGTACTTTTCCCAAGCAATGTCCCAATGAATAAGACGAGTGGTACTCCGATATAACTTGATAATTGCATAATAATATAAGCTATGAGAATGAAGCCATATTCCTTTTTCAATCTTTCAATCCCCTTTTCAAAGAAGGCTATTTATTCATTTTACTAGGAAACATAGGGAAAGTTCAAATTATGAAGATTCATTTGTAATTTAGGTCAAAGTGAGAGATAAAAGGACTGCACTAGAATAAAAAAATTTTTAATAGAACGGTTAAAAACCTCAATAATAACTATACTTAGTGAGGGTGGGAAAATTTATAAAAATTTTCATGCTTGATGCTTGCAAAATTGCAGGTGATTATTTAATATATAAATTGTGTTAGCACTCAATAGAGGTGAGTGCTAATAAATTCAAAAATTACATATAATTTGAGGAGGTTGTTTCACTTGATCAAGCCACTAGGAGATCGCATTGTAATTGAGCTTGTTGAGTCTGAAGAAAAAACTGCAAGCGGTATTGTATTACCTGACTCAGCGAAAGAGAAGCCTCAAGAAGGTAAAGTTGTAGCTGTAGGTTCTGGTCGTGTTCTTGAAAGTGGAGAGCGCGTAGCCCTTGAGGTTGCTGTTGGAGACCGCATCATCTTCTCAAAATACGGTGGTACTGAAGTAAAGTATCAAGGTACTGAATACTTGATTTTACGCGAAAGTGACATTCTTGCTGTAGTAGGTTAATAAACTGCACGAAATATAGACTACAATTTAGAGAATTTGAGGAGGTAACAATTTATGGCTAAAGAGATTAAATTTAGTGAAGAAGCTCGCCGTTCCATGCTTCGCGGAGTTGATACTCTTGCAGATGCAGTAAAAGTAACTCTTGGACCAAAAGGACGCAACGTGGTACTTGAGAAAAAATTCGGTTCTCCACTGATTACAAATGACGGGGTAACCATTGCAAAAGAAATCGAATTAGAAGATGCATTCGAAAACATGGGTGCAAAGCTTGTTGCTGAAGTTGCTAGCAAAACAAATGATGTTGCTGGTGACGGTACAACAACTGCGACTGTTCTTGCTCAAGCGATGATTCGCGAAGGCTTAAAGAACGTTACTGCTGGTGCAAACCCAATGGGTATTCGTAAAGGAATTGAAAAAGCAGTAGCTACTGCAGTTGAAGAATTAAAGGCTATCTCTAAGCCAGTAGAAAACAAAGAGTCTATCGCACAAGTTGCAGCAATCTCTTCTGCTGATGATGCAGTTGGTCAATTGATTGCTGAAGCAATGGAGCGCGTTGGAAACGACGGTGTAATCACAATCGAAGAATCTAAGGGTTTCACTACAGAATTGGATGTAGTAGAAGGTATGCAATTCGACCGTGGATATGCATCTCCTTATATGGTAACTGATTCTGATAAGATGGAAGCTGTTTTAGAAAATCCATACATCTTAATCACTGATAAGAAGATTACAAATATCCAAGAAATCCTTCCAGTTCTTGAGCAAGTTGTTCAACAAGGTAAGCCTTTATTGATGGTTGCTGAAGATGTTGAAGGTGAGGCACTTGCTACATTAGTAGTGAACAAGTTACGTGGAACATTCAATGCAGTTGCTGTTAAAGCTCCTGGATTTGGTGACCGTCGTAAAGCAATGCTTGAAGACATCGCCGCACTAACTGGTGGAGAAGTAATCACAGAAGAACTTGGCCGTGACTTGAAATCGACTACAATTGATTCTCTTGGACGCGCTGCAAAAGTTGTGGTTACAAAAGAAAACACAACAATCGTTGAAGGTGCTGGAGACAGCGCTGAAATCGGTGCACGTGTAAACCAAATCCGTGTTCAATTAGAAGAAACTACTTCTGAATTTGACCGTGAAAAATTACAAGAGCGTCTTGCAAAACTAGCAGGCGGAGTAGCTGTAATCAAAGTTGGTGCTGCTACAGAAACAGAACTAAAAGAGCGTAAACTTCGTATCGAAGATGCCTTAAACTCAACTCGCGCAGCAGTTGAAGAAGGAATCGTATCCGGTGGTGGAGTTGCCCTTCTAAACGTATACAACAAGGTTGCTCAGCTTGAAGCTGAAGGCGATGTTGCTACAGGTATCAACATTGTTCTACGTGCAATGGAAGAGCCAGTACGCACAATCGCTCACAACGCTGGCCTTGAAGGATCTGTTGTTGTTGACCGCTTAAAGCGTGAAGAAGTTGGCGTTGGTTTCAATGCTGCTACTGCTGAGTGGGTAAACATGATTGATGCAGGTATCGTTGACCCAACTAAGGTTACTCGTTCTGCACTTCAAAACGCAGCATCTGTTGCAGCTATGTTCTTAACAACTGAAGCAGTTGTTGCTGACAAGCCAGAAGAAAACGCTGGCGGCGGAATGCCTGACATGGGCGGCATGGGTGGAATGGGCGGAATGATGTAATAAACATCATAAAGCCTTTCTATTCTATAATAAAAAAGGTCACGAGTTTTGCTCGTGACCTTTTTTGACCTTATTTATCAATTTCATTAGGTTCTTATTAGTTTTCAAAGTTTTAAACACCGCTTTTTAGGCCCTATCGGTTGGGGCGAAGTAATGCTTATATATTTCTTATGAGCTATAGTCTATTGACGCAACAATGCACCATTAGGCTCTGGTAACTCTTCTTTCCTAATTTGATTCATTTTACAAAAGTGTTTAAAAAAGTTCTCTGCTAGTTCTTGATCCGCTGTGTCATTTTTCAATGAGACAATATCAAGTAAAATTTGACCCATCGATACATTATCAAGATAACGGTATTTACCTGTATTCCAAGTCATGTTATGAGGGGATTTTTCATTTACACAATACTTCCAAAAAGGAAACTGATCAGATTCTCTTTCTGTAAGTTGTAGTCTGTATTCTGAATGAGCTGGAATAAATCCATCTTCACAAGATTTACCAATAAAATTTTCTTTTACCATATAAACGCCTAAGATGCGTCGATCTTTTTCAGGCATACTGGAATCTCTTGATGTGATAAGGCAAACACTGTTTTTGTACAGGCGGGTAGGTTTTTTCGGTTTTCCTTTGTTATCACCGCTTTTTATTATGTCAGTAGGAATTTTCCATTCTGTAAAAACCCCACTCAATTCTTCGTCTTCACACCAATAAACCATTTGTGATTGCGGATGAAGTTTATGATTCTTCATAAGTTTTTCATGTTCCAAGCGAAGTTGCTGCTCTTTGCGTTGCAATCTTTTTCTCTCTTCCTTTTCCTGCACGATCTTCTTTAGTTCTATTTCTTTTTCTTGTATAACTTTCTCAAGTGAATGGGCAACACTTTTGTCGTGTAGCTTAAGGTATTTTCCGAAAGCATCGGGAAAAACAAACTTTTTACTTTCCGTTGCGAAATGGATTTCTATCATAGAGTCATTATGTTTAACAATACTTCCCTTACCAAAATGATTGTGGGTTACTTCTTTATTGATTAGATTCATTCTTTTTGTCCTCCTTGACATACTAAAACCCGGTCACTCTATTTGAGTCACTGGTTAGTCCCATTCAATTAACTTGATTTGGAGATGTAAGTTCCCTAATTGTTTGAAGCCGCAGTTTCTTCTCTCCTATTTAGTCCCCTAGAACAGATGAATTTCACAATTTAAACCACTAGTTCCATTACAACTCTCCTTACTTCTTAGGATGTATATAAAAAAACGCATCCAAATTCTATCTGCAAAAGATTACATAAGAATTTGAATACGATTTGAAAAAATAACTGTAAGATTATCTTAACATATTTCTGAAAATATCACAAATTTATTGTTGACAATATATTTATCTATAGTATAGAATAAAAAGTTATTTTATTGTCTACGATGACAGTCTTTCGTAATCCATTTCGATCAATTACATCCATACTAAGCTAGAGTAGTGAAAGTTAAGGTATAATATAAGAATGAATATAAGAGGCAAAAGAATGAGAGTGAGCATGTTTGGTTGATATTAGTAAAATTATTCAAGGAAAAAAATTAACGGAATTAGATGTTCAAATTGTTCAATATATCATTGATAACATTGATCATGTTTTGCAAAAAGGGGTCCGTGAAATCGCTAAAGAAAATTATACCTCTCCCGCTACCGTTATTCGCTTATCGAAAAAGTTAGGCTATACCGGATTTGTTGACATGTATTATCAACTTCTGCCGTTGATAAAAAAAGTAGAAGTGTCACAAAGTGGTGATATCGAAGACTTTTTACAAATCAGTCAAACGGACTTTTTATCCCACAACACATTGGAAGAGATTGAGACGTTTATTCGCAAAGTGCTAAATCATGAACAAAGGTATATTTTTATTTATGCAACTGGTTTTTCCGCCATTGCTGGCGAGTATTTGTATAAAAAACTTTTAGTTTTAGGCCGGAAAACGATTTTTGCCAGCGCTACGGATTCAGTGGGAGTATTTGAGAATAATCTTGAGGACATTGGGGCATTAGTCGTCATATCCAAATCAGGCGAAACACAAACTGTGATGGATAAATTGCATGCCGCCAAAGAACACCGTGTGTTTACAGCGTCGTTCACGAAGGAAACAGAGAATCGCATTGCTGAACTGTCAGATTTGAATTTTAAAATACTCGATCAAAATAAACTGGATGACAGAAATATGCTGCCAAATAGCTTCTTTCCAAGGCTGCTTTTACTATTTGAGTTTATTCTTAAGCAGTATGTTGAAAACTTAGGCTCGAATCAGAATAGGAAAAAATGAAACGTGTTTCAATATGTGAAACACGTTTTTATTGATGGTAAAACTCTCGATTTTAAAACGCTTCCATTGTATTCTAAACGTGTCTAAAAATAAATAAACGTAGGAGGTGCGGCAAAATGAAAGCCAAAGTGATGGAAGGAATGCAGCGTTTTTCAAAAGCGATGTTTATTCCAGTTCTTATTTTGCCGATTGCGGGTATTTTAATTGCCCTGGGGAATTTATTTACGAATGCAAGGCTAATGGAAGTCATTCCATTTTTGGATAATCCGATTACGACCGGGTTTGGGTCGATTTTAACCGGATCACTAGTTTCGATTCTCGGTAACTTAGGGCTCATTTTCTGTGTCGGTATCACCGTTGGATTAGCAAATAAAGAAAAAGCGATTGCTGGTTTTACTGCTTTATTAGGTTATTTAGTGTTTGTAAATGCCATGAATAAATTTATGGAACTTAGTGGAGTACTGTTTCAAGGTGACTCGCTTCAAGGTAGCGGACAAACCCTTATATTAGGTGTTCAAATCCTTGATATGGGCGTTTTCCTCGGAATTATTCTCGGAATTGTAACCGCTATCGTCCATAATAAATTTGTTGATATAGAATTTAATGGAGCTTTTCAAATTTACGGCGGATCCCGCTTTGTTTTTATCGTGCTCATTCCGGTTGTTGTCTTATTATCAATTGCTCTAACGTATATTTGGCCGTTTTTCCAAACGGGTATTAACAATCTTGGAACACTTATTAATCACAGCGGTAACTTCGGGATTTTCTTATACGGAATGTTGGAACGGTTGTTAATTCCAACTGGACTGCATCACTTAATTTATACACCATTCTTGTACACTTCATTGGGTGGTACAGCCGAAGTTGGCGGACAAATATTTGAAGGTGCAAGAAATATCTACTATGCGGAGATCGCAGATCCAACTGTAAAAGAGCTTTCTTCATCCGTAGTTTGGGATGCACGCGGTATTTCAAAAATGTTTGGCTTAATTGGAGCCTGCTTAGCGATGTACCATACGGCCAAGCCTGAGAACAAAGCTAAGGTAAAAGCCATTTTAATTCCAGCAGCCGTTACGTCCTTTATTGCAGGTGTAACGGAACCAATTGAATTCTCATTTATGTTCGTCGCACCACTTTTATTTGTTGTTCATGCTGCATTAAGTGGTTTAGCGATGGTAACGTTTAGTCTTTTAGATGTCAGAGCAATTGGTCCGAACGGAATGATTGACTTTCTATTATTCAACTTACCACTTGGAATCGAAAAAACGCACTGGCCAATGTACATTTTAATTGGATTAATCTTCTTTGTTATTTACTATTTAGTATTCCGTTTCCTAATCGTGAAATTTAACTTCAAAACGGTCGGAAGAGAAGATGAAGGCCAAGAAACCAAATTATATTCGAAGAATGATTTAAAAGAAAAGCAAGCCCAAGGAAAAACTGGTGTTTCCGTTCCTCAAGGGAATGACGGAATGGCCCCAGTAATTGTCAATGCTTTAGGCGGAGCGAGCAACATAAATACAGTAACAAATTGCTATACAAGACTTCGTTTAACGCTGGATAACCCAGAAAAAGTTAATGAAGAAGTATTGAAAAGAGAAACAGGTGCCAGTGGAGTCGTGATTAAAGATAAGAATGTTCAGGTTGTTTATGGCTTACAGGTCACAAACATTCGGAAAGCTGTTGACAGCTATTTAGGATTAACAACTAACGAATAAAACAGTGATGAAAACAACAAAGATTTTTAGAAGGGAATGGAGAACATGAAAAAATTCTCAGTCGTTATTGCAGGTGGAGGAAGTACCTATACCCCAGGGATTGTTATGATGTTATTGGATAACCTTGACCGTTTCCCGCTTCGAAAATTAAAACTATATGATAATGACGGTGAAAGACAAGCCGTTTTAGGGGAAGCAATTGATATTGTCTTAAAAGAAAAAGCGCCGGATATAGAGTATTGTTTCACAACTGATCCGGGAGAAGCTTTTACTGATATCGACTTCTGTTTTGCTCATATCCGTACGGGGAAATATGAAATGCGCGAAAAAGATGAGAAAATTCCATTAAAGCACGGTGTTGTTGGCCAAGAAACTTGCGGACCTGGTGGAATTGCTTATGGAATGAGAAGTATCGGTGATATGATTGAGTTAATTGACATGATGGAAAAATACTCACCAGACGCCTGGATGTTAAACTACTCCAATCCTGCCGCGATTGTAGCGGAAGCTTGCCGCGTTCTTCGGCCAAATTCAAAGGTATTGAATATTTGTGATATGCCTGTAGGCACATTGCGCAGAATGTCTCATATTATCGGCAAAGAACCACAGGATTTAGAAGTACGTTATTTTGGATTAAACCACTTTGGCTGGTGGACAAGTGTAAAAGATAAAGAGGGAAACGAATATCTTCCTCAGATTCGCGATTATGTTGCAGAAAACGGCTATCTGACTCAAAAAGAAGTAGATACCCAGCACACGGATGCCAGCTGGCAGGAAACACATAAAAAGGCAAAAGACCTTTTAGCGGTCGACCCAAGATTCTTGCCAAATACGTATTTAAAGTATTATTTATACCCTGATTATGTAGTGGAGACTTCTAATCCGGAATACACAAGAGCAAATGAGGTTATTGCTGGTAGAGAAAAGACAGTGTTTTCAACAGCAAGAACCATTATTGAAAATGGAACTGCGGAAGGCTGCGAATTTGAAATGGGGGCACATGCTACCTTCGTCGTTGATTTGGCTCGTGCAATTGCCTTTAACACACATGAGAGAATGCTATTGATTGTGGAAAACAATGGAACGATTGCGAACTTTGATGATGACGCCATGGTCGAAGTACCATGTATTGTTGGCACCAATGGTCCAGAGCCATTAAGCCAAGGGAAAATTCCTGAATTCCAAAGAGCGTTAATGTACCAGCAAGTAACAGTAGAGAAATTAGTTGTACAAGCTTATGTAGAAGGCAGCTATCAAAAATTATGGCAGGCTCTAATTCTTTCAAAAACAGTACCGAGTGCGAAAGTAGCGAAAGAAATCCTAGATGATTTAATTGAAGCAAATAAAGGCTATTGGCCGGAGTTAAACTAAAAGAATAAGAGAACTTCAAAAACGCAAACCGTTATTACTCTATTAGACCCAATTAAAAGGAGGCTTCTCATAAGTTGATTAAACTTATGGGAAGTCTCTTTTTCATTTCTTAAGGAACGCATAACTGTAACATTTTTCGTAATTTGATTATTTGAATGAACAAGGGTTTTCGTCATTTGCTCGGTAGGCCGATTGCCTCGGCATTTTAAAGAATCCTACCTTTGAGATAATTATACAAAGGGGCTAAAAAACGAATATTAAAACGGTAATTATTAATAACATTCGTCTTTTTGTTGACAGCGGGAATTGCTGATGTTACGATGAGTTTGTAAAAATTAAATGTTATTCTCGTATAATTCCTGGGGATATGGCCCAAAAGTTTCTACCGAGCTACCGTAAATGGCTTGACTACGAGGTTGTGTATAGAAATATGGGGATAAGTTTATTTCTCGTTTCCATTAGCTACCTTCCTAAAGTCAAGCACCGGTATAAATCGGTGCTTTTTAATTTTTACAAAATAACAATTCAACATGATTTACAGGGAGGATCATCTTAATGAAAAAAAGCACAAAAAAAATAGCATTGATCTTATTCATTGCTTTAATGGCTGCTGTAATGGCCGCATGCGGAAATGACTCAGCAAATGGAAATGAAGATAAGTCTGGGACAGAAGAAGAAGGATTAAAAATTGCGATTGTAACAAGTCCATCAGGCGTGGATGATGGGAACTTTAATGAAGATAACTATAACGGTATTTTAAGTTTTATTGAAAAACATCCTAATGCAACAGTAAAGGCTGTTCGCGAAGAAACTGGTGATCCTGCTGCGGCTGTACAAGCAGTTGCTGATATTGTGGCAGATTACGATGTTATTGTAACACCTGGGTTTCAATTTGCTGGAGTTTCCAGTATTGCTGTAGAAAATTCGGATAAGAAATTTATTTTAAATGACTCTGAGCCTACACCTGTAGGGGACCAAACAGATTTCGATAATATCTATGCGATGAATTTCGCCGAACAAGAAAGTGGTTTTTTTGCAGGAATGGCTGCAGCACTTGAAACAAAAACAAATAAAGTAGCGGTTGTAAATGGGATCGCTTATCCTTCAAATGTAAATTATCAATTTGGCTTTGAATCAGGTGTGAATTATACGAATGCGGTATTTGGAACGGATGTTGAAGTTGTTGAGTTATCAGGTTATTCAGGTACTGATGTAAATGGTGCTGATGTTGGTGGGAACTATGTAGGATCATTTGCAGATCCAGCAACGGGTAAAGTTGTTGGGAACGCATTAATTGAAAAAGGTGTCGATATTATCTTTGTTGCAGCAGGTGGCACTGGCAATGGTGTATTCACAGCAGTTAAGGAAGCTAAAGATGATGTCAAAGTAATTGGTGTGGATGTTGACCAATATGATGAAGGTGTAAATGGTTCTGAAAATATCGTATTAACATCTGGCGTAAAATTCATGGGTATGAATATAGAAAAGTCCTTAAATTCTGTTGTTGACGGAAGCTTTAAAGGTGGAAATGTCGTTCTTCATGCAGATACAGATTCAACCGGTTTTATAAAAGAAGAAGGTCGTCATCAATTATCAGAGGATACGCTAAGTAAAATGAATGAAGCTTACGAGCTAGTAAAAGACGGTACAATTGTACCTGCATCAAATTTTAATGGCCATACTCCAGAAAAATTTCCAGGGTTATAAGAAATAAATAATGAAGTGAACCATTAGAAGTTTGTCATTTCCTCTATTAATAATAGGGAATGATGAACTTCTTTTAACTTCCTTTTCCAAATTATTTTAACTAAAGGAGATAAGAGATGTCTGATTATATTATAGAAATGAAAAATATAACCAAACGATTTCCTGGAATCGTGGCAAATGATGATGTATCTATTCGCATTAAAAAAGGGGAAATTTTTGCGCTACTCGGAGAAAATGGTGCAGGTAAATCAACGCTGATGAGTATTCTAGGTGGAATGTATGAACCGGATGAAGGAGAAGTTTATATTCGTGGTGAGAAAGTTCAAATTAGCTCACCCACTCATGCGGCAAAGCTTAACATCGGAATGGTTCATCAGCATTTTAAGCTTGTCTCTGATTATACGATTACGGAAAATATTATCTTAGGGGTAGAGCCAATCAAAAAATTTGCAGGTCTCTTTCCATATGTCGATATCCGAAATGCGAATCGAAAAATTGAAGAACTATCTAAAAACTTCGGCTTAGAAGTGGATCCGACGAAGAAAATATCTGACCTGACTGTTTCTATGCAGCAACGGGTAGAAATTTTAAAAGTGTTATATCGTGAAGCAGAAATTCTTATTTTTGATGAACCGACTGCTGTGTTAACGCCTCAAGAAACTGACTTTTTACTTGGAATTATCGATGGCTTACGGAACGGTGGAAAAACAATTATCTTAATTACACATAAGCTGGATGAAATTAAGAAAATAGCCGATCGATGTGCGGTATTAAACAAAGGTAAACTAGTAGAGGTGCTGGATGTAAAGGAAACTTCCACTAAGAAAATGGCCCAACTCATGGTCGGCAGGGAGGTAAACCTTGAATCGGATAAAGCTCCTGCAGTATTTAAAGAGGAAGTATTGAAGGTAGAACATCTAACGGTGAAAAATGAAGATGGGTTTGAAGTAGTCAAAGACGTTTCTTTTACGATAAAGAGTGGGGAAATATTTGCGATTGCTGGAGTCGCCGATAATGGTCAAGTCGAAATTGCCGATGCTATTGCAGGATTAACGAAGGTTAGCGGCGGTAGAATTTTTCTGAACGGTATGGATATTACAAATGAAAGCATAAGAAAAAGAACAGAATATGGAATATCCTATATACCTGAGGATCGACAAAGCTTTGGATTAGTATTGGATTTTGATATATCTACTAACCTAGCATTAAAGCAGTACTATCGGGAGCCCTTTGCTAGAAAGGGAATCTTAAATAAAGAGGAATTTGAGCAGGTTGGTACTAAGTTAATTGATAAATATGATATTAGAAGTGGACAAGGGATAAAGACGCAAGTTCGTTCAATGAGTGGGGGAAATCAGCAAAAAACCATTATTGCACGCGAAATCGAATTGCAATCCCCGCTCATGATTTTCGTTCAGCCAACACGAGGAGTAGATATTGGTGCGATTGAAAATATTCATAAAATGATGATTCAAGAACGCGACCAAGGGAAAGCGATTTTACTTGTTTCATTAGAGTTAGAAGAAATTATGAATGTAGCGGATACCATTGGAGTGATATATAATGGCCAACTTCAAAAGATTGCTAGTAGTGAATCGTTAACAACGAATGAAGTCGGCGAATATATGATGGGGGCAAAGCATGAGCAAAGATAACAGGAAACATAACTTAAGAAAAAATTTTATTCGACCAATCAGCAATGAAAAGTGGCAACCGATCACGATTCCATTAGTGTCTATATTCATAAGTTTTATTGCTGCGGCCATTGTCATTCTTATCATTGGCAAAAATCCCTTCCAGGCATTTTATAACTTATTACAAGGCGCAGGTATTATGCCTAAGCCTTCCTATGCTGGATATAAGGGTATGTTGACTGACTTTTTAAGTTTGCTAAACGCGATGACACCGCTTGTGTTTGCCAGCTTGGCAGTTGCAGTTGCTTTAAAAGCGGGTCTATTTAATATTGGGGTTTCCGGTCAAATGCTGGTCTCTGGTTTTTTAGCGACGATTATTGTTGGTTACAGTGGTTTAGATGCGATTATTGCAAAGCCGCTTGTGTTGGTAATCGGAATTGCCGCTGGAGGATTAATGGGCGGACTAGTAGGATGGCTTAAATATAAATTCAACATTAATGAAGTCGTATCTACGATTATGTTAAATTATATTGCTCAATATGTTATAAGCTTTTTTATTCAAATGTATTATATTGATCCGATTTCAAGACAATCCAAATATATTGAAGAAGCAGCAAGATTAACTTTAGTAAATGTCGAAATAGCCAACTTGAAAATGGATATTCCGTTGGGCTTTATTTTAGCGATTTTTACCGCGATTTTCCTAAAGTTTGTCATGGACAAAACAGTCGTTGGTTTTGAAATTAAAGCGGTAGGGAAAAACCGCAATGCAGCAAAATATGCAGGGATTCATGTCGGAAGAAATACCGTCTTAGCCATGATGATTTCAGGAGGTTTGGCTGGTCTTGCAGGTGTCACCTATTATTTAGGTTACTTTTCTTCCATCCAACCAAAAGTTTTATCAAGTATCGGTTTTGATTCGATTGCTGTATCGTTATTAGGAAACTCTCATCCAATTGGGGTTATTTTTTCATCCTTTTTAGTCTCGATTATTGACCAAGGGAGCACGTATATGAGTTCACAGGCAGGAATTAGACAAGAAATTTCGTCTGTTATCATCGGATTAATCCTCCTGTTCAGTGCATGTGGTGAGTACTTGAAACAAAAGGTTAGCCGCTTAAAGGAAAAAGATTTGGATCAAAAGAAGGGTGAATCATAATGGATACAGTAATTATTGATGGATTATCATTTGCTCTCCCTCTGTTTATTATCGCAATAGGGGGAATATATAGTGAAAAAAGCGGGATTACCAATCTAGCACTTGAAGGCTTTCAAGGATTTGGGGCATTCATCGGTGCGCTGTCAGCTGTGTTAATCGCAAATGTTTCTGGCACAGAAATTCAGAATCTATTTTATGTGGCATTACTATTTTCAATGCTAGGCGGAATGGTTTTTTCCATTATTCATGCTGTGCTAAGTATTAAGTTTAAGGCAGACCAAGTAATCAGTGGCGTCGTCATTAACATCTTGGCTTTAGCCCTAACCACGTTTTTAACAGCACAAATAAATGCATTCGTATTTGGAACGGCTTCGGATAAGTTTCAACTGGGTGTATCGGACCGTTTTACGATTGAAGGATTAGCGAACATACCAGTGATTGGAGCGGTCTTTACGAATGTATATCCGTTCGAAGTGATTATCATCGTGATTGCCTTTTTTGCTTGGTATCTTTTATACAAAACAAAATTTGGGATGCGCTTAAGAGCGAGCGGGGAAAACCCTCATTCCGTTGATGCAGCCGGTGTTAATGTTTCAAAAATTAGGTTTTCTGCGGTTCTAATTTCGGGCCTATTAGCCGGTCTTGGTGGCATGTGTTTTGCCTATTCGATTTCAGCTAATTTTTCTTCAAATATTTATATGGGATATGGCTTCCTAGCCATTGCGGCATTAATATTTGGGAATTGGAGGATTCTCCCAACTTTAGCCGCTTGTCTTTTATTTGGTTTTGCAAAATCTGGGGGGGCGTTTATTGCTCAGTCAATGGCATTACCAAGTAGTTTCACTGATTTATTCATGATTTTACCGTATGTATTAACGTTATTATTATTAATCTTTTTCTCTAAATCAAATCGCGCTCCGAGAGCATTAGGGGAGATATATGACAAAGGAAAGCGGTAGGTTCATTTAACGAGCAGCATGATGTAGAATATGCAATGCTTGTCCTTAAAAAACCAATCATATCCTTTGATAAAAAGCAGTTTACAGAGAAGGTCTTTCATCAGTTTACTAAACTGTTGAGAGGCCTTTTCATCCATAATGAGGAGCATACAGTAAATATTTGTTGGAGTCTCATCTAGGAAAGAATATGCCTCCCTTTTGGATAACTATTTGATAAAATGTCCGCATAAATATAATGGAGTTCGTAGTCTTGCCTGAACAATCAAGTGGAAAAATCCTTTAAGGATCTTTTAGAGGGTTTATCTTTTTGAAAAAGTTTGTTGATTATAACGAGGACTTTTTTAGAAATCGGGAGGGAATAAAATGAATGATGATTTTATCGTAAGGGCAAAAAAAGGCCGAATGGTCATGCTAGCTGTTTTTAGTCTCCTTTTTGTTGTGGTAGGAATATTCCTTCTATCAATCTCGGTTTATGAATCAATGTGGCTTACAGTTGTAGGACTTCTTACAATTGTAGTATTTGGATTTTGTTTTCTATATTATGTAAAGGAACTTATCAACAGGAAGCCAGCTGTGATTGTCACAAATGAAGGAATTATCGACCGATCTAGTTATATTGGAGCAGACCTCGTCAAATGGGAAGAGATTGATGCAATTGATTTTTTGAATTTATCAGGCCAGGTGTACCTTGGGATTTTTACAAATGACCCTGAATTGGTCATCAATCGGTCAAGCGGAATGAAGAAATTATTGAACACATTAAATAAAAAACTTTTGCCATCACAAGTCAACATACCAGTTAAAAATCTAGATTGTTCTGTTGAAGAACTTGTGAATGCCATTGGAGAACGTTGGGAGAAAGCGACAAAGGAAGAATCCTGAGTTGTTTGGAACATGCTTGATTCTTTCACTTCTTTAAGCTAAACCTGCCATTCTGTCCTTTTTTCAACAGAAAGAGGCGGCCGCCATTGAGGTTCATACTACAATAGTATAAGGAATTAAAAGAGGTTTCTATTAAGTTAACCAAACTTTTTAGAAGCCTCTTTTTATTTCTGTTTATATTATATTTTTAGATAAAACCATGCCATTAAATTAAAATATTTAACAATAACGATGGGCATGCCCTTCGTTTTCTGTTATATCTAATAGAAACAGAGAAATGGATGTAAAGGAGAATATGAATGTGATCAATGAAGTCATTGTCTATATAATGGTTGTATTTCTATGTATTGGGGCCATTGACAAATGTCTTGGGAATCGACTAGGGCTAGGCCAAAAATTCAGTGAAGGTTTTATGGCTATGGGGTCGCTAACACTATCCATGGTGGGAATTGTATCACTGGCTCCTGTGCTAGCTAGTGTTCTAATTCCAGTTATAACCCCAATCTATCGTTTAATAGGCGCAGACCCATCGTCATTTGCAAATATGCTATTGGCACTGGACATGGGTGGATATGCGCTTGCGAAAGAAATGGCAGCAACACCTGAAGCGGAACTATTTTCGTGGGTGTTTCTCGGTACAATGATGGGGCCTACGATTGTGTTTACAATCCCGATTGCCTTAGGAATGATTGACAAAGAGGACCACCTTTATTTTGCAAAAGGGATTTTGTTGGGAATTATTACGATCCCCATAGGATGTCTAGTAGGTGGTTTAGTTGCCAATCTAAGTTTGCAAGTCATCATTCCCAATCTTATTCCTACAACCTTTTTTTCCATAATGGTAGCAATAGGACTTTGGAAAATACCAGAAAAGATGATAACGGCGTTTCAGATTTTTGGAAGAATCATAGAAATCGTCGCTATTTTAGGGTTAACTGCCATCTCAGTGGAAACATTAACAGGTTTTGTGGTCATCCCCAACATGACCCCAATAACAGAGGGGATCCAAATTGTTGGGATGATTGCAATTATGTTAGCAGGAGCCTTTCCAATGGTGGCTTTCATTACTAAGTTGTTTAAAAAACATTTGGGGAAATTAGGGAATGTTCTTGGAATAAATGAGGTTGCCAGTGCCGGTCTGATTGCTTCCCTTGCCCATAACATTCCCATGCTTGCTATGTTAGAGAATATGGACGCAAGAGGAAAAGTCATCAATGTCGCATTTGCGGTAAGTGGTGCATTTGTATTAGGAGGTCATTTAGGCTTTGTGGCGGGTGTAAATAGAGAAATGGTTTTTGCTATGATCGTTGGTAAACTTGTAGGAGGTTTAACGGCCATTCTTCTTGCTAGTTTGGTTGTTCCCAAAACGAATAACATGATTGAAAATCATGATTATTAGTTTCTCTAAATAATTGAGTGGCCTGTTTTCATAACATTGAATATCATTCTGAGAAGGTCTTTATCAACTTTTTAAGCAGATTATGGGTTTAAAAAAAAACAAAACCACTTTCTATAAAAATAGAAAGTGGTTTTGTTATGCGTTCCAGACAACAGGTGATTCAATAAAGGTGAACATTCCTCGATATAAGACTTATATGCTCTCCGTGTTTGTCTTTGGGTAACTCGTATAAGTTTTGTGCCTTTTTTCAAAACTTCCGTATTTCTCTTGTACGAACATTAGGGACAATCCTCCAATAATACTCGGAATCGCGAATGCCATGAACGTATGTTTCGGAGCTAGATTAGCTGCCAGCAAGAGACCAATGATGAGAGGAGCGGAAATAGCCCCAATCCGTCCAATTCCAACTGTGATACTTAGCCCAGTTGTTCGTATTTCTTGTGGGTAAAACTCTGAAATATAAGGGTTTACTAGATTTTGTGTACCACCTGTGCAGGCGCCGCCAATGGCGATTAATACATACAACAAAACTAAATTGGATGTTAAGCTTAAAGAGACAAAGCAAACCGCTCCGATTAAAAACATAAGCAATAACACGTTCCGGTGCCCTAGTCGATCGACCAAATAGCCTCCTATTAAAGAACCTCCAATTTGGCCGACTGCTAATACAAGACTGAAGGATAAGCTAGAAGTGATACCAAATCCCGATTCTTGCATGATTTTTGGCAGCCAAGTATTTAGTCCGTAAATCATCAGCAAACAACTGAAGACGGTCATCCAAAATGCTAATGTACTGACAGCACGATTGTCTAAAAAGAGCTTTTTGGCAGGAAATCCTTTCGCACGTTCCTTCACGCTCTTATACTCAAAATCATCTGTTGCTTGATACTGTCCCTTGGGATCGATTCTATTTAAAACCTTTGCGATTTGATCTCCTTGGTTACGAACAATATAAAAAGATAAAGATTCAGGAAAATACTTAAGGAAAAACGGTAGAGTAAATAGCGGGATAATTCCTAGCCAATATAAAAATCTCCATCCCAAAGTTTCCATTAAGTACATGCCCGTAAGCGAAGCTAGTATTGCACCAATCGAGTAACCGCAATACATAGTGGCAACAATCAGTGCTCTATTCTTTTTCGGTGAGTATTCTGTCATGTGTGCAATAACGGCGGGCATTAATCCACCCATTCCAAGAGCCGCAATGAACCTCATAATTGTAAAGAGGAGTGGGTTCGGCGCCAAACCAGCCAAAAGTGAGAATACACTAAATAAAAGCATGCAAATCGCAATCATTTTTTTTCGTCCGATGAGATCGGAAAGGGAACCAAGCAAAAAGGAGCCGATCATCATGCCAATGAGGGTATAACTACCAATCGCTCCTGCCTCAACAACGGTTAACCCGAAATCATCGATCATTAATGGCAATCCGATTCCATACATGGCAATATCAAAACCATCAAAAGCTATGGCATAAAAACACCAAAGAAAAACGAGTAAATGAAATTTATTGAATTTGCTCTCTGCAATTACCTGTGAAGCCTGAACAATACGCATAGATACCTCCAGTTCTTACTCTTTTAAACTAGGAAATTGTTTATTTCCAAACTTCCCCGGCAATCTCTACGACATGGCGTAGTTTTGCCCATTGTTGTTCTTCTGTCAGTAAATTGCCTTCTTCAGTAGAAGCAAACCCACATTGTGGACTCAAGCATAACTGATTTAAATCAACATACTGAGATGCTTCTTCAATGCGCTTTTTAATGACATCTTTATTTTCTAATTCACCATGTTTTGAAGTGACAAGGCCTAATACGATGTTTAAATCAGGACGATTTACAAACCGAAGTGGATCAAATCCACCAGAACGGTCATTATCATATTCTAGGAAGAACCCATCGATATTCAAATGGCCGAATAATTGTTCCGCAACCGGTTCGTATCCCCCTGAAGAAATCCATGTTGAGCGGAAGTTTCCACGGCAAATATGCATGGTAATCGCTAAATCATCTGGTCGATCTGCGACTGCTTTGTTTAATGTTTGGAGATACATTTTAACTAAATAATCAGGATCAAGTCCTTTTGCACGAAGCTGTTCTTTTTGCTCTGCTGAGCATAAGTAAGCCCAAGCTGTATCATCCAGTTGTAGGTAACGGCAACCAGCATCGTAGAATGCTTGTATCCCTTTTTTATATGCCTTTGCTAAATCATCAAAGAATTCTTCTTCGTCCTGATAGATGGAAGAATCAACTTCACCGCGGAAATGTAGCATGCTTGGACTTGGAATCGTGAATTTAGCTACATGATCTCCGGCCGCTTGATGAAGATATTTGAAATCTTCTAGCATTGGATGATTTCCGAAGTCTAATTTGCCTGTTACTTTAATTCCGCGAGATTTTGTTTGTTTTTGCTGGAATTGAATGCCGTTTCCTGCCCAATAGCCATCAACCCCAACTAAGTTTTCTAGAAAATCAAAATGCCACCAGGCTCTGCGAAATTCTCCATCTGTAACAGCTTCTAGGCCGACTTCTTTTTGTTTCAGCACGATTCTAGCAATTTCCTCGTCTTCTACCTTCCGAAGTTGCTCGAATGTAATCTGTCCTTCTGCTTTTTGTAAACGTGCCTTTTTAATGGCATCTGACCGAAGTAAACTTCCAACTTGGTCTGCTCTGAAAATTTTTGAAACCTTTTTGTCTGTATCAAGTGTCGTCATAAATAATCCCTCTTTTCAATTCGATGTTTGTATCCTATCATGATTAACGAGTTATAGTGTAACTGATAAAAGTAATGGCCTGTTATAGTCAAAAACTATAACCGCTACAATGCCACTCCCGCGGGCAATTTCTTGCAATACTACAAGTAAGGAACTGGTTGATTGATAATTTTTCAGAAAACATTGAAGATATTGTATAATAAAAAGGAACTAGTTTAAGGAATTAATTGTCATCTAAGTTAGGTTGATTTCGTTAAGAGTGATGTTAAAAGCTTAAAGAAGATTTTAAAGTAGTAGTCATTTTGAGTATTTAATTTAGTTTGCAAGCTTTTTTCTCATTAATGAAACCTTTTGGTATAAAAACTAGCTCACTCAGCTGTTTTTTTGTTCAAAAGTAACAGAATTTGAGAAAAGAGCGGCCATGATAAAAGGGGGAAGAAGCAGATGTATGCTCAAATGAGCCCTGTAATAGAAAGAATACTAGATAATATTGATAAGGTAATGACAGGGAAACGGGATATTGCAGAGTTAAGTCTGGTGTCGCTTCTTTCTGGTGGTCATGTGCTGCTGGAGGATGTACCGGGTGTTGGCAAAACAATGATGGTACGGGCTTTGGCTAAGTCTGTAAGTGCACAGTTTAAGCGAATCCAGTTTACACCTGACTTGCTTCCTTCAGATGTCACAGGTGTTTCCATTTTTAACCCGAAATCGAATGAGTTTGAGTTCCGCCCTGGTCCTATCATGGGGAATATCATTCTAGCGGATGAAATTAACCGAACTTCACCAAAAACACAGTCAGCATTACTAGAGGGGATGGAAGAGAGCTCCGTAACAGTTGATGGAGTGACCTATCACTTAGAAAGACCTTTCTTTGTAATGGCTACTCAGAATCCAATCGAATATGAGGGCACCTATGCGCTTCCGGAAGCGCAGCTTGACCGCTTTTTACTAAAAATGAAAATGGGATACCCGAAATTACAAGAAGAAATTGAAGTGCTTACACGGGCCCAGAAAGCCCCTCCAATTGATAAATTAGAGCCAGTTGTCGATCTCGAAGACCTACGTAAACTTCAAGATGATGTTAAAGAGGTTCATATTGATTACTCCATCAGAAGATATATTGTTGAACTTGCCAATGAAACACGAACTCATCATCATGTATACCTTGGGGTTAGTCCTCGTGGATCCATTGCGTTAATGAGAGCCTCCCAAGCGCTAGCCTATATCCGTGGCCGCGATTACGTCCTTCCAGATGATGTTCAATATTTAGTTCAGTTCGTTTTTTCTCACCGAATGATTTTAAAATCAGAGGCTCGTTTTGAAGGAGTCACGAGCGAAGGAATTGTAGAACAAGTGTTAGCGAAGGTTCCGGTACCTGTACAAAGGTTTGTAGAGAAATGAAGCAGTATATCCAGACAACAAAGCAGTTTTGGAAACTGCTGCTTTTGTTTCTTTTACTAGCCATCACGTTTTCTTATGCAATGTTTCAAGGTGGATTTGTTAGTTGGTATTTATTTTATAGTTTTCTTCCTTTTGCTGTGTACGCCCTAGCGATAGCAATTTATCCACTAAGAGAATTTAAGGCTGAAAGAATAATAAGTCAGTTGGAACTGAACGCCGGTGAGAAAGTGAATATTACACTTTCTTTCAAACGTACGCGACGGTTCCCGCTCTTGTACTTAATTGTTGAAGAACAATTTGCGGATTCGCAGTTGCTGACAGATAAATCAAAGGCAAAGAAAATGGTTTTTCCTGGGGTGAACCGAAAGTTTACTATACAATATTCGATTGACCAGCTTCCAAGAGGAGAACATTCTTTCATAGGAATTCGAGTGAAAACAGGAGATTTATTTGGGTTGTTTGAGAAAGAAGTCAGTCTACCACTAGAAGGTAAAATTCTTGTGTATCCTGCATATAAAGAGATAGCTTATCATCCACAAGAAAGTCGGTTTGATCAAGGGAGCGCAGTGGCAAATGAACGCATTCAAAAAGATACATCGATGTCAGTTGGGGTACGAGAGTATCAACCAGGAGATCGCTTTTCTTGGATCAACTGGAAGGCTACAGCCAAGCGCAATGAGTTTATGACCAAGGAGTTTGAACAGCGGAGGTCGCATGATATTTTAATCATTATGGACTGTGTGCCAACGGCTTCTTTTGAGACAGTTGTGATGTATACGGCTTCAATGATTCGGTCCATTATCCAGAAAGGTGCACAGGTTGGTCTGCTTACATATAGTGGAGAACGGACTTTAATCCCTGTTCATGGGGGACATAATCACCAACAACTATTGTTTGCTCATTTGGCGAAAATTAAATCGCAAAGCACGATTCCATTCTCCCAGATGCTTGAGCAAGAAAATTTTCAAGGGCGTCAATATAATGATTTCATGTTGGTTACGGCGGAGTTAACAGAAAATCTCGTGAAAAAAGCTGCCTTTTATGCGAATCGAAATGGGCAGGTGACACTATTTTTTATAAAAAAGGAGAAAGCGAGTCTATCAGAACTGGAGCGGAATTTAATCGCATCTGCACGATCAAGACGAGTAATAGTCACAATCGTTCATGAGAAGCAATTCGCGAAGACGTTTGTGGAGGGGAATAAAGGATGAGGGATAAACAACTTCATAAAAAAGATTTTCCGACCTTCGTGCTTTATTTGCTCAGTTTTTTTCTACTATGGGAATGGTTAGGACCGATTCAGCAATTGACCAAAACAGGTCATGTAGGGATTTTTATCGGTTTTATCATAATGGCTCTTTTGCTCTCTTTTCTTCAGGTAAATCCTTTTTTCTCTTTAAGTTTAAAAGTTGGCTTTATTCTTTGGGCGATTCATAGAATTTATTACGAAGAATGGCTATTTCAGTTAAGTTGGGTTAAATCGTTTCTATTAGACGCTGGAAAAAGTCTAGTACTGGTATGGAACGGTGACTTTCCTGGGATTTTCAATTCATTTCGGACAGTCTTGTTTTTCCTACTATTGTGGACCATGATTTACTTAATAAAATATTGGATTACGAAAAAGCGGCAAATACTATTTTTCGTTTTTATGACGCTTGTGTTTATTACAGTACTGGATACGTTTACACCATATAAGGCGAATTTGGCGATTATTCGAACGGTTATTATTGGTTTTTTCATGATGGGAATATTAACATTCAAACGGTTAACTTATCAGGAAAGAATTCCAATTCGTTCCTTGCCGTTAAAAAGATGGGTAATTCCGCTAGCGATGATGCTTGTTGTGTCTACTAGTATCGGAATTCTGGTCCCAAAGGCTGATCCAATATGGCCTGACCCTGTTCCTTTCATAAAATCACTTAATCCCGAAAGTGGGACAGAGAGTACGAGTGTGAAGCGTGCAGGGTATGGGGAAGATGATTCACGTTTAGGTGGCCCTTTTTTAGGAGATGATACCGTTGTATTTCGGGCAGAAGTGGATGAACGGCATTATTGGAAAGTGGAAACAAAGGACTTTTATACTGGGAAAGGTTGGGTTGTTTCCGAGGAAAATGACGAGTTCATTGATTTTAACGGTGACGACGTTCCACCATTTACTTTTAACGAACAAGTTCCAACAGAAGAATTGTCAAGTACGGTTTATAATGTTTTTAAGTATTCCCATATTCAATATCCGCATGGGTTGAAAAAAATAGATACAGAACAAAATTACTGGTACCGAATGGACATCAGCACTCAAAAAATATCTTCTATGCTTGAGTTCGAATCAGAAACGCCAGATATTTATACTGTTCAGTTTGAAATGCCAACTTTTCAGGTAGAGCAACTGCAAAATAGTTCTCCAACAGAAGAGGACTATGGTTATGAATCTTTAAAAGGTTTCTTTACACAGTTACCTGAAGGGGTACCTGAAACTGTGTATGCGTTAGCTGAGGAAATAACAGCTGAGCAGGAAACGACATTTGATAAAGTACAGGCAGTTGAACAGTACTTTCATCAAAATGGATTTGTTTATGATCAAGTGAATGTTGAGTTACCGGAAGAGAATGAAGACTATGTAGCGCAATTTCTTTTTGAGACAAAAAGAGGCTACTGTGATAATTTTTCTACCTCGATGGCTGTTTTGTTAAGAACCTTGGATATTCCCGCTCGTTGGGTGAAGGGTTATACCTCTGGGGATTTTGTTGAAACTTTGGATTCTGGTAAACGAGTTTATGAAGTGACCAATAATCATGCCCATTCATGGGTAGAGGTTTTCTTCCCGGAAATCGGCTGGGTACCATTTGAACCGACACGTGGGTTCTCGGACAATATCATTTTTGAGCGTGAGGATACACCTGAGACTATGGTTGAAACAGAAGAAGCACGAGAAGTAACAGCTCAGGTAGAGGAAAGCGGTCAGATGATCGAACCAGAAGAAGTCGAAGCCAACTCTTCGGGAAAAAGGAAGGAGTGGTTTCAACAGATAAAAAAAGTAGTTATCGTTCATTGGAAAACGATGTTAGGTTTAATCGTTATCGTTATTCTTGGAAGTTTCCTTATTAACCAATACAGAGGGAAATGGCTGCCTTTCTATTATATCTTACGTTTCAAATATAGCCGCAAGGATGACCAATTTGCTTTAGCCTACCTAGCGTTATTAGCACAGTTAGATCGATATGGACTTAAGCGCCAGTCCGGGCAGACATTAAGACAGTATGCAAAAGAAGTTGATCGGCACTTTATCGGAAAAGAAATGAGAGTTTTAACAGACCGCTATGAACAGCTCATCTATCGAGGAACCATGTCTGAAGGGACGTGGGAAGAAACAAAAGTAGTTTGGGAAACAATGATGCGGAAAATAGTAGCTTGACCGGAAATTTAGTATACTGGTACAATGTTTTAGTAATTTAATAGTAACTCCTTCGTATATACTCGATAATATGGATCGAAAGTTTCTACCAAATCACCGTAAATGATTTGACTATGAAGGCAGAACGTATTTTTTAGTGGAAAACTAGAATTCTGCCTTTTTAAGAAGGAGAGAATTCTAGTTTTTTTATTATCTCGATAAAAATTTTACTTTTTGTGCTTGTGCTTTCCTTAGAGTGCCATACTAGAAGTAAAGCATGAGCTGTGAATGATACTAAATGATGGGGTGACGGACTTGTCAAACAAAAAGGAATTGCTGGAACAAGATAAGATTGTCGTATTGGATTTTGGCAGTCAATACAATCAATTGATTACAAGAAGAATTAGGGAGTTTGGGGTATATAGTGAACTTCATCCTCATACGATTACGGCTGAGGAAATTAAGAAGATGAATCCAAAAGGAATTATTTTCTCAGGTGGTCCAAATAGCGTCTATGATGAAGGTTCCTTCCGTTGTGATGAGGAGATTTTTGAACTTGGACTTCCAATCCTAGGAATTTGTTACGGTATGCAACTGATGACTATGCATTTTGGTGGGAAGGTTGAGCCAGCGAAAAACCGTGAATATGGAAAAGCTGAGCTTTCTTTAAATCATGTTAGTTCGTTGTTTGCGGACACACCAACAAAACAAACCGTTTGGATGAGCCATGGTGATTTGGTAACCGAAGCACCACCGGGATTTAGAGTGGACGGTGTGAACCCATCTTGCCCAATCTCTGCAATGAGCGATGAGAGTCGTAAATTATATGCAGTGCAATTCCATCCTGAGGTTCGTCACTCCGTATATGGAAATGACCTATTGAAAAACTTTGTTTTTAACGTTTGTGAATGCACAGGCGACTGGTCAATGGAAAACTTTATTGAAGTTGAAATGGAGAAAATCCGTCAAGAAGTCGGCGATAAAAAAGTCCTTTGTGCATTAAGTGGTGGAGTAGATTCTTCTGTCGTAGCTGTTTTGATTCACAAAGCGATTGGCGATCAACTAACATGTATTTTTGTTGACCACGGTCTGCTTCGTAAAGGAGAAGCAGAGGGAGTTATGAAAACTTTCTCAGAAGGCTTCAATATGAACGTCATTAAAGTAGATGCGAAAGATCGCTTCCTTTCAAAATTAGAGGGCGTTTCCGATCCAGAGAAAAAGCGTAAAATTATTGGAAATGAATTTATTTATGTGTTCGATGATGAGGCTACAAAGCTTGAAGGAATTGAGTATCTCGCCCAAGGGACATTGTATACGGATATTATTGAAAGTGGAACGGCAACCGCACAAACCATCAAATCACATCACAATGTAGGTGGGCTTCCAGAAGATATGCAGTTTAAGTTAATCGAACCATTGAATACGTTGTTCAAAGATGAAGTACGTGCTCTTGGTACGGAACTTGGTATCCCAGATGAAATCGTTTGGCGCCAGCCATTCCCAGGCCCAGGCCTTGGAATCCGTGTTTTAGGTGCAATCTCAGAAGAAAAACTTGAAATTGTTCGTGAATCAGACGCAATTTTACGAGAAGAGATTCGTAACGCAGGTCTTGAACGTGATATTTGGCAATATTTCACGGTACTTCCTGATATCCGTAGTGTTGGGGTAATGGGCGATGCGCGAACTTACGACTATACTATTGGAATCCGAGCGGTTACGTCCATTGATGGGATGACTTCCGATTGGGCTAGAATTCCATGGGATGTATTAGAAAAAATCTCTGTACGCATCGTAAACGAAGTAGCACACATTAACCGCGTTGTCTATGACATCACATCTAAGCCACCAGCAACAATTGAGTGGGAATAAGCGAAAAGAAGCAGGGGTTCACTCTGCTTCTTTTTATTTGGTAAAATACGAACTATTTAAAAGGTAAAATATGATAATGTTCGTTTTCGTGTTGACTGGTTCTTTATACACTGCTAAAATAAACCTATAAAATTGAATTTCACACCTTGTCGTATAATGTTGGGGATATGGCCCAAGAGTTTCTACCGAGCTACCGTAAAGAGCTTGACTACGCTGATGGTGAAAAGTCTAGGGTATATTAAGCTGTCTTACCCGTACTTTTCCTATATTGCTACAGTCAACGCTTCGGTTTTTCGGAGCGTTTTTCTTTTGGATCAACCGTTTAAGCGACTAAGTAGAATATAGGAGGAATAGCGAACATGAAAAAGTATTTTCAATTTGATGAGCTAGGTACGAACTTTCGTCGCGAATTTATTGGCGGAATGACGACATTCCTAGCAATGGCATATATATTGGTGGTCAATCCGTTAACCTTAACACTTGCGGATGTTTCCGATTTACCAGATGCGCTTAGAATGGATTACGGTGCTGTTTTTGTAGCAACAGCATTATCAGCAGCACTAGGTTCCCTTATCATGGGATTATGGGCGAAGTACCCGATTGCGCTCGCTCCGGGGATGGGATTAAACGCCTTCTTTGCGTACACAATTGTTCTTGGAAGCGGAGCGCCGTGGCAACATGGTCTAGCAGCTGTTTTTGTTTCAGGGATCTTTTTCTTGCTATTAACGTTCTCGGGGTTGCGTGAAAAAATCATTAATGCGATACCGGGTGAGCTGAAGTATGCTGTTAGTGCTGGTATTGGTTTGTTTATTACGTTTATTGGAATGAAAAATGCACAAATCATTGTTAGTGACCCAGCGACCTATATCGCATTAGGGGATCTTTCGAATCCAAATACCTTGTTAGCGATCTTTGGATTAATTGTTACCGTCATTATGATGACTCGTGGAGTAAATGGGGCTGTCTTTTTCGGTATTGTTATTACAGTAATTGTCGGAATGCTATTCAATTTGATTGAGGCCCCGGAAAAAATTGTTGGTCCGGTTCCAAGTTTAGAGCCAACCTTTGGTGCGGTATTTTCAGCATTTGGCGATCCAAGTTTCTATACCACCACAATGCTTGCAACGATTTTAACTTTTATGTTTGTTGACTTCTTTGATACAGCTGGTACTTTGGTAGGCGTTGCGAATCAAGCTGGTATTATGAAAGATAATAAACTGCCGCGAGCTGGAAAAGCTTTAGCTGCTGATTCAACGGCGACAATTGTTGGTGCTGTACTTGGTACCTCTACTGTTACATCTTATATTGAATCGTCTTCAGGTGTTGCAGCAGGTGCCCGTACAGGATTTGCAGCAGTAGTCACAGCAGGTTTCTTTTTATTATCGATGTTCTTCTTTCCGGTGCTGTCGGTCATTACTTCACCGGTAACAGCACCAGCATTAATTATTGTCGGAGTTTTGATGGTATCGTCATTAGGGAAAATCGATTGGTCCCAATTCGAAATTGCTGTTCCTGCATTTTTAACGGTGATTATCATGCCGCTAACAGGAAGTATCGCAACGGGGATTGCTGCTGGATTTATCTTTTATCCAATCACAATGATTGTTAAAGGTCGCGGTAAGGAAATTCATCCGATCATGTACTTATTATTTGCGATTTTCTTGTTATATTTTATTTTCTTAGCATAATGTCTAATAGAATCCATCCTTTGTGTTGGATTCTTTTTTTATCTAAGTAAGATCCTCTACAGACTCTGTTGCTGTAAAAGAGCCTTATGAAAACAGCTTTCTATTAAAAAGTGGAGTCTTCCGTTTGACAACGTTTTCTGGCTTATATAACATGAAAATATTACGTACTAGTAAAAGTAGGGGTCTGAAATGGCAAGTTTGCTCATTAAAAAAGTATTAAATAATAATGTATTAATTGCTAGCCACCCAGAATATCGGGAGGTTGTTTTAATTGGGAAAGGAATTGGTTTTAATCGGAAGCCTGATGAGACTTTAGATTCGGAGGCGGCAGAAAAACTATTCGTTCTGACCGATCAAAAAGAACAGAAAAATTATATAAAATTACTTCCATACTTAGAGAATGACTTACAAACGGTGATTATATCTGCAATTGAGTTGATTAAACAAGAGTCAGGTGAGCAAGAGCTGAACGAGCACATTCACGTCGCGCTTACGGACCACCTATTGTTTACCATTACGCGTTTAACTCAAGGGTTGGAAATTCGCAATCCCTTTTTAATAGAAACGAAAACACTTTATCCGAAAGAGTATGGGCTGGCAAAAGCTGTGCTAAACCTATTTAGGGAGAAATACGTCGTTGATTTACCAGAAGGAGAAGCGGGTTTCATTGCGTTGCATATTCACAGTGCCTTAACCAATAAAGCATTATCAGAAGTGAATCAGCATTCGCAATTAATCAAACGTTTGATTGATATGATTGAAGAACAGTTTTCCATCACGCTTAATAAAGAAAGTGTTGACTATATGAGGCTTGTAAGGCATTTAAGGTTTACCATTGAACGTGTAAAAGTGGGTGAGAAGGTAGAAGAACCTGAAAAAATTGCTAACCTCTTGAAACAAGAATATCCAATATGCTATAATCTCTCGTGGAAACTTATTAAAGTGATGCAACAAACGTTAAGAAAACCTGTTTTCGATGCTGAAGCCGTATATTTAACGATGCATTTACAAAGGCTTCAGAAAAAAATAAAATAGCATTTATCCTTTTTTACGTGTTACTGATTCGATCAGGCATGAGTGAAGAAGATAATTGATTGAAGTTACTGGGGATAGACTCCCCTTTTGGGGGGTACATTACCTTTAACTTCCTTTAATTGTTTTCTCGCTCATGCCTTTTTTTATTGCTCTTAACTTTGTAGAAACTTTATGGGTTAAAAAATAGTAGGAGGAACTTTGCATGTTTAAAAAGATTTTTGGCGTGTTGCAAAAAGTAGGGAAAGCCTTGATGCTTCCGGTTGCGCTTTTGCCTGCGGCAGGTATTTTACTTGCTCTCGGTGCAGCGCTTCGAAACCCAGCATTACTAGAAATTGCACCATTTTTAGATAACAGTGGTGTTGATTTGGTTGCAGCCGTTATGCAAAAAGCGGGAGATATTGTTTTTGGTAACCTGCCATTGTTATTTGCTGTTGGTGTAGCTGTAGGTTTGGCTGGTGGAGAAGGAGTCGCTGCGTTAGCTGCCATCATTGGTTACTTAATTATGAATGTAACAATGGGAGCTGTCCTAGGTCTTACAGCTGAGGATGTAAATGGATTAAACTATGCGAATATCCTAGGAATTCCAACGCTTCAAACAGGAGTATTCGGGGGAATTATTGTCGGGATTGTAGCAGCAGCTATGTATAATAAGTTCTTTGAAATTGAGCTACCTTCTTATTTAGGTTTCTTTGCGGGTAAGCGTTTTGTACCAATTATCACAGCGGCTTCAGCTATTATTTTGGGTATCGCGATGGTATTTGTTTGGCCACCAATTCAGGAAGGATTAAATGCTTTCTCGCAAAACATGGTTCACGCGAATTTAACAATCTCAGCGTTTATTTTTGGTGTGATTGAACGTTCGTTAATTCCATTTGGATTGCATCATATCTTTTATTCACCTTTCTGGTACGAGTTCGGTCAATATACAACATTGGCGGGAGAAGTCGTTCGAGGTGACCAGCGGATCTTCATGGCTCAAATTTCGGATAATATTCAGGAACTGACAGCAGGTACATTTATGACGGGTAAATTCCCATTCATGATGTTCGGTCTACCGGCTGCTGCATTGGCCATTTATCATGAAGCACGTCCTGAGAGGAAGGTTGTTGTTGGTGGATTGATGTTATCAGCTGCTTTAACATCATTCTTAACGGGGATTACAGAACCACTAGAATTCTCATTCTTATTTGTTGCCCCACTTTTATTTGCGGTACATGCTGTTTTTGCTGGTCTTTCATTTGTGACTATGCACTTATTAGATGTAAAAATCGGAATGACTTTCTCGGGTGGTTTGATTGACTATATACTCTTTGGTTTAATTAATCCACAGACAAATGCTTGGTTAGTGATTCCGGTAGGATTGGCATTTGCGCTTATCTATTATTTTGGTTTCCGCTTTGCAATTCGCAAATTTAATCTAATGACACCAGGTCGTGAAGAGGCCCAAGAAGAAGAGGGAGGACCTAAAGGTCAAACGAATGATCTTCCATACAATGTTCTTGAAGCTATGGGGGGTCAGCAAAACATTGCGCACCTAGATGCGTGTATTACAAGACTCCGTGTATCTGTAAACGACATTAAACAAGTTGATAAAGAGGAATTGAAGAAGCTAGGAGCAGCAGGTGTTTTAGAAGTTGGGAATAACATCCAAGCTATCTTTGGACCTCGTTCAGAGACGATTAAGGGGCAAATGCAAGATATTATTAAAGGAAAGAGACCTCGTCCAGTTGAGACAAACCAAGCGTCAGAGGTAGAACAACAAATTGAAGAAGTAAATCCAGAAGCTTTACAAACAAAAGAGCATGACAGTGGTGACCAAACTGGTAAAGCTAATGTTGATACAAGCTTCGTTGCACCATTAAAAGGTGAGATTAAGCCAATTACGGAAGTACCAGACGCTGTATTCTCAGGAAAAATGATGGGTGATGGATTTGCGATTATCCCTTCAGAGGGAGTTGTCGTTTCACCTGTGAACGGTAAGATTGTAAACTTGTTCCCTACAAAACACGCTTTAGGAATTATGTCCGACTCGGGCCGCGAGATTCTAATCCATGTTGGAATAGACACGGTCAACCTAAAAGGTGAAGGTTTTGAGACATTAGTGAATGAAAACGATAAAATAGAAAAGGGACAACCATTATTAAAGGTTGATCTTGAGTATATTAAAGAGAATGCAACTTCACATATTACTCCGGTAGTGTTTACGAATTTATCCGAAGGTGAAAGCATCACTCTCAAGAAAACAGGAAATATCGATTTAGCTGAAGAAGAGATTATTGAAATCACGAAAGGTTAAATCCAAACAGCCTCCGACCATACCGGGGGCTGTTTTTTATTTAGGGCTCATTTCTCAAACTTTGCTGCTTTTGACCAAAAATACGTCTGTATAGCTAGGTTTTTCGGAAAAGTGGCTAGATTTTATGTGAAAAGAGCTTGCAAACTAATTTTAAACATACGAAATGCTACCATATCGTTAAAATCGGCTTAAGGATTTTAACAACAATCTATATTAAATGTCCTTTTCTAACCTTGTGATATGTAAAAATAAAAATAGGGTGTTTAGGTTATTCAATTAGGGTAAGGAACACTATTAAATTAGAAAGAAGTGCGCATATTAACCAATGGTAAATCTTTAGATTGTTGGATTTGTTTCAGTTAGATGAAATATAAGATGTGCAAATGAAAGAATTTATAAAAACTGTTTGACGAAGGCGGAAGGACGTGGTAACATATTAACCAGTCGCGACAAAAGGTTGCGAGGGTAACGCTTTGTTGCCTGAACAAGTTGCTTTAACAACATAAATTAATTAAAAATGTTGTTGACATTGAAAATTGTTCGTGATATATTAATAAAGTCGCTTCGGTGACGACGAATTGTTCTTTGAAAACTAAACAAACAAGCGTCAACAAACAATAACAATCATGTTTCTTCTATTAATATAGAAGAACATGAGCCAACGTTTTATTTTATGAGCTTAACTCATACTCTTTATTGGAGAGTTTGATCCTGGCTCAGGACGAACGCTGGCGGCGTGCCTAATACATGCAAGTCGAGCGAACCAATGGGAG
>NZ_JAMBNR010000026.1 GCF_023715205.1 Mesobacillus maritimus
ATGAGATTTCCTTTTAGCATTAGCTAAGTAAGATCCCTGAAAGATGATCAGGTTGATAGGTCAGAGGTGGAAGCGCGGTGACGTGTGGAGCTGACTGATACTAATCGATCGAGGACTTAACCAAATTAGTTATTTTCGCTAACGCGAAAATAACTTAGATACTCAGTATTTACTTTTCTTCTTACAAACATTATCTAGTTTTGAGGGAACAAAAAAACCTCTTGAAAAATATCAAAAAGATATTATAATAATAATTGTCTGGTGACGATGGCGAGAAGGCCACACCCGTTCCCATGCCGAACACGGAAGTTAAGCTTCTCAGCGCCGATGGTAGTTGGGGGATTCCCCCTGTGAGAGTAGGACGTCGCCGGGCAGTTGTTAAGAATATTCCGCAGTAGCTCAGTGGTAGAGCATTCGGCTGTTAACCGAACGGTCGTAGGTTCGAATCCTACCTGCGGAGCCATACTTCTCAAAACGGCTTTCCGTTTTTGGGCTATACGCATAATAATGCTTCCATAGCTCAGTAGGTAGAGCACTTCCATGGTAAGGAAGAGGTCAGCGGTTCGAGCCCGCTTGGAAGCTTTCTTAAATAATGGCCCGTTGGTCAAGCGGTTAAGACACCGCCCTTTCACGGCGGTAACACGGGTTCGAATCCCGTACGGGTCACCAAAGTTTTTTCGCAATAGCGAAAATAACTCTTCTTAATATTAAACTATTAAGAGAGAATTACTTTTAATGTGGAGGATTAGCTCAGCTGGGAGAGCATCTGCCTTACAAGCAGAGGGTCGGCGGTTCGAGCCCGTCATCCTCCACCATTATTTTTACAAGAGAATAAACCTTATTATATGCCGGCCTAGCTCAATTGGTAGAGCAACTGACTTGTAATCAGTAGGTTGGGGGTTCAAGTCCTCTGGCCGGCACTCTTCGGAGGGGTAGCGAAGTGGCTAAACGCGGCGGACTGTAAATCCGCTCCCTCAGGGTTCGGCGGTTCGAATCCGTCCCCCTCCACCATTATAGTTTTTAAAAAACTGGACATACTATTACTGTCCTTTTTTATTTTGTCATTGGGCTATAGCCAAGCGGTAAGGCACCGGACTTTGACTCCGTCATGCGCAGGTTCGAATCCTGCTAGCCCAGCCATTTATGAGCCATTAGCTCAGTCGGTAGAGCATCTGACTTTTAATCAGAGGGTCGAAGGTTCGAGTCCTTCATGGCTCATTTATTTAACAGCTCTTGCCTTAGTGGCAATTAAGGAGCTGTTTTTCTAAATTGCGGAAGTAGTTCAGTGGTAGAATACAACCTTGCCAAGGTTGGGGTCGCGGGTTCGAATCCCGTCTTCCGCTCCATGATTCCATTGGGGCCTTAGCTCAGCTGGGAGAGCGCCTGCTTTGCACGCAGGAGGTCAGCGGTTCGATCCCGCTAGGCTCCACCATAAATACATATAATTCAATCCTTAGGTCACAGTACCTAAGGTTTTTTTTATGCAATTAGCACGTTCTAAAATATGAAATAGACTATATAGAATTGTATAAACATTCAGCATTTTGATAAGTTGAGTCATTCGATATACTGCGATTAAAATAGAGGTAAGGGGTGAGAGGAGGGGGAAAATGAGAAAGCTTGCAATTTTAGGGATGCCTATGGACTTGGGGCAATTGCGTCGAGGAGTGGATATGGGGCCAAGTGCAATACGTTATGCAGAGATTTTTGAAAAATTAAAACATCTCTTTGATGAAATTGAAGACTTAGGTGATATTCCAGTAGGACGTCCAGAAGTAAAAATTGATCATGAATCCAAGCTGCGTAATCTTGATTTAATTGCAGAAAAAAGTCTCATTTTAGCAGAGAAGGTTGATAAAATTATTCAGTCTGGTGCTTTTCCATTAATCCTAGGAGGAGACCATAGTCTATCCATAGGTACATTGGCGGGGATCGGTAAGCATTATAAAAATCTCGGAGTTATTTGGTATGATGCTCATGGTGATTTAAATACGACGGAGACATCGCCTTCTGGAAATATACATGGCATGCCTCTTGCAGTAAGCCTGGGCTTTGGACATGAGCTATTGACAAAACTTGGGGGCTATTCTCCAAAGATTAAACCAGAAAATGTGGTTATTATTGGGGCAAGAGATCTCGATGATGGTGAAAAAGTGCTGATTAAGAAGTTAGGAATAAAAGTGTTTACGATGCATGAAATTGATCGTTTAGGAATGGCGAAGGTAATGGATGAAACGATTACTTACCTAAAAGGCCGTACGGATGGAATTCATTTATCATTAGATTTAGATGGTCTGGACCCATCAGATGCCCCTGGGGTAGGTACACCAGTAACTGGAGGGATTACTTATCGTGAGAGCAACTTAGCGATGGAAATGCTTGCAGAGACAAATTTAATTACATCGGCAGAGTTTGTAGAAGTTAATCCGATTCTTGATGAGAAAAATAAAACGGCAATTGCAGCTGTTGCTTTAATGAACTCATTATTTGGTGATCGATTATTATAAAAAAGCTTTTATGGATTAATATAGAGTACATTGGTTTCCTTCCTAGGAAATTAGGGAGAGAAGAGAGCCTAAAAAAACACAGCAGCGATTTGCTGCTGTGTTTTCCTTTTAATTGAATTTGAATTTCATTTTATATTTGTCTTATAAAAAGTCTCTTTTCTCAAATATTGTTGCTTTTTAAAGGAAATATAAAATGATTTAGCTATGATTCCATTTTAAAGTTCGTTTCGAGATGAGAAAAGAACTTACAAACTGAGTAATAACGCAGAGAAAGGCTTATTTCGCGTTTAAAAAAACTTTACGAAAACAGTCTATAAAAAAAGATTGTCTCTACGTTTTATGCATGTTAGCAGCAACCGAAACTACATACGGACGGAATGATTAAGAACTCTTTGTAGATAATTTATAATACGTATTTATTAATTTGTCTAGTTTTTTACTAGTCTCGATCACGCGTTGATCGGAAAGTGAAGTAATTAAAGCTAAACGAACCATTTCCTCTCGACAATCTTCAATGTCTTTTTTTAATAAATGAATGCTTAACAACACCCTCACCACTTTTCATTGGTCTATTATTTTTATATCCTTTTTATAGGTTTTTAAACAACAACAGTAAATTTTTGTTAGAATGTTTTATATTGGGGTTTAAATTGAAACCTTTTTAGCTATCAGTTCGTAAATAGGATAGCCGCAGATAGAGCGGAGGGTAAGAATGGAAACAATCGTCAATTCGCGGATTAAACAAGTTTTAAAAGGTGACCAAAATGCTTACGGGGAAATAGTGGAGTTATATAAAGATAAAATTTTTCAACTTTGTTTTCGAATGTTGGGAAACCGGCATGAGGCAGAAGATGTAGCACAGGAGGCTTTTATCCGGGCATATGTGAACATACAAGGATTTAATCAAAATAAGAAGTTTTCTTCCTGGATATATAGAATTGCGACTAACCTATGCATTGATCGGATAAGAAAGAAAAAACCTGATTATTTTCTCGATGCTGAGGTTCCGGGGACAGAAGGTCTAAATATGTATTCACAAATCTCATCGGATCACCCTTTACCGGAAGAAAAGCTAGTTAGTTTGGAACTTCAGGAAACGGTGCAGCGAGAAATTGCGAATTTACCGGAAAAGTATAGAACAGTTATTGTTTTGAAATATATTGAGGAGTTATCGCTGAATGAAATTAGTGAAATCCTTGATTTGCCCTTAGGTACGGTGAAAACAAGGATGCATAGAGGGAGAGAATTCTTAAGGAAGCAGTTGGAAAGTATATAAAGCCGAGGTGAAGGAAAGTGAGCTGTTCAGAAAAATATATTGCATTCATGCATGACTATTTAGATGAAGATATTACAGAAAAGAAGGAACAGGAACTTAGGGAGCACTTACAGACCTGTGCGGCTTGTAAGCAACATTTTGATGAATTGAAAAAGACAATTGCATTTGTTCAGAGTACAAGTCATGTTAAGGCTCCGGTAGACTTTACGGCAAATGTGATTGCGAACCTCCCAAAAGAAAAGCGGAAAGTAGAGATTAGCCGGTGGTTCAAGCAACATCCATTGTTCTCGGCAGCCTCCTTATTTCTCATTCTTATGGCGGGTAGTTTGTTCTCAAGTTGGAGTCAAAATGAGCAGTTCTCTTATTCTAAGCAACCGAATTTAGAGGTGGAGAATGATACGGTTATCGTCCCTGAAGGTGAAGTTGTGAAAGGAGACCTTGTCGTTCGAAATGGAAAGATTCAAATTGAAGGAGAAGTGCAAGGCGATGTCACGGTAATAAATGGAGAAAAGTATCTTGCTGGAGCAGGGAAAGTAACTGGTGAGATAAGCGAAGTAGATGCATTGTTTGAATGGATTTGGTACCATATAAAAACGACGACAAAAGATGTTCTTAACTTAAGCGAGGATGATCAATAGTCACTCAATTTGAGTGACTTTTCTTCTATTTTTAATTGGCATTGTGAGGTGGTATTCATAAATTTCGCACTTGTTGTGATATAATAATAAAGTTACAAAAGTCAGACGTTCAAAAATATGTAGAACCGAGTTTTCACTAAACTTTTGGAGGAAAGGCAATGTCATTTGCTGATTGGGATTTATTAAAATACATGGCCAATATTGTTGACATTCTCCTTGTTTGGTTTGTCATATATAAGGCAATTGGATACATTCGTGGAACAAAAGCTGTTCAACTACTTAAAGGAATCTTTGTGATCCTCATTATCAAGTTTGCTAGTGATGTGTTTGGGTTAAACACTCTAGGTTGGATTATGGAACAGGCCATCACATGGGGTTTCCTGGCTATTATTATCATATTTCAACCGGAATTTCGAAGAGCACTTGAACAATTAGGTAGGGGGAGATTGTTCTCGAGGTCCGCTTCAAATGAGGAAGAAAATGAAGCAAAAATGGTTGAGGCCATTATTAAAGCAACAGACTATATGGCTAAACGGCGGATAGGTGCCCTTATTTCTATAGAAAGGGAAACAGGGATGAGCGATTATATTGAAACAGGCATTCAGCTGGATTCAAAAATTTCATCAGAATTGCTCATTAATATTTTTATCCCTAATACGCCTCTTCATGATGGAGCGGTGATTCTTCAAAAAGGTCATGTTGCCGCGGCAGCGTGCTATCTGCCCTTATCAGAAAGTCCGTTTATATCAAAAGAACTTGGAACAAGACACAGAGCCGCTTTGGGCATAAGTGAAGTAACGGATAGTATTACCGTCATTGTTTCGGAGGAAACGGGGAATATATCACTTACGAAAAATGCAGAACTTTACCGTGATGTTAGTATAGACCACTTAAGGGAACTTTTAGAAAGTGAATTTTTAGCCCATGCGAAAGCCAATAGCACAACTTCAACCCGGTGGAATTGGAGGGTGAAGAAGGATGGATAAATGGTTAGATAATCCTTGGTTTTTAAGAGGAGTAGCGTTAGTATTAGCCTTTATGTTATTCGCATCAGTGCCAAATACAAATTTAAATAAATCGGGGAACATCAATGTTCCATCAAATGAAAACACAGAAGTCTTAACGGATGTCCCTGTAAATAGTTATTACGATACTGAAAATTTAGTTGTAACGGGTGTCCCGGAGACGGTGAATGTAACAATTTCAGGTCCAAGGAACATTGTCCAGCAAGCGAAAGCCTTAAGGGATTTTGAAGTATATGTAGATTTGACAAAACTTGAGATGGGAGAGCACCAAATCCAAATCAATATCAAAGAGATCTCTGATCGCTTGACGGTAACAATTGATCCTTCTAATATTACAGTCTCTATCCAAGAGAGAATTACGAAGGACTATAATGTTGAGCCTGAATTCAGTTTGGGAATGCTTGCGGAAGGGTTTATTGCAGGGTCACCGACTGTTGAACCCGCTAAAGTAAAAGTTACTGGTGCCAAAGATATCATTGAACAAATAAGTTACGTCAAAGCAAACGTAAATGTAGAAGAAGGTACAAGGGAAACCGTTAGAAGGGATGCAAGTGTCCTTGTACTGGACAAGGATATGAATAAGCTCAATGTTCTTGTAGAGCCGGAAACAGTAGAGGTTTCAATCCCGGTTAATCAATCGAGTAAAACAGTTCCAGTAGATATTGTTCCTAAAGGGAAGCCACCTGAAGGGGTTACGATTGAATCAATTACATCAGATGTAGAGGAGGCAACGATTGTTGCAGATCCCGAGGTACTTAAGGATGTAAAAAAGGTAAGGGTAGAGATAGATGTTAGCAATATCACAGAGAATACAGAAGTTACCATGCCAATTATTATTTCCAATGGAGTCCTAGAAGTTTCACCGCAGACAGCAAAGTTGTCGATAAAAATAAAGAAACAAGATGAAGTAACCCTATCAAATGTTCCGTTAAGAATTACGGGACAGCCAGAGGACCATGAAGTGGCTTTAGTAGAGCCTAAAAATGGAGAGGTTAGTTTAACTGCGAGTGGTCAAACAGACCTAATAGAATCGTTAAAACCCGAGGATTTCGAATTAGTAATAGATGTGTCAGGATTAGAAGAAGGTGAACATAGCGTTGATATTCAAGTATCAGCACCGAATGACATTAACTGGAGCTTAGCTTCTGAAAAGGCAAATGTTACAATTACTAAAAAGGAAGCTTAACCGGTGAAATAGATTAGAAATAGTTAGGTTACTTTAACCAGCAAATAAGGAGCGATAAATAGAATGGGTAAATATTTCGGTACGGATGGAGTTCGTGGAGTAGCAAATAGCGAACTAACTCCAGAGTTAGCTTTTAAATTAGGGCGTTTTGGCGGTTATGTGTTAACAAAAGATCAAGACCGCCCAAAGGTTTTAATTGGTCGAGATACAAGAATTTCTGGACATATGTTAGAAGGAGCTTTAGTAGCAGGGTTATTATCCATCGGTGCAGAGGTTATGCGTCTAGGTGTTATTTCTACTCCGGGAGTGGCTTATCTTACGAAGGCTCTAGGTGCCCAAGCTGGTGTGATGATTTCGGCTTCTCATAATCCTGTAGCTGACAATGGAATTAAATTTTTCGGACCGGATGGTTTCAAACTTTCGGATGAACAAGAACTAGAAATAGAAGAGCTAATGGATTTGCCAGAGGATCAGCTTCCTCGTCCGGTTGGAGCAAACCTTGGACAAGTAAATGACTATTTCGAAGGTGGCCAAAAATACTTACAGTATTTAAAACAAACAGTGGATGAGGACTTCTCTGGTATTCATGTTGCCCTTGATTGTGCACATGGAGCAACTTCTTCTCTTGCGATGCACTTATTTGCTGACCTTGATGCAGATATTTCTACAATGGGTGCATCTCCAAATGGCTTAAACATTAATGATGGAGTGGGCTCTACCCATCCTGAAGCTTTAGCAGGGTTTGTAAAAGAAAAAGGGGCAGATGTGGGTTTAGCTTTTGATGGCGACGGTGATCGTCTAATCGCTATTGATGAAAATGGACAAGTTGTTGACGGCGACCAAATCATGTATATTTGTGCGAAGTATTTTAATGAAAAGAATCGCTTGAAACAAAATACAGTTGTCTCGACGGTAATGAGTAATTTGGGCTTTTATAAAGCATTAGAAAACGTAGAGATAAAGAGTGTACCAACGGCGGTAGGAGACAGGTATGTGGTCGAAGAAATGAAGCGTAATGGCTATAACCTAGGCGGAGAGCAATCAGGGCATATCATTTTCTTAGATTATAATACAACCGGTGATGGCTTATTAACGGGGCTTCAATTAGTCAATATTATGAAGGTAACTGAAAAGCGTTTATCTGAGCTTGCGGCAGAAATGAAGAAGTTCCCTCAAGTTTTGGTTAATGTACGCGTTGTCGATAAACATCATGTTACTGATAATCTGAAGGTTAGTGAAGTCATTAAACAAGTAGAGGAAGAAATGAATGGAAATGGCCGGATTCTTGTCCGTCCTTCCGGTACAGAGCCATTAGTGCGTGTAATGGCAGAAGCTCCGACGGAAGAGCAATGTCGCGAGTATGTAAATCGCATTGTAGCGGTTGTCGAATCGGAAATGGGATTAAAAGAGTAGTTTTTCATTGGATAAAAAATTAAACGGCATAAGAGATTTCTCTTATGCCGTTTAATTTGCGTAAAATCATCTAATGGTTTGCCATTCTGCAAGTAGTTTTTTGGACTCTTGTATACCGAAAGGAGCGGGCACCAGGAGTTTATCAAAACACGACACGTAGGGCTATACCAATTAATGTGTCAAATGTTCTTTTTAGATTTTCCTTTCATCGTCGGATTGCCAGGCTTTCGTTATTCATAATAGGAATAAGTTAGGTGGGGATAGTAAAGAAGACGAAAATGTTGAAAGGGTGAAACCATGGAATTTCATTTCACATTAGATACAGAAAAGAATGTTGAACAAGCAATTCAATCATTAGAGACAAATCTTAAGGATGAAGGTTTTGGAGTGTTATGGACATTTAATCTACAGGAGAAATTGCAGGAGAAAGGTTTCCAATTAGATGAGGAATTTAAGGTTTTAGAAGTATGTAATCCAAAGGAAGCGGAACGAGTAATAAAAGAAAACATATTGGCAGGCTATTTCCTTCCGTGTAAAGTGGTTGTTTATAAAGAAAATGGAGCAACTAAAATAGGGATGCCAAATCCAACTGCGCTTATTAGTATGGTCGATAACCCTCAACTAAAGGAAATGGCCCAAGACATCGAGAAGCGTTTAATACAAGTAATAAAAAAAAGTGTATAGGCTAGCTGTCTACGTGGCAGCTAGCTTTTTTATCGTCTATAGTTGGGAATCTTAAAGGTGCCATTTTTAGAAATTGTGTTTGTTTTTGCAACTTGATGACATGGCTTTATCCAGAACGGTTAGTCAATCTTAGTTTAGCATACAACAAAAAAGTGAATGTTTGGGGACACTATTATTAAGAGACTTTGTCGTGCTACGGTCAATTTTCTTAGAGGCAGATTTGTAGGGGATTGTGATATTATATTACAAGAATTTGTTAGGGGGGAATATAAGCATGTTTGGGAATCTTTGGTTCTCATCAGAGGTGGTAGAGAATATTGCGATTTCACTAGGCATTTTTTTGCTATTTATGATTTTTAGGAAAATCTTTTCAAAATATGTTTTTAAACTTCTTCTATGGGTAGTAAAAAAGGCGCCAAGTCCGTTCTTTTCGCAAATCATGTTAGCTTTTGAGAAGCCTTTACAATGGGTATTTCTCATTATTGGAATCTTTGTATCCGCTGAGTATTTTCCATATTTTAATGAACATAATCCATTCTTTTTGAGTCTTATTAGGGCTTCACTCATTTTTTTGATCAGTTGGGGATTAATCAATTTAGCCTCAGGATCGTCTGTGTTTTTCCGCAGTTTGAATAAGAAATATAGTATGGAGATTGATGAAATCCTAATCCCATTTTTGTCAAAAGCCCTTAAGGTTGTAATTGTGGCTATTTCTTTCACGATTATCGCTCAGGAGTTCGGGTATGATATCAGTGGTTTTGTTGCAGGTCTTGGAATTGGTGGTCTAGCCATATCTTTAGCAGCAAAAGATGCTCTAGGGAATTTAGTTGGAGGCGTGGTCATTATTACGGAAAGGCCTTTTTCGATAGGTGACTGGATCATGACGCCTAGCGTAGAAGGAACAGTTGAGGATATTACGTTTCGTAGTACAAGCGTTAGGACTTTTGCTCAAGCTCTCGTAACGGTACCGAATTCTACGTTAGCGAATGAAAATATCACAAACTGGAGCAAAATGGGGAAACGGCAAATTAGTTTCCAATTGAGAATCGCGTATAACACGCCTAGAGAGAAGCTAGAGGGCATTGTAAAACAGATTAGAAATATATTAAATCAACATGATGAAGTACACCCTGAAACCATTTTTGCCACGTTCGATAAATATAGTGATAATGGATATGAGATCTTTCTCTATTTTTTCACTAAAACAACGGTTTGGGCAGAATTTTTAAGGATAAAAGAAGAAATCAATTTTGAAATCCTTAAGATCATAGAAAATGAAGGTGTTGAGATTGCTATCCCAGCTAGAAAACTTTATCCTGATGTTGAAATGGAGCAGTTAACAAGTAGAAAGCTCTTAAAAGGAGAGAACTAATCCGCACTCAGAAGGCTTAATCGGGTATGACCCTGGTTAAGTTTTTTTGCGATGACAGCTTTTAGTAATAGCCTGTTCGCTTCCGACAAAAAGTGCACTAATCATCAATTGTTAGATGAAAGCCAGATAATAGTTGAGCCGTCTGAGAGGAGACGAGAGGGGACCCAAAGGTTTGTATTCTTTGTTAAAGTTCTGTTAAACAGATAGCCAATAAAGAGAATAAAGAGCAAAATAGAAGAGGAATCAGAAACTTCGTCACGATAAATAAGGTTTCTGTCCAAATTCAAAAAACCTTGTCGGACTTTGTAGGTAATTGTTCCACTTCCTAAGTAACAGAGTGATCATATGCTAATTTCCCTGGAAATTTGACAATGTTCCACGGGAAACATTTGGGGTGATTAAAAATGATGTCGTTTATTAAAGATTTACTCCTGCACTTTTCTATCATTTTGTTCCTTGGTTTTATGTACAATTTCGTTTATATGCAGAAATTAAGAATCAATTATCATCTCGTATTTATCATCTCAACTTATATAACCCTTTTCGTCACCGTTATTTTCCCAATTCAATTTGTAGACGGGAGTCAATATGATTTAAGATTTCTCCCGGTCTTTATTAGCTTCTTTTATATTAGTCCAAATGTATGTCTTGGACTTATCGGCTTTCTTACTCTTCTTAGTTCTTTAATAGGTGGAAGTGTGCTAATGACAATTTTAAATTATGGAATTGTTTTTTTGTCCTTTATGCTCCTGAAAAAGGCATTTAGGAATGGGGACATTTTTAAAAGAATCTCTCTTGCGTTTTCTATCTATCTCATTATTACCTCCACAAGAGCCGCTTTGCTTCTTACACAACAGAATACTGAGCAACTCCCATATTTACTCGTCTTTTCTGTCGTAGCTTTTCTAGCGCTTGTACTTGTAATTTATATTATTGAAATGACGAATTTTCAGTTGAAAGCAATGAGCGAACTTCATAAAGCGGAAAAGTTCTCCGCTATAAGTCAACTAGCAGCATCGGTTGCTCATGAGATTCGCAACCCAATCACAACAATTAAAGGATTTATGCAGGTTTTAAAAGGTGAGGAGAATTTAACTTCGAGTCAAAATATGTATATTGAAATTTCACTTCAGGAGCTAGACCGGACTCAAACCATAATTAATAATTTTTTATCCTTAGCTAGACCCAATTCTCACCAATTTGGAGAAATTAATCTCTCGCTTGTGTTACATGAAATTACCGAATTTATGAGACCTTATTCCCACTACTCGAATATTGAAATCATTAATGAAATTGAGCAAGGTTTAACAATAAAAGCAGATCCTCATGAATTTAGACAAGTAATTGTTAATTTGGTGAAAAACGGAATCGAAGCGATGCCTAAAGGGGGAATTTTTTACATAAAGGCTATTAAGGATTTAAAAGGAGTTCGGATTTCCTTACAGGATGAAGGGATAGGAATGGATCAAACTCAATTAAAGCGTATTGGGAATCCCTATTATTCGACAAAGGAAAAAGGAACAGGTTTAGGGTTAATGATTTCTTATGATATTATTCAGAGAATGAAAGGGGAAATGGTGGTTGAAAGCGAGCTTGGAAAAGGGACGACTTTCACACTGCTTCTTCCAATTCCAACATCTCGCGCATTATTAGTCGGAATATTTGTTTCCCTTTGGTGCGTATTCTACTAGAATCTATGATATGATACAAAAAACAAGAAAATATTGGATATGATTAGGAAAAGGGTGAGGGGGATTTCATGAGAGCGCGAGCGAGAAAACAAAATACACTATCCTTAGAAAAGGTGAAGGGCTTTTTTACCACGGTTCTTCTATATGTTAGCTTTTATGCTTTTATGATTTTCCTCGTGCTATTTTTTATCCGTAATTTCTCATAGTCCTATTTACTTAATAAAATAATGATTAGGAAGCGCTTAATGGATAAAGGCGCTTCTTCCTATTATTAATTCTCTTGAGGAAGAAAATTTTTTTGAAGGCACCTAAAAACTAGTTAAAAAGCAAGTTAAGAGTATTTCCAATTTAGTTATAGTAAAATGGGAATAGTTCACAAAATTTTGTTAATCATTGATTAGAAAGGCCAGGGGGGATTGTGTTTGAAAAAAAATTCAAATAATCAGGAACTCTTATATTTTCATTTGAACGATAGGGATCATTTTGTTTTGTCATCAGGAATAGAGTTCTATGAATTTTCTCGCTCCTTGTCTGATTCCTTACAAAAACTGTTGCTTTTAAAGCATAAGTTTGAAGAAGGTGAATTTAATAATCATACGTTACTTCATTATGTTCATGAGGAAAGCCTGCAGAAGTTGATGGAAGAAAACATCGCAAATTACGGTGATTTTTGTTGGATTGATTTTGAAGAATTAGAAGGGGTAAATGTTCTCTCACCACAGGAACTGGCTGAAATCCTGTACTTAGGACATACTAAACACCATTTAAAACTCCCTTTTTACAATCAGTTAGGAAATCGTTTTGCTTATTTGTCCCAAGATGATGGTTGGTTGAACAAAATCTATTATCGTAATTTAAATGACTTTTTTCGAATGTTGGGGCAAGTAATTCCTAGGAAAATAATGATGCAAAAGACCGAGAAAACCCTATTAGGAATGCGAAAAAAACGAGAGTATCCTCCAATTAACAAAGAGATTTTGAAGGCATTAACGCCGGTTTTTAAAGAGGGAGTAGTTTTTGCCTTGCGTAAAGTAGAACATAGCAGGAACCGATTAGACTTGCCTCTATGGGTCATTGGTGACTATGATGATATGGACGATATGTTTGATGGATTTTCCCAAGCAAGTAACAATCCCCCAGATGGTCGACTCATTTTTGATAAAAAATTAAAAGAATGGAGCTTACAAGCGGAATAATCTTATACATACAGGATTGGGTGTATTCCTACTTTATATAAAAATGCTTAAGCTGGGAAAATGAACAGGGTGCTTAAGCATTTTTTATTTTTGCATATCTTTTATAGAAAAAGGTTACCTAAAAACTTATAACTGGTTCTGCTTCCTTTCACAAACATTAAGAATAAGCGGAGACTTTCCGGTTAAAATGCAGTTAGAGCTTTGTTCTGGGGAAATAAGCGGAGTTTTTCCGATTAAGCAATGCAAAATTACCTATTTCCACGTTTTTTCGGTGAATAGACGGAATATCTCCGTCTATATACGCATACTTAGGGCTATTTTCCTGATTAAGAGGAAATTCTCCGCTTTTTTATCAAAACATGCTGATTCCCTCACCCAAGTTCGTAAGGAAATCAGCATGATTGGGGGAGGAACAAGATATAAGGGCGTTGAGTACAAAAAGGCAACCCAAAAGGCTCAGTCCAGTGAACTGAGCCTTTTTTTGGGTTATGCGACAGGTACAAGGCTATACCTCTGTTTTTTCCTTTAGGACGGTTGAACGGCGAGATTTTGTTCCTGACAGTTTGTCGACGATCATAGAAAGGGCTCCATCCCCAGTGACATTGCAAGCTGTTCCAAAACTATCCTGAGCTAAATAAAGAGCAATCATTAAGGAAATCATTGTCGGGTCAAAGCCGAGCATCGACTCTAGCAATCCTAGCGCAGCCATTACAGCCCCACCTGGTACTCCAGGAGCTGCAATCATTGTAATCCCAAGCATAAGGATAAAAGGAAGAATCGTACCGAGGCCAGGGGATTGTCCTTGCAGCATCATAACGGCGATTCCACAGCTAACAAGTGTAATGGTGCTACCTGATAGATGAATAGTGGCTAATAAAGGGACAGAAAAATCCGCCACCCGTTCATTCGTTCCGAGCTGTTTTGTCTGTTTCAATGTTACTGGAATTGTTGAAGCAGAGGATTGTGTTCCAAGTGCAGTCATATAAGCAGGAACCATATTTTTCATCATTATGAATGGGTTTCTTTTAGCCAATGAACCGGCAACACTAAACTGGATGAATAGGTAGAGAATGTGCAGGGCCAGGATCATGAGGAAAACTTTAAGGAATACGCTCATAATAGCCACCGCTTGTCCCCCTTGCGTCATATTGGCAAAGATGCCAAAGATATGAAGTGGAAGTAGGGGAATAATAACTTTTTCAATTACTTTCTCAATAATCTCTCGAAAGTCATACATTGCATGCTTGAGTGTGTGGCCGTTAATAACTGTTAGGCCAATACCGAGGGTGAAAGCGAGTAAAAGCGCACTCATGATATCTATCACTGGTGGCATCTCTACGGTAAAAAATGGCGATAATAAGGCTTCTTCAGGGTTTTCAAATGCTTGTGTACTTTGCCCTTTTAATAACGTAGGGTAAAGAAAAGTGGCTGTAAAAAAGGCAATTAACCCAGCTCCAATGGTGGAAAGGTATGCAACGCTAGTTGTAATGCCAAGCATTTTTCCAGCACCTTTGCCCAAGGAGGCAATCCCAGGTGCAATAAAACCGACAATGATAAGAGGAATAGCAAAGCCAAGAAAATTGCCGAATAAATTATTGAAGGTAATGAACACCCTTAAAAACGCGTCAGGGGCGAAGGAACCAGCAATAATGGCAAGAATAATGGCAAGGATAATTTTAGGTAAAAGTCCGAGTTTCATGTTAATGTCCTCCATATAAGAACAACTGTATTTTATAGAAGGATTATAACGCTGGATATGTTCCTTGTGAAGTGAAACTTAATATGGCGGAATAATCAAACATTTACAAAGAGTAACATCTAAAAAAATCTAGGTTTTTAATCAAGCCTGTTGTTTCATACGTTAAAAAGAAGGATTTTTTCGGGAGATGGGTGTTAAAATCTTAAAGTAGATTTAAGAGTAAATGAGTCATTTTGTGAGTTAATAACTAATTTTGCACGCGATTTCCTCCTAATTGAAAGTTACTTTCCAAGCTATTTCTTTTCATATTATTTAGAAGCAACAAAGTTTAAGAAAAGAGCGAAAAAGAAAGATAACGAAGTGGAATTGATTTGTAATGAGAATGTATCCTATCTTTGAGTGGATAGTGGTAAAATAGAAAAAGTGATTGTTAAACTGGAGGTCAATAGGATGAAGATAAAAATAGGCTTGCTTTATGGTGGCAAATCAGCTGAGCATAAAGTATCCATGCAGACAGCGCTTGCTGTAACAAAAGCAATTAATTATGATAAGTTTGAAATCCACCCTATTTATATAACAGAAGAAGGAGAATGGATAAAGGGTCCACAATTAAGTGCCCCAGCTGAAAATGTCGAGGTACTAGAATATACAAGTTCTACACAAGCCCTACCCACTCCGGAATTTAACCCTACTGTTTTTAAAGCAGAAGAGGGGAAACTAGATGTCATTTTTCCGCTTCTTCATGGACCAAATGGAGAAGATGGTACAGTTCAAGGGATGCTTGAATTATTAAATCTTCCTTACGTTGGAAACGGCGTACTTGCCTCGGCAGCGGGGATGGATAAAGTCATTATGAAGAATATCTTTGCTCAAGCCGGGTTATCTCAAGTAGATTATGTTTCTTTTGTTCGGAGTGAATGGGAGAAAGATCAGGAAATGGCTTATTCGCAGGTTGAAAAAGACCTTGGCTACCCATGTTTCGTTAAACCAGCTAATTTAGGTTCTAGCGTCGGAATTTCCAAATGTTCCAATCATGAGGAACTACAAGTAGCCTTCAAGGAAGCATTCCAATTTGACCGTAAGATAATTGTTGAACAAGGTGTAACAGCAAGAGAAGTCGAGATTGGTGTGCTAGGAAACGATGAAGCTGAGTGCTCGGTTCCAGGGGAGATTGTCCCAAAAACAGACTTTTATGATTATAAAGCGAAGTATGAGGATGGCAACACAGGACTTATCATCCCAGCAGAAATTACTGAAGAACAATATAAAGAATTGAAAGAATTGGCCAAAAAGGCCTATAAAGCATTGGATTGCTCGGGCTTAGTAAGAGCGGACTTCTTTTTAACGGCAGATGGGGAATTCCTGATCAATGAAGTAAATACAATGCCAGGTTTCACTCCATTCAGCATGTTTCCGTTATTATGGAAGCATACAGGATTAGAATATCCGCAGTTGATTGAACGACTGGTAGGCTTAGCGATCGAGCGCCATCAAGAGAAACAGAAAATCAAGTATACTTTTTAATGATTAAGAACACGGTGGACCATTTGCCGTGTTCTGTTTTAGCTATTTGGACTTTGAGTATTGTTCGGCTACAGCGGCTAGGGAATCGGGTCTAAGCCACCCCGGTTTGTCTTCGCCCCTATACGAGCCGCTTTCGTTTTTCATTGTCCAACTGCAGTGCCCTAGCGGATAGTGTCCTTCACTCTCCGCTGCAACGATTGCGTCAACATCGAATCGCTACGCTCTTCGTGTTTCCTTTATCCCGTTCTATCGGCCACTAACTTCATAAGTGCCCGTAAGAACCCGATTGTTTTTTTTAAGGGCTAAAGTCCAAAGAAAAAAACTTATCTCAGTTGGAGAGCTCCAGACCATACGCCGCTGAGCAGGGCACTTTCGCTTTTCTTATAATAATGTTTTTTAGGAGGAAGATTCTTGTGATTCAAAGGTCGCTTGTTGAGATCGCAGATATGATTAAACACGAAAATGATCCTTCGTCATACAAAGATGTTTGGATTAAAGGTGTGTCAATTGACTCAAGGAAGATTGAGCAAGGAAATTTATTTATCCCTTTTAAAGGGGAAAATGTGGATGGGCATCGGTTTGTTGAAGATGCCATTAAAAGGGGAGCTTCCGCTGCCTTTTGGCAAAAAGATGTACCCAACCCTCCGATGCACCTTCCAATTGTGATTGTTGAAGATCCTTTGCTGGCTTTACAGGAACTTGCTAGAAGCTATCGGAAGCAGTTAAATGTAAAGGTCCTCGGAATAACCGGGAGTAATGGGAAAACAACAACAAAGGACATGGTAGCAAGTCTTTTAAGCTTAGCTTATAAGGTCCAAAAAACCGAAGGCAATTATAATAATCATATAGGTCTGCCACTTACAATCCTGCAACTTAAAGAGGAAACCGAAATGGCAGTATTGGAGATGGGGATGAGTAGCCGGGGAGAAATTGAGTTTTTAACCAAACTGGCCCAGCCGAATGCGGTTATTATTACCAACATAGGTGAATCCCATCTATTAGATTTAGGATCAAGAGAAGCAATTGCAGATGCCAAACTTGAAATTATCGAAGGGTTAAAAGATAATGGCTTGATTATCTATCATGGGGACGAACCGTTGCTTCAGGAACGATTAGCCACTTATAAAGGGAACGGGTTATTACGGACTTTTGGCCGTAGGACGACCAATGATCTATATCCAGTAGAAATTGATCAAACCTCTAGCGGAAACACATTCAAAATGAACAAAAGCAATGAAACTTTCCGTCTTCCTGTACTAGGAACTCATAATATTTTAAACGCATTAGCATCCATGCTTGCAGCGGAGTATTTTGGAATACGCTACGAAAGCATGAATGAAGGTTTTGCGCAGTTGAAATTAACGAATATGCGTATGGAATTAGTCGAAGGGACAAATGGTGTAAAAATCATTAATGATGCTTATAACGCGAGTCCAACATCGATGAATGCTGCCATTGAACTAGTATCCAACCTTGATGGCTTTTCACGAAAAATTCTAGTGTTGGGAGATATGCTAGAGCTTGGACCAGCCGAAGAGCAATATCATTACCAAATTGGTCAGTCGCTTGATTCCGAGAAAATTGATTATGTTTTCACATATGGAAAACTAGGTGCCTATATTGGAGAAGGGGCACTAGAAGTTCTTGGTGGGGACAGGGTTTATCGTTTTACAGATAAAAATGAGCTAGCTAAAAAGTTAACTGAAGTTGCAACATCAGATACACTTGTGTTAATTAAAGCATCTAGAGGGATGAAGTTAGAAGAGGTTGTTAAGTTTTTACAATAAGTGATAAAAATGTAAGCCTCTGCCCTTAAGCAGAGGCTTATTTGTGTGTGAAATCAAAAGAATTAGGGCACAATGATAGAAGCAAAGGATGCTTTACCATTGCGATTTGGGTGCTTTTGTCAGAAAATAGAATATAGAAACACTCATCAACTGGCTGTTTTGGAGATTTGCTTGATTCCATTCAAGCGAAACGCATTTGATTGCATTCACTTCCATCAGGTGGTAAGATAAACATCAAGTGTCTACGTAAGAAAATCCTGTAAATCGCAGGCTCTTTCGTTTTGGAGATGTTATCTTATCCACTAAGCCACGCTCCAGGCGATTAGCCTCATTTGGACTCTCGCAATGCTCTACACCAAATCCTCCACTAAGGTGTACGAAAATTTCCAGATAAGGCTTAAATTGAGATAAACTTAAACAGCCACTTAAAAAATATAAACATCAATTTGAACAAGAAAAAGGAGAATGAACAAATTTGACATTGTTTGAAGAATTGGGCATAAGCCCAGCCACGTTAAAGTCACTGAAAAAAATGGGTTTTGAGGAAGCAACACCAATTCAAGCTGAAACCATCCCAATGAGCCTGCAAAATAAAGACCTTATTGGCCAAGCGCAAACAGGGACAGGAAAAACAGCAGCTTTTGGTATTCCATTAATTGACAAGATAGAGAAGGAACGTCGACAAATTCAAGGGATTATTATTGCTCCTACCCGTGAATTGGCTGTACAGGTTTCAGAAGAGCTATACAAAATTGGTGCAGGAAAAAGAGTCGGTGTTCTAGCCATCTATGGTGGGCAAGACATTAATCGCCAAATCCGTGCCCTTAAAAAAGGTCCTCATATTATTGTTGGTACTCCAGGCCGTTTGCTTGACCATATCAACAGAAAAACAATTCGTTTAGATACTGTCCAAACAGTCATCCTAGATGAAGCGGATGAAATGTTAAATATGGGCTTTATTGAAGATATTGAAAGCATTCTTGCACAAGTTCCAGAAGAGCGTCAAACGCTATTGTTCTCAGCAACAATGCCTGGACCTATCCGTAAAATTGCTGAACGCTTTATGAAAGACCCTGAAGTGATCCGTGTCAAAGCACGTGAAATGACAGTTCCGTTGATTGAACAATATTATGTTGAAGTTCAGGAGAAAAACAAGTTTGATGTATTAACTAGGCTACTTGATATCCAATCACCTGAATTAGCGATTGTATTTGGACGGACGAAGCGTCGTGTGGATGAGCTAGCTGAAGCATTAAACCTTCGTGGATACACAGCTGAAGGAATTCACGGTGACTTATCACAGGCAAAGCGAATGAGTGTCCTTCGTAAGTTTAAAGAGGGCTCGATCGATGTACTTGTTGCGACAGATGTGGCAGCTCGCGGGTTGGATATCTCAGGTGTTACCCATGTATATAACTTTGATATTCCACAAGATCCAGAAAGCTATGTTCACCGTATTGGACGTACGGGTCGTGCTGGAAAACAAGGGATGGCATTGACATTTGTAACCACAAGAGAAAAGTCATACCTTTCTGTTGTTGAACGTACAACAAAGAAAAAGATGGAACGCATGCAAGCCCCTACGCTAGATCAAGCATTAGAAGGTCAGCAAAAGGCTGTTATTGAAAAGATTGTACAAACGATTGAATCCAATAACCTGCAATTCTACCGTCAGACAGCAGAACAATTGCTTAGTGATCATGATGCAGTAACGGTTGTTGCTTCTGTGTTGAAAATGATGACAAAAGAACCGGATACAACTCCGGTAAAACTAACAGAAGAAAAGCCGCTTCCTTCTCGTCGGGATAAAAAGCCACAAGATCGTAGAAGAAGCCAAGATTATCGTAACAAAAATTACAAACCACGTACGGCAACAAAGCGTACTGGTGGTAAGCCAACTCGTTCATCTAGATAAATAAGCCTTTATTAGACTGCAGACAACCTCGGCGTTCGTTCGGGATTGGACTGCAGTCTTTTTATTTGCTGACGGTTCATTTTACAATGAGTATTACCTGAGAGACTTCGCTTAGCAAAGACCTTAATCCTAGTACTTGTCTAAATATATCCCTCACTAAGTTTAGTTCCACCAAATCTCCTTCATTAGAAAAATTCAGATAATGTGCGAGTTCTCCACAAATATGTAGGTTTAGAGGAACTATCTCTATGTCCTGTGGGCGCTGCTGGCCCGCTTCAAAGAATATGTTTTCAAGTTCAAGTGTGCAAAACAACAAGAGCCTTAATAGAGCCTTTAGTTTTGATTATTTTAAGGCATACTACGGAATAAAAGATGCGACTACCTACGGAAGGTAAGAGGAGGATTATGATGACACTTGTAAAACTAGGTTACGTGGCAATGAGTGTGGAGCTCCAAAACTGTTCTCCCTCACAAACGATGACGTTTAAACAATTTCAAGCGATTCCAGATCGTGAGGCGGCGATTCGGAAGCTTGAGCGGATTTCGATTAGTAACTTAGAAAATTGTTTGCGACTCTTAAAACATAATTATGCGAATGATATTTCTTTTTTTAGACTAAGTTCACGACTTATTCCCCTTGCAAATCATCCGGAACTCTCGGACTGGAAGTACATGAAAGCTTTAAAAGAACCGTTAAAAGAGTTAGCAGAATATATTCAAACCCATTCAATGAGAATTGATTTTCACCCGGATCATTTTGTGTTATTAAATACAACAAATAAAGATACGTTGAACAATTCAATTCGAACGTTAAACATGCATGAAGCACTGTTGCGAGGAATGAACATCCCTCCACAACATCGCTGTGTTTTACATGTGGGTGGTGCATATGATGATAAAGGAAAAGCTTTAGAGCAATTTATTCATAATTGGGGTCTTCTTCCACAGCATCTGCAGGAGCTGATTATGCTGGAAAATGACGATACGACGTTTACATTAAACGACACACTTTACCTTTGTGAAAAGTTAGGTGCTCCACTCGTCTTCGATTATCACCATCATTTAGCACATTTTGAGGAAGAACCTGATTGGGAATCCCAGTGGGAGAGAGTGGTAGGAACTTGGAAGCATTCCAAGCTACCTATTAAAATGCATATATCAAGCCCAAGGTCCGAAAAGGACTTCCGTGCTCATGCTGACCATATCGATGCAGAAATGTTTATGACATTTCTAGAAAAGATTAAAGGGTCGGTGCCTGAGATTCACTGTATGATTGAAGCAAAGCGCAAGGATGAGGCCTTATTTAAATTAGTTGAGGATTTGAAAGAGCAACAAGGAATAGAAATGGTAACCCAAGCTAGTTTCCGTCTCGTTTAAATATAGTTGGTTCTAACATAGGCTGGTTTGTATCATTAGTCTCTAGGAAGAAAATAAAGGTATACTTAGAGAGTCTATAATATGGGAGTGGAGGATGGATTGATGTTTCCTGAGCCACAAACGAGGATATCTCAACGTGCTTTGGTGGTATGGAGAATATCCGGTAGTATTTCTACTTTATTTGTTTTTTTAATAGGTGGAGGGTTTATTACTCTCGGAATTTTATTTAATTGGCCGCTAATGATTATGGTCGCAATTGGTATTTTTATGTTGGTATATGCTTGGTTGGCTGTCTTCTTTTTACCGATGATGCGTTGGAAGCGTTGGCGCTATGAGGTTAGAGAGCAAGAAATTGAACTACAACGAGGAGTTTTCATAATCAAAAGGACGCTTATTCCAATGGTTAGAGTACAGCATGTTGACACTCAACAAGGACCGTTATTAAGGAAATATGGATTATCTACCGTAATGATTTCTACTGCTGCTACGGTCCATGAAATTCCTGCACTTGAGGGAGTGGAGGCGGAAAGACTGAGGCAGTCAATTTCTCGTTTGGCAAGGGTGGCGGATGAAGATGTCTAGTCCAAAACGTATGCATCCAATAGCCGCCCTTTTAAATATCCTTCAACATTTAAAAGAATTATTTATTCCGATTCTTCTCTTGTTGTTCTTTGGAAACCGAGGAGAAAGTGAAGGAATGCTGTATTTAATCGCGGTTGGAGTCGGTCTAGTGCTTTTTTTAGTTTCTGGCTTTTTGTCATGGTATCGATTTACATATCGAGTTGAAGAGAATGAACTGCGGATTGAACATGGTCTTCTCGTTCGAAAAAAGCGCTATATTCCTTTTGAGCGAATTCAAAGCTTAGATGTATCAGAGGGAATCTTACAACGGCCTTTTGGACTGGTAAAAGTAAAGGTGGAGACAGCGGCTGGTTCGGGTAACGGTGAAGCAGAAGCTGTTCTCACTGCGATAAAAAAGGCTGAGGCGAACGCGATTCATGATTTGATTGTTTCTGCGAAGAGGGGTTCCAATCCAAACGAGGTGGAAGCATTCCCAGATGAATCGGTGATATATAAAATGACGATGCCGGATTTGTTGTTACTTGCTTCAACTTCTGGGGGAGTTGGAGTGATTCTTTCTGCCAACCTGGCCATTGTGTTTCAGTTTGAGGAGTTCATTCCCTATGAACGGGTCTTTCAGGAAATGGAACAGTTTATTTCAAATGGAATCATGTTTATAAGTTTCGTTGTTTTTCTAGGTTTTTTCTTTGTTTGGCTCCTAGCTGTGATTGGCACAATGCTAAAGTATGCCAATTTTACCCTAAGGAAAGTGGAGGATGATTTCATCATCACCAGAGGGCTTTTTGAAAAAAGGCAGTTTACAATCCCGTTGAAAAGGATACAAGCAATCCGTATAAGTGAAAATATAGTCAGACAACCATTGGGTATGGCTACCGTTTATGTAGAAAGTGCAGGCGGATCTTCTTCAAATGAAGAAAGTTCAAAGGTATTATTTTTGCCTATTATAAAAAGGCATAACATCACACAGCTGCTTGAACCTTATTTAGAGGATTATGAATGGAACTCTAAATTGAGCCCAGCTCCGCCACAAGCGCTTGTTCGTTATTTGATAAGAGGTGCTTTGGTCAGCCTGCCGGTTATCGTTGTAATGGTTTATTTGTTTCAAATATGGGGACTTTTATCTTTAGGACTTTTAGCTGTTACAAGTTTATGGGCTTATCTACAGTTTAAGGCAGCTGGCTGGAGTTTAGAGCAGAATATGGTCACTTTAAGATATCGATTGATAATAAAAAACACTGTATATATGCGCAAGAATAATGTTCAATCACTGAGTGTTAAGCAAAGCCTTTTCCAGAAGAAAAAACGCTTGGCAACAGTTGAGGCGGTTGTTAAATCGGGCCAAGGTGGCTCGGGTGGAAAAGTACTGGACTTACATGAAAAAGATATAGCAATAATCTATAACTGGTATTCTCGTGAAAATAGCACAGTAAGGATGGAGTGAATAAGGTACGATTCTAAGCTGTAAAACATCAAAAAGAGTTTTTTAGCAACAACAGTTCTAATCAGTTTAGGCCGGCTCGTCTTATGCCTGTCGGAGTTGAACGAGCGGCCTTCGCTTTTCTAATGTCTAGCTGCAGCGGCTAGGGGCTCGGGTCATAAGCCAATCCGTCAAGAAGGTTAAAGAGCAACCTTCTGGCCGGCTCGTCTTATGCCTGTCGCCCCTGAGCAAGCCGCCTTCGCTTTTCTATTTGTCTAGCTACGGCTCCTAGCGACTAGTGGACTTCGCTTTTCTTCTCACCTATTCGAATAGATGATTCTTCCGATTAGGAATCCGGCGATTAGTCCGAAAATGTGTGCGGTGATATTGATATTGGCCTGCATGAAGGTCATGATTACTCCGATGATTGCGATTGTAAGGATCATTTGAGAATTTTCCCTGGAGAGCATTTCTCTTCGGAACATAATAATGGCTAAATAAAACCCGAACAAGCCAAAAATAGCACCGCTTGAGCCTACATGTGTATATGTTGGTGATTCCAGGAATAGGGTTGCAATATTTGCCGCTATTCCTGTGACTAAGTAGACAACTAGAAACTTTGTTTTTCCTAGCATTCTTTCTAGTGCTGGGCCGAATAAGACAAGTGAAAAACTATTAAATAATACATGTGCAAACCCTGAATGAATAAAAATGGGGGTGATGATCCTCCAAATTTCTCCCTCCATGATATACAAATTCACGCCAGCTAACAGCGTAAAGATTTCTCTACTAGGCAAAATGGGCAAAGAAGTCGCTAAAAATAAAAGGAAATGAATACAGATAATGAGAGTAATAATTGGATAAAAACGGATAAATTCTCGGAAGCTTTCTGTACGGACAAACATAAAGCACCTCCAAATACATCTTTCGGATTTAGTTAGTTAAATGTTTTCTTTGATTATAACTGTAGCATTTAACAATTAGTACCGTCTAATCCTAAGACGGATGCTTGGCTTTTCGTATCATATGCGATGATAGATTTTTTTAGAAGGCGAGGTGGTTAACATGATTACTGGAATTGGCCTTGATATTGTGGAAATAAGCCGAATTGCTGTTTTATTTAAGAAACAACCACGTTTTCCGGAACGGATTTTAACCGAGGAGGAGAGAAAGGAATTCTGCTCTTTATCGGATAGAAGAAAAATAGAATTTCTCGCCGGACGGTTTGCAGCAAAGGAAGCATTTGCGAAAGCCTTTGGTACTGGAATCGGAAAGGATTTATCTTTTCAAGATATTGAAATCAAAAAAAATGAGCGGGGAAAACCTTTCTTTATAAAACCCATTTCAGAAGGGATTCATTTATCAATCACCCATAGTCGTGATTTTGCTGCCGCACAGGTCATAATTGAGGGAAATTGATTGTAAAACGTAAATTTATTGTAGGAAGAAAAGAGATGAAGGGAAAATGCCATCTCTACCTACAGGAATTAGGAAGTAAACCACTTATTACTAGCTCAAAAAGCACCAAAGGTTTAAAAGTCATTCCTTAAAAAAATCACCCAAGCTCTTAGAATGCTTGGTCATAAACCCAATGGTTGTCTCATATATTCATAGTGCAACAGGGGAGACAAGACCAAGCGGCGGGAATATGGCTGTGTGTATCGTCTTTTCTTTCCCTTTCACGTTGAAATTAGACAAAAGGGGTTGAAGGAATGAAGAATAAGTTTTGGCTGCTTCTCGCTGGGGTGATGATTTTATTCGTTTTGGCTGCATGTGGTGCTAAGTCTCAGGAAACAGTTGTCAAAGATCTGGATGAAAACCTGTCAAAGTTAAAGAGCTACAAGGCAAATGCGAAGATGACTCTACAAATGGGTTCAGAACCGCAAGTATATGAGGTGGAAATTTGGCATAAAGAACCAAGTTATTATCGGGTGAATTTAAAAAATGCTGAAAAAGATCAAAGTCAAATGATCTTAAGAAATGATGAAGGTGTGTTTGTATTGACACCTGCTTTAAATAAGAGTTTCCGTTTTCAAAGCAGTTGGCCGCAAAACAGTAGCCAGGCTTACTTATATGAATCTTTGGTGCAAGACATTTTAGAGGATAAGGAAGCAAAATATACGGAAACAGAGAAACATTATGTATTTGAGACGAAGACCCGGTACCAAAATAGCCAAATGTTGCCACACCAAGAGATTAAGTTGAATAAAAAAGATCTAACCCCAGCAAGTGTAAAAGTGATGGATACAGACCGGAATGCTCTTGTAACTGTTGAATTTTCCGATGTTGAATTTGGGGCTAGCTTCGATGATGATGATTTCGATATGAAGAAAAATATGACTGCTTCTCAATTAGAAGTGCCGGTAATGGCCAGTGGTGAAGATAAGCAGTTTGCCGTTAAATATCCGCTTGCTGAAATTCCAGGTGTTAAATTAGCGGACGAACAAGTGATGAACACAGAAAATGGAAAACGTGTTGTACTAACCTTCGATGGTGAAAAGTCTTACACGCTTGTTCAAGAAAAGGCTTCAATCATGGAAGATGGAACTTATCCGGTTTCCATTTCAGGAAACCCTATTGATTTAGGGTTTACAATTGGTGCACAAACAGAAAGTTCCATTAGATGGACGCACCAAGGTGTCGAATATTTACTAGCATCCTCTGAATTAACACCAGATGAAATGGTGATGGTAGCGAAATCCGTACAAGGCGATGTTGTAAAGTAAAGACAAAAAACAGGCTCAATAATAGGGCCTGTTTTTTTGTTTGTTCAATATTAGTAAGGATTATAAGAGGTTATTTTTAGATAAAAGGTTAAAGCAAAAAAGATTTGGAAAATAACCTAATAGAAAAACATCGTTTTTAGCATATTTCCACGGGGGTGGAGAATAAATGATAATAGTACATGAAAGGATTGGCCTCTTCTGGGGATGATAAAAAGGATATGTATTTGACATTTCCTGCTTCCTGGTTCGATAATGGTACAGAAAAACAGATGAGCAAGGAACGCATTTAAAGGAAGTGTGTTTACAGTGGATGAACAGTTTTTTTTCTACCGAGATACATGGGTAGAGGTTGATTTGGATTGCATTACCGAAAATGTGAAAGCAGTGAAGCAACGATTACCTGACCGTGTAGCGATAATTGCAGTCGTTAAAGCAAATGCATATGGTCACGGTGATTATCAAGTTGCTCAAGCAGCACTGGAGGCAGGAGCGACGATGCTTGCGGTTGCCTTTTTGGATGAAGCCCTTTCGCTTAGGGGAAAAGGGATTATAGCACCGATCTTGGTGCTAGGTGCTAGTCGACCAGAAGATGTAAATATTGCTGCAGAAGAAAATATAACATTAACGGTATTTGAACAAAGGTGGATTGCAAAGGCGCAAAAAGCACTTTATCCAGATACCCAGCTTTCCTTACATGTTAAGGTTGATACAGGTATGGGACGCATTGGAATTCGAGATGAGCAAGAACTACGAATGGTTGAACAGGAAATTCTAAAAGACTCTAGGTTGCACTTTGATGGTATTTTCACTCACTTTGCAACGGCTGATGAACGAAATGATAGCTATTATAAAATACAGCTAGAGCGTTTTAATTTCATGGTTTCTAACCTTCAATCACGCCCACCTTGCATTCACAGTAGCAATAGTGCTGCTGCGCTTCGCTATGCCGAAGCTCAATTCAATGCGGTTCGACTTGGAATCGTCATGTATGGTCTTTCTCCTTCAAAAGACATGAAACAGGAAATTCCTTTCCCGCTTCGTCAGGCATTTTCTTTACACTCAAAAGTTACACAAGTGAAACGCATCAATAAAGGAGACAAAGTAAGTTACGGATGTACTTATGAAGCGCAGGAGAAGGAATGGATTGGCACTATACCAATTGGTTATGCGGACGGATGGATAAGGCGTTTGCAGGGCCAAGAGGTACTGGTAGATGGGATGCGCTCTCCAATTGTTGGAAGGATTTGCATGGACCAATCAATGATTAAGCTTCCATATCAAGTATCGGTTGGAACGACTGTTACATTAATTGGAGGTCAACAAACTCAAAGCATTACAATGGATGAAATAGCGGAAAAATTAGAGACGATTAATTATGAAATTCCATGTCTTATTTCCTCAAGAGTTCCAAGGGTTTATAAGCGTAAAGGGAGAATGATCGACTTGAAAAACCCCTTAATCCCTAAAAAATAACAAATGAAGAAATCCATGCATAAAATAATCTTTTTTAGGCGGATAATACAATAGAATTGCCAATGCACCTTTGCATCTGGCTTAAATAATGTTATTATTAAAAATGGTAAAGAGAAAGATTATAACGTTTAACGGTATGTAGTGATGATGGTGGAGGTGTATGTTTGTGTCTGAATCCAGCGCAACAACTGAAATCCTGGTAAGGTTACCGCAAAATCTTCTAATGGAATTAGATGGATACGCTAAGCAAGAAAACGTGAATCGAAGTGAATTCATTTACCAGGCAACAAAGATGTATCTACGTGATAGAAAAAAGAGACAAATTCGTGAATCGATGCGACGTGGATACATGGAAATGGCCAAGATTAACCTGACGATTGCATCAGAAGCATTTCAGGCAGAATACGAGGCAGAACACACTGTCGAACGTTTAGTAAGCGGAGGATAATCCGGTGATTGTCAAACGTGGTGACGTATATTTTGCGGACCTATCCCCAGTTGTTGGTTCAGAGCAAGGCGGCGTCCGCCCTGTACTTGTCATTCAAAACGACATCGGGAATCGGTTTAGTCCCACAGTAATTATTGCAGCCATAACCGCTCAAATCCAAAAAGCGAAGCTGCCAACGCATGTTGAAATTGATGCGAAACGTTACGGCTTTGAACGAGATTCAGTCCTATTATTAGAACAGATTCGTACAATTGATAAGCAACGCTTAACCGATAAGATTACCCATCTCGATGATGAAATGATGGAAAAAGTGGATGAAGCGCTTCAGGTAAGTTTAGGCCTTATTGAATTTTAATAAATTATCAAAACGCTCTTTTTAAGGGCGTTTTTTTATTGTCCGCAGAAAGTAAGGCGATATCAAATAGGTTTAATAGAATTAAGCAAGATTTACATACGTCTAACTCCAATGCTTAAGGTGAGTACTTATGCTTTAATGCTATAGGCATTTTGTTTCATTATGGATAAGGGAGAAAATTATATTTGACGAGTAGGTAGATGAACCATTAATCTTGAAATAAGTCTGTCTAATTATAGAACTATTTCATCTATTTAGAAGTTTAGAGAATTAGAAAATAGGGTAAATGAAAAACTTGTAAGCTTCTATGGGGGGAAGAGACATGAATAAGATGATTTTTGAGTTTATAGAGGCCCATAAGTTAGAAATGCTGAACGAATGGATGAAAACAACGAAGGATGAAAACGATGATCGGGTAGTCCGCGTTGTTTCTGACCAAGTTTTCAATAGTACTAGTCGAGAATTTGTCGATTTGATTATCGCCAATATAAAAGGAACAAAAGACGACTACCACTCCAGGTTGAAGGAATTTGCTGAAAGAGTCGTCCGACTTGGATGGCCGTTAACATTTGTGTCTAAAGGTTTGCATACATTTGGAGTAATTGTATTCGAACGAATGGAAGAGGCTGGAGCTATCACAATAGAGAACCAACGAAAAATCTTTCGAGAATTTGATGAGTGGTTGACACGAACAAATATAGAAATTATTGGAATCTACGCGGCAACTTGGGAAAAAACCGTTTCGTTGCAGAAAATTGCTCTTCAGGAACTATCAGCACCACTTATTCCTGTTTTTGATCGCATCACAGTTATGCCGTTGGTTGGAACAATTGATACAGAGAGAGCGAAGCAGATTATGGAAAACCTTTTAAAGGGGGCTGTTAAGCATCGCTCTGAGGTTGTATTAATCGATATTACAGGAGTTCCTGTTGTGGATACAATGGTGGCTCATCATATTATTCAAGCTGCAGAAGCGGTAAGGCTTGTCGGGGCTAAGTGTATGCTTTGCGGAATTCGTCCAGAAATTGCGCAAACCATTGTAAGTTTAGGAATTGATTTAACTCAATTTACGACAAAAAATACCCTTCAAAAGGGAATTGAAACAGCCCTTGAATTGACGAATCGGAAAATTGTAAATGTGGAGGGTCAAAATTGAGAATACCCATTTTAAAATTGTACAACTGTCTTCTTGTTTCAATTCAGTGGGAATTAGATGATCAAACTGCTCTTCAATTCCAAGAAGATTTATTGCAAAAAATTCATGAAACAAATGCTAGTGGTGTAGTGATTGATTTAACATCCATTGACTTTATTGATTCTTTTATAGCAAAAGTCCTAGGTGATGTAATTGATATGTCCAACCTAATGGGGGCAAAAGTGGTCATTACAGGAATTCAGCCTGCCGTTGCGATTACTCTGATAGAGCTGGGGATAGGTTTAAATAATGTCTTGACGGCCATTGATCTAGAAAAAGGTTTGGAGAAATTACAACAGGAATTGGGGGAGTAACATATGAGTATCCAATCCTGTGTAACAATCATAAATGAATGGGATATTGTGGCCGCCAGACAACTTGGTCGCAATGTTGCCAAAGAGTTAGGGTTTGGCACTGTTGATCAAGCGAGAATCACTACGGCAATCAGTGAACTAGCCAGAAATATTTACTTATATGCAGGAAAGGGACAAATTTGCATTGATAAATTATACGAGGGTGGAAAGCCTGGTGTAAGGATCAATGCTATTGATAACGGTCCTGGAATTAGTGACATCCGCCAAGTAATGGAGGATGGGTATTCAACTTCGGGTGGGCTGGGAGCAGGGCTTCCTGGGGTCAAGCGCTTAATGGATCAGTTTGTAATCGAGTCCAATCCGGAAGAAGGTACGCAGATAACAGCAACGAAGTGGCTTCGGTAGGAGGGGAAGTAATGGATTTCCGAGAAGGGATGGAACACAAGTATCGGGAACTTCTTGAAAATTATATTAAAGATCAGTCTGAACAAGCTTTATATGCAGGCCAGAAATTTAGTCGAAAGACCATTGAACATAAAATTTCCCCTGAAGAAATTGTTAGTCTTCATAAAAGTCTGTTAGTAGAAATGCATCCAGAGCTACCGAAGGATGTGATTGATTCTTTTGATCTTTTATTAGAGGTCATGATGGGATATGGGCTTACGTATCGTGAAAATGAAAGTCTGCGATCGAAACAGGCTGAGCTAAGGTCTGAAATGGAAATTGCAGCAAATGTCCAACAGACCCTGTTAGGGACGACAATACCTGAAGTAGATGGCTTGGATATTGGTGCGATTAGCGTACCAGCTAGGCATATGAACGGGGATTATTATCATTTTGTCCAAGATGAAAATAATTGTATAAGCGTAGCGATAGCGGATGTCATCGGCAAAGGTATTCCAGCTGCTTTATGTATGTCCATGATCAAGTATGCGATGGAAAGTATACCAGAAAATCGATTGGGACCAGGAAGTATTCTCGAAAATCTCAATCGAATTGTCGAACAAAACGTGGATCCAAGCATGTTCATTACCATGTTTTATGGATTGTATAATCCCGAAACGAATATACTTTCTTATGCGTCAGCAGGGCATGAACCTGGGTTTTATTATAATGCAGCTGAAAAATCCTATGCTGAGCTAAAAGCGAAGGGACTCCTCTTAGGGATTGAGAAGAAAACCAAATATATGAACTACGAGAAGCAGGTATCTCCTGGTGATATGGTTATTCTTTTATCAGATGGAGTAACAGAGTGCAGAACAGATGAAGGGTTTATTGAACGAGAAACGTTAGTAGGTTATATCGATAAGTACATCCATTTGAGTGCACAGGAAATTGTGAATAAAGTATTCAAAGACCTAGAAAAACTTCAAAACTTTCAATTGCGTGATGATTTTACGTTAATCATTTTAAAAAGGAAGGTTTAACCCCATTGTTGAGAGGGTAAAAGAGTAAAAAGCAACGAACGTATAAAGGTGGGTCTAACATGAATTTAACCATTGATACGAAAAAGACCGATAGCTTACTAGAAATCACACTGAATGGTGAGATTGATGCATATACAGCGCCAAAGTTGCGCGATACAATTTTTCCTTTATCAGAAAAGAACGGTATAAAAATGATTATTGACCTCTCAGGAGTTTCCTATATGGATAGTACTGGGCTGGGAGTTTTTGTAGGTGTATTTAAAAATGTAAAGGCTAACGGCGGGCATTTCCAATTGAATGGTTTGTCCGGTCGCCTCCAACGGCTTTTTGAAATTACAGGCCTTGCAGATATTATTGATGTCAATCGCCAGATAGAAGGTGAAGCAAAATGACAAAGCCTTATGACTATGTCGAAATGAAAATTCCGGCAAAACCAGAGTTTGTGGGAGTCATCAGGCTAACATTATCTGGAATCGCAAGTCGGATGGGTTTTTCATATGATGAAATTGAGAATTTGAAAATTGCAACGAGTGAAGCTTGTACGAATGCGGTTCAGCATGCTTATAGAAAAAATGAACAAGGTGAAGTTGTAATCGGCTTTGGTCTATTTCAAGATCGTCTTGAAGTGATGGTGGCTGATCATGGTCAAAGTTTTGATTTCCACTCGGCACGTGAAGGGATCGGTCCTTATCAGCAAAATCAATCGATTGAATTCCTTCGAGAAGGAGGCTTAGGACTCTATCTAATCGAAACATTGATGGATGAGGTGCGAATTCATCAAAAAGAAGGTGTTACGGTCTTTATGACTAAATACCTTGAGGGAGAGCAGGTGGAGATCGATGCAAAAACAATCTCAACCTAATCAAGACCCCAAAATAGATGTAAATGGATTAATCAAAGCTTTTCAACAAAATGAGAATCAGGCAGCACAAGATCAGTTGGTGCTACATTACCAATCATTGGTGGAAACAATCGCGAGGAAATATTCAAAAGGTCGTTCTTTTCATGAAGATATCTGTCAAGTCGGTATGATTGGATTGTTAGGGGCGATACGAAGATATGATGAATCGTTTGGGAAAAGTTTTGAAGCATTTGCTGTCCCGACCATTATTGGTGAGATAAAGCGTTTTTTGAGAGATAAGACATGGGATGTTCATGTTCCGAGACGGATTAAAGAACTTGGACCTAAAATTAAAGGAACGGTCGAACAATTAACAACCGAATTACATCGGTCTCCTAGAGTAGATGAAATTGCAAAAAGTTTAGGGGTCACTGAGGAAGAAGTATTAGAAGCGATGGAGATGGGGAAAAGCTATCAGGCTCTCTCTGTAGACCATTCAATTGAAGCTGATTCGGAAGGTGGCACCGTTACTTTATTAGATATAGTTGGAACGATCGACCAGGGATATGAAAAAATTAATCAACGGCTTGTTCTTGAAAAAGTCTTGCATGTTCTTACGGAAAGAGAAAAACAAGTAATTCAGTACACATACTTAGAGAATATGAGTCAAAAAGAAGCTGGTGATAAGCTTGGAATTTCACAAATGCATGTTTCTCGCATTCAACGACGGGCAATCAAAAAATTGCAAGAGGCTATCAATGCCGAGAATAATAACTCGGAGTGTATTAAATGATACAAAATCTTAAAGACAAGCTTGAGTTGTTTGTCCATCAAACGACGAAGGCTGGGAATGACGAGTGCGGAGATAGTTACTATTATAAAGTCACGGATGACTATTTTATTTGTGTAATCGCAGACGGGTTAGGGAGTGGGAAATATGCTCATGAGGCTTCCGCCGCTGTTGTGGCAGAAGTCGAACAATATCATCATGAGGATTTAGATAGTTTGATGGCCCGTTGTAATAAGGTGCTCTATCAAAAGCGCGGGGCCGCCGTTTCTGTCCTTAAAGTCTATTTCAAGGAAAAGGAATTTGTCTATAGTGGGGTAGGGAACATCCGATTTTATCTTTACTCACCAGAAGGGAAGCTCACGTATCCTCTTCCGGTTTCGGGATACCTATCGGGGAAACCACAAGTGTTTCATACTCAGCGTTTTTCGTATGAACCTGAGTCGAAGTTTCTTATTTATTCTGATGGATATGATATACATGGGGCGCGAAACTTACTACAAAAATACCGCTCAACATTGGCGATTGCACATGAAATCAAACAAAACCATATAAACAGCATGGATGATGCAACATTTATTTTAGGAAGCTTTCTTTAGTGGAGGCTTTCTTTTTTAGTCCCTTAGAACCTAGTGTTAATTTCTGATAAACTAAAGAGGATGGTTTTATCAAGTTACATAATAAATGGAGAGTGGTCTCATTTGAATGAAACAATCGATAAACAAGAGCAATATACTAAACAAATAGCAAGTGAGCAATCATTGAACGTGAAACAAGTACAAAATGTTATTTCGATGATTAATGAAGGGAATACTGTGCCGTTCATTGCCAGGTATCGAAAAGAACAAACAGGGGCAATGGATGAGGTTCAAATTAGGGATGTTATTGAAAGGTGGCAATATATCCAGAGCTTAGACCAACGAAAAGATGAAGTGATTCGGTTAATTGATGAGCAAGGAAAATTGACTCCTGAGTTAAAGAAAAACATCGAAAAAGCCAACAAACTTCAAGAAGTAGAAGATTTGTATCGCCCTTATAAACAAAAGCGTAGGACAAAAGCGACTATCGCAAAGGAACAAGGTCTTGAACCGTTGGCTAAGTGGTTGTTGACATTTCCTATGAGTGGGAGTGTTGAAGCGGAAGCCCAAAAATACGTTTCCGAAGAAAAGGGAGTGGCTACTGAAGAGGCGGCGATATCAGGTGCTCAAGATATAGTTGCAGAAATGGTTTCAGATGATGCCTCCGGCCGTAAGTGGATACGTTCAGAGACGTATAAACGTGGAGTAATTGAGGCTGAAGTGAAAGAGCAAGATAAAGACGAAAAGAACGTTTATGAAATGTACTATGAATATGCAGAACCGATTAGCAAGATTGTCCCTCACCGTATTCTGGCACTTAATCGTGGCGAGAAAGAGGGAATTCTGAAGGTTGCGATTCGAATCGAGATTGAAGCGATCGTGAATTACCTTCACAAAAAATGGGTAAAGAACGAACAGTCGTATACTTCGGCACTTGTAGATGAGGCTATTCATGATGCGTACAAACGATTAATTCAGTCATCAATTGAAAGAGAAATAAGAAATGAACTAACTGAAAAGGCTGAAGAGCAAGCGATACATATTTTTTCTGAAAACCTTCGCAAACTCTTGCTTCAACCACCGTTAAAAGGAAAGATGGTTCTAGGTGTTGATCCTGCTTATCGGACAGGCTGTAAGCTAGCAGTAGTAGATGAGACCGGAAAAGTGTTAAAAATTGATGTGATTTACCCACATCTATCGGCAGCTAGAGCAGAAGAAGCAAATAGGAAATTTACACAAACCTTAAAAGAATATCAGATTGAGATGGTTGCAATCGGGAATGGTACTGCTTCGCGGGAAACAGAACAATTTGTCTCTGATATTTTAAAAGAAGTTGAAGAAGAGATTTTTTATTTAATCGTTAATGAAGCGGGGGCGAGTGTCTATTCAGCCTCTGACCTAGCGAGAGAGGAATTCCCGGACCTTCAAGTTGAAGAACGAAGTGCAGTTTCCATCGCTCGTAGATTACAGGACCCCTTAGCTGAGTTAGTTAAAATAGATCCTAAATCAGTGGGGGTAGGTCAATACCAACATGATGTTAGTCAGAAAAAACTTTCCGAATCATTGACGTTTGTAGTGGAAACCGCAGTAAACCAAGTTGGGGTTAATGTGAATACAGCTTCTCCTTCTTTGCTACAATATGTTTCAGGACTTTCAAAGATAGTGGCAAACAATATCGTGAAGAAACGAGAAGAGGAAGGGAAATTCACAAGCAGAGCGCAATTAAAGAAAATTCCGCGGCTTGGAGCGAAGACGTATGAGCAAGCTATCGGGTTCCTACGTGTAGTTGATGGAAAAGAACCGCTTGATCGGACGGCGATTCATCCTGAGAATTATGGAGAGGTCAAGCAGTTGCTTGCTAGTTTAGGATTCAAAACGGCTGATTTAGGTTCTGTACAATTAAAAGAACAACTCTCAAAGCTTGATATTAGGAAAACGGCAGAAGAATTGGAAATAGGTGAGTTAACGTTAAAAGACATTATAGATGCTCTTGTTAGACCAGAAAGAGATCCGCGTGATGAGTTACCAACACCTTTGTTGAAAAAGGATGTCTTAAAATTAGAAGATTTGAAACCAGGGATGGAGCTACAAGGAACTGTTCGAAATGTTGTTGATTTTGGTGCCTTCATTGATGTTGGAGTCAAACAAGATGGGCTTGTCCATATCTCAAAATTAAGCCGCAAGTTTGTAAAGCACCCACTTGATGTTGTCTCTGTTGGTGATGTCGTCACAGTGTGGGTAGATAGTGTTGATATGCAAAAAGGAAGAGTTGCTCTGACAATGCTCTCACCTCAAGAATAACCAAAAGAAGTCTGCCCATGGATTTGGGCAGATTTTTTTAAACAAAAAGACAAGTCACTTTAACGAATTGTTTCTACTAATGATTATAGACCTTGTTTTTCTCTATAAAAAAACCAGCATTGGTTAAGTAATTTTATTTGATATCTGTCCTTTTGGTAGAAAGCCTTCATCATTTGATTTTGGAACCAAACAGGCATACACATACCTCCAGAATGGTTAATGGTACCGTTAATATATGCTATAATAGGTTGTCATGTTCATAAAAGTTAAAGGGTGCTTTTAAATGGAAAATGAAGAATTGCAGAGGTTAGTTGAGGAGATTTCATTTGAGGATTTTGGGAAACCGTTTCTTCATAAAGCCGTTTTTAATCCTAGACTGCGGTCTACTGGTGGTAGATATTTATTACGAAGCCACCATATTGAGATCAACAAGAAATATTTTGACCAATTCGGTGAAACTGAATTGGTGGGAATTATTAAGCATGAGCTCTGTCACTACCATTTGCATTTAGAAGGAAAAGGTTATCAGCACAGAGACAGGGATTTCCGCGAGTTAATGAAGCAAGTAAATGCGCCTAGATTTTGTTCCACTCTTCCTGAACAACAGAGGAGCAGAGCTACTCGAAAGACTTTAGAATACAAATGTATGGAGTGTGGCCTTCTTTATCAACGTAAGCGAGTCATTGATACGAAAAGGTTTGTTTGTGGTAAATGTAGAGGGAAGCTGAAATTCATAAAAGAGTTGACAAACAAATGAATTCATGGCAAAATAAGAACCCTGATTGAGTTGCTTATCGTTTTTTTAAAAAAGAGGGTTGACTTTTGAATTGCATCTCATTATAATCTAAAGAGTCGACAACAGAGGTTGTCCTAAAGGGTATTATTCCGCAGTAGCTCAGTGGTAGAGCATTCGGCTGTTAACCGAACGGTCGTAGGTTCGAATCCTACCTGCGGAGCCATTTATTTCGGGGAAGTACTCAAGTGGCTGAAGAGGCGCCCCTGCTAAGGGTGTAGGTCGCGCAAGCGGCGCGAGGGTTCAAATCCCTCCTTCTCCGCCATTCGTAATTTTGGCCCGTTGGTCAAGCGGTTAAGACACCGCCCTTTCACGGCGGTAACACGGGTTCGAATCCCGTACGGGTCACCACTAATATGGTCCGGTAGTTCAGTTGGTTAGAATGCCTGCCTGTCACGCAGGAGGTCGCGGGTTCGAGTCCCGTCCGGACCGCCATATTATAACAATAGAAGATTTTGGGCTATAGCCAAGCGGTAAGGCACCGGACTTTGACTCCGTCATGCGCAGGTTCGAATCCTGCTAGCCCAGCCATTTTAGAGCCATTAGCTCAGTTGGTAGAGCATCTGACTTTTAATCAGAGGGTCGAAGGTTCGAGTCCTTCATGGCTCACCATGATTATTTTTGTGGTAGCAAAATAATCATCCATAAAATCACGATAGTGAAAATAACTTTCATTATTATGCGGGTGTGGCGGAATTGGCAGACGCACTAGACTTAGGATCTAGCGCCGCAAGGCGTGGGGGTTCGACTCCCTTCACCCGCACCAAACAAATTGTTTTATAAGTGAAATAATACCGTTAATTGGGTAAAAAACTAAATGCGGTCGTGGCGGAATGGCAGACGCGCTAGGTTGAGGGCCTAGTGGGGGCAACCCCGTGGAGGTTCAAGTCCTCTCGGCCGCACCAAAAAAAGTTCTTGACTTTAACTTAATATCTTGGTATTATGTAAAAGTTGCTTCTCACAATATGCGCCCGTAGCTCAATTGGATAGAGCGTCTGACTACGGATCAGAAGGTTATGGGTTCGACTCCTTTCGGGCGCGCCATATTATCTAAATAATTTAAAACGGGAAGTAGCTCAGCTTGGTAGAGCACTTGGTTTGGGACCAAGGGGTCGCAGGTTCGAATCCTGTCTTCCCGACCACTCTATCAAATCGTTTTAATTTAATATGCGGGTGTAGTTTAATGGTAAAACTCTAGCCTTCCAAGCTAATGTCGTGGGTTCGATTCCCATCACCCGCTCCAAATTGCTCTTTGAAAACTAAACAAACAAGCGTCAACAAACAATATTATCATGTCTTCTTATGAAGAACATGAGCCAACGTTTTATTTTATGAGCTTAACTCATACTCTTTATTGGAGAGTTTGATCCT
>NZ_JAMBNR010000027.1 GCF_023715205.1 Mesobacillus maritimus
TTAATGAAAAGGAATAAAAAAAGAAAAGGAAAAAGGCAATTTTCCGCTTGAAAAACAGGTGGAAAATTGCCTTTTTGTATTCATTTGAATTTGCAGAATAAAAAACGTAAGTTTTTCAGTGCCCTCACTAGATGTCAGGTGGTTTTCACTCTCATTCCTCTTCATTTTCATTCTGTTTTTGAATAACTCTTAAATCAGTTATCCTTGATTCATCTTCCTCAAAATATTGAACTAAATCACCAATGCGATCAATGGCATCCCAACTTAAATGATGTTCAATGCCTTCAACGTCATCGTAAATATTTTCATCCTTAACACCAATTATTTTCAGTAATTGTTCAAGCAATTCATGTCGATAGACCAACCGCTTCCCAGTTTTTTGACCTTTCGATGTCAATACAAAGCCGCGGTATTTTTCATATACTAGATATTGATCTTTATCGAGTTTTTGAACCATTTTGGTAACTGAGGAGGGATGGACGGACAATGCTTCAGCTATATCTGAAACTCTTGCATATCCTTTTTCTTCTATTAAAATATAAATCTGTTCAATATAATCTTCCATACTAGGTGTCGGCATCCCTTAACCTCCATATTCATACATGACAATATAAATTTTACTATAAAAGTCCTTATTAGACAAGGGATCCTAGACTTTACTAGTGGTCCCAAAATCAAACTTAACCTTTTGTTCAGCTTCAACCCATATTAACTTTGCATTAAACAACTTCTCTTTTCCCTGAAAACCCTCGATCATATCTGTTTGTCCTTCTTGTAGGAGTTGCTTCACTAACTTCTGGGTAATACTCTTCCCTAAAATTTTTTTAGAGATGCTGAAGTTACATTTCGTTTTTTGGTAATTTGAACATCCAAATAGGTTTCCCTTATCAACCACATTACCATCACAAAGTTTACATTTACCAAGATTGGTACTGCGAGGACGTTTCCCATTTCTTTTACCTGGGACAAACTCCTCTTTCATATCGGTCGAGAAGCTCCAACTTGCAGCATCTACAGTTGTTTGCTTGACAAGGTGAGCAACCATTTTTTCCGTTTGATCAATGAACTGTTTTGGAGATGCAGCTCCTTCTCCAATTTCTTTTAAACGCTGTTCCCATTTGGCTGTCATCTCAGGCGAAGCAAGAATTTGTTCGCCTAACGCTTGAATGAGAATTTTTGCCTTGACAGTGGCATAAACGACATTTTTCGTTACCTTAATATATCCTCTATCTTTTAACATCGTGATGATCCCTGCACGAGTTGCCTCTGTTCCAAGTCCCTCTGTCTTCATAAGAACTTTTTCAAGTTCTTTATCTTCAATATGTTTCCCAGCAGTTTTCATTAAAGTGATTAATTGTCCTTCAGTATAGCGCTTAGGTGGTTGCGTTTTACTTTCTTTCACTTCTGCTTTAACTACGTCTCCTGTATCACCTTTATTGACTTTCGGAAGTACGGGTTCTTTTTCTTTCTCTTTTGTTGGAAGAACTTTGCGCCAGCCTTCCTCTAATTGTACTTTCCCTTTAGAAATAAATTCTGCTCGTCCATCTACAAGAGTACGGATTGTTGTATACTCTGCAATTGAAACAGGATAATGAGCAGCGATTAACGTCCTTGCAATTAAGTCATAGAGTTTTTTTTCATCACCTGACAAACGGTTAACATCAGGAACTTGTTCGGTAGGAATAATCGCATAATGGTCCGTAACTTTTTTTTCATTCACATATCTGCTATTGTTTTTAATCGATTCAATCGGTAATGGGAAATAACCATTATAATCGGTCTGACCTTGTAATTTTTGTAGAATCGCCGAAAATCCTTCCGCTTCCCCTGGAGTAACGTACCTTGAATCGGACCGTGGATAAGAGATAATTCCTCTCTGATATAGTCCTTGCAATACATCTAATGTCTTTTTAGGCGGAAATTTAAAACGTTTATTCGCTTCAGCTTGAATCGCTGAGAGATTATAAAATAGTGGTGGAAGGAAATCCTTTTTTTCTGCCTTGACTTCTACCGCTTCAGCTGGTTTCCCTTCACAGAAAGCAGCGATTTTTTCAGCCATTTCCTTTGTTTTTATTCTAGATTCCCCTTCTTTTTCCCATTTGCCACTATATTTTTTACCTGATAAGTTAAATTTTGCATTAACCTCCCAAAAAGGCTCAGAAACAAAGTTTTCAATTTCACGTTCTCGTTTAACAATGAGAGCAAGGGTCGGCGTTTGTACTCGTCCAAGCGAGAACACATCAGAAAACCCTTGTTGCTGAAGCAAAAGAGTGTATAATCTCGAAGCATTCATACCGACAACCCAGTCCGCGCATGATCTAGTATAAGCTTCATAATATAAATTTTTCGTATCCGATTCATTTAAAAGCTTTTGAAAGCCTTCTTTAATTGCTTTCGGGGTTAACGAACTAATCCACAATCGCTTCATCGGTTTTGAACACCCGGCAAGCCGTAGAATGTTCCGAATGATCAATTCGCCTTCCCTCCCTGCGTCCCCAGCATGGATAACCTCTGTTATGTTGGGATCCGAAGTCAGCCGTTGGATAATTTGAAATTGCTTGGCTTTGGACGCTACAACTTCATACTGAAATTGTTGTGGAATGATCGGTAAAGTGGTAAGTGACCACTTTTTCCAAGAGGGATCATATTGTTCGGGGGCAGCTAATTCTGTCAAATGGCCAATTGCCCATGTGACATAGGCTCCGTTAGGAAAGATATCTGTTGGAAGTATTTCAATGAATCCATCACGTTTTTTCATTTTAAAAACGGAGGCAAGCGTTCTGCCCTGATCAGGCTTTTCCGCAATAATTAATTTCATGGTTCCTCCTAAAACAATCTTTATGATAGTAGTCTCCCTACTATTTTAGCCCTTTATCTCTCTTAACGTAAAGATACATTTAAAAGAAGCAGCTTTTACCAAAGCTGCTTCAAAGATTTAGTTTAGATTATTAGGAGAGTTGAACCAGTGTTCTTCCGGAATAATTGTTAGGACCGTCAAGATAAACGACGGGATTTTCTCAACCATGAATACGATAACCCCTAATTGCTCATCAAATAAAAGAAAAGAATCACCATGTGAAAAACCTGTAATATTTTCCCCAACTGTGTTCATATGCTCTATGATTCTATTTTTTTCTTCATCCCCTATTTCAAATTGTTGAGAAAATCGTAAAATCCATTGGTTTCCCTCCATTGAAAAACGAAACATTTCCTCCCCCTTAAACTATTATAAGGATGATTTCTAAAAACATTTTAAGCTGAATTAACGTTTAACAAGCAATATAACATTGAAGTATTCATAGTTACAGGCTGTTTATAACGAGGTGAGATTCACTTCTATCTCTTCTTATAAATAAGTCTAAAGTGCTCTTGTTCGAGAGTTTAAATTAAGTTCGCTAGCACCTTACTCGTAAATGCAGCTTTCTTTGTGTAACTTGCCTCACTCAGTCGTATTTTCCGTTCAATAACAGCAATGTTTGAGAGAATAGCCTTAAAAAAAGATATGAAAACTTCCACCTAATTATGCTCCAATTTTCAGTAACCAATTTCTAAAATTAAATGAACTTTATGATAAATATTGCTTTGCTACCTTGACTGGTAAGCGCTTTATCATGTATATTAAAAGCATCATTTATCAGAATATATTATTATATTTAAGTCAACCTTATATGTCCTGTTAAATGAAAAAATTTTTACTTGGACACAGCATTTTTTGTGTCGCGAAAAGGCTTAGGAGGAAAAGGTAACATGCAAAACGGTAAAGTAAAATGGTTCAACAATGAAAAAGGTTTCGGTTTCATCGAAGTAGAAGGTGGAGACGACGTATTCGTACACTTCACTGCAATCCAAGGTGAAGGCTACAAGTCTCTTGAAGAAGGCCAAGAAGTTTCTTTTGAGATCGTTGAAGGAAACCGCGGACCTCAAGCAGCAAACGTTGTTAAATTATAATAGATTTTAATAATGCGCTTAAAAGTTCAAGGCTGGCAAACTGCCAGCCTTTTTTACTTTGAATGAAAAAACGCTACGAACTCCACGCTACGAACTCCATTCCTTATTTTTGGGATAACAACTTTTCCCCACATACCTTAATTTGTTCACCAACAGTACAATTATTGATGCAAAATTGGTGTGCGTAGCGCTTTCCATAATCTTTTTTTAATTGTTTTTTTAAAAAACACTCATTGCAATAAGTATTCATAAGGCTTTCCACTTCCTCAAGTACTTGCTTCCGTAACAATCCCTTATTCCCACCTTTCTATGAAAGAATCTGCATTTTACTATGAATGGATTTCCCCTGAAGTGCTTGCGTTGCTAACCGATCCGCTTCCTTATTTTGTTTACGGTCAATCGGGCTATATTTAGGATGGATGCCTAGTTTCTCCATTTTTTCTTCAATCCGATCAAGCCATCGATTTAGATTTTCTTCGTAACAAGGCCATTCTCCTTCTAGTTGCTTGAGCACCACTTGCGAATCTCCTTTAAATTCACACGATAAATGGTGAACATCTAGTTCCTCTAATAGAGACAACGCATAATAAAGGGCCGCATATTCTGCTTCGTTATTCGTTTCCATCTCGTCAACTATCTCATTCGCACGTAATCGATATTTCTTTTTGCCTTGATGATAGTATACAATAGCCCCTAACCCCGCGCGATTAGAGTATTTGTCGAAACCGCCATCAAAATAAACAGTTATATTATGTGGTTCTTCTTCAATTTCTGCCAACAATTTTCTCATTTCTTTCAAGTTCCATGAAGTCCCTACTTCATCAATAAATGATATTTCGATTGCTTTTCCACTTTTATCAAGGTTTTCACCAACGCTTAAGGCATGTTCACCTTCTAGCCAGTCCGAAGTGAAGAGGACAGGATTGACTCCCTTTGTTTTATATTTCCATTCTAATTTATATTTCATTTTTTTCGCCTCTCGTTTCAGAAATAGATGGTTTCTTTTATAATAGTTATTATTAGCGTTCTCAACTAGCATTTTATGATACACTGAATTATAACATTTTATGAATAGAGGTAATGATTGTTGATTGAAGTTTATATTGATGGGGCAAGCGCTGGAAACCCCGGTCCAAGTGGTGCAGGGATTTTTATTAAAGCAAATGGAGAAGTACATACTTATTCTATTCCCTTAGGTGTTATGTCTAATCATGAAGCGGAATATTATGCTTTTATAAAGGCTTTAGAAATTTGCCTTGAACTGCAGTTTAAAACGGTCTCTTTCCGAACCGATTCAGAGCTTGTCAACCGAGCGGTAGAAAAAGAATTTGTTCGGAATCAAACTTATAAACCTTTATTAGAAAGAGCCTTAACTTTAAGTAGTAAATTCGATTTATTTTTTATGAAATGGATTCCTTCTTCGATGAATAAGATGGCAGATGAACTAGCACGAAAAGCGATTCGAAAAAACCCACCTGAAGGAGGGAAAGCATGAAATCGTCAATCTCTGCAGATATCTCATTATTGTTTGTTGCACTGATTTGGGGTGCAACCTTTGTTGTCGTGCAAAATGCTATCTCATTTCTAGATCCATTAACTTTTAATGCTGTCAGGTTTACCCTTGCTACTGGATTACTAGGTGTCTGGTTAATTCTATTTGAGCGTAGGCAATTACGAAGGATTAGTCCCAAACTCCTATTGGCTGGATTTTTTCTAGGCTTTTGGTTATTTATCGGATATGGATTCCAAACTTTAGGGCTGGTTTATACAACTTCTTCAAAAGCAGCTTTTATAACTGGATTAAGTGTTATTATGGTTCCATTATTTACGATACTTTTATTGCGCAAACGATTAACGGTTAATGCCTATATTGGGGTTGCTGCCGCAACAGTTGGGCTGTATTTATTGACCATGACTGATGTTGCTAGCCTGAATATTGGTGATGCCCTGGTTTTCGTTTGTGCAATTGGGTTTGCATTACAAATACTTTTAACAGGGAAATATACAAATCTATACCCAACTTTATTATTGACGGTTGTACAAATTGCAACGGTCGCCATATTATCAGCAATCTCGGCATTTCTTTTTGAAGATTATCAGCAAGCTTTTAACCCGACGATTTTATTTAGATCTGATGTTATTATGGCGCTCATTATCACGGCCTTATTTGCAACGGCGTTTGCTTATCTCATTCAAACAAATTTCCAAAAACATACAACAGCAACACGAGTAGCTTTAATCTTTGCAATGGAGCCTGTATTTGCAGCGATAACAGGTTTTTTATGGGCAGGCGATCGGCTATCGTATAGTGCCTTAACTGGTTGTCTCCTTATTTTTGTAGGGATGATTTTGGCTGAACTACCTTCAAAAATTCCATTAAAAAAACGAGCGGAGTCAAAGGTTATATGACCTCTGACTCCATTTTATAATAACAGTATTTGTTTTTCTTTCACATACCGAAACGCTTGATTCCGATTTCTTACTCCGTTCGCTAAAAATGTTTCAAGGAGCGAAATATAGAAACTCCCATCAAATTCTTTCTGTATTTTTAAAGTTAATTCAATTGCTACTTTTATTAACTCATCCGATGCTTCTGTATACTGTTTCCCAAAATAAATAAACCCTATTGCATCGTCCCCAAAATGAAAACCCTTGCTTTTTAAGATAAGCAAGTATTCCTCTAATGTATTCATTGTGGCCAACCCTCTCTGGTCAATCTCCCCTTACCATTGAAGATTTTACCAGATAATTCGACAAATTTCTATTATTTTTTTGATAATTGATAGCCAAGAACACCTAGAAAGATTCCCACTGCGGCACCAGCAAGAACTTCTGCAGGTTTATGCCCAAGAACTTCTTTCAAAGGTTCAGGAGCTTTTTCCTCATATTCTACTGTATCATGTTCATGAATTTTATCGATTAATTCATCTAGGTCATTTACTTTTAAAGTTAGCTCTCCAGTCTGTCTTCTTATTCCTTGCGCATCATACATGACAATCATACCAAAAACGACTGAGAGCGCAAAATCGATAGTAGGGACACCACGCTTCAATGCAACATAAGTGCTTAATGAGGAAACACCTGCTGAATGAGAGCTTGGCATTCCTCCAGTTGCAAAAAATAAATCAGGTTTCCATTCTTTATGTTTGAAATAGTGAATCGGAATTTTTAAAGCTTGAGCTATCCCTATACTTGATAATGCAATTGCAACGCCATTGTTCAAATCACTCACCTCTATATCTTAATTTGAAAAAAAGCGGCTGTTTTTATTCTTTCGAAGCATAATAAGAATGAAATTATGCTGAAACCTGTAAAGAATTGTAGGGTTCAGCAATTCACTTATCAAAGGGAAGGAGTGTCGAGAAATGACCAAAAAATCTGGAAGAGGAAAAAAGGCACCGGGAGTGAATCCTCAAGGGTACGGTCAAGACGCAGAACTAACTGAGGATCCAAAAACAAAACTGGAAAATGCGGCAAAAAGAAGCAACACAAAATAAAAAAAACTCAGTCAGCGGGAATCTCAACTTCCCACTGACTGAGTTCGTAACCCACATCAAAGCGTTCATCAGCCGCCTATCATATTTTAAGCAAGTTCTTTTATACTCGGAATAAATTTATGCAATCCTTTAAATTCTATTTCCTCAAATTTATTGAAGACTTTTTCACGGTTAATTTGAAAAGTTGCCTCTCCTAAGTCACAGCTAACGTCTACATCACATTTGATAGCTGCTAACTTTCGGCTTAGATGTAGCATCTCTAAATCCTGCTCAATTTTTGCCCGTTGTCCTTTAGTTAGAGCGCCAAGATTGTCTAGAATTCCTTCCACATCATTGTATTGCTGTAATAATTTGATTGCTGTTTTTTCTCCAATTCCTCGAACACCAGGATAATTATCACTAGGATCGCCCATCAAAGCTTTGAGGTCAATCATCTGCTCAGGCCATATTCCCTTTTCCGTGTATAAAGAATCGCGATTATGAACTTGGTAGTTTCCAAATCCCTTTTGTAATAGGATAACGGATGTTCTGTCATCAATAAGTTGCAGAATATCTTTGTCTCCGGTAAGGATTGAAACAGGTAATTCGTCAGCTACATTTTTGGCGATTGTACCAATACAATCGTCTGCTTCATACCCTGGCACTCCAATGTTTGGGATGTCAAAAGCTTCTACTACTTCCTTTACGAGATCGAACTGAGGAATCAATTCAACCGGTGCCTCACCACGATTCGCTTTATAATCTGGAAACATCTCTGTCCTAAATGTTTTACTCCCCATATCCCAACAAACAGCAACGTGACTCGGGTTAAACTTGGATACTGCTGTCATCATATGTTTCACAAAACCTTGGACTCCATTGGTAGGTACCCCTTTTGAATTAATCATAAACTGACCTGAAACAGCCGTTGCATAAAATGCCCGAAATAATAATGCCATACCATCCACTAACAATAAATTAGATTTATGATTCAATTTAGTTTTCCTCCTTATTTTCAATCAAGATATACTTGAGATTAAGGCGACATTCCAAAATATAACCTATCCATTATAACATGAGAACAACCAAAACCCCCAAAAGATTACTGGAAATAAGAAAAGCGGAAGCGGCTTGCTCAGCTCCGACAGGCATAAGACAAACCTGAAAAGAAGGCGTTCTTTGCCTTCAATTCAGGGGTGGCTTATGACCCGAGGAGTTAGCCGCTGGAGCTAGACAATTGAAAAGCGGAAGCGGCTTGCTCAGTCCCGAAAAGCGCTGGAGGGCTGGCATGGCAGATGAAGTCGCACTTTGACTTCAACTGCCAGACCGAAGCGTCTCGAGGGCCTAGCCGCTGGAGCTAGACAATTAGAAAAGCGGAAGCGGCTTACTCAGCTCCGATAAGCATAAAACAACGCTAGTGGGGTTCAATAGATCCCAGTTAAATCAAAAAAACTGTAGGCAAGCTCGTGTTATTCGAGTTTGTCTACAGTCAAAAAATTTTCTAGTAGCCTTATCCCCTATTTCTGTTGTTTTTCCATCAGATTTTTCACTATAGGTTTTGGTTCCCAACAATTGAACTTATAAGTTGTTTTTGTCTCATATCCTAAACGATTACAATAATACTTCATTCCGGTTTTTTCACGGTTAGCGCGAAAATGAATACATGTAGCACAGGCATGAAAACGGTCTTCCATACTCTCCACCCCGTTAATGGATCAATTCCCATAGCCATTTATTTAAATCTTCCGTAAGGTTCATCCCTCGATTAAGATTCTCAACCTCTCTAGAGCATTCATCAATTAGTTGATCAATGACGAAAATTATTTGTTCCTTTTGTTCTAAAGAAAATAATTCCCCTTGTTGTTTCGCTAAAATTAGTTTTGAGTAATAGCGTGATCCCAAATTCTGCGGTGCATTATCAACATCCAACTGAAGTAATTTTCTAGAAATTTCACCATAATTGGCTAACTGCTTCACAATTAACAACGAGCGCAGGCAATAGAGCAGTTTTTTCTGTTCTGAATCAGTAAAGCGATCATTGGATAATGTTTGCCTATTTCGTTTTGAGAGGCTCAAATAATGCTTTCCAAGCGCATAAGAGGAATACCCTTTCTCTACAAGGTTTTGCATTCTCGTCCTGAAACCCGCTTTCTCAATATATATAACCGGAGTATAACACCATTCAAATACATTTGGATTAGACTTGCGCATTAACCGAAACGTCTTTTTAATATCCCACCCTTGGGTATCAAACGGCTGTTTAACTGTAATGACCTCAAGCGGCTCATCCAAAGAGAGATATTTGCTTGGATTTTTATGTTTATAAATAAACCGGATATCATGATCAGATTCTACAGAAGAGTATCCCCACGCCCTACTTCCTGCTTCACATGCAAATAAGATTTCAACATCATACTGTACTTCAATTCTAGCTAACCAATCCTTCATTCCTACACATCCTTAAGCCAACTGTTTAATCTTATTATAAGTAGCTTGAAGGTCTTCTACAGGAAAATCTGTTGTAAGGGTAGATGTTACCCCCATATAATATTCCTCTGTCTGTTCAATATAATCTGCTATTAACAGATTAAAAAGTTCTCTTAAGGAAGTTGTATAATGTTCTTTTAAAATACGATTTTGGACTGCTAAATATTCATCGGCCGGCTCTTGCAAAAGTCCTTCTAATTCTTCGCTCATTACACGCTTTTCATCTTTTTCAAAGAAAGATTTAGGATTTTTAAATAACCCGAGTGCTTTTTTAAATCTCTTACGATCTAAATCTCTGAATGCTCCTTCAAAATCGATCTCTTGAAACCTTTTTAGTTCCCAATTCGATAATGTTAAATCTGTAGAGTGTTTGTATAACTCTTCCCTTAAATGCTCTTGGAACTCATTTAAGAGTTTTGTTATAAATGATTCTACTCTTAAAGTGGTTGCACGCATTTCTTGAAGAAAGTCATATCCGACACTCTCGATTAATTCATCAAGCGCTGAATACAAAGCTTGTTTTAAGTCCCGACCGTCATCTTTAAGAACTGAAGGATTGAACGATTCCCGGAAAAATTCACTAAACCTCAAGAAGACTCTTTGTTTGATATAATAAACCAATTCGTCTGCTTCTTGGTGCAATTGAGTTTGCAAAAATTCCGCATTTTTTCCTTGTATATGTTGAATCACTGCCTGTTTTTCTAGTTGTAACGCTGCAAGTTTATTGGCTTTCTCCTCGCGACCTTCTTGAGCTGTTTGTAGTAATTTGTCAAGAATATGAACCGACTGTTGCCATTTTGCTTCTGCAGAATCCATTGCCATTGTCATTAAATCTTGCGAAATAAACGAATAGAAAGAGCCTTCAAAGTCGGCAAATCTGGATGTACCTACGGTGCCTGTTACTTTTTCTTTCAAAGCCTGAAGACTTGAAACAGGATGTAAATGTGGGTTTCGAATTCCATATTGGACAAGCTGACTTTCTACATAAGTAAGTACATCGTCCATTTCTTCTTCAGAATTAGCTAAATCAATGGCATTTACAATAAAGAACATTTTATCTAGTTCAAATGTATCTTTAACCCTCCCAAGTTGGATTAAAAATTCTCTGTCAGCCCGGGAAAAAGCATGATTATAATAGGTCACGAATAGAATAGCGTCTGAATTCTTTATATAATCAAACGCCACTCCTGTATGTCTAGCATTGATCGAGTCTGCCCCTGGTGTATCAACAAGACTAATTCCCTTACGCGTCAATTCACAATCGTAGTAAACTTCAATCCATTCGACAAAACATGATTTCTCCTCATCTGCTACATAATCACGGAAAGATTCTAAATCGGTAGTAAATACACTTCCCAATCGGTGTTCAAATAAAGAAAAACCACTAGAAAATGCACGTAGAAATGAGTGATGAAGTCTCTCGTTTGCCCCAATACTTGCTTCGCTTCCAGATATCCTGCTAATCTTCTCGAGTGCATCGCTATAATTTGTGGCCTCAAGATGAAACAGCTTCAACGACCGATTTATTTCCTGTAGTAATTGTTCATTCTGTTTTACTTTTACCAAGACAGTTCCATGCGGATGGTCCTGGTCCACTGGTTTAATTTTATTGATTGCTGCCGTTGTTGGGTTTGGGGAAACAGGCAGTATGTTTTCACCAATTAATGCATTCGCAAAGGATGACTTTCCCGCGCTAAATGCACCAAATAAGGCCACTGTAAATTGCTGATGTTCTAAGCGCTTTGCTTTCTCGACTAACTCCTTTGAGATTCTCTTCAGCCCTGGTAAGTCCTCAATCCTTTTAGCAGTTGTCTTAAGTTTCTGGACAACTTGTTTTACATGGTCTTGATTACTTTTAGATTTCTCTTTATCAAGAGGCTTTTGTTGTACGATTTTTTCTTTTGGTTTACTAACGTCAATAGTCTCCGTTATAGGTCGGTCCTCTGTAACATGGACGACCTCTTCATCGATTTTTTGAACAAACAAGGACTCTGCTTCGTCCAACTGTGGAGCTTGCTCCAATTCCCCGTAAAGGCCATCATAGATTGCCTTTTTCCTTGTACCTAACTGCTCCTTGATATTCGTTAACTTCTCGTAAGCCTTTACATAGCCTCGAAGCTGCTCTTCTTTCTGCAGTGTTTTGTCCATATCCGCTCTCGACAACTCATTACCACGAAGGATGTATGTCTCTTTAAAACCACTTAACTGTGAACGTGCTTTTCTTTTAAGCATTTCAGCCACATCATTTGTATAATTAAGGACATAGTCTCCTGAAACAACCGCCCCAACTTTAATCGTTTGTTGAAGATCTCGTGTTGAAAAATTCACTTGAAAAGATTGGGCCATTGATTGTAAAGAATGATCCCCTAGTCCAAGCTGTTTTAAACTCTTTAGGAGAAACTCTTTTATATGCCAATCAAGCTGCGCCTGGACCTGTTGTTGAAGATCTTGATAGAAGAGTTCAAGACGTCTTGCGCGTTCATCCTCCGTTTTTTGCTTGGCAAAAAATAAGCCGACTTTAAAATCAGGCTGCATCGACTTAAGATACGATTCAGCTAATTCACGCGTTTTAAACGGCATCAAAAAAGCACTATTTAGTATTGAGTCCAATTCTGTAGTGAAGTCTGTTTCCAATTTAACTTCATAACTCTCCAACTCTTGAATCCTATTTTTCACTTGCTCATGTTGATTTAACAACTGCTCCCACTCAGATTCTGGAATTCCATGTAATTGTTCTTCTAAATCAGCAATAACCCCTTCTGCCTGCTGTTTTAAATCATTTACATGATCTTCAGCTACTTTGACAAGCGAATGAAATACAGACTCTGGTAAGACTCGTTCTCTATCGTGGATTCGGTCTTGAAGCACTTGTAAAAGTTGTGAAAACTGATTATGTTTTATCTCGGGTTTCTTCAATGATGTATAAAAGATTCCTTTTGGTTGAACTCCCCAAGCAGCAAAAGAATCCGAGACACTTTTCTTGAAATCTTCAAACTCAAGTTCTTCCTCACGATGTTTGTCGATCATATTAACGACGAGATAAAGCTCTTTGCCAGCTTCCAGTAATTCCTTCGTAAATAAAAAGTTTAGTTCTGATTGAACGTGATTATAATCCATTACATATAAAACCAAATCAGCTAAATGAAGAGCTGACTCAGTAGCAATGCGATGAGCGTCATCAGCAGAATCGATCCCAGGGGTATCCATAATGACTACATCGTTGAAAATCCCCGTCCCTTTATGACTGATTTCAAGTGAATCAATTTGGTCTCCATCTTTACAATAATTTTTTACTTTTTCGTAATCATACGGTGCAGGATAAAGCCTTGGCTTTCCTTCTTTGAAGAAGACGCGTGCATACTCTTCACCAGACTTAACCTTAACAAGATTGGCGCTTGTCGGAATTGGACTTGAAGGAAGGATATCTTTTCCAACCAAAGAATTGATCATACTTGATTTCCCTGCAGAAAAATGTCCGCAGAAAGCAATCGCAAATTCTTTTTCCATTGTTTTTCTACCAAGTTCTCGCGCTTTCGCTGATGCATCACCATCTTTATGCTCCGAGAACATTCCATGGAGCTTCATGATTTTCCCAATAAGTTGCATATCTTTTTGAGCGACTAATTGACCCATAACTTAAACCCCTTGTGACGAATTTGTGAACAACTTCATTTTAAATGATTTTTCTCTTTATTCCCACAATTATTGTAAAAACAATCAATTTTACCAATAAAATAAAGGTTGTTCGTAAAGATTGTTGTTAAAATCCTAAAGCTGATTTTAAGTGAAATAAGTTTTTCAACGTTAACCTTGTCTACAAGCTCTTTTCTCCTCTTCTAAACTTACCTTGGAATAAAATCATAGCTAAACATTTTTTTCACTCTAAGACGCAAAAAAGCTATAAAAAAGAACCAAAATAAAAAACCCGGATTTGTCCGAGTTTTCAAAATAAGTATTTAAGTATTAATGCGGTTTCACAACATGATCTAAGACATATTTCATAACTCCTGCGTACAATGCAACAGTACCAACAACAAAAAAAGAAGCCATGTTCTTCCACCATCCTTGAAAAGGAATATTAATTGAGAATAATTTTCAACCTCAACACTAGTTTATCATCCCTCTTCCCCATCTTCAATTATTCCAAGTAAATTGTCACATTTATTTTAAAAATTCCTCTTTTAAGACGTGCGTCCTTTATTCGCTTTTAAATGTGGCAAAAATCGTCGGTTGTTTTCAAACACCATTTCATACCCTGTCCATTCTTTCAGTGCCTTTTCCTCTAATGGGATCCGAATGTAAAGGATGACGAAATTACATAGAGTAAATAATATTGCTGTAAAGTACGCTTGAAATAAAACTGGAATTAAAATTAACTCTAGTGTGACAATTAAATAATTCGGGTGTCTAATAAATCGGTATGGCCCTTTTTTTATTATATTTGCGCCAGGAAGAACAATAATTTTCGTATTCCAAAATGGTCCAAGTGATTTGAGAGCCCAAACTCTGATAAGTTGGGTGACAATAAAACCGGTAAGGACCATCCCCCATAGGGGACTTAACTCAAGATTAAAATAACCAACTTCAAAAATTACGCTTACAAGAAATCCAATATGAATCAGGACCATTGCAGGATAATGTTTTGAACCGTACTCTATCGCTCCATTTTCTTTCATCCATTTTTCATTTTTCCTCGCAATCATCAATTCAGCCAATCTTTGACAAATAACGAAACTGATAAATAACAAAAACACCATTTTCATTCCCACCTCATTAATAACAGTTCCGAGCTAAACCCTGGTCCGAGTGCTGCCGCTAAACCAGTATCTGTTTTATTTGCTTTTAACAAAAATCTCTTTAGCACGTAGAGAATCGTTGCAGAGGACATATTTCCATGCTCCTTTAACACTTGCAACGAAACGTCCGTCATTCCTTCCGAAAGGTTAAGAGCTTTTTCGTATGCCTCTAATACTTTTTTTCCACCAGGATGCGCAATAAAATGTGTGATATGCCTTATATTCATGTGCTGTTCTTCTAAGAACTCACACACGTTTTGCTCTAACCAGTTTTCAATAATAGCGGGGATACTTTTGGAAAAAATAACATGTAGCCCTTCATTTTTCATTTCCCAACCCATTACATCAAGGGAATCCTTCATCAATGTGGACTTAGTTGCAAGTATTTTCGGTACCGTAGATTGTTTTGAGTAATGCATATTAGTTTCATCTCCACAAACGAGCGCACATGCTACACCATCCGCAAACAGTGAAGTTCCGACTAGATTACTTTTGGATCGATCATTTCGTTGGAAGGTTAAACTACATAATTCAATGGATAACACCAATACTTTCGATTTAGGGAAAGCGAGGCAATATTCAAACGCACGCGACAAACCTGCTGCCCCTCCAGCACAACCTAAGCCCCATATAGGTATACGCTTTGTATTCGGTGAAAAGGGAAGGATATTCATTATTCGAGCTTCAAGACTTGGAGTTGAAATACCAGAACTTGAGATGGTAAATATCGCATCAATCTCATCGTATGGGACAGACTCTCTTAAAAACGTTTCATTCTTAAGGCAGTCCTCAATCGCTTCTGCTCCTAAGCTCACTGCCGATTTAATATAAGCGTCATTTTTCTCTTTGAGAGCATGATCTTTCTTGAACCACTCTAAATCTTTCGCAAAGTGACGTTTCTCTATTTGTCCATTTAAGAAAACTGGAAGCAATCGTTTTATATCTTTAAAGGATTCTGAGAATAATTCCTCAGCAAACTCCATTACCTGATTTTGGTTAATTATAAAAGGGGGATTCACTTCTGAGATAGATAAAATCGATGGCATTCAAAACTCTCCTCACTTCACTTTAGGTTACTTTTTCCAATTCGTCGGAGAGTATGCATGTTGATTATTTAGATATAAAAAAAGCTTTCCCTTGAATGGGAAAGCCTAACGTTTTGAAGGAGTTGTTGTGCTCTTTTATTATAACGAAGTATCACGATTATGAAAGTAGAAAATCTTTTCCATTTATGTATAAAACCAAAACTTTTCCACTTCGGTGTTGTCTTCAAAGTGCTTCTACGATTAAAATTCGCTTAAAAGTTTACCTTATATCCTTACAAACTATCTTCCACTTAGAATCCGTGTATCGTCATTCCACCATCAACAAATAAGGTTTGACCACTTACATAACTCCCAGCATCAGAACTTAAAAACACAGCTGGTCCAACCAATTCTGGAAGCTCTCCGATCCGTTTTAAAGGCGTAACAGCAAGGATGTCGTTTACGTATTCTTCATCAGCTAGTAATTTTTCTGTTAGTGGGGTCTTAAAATACCAAGGACCAATCGAGTTTACGTTAATTCCATATTTGCCCCATTCGAGCGCAAGTACCTTTGTCATTTGAATTAATGCTGCTTTTGTAGCCGCATAAACAACTCCGGTTCTTAATGCAACATGCCCTGCAACGGAAGAAATGTTAATAATCCGTCCACCATGATGTTGGTCTTTCATCACTTTACCGACTTCCTGGGAGACCATAAAACTAGATTTTAAGTTTGTATCCATAATTGTCTGCCACTCTTCATCAGTGACATCTAAAGCTTGCGAACGAATATTCATTCCAGCGTTATTTATTAGTACATCGATCTTTCCCCACTCAAGATAAACATTCTGTACTGCTGTGTTAACTTGCTCCCTTTTTGTTATATCAACAGGCAGCACCAATGCTCTCCTCCCTAGTTTTTGGACCGCATGCGCGGTTGTTTCTAAATCTTCTTTCGTGCGCGCTAACAAGGCCACATCTGCTCCTGCCTCTGCTAGACCAATGGCAAGAGCTCGTCCAATTCCTCTACCTGCACCCGTTACGATTCCTACCTTTCCATCCAAGCGAAATGATGGTAAAAACATTTCAATCACCAACCTTTTTTATATTTTTGACTCTTTTCGCAAACTTTGTTGCTTTTGAACAAAAAACACAGCTAGGTTATACAAATAATAGCTCATTTATGAGAAAAGAGTTTGCAAACTTAATTTAATCCTATGAAATGGGTACTTCACTTTAAAACCGACTTTAGGATATTAACAGATATTTGTACAAAAACAGATATCTTTTACTATAGTTTACCATCTTCGGTAAACTCCAAATAGAAAAAGCACCGATATGATATCGGCGCCCAATTCTAGCTTTCATTAGACTGTTGTTGTACTTCTATCCAGATCTCTTTCAACTCTAATGAGCCGCAACCTGTACAAGCACAAACCTCACTATACAAAAGACGGCAACGATCACAATAATATTTTTTCACGCATTCACACCCCTGGCAGAATATTTATTATTAGTTTATTAATTCTGCCAGAAAAGGTCCGTTCATTTGAAAAATTATGATGCATTTTGTTGCTGAGGTAATACTGGTGATACCTTACTCTTCTTTTTAGGAATGACATTAAATAAAATATTGAGTGCTATAGCTGTTATACTTCCGGCAACAATTCCATTACTCGTTAAAATTTGTAAACTTGAAGGAAACTCAGCAAATAGACCTGGAACGGTTGTTACACCCATTCCCATCCCAACAGAACAAGCAATAATCAGTAAGTTCTCTTGCTTTGAAAAATCAACTTTACCTAGCATCTTAATTCCATAAGCCATAACCATTCCAAACATGGCAATCATCGCTCCACCCAACACTGCCGATGGAATAACTGTTGTCAACGCACCAATTTTAGGCATTAGTCCCAATACAACAAGCATTCCAGCGGCCGTAAAGATGACATTCCTACTCTTAATACCAGAAAGTTGGATTAGCCCCACATTTTGTGAATAGGTTGTGTATGGAAATGAATTAAACAAACCTCCAAGAATAATCGCAATGCCTTCAGCCCGGTATCCCCTTGACATGTCTTTACCAGTTAACTTTTCTTTGTAAATGTCAGATAGTGCAAAATAAACCCCTGTTGCCTCAACCAACCCAACTAATGAGACTAGAATCATTGTGATGATTGGCGTTACCTCAAAAGTTGGCATTCCAAAATAAAATGGTGCAGGCATGTGAAACCATGAAGCTTCTGCTACAGAAGAAAAATCAATTTTCCCCATAAATGCTGCGACGATTGTGCCAGCCACTAGCCCTATAAGGATGGCAATTGAACGAACAAATCCATCAAAGAATCGGTATAAAAAGATTATGAAACCCAATGTACCAAACGCAAGTGCAATATTGGACATCGCCCCAAAATCCGCACTTCCTTCGCCACCAGCCATATTGTTCATAGCAGCCGGAATGAGTGTAATTCCAATGATTGTAACAACTGAACCGGTAACCACCGGGGGAAAGAAACGAATTAATTTTCCAAAGACACCTGCTATTAAAAGTACGAACAAACCAGACACAAGGATGGCCCCATAAATTGCCGATACTCCATATTCAGTACCGATGGATATCATTGGTCCTACAGCAGTAAACGTACAACCTAACACGACAGGAAGGCCAATTCCAAAGTATTTGTTTTTCCAAACTTGTAGGAAAGTTGCAATCCCACACATGAGAATATCAATTGAAACCAAATAAGTAAGTTGCTCACTAGTAAGCCCAATGGCACCACCAACAATTAAAGGCACAACTACTGCCCCAGCATACATTGCTAAAACATGTTGAATTCCAAGGGAAGCAATTTTTATCGGATTGTTTTTCATTCGTTAATTACCTCCCTAGTATCGTCTAAAAAATCAACTGTCTTATTTTTTAACGACTTAATCCGTGCCAATGACTCTACTTTAAAGCCTTTATCGCGAAGTTTTTCTCCCCCGTCTTGAAATGCTTTCTCAATTACAATCCCAATTCCTGATACTGTTGCTCCAGCCTGCTGAACAAGGTCAATCAACCCCAGAGCTGCTTGGCCATTCGCGAGAAAATCATCAAGTATTAATACGTGGTCTTGTTCACTAATAAATGTACTTGAAATAGCAATTTGATTGTTTACTTGCTTAGTAAACGAATATACTTGAGCAGTTAATAACCCATCTGTTAAAGTTAAAGACTTTTGTTTTCTCGCAAAAACAACAGGTACGTTCATATATAATCCTGTCATTACAGCAGGAGCTATTCCTGAAGATTCGATCGTTAGAATTTTTGTAACAGGCTGCTCTGCAAATCTCGATGCGAACTCTTTTCCAATTGCATCCATTAACACCGGGTCAATTTGATGATTTAAAAAAGCATCTACCTTTAAAATGTCATCCTTTAATACTTTTCCTTCTGTTAGAATCTTACTTTTTAATAGCTCCATAGTTTCCCCCTCAAATGATGAAAAAAATAAAAATGCCTGGGAATCATTGCTTCACATCATAAAATGAGTGAAGCAATGATTCCCAGGCATCTGAAATTAAGGGAACTAGAGAACCCTATTTAGAGCGCTCTTCATTGCTCACTCATAGTCAGACTATTTACGGTAGTCTGGTAGAAACTTGCAGGCCATATTCCTGCGATTATATGAGTGAAACGATTAATTTTAAAAATATTATACCATTTTACAGGTGTTTTTCAAGAGAAAATACGAATTATATTCCATTTTATCATCCGAATGTTCGCAAAATTGGATTAATAACTCTCTCATCCTGTTCATGATTGCCATCATATAAAAATTATATCCTTCTAGATTGTTCATTTTTTCACACATTTACGTTCACATTTATTTCACATTTCCTCCCAGTATAGTGTGACAAAAATCACCGTCATTTCAAGTTTTTACTATTACTATAGTGAATAGATGATGAATGAACAATCTGTGAACTGACTGAAACATACTAGAAATATAAAAATTGTTTTGTATGATGAAAGTGTAATCATTCTGCTAATCAATTTAAAATTATCTGAAAGGAGTGAACGTTATGGCTCAACCTGGGCTTGAAAAACGAACTAAAACAAAAGTAGAGGATTCATCTTCTTTAAAAGGAACACTTGCTTCTGTTTTTTTGCTAGGGTTCTTCCTAATTATCACTTGGGTTGGAGTATTTTTATTATTTTTAAACCGTTTTTAATAGAGAGACAAAGGGGAGAAAAAAAACATGCATATTCATAAGTTTGAAAAAATCTGGCTGATCTTTGGGGTCGCCACATTACTTGTCTTTCTTTCAGTAATTGGTGTGAGTGCCTTTTACTTAGGGAACCAACCACCAAGTTGCCTTGCAACCATCAACCCAGAACAAGTCGATACCCAAGCACCTTTCGATAAGCCAGGTTTAAATAAAGTAGAAGGAAAAGAATGGGATTACGAACTTGTTTTCGTAGCTTCTGCCTTTAACTATACTCCTGGTGAAGTAGAAGTCCCACTGGGGGCGAAGGTTAAAGTCCTCGCTACTACAAAAGACGTTGTTCACGGCTTTAATGTCGCAGGGACAAATATTAACATGATGCTTGAGCCAGGTTATATTTCTGAATTCGTTACAACCTTTGATAAACCTGGAGAGTTTTTAATTGTTTGTAACGAATATTGTGGTGCTGGTCACCATTTGATGTCTTCAATGATTAAGGTGGTGGAATAGTACATGAATGCTTTTACTGAAAAAGTGAACAAAATCGACCGACGTGATGCAAAACTAGGAATGGCTCATTTTTATGTCGCATTTATCGGTCTTTTCCTTGGCGGAATGGCAGGGCTATTACAGACGCTAGTTCGCTCTGGACAATTTACACTACCTGCAGGTATCGGGTATTATCAACTACTTACTTTACATGGTGTCGTTTTAGCCCTTGTGATGACAACCTTTTTCATTATGGGGTTTCAATTTATGGCTGTTAGCCGCACTGCAGGAACGTTAACCAATAAGCAACGAAAAACGGCTTGGGTTGGCTTTTGGTTAATGACAATTGGAACGGTCATGGCTGCCGTTATGATTCTATTAAGTGAAGCTTCTGTATTATATACGTTCTATGCACCACTTCAAGCACATGCCCTTTTCTATGTTGGCTTAACACTCGTAATCGTTGGTAGTTGGACCGGCGGTGGTGCAATTATTATGGCTTATGTTGGTTGGAGAAAGAAACATCCAGGACAACCTAGCCCATTGCTTACATTTATGGCGTTAGTTAACACACTTATGTGGATTGTTGCAACAATTGGTGTAGCCTCCACCGTTCTATTTCAATTATTACCTTGGTCACTTGGCCTAGTTGAACGTGTAGATGTAGCGATTAGTAGAACGTTATTCTGGTATTTTGGTCACCCACTCGTATATTTCTGGTTACTTCCAGCGTATATGGCTTGGTATGTCATCGTGCCAAAAATTATTGGTGGCAAGATATTCTCAGATTCACTTGCCCGACTTTCTTTCATCTTATTCTTGCTTTTCTCCATTCCTGTAGGTCTTCACCATCAATTGGTTGAGCCTGGGATTGACCCAGCATGGAAGTTTTTACAGGTAATTCTTACATTTATGGTCATCGTACCTTCACTAATGACAGCTTTTTCACTCTTTGCTACCTTTGAAACCTTTGGACGGTCACAAGGAGCAACCGGGTTGTTTGGTTGGCTCAAGAAGCTCCCTTGGGGAGATGCCCGTTTCCTAATTCCATTTATCGGCATGCTTAGCTTCATTCCTGGTGGTGCAGGTGGAATTATCAATGCTTCAAACCAAATGAACCAAGTAGTCCATAATACCATTTGGGTTACTGGTCACTTCCATCTAACGGTTGCAACAGCGGTTATTTTGACATTCTTTGGTATTAGTTACTGGCTGATCCCACATCTAACCGGAAGAATACTGACGAAAGCAATGAATAAACTTGCGATTCTTCAGGGGATCCTCTGGGCTATTGGAATGACTTTTATGTCAGGTGCTATGCACGCCGCAGGACTTCTAGGTGCACCACGTCGTTCAGCTTTTTCTGAATATGGCGGTGCAGCACAAGCTGCCGAATGGATTCCATATCAGATTGCACAAGCAGTTGGGGGATCAATCCTTTTCATTGCGATCATCCTCGTAATTTATATCTTTATTAATTTAGCATTCTTTGCTCCTAAAGGGGAAGAAGAATTCCCTGTTGGAGAAGCGGCTAACACAGCTGAAAAGGCTCCGATGATTTTAGAAAACTGGAAGCTTTGGCTTGGTATCGTTGTGCTTCTTATTGCCTTTGCTTATACTATTCCGTTTATCGACTTAATCGAAAATGCCCCAATTGGTTCGAAGGGTTATAAATTGTGGTAAAGAATACAAAAAAGCGCTCCCGGTCAAACAGGAGCGCTATTTTTGTGATTATTTTGATTCGCATTGCGATGCCGTTGTGGTAAATTCACGAAGATAACTGATCCTAGAATCAAAAGTATACCAAAGAATTGCACCAACGAAATTTGTTCATTATATACCATTAACCCAAGGATGGTTGCTGCTACTGGTTCTACAGTAGCAATGATCGCTGCTTGACTACTCTCTACTTTCTCAAGACCCCATGAATAAGCAAAATATGCTAAAACAGTTGGTACCACTCCAAGCCCTAGAGCATAGAACCATACGGTAGGCTGATTTAGTCTATTGAGTGTCTCTGTCTTTCCAATAAAAAAGGGTACTAAAAATATTGCAGCCGTAACAAAAGTGTATAAAGTTAATGTAAACGGATGATAGCTCTTTAATACGATCTTTCCGAAGATGCTGTATAAAGCATACCCTAAGCCAGCGCCAAGGCCAATTAAAATACTTGCGGCTGGGAAACTACTTCCCTGTGTTAAACTAACCTCTGCAACCATTGCCGACCCACAAATTGTTCCAATCACCGCTAAGACCTTACGGTGATTTAATTTTTCTTTTAAAAATAGAACCGAAAAGGTTATAACGAACGCTGGTGAGGTATAAAGAAGCGCAGCAGCTACTGGGATATTCATTTTTTCAATTGCTGTGAAGTAGCACCAATTAAAAAAGACGATACTTAGCAACCCTGTTCCAATAAATAATGGGAAATCCTTACCATTAATTCTTAATTGGGGACGAAAAAAAGCAAAACCAACCATAACTAATAAACATGCAGCGGTCACAACTCTAATAGTGACAATCTCCATTGCACTAAAGCCAGCTACAGATAAACCCTTAACAAAAAAGCCAATGATTCCCCACATTGTTGCTGCAAAAGCTATCATCAAATAAGCCAAAGTGAAAACTCCTCCTTATGAGAAGGCTACCGCCAGTATTATTTTAATTGATAGATCGCCTCATACTTATTCGTTAAGTATTCCGCAAGATAATCTGCATTTAATCCTTCTCCCGTCACAGTCTCTAAAATCTCAAGTGGCTGTTTCATTTTCCCAAAACGGTGAATTTTATCTGTTAACCACTCTTGAATTTGCTTTAATTTGCCTTGTTCAAGCAATTGCTCGAACTCCGGAAGATCTTTCAGCATTGCATGCTTAAATTGTGCTGCATACATATAACCAAGGGCGTACGAAGGAAAATAACCAAAGCTACCACCAGCCCAGTGGACATCCTGAAGCACACCCTGAGCATCATGTTCAGGTCGGATTCCAAGGTATTCTTCATACTTTTCGTTCCAAATTCTCGGAAGATCTTTCACTTCAATTTCATCATTAAATAATCCTTTTTCAATCTCGTAGCGCACCATTATATGGAGCGGATAGGTTAATTCATCTGCTTCAATTCGAATAAGGGATGGTTTAGATTCATTAATTGCCCGATAATATTCTTCCAATGTTACAGATGCAAACTGATCATGCGAATACTCCTTTAATAGTTCAAAATTCTGTTTCCAGAAAGATTCACTTCGCCCTACAAAGTTCTCGTAAAACAACGATTGTGATTCATGAATGCCCATCGATGTTCCTGTACAAAGGGGAGTTCCAATTAAATCTTTCGAAATGTTCTGTTCATATAATGCATGTCCCCCTTCGTGTATAGTCCCAAATACTGCCGTACGAAAATCGTTTTCATCATATTTTGTTGTTACCCTGACATCCCCAGGACTCATTCCGATGGCAAACGGGTGAACAGTTTCATCCAAGCGACCTGCATTGAAGTTATAGCCCATTTGCTCCAAGATTCTGAGACTAAAATCTCGTTGATTTTCCTTTGGGAATTGCTTAAATAAGAAAGTTGTTTTAGGTTTATTCGGTGAATCAGCAATCTTTTTAACTAGAGGGACAATTTTCTCTCTAAGTTGCCCAAATACATTATCAAGAACATCAACTGTTATCCCTGGTTCATACATATCTAAAAGAGTATTGTATTTATTCTCATTATATCCCCAGTAACCAATAAATCGCTTTGTTGTTTCTACCAATCTTTCTAAATAGGGTTGGAATAAGGAAAAATCTGAATTTGCTTTTGCTTCCTCCCAGACATTTTCTGCTTTTGACTGAAGGATGACATATTCACGATACTCTTCTGCAGGAATCTTTTTGTTTCGATCATATGCTTTTTTACACTCTGCTATTGTCTTTTTCACAACTTCGGAAACTTCTACGGCATTAGATAATTGAGTTATGTAAGTATCCATTTCGGCTGATGTAGACATCTTAAATATTTCAGTAGATAATACCCCAATGACCTCAGACCGTTGTTCAACTCCTTCTTTCGGTGCACCAGTCCGTAGGTCCCAATAAAGGACAGATACTGCTTCTTGATAGGCTGTCATTTTTTTTACATAGTCAAGGAACTCTTTTTCCACCTTTTGTGAATCCATTTTTTTCCCTCCAGTTTGTATTTCCAAACAATCGTAACATATTTCTCCTGAAACGGTATCAAAACTAAACACTCTATCCAAATTTTTCATTTTTTCTAATTAGTCATCCAACTCCCTAACTACAAATGGTACGATTATCTTAATAACAGGCTCTTTTCTTGCTATTGAACAAGAGATACGTCTGCAAAAGCTAGGTAACTCATAAGAATAGGTAGAATTCATGAGAAAAGAGCTTCCAAACTAACTAATTTTAACCATAAGAGATAGATACTTTTTCGTTAAATTTGGCTTTAGGATATTAACAACAAGCTTATATAACGGGAGGAGACCAAGGAATGAAAGAGCATATCGGTTATTGCCATCAATGTGGAAAAGAAATCTTTTGTCTAGATGGTTTTTTTAATGGAATTCATCTGAACAGCAAAAAAATTCTATGCTTTAAATGTGCTGAGCAAGATTCCGCACTAAAGGAAGAACAGAATAATTCTTCCCTAGACTTATGATTTAGGTCACTTTATTACGCTAGTTTTCTTGTTATCCTATATTCAAGGTTAATGATTAACTACAGGAGTGGTTGCAATGAAAGCAAATACAATCGAATTAGATGTACGTGAAGATATAAAAAAAGGAAATGACCCATTTCGTGTAATCATGGAAACAATAACAACATTTAAAAATGGGGATACACTTATCCTACATGCTCCATTTCAGCCTGTTCCATTATACAATGTATTAGCTGCAAAAGAATTTGAACATGAAACGCAAAAAATTAATGACAATCATTACAAGGTCATTTTCATCAAAAAAGAAAAATGAAAAAGCCACGCCATAGTTTGGCGAGGCCTTTTCATGTATGAAAGTTCAATCTATAAACTTAAGGGAATCTACTATCTTCCATCGATGCTTTGAATATTTTTTTCTGGCTTTACCGGAAGTACCAAGAGAATTCGTTCAAGAACTACAGGATCAATTGTTTGGTCCAACAATAGATGAATAGTCCCGCGGTCTGAATGACTGCGTATCAATCGCCCAATTCCTTGTCGTAAACGAAGAATCATATAAGGTAGATCCACCTCGAGAAATGCATCCTTAGCTTCCTCACGTTTTGCTGCAAATACAGGGTCGTTCGGTGGAAATGGTAAGTCAAACAAAATCACATTTTCCAATGCTCTTCCTGGAACATCTAGACCTTCCCATAGGTTCAACGAGCATAAAACGCTTTGTTCCTCATTTTGAAACCTTGAGACAAGTGTAGAAATTTCCGCCTCTCCTTCAAATAAAACAGGAAAAATAAACTCGTTCTTTTGCACATAATCTTTAAACCTTTCTAACTCTGCTTTATTCGTAAATAAAACCAGAGCTCTTCCCTGACTTTTCTTTAACTGCTCCACCGTAAAGTCTGCTTTGGTTATAAAGTCATTAGGAACGAATTCTGAGAGCACAATGCTCATTCTTTCTTCATAATCGAATGGGGACTCTACAGAGAACGAAAGATACTCCTCAACTCCCAGGCTATTTGCCAGATATTCAAACGAGTTATGATCTGATAGCGTTGCTGAAGAAAAAATAAAAGGCTTTTCTTGAGAGAATACCTCTTTACGAAGAACTTCTTCTACCATTTTCGGCATAATGACTAATGTCTTTTCTCCATTCCGATCTTCTAACCAATTAATCCCTACTGATCGTCTTGCAAATAAAGAGAGTGAATAACTTATTTGATCTAAATATTCTTCAACAATTTTTAAATTATAATCATTAATGACGAACATTTCACTTTCAAAAACAAACTCCTCTTGGAGGGCATCAAGAATCCATAATAACTTTTCAGCTAAACTGATAACCGAAGGCGTTCGTTGGACTGTCATTTTCTCTGAAGATTGGCTTTCGGAACTACGTTTGGCTAACTCAATAAATAATTCTTCATTTACCGCAATTGCTTCTTCCATTAAAACCAAAGTCTTATCACGAACATCATTATCCATAACTCTCGTAAGTAACGTTTCAAGTGTTCGTTCAGTATAGCGATATGTTAAAGCCTTTTGACTAGCAAACTCTAGCAAATGCCCTTCATCAAAAACGACACAACTTCCATCAGGTAAAAAAGGCAATTCACCTTCACGTTTTCGAGACTCTTTCGTCCAAACATGTTCCATGTAAAAATCATGTGAACATACAATCAAGTCCGCTGCTTGGCGATAATGCTCCCGTTGTAGCGTTAATCCGCAGCGGTGGCGACGGCTACATGCCAAGCAATCTTGGAGAGGGTCCCAACCGATATCCACCCATTGCTCATCTGTTAAATCGGGAAAATCCGTTCTATCTCCGTAGCGATGAAACTTTTGTAAGGTTGAACTTTCATGAACAAAGCTCGGTAAACGGTTCTGAACAAATTGATGGGTTTCAACATCATTATTTATAAGAGCGTCAAGTTTATTTAAGCATAGGTATTGATCTCGTGATTTCGCCAATCGAACATCAATATTTAAGTTTAATGCCGCTTCGAGTTTAGAAATGTCCCCTTCTTTTTTGACTAATTGCTCTATCAGTCTTTCGTCAGCGCACGCAATAATTGCTGGCTGATTCATGTATCTAGCGTAACATATAGCATAAAGAAGGTAGACAATTGTTTTGCCTGTTCCAACTCCAGCTTCCGCAAAGATAACCTGTTTCTCTTTAAAAGCCTTTTCTAATTGAAATGCCATGAATATTTGTTCATCACGCAAGTCAAATCCAGCTTCCGGTAAGATGTCATAAAAAACATCGCCAATCCATTCGTTTAATTTCTCAAAAAAAGACTCTGTCTTTGCAATTGTAAATGGCAGACTACCAGGCAAAATCCATCCCTCCAACATAGGAAAGCGCCGCTATACCGGCGCTTCCTTCGATCCCGTTTTTATTATACCTATCGATATGCACAATATGTAGATAGGTACATCACTTCTTTTATTTTTCCCGTGGAGGCCTTTTGCCCCAGTATTGATAGTAATCAGTGCGGATAAACCCATTGAAAAGTTTCCTTTTTTTAGTTGCAGGTTTTCCAAAATGTTTTTCAAAATCTTCATTTGAAGTCATGATATAAACCGACCATGTTTCAAGTGGGCTTAACACTTGTCCCATTTCTTTATACATTTGTTCAACGGCCTTTTTTTCGCCTAGTCGCTCTCCATAAGGAGGATTACTTACAATAACCCCGAAATCCTTGTTCGTTCGAAAATCTTGGACACGCATTTGTTTAAATGTTATTAAATCTCCCAAACCTGCTTCAAAAGCATTCTCCTCCGAAATTTTCACCATTCGGTGATCAATATCAGATCCGATGATTTCTAAAGGTTGGTCATATTTTGCCAAGTCTTCTGCCTCGTTACGTGCTTGGTCCCAAATAGATTCAGGTATCCAGTCCCATGTTTCCGAAACAAATTCCCGATTAAATCCAGGGGCAATATTTTGACCGATTAATGCCGCCTCAATAGCAATCGTTCCTGATCCACAAAACGGGTCAGCAAACGGTCGATCTGGAGTCCAATTTGTCAATGAGACTAGTGCTGCTGCAAGGGTTTCCTTCAAAGGTGCTTCACCTTGACTCACCCTATATCCACGTTTATGGAGCCCACTGCCGCTGGTATCAATCGTTAATGTTGCGACATCTTTTACAAGTGAAACCTCAATTTTAAATAATGGTCCGTTTTCTTCAAGCCAACTTGTCCTCTTATAGTGCTTTCTTAAGCGCTCAACAATGGCCTTCTTTACGATTGCTTGACAATCTGAAACACTAAAAAGTTTTGATTTCTGGGATTTCCCACTAACAGGAAATTCAGCGTTCTCCGGTAAAAATTTTTCCCAAGGAATAGCCTTTGTTTTTTCAAATAATTCATCAAACGTAAAAGCCTTAAACTCACCAGCTTTAATCTTCACCCGGTCAGCCGTGCGAAGCCACATATTACATCTAGCAATCGCTGACTCGTCTCCCTTGAATGTAATTCGACTGTTCTCGACTTCGCAATCATAGCCAAGCGCTCGAACCTCTTTCGCCACAATCGCTTCAAGCCCCATTGCTGAAGTAGCAATTAAATCATATTTCATTTATTTCACCCTTAATGATGTAAAGTCAAAATCTCTGTAGTTCATCATATCAGTTTTAATGAACAGATACCAACTATGTATTAAAATCTGTTCTCAACTTTTGTGCTTATTGTATAGCTCTGTGAAAAGAAGTTGAGAACTCCACTCTAGGTACTTCGCTTTTCCCACAGGTAGTCCGGGAGTCTGTCTACTTGGCCGGAAAGTCGGCGTCGCCTCTTACTCCTCACGCTTGCTCCCATGGAGTCCCCTCCCCCAAGAGTATTTATGCTTTCTGCTAAAATCAACATTTAACTTTAACCCAGCCATGTAAAAAGACAAAAGCTCTCCCAAAATAGGAAGAGCTAAAACACTCATACAAAAATCGTTTAATAACGTTCTATAAGCCATGTTTTGTTCCATTGTGCTACAAACGACTTTTGTCTCGCACTCAGGTGGTAATCATCTATCTACAGGTAATAAAACCTGTCCTTCTCTTCGTTCATTTCCTCCAAGAAAGTGCCCCTACCATAGTTTGGGTTTCTCACTCGCGGGGTTTACCTCGTTCCACCCTTTCTATTTCTAGAAAGGCTACGTCACTGTGGCACTTTTATAGGTACTCTTGCCATATCATTAGACTTAGGCAATTTCCCAGCCGTCAGCCGCTAAGTCAGCGACTGCCCTGGCTTATGAATTGGCCAGGCACGAACACTACGGGCGTCTCAGCCCGTGCGAGCATGGACTTTCCTCTGCAACACAAAAGCTACAGCGATTACCCGAACGTTATTAACGATTACTATACTATTATATGTAATCAACATCAAGATAGCAATGGTAATGAAATTGAAAATCTGGAAATAAATAGATTACTCGTATAATTTATTTCCAAAGACATGTTTTTCTAGGTTTGACAATCTCTTAAGAATATCAAAATTAGTTGTACCCGCAGGTTGTGTACTTGGACGCTTTGAAACTTCTTCTAATTGTTTCTTTAATCTCATATTTTCCTGCTGTAAATCCTCAATTTCTTGTTGAAAGTTCTCGTAGTCTTTTATGATTAAATCCAAGTATTTGTCTACTTCCTCAGGTTTGTATCCACGCATTGCTGTTTTAAACTCTTTTTCTAAAATTTCTTTCGCTGTTAGATTGACTTTTTCACTCATCATTCATCACCTCATCTTACCCCAATCCTCAATTTATATTCTTTCAAAAACCTTGTAATTTGTCAATTTTCATTACTCTTAAAAATTTTGTTCTTTAAATTGCTCTTCTTCAATTAATAATTGTAAATCACTAAAATTGATTAACCGAATATCATAACCATCTTTTTCTTGACGCTTTTTTGCAGATTCTAAGAGATACTTAGGACTTCCATCTTTTTCATCATCATAAAGAAGAATTAGGATATCACTTTTTTGGATTAGAAAATCATTGCTCACTTTAAGCTGCCAAGGCTTTTCATAAGGGCGTTTTGTAATGGCATCAACATGATCAGCTTGGATTACTACTGACTCGTACCACTCGCGGTTGGATTCACTCCATTTTTCTTCTTGATTAAGGAAAGGTGTGAGAACGGATAATTTTAAGTCAGGTACTACTTCTTGTAACTGGAATACTACCTCTGCTGCCCATAACTCAACCCCTAATTGTCCGCCGATAAGAACCCACTCTAATCCTTCTTCAACTAAAGATTTTAATTCTCGTAGAATGGCCATTTTAATATATTTTACTGCCGGATCATTTTGTTTAAATATTCCAAGCTCATAAGATTTATACCCTGAAACGACTGCAACTTTGGCCATATTATCCCCCTTTAACTAGCTTGACGTCTTTTGTTAAACGATCTTTTATTATCGCCAGGTGACTAGAACATCAACTTAGGTCAAGATCTAATCCCCTGCTAAGTTAGAACTATTTATACTTTCCTAAATTATAAAGAAAACTCGCCGATTGGCGAGCCTTTTAGGCATATACAGCGTTAACATATATAGAAGATATGCGATTTAAACAATTGTCTTATTAGCTAAAGACAAGGGCTTTTGTTTAAAAGCCCCTGTTCACTTTTATCTACCGAAGCCACCAAATCCTGGACCCGCACCGAATCCTGGACCCGCACCAAATCCTGGTCCTGCTCCAAATCCTGGGCCTGCACCAAATCCTGGGCCTGCACCAAAGCCAGCACCTGGGCCACCCAGTGGCGGACGTGGTCCACCATAATGATGCTGATGAGTTACTTGGTTCACATTTGATTGAGTGTGCGTTGTATAGTGGACATGATCAAAGTTCTCGTGGTGAACGTTTGTTGTGTGTGATGGATGAATATGTGGCACAACATTATTCGAAAAAGTATTGGTTACGCAGCATTTCGTCGGATGAACAATTGCTGGGAACACCTTATTAGGTCTGCAATGCATATACAAATCTCCTCCTTAGTTTTTTAGTTATTACACTAATAGGCTATGAAAGGAAGGAGTATCTTGTACTAATGCAAATACCTATTTTTATCAACAAGCTTTCGCTAGATGACTAATTCTTCTATAAAAAAGCATAAAAATTATCTTTCAGACTGGTAAAAACAATTGCGGTTAAACAAACAACGACAAAAAACATCACTAATATTGCTTTATACATCTTAACATCCCCGTAAATGAAATTTAATTTTCCCCACACAAATTAACATTTTAACGTTGAGAACAAAGATAAACAATATAAAAATGCTGTTTTTTATCAGAAATATATTACATTTCTGTGACATAATATCGAATGATGAAAAACCAACGCAAAATTTGTAATTTATTGGAGAAGATTGCGGTTGCCAGGGAAATGATTGTAGCTTATTCCTTATCTATTTTTGCTAACAATCTATGAACCCGTTTTTTTAAATCTTTCTCCCAGCGACTAACCTTTTTAGTTTGCTCTAATTGTTCTATTAAAGCATTCCCTTTTTCACAAAAGCACAACGCTTTTTCCATATTTTTACTTTTGTGTTCATGAAATTTAGCCAGTTCAATGCATGCTTCAATTCTAATCTCTGGAGTACTCTTTTCTGCTGTTTCCTCCCAAAGCGAAACCGCCTCGCTCAATCTTTTACTTCGCTTATATTCAAATGCTAACGCATGCTTCGCCTTTAAAGAGTCAGATTCATCACCCTTTGCAATGGAAGAAAAATTTTCTTTCGCTTTTTCCCTTTCTCCTAAATATGAAAACCATCTGCCCACTTCATAAGTTTCCCTTATACTTCTTCCATGATCTCTCCCCAATACCTGAAAGGACAAATGTGTATAGAGGGTAATTAAAGAGAGGATATCTAGTTCATTATGTTTCATTACCCCAAGTAAGCCTTCAGGATTTTTTCGTTCTAGAAAATCAAAATAAATCATAGGCGCCAAGTATCCAGGTATATCGTCTTCGCGTGTAAAACCAAGGATGTCTTTCTCGACATTTGTGAGTTTCATTTTTTCAATTTTATGCTTCCACATTCTTCTTGCTGCATGAAAAAGGTCAAAGTGCCCAAATGATGGCAACTTTGGAACATGATCTCTCACAAGCGTGTGCCTTGTTTTTACCTGTGGCCAATCAAATGCCTTGCCATTGTAAGTAACTAGAGTTGTATAGTCAATGGACGATAGAAAACTATGGTATAAGGCTACCTCAGCCCCAGGCTGTGGCAATATATGTTGGGTTAAAGTGACTGAATGTGTTCCTAGACTTGCATGTCCTAGTAAAAAGATCGTATTGCCTGCTCCCCCACCGAGACCCGTTGTTTCTGTATCGAAAAAGAAAAGATTGTTAGCTGTATGCCCTGCTGATGATAGAGGATGCTGAATTCCTTCCTGGTTCCACTGATTTACAGCCTCAATCGTATCCGCAAACCGATAATGACCATGTTGGTAATTTAAGGGATATTCCACTTTTCGAACTAGACAATATGTGTCATCAAAGAAATAGGGGTTCGTATTTTCCTTTTCCCAAATATCTAGATAAGGTATGTCTTCTTTTAGACTTTCAGCTTTTGGCTGCTCATTTACTTGGCTTTCACTCAATTGAGTAGAAACGCCAGTAGATAGATGTGGTTTCAAGCGGTTCAGCTTATTTTTCAGAGACATAAATTCCCCCCTCCCAACAATAAATCGGTTTATTTTCCTTCCAAAAACGAATTAATCATTCTTATCACATCAATCTTTGCTTTTTCAGAAAACGTATCTGTCCCAATGCAAGAAGGACAACCTGATTGACACTGACAATTTTCAACCATATCTTTCGTCTCTTCCATAATCTCCTTAATTCCATGAAAAACCTTTTCACTTAAACCAATACCACCTGGGTAACGATCGTAAAAGAAAATGGTCGGTTTTTCATTATGAGATGCTTTCACTTGCGGGATTACATGTACATCTTGAGGGTCGCACATAACAAATAATGGAATGATATGCTTTAATGCTTGAGCTGTACCAATCAGCCCTTGTTCCAGCCGTTCATCCTTTAAGGTAGACAATTCAGCATCCAAAGAAATCCATGCAGAACTAGTATGCAACTCCACTTCCGGCAGATGGATTGGGCCTGAACCAATATTTTCATGAGTCTCAAACTTGATTTTTTTAAAAATGGTGGCCATTGCTCGAACGCTCACATCTCCGTAACCTATGTCTACTTTCCCATTGTTTAGGTGTTTATCTTCTTCTAGAACATTCAACTGTACAGCGAGATTAGCATCTGTAAAATAATCCACGGCTACTTCCCGAACAAAAGCCTTTTTCTCATCCCAATCAAGATATTCTACTTGATATTGAATTCCTTGATGAAGATAGATGGCCTCATCGTGTAGAAGGGTTAAGGCAGAAAAGGTGTCCATCTCGCCAATCACTCTTACATTTGCCACATCCGTTTGGTCAATAATAACAACATTTTCTTGAGAAGCTGAACGTAACGAGATATTGTGCGCTGGGAACGCATCATTCATCCAATACCACTTATCGCCATTTTGGTGAAGAATTCGCTCCTCTGTCAAGTATTCTAGCACTTCTTCTACTTCTGTTTCTCCAAAAGTTTCACCTTTTTTAAATGGCAACTCATACGCTGCACATTTTAGATGATCCACCAAAATGATGAGATTATCAGGATTAATTCGGGCAGTCTCAGGACTTCGATTGAAAAAATAATCGGGATGTTGAATGATGTATTGATCTAAAGGACTCGAACTGGCGACCATAATCACAACGGCTTCTCCATGTCTTCGTCCAGCACGTCCAGCCTGCTGCCAAGCACTAGCAATCGTACCTGGGTATCCGTTCATGATACAAACTTGTAGTTGTCCGATATCTACTCCTAGTTCAAGAGCATTCGTACTGACAACTCCATAGATATCTCCCGCTCTTAGACCTTTTTCAATATCCCTACGTTCGGTGGGCAAATATCCCCCACGATACCCTCTAATCGCTTTTGGACCGAGCTTATGTTGGACTAGTTCTTGAAGATAGGTTAATAAAATCTCTACTCTCACCCGACTTCTAGCAAAAACAATCGTTTGAATTTTATTTTTCAAAAATTGACCTGCAAGCTGCCGTGTTTCTAGGGTTGCGCTGCGCCTAATATTCAAGGGTTTATTGACAATAGGAGGATTATAAAACAAGAAGTGCTTCTTTCCTGAAGGTGCACCGTTATTATCAATTAATCTCATTTTCTTTTCTGTTAGGCGTTCTGCTAGTTCAAGCGGGTTGGAGATTGTAGCCGAAGTACAAATAAAAACAGGGTTACTACCATAGTACTCACAAATTCTCTTAAGCCTTCTTATGACATTTGCGACATGACTCCCGAATACGCCACGATATATATGAAGCTCATCTATGACTACGTACTGTAAATTTTCAAATAAAGAGACCCACTTTGTATGATGGGGCAGGATTGCTGAATGAAGCATATCCGGATTTGTGATGACAACATGACCAGCTTTCCGAACCTTTTGGCGGATGTTAGCGGGAGTATCTCCATCATATGTATAGCTATTTATTTGTAGCCCTGCTTCTTGTATCAGTTCATTTATCTCACTTTTTTGGTCCTGTGCTAATGCCTTTGTTGGGAATAAATACAGTGCTCGAGCATTGGGATTTTGAACAATCCCTTGTAACACGGGAAGATTATAACAGAGCGTTTTCCCGGATGCCGTTGGAGTAACTGCTACAAAGCTTTCTCCTTGGGTTGCTTTCTCATATGCTGTCTTTTGATGTGTATATAACTCTTTTACTCCCCTATTATTTAATGCCTCTTTTAACAGGGGATGAACCTCGCTAGGCATTTCTGCTGTTTTGGCTTTTTTTTCATCGATTGTTTGCCAATGGACAATATTTCCTTTCACAGAATCGTCCAATTTTAAGTCATCTATAATATCCTGTAGGTTTTTTCTGAATTTCAAATTCTCTCACCTCATAACTTCTATTTTAGCGAATAAACGTTCGTTCAAAAAGAGGCAAATTCACTTTTCTTATTAACTATTTCTTCCTTAATTGGCATTCGCTCAAAAAAACGCTCCACTTTAAGAATTATCAGGAAAAGAGACCACTTTACAGAGCATATAACTGTTTTTTTTGCTACAATAATATACTAAGTGTTTCTATAAAGAGGTGGATAGGTGTTGAATAAAAAAGCGTTAAAGACCTTCCTAGCGAATTATGCTCTTTTTCGTGATTTAGATGAATATGAGATAGACAAAATTGCTGAAATTTCGATTACAAGAGAATGGGCAAAAAATAGTCATGTGTTTATGCAGGGAGAGCTGATTGAAAATGTCTATTTCATTCATCAAGGAAAGATTAAAATCTATAAAAGTGATATCAACGGTAGAGAACAAATCGTAAATATTTTAAAAGATGGAGAAATGTTTCCGCATGTCGGTTTTTTTCGAAAGGGTGGTTATCCTGCTTTTGCAGAAGTTCTAGAACCATCTATCCTTGCGGTTGTTCCAATCACTCAATTTGAAAAAGTTCTTATCGATAACCCAGAACTAAGTATAAAAGTTTTCAAAGTACTTGGTGAGAAAATTGTCGACCTACAAGAACGTCTCGAAGCACAAGTGTTGAATAATACTTATGAACAAATCATAAAACTACTTATTAGACTTGCTAACTTATATGGAGAAAAGAAGCAAGATGGAACTGTATCCTTAAAAGCAGAATTTACCAATAAAGATTTAGCAAGCATGATTGGTACGACTCGAGAAACAGTGAGCCGTACCTTAACAAAAATGAAAAAAGAAGAACTCTTGGAAACGGATCGGAATGGCAATTTATTATTGGACCCTGAAGTTCTGTTTAATGAGCTATTGTAGAGTTTTTTACTTAGTCTTTAAACTATCTAGCCATGGTTAATATCACTCAATCATAATAAAGTAGGGAAACCACTATCATGGCTTCCCCCTTATCAAACCGTACGTGCCCTATTAAGGCATACGGCTTACCCATATGTTACAAGTGTTATCAAGAGGATGCGTTCCAGGCATTTTGCAT
>NZ_JAMBNR010000028.1 GCF_023715205.1 Mesobacillus maritimus
AATTAAATAGTCTGGTGACGATGGCGAGAAGGTCACACCCGTTCCCATGCCGAACACGGAAGTTAAGCTTCTCAGCGCCGATGGTAGTTGGGGGATTCCCCCTGTGAGAGTAGGACGTCGCCGGGCATACCCAATTGGGTTATCTTTTTTCTTTTACTACATTGTAAATATAATATACTGGCCCGTTGGTCAAGCGGTTAAGACACCGCCCTTTCACGGCGGTAACACGGGTTCGAATCCCGTACGGGTCACCAAAGTTTTTTCGCGCTAGCGAAAAAAACTCTCCTTAATATCATTTTATTAGGAGAAGGTTATTTTTAACGTGGAGGATTAGCTCAGCTGGGAGAGCATCTGCCTTACAAGCAGAGGGTCGGCGGTTCGAGCCCGTCATCCTCCACCATTAAATTTTTACAAAGCAAAAATAACCTTCCATGCCGGCCTAGCTCAATTGGTAGAGCAACTGACTTGTAATCAGTAGGTTGGGGGTTCAAGTCCTCTGGCCGGCACCATTTATTTGTATGAGCCATTAGCTCAGTCGGTAGAGCATCTGACTTTTAATCAGAGGGTCGAAGGTTCGAGTCCTTCATGGCTCACCAAAGTTTTTTCACGATAGTGAAAATAACCATCCATTAATTCGCAGTAGCGAAAATAACTTACCACTTTATTCACGTCAGTAAATAATATGATTTTGCGGGTGTGGCGGAATTGGCAGACGCACTAGACTTAGGATCTAGCGCCGCAAGGCGTGGGGGTTCGACTCCCTTCACCCGCACCATATTTATTTCATAGATTATATTGCGCCCGTAGCTCAATTGGATAGAGCGTCTGACTACGGATCAGAAGGTTATGGGTTCGACTCCTTTCGGGCGCGCCATATAAACGGGAAGTAGCTCAGCTTGGTAGAGCACTTGGTTTGGGACCAAGGGGTCGCAGGTTCGAATCCTGTCTTCCCGACCATTACCATGGGGCCTTAGCTCAGCTGGGAGAGCGCCTGCTTTGCACGCAGGAGGTCAGCGGTTCGATCCCGCTAGGCTCCATTTTTAAAAAAGTATCACAATTTTAGAGACTTTTAATAAGATGTTTATTGGACCCTTAGCTCAGCTGGTTAGAGCAGACGGCTCATAACCGTCCGGTCGTAGGTTCGAGTCCTACAGGGTCCATATGATGGAGGAATACCCAAGTCTGGCTGAAGGGATCGGTCTTGAAAACCGACAGGCGGGTTAAACCGCGCGGGGGTTCGAATCCCTCTTCCTCCGCCATACATTTTTTCCATAATACTATTATCGCGGGGTGGAGCAACGAGCGTTACTTCATTGAAACACTGCGAGTTGTACCGGTCGAGCTTCTACTTGAATAAGCTTTCTGAGACCGGGACAGATAGTGCAAACATAGAGCATGAACAAATCTATGTAAAATAATATTATCGCGGGGTGGAGCAGTTCGGTAGCTCGTCGGGCTCATAACCCGAAGGTCGCAGGTTCAAATCCTGCCCCCGCAACCAAGTTTTTTCATGGTAAATTATAATTGGTCCGGTAGTTCAGTTGGTTAGAATGCCTGCCTGTCACGCAGGAGGTCGCGGGTTCGAGTCCCGTCCGGACCGCCATTACATAATAATAATCCAGTAGGTTTTCCTACTGTTGATATAGATTATGTTGTGTGGCTCAGTAGCTCAGTCGGTAGAGCAATGGACTGAAAATCCATGTGTCGGCGGTTCGATTCCGTCCTGAGCCACCATTTTTTTGGAGGGGTAGCGAAGTGGCTAAACGCGGCGGACTGTAAATCCGCTCCCTCAGGGTTCGGCGGTTCGAATCCGTCCCCCTCCACCACTTATTTATTAAAATAGCTTTTATTTATAGGGGTATAGTTTAAAGGTAGAACAGAGGTCTCCAAAACCTCCAGTGTGGGTTCGATTCCTACTACCCCTGCCAATATTAATATTGTGGCGGTCGTGGCGAAGTGGTTAACGCATCGGATTGTGGCTCCGACACTCGTGGGTTCGATTCCCATCGATCGCCCCATTTTTTTATGAAAACTTAATGATTAGACAGTTAGTGTCAACCAACTACAGAATTAATTCAGAAGTAGCTAATGCCTCTTAGTTTTGACTGTGGTTTTCTTTTGTCTTTGTCTAGTTCGTTCATTCAAAGGTGTTAATCATAAGTATGAATCATTGGGCTATAGCCAAGCGGTAAGGCACCGGACTTTGACTCCGTCATGCGCAGGTTCGAATCCTGCTAGCCCAGCCATTTACACAGGGCGGCATAGCCAAGTGGTAAGGCCAAGGTCTGCAAAACCTTTATTCACCGGTTCGAATCCGGTTGCCGCCTCCATATAATGCCGGTGTGGCGGAATTGGCAGACGCGCACGACTCAAAATCGTGTTCCGTAAGGAGTGTCGGTTCGACCCCGACCACCGGTATCCTAAAGTGAAATCTAGCTTTTATAAAAACATAAAACACTCACAAATGTTGATTCATCAATGTTTGTGAGTGTTTTTTTGTGAAAAAACAAAAGTTGAAGATGAGCTCTGAAATTATGATTTTATATGGTCGTCCTCGAAGATATTGGTGATCACCTAATTCTTACTAGCCTCCAATCATTTTTGCTGTGTTGTATCACTATCAGCAAATTTAGTTGGCAATTTAAAAAGGTGCTCTGGTAAATAGATAGTTTAAATCATCATGCAATTTCATGATTGAGTTGGCAACGTAACAAAGGAGGAGATAGTTTGACTGAGTAAAAAATGATAGCTAGGAATCTACCAAGCAGTGGATACGGTAAGGCAAGGATGGGCCAACAAGCTTGAGTTTTCCATTATGAGTGATTACTTTATTAAGTATTTTCTGTGCTTGCTAATAAAATAGCAACTACCACTAAGATAAGATTGGAAGAATTGGCGAGTATATGGCAGTTGATCTTTAAAGAGCACTTGATATTGTTTGGAGCTACTAGTCAAGTTTTTTTACTTTGAATTCACAATAAACTTCATTAATCTTATTTCTCCATAACGTAGGAAATTGTGAAACCTCAAAAACCTCAAAAACCTCTAACATACCAGAAACCATCTATTCAAATCACTAATTGATAGACTTACTTCTACCTAAAAACTAAGGCGCTAAAATATAAACCTCTTACCGTTAGGCTCTTTTCTTAAATTTTGTTGTTTTTATAGATAAAATGTGAAAAATTAGTTATGTTTTCACTGGAAGGTAACTTTTTGATTAGGAGAAAAGAGCCTGAAAACTTGTTAGAAAAGCACAAAATGGCTTATTCTGCGTTAAAATCGGCCTTAAGATTTTAACAACAATTCTTTAAGAACAGCCTTCCATAAAAAGCTCATTTCTCAAACTTTGGGCGGATAGGCAAGCTACCAAATTTGGGTTTATGCAATAAGTTACTTGTAGAGGTCGAAAGGGGTGAGAAATTGGGTAGACGTATCAAGCATAACGCACGTGACGTCGAGGAGTTAGCGAGGCTCATGCTGGCGGAAGCCATTGGTGAAGGAGCCCAGGGGATGAGTATGGTAGGGTCGGTTGTGGCCAATCGTGTGGAGGCTGACTGTGCTCCGGATTTTAAAAACCTGCGTAATATCAGGCATGCCATCTATCAAACGATCCCTGGAACTGAAATCCCCCATTTCGAACCCGTCTTAAATGGATCATTGTATACGCAACGTCCCTCAGAGGAAGATCTTCGGAGGGCCAGGGATTTGTTGCATGGTTATAGGGATCCTCGGGCGAAAATGAACTTGTGGTTTTTTAACCCTAGTCCAGGCCAAAAATACCGAGCTCCTTGTACCGCTACGATGCCAAGATCCCCAATGACGGTGTTCGATTTTGCTCATAAGAATCATTGTTTTTATGTGGCAGTACCGGGCTATTGCCCAGAGTTTTACCGATAATTAAAGGAGTTGATTTTTTCATGGGTTGTGGAAACTTTAGTTATTATCCTATGAATTATGGCTTGATGCGGGATAGTAGCATGGGACAACAGGGTCAAATGTCCGGCTACCCGGCGGCGGGTATGGCAGGAATGGCAGGTATGGAGGATATGCAGGGAATGCAAGGAATGCAAGGAATTCAAGGAATGCAAGGAATGCAAGGTATGACTTCAGGACCTACGTTTGCCGCTCCGGTGATGCCAATGGGGACTGGGCAGCAACTTTTAGCTGGTGTGGTGGAAGAATCGTTTATTGAAAACATCTTGCGCTTCAACAAAGGGAAAGTCGGGACGTTCTACTTTACTTACCAAGGAAATAACAAGTGGAATGCAATGGTTTACCGTGGGCGTGTAGAAACTGCTGGCCGTGATCATATCATCATTAGCGACCCTGGGAGCGGAAAACGCTATTTGTTGATGATGGCAAATCTCGACTGGGTAGAATTCGATGAACAAATTAACTATCCGCATACTGAAATTAATCCGGCGATCGAAATCGAGACATCAGAATAGGTCATAAGAAGCTGAAAACCCGCTATATTCCATTTTTTTGGAATAGCGGGTTCTTTTTGTTCCCATTAATAACAGAGCAATTTCAGCAAAAAGATTTATTTATCCTGTACACTCATGGAGAAATTGTTCCTATAACACAATTGGTGTTTTTTATATGAGAAACCTGACAGTTTCCCTTCTTTACTAATATCAATAAAAATTAAACAGAGCCTTTATTTTAAGTTTTTTATCTCAGTGGGTGAAGGGGAATCGGTTACATTTAAAAACTCTGAGACTGTGGTACTTTATTATCCATTACTCTTCGCTTTCCACTGAATTGGGTTGTAATGATGACTCCACTGATGACGATGAGCGTCCCAATGATTTTCATCAGAGTAATGGTTTCATCAAACCATAAATAAGCCCCAAACATTGTAATCACAGGTAAAAAGTTCAGGAAGATGGAAGCTTGGGAAGGACCCAGTAAATCAACGGCACGGTTATAAAACGCTAATGCGATTAAGGATGGGAAGATCCCAAGATAGGATAATGAGATGAAATGATTGAGACCATCAAATGACGGAACACCAGTTATTGTCCATTCAAGTAAAACAATTGGGAACAGCACGATGACGGAGATTCCCATCACTATGAAGAAAAAGGCCGACGTTGGAAATAAGTGCATATACTTTTTCACGTAAATAGAATAAATGGCCCAAGTAAGAATGGCGCCAACCATAATGCCGTCCCCAATATTCCACGCGATTGAACCGACTGCAAAAATCTTTCCATCCATCACGACCCAGATTGCACCTAAAAATGATAATAAAATGCCTAACCATTGCAAGGGTACTAATCTTTCTTTTAACAGATAAACACTAAAGATGACTGTCACAACAGGAATCACAGTTTCTAAAATGGAAACGTTTGTGGCTGTGGTAAACTGCAAAGCTCCGTATATGAAAGTATTGAAAAAGGTTACTCCTGTTAAGGTCATAATCAATAATGGGCGTTTATGCTCCCATAACGTTAAACGATGTTTCCAAGCAGCTTTCATTCCAATGGGAATTAAAATGATGAAAGAAATTAAGACTCGAAAAAACGCAATCGTAAACGGTGGGAGATCATTAATCGCTTTTCCAACTAGGATGTTCCCTGCATAAAAAATAACGACAAGCACCATTAACAGATAGGAATAAATCACTATAACCTCCTTTCCTATCAAAATACATATAGTTAAGATGTTATCATTTTTACTAGATAATGAATAGAATAAAAATTCTGACTTGTTGCACGTTCGTCGTTGGATTGGCTATAACCTATTTCATCTCAGTGAGAATGGTCTATCTTTCTATTAATTGACGGAAAAAACTTTTTATTCAGAGTATATTAGACAATATGGTAGCATTTCTAAGGGATTTCCTTCCTAAATTTAGGTCATTCTTTTATATACTAGCAGACTGGAAATAATCAGGGAATTTGCTGGTTGAGCGACTCTTCATTTTAACCTATCATTAATTTATATGAATTTTTAGTACCTTTGTCCCATATCAAATTTAGGAGGGAGGAATCCACTGAATTGAAATTTTTTAGAGCACTGGACAGGTTAATGATGAAACTTGAAGAGTATATTTTGAGCTTTTCTATTATTCTTATATCCGTTGTGATTATCGCAAATATAATTGCACGTGAAGTGTTTAATTCGAGTATTTTTTATTGGAATTTAGAGGTTAGTAAGTTTGCTATTGTAATCGCTACCTTTATGGGGATTGGTTATGCAGCGAGAAAAGGGCGACATATCAGTATGTCGGCATTTTATGATTTTGCTCCGTTTATGGGTAGAAAAGTTTTATCCATCCTTATCAATGGTGTTAGCGCCGTCATCCTTCTTGGCTTAGCCTATCTTTCCTTGGGATATGTGCAAGCAGAATTTGCTAAAGGCACCGTTACCCCAGCTTTACAAATACCGCAATATTTAATGGTTATCTTTATTCCCATCGGTTTTTTCCTAGGAGGAATTCAGTTTCTACGGAATATGTGGATCAATATTCGTGTGAAGAATAAAGTGTATTTAGGAATTGATGCAGAGGATTACAACGATCAAGAAAAGCGGGATATTAGCCATGAACTCCACATGTAAGCTTGTTTTAACATTACAGATAGAAAGGAATTTTTTATGGTAGCAACGCTGTTAGCCATTATGGTTGTTTTACTATTATTAAATTTTCCGATGATGATTCCTCTGATCGTAGCTCCAATTGCCGTTGCGTTTATCTTTTTTCCAAATTTGCGACCGGAATTGCTGATGGACCAGTTACTAACGGGGATTGAATCGCCAGTGTTGTTAGCTGTTCCATTGTTTATCTTTGCAGCAGATATCATGACATCAGGGAAAACATCGAATCGACTATTGGATTTTATCGGATCCTTTGTTGGTCATCTTCGCGGGGGATATGCGGTCACCACTTCAGCTGCATGTACATTGTTTGGAGCGATTTCAGGCTCTACCCAAGCAACAGTTGTGGCGATAGGGAAGCCAATGCGTGAGCGTTTATTAAAGGTTGGCTATAAAGACTCGAGCGCCATCGCTCTCATTATAAACTCGAGTGATGTAGCATTATTGATTCCACCGAGTATTGGCATGATTATTTATGCACTTGCAGCCGGAAGTGTTTCAGTTGGCGATTTATTTATTGCAGGGATTATCCCTGGACTTATGGTCTTTATCAGTTTTGCAATTTATAGTTATTTTTATGCCAGAATCAAAAACATTCCTTTGGCAGACAAGGTACCATGGAAAGATAGATTAGTATTTTTAAGAAAGGCGCTCTTACCTTTAGGGTTCCCAATCTTAATTGTTGGGGGAATCTATTCTGGGTATTTCACACCAACGGAGGCGGCAGCGATTTCTGTTCTTTATGCCTTTCTATTAGAAGTAGTAATCTATCGTTCGATTCATATAAAAGAAATACCGAAAATTGCGCTATCCACAGGGTTGGTTTCTTCCGCCGTATTTGTGCTAGTTGCTGGCGGTCAAGTATTTACTTGGGTTTTAGGGTATGCGCGAATTCCGCAACAAATTACCGAAGCGGTATTAGGAACTGAACCAAGTGCACTCTACGTGCTCATCATTGTTAGTATCTTTTTCTTTATCGGATGTATGTTTGTCGATCCGATTGTAGTCATTTTGATTTTAACACCGATTTTTGTTCCTGCTGCGGAGGCTGCTGGTGTTAGTTTGATTCATTTAGGTGTCATCATTACGTTCCAAGCAGCACTTGGGTCCGCGACGCCACCATTCGGGGTTGATATTTTTACCGCAAGTGCGGTGTTTAATAGATCCTATTTGGATGTCATCAGAGGAACACCACCATTTATTCTTATGCTGCTGATTATTTCAGTTCTATTAATTTTTATCCCAGAATTGTCGTTAATGCTGATACCAGGGTAAGAAAGCGGTTCCTACACGTGAAGTAGGAACCCTTTAATAAATTTAAAATTAACATTAGGGGGTTTTATTATCTTTCATAAAAAACGTATTCTAGCAATCTTATTGACGTTGACTTTAGGGCTGTTTCTAGCTGCGTGTGGAAACAATGAGGAAGCGAGTAGTGAAAGTTCAGGTTCCGATGGAGGATCAAGTGAATTTGAATCCGCTACTTGGCGATTTGTAACAGAAGAAGTTCAAGGTCAAGTCCAATATGTTTATGCAGAAGAGTTTGCGAAACGGATTAGTGAAAAAACAGATGGGAAAATTACGGTTGAACCGTATGAATATGGTGGGCTTGGGACCGAAACAGACCAAGTGGCCGCTTTGCAAGGTGGAGCAGTTGAGCTAGCAGTGATGTCACCAGGTTTTACTGGAAACATGGTAATGGAAGGCCAAATCTTTGCATTACATTTCTTATTCCCAGATAGCGTAGAGAAAACACAAGAAATTCTCAACACAAGTGAAGCATTAAATGTTGACTTAGTTGAAAAGTATGAAGCACACGGGATTACGCCACTTGCTTTTTGGACAGAAGGAGCAATGGCTTGGACGAGTAACGCTGGGGTAAGTGAGCCAGGTGATTTCAAAGGCTTTAAGATGCGCATTCAAGAGTCTCCTTTAATGCAAGAATCATATAAAGCGTATGGTGCAAGCCCGCAAGCATTGCCTTGGAGTGAACTTTACACGGCGCTCGACCGTGGAACGGTTGATGGACAAGAAAACCCTGTTTTCTTCATTTATGATGCTGCATTTAATGAAGTTCAAGATACCGTGACACTATCGAATCATAATAACTATGTTGCGATGACAACGGTGAATACGGATTGGTATAATAGCCAACCGGAAAATGTTCAAAAGTTGATTAGTGAAACAGTGAAAGAAATGCAAGATTGGGCATATGATGAGCAAGATCGTCAAAATACGGAGTTCTTGGAAAAAATGAAAAATGATACGGATAATCCAGTTGAAATCATTGAGCTTACAGAAGAACAACGCTCAGAGTTTCGAGAGCTTGCCCTTCCAATTCGTGACTATTATCGTGAGAACATCTCTACGGTAGAAGGAGCGATTCTTGATAAACTAGAAGAAGAGATTGAGGCAGCAAAATAAGAAAGAATGATAAATGAAACAAGCGGAGAAAACAATGGTTTTCTCCGCTTGTTTTTTGCTCCCAAGGGAAGGAGTAAACATAACCCACACTGACATTAAGGTTTTTCTTAGTAAGCTAATTCGCTTACCATCACTTGACCCACTTAACCACATCTTCATAAGGTCTCCGTGTTTTCGGACGAGTATTATTTTTACGGTAGCCGAAAGCTGGCATGACTGAAATGCTGTAATGGGCATCCTCTAATAAACCTTCTACACCTACACCTAAAAGCTGATTCATTTTTTCTATGTTAAATCCTTCTATCGGACATGAATCGATAGGTAAAAATCGTCTCGTTGAACCTCTTCGACTCGTTTGAGAAAACCCTCTAAAAGTTCTTCAGTAAACTGCGAGACATTTCGTAAATGATTTTGTAAATAATCAGAATTGTAGATTGTGTCTACCTTGGTTCTAGCAAGAATGATGAGGAAGTGACTCGCATCTGGAAGCTTGCTAAACGCTCACCACGAAGCATTTTTGATTTTTTCTCGAAGTTCCGGGTTTTGAATGACTACCAACCGCCATGGTTCAAAACCAAACGAACTGGGAGATAAACGCCCTGTTTCTAAAATAAACCGGAAGTCCTCCTTAGAGATCTTTTTCAACCTCTTTTGTGGCATGTCGGAAATGAAATGCATCTAAAACTCTCTGTTTCATTGTTTCTTTGTCACGCATATCCATCACACCTTTTTTCCTTTGTTGGAGGTAGAAATATCCATTTTATCTTTTGCGTGCTTTGAGGATTTTATGTGTTTAGGGGGAGTTCACACCGCCCTCTAGACTGCCTCTGTTACAATAACAAAAAGAGAAAAAGGAGACCAAGAATAGCGATTGACAAAGTAACTAGGAACAAAAGAATATCAATCCGGTTATTTTCAGGGCTCTCTTTTTTTTAAGTATTCTTTTCTCAATCTTTGTTGCTTTTGAACAAAAAATACGATTTTAGGGAATAATAAGGGCTTAGATTAGAATATATTGCAATTTCATATAAAGAATTGTTGTGGTCATGAAGGAGGATTTTTTGATTTAATGGTTGTATTTAAATATTAGGAGATTGAAATACGATTGATTAATCAATCTTAGAGGATGTCTGATTGAAATAAATGAATACTATGCCATGTTTCATTTGCGAAGAGGTTTAGCGATTATGGTAAACTAAAAGAGAAATGTTCTGTGTTAGGAAGGAGTCCGGGGTTATGGATTTACATAAAATGGTTTCAATGCTTTCGAAAAAAGAATTAGTCGAACTAGTTATGGATTTAACTGATGGAGATGAGGATGTTGCGAAAAAGGTAGAATATAAACTCAGCACGCCACATGATGAAGTCAAAGCTAGTAAACAACTGATTCGACAATATATTAACGAGAATAAGAGACGAGGATTTATATCATGGCGCAACGTCCATGCGGCGCTAAGGGGCGCGGAGATGGTGCTTGAAAAGGGCAGGAATAAACTTGTTAGCGGCGAAGAAGAGCTAGCGGTTCGTTTGGGGATTACTGTCCTATCGATTGTCATTGATATGCTCCAATACACCGATGATTCTGGTGGCGAAATTGGCTATATTGTGAATGAAAGTATGACGATGCTCAAAGATGCGTCCTCGTTAGTGCTGTTATCGACCGAGCATCGTGAACAAGATCGAATCTTTCAATTAATTTTAGATGAAGCCTTACATAAGCGTTATGATGGTTGGAATGACATTCGTCATGAATTATTAGAAGTGTGTACAATCTATACGGCACGTGCTTCGGCTCGGAAAAAATTAGAGAGTACTTTAGAGAAATTATTAACGAAGGTTTCTAGCATTTCTTCTTGGTCCTCGGACTATGATCAAAAGTCGATTAAAATGCTTCAATTGAAAGTGCTCGAACGGAATGGCGAGTTGGAAAAAGCGCAAAAGTTTATAAATGAAAACTTGAAATTTGATGAGTTCCGGGAAATGGCGATTGAAAAGGACATGGCAAATGAACAGTTCACATCGGCATTAAAGCTTTGTGAGGACGGGGAAGAAAATGATAGTAAATATCCTGGCCTTGTGAAAAAGTGGAAACAATATCGATTACAGATTTATGAAGCTCTAGAGGATCTAGACAAGCAAAAAGAGATTCTCAGAGAGTTTGTTTTTGATAATGATTATGAGTCTTATAATAAATTGAAGGAGTTTTATTCTCCAGAAGAATGGCAGCCGGTGGTCGATGAGATTTTCACAGAGCTTGAGGAGAAATCGGATCATTTGCCATATATTTATGAATACATGGCGAAAGCCGAAGAGCGCGAGGATAAAATTCTGAAATACTGTGAAGAATCCCCGATTACGGTCTTAGAGCTTTACCCGTACTTACTGGATGGATATGCTGCCAAAGTAGATGAGATTTTTACAAGTTTTCTTAAAAGTGAAGCGGAACAGGCGAGCGATCGCAAGCAATATCGCAGTGTATGCAAGAAACTTGAAATCTATCATAAGGCATGTGGGGAAACAAAGTTTCGTGGCATCGTAGAGGAGTTAAAGGAAACTTATAACCGAAAGCCGGCGTTTGTGAATGAGCTGGAGAAAGTGGAAAGGTTGTTTGGGTAAAAAAGGACGGTGGGAATGGTCCGCTCAAGAACTCTTTGAAAAATAAGTGACCAGGTCGTCTTAATGCTAAATGCGAGAGTTCTGTTCAACATTTTGTTCAGTGTAACCATCTTATTTGATCCTATTAACAGTTATTGGAATATGGATCGGGCTGAGAGAGCTTAGTTTGGGAACCGTTTCACAACTTCTTTTATGCTTGCCACGAAACATCTTCATTGCCTAGCCGATTGCCGATTCGCAATGAAAAAATTACACGCTTTTCAAGCGCGTAAAGTTGTGAATGCATTACAACTTGTAAATTTAATTTAAAACGAAAAAGCCGACTAATTGGTGTCCAATCAGTTGGCTTTTTCGTTGGTTAGAAGTGGAACACTTGCGTTTGGAGGTTGGGCATTTGTTATCAATCATGCTATTTTTAAATAGGATCTTCTCCCAACCTTGTACAATACGTCTATATAAGCTAGTTTGTTTAAAAATACAGCAACTTTTTAAGAGAAAAGGGCTTGCAAACTTAATTTTAAACATATGAAATGGCTATGATTTCGTTAAAATTGACTTTAGGATTTTAACATCAAACTTTACGAAAACAGCCGTAAATAAAGAAAAAAAGCAATTGGAGGTAGTAGGAATGAGCAAGGTAAATGCATTGTTTCGTAAGCGAATTGGGATTTTAGAAAAGGAAGTGATTTCGTTTGAAAAATTGGACGAGGTTCTTGAGAAAACAGCATTTATGATTCCGTTCGAGAATTTATGTATTGTCGAGAATCGGATAAAGGGACTTACCACTGAAAATGTTATGGAGAAAGTCTTAGTGCAACGAGAAGGTGGACTTTGCTATGAACTAAATACGATTCTTTATTTGTTTTTAAAAGAGAACGGCTTTGACGTTACCATGGTGCGTGGTGTTGTTTATAACCAAATGAAGAAAGATTGGAGCGAGACTGGCAGAACACATGTGGCGAATCTAATTCAGGATAACGGAAAGTTTTACCTTGTTGATACAGGTTTTGGTGGGAACTTGCCGTTAAAGCCTGTGCCGTTGACGGGAGAGGTGGTCACATCAAACAACGGTGAATTTCGTATCGAGCGTAATGAGAGTGAACATGGTGATTTTATACTTTATATGAAATTAAAGCATAAAGGTCCTGAGTGGAAAATTGGGTATGCTTTTGATTCAAAGGATTTTGTGAAGAAAATCGAGGATTTGAATGAAATCCAAACGGTGATTGCGGAGCATCCGGAGTCGGCCTTTAATAAAAAGCCATTGGTCACCAAGTTAACGGAAGACGGTAGTGTCACTTTAACAGCGGGCTCGTTTACGCAATGGGCCGACGGACAAGAGAAAAAAGAAGAAATGGATGAAGGAAAGTTTAAAGAATTTAAGAAAACGTATTTTGGTTTGGAGTGATGGAGTTTCGGTGCCTGTTATGGTGAAAGTAATCGAGGATAGGTGTCGATGCCCGAAGAGGTGGAAAAAACCGAGTTGATCGTAAATGCGGTGCAAACAATAGAACTAGATTTCCTCACAAATGTTATGATCAATGATGTTTGTGAGGATTTTTTGTGGGAGGAATTTGGCTGAGAATGGTAAGGGAAGTGTTATAATTTTTAAATAGATATGTTTGTGGATGAGATCATTTAGCAGAACGTGCTGAGCAGAATCAATAGAGGTAATAAATAAGGAGGGGGATTTTAATGTGGAATGTCACGAAAGAAGCGCAAGAGCGTTTTTTGAAATGCAATCTATTGCCGATTCAGGAATCAGCCCATGATTGGGAGATTGTTTTAAGGGAAGCGGCGGAAGAAGGCGAGGACCTAACTGCGCGTTTAAAGGAAGAACTTGATGAAGTAAGAGAGGAATTAATGGAAGTGGTTCCGAGTCGGTTTCATCCTTATGTGGAAGATGGGACATTAAATCAGCCGACGTTGCCTAAATCAGTGCGGGAGGACTATTTACAATGGATGCGAGCAGCAGATAGGGAATTTGAAAAGGTTTTAGATGAAGCTTCTAAACAGACGGAGAAGGCCGTACACCACCTACCACAGGCGGTTCAAGAGGTTTTTGCGGAAAGCTTGCATGATTCTCAGATTCAACGGATTGAACGGGTTGGGGACAACATCCATCTTTATTTGAATACGGATGGTGGGTTTTCGACGAAAGCACTTATTCACTTTCAATTTAAAAACATTGTTGCGGAAGAAAGTGAAATGCCTATCGAAGTCGGGCAATGGTTGGTTTACGATGAATTACAGCAGCGGGATGAGGGCTTTGCGTTTCGCGTGTTGTTTGATGGTCCAAGTTCAGAGTGGACAATATTCATGAAAGAACTAGATGCAGAGTATTTTTATCGTCCAAGTCTTTATGTGAAATGGAGTAACGAAGGCATGCTAGAGGAGTCTTCTTTGCTAGACTTTCTGTCTCAAGTAGACTCAGAATATCGGTATTGGTTGATTACACCGGATGTGACATGTAGGATTCACATCGATGCGGATAAAATTGTTTTAGAGAATGGGCAGCTTGAGCTAATTGAAAATCAAATGTTGGTGAAACTTGGTGAGGATTGTTTTACATATGATTTAACTGAATACAATCCTATGGAATTTATATATACCGATGTTTATGAGGATCCTTATGAACATTTTCATAAGTCTGTACCAACAGCAGAACTAGAAGAGGCGGCATTGTGTGAAGACCTAGAATTACAAGTCCGGGCGTGGAATACGATGTATGCGAAACCTGAAGAACTCGCAGATATCATTAATACGGTTTTAATGAAAATGACCATAACGGAAGAAAATGAAATGATGCTCAGTGTTTATTGTCAACACTTCTACACTGTGGGAATTTTAACAGAAGTTGTGATTGAAAAGTATCGAAGCTTACTAGATTAAGTAGGTGTTCGAAGTCCTGATTTGTGTGTTATTTTACTATAATCACTATGCAATTATAATGAATCACAGAATTGAAACTGATTGAGGATATTTACTTATTAAACGAAAAGAATACGATCGAGGGTGTTGGTTCACTATCGCGTGATATGTTTTTATGAAAGGAAAATAAAAATGAAATTGGAAGTGGAGAATGTCTCCGCTTCCAATTTCATTTTTAATCACCATTTTCTTACAGGAACGGTAAGCGCACTATATGGAAAGGCTTGCGGGAAGTGTGGAATTCCTTGATATGGTTGAATATTAAGTTGAGCGCCGCCAAGTTGATAAAATTGAGGGCGTCCTGGGTGAAGAGGCAGACCCCACGCACCGTATGTTGCTTGTGGATACCCATAATATTGAACCCCGTTCATTCCAGTAACGATTGTGTACATCAAACCATCTCCTCTTTACTACTCATTATCATTGATATGTGAGGGTTCCAAGAAAAGAGTTTGTCCTTGGGGGATGATTTTCATTAGTTTTACAAATGCAACGGGAAGAGTAGGAGAAAACAGATGATCCAGGAAGAATTGCTTTCTAATGGAATTGAATGAAGAGAAAGTTCTACTTAATGTATAGATTCCAGCGAACAAAAAAGCCCAATTGTTTTTGTCTTAAGCAAAGCTAGCAGATACTCTGAAAAATCAACTAGAACTTCGATTGTTTTAGGAATTGTCTTCATTGTGGAGGAATAGGGTGAACTTGTGTTGAATGTAGACAGTGTAATATACGAATTGGAGTTTAGAAGGTTTCGTATATTAAGCGAATCCGTTAAGGTCTCAATAAATAGACTGAAGGTACTAGTTTAATAGTAGCCTGTCCATCTTTTATTACAGAGGAACATGCACTAATTTTTATATGCTTGAGGAGGTTTGAAAATGAGAATTGCCGTATTAGGAGCAGGTTCAATTGGAACCATTGTAGGTGCTTATATTGCTGCTGGTGGAGAAAATATTGAGTTGATTGATGCAAACCGAGAGCATGTTGCCGCTTTGAATGCTTCAGGAGCAAAAATTACTGGAACTACGGAGTTTCAAACGAAAGTAAAAGCCATCACGTCAGAAAACATGTCAGGTACATACGATTTGGTCTTACTATTAACAAAACAATTACATAATGAATCGATTCTTCAGGGGTTGCTGCCTTATTTAGGAGAGCATAGTGTTGTCTGTTCCCTGCAGAATGGCATTCCTGAAGAGCAATTGGCATCCATTGTCGGACGGGAACGAGTGATTGCCGGAGCGGTCGAATTTGGTGCTACCTATATGGAACCAGGAGTATCGAACCTAACGACAGAGTATTCGAAGTTTAAAAAATATGCTTTCCAAATTGGAGAGTTTACTGGGGAAAGAACAGAAAGATTGGAACAAATCAAAGCTATTTTAGATCTTGTGGGCGGAACGCATATTTCTGATAACCTAATTGGAACAAAATGGTCTAAATTACTGGTGAATAATGCTTTTAGCGGCTTATCGGCAGCTCTAAATGCAACATATGGGAATGTCCTAAATCATAATATTGGGATGCAAGCTGCGGTACGGATCGCGGATGAAACCATTAAGGTTGGACATGCCAATGGAGTCATATTTGCACCCATGGGTAAATTTGATATTGAAACCTTTGAAGTGCATAGTGAAACAGATATACCAGAACGAATTGAAACATATCGCTTCATGTTAAAAGCTTCTAGGCTACTAAAGGCAAGTATGCTACAAGATTTAGAAAAGAAACGGAAAACGGAAATTGATTATATTAATGGGGTTGTACCGAGGCTTGCTTTAGGGAAAGAAGTTCCAACACCTTTTAACGATTTGGTTGTTCAATTGGTCAAAAAAGCGGAAGAGTCGCAAATTGTACCAAACTTTGAGGAGAATATGAAGTTTTTTGAAGAATTGATAATAGTTCATGGATCTTCTCCTTCGATTGTATAAAATTAGATATAAAAATTTAAATAATGAATTGGACCAAGAACAAATCACTAAAGATTTTAAAAAATAATTCCTTTAGAAATTGGAAATACTTATTGAATTAAGGCGTGAATCCGTCTGATTTGAAAAAAAACAACATCAATGGAAGTATAAAGAAAACCCATTTCCGTTTTTACGAGATGGGTTTTTCGCATTAATGGATCTTTAGTAAGGAAAGTTGCTAATGTCATAATCCTTCCTAGTCGTGTCCAAGTGTTGGTCAATTAACATGTAACTGCGTTATTTCTTGTAAAGAGGTTTATGCAAGAAGGCTATTAATTAAGATGTTTAGAAAAGTATGGAAGTTGAAATTAGTATCAGACTGCTTTTGAAAATTTATTTTCATGTGGAATTCTAACAAAAAACAAAAAATAACAAATTTACATTTTAAATATTCAAAAACAAACAAAAATATATTATAATAAAACAGAAGATAACAAAACGGATAAACGGGGGAATTCGGATGGTCAAGAATTACTGGGATTCAAATATAGCATCACAACTTGAAAAAGGGGTAGAAGAGTTAGTATACCGTTCAAATTTAATTGGTTCAGATCGTGCTGTATGTAACTGGGGTGGCGGAAATACTTCAATGAAGACAATCGAAAAGGATTTTCGCGGTCGTGATATAGAGGTAATGTGGGTAAAGGGAAGTGGTTCGGATTTAGCAACAATGAAAGCGCATAACTTTACTGGATTAAAATTAGAAGATATTCGTCCACTTATTGATAGAGATGAAATGTCTGATGAGGATATGGTTGCTTATCTGTCTCATTGCATGATTGATAGCAAGCATCCAAGAGCATCGATCGAAACGTTATTACATGCGTTCTTGCCATTTAAGCATGTCGACCATACACATCCAGATGCGATTATCAGCATTTGCTGTGCAGACAATGGAAGACAAATTGCCGAAGAAATTTTTGGAAATCGCTATGTTTGGGTTCCTTACATTCGCCCTGGTTTCACGCTTTCTAAAATGATTGCAGAAGGTGTGAAAAACAATCCGAACGCCGAACTGGTTTTGATGGAAAAGCATGGTTTGGTTGTATGGGGAGAAACGGCTGAACAAAGCTATAATAAAACGATTTCAGTTATTAATGAAGTAGAAGAGTACATCAATGGGAAAATCCAACCAGATTCTGTTTTCGGTGGCCGTAAATATCAATCTCTTACAGACGAAGAAGCGACTAGCATTCTAGGAAAGGTAATGCCAGTTATTCGGGGTGCTGTTAGTGATGAGAAGAAAATGATTCTTACCTATGACCGAGGGGAAGATGTACTAGAATTTGTAAACAGCGAAAATGCAGCTGAACTCTCTCAAGTAGGAGCAGCCTGCCCGGACCACCTTGTTCATACAAAGCGCGTACCACTCTATATCAACTGGGACCCGCAAACAAAGGATGTTGATGCTTTAAAGGAAAGTATTAAAGTTGGTATTGAAAGCTTTAAAGAAGAATACAAAGCATATTTTGAACAGAATAAAAACGAAGGCGACAAAATGTTCGAGCCAGCTCCCCGTGTTATTTTGATTCCTGGACTTGGAATGGTGAATACTGGTAAAGATAAGAAAAATTCACGTGTAAGCGGAGCACTTTATCACCGGGCGATTGCTGTTATGAAGGGCTCAACAACACTTGGAAACTTTGTTTCTCTAAATGAAAACGAATCTTATAATATTGAATACTGGCCGCTAGAATTATATAAATTAAGCCTTGCCCCTGCAGAAGCAGAATTCTCTCGTAAGGTTGCGTTTGTCACTGGGGGAGCAGGTGGAATCGGTAGTGAGACATGCCGCCGTTTTGTTTCTGAAGGTGCTCATGTCGTGATCGCCGATTTAAATCTTGAGGGTGCCGAGAAGGTTGCTGCAGAAATCAATGAACAGTACGGTGATGGGCGTGCACTAGCCGTAAAAATGGATGTGACAAAAGAAGAAGATGTTCAAGCAGCGTTTGCCCAAACAGCGCTAACCTTTGGTGGGGTAGATATCATTGTCAACAATGCGGGCCTTGCTACATCAAGTCCAATTGATGAAACAACCTTACAAGAGTGGAACTTAAATATGAATGTTCTAGGTACAGGTTATTTCCTAGTTGCTCGTGAGGCATTTAAACAAATGAAGCAACAAGGCATTGGCGGAAACATGGTCTTTATCGGTTCTAAAAACTCTGTGTATGCAGGGAAAAATGCTGCGGCATACAGTTCCGTTAAGGCAATGGAAACACATCTTGCAAGATGTATTGCAGCAGAGGGCGGAGAGTACGGAATTCGTGTGAACTCTGTCCTACCGGATGCTGTGCTTCAAGGTTCTGCTATTTGGGGTTCCAGTTGGCGTGAAGAGCGGGCTGCCGCCTATGGAATTCACCCTGATCAATTAGAAGAGCATTATCGTAAACGTACGACGTTGCTAGTTAATATCTATCCTAAGGACATTGCAGAAGCTATCGCTTTCTTTGCTTCTTCTAAATCGGATAAAACTACAGGCTGCATGCTAACAGTTGATGGCGGGGTACCAGCAGCATTTACTAGATAAATATATATATTGTTGATTAGAAATGCCCCTTTCAAAAGGGGGCATTTCTTTTTTTATTTAGATCCACAAGATCTTTTGAACCTTCACACAAACCAGTGATATGATAGATTTAAAAATAATAGTAATAAGCGGCGAGTTAGAAGTGGAAGCAGGTGTGAATAATAGTGAATCCTAATCTTCTTCAGCAACTACTAGAATTAACAGAGGAAGAAAAAGAAATCATTGAGGAAAGTAAGATGGTAACGAGAGAACGATATACCAGTAAAGGGTATTTTATTATTGAAAGCGAGAAGTTTTTAAGTAAAGACAAAATGATTATGGTTCGGAAGCACACAAGGTTTGTCGACTTCCCTACACATAAGCATGATTATATCGAAATAAATTATGTGTTTAACGGGAAATTAAAACAGAGAGTGGGTGGGAAAGAAATCACGCTAAAAACAGGCGAGTTATTGCTTTTGAATCAGCATATTGAGCATGAAATAGAAGCGAGCAATAGAGAGGATATTGTCATTAATTTCATTATCCGTCCAGCCTTTTTTGATTTTATTCTCTCGTATTTAAGTTCTGGGAACATTGTGAGTGATTTTTTGGTAAATAGCCTATACAATCACACACAAAGTGGACAGTTTCTTTATTTTAAGGTTGCAGAGGTTCCAACCATCCAAGAACTGATTGGAAAAATCCTTAATGAAATGATGAATCCCACTTCTTTTTCTGAGTCGAGTATCAAATTATACATGGGATTATTTATGATCGAGCTTATTAAGAATGCTGACAAGGTGGAAAAAAATCAGGAAGCTTCCTTGCAGCATTTCTTAGTCGTTGAAATTCTTAAATATATAGAAGAACATTATAAAGAAGCTTCTTTATCTGAATTAGCAGTTCAATTAAATCAGCCCCATTATGCGCTAAGCAAAATGATAAAGAAGGCAACAGGACATACTTTTAAGGATTTACTTCAAGAAAGAAGACTCTTAAAGGCGAAAGAATTACTTGAGGGGACTAGTCTACCAGCATCTATTATTGTTGAAGAAGTAGGCTACGAGAATATCAGTTATTTCTATCGAATCTTTAAGGGAAAGTTTGGGCAGACACCGAAGGAATTTAGGGAGAGTCTGAAAAGTCTATAGTCTCTATTTTACTATAATAATAATAGGCGTTTTTGTTGTGAAATAACATCACTCTTCGGTAAGATAATAGGGCAAAATCTATTAAAGGTAGTGGGTTCACAGAGGGAGAACATCGGTAATTTTTGATAAACACAGAAAAATACCACAAAAATCCCAACTTATTTTTGGAAAAAACAAGAAAAAACACTCATATTGTGTTATATTAGTGTGGTAAATTAGTTGTTTTAGCATTTATAGAAAAATTTTAGAGGGGGTGTAGTCATTGAACAACGCGAATGCGGGTAAAACGGCCTATTTGTTATTAAACGAGCGCCAACAAGGTATCGTAGATACAATAGAAACGAATGGGTCTGTAAGGGTTTCTCAGTTGAGCAAGGAATATCATGTGAGTGAAGAAACAATTAGAAGGGACCTAGAGAAATTAGAAATGGACGGCTTTGTCAATCGGATCCATGGAGGGGCGGTTCGAAAGGTTTCACACGAGGGAATGGAGATTCCAGTCATAAAAAGACAGGAAACAAATATTCAAGAAAAAGAAATGATTGCGAAAAAAGCTGCTTCTTATGTTGAAGATGGGGATATCATTGCGATTGATGCGAGTACTACAGGGTTGCAAATGACTAAGTATTTAAAAGGAAAAATGTTAACGGTGATTACTAATTCCATTCCAGTAACATTAGGGTTAATTCAGGAAGAAGACATACAGGTTATTTTAATTGGAGGGTATGCGAAGGGCCATTCAATGTCCTTAGTTGGGAATTTTGCCGAAAGGGTAATTCAAGATTATCATGTCGATAAATTCTTTTTCTCCTGCATGGGTGTTGATTTTAGACGGGGTGTGAGTGAAGCCCATGAGGCTCAGGCTCTGGTAAAAAAACAAATTTTTAATATCTCAGAAAAGCTTTATCTGCTAGCAGATCATAGTAAATTTGGACAAAAATCATTGGTTAGGCTTTGTGGTTTAAAAGAGGTCGATTATTTGGTAACGGATAAGAAAGTGTCTATTGATAAAATTAGAGAATTAAATAAATTAGGGGTAAAGGTTTTTGTTGCGGAAGAATAACTTATGTCTTTCGAACTAGGACAACTGTACGACTTCGTATGGTTGTTTTTTTATGTTGTAGGAATGTTTTTTGGAGGGAACCTGTGAAAAACAAGATTTAAAGGTGTGGAAAAACAAGTATAAATTGGAGTTTCCACAAAAAAATAACACTTTTTTTGAGAAAAACCACAAATATATGTTGATAGTCAAAAAAGTCGTTGCTATAATGGGGTTATAAAAATTCAAAAAACTTATATTACTCTGAATTGAGCATTGAATTTATGAGGGGGAAATAAGACTACATACCTATATTACTTAATATAAAAAGATTTTCCCTTTTTATTTTTTGTTATAAGAAAGCGTTAACATTTAAGCGATTTATCAATGGTTGAGGAGTTGAATGCATTGGCGAAAATTGGTCCATCTCTTATGTGTGCGGATATGGGGAACTTAGAAGATTCTGTGAAGAGATTAGATAAGGGAAAGGTAGATTTCTATCATTTTGACGTAATGGATGGGACCTTTGTCCCGAACTTTACGATGGGTCCTGACATGATTAAGACCTTACGTTCTCACTCTACTACTCTGTTTGATGTCCATCTGATGATAAAGGAGCCTGAAAGGTATATCGAGTTATTTGCAGATGCGGGTGCAGACATGATAAGTGTCCATGCAGAAGCAACGATTCATTTACAAAGGACTCTTCAATCCATCCGAAACAGAGGATTGAAAGCAGGTGTTGCTTTAAACCCATCTACTCCACTCAGTGTTTTAGATTATGTTTGGGACACGGTGGATTATGTGGTGTTGATGACGGTTAATCCAGGATTTGCCGGTCAAAAGTTCATTCCGCTCACATTTGAAAAAATTGCTCAATTAAAAGAGACGATTGTTCAAAAAGAACTTGATATTGAAATACAAGTAGATGGAAATATCAGCTATGACACGATTCCAAAAGTATTGGAAAAAGGAGCCGACATGCTGGTTTGCGGGACGTCCAGTTTATTTAAAAAAGATAAGTCTTTAGAAAAGGCATTAGAGGAGCTACACAGTTTTCTTGACAGCTTAACTGGTAAAAACAAGGTAAACTCCTGATTTGATAGAAAGGAGAAAAATGTCTATGAGTATAACGGTTGTCGGCAGCATCAATCTCGATGTCGTAGCTTTAACAGATTACTACCCTGAAAGAGGTCAAACGATTTTTGGAAAGAAAATTAATTACTTTTCTGGCGGAAAAGGAGCAAATCAAGCAACAGCGGTTGCAAAGCTAGGGAAACCTGTTCGGTTGATTGGATCTGTAGGGAACGACATTTATGGCCAAAATTTAATTGCTAGTTTACAAGAAAACAAGGTTGATACAACCTTTGTTAAAAAATCGGATTCTTTAGCAACGGGAACCTCCATTATCACAATCGATCAGACAGCGGAAAATACGATGCTTGTGTTAAAAGGGGCAAACGATGATTTGCTTATCGATAATGTTGAAAGCGCGTTCAATCAAATGGAAGACAGCAGGGTATTGCTGGTCCAAATGGAGGTACCACAAGAATCAGTAATCCGAGCAATGCAGTTGGCAAAGCAAAAAGGGATGTACGTTATTCTGGATCCCGCACCAGCTGAAGGAATTACGATTAAAGCCTTAGACTATGCGGATCTAATTACTCCGAATCGTCAAGAAACCTTGCATTTAGTTGGGATTGATGTGACGGATATTGATAGTGCCCTCCAAGCTGCAAAAGCCTTTGAAAAAATGGGCGTGAAAAGCTCTGTCATTAAAATGGCAGATAAGGGTTCTGTTGTTTATCAGAGTGGGCAATGGGAGTACATCGAATCCATTCAAGTTGAAGCGGTCGACACGGTTGGTGCAGGGGACTCCTTTGCCGGGGCTGTGGCATGTGGCGTGATTGATGGTCATGATTTGGTTTCTGCAGTGAAATTTGCCACGATTGTTGGGGCCTTGAAAGTCACGAAATTAGGTGCTCAATCAGTTCCAACCCTAGATGAAGTAAAAGCTTTCTGTGAAGAAAGAGGACTTAAGCATTACTTGTTAGAGACGGCGTTATAAAAGAGGAGGGATCGTTTTGAGTGAGTATTTATTACAAATGAAAAACATAAGTAAAACGTTTCCTGGTGTTAAAGCATTGGATAATGTGGAATTAGAGATAAAGAAGGGCGAAGTTCACGCGTTAATCGGTGAAAATGGTGCAGGTAAATCCACACTCATTAAGATTTTAGCTGGGGTTTATACGCCTGATCCAGGAGCAAGGTTTTTCTTTGAAGGCAAAGAAGCGGAAATATCCAAACCATTGGATGCAACAATGAAGGGGATTTCTATTATTTATCAGGATTTGAGTTTGTTTCCGAACTTATCAGTAGCCGAAAACATCTATATCGGTCGTGATAGCCATAAAAAACCTTGGACAAAAGTAAAATGGAATGATATTAAAAAAATCGCAAACAAGGCGCTAAAGGAACTGGATATGGACATTGATGCGAGTATCCCGGTTGAACAACTTAGCATTGCTCAACAGCAGATGGTTGAAATTGCTCGGGCCTTGGCTTTTGATTCAAAGCTTATTGTCATGGACGAACCAACATCTTCCTTATCTGCTGGAGAAGTAGAAAAGTTGTATAACGTCATCGACAAGTTGAAGAAACAAGGGATTTCCATCATCTTTATTAGTCATAAGTTGAAGGAATTATTTAAAGTCTCGGATCGTTTCACAGTATTGCGTGATGGGAAATTTGTTGGCAGTTATGATGCACAAGATATGACGGAGCCCAAATTAATTCAATTAATGGTTGGCCGAAATGTTACTTATGAAAAGAATCAAGCGACGGTTGAGGTTGGGGAAACGATTTTTAAAGTCAACCAACTTTCGAAAGAAGGAAATTTCAAGGACATCTCCTTTGAGCTAAGAAAAGGCGAGGTCTTAGGTATTACTGGACTTGTTGGCTCTGGACGGACAGAACTTGCTCAAGCAATCTTTGGAATTAGTACACCGGATGCTGGAACAATAGAGCTTTATGGGAAAAAGCTTTCAATCCGAAATTCCGCAGGTGCCGTAAAAGAAGGGGTAGCTTATATACCGGAAGCAAGGCAGACACAAGGACTCGTTTTAGAGCAGTCCGTTATTAATAATATTTCTTTACCAATCATCTCAAAACTTAAAAATAAATTCCGACTAACCGATCGTAAACAGGAAGTAAAGCTTGCGGAAGAATATGTAAAAACACTTGACATTCGCCCTGCACTTCCTCATTTAGATGCTGGAAATTTATCTGGTGGAAATCAGCAAAAAATCGTCATTGCGAAGTGGTTATCAACCAAGCCAAAGGTCATTATTTTTGATGAACCAACAAACGGAATTGACATTGGTGCAAAAACAGAGATTCATAAACTTATGCGAAAGCTTGCGAATGAAGGCATTGGGGTTATCATGATTTCATCCGAGCTGCCAGAGATTTTGGCTGTTAGCGATCGAATCCTAGTCATGCGACATGGCCGAATTGCTGGAGAACTAAATGTTGCAGAGGCAACACAAGAAAACATTATGCACTATGCACTCCAAGGCAAAAGCAATGGAAAGGCTCCAACCTTTGTAGCTGAATCCAACCAGATGAGTCAGGGGGTATAGAGATGAAATCCATCATAAAACAAAAAGAATTCAGTATTTTCATGATTGTCGTGTTACTCTGCGTTGTCTTGTCATTTGTTAGTCCTGTCTTTTTAACTTTTGAAAACTTCTTAGACATTATTGAAGGGAATGTCGTGATGGCGATTCTAGCCGTCGGGATGACTTTGGTTATCATCACAGGGGACATTGACGTTTCGGTGGCTGCTGCTACCACAGCAGTGGCAGTTATTATTGGTAACCTGTTCAGTTTCTTGCCAGACAGCTGGATTTCCATTTTAATTCTATTCTTAATTGCTCCGGTAATCGGAATAATCATTGGAGCAATCAATGGTTTGCTTGTTTCAAAGATTAAGATACCAGCGATTGTCGTGACATTAGGAACCTTAAACATTATCAACGGATTGGTCCTATACTTGACGAATGGTCAATACTTAAATAGCTCTAATTTTCCGAAACCATTTTTAACATTTGCTAATTTCGAGTTCTTAGGGATTCCAATCTTAGTTTATCTTCTTACTGCAGTTGCAATTCTTACATGGTTTATTTTGAAACATACTCTTATCGGTCGTTCTGTTTTAGCCATTGGAGGAAAGTCACAATCTGCTGTTCGGGTAGGAATTAATTACAACAAAGTAAAACTCTTCGTATTTGCTTATATGGGATTTTTGGCGGGAATTGCGGCGATTGCCCAGACAGCCTATACAAAGGCGGTTGATCCAAATGGATTACTAGGTGTTGAGATGATGGTTATTGCAGCGGTTGTATTAGGTGGAACCAATATTCAAGGTGGACGAGGTTCCATTCAAGGTACGCTGTTAGGCGTTCTCCTTCTTGCCATCATGCAAAACGGAATGATTTTGGCACATATCGACACTTTCTGGCAAAAGGTTGTAACGGGTGCGATTATCGTTATCGCTGTATCCTATGACCAGATTAGCTATAGAAGACAACAAGCAAAATTAGCCAAGATAGAAGTAGAGGCATAGGGGGGGAGAAAAATGAAACTTTCAAAGGAAAGTGTGTTAGGACTTATAGCAATTGCTACTATTCTTTTAATGAGTTTAATAGCACCGGGTTTTTTATCATCTAACAATATTAATAACCTGATGTTTCAACTCCCTGAATTTGGATTAATAGCGTTAGGGATGATGGTCGTTATCATTACAGGAGGTATCGACCTTTCGATAACGTATATCGCGGCATTATCTGGGGTTGGCGCAGCTCTAATGTTGGTAAATGGTTATCCAATTTTCTTAGCTATATTAGTAGCCGTTATTTTCGGATTAGCCTGCGGTGCATTTAACGGATTTATCGTTTCTAAGATTGGCGTATCTCCAATTCTTGTGACCATTGGTACATGGGTTCTTTTTGAAGGAATTATCCTTGCGATTACGAAAGGGCAATCGATTTCCGGTTTTAGTGAAACCTACTCCCTTATTGGGAACGGTTATTATATGGGGCTTTTCCCATTGTCGATGCTCATCTTTGCCTTCTTTGTCCTCGTGACAGGCGTTCTTTTGAATAAGACAGGCTGGGGTCGAAATGTTTACATGTATGGAAGCAATGATGTGGCAACCTTGTTTTCCGGTGTGAGGAATAACCGTGTCGTGATGAAAGTTTATTTATATGCAGGATTACTTGCAGCAATCTCAGCGATTATCATGACATCTCGTTACAATTCAGTAAAAGTAGACTTGGGATCTTCTTATCTTCTCCAAAGTGTGGCTGCGTCCGTACTTGGAGGGACAAAGATTGAAGGAGGCTACGGGAAAGTAATGGGAACGGTTTACGCCGTGATCATTTTCTTAACCCTTTCCAATGGACTGAACCTACTTGGTGTTCACAGAGCCATTGTTGATGTCTTTATCGGGGTGATCCTCATCTCGGTTCTAACATTGAATTTCTTCTCTGATAAAATCAAACAGAAGAAAGAGACAACAAAGGCATCAAAAGTTGCATAATAAGAGGATTGCTTAACTTTGGGAAGATCCCATTGTTAAGTAAACCTTATTCTAATTGTTGTAAGCGTTATCCTATACTGGTTTTTCCCTAGTTGATCTAGGTAAAACATAAAAAAACAAAATCCTTAAGGGGGAAAATGCTCATGAAAAAGTTCGCAAAGACTTTAATGTCAGGTGTGTTTGCTGCTAGCCTTCTGGCTGGTTGTGTCTCTGGTAACGGTGGAAGCTCTAGTGGTGGAGAAGCTGAGGGTGGAAACCAAGCTGAAGGGGGAGCGGATAATGGGGAATTATCCATTGCCGTAGTACCGAAGCTTGTTGGAATTCCATACTTCAATGCATCTGAAAAAGGTGCAAACCAAGCTGGGGAAGACCTTGGTGTGGATGTACAGTATACAGGTCCAACCCAAGCTGACGCAGCTGCACAGGTTAAAGTAGTGGAAGACCTAATCTCTAAAAATGTAGATGTGATTGCGATTGCACCAAATGATCCTGCATCTGTTGATCCAGTTCTAAAGAAAGCAAAAGACCAAGGCATTAACGTTATTGACTGGGATACACCAGCAAACAAAGACCTTGTTGAATATTCCGTAAAGCAAATCGATGATGATGTTTTCGGTCGCCATATGGCTCAAAAGTTAGTTGAAGCGATGGGTACAGAAGAAGGCGAAATTGCGATTTTAACAGGCGGTCTTTCTGCTGCCAACCTTAACCTATGGATTGAGGCTGCACAAAAAGAATTCGACGAAAACTATCCTGGAATTAAAATTGTCACTGAAAAAATTCCTACAGAAGAAAAGCAACAGGTTGCTTATCAAAAGACTCTTGATTTAATGAAGTCTTACCCGAACCTTAAAGGAATCCTTGCTGTTTCAACTCCAGCTCCACTAGGTGCTGCACAAGCGGTACAGGAAAAAGGTATGCAAGATAAGATTTCAGTTGTAGGTTCTGCGCTGCCAACTGACTCTCTTCCGTTCTTAGAAGATGGCTCTCTTGATACAGCAGTTCTTTGGGATCCAGGTAAATTAGGTGCTCTTACTGTTGCAGTTGGAAAAATGATTGCTGAAGGTGAAGAGATTACAGATGGTATGGAAGTTGAAGGCGTTGGTCAAATCTCAGTATTAGAAGATGGAAAGTCTATCATCATGGGACCTCCAGCTGACTTTACAAAAGAAAATGCAGCTGACTTCGATTTCTAATAAGAATTTTACATGAAAACCGTGATGTCCTGAAAGTGAGTTGCACTCACTTTTGGGACTCACTTTTATCTACTCCCACTCGACTATAAAATCCCTCGTATTAACTTAAACTCTTCTAACCTATTTGCCCCATTAAATAAGAAAGAACAAAGGGTACAGATGATAAACAAAAAAGGAGGATATCAATCATGAAGTTACAAAACTACCAATTAAAAAATGAAAAAATAAAACAAGCCTTTTTAAAGCTCAAAACAGAACAGCCGGAACGTTTTCAAGAGAGATTGAAATTATCTTGGAGCAATTGGGGCTTTGGACTTGAGACGCTAGAAGAGTCCCTCATCCGCTTAAAAGAAGCGGGAATCGAGTACATTGAACTTCATGGCAATCATTATGGAGACGATCTTGGGTATGACGTCGAGGAAACACTCTCTCTATTGAAAAAATACAATATGAAGGTATCTGGTGTTTGCGGGATGTTCTCCGCAGAAAATGATCTTTCTAGCAATCTTCCAAGTAAAAGACAAGCAGCGATTAGCTACATAAAAAGAGAGCTTGCTTTTACGAGCGCGGTCGGAGGAGAGTATTTGCTTGTTGTTCCTGGAGCAGTTGGACGTCCCAATGCATACGACGATACGGAGTTTGAACGCAGCATTCGCACACTAAGAGGATTAGGTACGCTATTTGCTGAAAGCGGTGTCAAAGCAGCGATTGAACCAATCCGATCTGCGGAAGTTAGCTTTGTCCATACCGTTGCCGATGCGAAAAATTATATTAAGGCAGTGAATCACGAAGCGATCCAACATATTAATGGAGACATTTATCATATGCAATCAGAGGAAGCACATATTGGCGAAGCGATTATCGAAGCGGGCAACCAGTTAGTGAACCTTCATCTAGCAGACAGCAATCGAGGTGCTTTAGGGGAAGGATTCATGGACATTGATACGATCATCATGGCTCTATATCTCATTGGCTACAATCAAGGAAATCGTTTCTTGACTCCAGAGCCACTAGGACCAGGAGGAGATCCATACCCTGCGATGAATTCCATACCGGACAAGCAGAAGCTCGAAAATTTGGTCCGCCAAACAGCAACCTATTTTAAAGAGCGAGAGAACGAGCTGTTGTCTCTATAAATCTTTTTAATTGGTTATTAGTAACATCGTCTTGTACAAAATCAATATGGGAAGGGGAGATTCGAGTGTTAGAAGCTTTAAAGCGAGAAGTGCTCGAAGCCAATCAGGCATTACCGAAGGAAGGTTTAGTTACTCTTACTTGGGGCAATGTTAGTGGCATTGATAGAGAAAAAAATCTTGTCGTAATTAAACCGAGTGGTGTTCCTTATGACCGATTAAAAATAGAAGACTTGGTTGTCGTGGATTTAGAAGGTAATGTCGTTGAAGGAAAGTTAAAGCCATCATCTGATACGCCGACACATTTAGTTTTATATAAACATTTTGAGGGAATCGGTGGAGTCGTGCATACCCATTCTCCTTATGCAACGAGCTGGGCGCAGGCAGGGAAAGGCATCCCGGCCTTAGGAACAACGCATGCTGATTATTATTATGGGACAGTTCCTTGCACAAGACCGATGACAAAGGCAGAAATACTCGGCGATTATGAACTTGAGACAGGAAATGTCATTATTGAAACGTTTGAGAAATTGAATCCAAACGAGATTCCTAGTGTACTGGTACATGGTCATGCTTCCTTTACCTGGGGAAAAAGTGCAATGAAAGCAATCGAGAATGCGGTTGTATTAGAAGAAGTAGCAAAAATGGGTCTTTGGACATTCCAATTGAACAACCAAATAGCTTCGATGGACCAATCCCTATTAGACAAACATTATTTGCGCAAACATGGGGCATATGCCTATTACGGACAGAACTAACAGGGGGTTTATGGCAATGGCAAAAAAATATGCAATTGGTGTAGATTACGGAACACAGTCAGGCCGGGCTGTTTTGGTTTCCTTAGAAGATGGCACAGAACTAGCGGATCATGTAACCCCATATTCGAATGGCGTGATCGATGAGAAGCTGCCTGAATCAGGTGTAGAACTAGGCTTTGAATGGGCGCTTCAGGACCCAAATGATTATCTCGAAGTGTTAAAAAAATCGGTTCCTGCGGTAGTAAGCGAATCAGGCGTGAATCCAGAAGATATTATCGGGATGGGAATTGACTTTACGGCTTGCACAATGCTGCCAATTGATAAACAAGGAGAGCCTCTTTGTTTTAATACTGACTGGAGAGAGAATCCACATAGCTGGGTAAAGCTTTGGAAACACCATGCGGCCCAGGCGCATGCGAATAAATTGAATGACATCGCAAACGAACGAAATGAGAAGTTTTTAGCTCGTTATGGTGGAAAGATTTCCTCTGAGTGGATGATGGCGAAAGCGTGGCAAATCCTTGATGAGGCACCGGAAATTTATGAGGAAGCGGATCAATTTGTCGAAGCGGCTGACTGGGTGATTTCGAAGTTAACAGGCAACTTGCTTCGAAATAGTTGTACCGCTGGATATAAAGCCATTTGGCATAAAGAAGAAGGTTACCCGAGCAAGGAATTTTTTAAGGCATTGAATCCTCGCTTGGAAGATTTAGCCGAAACTAAACTTCGCGGCGAGGTTGTGCCACTAGGGACAAAAGCGGGTCAGTTAACAGACAGCATGGCTGAAATTCTCGGCTTAAGTCCAAAAGTCGCCGTTGCTGTGGGCAATGTAGATGCACATGCTTCTGTACCAGGAGTTGGGGTTGTCACGCCTGGAAAACTCGTGATGGCAATGGGAACATCTATCTGTCATTTGCTGCTTGGTGAGAAGGAAGTTGCGGTTGAAGGAATGTGCGGCGTCGTTGAGGATGGAATCATTCCGGGGCTGTATGGATATGAAGCAGGACAATCGGCGGTTGGAGATATTTTTGAATGGTTTGTGAATCACTCTGTACCAGCGTATGTTGAAGAAGCAGCGAAAGCAGACGGTATTGGCATTCATCAATGGCTAGAGCAAAAAGCAGCCGAGTATAAGCCTGGGGAGACAGGTTTGCTTGCGCTAGATTGGTGGAATGGAAATCGTTCCGTTTTAGTTGATACGGAGCTAAGTGGGGTAATTTTAGGCGCCACGTTGCAAACAAAGCCGGAAGAGATGTACCGTGCCTTGCTTGAAGCGACTGCGTTCGGAACGAGAAAAATTGTCGATGCTTTTCATGAAAAAGGGTTACAGGTAGATGAATTGTATGCGTGCGGTGGGCTTCCGCAGAAAAACAAATTATTAATGCAAATCTATGCGGATGTTACAAATCGGTCGATTAAAATCGCCGCTTCCAAACAAACACCTGCTTTAGGAGCTGCGATGTTTGGTGCAGTAGCCGCTGGAAAAGACAGCGGTGGATATGACAACATTATTGATGCGACAGAAAAAATGGCACGGATTAAAGAGGAAACCTTTGAACCGATTCCGGAAAACGTAGCATTATATGAAAAACTCTATCAAGAATATTCAAGACTGCATGATTATTTTGGACGTGGTGAAAACAACGTCATGCACCGATTAAAATCAATCCGGTCACAAGTAAGCGAGTAAAAGGTAAGATTGCTAGATAAAGAGAGGTAGGTCCTATAAAATGGTCCAGCCTCTTTTTCCTTTAGGGAAAGGACATCGTGCCGGGGATCATAGTCGTTATGTGCATTTATAATTTTATTTCGATTCTCAGATGTCTTGCGAGAAGTTAATTGAGTATAGGGTCGTTTTTTAAAAAAGAGCACTTTATAGGGGATAAGGGTGGTTACCCCAAAAAGTTAGAGTTTTATTATGCAGCTAATTGGCTAGATTGAATTCGGTATTCTACTGGACTCAGTCCAGCCAATTTTGCTTTTGATCGTTCATTGTTATACCAGTAGAATATTCTTCTATTCGTCTTTTCAATTCTTCATAGCTGACTAGTTTTTCCCCATAATACATTTCTTGCTTTAAAATACCAAAGAAATTCTCCATCGAGGCATTGTCTGCACAAGTTGCTTTACGTGAC
>NZ_JAMBNR010000029.1 GCF_023715205.1 Mesobacillus maritimus
AATCCAGTAGATCTACCTCAATAAAACCAACGAATCAGGCGCTCCTCTCTTAAAAAAAACGAATGAGCTGCGTTTTCTTTAGTATTGCCTTTTTTCCAAGTTACGGAAGTTTATTTTCATGGTAGTTTATCATTTAAATGGGCGATGAAAAATCGAATTTTAATAATTAACGTCAGTAGGTCTGAAAACAAGTGGATAAGTTTATTCAATTTAGATACCCCCTATCTTGTATTAGTGTTAGGAACTAACACTAATAGTAGTATTTGTTGGCGGGGGAGATTTATTCTTTCCCTTTTTTTATTATCTTGTTCCGATCTTCCATTTGAGGAGGTTCCTCAAACCATCCATGTTTAATCTTAAGCTTAATTCCCTCTTGACCATAAAAGTAAACATCCTTGGCTATTAATGTTGTTTTTAAAGCAATATCATTCCTCATACTAAAAAACGTTCCAAAACTGCTTCCAACAATCCCGAATCCATTTAATAAATAAATACAATGCATCATTAATCTATCTGAAAATGCCGGAGATGTAGAAGTTGTCACGGTACTTCCAGAAGTAGCCGAAAATTGCACATCACTCTCTAATAGAATATCCTCTGCAATTTTGATTTGTTTTTTCGCTAATTCTTTGCCTTTTACCAAGTACCTCTTAACGTCATCATTTTGTGCACTTTGTGCAAAACCAGTAATCAATTGCATGCCAATATTATTGACTTCTATCATATGATGAAGGAAACCAATTTCAATATCATTTAATGCTCGTTTTTCTGATAGTGGGTTAAATCCACTTAAATAACTTTTGTTCTCGATAAATTCTACGCTCTTCGGCATGGTCACTTTTGGAGGAAGAGTTAATATTCCTTTGTCTAGTAAATATAGAGTAGAGAGCTTATATATTTTTTGAGTTACTGTCGTTAAGCCCTCATAAATCTCCATCACTTTGTCGTTATAAGCCATATTCATATTGATGGTGTACATCCCCATGCTTACTTCTTTTAATAAGCGGATGAACATGATATCAAAGCCATTATCATATAGTTTTGGTGCTTCTAAGTTCACATCTCCAGAGGTATATCCAAACGGTTTGACCATTCCTTGGTCTTCAAACAACTTTTCCATCTTTAAAACATAAAAATTAAGCTCTTGCCATAGACCACCCATTATGTTTCTTGCCTCTTTGTCATCTGCTTTCTCAATAAAATACTCCAGCATTCTCATGATCATGGTTTTTTCTTCGTATGTAAGCCAGAGTGTTCCAACCTCCGAAGAACTAATCGGATTTGTTAGTATCAAGCTTTTCCCTCCAATTATAAAAAATAAATCTAAATTTGATTACTTTTAGTTTTCCAAACTTCTAAATATCTATGAATTGTTTGATATAAGGAAAGGCTGTTTGTGTAAACGAATTTGGAATTAAACCATAGCTAAATTCTTTATTTCCTTTAAATAGCAACAATGTTTGAGAAAAGCCTTTGGAAAAGATTAAAGAATAGAAAAGAATTATAGTACTTGAAAAAAGTTTATCTTTATATGAAAGATCGGTATATCCAATTGTTTGTTGAAAGGCTGATGATAAGATTAGATAAGAAAGGATTCAATTTGCGTATCACTGTCTATTCTTTCATCGTGAAAAAAATAGGATAAAAGACCCAACTCTACATAAAATTACAGGTGCACAAAGGTTTTTATGCATGTTATATTGTACTCACACGGTACGAAACAAACAGAAATAGGGCTAATAGATACTACTTGGGGAAGTACTCAAGTGGCTGAAGAGGCGCCCCTGCTAAGGGTGTAGGTCGGGCAACCGGCGCGAGGGTTCAAATCCCTCCTTCCCCGCCATACTATGGGAATGTTTTGGTATCGACAGGGATAGTTTGAGCTTATATTGCGAGTCGAGTCGATCATCTCGTTAAAAAGGTCAAAGCCAATATAACTGGCAAACAACAAAACAACTTCGCTTTCGCTGCCTAAAAACAGTTGATTGCGGTTCCTTCCTCCATCGTCCATGTGGTAGGATAAGGGACTAAGAGATTGTGGACTACGCCGGATTCCAAGTCTGTGGGATACGGAAGAGAAATTCAGACTAGCGGCTTCCATGCCAGTCAGTAGGCTAAAGAAGCAGGCGAAATTCAAGTGACTGACTACACTCGTAGACGTATAAGTGGCGATGTCTCTGCACATGGGTTCGACTCCCATCATTTCCACCAACTATGCTTGCCGTAGGGTGAAAATCCTTTGGTGAGCACCAAAAGCAGCATCAGTCCTGCGATGTTCGTTATCCTTATATGTTTTTAACCGTAAGAATGATGCGGGATTCCTAGATGAATTGGTGGATGTCATGCTGGCGTAGATCGGAAGGCAGAAGTCAATATGCGGAAACCCACCTGCGAGGAGCGGGTATATAAAGCATCTGGGGAAAAGGGCATAATGGGATTGATCCAAAATAAATGTGGAGTTGTACCCAAGTGGTCGAAGGGGCTGCATTGGAAATGCAGTAGGCGTGCAAGCGTGCGAGGGTTCGAATCCCTCCAACTCCGCCATACTTACTTGAATAATATCCAGATACCTACATAAAATAATTCCTACATTGGGTTATAGCCAAGCGGTAAGGCACCGGACTTTGACTCCGTCATGCGCAGGTTCGAATCCTGCTAGCCCAGTATAAATGAAGAATTGCCGAACTCTTGATTGAGTTCGGTTTTTTTACGACCCCAATGCCCTTAAATACTGATACAGTACACGTAATGAATTTGCTTTTCGTAGAACAAAGTGAATGGTAATGTTGGTATAGTTCATCAATTTTCACTTGTTGCAAATTTTTGTCATATGATAAACAAACAATTTTTTTTGGTGGAAAGTTTCCCTACGGAAACATTGTTTGATTACAGAATGAGTAAAAAAGCTTCATTTCTCAGCCAAAAAATGGAAAAGGATTTTGTATAAAGGAAGGGAGTAAAAAACATGATGCAGAGTCCGAGAATTAAAAATAAAATTTTAAAATACTCCATTTTGTGCAAAACCTTCGGAATTATGAATGAAAATGAATACCAGCAAATTATCCATCACCTGCAATTTAAAAACCAATATTCAAAGGATTAAAATTATGGTGTGTTATGGATGAATAGGAGGAATCCCTAGAATGGCCGCTAGAATTACGGACAAAGGGATTTCTTCCTTATAGTCTATAGAACATCTAGAAGAAAAGAAGGTTAAAATAGATACCAAGACGAACAGCTGTCAAAATTTAAGATTGCATGCGCCTTAAATAAATGCCAAAATAACGAAATTCAGGTATAGTAAAGATATTAATGATAGTAAGTGATACTCTTGTTATGCAAAAACTATTTACCATCTCCTACATATTCGTATCGTGAAAGGAAGTCATCATTAATGAAGCGAATGAATCAATATATTGAGAATGTCTTTACAAACCAAGATGATGTATTAATGGAAGTCCTTAGATCGATAGAAGATAACGGAATGCCATCGAAATCCGTTTCTCCTACCTCTGGAAAACTCTTGACGATGCTTGTCTCTATTTCAGGTGCCAAAAATGTACTTGAAATAGGTGCACTTGGTGGCTATAGCGGAATTTGTTTGGCAAGAGGATTCGGAAAGGAAGGAAATTTAACGTCCCTGGAGTTAGAGGAACAGCATGCAAAGTTGGCCCATGAAAATTTAAAAAAAGCTGGTTTTGCGGAGCAAGTTTTCTATTTGACCGGTCCAGCCTTAGAAAGCCTAGAAAACCTTGTAGAAACTAAAACCAGATACGACTTTTTTTTCATTGATGCAGATAAAGTAAATTACATAAACTACCTAAATTATTGCATCAAATTGGCGGAGCCAGGTGCAATAATTGTTTCTGATAATGTCCTAGCAGGAGGTAGTGTCATCAGTTCCGATGTAAAACAAAAGAGATATACGGAAACGATGAAGGAATTCAACCATTTTGTGGCGTCTCATCCTCAATTAGAATCGCTACTCATACCACTAGGGGATGGCTTAACAGTTTCAAAAGTAAAAACAGTATAGGAATCGAAACCCAACGTAAGTAATATTCTGATGCGTTGGGCTTTTTTTATTATAATCCTTTCCACCTCATACTTAAGTCGCAAAATTTTACAACAACTCCATATTTAATAAAAATAAACGAATATTTCCATCCTATTCCGAGATAATAAACCTGACTAATTTTGAAAGGAGTTTTAAAAATGAAATGGTTAATGGTTTTATTATCAGGAGTCTTTTTATCTTTTTATTCAACAGGGGTGTTTGCACAGGACGAGTATAATTGTGATGACTTCTCAACAAAAGAAGCGGTAATGGAGTTTTGGTACGAGAATAATTATAGTGCAGAAAATGATCCGAATAATTTGGATGGAGACGGTGACGGATATCCTTGTGAAGTTACCTCTGAAGAGTTTACAAATTATGCCGCAGACCGTGAAACAGCAGAAGAGAATGGTGATACTACAGATGAAAATGGCATGATCGGAGAGGCTCTTCCATCTACCGCAACAAACCATGTTTCTAGTATTTTTGCGGCGGTGGGTCTTGTAATTAGTGGCGCTTTTTTCTTCTTCCGCTATCGAAAAGTGAATGAATAGGGAAGCATAGGCGGCAGGAGAAATCCTGTCGCTTTTATTAGGAGAGGATAAAAGATGATAAAACGAGTGATCGGAATTTGTTTGATGCTCCTCGGTCTATCAATGGGAGCCTATCATTTTATCGTATGGCAGATCGGTCATTCTGCTGCCGAGAATTTAACAATGGCCGAAGTCCAACACTACAAACGTGAGGTTCTGTCTACCCAAAAAGGGAAAGATGATTGGAAACCGTTTCTCATCAAACCCAGCACGGAAGTTGATCATACGATTGGGGATGAGGTGGCATCATTGGTCATTCCTAGTGTCGAAATGAAATATTCGGTCTATTGGGGGACAGATTCAAATGTTCTTAAGAACGGGGTTGGGATGTATGTCAGTCCAAGAACCACGGCCCCCGATGGTGGGGGCCATACTGTAATGAGTGGACATCGTGATACTGTATTTTATCGATTGAAATATTTAAAAGAAGGCGACTCTTTACAAGTAGAATATAGAGATTCAATTTATACTTATCAGGTTAAGAAAATTTGGATTACAGATGCGGAAGACCGGTCGGTTATTGTTGATAAAGAAAAACCAACCCTTACCTTAACAACTTGTTATCCTTTTCAATATTTTGGAAATGCGCCACAAAGATATATTGTTCAAGCTGAACTTCAAGGAAAACGTGATGTTTAGATTAAAGAGAAAATTCGGCAATTGCTAACAAATTGTGAAAACTATTACAAACATGTGATAAATTCCTTCTTTTTCGATATAATAGACAGTATTGTAAAATAGTAAATGGATTGGTTTGCACAGGAGGAACATTTTAAATGAAAGCTGAAGGATTTTTTCATGGTATAGATGGAGCGGAACTTTATTATCGCTCGTTTTTTCCTAAAGGACAGCCTAAGGGAATTGTTCTAGTTCTGCATGGTTTCGGTGACCATAGTGGGGGAATGCAAAACATCTGCGCAAGCTTGGTGAAAAAACACTTTCTTGTCTATGCCTTAGATTTGCGTGGCCATGGAAGAAGCTCTGGTAAACGAGGTTATATACGAAGTTGGAAGGAATTTCGTGGTGATTTACACGAGTTCAGAAGATTTGCCGTAACCGAGCAACCTGAATTGCCACTTTTTATTGTTGGTCATAGTATGGGTGGAGTAATTGCGCTTGAATATGTAATAGACCACCAAGAAGGTTTAGACGGTGTTGTCGCGATTTCACCTGGTATCTCATATGAATTGACCCGATTTGAGAGAATCGGGGTGTACTTGTTAGGGAAAATCAAACCCGATTTCCCAATAACCAAGTCAGGTAATTTCCCACTAGATTCAAAAGATCCAACCTTACGGGAAAAATACAACCCGGAAGGTCTTCGCCATAATACGGCTACTCCGGGATTAGGTAGAGGCTTAATGGAGGCTGTTTCACGGATAGTAGAAGAAGCGGAAGAAATTAAGACTCCCTTTCTATTGCAGTATGGGTTAGATGATAAAATCACGCCTCCAGCCAAGTTGAGGCGGTTTTATAACCAGGTTTCTTCTGAGGATAAAATGTTAGTTGAATATAATAATACAAAGCACCGCCCATTTGATGAAGTGGGGAAGGATAAAATGTTACTCGACTTAACTGGCTGGTTAGACCAAAAAGTCCTAGAGAAACAAAGAATTTTTTATAAATCAGCAGGGCGTTTATAAGTCATTTATGATAAACTTGTAAAGGGAAAGAATTGGCCGGGATTTAACTTATCCTGGTTTTTTGTTTGTGGGGATGAAAAAGTAGTAATTTTATGTTATTTTTACTACAAGCAATAGGGTTATAGTAAAATAAGCTTGGGATCGTTAGAAAATTAAGTTGTGGAGGATTTTTAGGTGACGTACCAACTAGAAGAGAAGTTTAAAATGTTTGCGTTGAATTCAAACCAAAAGCTAGCGAAAGAAATGGCCGACCTCTTAGGCTGTAAATTAGGGAAGTCCTCGGTTTCAAAGTTTAGTGACGGGGAAATTCAAATACATATAGAAGAAAGTGTTCGGGGAAGTGAAGTTTATGTTGTTCAATCAACGTCTAACCCTGTAAACGAAACCATTCTTGAACTCTTAATTATGATTGATGCATTAAAGCGTGCGTCAGCAAGTAGGATCAATGTTGTAATTCCATACTTTGGCTATGCGCGTCAAGATCGCAAAGCGCGTTCACGTGAGCCCATTACCGCGAAATTAGTGGCCAACCTTTTAGAAGCGGCTGGTGCAACCCGTGTCATCACAATGGATCTCCATACGGCTGCAACACAAGGATTCTTTGAGATCCCGGTTGAACATTTGATTGGTGTTCCAATTATCTCACAGTACTTTATGGATAAAAAGCTAGAAGAAGTCGTAATTGTGGCGCCACATGGCGGCAGCATTGGGCGAGCTCGAAAAATGGCAAATCTTTTGGATGCCCCACTAGCGCTAATTGATAAACGTGATGTAGAAGAAGTCCATGTAATTGGGAATGTGGAAGGCAAAAATGCGATTATTATCGATGATTTAATAGATACTGGAGCAACCATTACAGCCGCAGCAAAAGCGATTGCAAAAGCCGGAGCAAAGACAGTCTATGCTGGTTGTACACATGCGGTGTTGACTGGAGAGGCTGTTTATAAAATTGAAGCGTCTCCGATTAAAGAATTGGTCGTCACCAATACGATTGATTATCCAAAAGAAAAAGAAAGCAAGAAAGTTACAACCATCTCGGTTGCTCAGTTACTGGTAGAGGCAATTGACCGTGTTCACAATGAAAAAGCAGTTAGCCCATTATTTGAATAAAATTCAACTGAATTTAACGAGAGGATTATTTGTTAACTAACATTAGTCCTCTTCTTTTTTTTTAAGTGTTTAAATATTTGAAAAAGTCTAGCGGTAATAATGGAATCGCATTTAAAAATGGAAGAACTTTTTAAAAAAATCGACTGATTAAGGGGATTTGCTGTTGCCTGATATTATCCCAAATGAATAAAGAATATAGTAGACTTGTTGGTGAAATTAGTTATTAATATAAATAAAAGGGGGGATACATGATGATCGGATTGAAAATGAATGAAAAAGAAATAGAAGTTGAAAATGAACAGTATGTAACTTCAATCGTTATAAACCGAAAGGGCGAAGGGCATGACCACGGAGAACCTAGACTCCGTTGTGCAGTTTCGATTAATCTTCATGTAAAGGAAACAGGGAATGAATTAAAATTAAGAGCAAATATTTACTGGGATGCAAAATATCCTAAAACACATTTCTTTTTCACAGGTGGTAGTTTAAAAAACTTTATTTATGAGCAAGGTCATACATATGAAAACTTCAAACTGTACTGGGATAAAGTCAAACGACTTGCTTCAAATGTGTTTTCGGATGAAGAAATACTAGATTATCAAAAAAAGATGTTGAATACAGTGGAAGTATAGGAGGGACTTATACTGTTTCGTTCATTAGAAAAAAGTTTTGTTCATTTAAGCAAACTCGCCAAATCATAAACTTAAACCATTTTTTATACTATCAAATACATGGGACCGTTCGTTTGGCGAGTTTGTTTATTAAAACTCATATGTCTAAATTTTCTCGATTAAATCGTCGTTACAACTTCTCCAGTACGAATGGAATAAAATCACGATACTGGTCAATATGATAATCTGCTTCAATCGCTGGATTTTGAAAAGAAACAGTTTTGATGCCTAGCTTGCGCGCCGGAATCAAATCTAAATCACGGTCGCCAACGACCAAGTCAATCTGATGGCGTTCCAACACATATTCGTAAGAAGCACTGTCGGGTTTCCGTATGAATCCCTGTTCCTCCACCGCGACAACCTCTTTAAAATATTTCAACAGATTAAATTTTTCAAGTAGATAAACTGTAGATTCTTTATCACGGTGCGTTACGATAATATTGTCATCTACATGTGATAATACATCCTCTAAGTTCTCGAAAGGTTCGCTGGTGTTCTTTGCATAATCATTATGCAATCGTTGATATTCAGGACGTTGATTTTCATCAATGCTATAATGTTTAAAAGCGGTTTTAGAGTCTTTCTTTAACCATTTTAAAACCTCATCACGATCTAAATCCTGTCCACTTAAAGCAACAAACCCCTCGACCAGGGAAGGGTAGGTATTAAATAAAGTACCATCAAAATCCCAAAGTATATTCATATTAACCTCTTTTCTTACTGACTCTTTCTAATAGGCTGGTTGTTAAAATCGTTAAGCCTTATAACGCAATAGCTAGCCATATGTATGTTTAAATTAAGTTCGCAAGCGCTCATGATAAATGAAGCTATTTTACTGTATAACTTAGCTCATTCAGTCGTATTTTACGTTCTAAAGGAACAACGTTTGAGAAAGCCTTCTAAAAATATTAGCTTACTATTGATTGCTTATGAACGCAATGTAAATCTGGTTATATAAAAAGCCTAAAAGGTTACAAACATTCAGCAAATAAGACATCAGTTAGATCATTTTTTCGGTTAACCTTAAATACTCGTCAATCGCAGCAATGGTTGGTTGAAGCGATGTTTCCCAAAATTCTTTTTCGGTGATGTCTTTTTCCAAATAAGTTGATACTAAATCTTCGACCGTCATTCTACCTGAGTTTTTTAATAGTGCATCGTATTGTTCAACGAACTTAGTTCCATGTTCTTTTGCTAACGCATAAATACCGTTGCTGAACAGATATCCAATGGTATACGGGATGTTATAGAAGGCGAGTTTGGTACTGAAAAATTGCGGAATCGTCATCCATAAATAAGGATTGCTTTCGGCTAAATCATCGCCATATACGTCTTTCAGCATGCTATCCATTAAAGCGGATATTTCTTTTCCAGTGATAGGTCCCTGTTGTCTCAGCTTATATAATTTTTGTTCAAATTCAAACATCGCCGGAACCATAACTTGATATTTTAAACCATTTAAGATTTTCATCTCTAATAAAGCAAGTTTTTCATCATCACTCGAAGCTTCAGCAATTGCTGCATCTAGTACCAAATTTTCCGCAAATGTGGAGGCGGTTTCGGCTACACTCGTACTGACTTCCTGTGTAAACGCCGGTTCATCTCGTAAAATATGGTTATGATACGCATGTCCAAGCTCATGTGCAATTGTAACAACATCTTGATAACTATCAGTGAACGTTAAAAAGATGCGACTCTCTTTGTGCAATGGCAAATATGCACAGAAACCACCATGCATCTTTCCTTTGCGATTTTCAGCTTCTATCCAACCTTCATCAAATGCTCGTTCGGCAAATTCCCCTAGTTTTTCACTAAACTGATAAAACTGGGTAACAATAATGTTCCTTGCATCCGAGTAGGTCACTTGGGTACTGGTAGGGAAACTAGGTGCTTCCGTATCATACCAAGCTAAACGGTCTAGTTTCATGACTTTTGCTTTTCGATTGAAAAATTGATAGGCAATATCTAGGTTCTCTTTAATCGCTGAAATCATCGCTTGTACACTTTGTTCATTAATTCTGTTTGCTTGCAACGATTCTTGTAACACATTGGTCCATCCGCGTTGTTTATAGACATCGAGCCTAAATCCATAGATGCGGTTGAGGACGGTTGCAAAGGACTCGGAGCGTTTCTTTAAACCATCTACAATCGTTCGAGACGTTTTCTGGCGTAATGAACGATTATTCGAAAACACTCCATAGCTCATTGCTTGACCAAGAGATATTTCCTCTTCTTTTCCATCTTTCTCGATAAGGAAACGTAGATCGCCCATCATTTGTTCGTAATAATCCTCCCAAGCAACGAATCCATTAACAGACAGCTCGGTTATGATTTTTTCTTTTTCAAAAGGCAATTTTTTAAGAAGCTGTTGTTTATGTTCCGTTAAATAAAAGTTGTATGCTTTTACTTGTTGATGATTTAGGAGTTGACTCCATTGTTGTTGTGGCAAATTTGCCAATTCAGCATCTAATTCCAACAACAATGCATCCATACCTGCCTTTATGGTTGCACTCTCATTGATTAATTTCGTTATGTCGGGGTCATCTTGATTGACGGAGTAAAGACAAATTAAATATTCATCAAGCTGAAAAGCAGCTAATTTACACTGTTGAATTCCATCTAAGAGCGTGACGATTTCCTCAACTGATTGATCATTAGCTATAGATCGAATCCTTTTTTTGAAACGAGGTAAATCGTGTTGTAATGTCGTAATTAACGTATGTAAGTCTTCTGATTCTTTCCCACCAGGGTAAAGTCGATCAAGGTCCCAATTTTCTTTTGGTTTGATTTCCATTTACAGTCCTCCTAAACAGCCGTATTCAATAATTATAGAATATTATTAATCTTCTTTCGAATGATTGGCATAATTTCACTCGATTTTCCAGTAAACATGTTTGAAATGACCTAATTTTTATTTTTTTGATTTCAACTTGACTATTCTGGGTATTAAAAATGCAGATAGGGGAAGTGAAGATAAGGAGTTGACTTGGAAATCATGTTTACATTATTTGATATCATCAACGAATTTATTTTATCCATCTACTCTGGGCATAACGTTTTAAACACAAGAAAGATTAATAGCAATATAGAAAAGTTGAGAAAATACGAATGGTTTGAAGAGCTTTATCATAATCAAAAATATCATCGGTTGTTTCATATCAATCGGAAAATCAGAAGTCATTTACAAAGTAACTCATGAGTAGAAAGATATATGAAGAGTAAACGGGCCCAAAAGAAATTGGTCCGCCTTTTAGATAAACAATTTCATTTCCATTTTTAAATGGCTGCTTTTTGTATGATTGTTGTTTAAAATCTAAAGCCGATTTTAACCAATAATTGTCATTGGGTAGGTTGAGATAAAATTTGTATGCTCTTTCCTCATGAATCAAGTTCTCTTTGGTATCACATCGTTCATTCATTCGTCTTCAAAAGCAACAAAGTTTGGGAAAAAGGCCAATAAGTAAAACTTGATGGTAGGACTCCGATTTTTAGGGTTCTTTTTTGTGCTTAAAAACATTGTTACTTTCCATGACAGAAATCGATACAGATTAGACTTAAGGTGGTAAGGTTGCTATAAGATCTTCTAATTTTTGGTGAAGGAACCTAATTAAATGAGCATATGGATTTTTTTACAGTCACAATTTTTTTTCGTTTATAAAATGAATGGGAGGAATGAATATGGAGAAACAAAGTGTCTTTTTTATTCCAGACGGTGGATTTAGTGTACAGAAAGTAGTTGAAATGACTCACTTTGCAAGTTTATTTGAAGACGAGATTTTCATAAAAAAAAATAACATAATGATGAATGCGAAGAGTATTTTAGGAGCGATGAGTATGCTTGTCTCTGCGAAGAAAGGTGCAAAGTTTTCAATAATTGTCCGAGGAGAAAATTCTGATAAAATCTTGCAGCAAATAGGTAGTTTTATTAATAATCAACCTGTTTCTGATCACGACCTCAGTCTTTGGGAGCAAGAGGGGATAGATCATGTGACTCAAGCTTTAATAGAATCCAAATCTTGTTGGAATTCGGCCGTACACAATGTCGCTAAATCTTATTTAACGATGAAGAAGATATATTAATGATATAACTCGGAAATTCAAGGTCAAACCTTGGACTTCTGAGTTTTTTTGTTTAGTAGTCATTTTTAATAACTAGTACCATTTTCACATAATCACAGAATTCTCAAGGGTCATGAACAGTAAAAACAATCTCCCTTTCAAATTCAATTGTTAACATCCAATCTTTATTTCTCCCTAAAAGTCCAATATGAAGTTTTACCCTTTGTTGGTAATAAAGATCAAACAAGGGAAACAGTGCATTTTCTCACTATGTTCTTTTAAACGATAGCTTCCGCTCCCACCAATAATGGTATAAACCCTTCTCTTATATAAAAATTTTGAATTTACAGAATATAATTCACAAAACCTAGTAAAATTTAAATAGGACAACTTGCTGTATAAGATGAAGTGTTACGTAAAATTTAAAAGAAAAGAGTGATTACATGCGTTTAGAAAACAAAGTTGCAATTATTACAGGTGGCGGGGGTGGAATAGGACGAGCGACTGCCCTTCGGTTTGCTAAGGAAGGTGCTTGTGTGATGGTGGCCGATTGTTCAGAAGACTTTGGAGTGAATACGGTGAACCTCATTAAAGAAATTGGGGGCACAGCAGAGTTTGTTCAAGTGGACATGACCCAACCTGTAGACGTTCAAAACATGGTTCGTCTAACAGTGGAGAAATTTGGAAAACTCGATATCTTGTTTAATAATGCGGGGGTAAGCAGCGGGGAGAAGAAAATCCCGGATGTTTCGTTGGAAGAATGGCAAGATGTTTTTGACGTAAATACAACAGGAGTGTTCCTTGGCTTGAAATATGCCATTCCGCAAATGATAGATGGTGGGTCGATTATTAACACAGCTAGCATCGCTGGTATAAAAGGACAGAAGTTGGTGGCTGCTTATTCAGCATCTAAAAGTAGTGTGATTGCATTAACAAAAACCGCTGCAACGGAATTTGGAAAACAAAACATTCGTGTAAACGCTATTGCACCTGGAATCATTGAAACGAATATGGTAGAGGATTGGAAGAAAACCAAGAAATGGCCGATCCTTTCCACCGCAAACGCCTTAAAGCGAATTGGAAACCCTGAAGAAGTAGCGAATTTGGTTCTTTTCCTTGCTTCCGATGAATCATCGTTTATCACTGGTGAGACGATTGTGATTGATGGCGGAACACTGAATTTGTAGAATAATACAAACACATAAAAAATATTTATTTTTTACCTATTTGTTTGCGAATAGGTATTTTTTTGTAAAGTGGAAATTTTATAGTAAGAAGATGAACAAACCAAAGTGTAGTTATAAATAGGTAATTGTACTCGTGACGTTTGAACGTGAATTTTCAAAAGCTAATAAGAGGATTCACTTCTAACACGAAGAGTCGGAAAATTATAGATATTCATAAAAATAGCAGCTATAATTGAATAGTGGTTCATTTTTATAGGGAGAGAGGGGTTAAAATGATTGCAAAACAAACTATGAGTTTAAACAACCAACTGGTTTCATATTTTGATATAGGCTCCAAAGATGCGCCTCCAGTTTTACTTATTCATGGTGTACCAGAATCAAGTATGCTTTATAAACACATTATTCCCGAAATTACTTCCTTAGGTTTTCGTGCGATTGCGCCAGATTTACCGGGATTTGGTCAAAGCGACCGTTTTCCATACGAGGCCAATTGGGAAAATTTTGTCGCTTTTATCAGTGACTTTACCGACGCTTTAGCATTAGAGAAACTTCATCTAGTCGTTCATGACTGGGGAGGAATGATTGGTTTGCGTTGGGCTTGTGACAACACCGAAAAAATTGAAAGTCTGATTATCAGCGATACATGTCTGGTACCAGGGTACACTTGGCATCCGCTCGCGAAAAAATGGCGTACACCTGATTTAGGTGAAAAAGTGGTTGAAGCGATGGCGAATAAAAAAGCATGGATGACCAGTATGAAAAAAGAGATTCCTTCGGTCGACGAAGATATTCTCGAAGATTTCTTCCGGATTTTTGAAAAGGATGCAACACGAAAAGTGATTTTAGAATTGTATCGCTCAGCTAATCGTCAATTAATTGAACCGTATCAAACACTATCAAACATTAAGAGTCATGTCACGATTCTTTGGGGAGAGAACGACCCCTATATTTCGACGGAGTTTGCATATAAAACACGGGATGAGCAGTTCACCCAGGCGAACGTCCACATCATTCCGGATACGGGCCATTTTATTCATGTAGAAGCACCTAAACAAGTCATTCCCTATATAAAGGATCATTTTCAAACCGTATTAAATCTACAAAAATAAGCTATTAAAGGTCTATTATTAAGGGGGGATTAAAATCGGACGACTAACAGGAAAGGTAGCTGTTATTACAGGCGGAGCCGGTGGAATTGGAAAGGTGACTGCTGAAAGGTTTCTTCAAGAAGGAGCAAAAGTTGTTTTAGTAGATTTATATGAAGAATCGCTTCATGAAGTGAAAAAACATCTAGATTCATATGGTGATCTTATAACAGTTCCAGCGGACGTTACCAAGGAAGAAGATGTGAAAAACTATGTAAATCAGACGGTCGAGACTTTTGGCCAGATTGACGTATTTTTTAACAATGCTGGGGTTGTTGGGAAAATTGCCCCGATTCCTGATTTAACTGTTGAGGAATTTGATCAAGTTATGAATGTGAATGTACGTGGTGTATTCCTTGGATTAAAACATGTCCTTCCAATTATGAAGAAACAAAGGGAAGGAAGTGTCATAAATACTTCTTCAGTGTCTGGGTTAAACGGCACACCAAAAATGGCTGCGTATATGGCATCGAAACATGCGGTGGTTGGCTTAACAAAAGCTGCTGCACTTGAAGTCGCGAAAGCAAATGTACGTGTCAACTCGATTCACCCTTCACCGGTACATACTCAAATGGCACGTGATCTAGAAGAAGGTTTAAAAGTGGACGAGGATCGATTGGCCAAAAGTATTCCACTAGGACGCTATGGTGATGCGAGAGATGTCGCAAATCTAGTAGTATTTCTCGCTTCGGATGAAAGTCAATTCATTACGGGTGTACAGTATCGTGTCGATGGAGGAATGGGTGCTTTATAGGCCAAAATTTGGAGGTCAAGATGAATTTAACTCATACTAGACTGTTAGTTGAAGACTATCAGGAGTGTTACCGTTTTTATAAATTCCTAGGATTTCATTGTACATGGGGAGATGAAACATCCAATTATGCACAATTCCAAGTTGGCAATACATTGCTAGCAATATTTGATAAAAATCAAATGTTAGACGATCTTAACGAAAAAAAGGATGAAACAGCAAAGAAGCCTTTAAATGAAGTCGTGTTAATTTTTGCTGTTGAAGATGTCGATGAAATATATGAATCGTTAAAATCAAAAGTTTCTTTTCTAACAAAACCACATGATCGCAAGGACTGGGGAATCCGCGTAGCTCATTTTCGAGATCCAAATGGTACACTGATTGAAATCAATAAAAATATAACCAATTGGTGAAAAAATAAGCAAAACCATTTCCTTTCGTAGCTCAATAACTTTTACATGATGACAAATGACTCTGACATACGTCACTTTTTATCTGTATACGTATTTTATAAGAATTGGTCTTAAGAAATCACCCAAAATATAAAGCCCGCCATTAAGGCGGGTAAGTTGAATTAAATATTTTTTGGACTCTAACAAGCATATATCGAAAAGTTTATAAACCCCAATCGGATTTTAATATCATCTTAAGAAACTCTACTTGTTCATTTCCAATTTTTTTCGCAATCTTTTCCTCAAGCGATGCTTTCAGTGCTTCATTTTTTCGATAACACTCTTCTCCAAGAGGGGTTAAACGAATGCATTTTTCTTTATTGTTGTTTTTGACGTTCTTAACTTCAACTAGACCTTTTGATTCTAGTTTTTTTATGAATTTATGTGTCGCTTGCCTAGTAATATCAACGTTTTTACTTACATGAGCGATTGTTGGTTGTCCACCAGTTATTCGTGACATGATGTACCATTCGGAATTGGTAATATAAATTTCACTATTTTCATTCCATAAATTCTCAGAGATTTTCCGGAGTGCACCGTGGCGTTCACTGATTAAATCAATTAAATCTAAGTTCTTTAATATTGGATTCAAGCCTTTCACTCCAATGCTATTTCAATACCACCAATATACAAAAAACGTATTAGGGTGTCAACATAGTTGACATCCTATTTGTTTAAAAAGAATACGTATTGCAAATAGATTTATAAATGTAATCCAACGGATGAGGTAAAGGGAAAGTTGTAAAATAGTTTGGTAGATGCATGGGATACTGTTTATGTAATAATTTTGCCGTTTAAGTACTAAACGCGCAATACAAAAAGTTTAGGACAAAAATAGAAGGACCACCAATACGGTGTTCCTATATAGACTAAACCTGCTTGCTTATCAATTTTAAAATACGGTCATGAACTTCATCTACTGAGATGTTCAAACAGATGGCTAATTCTTTGAAAAGAATTGCTTGTGTTGTACTTAATAGTTTTTGGTCCCGTTCGTATAATTTCTTATCTTTCTGCTCCGCTTCTAGCTTTTTACGAAATAGTGTATTTACTACCTTTGCGATTTCCTTCCGGTTCCCACTTTTGACTATATCAGAATAGGTGGTATTACGTAAGTTTGCGTTGTCATTCCAGCTTACTCCTGGTTGTTTGAACGATTCAAGTATTTCATTTGCTTCATCTTGATCAAGCAAATTCATCATGATTACTTTATCATTGTTAACCGGAGTGCTAATGGTTAATGGAGGATTATTTTCCATAGGGTGTAAGACGTAATACATCCTTGTGATACCTGAAATGGTTTTCTCGCAAATATCATCAATTTTGCAAATCCCGTGTCCCGAGTAGATGATCAGATCTCCAATATTAAACATTTGGTCACTCCCGATCTCACAATGTCAACTAAGTTTACAATACCTCATTTCAATATAATTGACAACCAAGTTGACTTTGAAGTTTGATAGATACGAGAATGAACTTTTAAAAGAATTAAAGAAATCAGGGCTACATTGAAATTAGTTATATCAGCTACTTCACTGTTCTTCTAGTCATTAGAATGAACAAATAATAAGAAGAAGCTAATACATAATACAATGTTCTATCTATTCTTGAAATCTTGGTGTTAAAATAATCCAACCGAAGACGCTTCCATGTTCCACAGATTTGTATGAAACACAGAAGCGTCCTCAGTTTTAGCTTAGTTTTTAAAAACGTGTTGTCCAATGACGGCGGTTGTTTGCCTAGAATCTAACCAACGATTCGTTGCAATGGATGGATTATAAAAGAAGACAGCGTCGTTCGTGATGTCTTTTTGATCCGATAATGCAGTATAAACGGCCTTTATAGACTCGTCATCTGCAGGTTTGTTAATTGCACCGTTCGAAACTGGTTGAAATTGCCCAGGAGCATAGATTACGTTTCTAACAGTATCAGGGAAGTGACTGCTTTCAACGCGGTTTAAGACCACTTCAGCAACGGCCACTTTCCCTTGAAAAGGTTCTGTTTGAGCCTCAGCTCGTACTATTCTTGCAAGTAAATCAATTTCATCTTTAGAAAAATTGATCTCTGGTGATTGTTTACTTGCCAATTTGGTTTCAGGTGCTTTTACTGTTTTTGTTTTTTTATCTGCATTACTTACTTTTAAGGATTCACTAGCTTTATTGGCCGTCTGTTTCTTATCCATATGAACGGTATCCCCGACATAGATTTTATCCAAGTTGTTAATGTGGGGGTTAGCCTCAGCTAACTCCTGAAGAGTGATTCCATTGTCATGTGCGATCTTCGACATGGTATCTCCTTTTTGTACGGTATAAGCAAATGCTGGTGAGGCGATAAAGAATGTTGCTAGTAAAGTTACGACAGAAAATAGTTTTTTCAATTTTAGTCCTCCTAGTTGATTGGGATTTGCTTTGGTAAGCTTGTATCTCAATCTATTTCTATGAGTAGATAAAATTGAATAGTATTAGAATAGTATTACAGTTTCTTTACATACTGAAGACACATCTATTTTGTTTGTAATATGGAAAGGAAACCCAACAACTAAGCTCTTTATTATTTTTAGGAATTAACCAACTCAATCGAAACCATGTTTTTTCTGTTTTTCTAAGAAAATGTTGGCTATTAAAAGGCTAGGTATTAAAAAGTGAATGGGGGAATTTTTCTGTGTAAACATCTCATTCACATTCAATATAAACTACCACTAAAAGAGTCTTTCCTAGATTGCTCGATTCTAAAAAGAGTTTGGAATTGTTTGGAAATGGTTCGTTGGAATGTGGAAAAGCCCATGTTCATACGATACGATAAAGGAATAATTGCGGGGGTGATGGGCTGAAAAGGTGGGTAAAGGCTGTTATTCTTATCTATCTTTGTCTCCAGTTTTTTGGTAGTTTTCTCGCCGTTGGTGCTCTATGGACAGGGGCATTGGAAAATTGGTGGTCTTTTATTTCTGAAATCGAACTGTTTTTATATTATTTTTTGGCCGGAGCAATTGGAGGGTCACTCCGCCATCTTTACATGTTTTGTGTACATTACATGAGAAATGAATTAACAAATCCTCGTGAATGGATTATGTATATTTTTTACCCAATCTTTGCAACGGGTACAGCTGTGATTGCGGTTACACTAATTCAAAGTGGTGTGTTAATGATAGAGTTTGTGGAATACGAAAACACACCATATGGACCGATTAGTATTGCGTTTTTAGTAGGTTTTGGGTTCAATCGGTTTGTTAATAAACTGAATGCTGTTTCCAAGGATCTTTTTCAACCAAAAGAACCGCTGAATGATAAAGAGGTAGAGAAATGAACTACAACTCTGAAAAAGTTGGTTAAATAACACAGTAAGAACAATATTTTTCATATATGAAGGGTACAAATCGCGAATCGTTTTGTACCCTATTTTTATTGATTCATTTGCTATTTTCGCATATAAACACAATTTCAATAACGTTATGCTGAAAAATTGCCGTGTTTTTAAAAATGAAAACCAGTTTTTAAAAAAGGTAAGCTCCTGATACGCACTAAATTACAATCAGCTGTTAAATGATTAAACCACTATAAACCATACCAATATTTATGACCATATGAAAAACAATGCTTGGATAAATGCTATTTGTCTTTATGGTAATTGTTGCGTATATGACTCCGGCAATTGAGATGAGCAAACAAAAGAAAAGTGAGAAACCAATGGCTAAGTGGAGAAGACCAAATCCAACACTTGTCATTATAATTGCAAGAAATGAAGATGTATGTTGCATAAGCGAGGAGAGCATGATTCCTCTCCAAATGAGCTCTTCAAAAACTGCGTTTATCAACGTAAAAAGTAAACAGAAGAAAAATAAAGATAGGATAGAATCTAGATCTTTTTGAAGGATAAGAAACAGGTATACAACAACATTGACAACAATTCCAATCACCCAAAACGTAAATGTATCTATTTTATGAAATGGGAGTACGATTTGATTTTTCCAATTAGGTTTATTGTTATACCAAGTAATTTTTTTATTATATATTAAATGGTTAATAGAAACTGCGATTATAATAAAAGCAAGAAATAGGCGATTAAGAATAATTCTTACTTCTTTTGTTATATCGAGGGTTTCTACTGAATTAGCAAAAAACAAAAAAATTGCATAACCAATTAAAAATGAGAACAGCAATGAAATCATAAATCGCTTTTCTTTATTAGTGAAAAATAAACTTACAAAACCAATTATCGTAATGTAGGATAAAACCCATTGTTCGAAGGAGACAAGTACAATTCCAATAAAAAATAAAGCCGCAAGAATCACTACCAGCGACCATTCCCCCTTTCAATCCTTTTCTTGCTAAAATTATACAACATTTTCCAATGAATGTTTGCATTTAGAATGAGTGAGTACCAAATTTATTTAAGTATAAAACACGTAATTTTCTTAATAAAACAGAGAATCCCTCAACAATCATAGGAGGTTTACTGTTTTTGGAAAGCGAACCAAAACTCACACATTGCAATATGTTCCTGTATATGGTTTAATGGTAGATACGATTTTTTGAATGTTAACGAGGCGGCGAGCCTCTTGAATAGAACAGATTTATATACAATTATTTAAAGGAGGAAAGATCGATGGGTATTGTTGTAGTCGAAATTTGTGATGGCAATTTAATTACGCAAATTAATTTGGAAGAAATACTTGAAACAGAATATCCAGAAGTGGCTGTATTAGAAAACACTTGTCTTTCCTTTTGTGGAATGTGTGCAAAACGGCCATACGCAATTGTCAATGGAAAACGCATTTTTGCAAAAACCCCGGAAGAGTGCGTAGTTAAAATTAAAGAACAAATTGAAGCTGAATTAGCAATTTATGCTTAAGTTTCATGTGGTATTACTAAATGGAGAAAAGAGCGGCTGGTAAAAGTGTATGTTAGATGTTTCAAATGGATATCTCTATAAATCAATAGATAGAGGTGGGGAACTTAATTCTCCTCCTCTTTTTTGTGGTGATTGTTTTCACCGCTTTAATAAATTTATAAGTCTGGTTTTCCTTTATTTTTACTAGTATCATCTCAATATATTTAAATGGGTGGTGATTTTTTTCAGCAAGAATGGTGAGAAAAATCACCAAATTGAAGAGTAATGAAAAAAATGGTGCGCTGTGTAAAGCTTTTTGAGTTGGCATGGATATTGCAAAGGTTTCTAGGTAGTAGCTTGTTAAGTAACAAAAAAATGTAAGCGTTGTCAAAAATATTTTAAAGGGGGTTTGTATAGGGATGACAAATAAACGATGGCTACGGTTTTATCCGAAAGAAGTCAATCCCAATATAGAAATAGAAAAGAGAAGTTTAACAGATTTATTATCGGATGCTGTTAAGCAGTTTCGTAACGACATTTCACTCGAATATTACGAGAAACAATGGTCGTATCAAGAGGTTCAAGAACAGTCAGAAAAGCTTTCAGCATGCCTCTACCAACAAGGTTTTCGTAAAGGAGACAGGTTGTCCCTTATGATGCCGAATTGTCCCCAATACATATTCTCATTCTTTGCAGTGGTTCGCATAGGTGGCATTATCGTTCAAACAAATCCCATGTATGTCGAAAGAGAACTCGAGTACCAATTAAACGATACAAATTCAGAGTTTATGATTTGCTCTGACTCCGTTTATGAACGGGTGAAAAGAATTCAAGAAAAGACAACGCTTAAGAAAATCATCGTAGTCCCAACTGCTGAATATCGCAATTTAACTTTAGTTGCAGATGATGTTTGGTTTGACGACTTCCTTGAGACCTATAAATCAGATGCCCCGAAAATAGAAATAGCTCCATCGGAAGACATCGCCGTCCTTCAATATACTGGAGGAACGACCGGGGTTTCAAAAGGAGTCATGTTAACTCATCAAAATTTCATTAATCAGGTTGAGCAAATAAATGAATTTTTATTTAAACGATTTGAAAGAGTTGAAAATCTGGATCGAGTGGTAATTAGTTTTCTACCATTCTTTCATATTTTTGGTTTAGCAAATGTAACCTTAACCGGATTTCGATTTGGCTATAAACAAATTATACTTCCACGATTTGATGTGGAAACGGTCCTTAACTTGATAAAAAAGGATCCTCCACTTTTCTTTTTTGGTGTTCCGACAATGTACAACGCTTTAATGAATGCTCCTCAGGTAGAAACATACGGTATTGATAAAATTAAGGCTTTTTTTTGTGGTGGTTCTCCAATGCCATTGGAAAAGTACCAAAAATTTAAACAACTGATGGGAGAAGATGCAGTTCTTGCCGATGGATATGGGTTATCAGAAGCCACATCAGGAACTACTAATCAACCTTATTCAAGAGTAAAGATTGGGAGTGTCGGTGTTCCACTGCCGCGAACGGATGCAAAAATTGTGGTTGAAACAGATAAAGGGTTTGAAGAGGCACCAACCGGCAGCAAAGGTGAGCTCATCATCAAAGGTCCACAGGTGATGAAGGGGTATTGGAATAAGACTGAAGAAACAAACGCTGCTTTAAGAAATGGATGGCTCCATACAGGAGATATCGCCTACATGGACGAAGAAGGATATCTTTACATCGTAGACCGGAAAAAAGATATGATCATTGCCAGTGGCTATAATATTTATCCGCGTGAAATCGAAGAAGTCATTTACCAGATTTCTGCTGTTCGCGAAGTCGTTGTGATTGGTATTCCAGACGAATATAGAGGAGAAACAGTAAAAGCTTACATTGCCTTAAAAGAGTATCAGGCAGTCTCCAAAAATGAAATAATCGCATTCTGTCGGAAAAATCTGGCTACCTATAAAGTACCTAAACAAATTGAATTTAGAGAGGAACTTCCTAAATCCAGTGTTGGAAAGCTATTAAAAAGAGAACTAAGAAACCAAGAATGGAACAAGCATCAAATAAAATAATAAGGGGTGTATGAATTGAAGAAAATGAAAAAAGGAAGTTTGCTTGTAATTATGATGTTCATGCTAGGTAGTTTAGTAGCTTGTATGGGAGCTGAAGTGAGCAATCAGGAGGCACAACAATCAAAAACGCCAGAAACCGCAGAAGGAGAAGAAGTTGTCAAGATTGGATATAGTGGTCCTTTAAGTGGAGCTGCAGCTCAATATGGAATCAACGTTTTAAATGGATTGGAAATGGCAGCCGATGAAATCAATGAAACAGGTTTTGAGGTAGATGGAAAAACCTATAAAATTCAACTTATCCCAATGGACGATAAATATTTACCGAATGAAACAGGTGTAAATATCCAGCGAATGGCAACAGAGAATGAAATAGTTGCAGCATGGATTCCACATAGTGGCGGAGTCTTCGCATCGCAGACATTTAATGAAAAAGAAGATGTCATTATTATGGCACAAACTAGTGAACCGCGAATGTATGAGCAAGGAAACAAATTGATGATTGGAATTTCTCCTCAGTATAACATTTGGCCGAAAACTTTCAGTAAGTATATTATGGATAATTTCGGTACGAAAATGGCGTTGTTGCCAACGAATTCTCAGTACGGAAAAGATTGGTTAAATGTGATTGAGCCGGTTTGGGAGGAAATGGGAGGAGAGTTTGTTTATAAAGGGGATATTGATTTTGCAAAAGAAACAGACTTTTTTACCGTTATGACCAACGCCTTAAATAAAAATCCAGATGTCCTTTTTGTTGGGGGCCCGTCTGAACCTACAGCGACCGTCGTTAAACAAGCTCAAGAGTTAGGTTATGAGGGTGCTTATATGATTATGGATCAAGCGAAAATGGAAGAGATGTCTGGTGTATTGGGTGGATATGGGCAATTGAATGGTTCTGTCGGGGTTCTTCCGGTTGATCAAATCGGGAGTGACGCTAGCAAAGCCTTTGTTACAAAATACCAGGAAAAGTTCAATGAAAAATATGCTACCGCCGATTCATCCCTAAGTTACCAGGGGTTATATGTTTTGGTTGAAGCGATGAAGGCTGCAAATACTGTTGAGGACCGACACGCGATTATGGCTGCTGTTAATGAAGGGATAAAAAATATACCAGAAGAAAAGTCGGTCATTTCTCTAAATGGAATGAATGAAGTAGGCAGTCTTCAATGGGACATTAAAGCGGGTATCGTCGAGAATGGAGAGGTAAAGACCATACCTCTTGAACAATAGAGTTGAAGTTACATGTAGGTGAGGAGCGATATACTTTGAGAAAGGTCTTAGGGCCTTTCTCTTTTTGTTGGGGTTTAACTTACTATTATGAAAATTTGTGATAAAGTATAAAATAACGCATCAAAGGATGTGAAAAATTCTAAAAGATAGGGAAGGGAAGAAAAAATGATTCAGTACAACGGAAGGCGATTTGTTTCGGTAAAAAACACAGACAATGGCGAGGTTTCTTCGCAGACAATTTTTGAGTATAAACAAGAGGGGAATATTCTTTTTGCAAATTATTCTGGTGGAGAAATTGTCAAAGGTACGCTCATAGGAATTGTGAAAGGAGATGGTAGCCTTGTATTTCGCTATAATCATGTAAATATTCAAAATCAAATCCGAGGTGGACATTGTATTTCTTCTCCTGAAACTCTACCTGATGGGCGTATCCGCCTACATGAAAAATGGCAATGGCTCGACGAGGAGCAAACAGAAGGTAATTCAGTCATTGAAGAAATTATCTAATACCACGCAAAAAAGGACCACAACTGGTCCTTTTATTTAATCTATGTAAACCGTGCACCCACAATCGATTGAAACAACCAAGCGTTACTTGTAAACGAAAGCTCAGATTAGGCTATCCCACGGCACATCGAAAATTCTACTTATGGCTGCTTCCTTCCGGACCTGACCAGTTTCATAGGCTTCGATTGCGTAGGACCCAATCGTCAACGCCCTTTTTACAAGGCTGACCTTACATGTTTCAACCTCAAGTGGGAATTCAACCCCGCTATGGCGGATTGCGGGTATAGGGCACCGCCAACTCCCCGTCTAGCACGGTATGTATCCGCTAGACAAACTTCTATGTTTAAATTAATTAATCGATGACTGCGGCGCATGAAATGGCTGTAAGCCAGGTTCTGTTCCTGCGTGCTAATCGATGCCAATCTCGCACAACAGGCGTAGTCATATAACTATCGATTGTGTATGCAATCAATCCATCCGTTTGGTTCATTTCCCGCTGGATGATGCCCCTACCAAAGTTTGGGTTGCTCGCTCGTGGGGTTTACCCGTTCCATTTCTTCTGTTTCCAGAAGAACTCGTCTCTGTGGCACTTTCAGGTTAATACCAGCCTATCCAATGGACTTAGCATGGTTTCACCGCCGTCAGCAGGTTATGGCTGCTGCCCACCTTTGCAGATGGCACGAACACTCCGGGCATCTCAGCACCGGGCGAGCCTGGACTTTCCTCAACTCATGTAAAATGAGCCGCGACTACACACCATTTCATGTATTTCGTTCATCGCTACGTGTATAAATATATCATTTAGCACTATCTGAAGTCACTAGGAGGGCAAATCCAATCAAGGAAAAAATTGAAAATTGACCTTTGAATAAAAGCCCCATATCTGAACCTCTTATTTTTCCGCTGTTAACCAATCGGTCACTAATGGCTTCGTTTTGTCCGACATTTCCTACAGGCATGCCCGCCCTAACCAAGTGAATATCCTCCAATCGAGATCATGGTAAAGAATCCTCCGATATTTCTATAGCAAGTCAACTCTTCAACTTGCAAGTTTTTGTAGGTGTCAAGAAATACTATTTGTGTAGCTATTTAAAAGGCAAAAATGTATTAAAGTGATTGTTATGGTACAAAGCCGGAGAAGGTTTTAAATAAAATTATTTTTCTTATTGGCTAGTACTAGGACTCAATATATGTTAACTTAAGCTACTGTCATTAATAGACACTGCAAAGAAATAACACCGACTATAAAAGGTTAATAGGTGTTATCGCAAATAGGTAAAAGGAGATGTTCGCATGAGTAAGGCAAAAGGTAAAGGCGGAACAGGGAGAGGTACAGGGAAAAAAGGATGGAATAGGTGGCAAGCGAGTGCAAGGAAAGCAAAAAGCGCAAAGCCATATAAGAGTAAAGGTACAAATAGGGAGAAGGATACAAGCGAATAATAAAACGGATATTGTCATCTCTAATTTATCCGAAAAGGATAGATTTTTTCTATCTTAAGTGGAATGGATGGATTCAAGGAGTTCAATTTCTAATAACATCCTGTTGTTTTAGAGTATTTAAAGGCTGCAAAAGTGTCTCCATTCAAGCAAACAGGATTTGACATTTGATAATGGTTGAAAGATTAACTATTTCTTCCATCACCACATTCCATATCATACATATTTGTTAGTAGTTGATGCTCTTTTTTTATAATCTGGAGGATATTGTAAGTTGAGGGAGAAATAGAAAAAGAACTAATTCATTTAAATGTTGGAAGTGGGTGCGAAGATTTGGACTATGTAAAATTAGGGAATACTGGGTTGGATGTGTCACGACTTTGCCTTGGATGCATGAGCTTTGGGGATCCAGAGCGTGGGAATCATCAATGGGTGTTAAATGAAGACGAAAGTAAGCCAATGATTAAAAAAGCTTTAGAACTTGGCATTAACTTTTTTGACACAGCCAATGTTTATTCCGATGGCACGAGTGAAGAAATCGTCGGGCGGACGTTGAAGGAAATGGCTAATCGCGATGAGGTGGTCATCGCAACCAAGGTTCATGGAAGAATGCATCAGGGACCTAATGGAGCTGGTTTGTCACGAAAAGCCATTATGAATGAGATTGATCACAGCCTGAAACGGCTAGGTACAGATTATGTTGATTTATATCAAATTCATCGTTTGGATCCTAATACACCAATTGAAGAAACAATGGAAGCTTTGCATGATGTAGTTAAGGCGGGAAAAGCACGATATATAGGTGCTTCTTCTATGTATGCTTGGCAGTTTCTAAAAGCTCAACATATTGCCGAAAAGAATGGCTGGACCCGCTTTGTATCAATGCAAAACCACTTGAATCTTTTATACCGGGAAGAAGAACGAGAAATGCTTCCGCTCTGCAAAGAAGAAAAAATTGGGGTAATTCCTTGGAGTCCGCTTGCTAGAGGAAAGTTGACACGAGATTGGGAACAGACAACTGCACGTTCAGAAACGGATGAGTTTGGAAAACATTTGTATGCGAAAACGGCGGAAAGTGACCGAATCGTCGTCGAACGAGTAGCGGAATTAGCTGCAAAGCGTGAGCTACCCCGAGCACAAGTCGCTCTTGCCTGGGTTTTGCATAAAGAACCTGTCACAGCACCAATTATTGGAGCAACAAAAATCTCCCATTTAAAAGATGCTGTGGATGCTTTAGAAGTGAAATTGTCAGCTGAAGAAATTTCGTTTTTAGAAGAGGCGTATGTCCCTCATCCGGTCCTTGGTTTTATATAAAATTTTCAATAAACGCTCAGAATAGGTTGAGCTGAATGAATCATTGTAGACCCAATGAGTGTTCAGTACATTCCATTCTGAGCGTTTTTTATAAAAGGGTCTAAGGACAGGAAGATTTAAAACTCATTTTGTAGCTTAAATTAATGATGAGCCTCTTCAGCGGCCATCGCAATTGCTTTTGTCTGATGAACCGTTCCGAATGGATGCTCTGGTGGTGCATAAATGCTATATAGTTTTAATGGTTCATTTCCCGTATTAATTAAATTATGCCATTTCCCCGCAGGAATCATGATTGCAAAATCATCCGAAACTTCTGCTTGAAAATCTAACACATCTTTACGGTCTCCCATTTTAACTAAGCCTTGCCCTTGTTCTACACGCAAGAATTGATCCACATCGGGGTGTAATTCTAGACCTATGTCTTCCCCAACATTAATGCTCATTAATGTTACTTGTAAATGTTCTCCTGTCCAGATTGCTGTTCGGAATGTATGATTATCCTTCGTTGCTTCTTCTATATCGACTACAAATGGCTTACCTCCGGAATCTCTTCCGTGAAAGGATACATCCTCATTTAACGAACTTAACCGCTTGGCTGATGCTTGTTCATTTGATATCGCCCATAAAAAAGTATTGTGAATCAATGGGTTACTTGCCGAAAAACTTGCACCTCTTTGAAAATCTGTAAACGTTTCAAGCTCTACTTGGTAAGCTTTTTGTAGGCCAACTGGATAACTTATAATATTGATTGGTTCTACTTGGTATTGGGGATAGGTCCCCGTTAGCCATCCATGAAGCGCAAAAATCAGCGCTTCACCACAGAGAATGAAAATGGTTAAGAACCGTCAATACTGATTCTACGGCTGGGAGAGGAAGGTCGCTTAACTATGGTGCGTTAGAGCCC